>NZ_KE384027.1:0-124830 GCF_000423505.1 Pseudoclavibacter soli DSM 23366
ACGCGGACCATGTGTTCGCGGGTGCCGGTGACGACACGATCACCACGAACGCGGGCGACGACACCATCGACGCCGGAACCGGTGACGACACCATCTGGTCCGGGTCAGGGCACGACGTGCTCATCTTCGGCCCAGACTCCGGCCATGATGTGGTGAAGGACTTTACTGCCCATGTCCGCGGCGGGCAGGATCTGATCGACCTCCAGCAATACGGAGTGTCGACATTCGACGATGCACTGGCACACGTCGTCGGGACGACCTCCGGTGTCAGCCTCGAGTTCGGAGAAGCCGATGTAATCCTGCTGCAGGGAGTTGCCGCAAACGATTTGACGGTCGACGATTTTCGCTTCGTGTGATGAGCCGCAGAACGACCGCACTCGTACCCGGAAAGGCTCGGAGGGAGAACCTTTTCTCGGGATTCGGCCCCGTGGTCATCGGCCTGATCGTGCTCAGTCTGGTCAGCAACGTACTGGTGCTGACCGGCCCGCTCTTCATGATGCAGGTCTACGATCGCGTGCTCAATTCGCGGTCTGTGCCGACACTTGTAGCGCTCACGATCATCGTGGCCGTGCTCTTCGCCTTCTATGGGGTCATCGATGCCCTGCGCCTGCGCATCTCGAATCGGCTGGGCGACGCTCTCGACGAGCGGATACGTCCGTCCCTCTTCCACGCCGGTCTCGCCGGGAGCCTGCGCAGCCGACTGCGGCATGACCCTGTCGCCGATGGCGACGCCGTGCACGCGTTCATCACCAACGGGTCCGCCCTCGCATTCCTCGACCTCCCATGGGCCCTCGTCTACATCTGCGTGGTGTTCGTGCTGCATTCGACGATCGGCTGGGTCGCCCTCGCCTGCATCGCCGTGCAGCTTGCGTTGATGCTGCTCAACGAACTCGTCTCCGCACGAGCCGTGCGCAGCACCCGAACTCAGCGAGACCAGCGCAGACTTGCCTCGGAGAACGGCAGACAGGGAGTCGAAGAGGCCACGGCGATGGGCATGATCGAGATGATCGAATCCCGCTGGGAGGAGTCGACCCGGCAGCTGCGCGCATCTGAAGCGACCACCACAGACCAGACGACGGCCATCGGGGCGACAGGTCGCGCCGCCACACTCTTCTCGCAGTCTCTCGTGCTCGCCTCCGGTGCGTACTTCGTCATTCTCGATGAGATGTCGCCTGGATCGATCATCGCCGCCACCGTGACCACAGCAAGAGCCATCGCCATCATCAGTCAGGTCGTCGGCCGCTGGCGGTCCTTTCAAGAGACCCGGGATGCCTCACGGCGTATCGCCGAAGTCCTCGCCCTACCCGCAAATGAGCCGCCCACGACACAGCTTCCCGCGCCCAGTAGGTCATTCACCGTGGAGGATGCGAGCCTGCTCAGCACCGACCGTTCACGCGTGCTGCTGCGAAACATCGACCTGACACTCCCCACAGGGTCGGTGCTCGGCGTGCTCGGAGCCGCCGGCGCAGGAAAGAGCACCCTCGCCCAGGTCTGCGTCGGTGTACGGTTGCTCACCTCGGGCAGAGTACTGCTCGACGGTGCCGAGATATGCCAGTACGGTGACCGTCTCGGAACACAGATCGGTTACGTGCCTCAACGCATCGAATTGTTCGACGGCACCGTCGCCGCGAACATCGCACGATTCTCTCCGACCGCCTCCAGCGCCCAGATCATCACAGCAGCCCGTCAGGCGGGCGTCCACGAGGCGATCCTCTCGCTGCCCGCCGGTTACGACACGATCATCACACAACGCGGCACCGAGCTCTCCGGCGGCCAGCGCCAACTCGTGGCACTCGCCCGTGCACTGTATGGCAACCCTTTTCTCCTCGTGCTCGACGAGCCCGACGCCAGCCTCGACAACCGGGGCGAGTCGGCGCTTCATCAGGCTCTGCGCGCTCTGCGCAGCACCGAACACGTCGTGGTCATCGTCACGCACCGCCCAAGTCTGCTGCCGCTGACGACGCACATTCTCATGCTGCAGGAAGGACGGCAGGTGCTCTTCGGTCCCCGTGAGAAGACGTTGAAAGCCGCCTTGGAGGTCATCGACCGATGAGCCAGGATGGAACACACAGCGGTCGACAAGAGCCCCGCTCCTCTCAGATCCACTCCGCACGACGACTGGCAGTCGGTGGCGCCGTGACGATTGTCGTGCTCTTGGTCACCATGGTCACGACGGCAGCGCTCGTTCATATCGACTCCGCCGTCACTGCATCCGGCACTGTGACTGGAAGCGCCGGTACGCAGAACATTGCCTTCACCGTGGCCGGGCGCGTGGAAGCACTGCCTGTGTCGGAAGCCCAGCACGTCGAGCAGGGAGAGGTGCTCGCTGAACTCGATGACACGGAGGTCAGAGGTCAGCTGACCAGTGCCCAGCATGCGGCTGGCGAGGCGATCACACAGGCGATCATGATGCAAGATCAAGTCGATGGTCAGAGAACGCTCACTGTCGATCAGCAGTCGAGGGATCTCATGGGAGACCAGGCAGAGCATATTCTCAGTGGTGCACAGACGGCACTGGACGCCCACTTCGCAGCAGAGGACCTCCGCGCCAGACAGCTCCGTCAGGATCTCGCAGAGGCCGACCACGAGATCACCAGTGCACAGACGAGCGCATCCGATGCACGAGATCAGCTGACGAGCGTGACCGATCAGCTCCATGCGGCGCAAGCCCTGGGGCCTTCCGCAGAGGCCCAGGTGACGGTGCTCGAGTCTCAACGGCAGCAGGCCGAAGCACAGGCGGATCAACTTGACGAGGCCGTCCGTACCGCGGAACAGACACGAACAGGCATCCAGGCCGCTTTCGATCAGACGACCGCCGATCAACGATCAACCGCGACGAACTCGCTCGTTCAGCTGAACGCGGCCGCACAGACGGCACGGGACAACGTGAGCGCGCTTGAACTGCAGCTCTCACAACTCACGCTCACCGCCCCGGTATCGGGGACCGTCTTCAACACCTCCGTGGACACAACTGACACCGTCGTCACAGCCGGGCAAGTCATCATGCAGATCAGACCGGATGCCGGAGACCTGACCATCGATGTGCGCATCGCCCCCGACGACATCGACCAGGTGCATGCCGGAGCCGCTGCCCGTGTCGCCTTCACCGGCCTGAGCCGCGTTACCACGCCCCAGCTCAGCACGATCATCGACTCGGTTTCACCGGACCTCGTCACCGACGAGCAGAACACGCCAAGTCACTATCTGGCGCGCTTGCGAATACCCCAGAGCGAGATCGATCGCCTCGATGACGACGTACAGCTACAGCCCGGCATGAACGCAGAAGTCTACGTCACCGGCGAGAGTCGCACGATTCTCTCGTATCTCGTGAAACCCATCCTGGACCGCCTCGAACATACCTTCCGCGAGCCCTGATACCTGATAGAAATCCGGACGCCGCAGAACTCACCCAACACGCTCAACGATCAGCACGCCGATGAGAACGACATCCCGGACTGACCCGTCGCAGCCAGAGCTGAACCGTCCCGCCCCACGGCAGCGCTTGAACTACTGACGCGTCTGGCCTGGCTCGCCCGCCTGACCGCCCGACGTGATCGACGGCCTCAGCCCGCCGGCCGCTGCAACTTCGCGCCCTCCACATCGACGTCGGGCAGGATGCGATCAAGCCACTTTGGCATCCACCAGGCCGAGCGCCCGAGCAGGTGCATCGCCGCCGGAATGATCGTCATGCGCACCAGGAAGGCATCGATGAGCACGCCGAACGCCAGGGCGAAGCCGATCGGGCGAATCATGGTGAGTTCGGCCCAGATGAACCCGGCGAACACGCTGACCATGATGATCGCCGCGGCGGTGACCACCCGTGCGCCCACAGTGAACCCGTGCAGCACCGCCTGCCGGGGCGTCGCCCCGTGTGCGAAACTCTCGCGCATGCCCGAGCCGAGGAACATCTGATAGTCCATGGCCAGCCCGAAGAGCACACCGATCAGAATGATCGGCAGAAAGCTCAGCACCGACGTGGGGTCGTGCACGCCGAACAGGCCAGCCAGCCAGCCCCACTGGTAGATGGCCACCGTGGCGCCGAGGCTGGCCGCCAGCGACAGCAGAAACCCGGCTGTAGCAAGCACCGGCAGCACGATCGAGCGGAAGACCAGAATCAGCAGCAGCAGCGACAGCCCGATCACGATCGCCAGATAAGGCGGCAGTGCATCACCGAGCTTCTGCGAGACGTCGATATTGGCCGCAGCCAGACCGGTGACGCCAATCGAGGCGCCGGTTTCAGCTTCGATGTCGGCAGCACTCGCCCGAATCTCATCGACCACCTGCTCGGTCTCGCTGCTGGCCGGCCCGTTCGCCGAGATCACCTGCAGCACCGCAGTGCGGTGATCATCGCTGTAGGCACCGGGCACGGCAGCCGCCACGCCGTCGATGTCGCGCAGGTGGTCGGCGAGATCGAGTGCGGCGTCTTCGGCTGCGGTGGCCGAGGTGACGGTCTCGGGCAGCTCGGCCACCACAATCAGTGGCCCGTTGGCGCCGGCGCCGAAGTTCTCAGCGATCAGCTGATAGGCGCGATACCCGGTGCTGTCGGGCTCTTCAGAGCTGCCGTCGGGCAGGCCCAGCCGCAGAGACGCAGCCGGCACCGCCAGCAGCCCGGCGATCACGACGCCCGCCACCAGCGACAGCACAGGGTGACCGGTGACGAGTCGCCCCCAGTCCCGGCGACGGCGACGCGCAGCCGGGGCTGGGGCGACCGGTGCATCCTGCGGGCCAACGTCGTGGTTGACAGCCAGCGCAGCGCGCTCGCGACGGCTGAGGATGCGCGGGCCCACGAATGCGAGCACGGCCGGTGTCAGCGTGAGCGCCACGAGCACCGCGACCACGATGGTCGCCGCACCGGCCAGGCCCATGACGGTCAGAAACGGCAGGCCGGGCACCGCGAGCGCTGCCAGTGCGATCACCACGGTGAGCCCGGCGAACATCACCGCGTTGCCGGCGGTGCCAGCGGCTAGTGGAATGGAGTCGGTCACGCTCATACCCTGCTTCAGCTGCGTGCGGTGACGGTTGACGATGAACAGCGAGTAGTCGATGCCGACGGCCAGACCAAGCATGAGCGCGAGCATCGGCGACACTGAGGTCATCTCGATCACACCGGTGAGGGCGAAGGTGCCCCCGACGCCGACACCGACGCCGACCAAAGCCATCAGCAGGGGCAGCCCGGCACCGATGAGGGTGCCGAGCATAATCACGAGCACGAGGGCGGCGACCACAAGGCCGAGGATTTCGCCGGGGCCGATCAGCGATGAGAGGTCAGAGACGATCTCGGTGCTGTACTCGGCGGTCACACCGGTGCCGTTCAACTGCTGGGTGACGGTGTCGACGATGTCGGAGCGATCAGCGGCTGCCACACTCTCGGCCGAGGTGGTGAAGGTCAGCTGTGCCTGCGCCACGCGCCCGTTCTCTGAGACGAAGTGCACGTCGGCTGCAGCGTCGAGCGAGCGCTCGGCTCGCGACAGTTCGGCTGACTGGGTGTCAAGCTGCTGCTGCGCAGCGTCGAGCTGGGCCTGCTGCGCATCAATCTGCTGCTGCGCGGCGTCGAGCTGCGCGGTGAGCGCCTGCGCCTGCGCCTGGGCGCCCTGCGTCTGCGCGGCATCGCGCGCTTGACGCAGCTGTTGCACCTGCCCCTGGGCCGTCTCGATTTGGGTGCGCCCAGCGGCCAGCTGGGCAGTGGCCTGATCGACCTGGGGTTGGGCGGCCTCAACCTGCTCACGTGCCTCATCGAGCTGGCGCTCGGTCACGAACGGATCGATCACCGAGGCAATGGCCGATTGGTCTGCCACCTCAGCCAGTGCGCGGGTGATGGCTGCCTCTTGGTCTTCGGTGAAGGTCTGACCCTCGCCGGCGTCGAACACGATGCTCGCTGTGCCGCCAGACGAGGCGGGGATGCGCTGCTCGAGTCGATCGATCAACTGCTGCGATTGGGTGCCCGGAATCGTGAAGGTATTGCTCGTGGTGCCGGAGAACAGCGCAACCGCTGCGCCAACTGCCAGCAGCACGACCAACCAGATCGCTGTGATGAACCTGCGGTGTGCGGCGCTGAAGCGCCCGAGTCGTGCGAGAAGTGCTGCCATGAGAAGTCTCCTTGGGGGTCGGAAAACACTGGTCAGAGGTCGGCGAAGCCGTCGCGCAGCACCTCGACGGTGCTGAGCATGAGCTGTTTGAGCTCGCGCAGATCGGCTTCTGTGATGGGATGGTCGACTGCCGTGAGCCAGTCGGTCATGGTGGCACGAACGCTGCCGAAGACCGAGGCCACGAACACGGTCAGGCGCAGGCCGCCATCGGCTTGGTGCCCGCCCTGTGCCACCAGCGCATGAACGAAGCTGCGAGCGGCGTGCTCCCAGCTCTCGAGCTCGTAGCGCACGTATTCGGCGTGCCCGCCGATAGCTCGGTCGAGGTCGAGGCACACCTGCAGGTAGTCGAGTGTGACATTGGCCGAGATCACCCGCAGCACGGTCTCGACCAGGCTCTCGTCACGGGAGCGAGTATCGACTTCGTCGAGCACTCGGGCCAGGAGGTCGTCGGTGGGTGCGTTCAGCGCGGCATCGATGCTGGAGAAGTAGTTGAAAAACGTGCGTCGCGACACGCCCGCCTGCTCGGCAATGCGCTCGACCGTGACCGCTTCGCGACCATGTTCGATGACCAGCGCGATGGATGCGTCGCTGATGGCCGTACGGGTGGCCCTGCGGTTTCGATCACGGCGGCTGGTGGTCTCGGTCACGTCTTTACACTACGTGCAAGTTTGCACTCAGTGCAAGCCCTCTGTCGCGCGCTTCGCGTCGGCACGATCGTGCTGCCAGGTGTACTCACGGGCGTCGACGCTCGACAGCGCGAGCAGCACAAGGATGTTGGCGGCGATCGTGGCGACTTCACCGAGCCCGTCGACCAGTCGACCGTCGACGTACCAGTCGACGAACACGGTCGCAGTCGACACCGCAGACATTGCCATGACCACCAGACGCGCCACTCCCACCCCGCGAAGCACCATCACCCCGAGCGTCAGCTCGAAGGCGATCAGAGCCGCACCAGCAATGAGCACAGCGACAACTGCGCCTTGATCTGGCGACCAGCCAGCCAAGTCGGCGAGCAGACGGTCAGCGCTCTGCACTCCCGGGGTGAGCACGGCTGCCAGAGCGAGCACGGTGAGCGCCACCCGTGTGAACACGGCAAACGCTCCGAAGACGATAGTGGCCGGGCGGCCATGCCGACGCACCTGTTCGGCTGCCGCAGCCTCGGCCATCCGTTCGCCGCGTGTGAGATCGAAGGCCACGCGCTTGCCGACCGCGTCGGCTCGCCCAGCGGCGGCGGCCGTCGCCACCGCGAGCGGGGCAATGCCCGCCGGCTCGGGCTGATCGTTGACACCACGCACATCGATGACCGGCAGATCGCCGTCGGTGCGAATCGAGTCGCCACCGCCATTTCGGGAGTGGTAGCCAGTCGAGAAGTCTTTGAGCAGATACACTCGCGCGCCCTCGCCCGCCCCGAGCACCGTCGATACGATGTGGTCGCGCTCGACATCGGTGTCTTCGTCGATCTTGTGAGTGATCTGCAGCGTGAACAGCGAAAAACCGACCGCCCGGTCGAAGGTGCCCGCCGCCAGCCAGTCAACTCGATGGCCACCGGGCAGCAGCCAGCCGTCAGGGCATCGCCAGAATCGCACATGATGGCGTTTGGCCGGGTTGCCCGCGACCTCTTGCTGATAGGCGAAGTCTTGTTGTCTACCGAAGAGCATCAGCGGGCTCACCGGAGCCTCGTCATAGCTGCGTCGGGTGAGTGTCGAGACCACAATGCGCACGCTGGATGCGAGGGTCAGCTCATCGGCGAGAGTCCAGCCGGCAGCCCGCATCACCTGGTGCACTCGGTCTTCGTCGCCGAGCAGTGCCAGGTTGACCGGGTCGCCCAGCAGACCGTCGCTGGTGCGCGTGCGCCCGATGAAGTAGTCAGGCACGTAGATCGAGCTCAGGATGCGGTGCAGACGAGGCAGAGCCAGATAGGCCAGCAGCCCCCAAAACACAACGAGCAGCGGCAGCGCTCGCCACCCCATGCGGGTGGCGTCTTCGAGCAGCAGCAGGGCCAGCCAGAAGGTGGCAAGACCGGCGTACAGAAAAAAGACGTTGTCGAGCACGCGCAGCACACCGCGCTCACGCCGCGCGTGCACCACCGAGTCGTGCGCCATGCTCATTGCCTTTCGCTGTTTCTGCAGCTCTCAGCGTAGCGAAGCCCTGTGACACCACCGAGCAATCGAGCATCGGGGTATGTTCGGGTAACCAAACTTTGATATTAGTATGGTAAAACTATTACAGGGTGTGGTTTGGTCGCGCCCGAATCGCTCACAAGGAGAACTACTGATGCATGCAGACTCAGCGCGTTCACGTGCACGCCTGATTCAGCCGGCCAACGGGCCGTCGCTGCAGGAGATCAATGGCACCGTGCGCACGCCTGACGCGCACGCCGGGTTTTGGCGCACCCTGGCCGCCTACTCGGGCCCCGGCGCCCTCGTCGCCGTGGGGTACATGGATCCAGGCAACTGGGTCACCTCCATCGGCGGCGGCTCCCAGTTCGGCTACCTGCTCTTGAGCGTGATCCTCGTCTCGAGTCTGACCGCCATGCTGCTGCAGTACATGGCGGCGAAACTCGGCATCGTCACGGGCATGGATCTCGCCCAGGCCACCCGAGCTCACACCGGCCGCCGCACCGGCTTCGTACTCTGGATCATCACCGAGCTGGCCATCATGGCCACCGACATCGCCGAGGTGATCGGCGCAGCGATCGCCCTCCACCTGCTGTTCGGCATGCCCCTGGTCGTCGGCGTCATCCTCACCGTGCTCGACGTGTTCTTGCTGCTGCTCTTGCTGCACATCGGGTTCCGCAAGATTGAGGCGATCGTCGTCACCCTGATCGCCACCATCATGGTCGTCTTCGTCTATGAGGTGATCATCGCCCAGCCCGACCTGCCCGCGGTCTTCCAGGGCTTTGTGCCCCAGGCACAGATTCTCGAACCGGCGCAGCTGACCCTCGCGCTCGGTATCGTCGGCGCCACGGTCATGCCGCACAACCTGTACCTACACTCGGCGATCGTGCAGTCGCGCGACTACGCGCGAGAAGACGATGCCGAGAAGCGACGAGCCGTGCGTTTCGCGACCTGGGATTCGAACATCCAACTGTCTGCCGCATTCGTCATCAACTGCCTACTGTTGCTGCTCGGCGCCGCACTCTTCTTCGGCGTCGACAGCGACCTCGGCACATTCAGCTCTCTCTACAACGCACTGCAAGACTCCTCCCTCGCCGGCGCGGTCGCCTCTCCAGTGCTCAGCACCCTGTTCGCTGTCGCACTGCTTGCCTCCGGCCAGAACTCGACCATCACCGGCACGCTCACCGGCCAGGTCGTGATGGAGGGCTTTATCCGCATGCGTATGCCATTGTGGGCACGTCGCGTGATCACCCGCGGGCTCGCAGTGATTCCGGTGATCGCCTGCACCCTGATCTACGGTGGCAGCGAACAGGCGCTCGATAGCCTGCTGGTCAACTCTCAGGTCTTTCTCTGCATCGCTCTGCCTGTCTCCATGGTGCCCTTGGTCTGGTTCACTTCGTCAAAGCGCATCATGGGCACCCAGTTCGCCAACCCCCGCTGGGTGACCATGCTGGGCTGGCTGGCGACTGCCGTGCTCACTGTGCTCAACCTCAAACTCGTCTGGGAGACCATCACGGCATTGTTGTGACTCTCGCAGTCATTCACAGGCCGGCTCATCGACCGCGGTAGGCTGAACGGGCGCGTCAGCGCACCAAAACACTCCTTCCGGAACGGAACCCCATGATTCCCGGCATTGAGCTCACGCAGTTCATTCAGACCGCCGGTCTGATCGGCGTCGCCCTGATCGTCTTCGCCGAGACCGGTCTGCTGATCGGCTTCTTTCTGCCCGGCGACAGTCTGTTATTCACCACCGGCTACTTGGTGCACGCGGGGCTGCTGCCCTTCAACATCCACCTGACCGTGCTGCTGCTGTGGGCCGCAGCCGTGCTGGGCGACACCTGCGGCTACGAAATCGGGCGGCACTTCGGCGTGCGCCTCTACGAGCGCGATGACTCGCGTCTGTTTAAACAGGCGCACCTCGACCGCGCTCGCGCTTTCTATCATCGCCACGGCGGCAAGACCATCGTGATCGGACGTTTCGTGCCGATTGTGCGCACCTTCGTGCCGACGGTCGCCGGCGTCACTCGAATGCGCTACCTGCACTTTCTCGGCTACAACATCGTCGGCGCCCTGCTCTGGGCTACCGGTATCACCTATGCCGGGTATTTCTTGGGCGCATGGTTCAGCAGCATGGGGCTCGAGATCGACCAGGTGCTGCTGCCGATCATCGTGGTGATTCTGTTGGCCTCGGTAGCGCCCGCAGTCATCGGCGTGCTGCGCACCAAAGAGTCCCGCCAGGCTTTCCGCGATGGCGTGCGTTCCACGTGGAACAGCGTCTTTCACCGCCGTTCCGACGAAGGCACACGGTGACTCCGGCACCCGCACAGCCACGCGAGCCACTCACTCCTGAATCGCTTCGCCGCGTGGTGACGCGTTTAGGCGACGCCCGCATCTCTGCTTTACATGCCCCATGGCGCATATCAAATACATCACCCGCACACACGTTCGTCCTGATCCACGGCATCGGCATGGCCGGGGTGACGCTTTTAGGGTTGGCCCGCCAGTTGAGCGCGGTAGGCGAGGTGTGGGCCCCTGATCTCCCCGGCTTCGGGCACTCACCCGAGTTGGGCGAGCCGCGCGACATCGCCGAAACCGCAGATCTCATCGCCGAATGGATGGCCGCGGCAGGTATCGCTGTGCCGGTCACCCTGATCGGCCATTCAATGGGCACCCAGGTGGCCACCGAACTGGCCGTGCGGCATCCTGCGCTGGTCGAACGCCTCGTGCTGATGGCGCCCACAGTCGATCGTCATGCTCGTACGGTCGTGCAGCAGGTCAGCCATATGACCGAAGACCTGCGTGACGACAGCCAGCATGTGCTGCGCTTGGGCGCACTGAGCTACCTGCGCGTCGGGCCGCGCTGGTTTGTAGGCAAACTGCGCGTGATGATGCGCCACCATCTCGAAGACGTGCTGCCGAAGGTGAGCCAGCCCACGCTGGTTCTGCGCGGCGCCGACGATCTCGTCTGCCCCGAGGTCTGGGTGCGCGAATGCGCCGATCTCGTGCCGCAGGCCAGCTTCGAACAGCTCCCGGGCCTCGGCCACGAAACGATGATCTCGAACCCGCGACCCGCTGCTCGGGTGATCATCGACTTCATCAGCCGATAACGGCGGCAAGCCCCTTCAGCAGCGTCAACAGACCGCCCGCATAGCTGAGGCCGTAGACCACCCGGCGCCCGACGGTCGCCGAGATGCGGTGCGCCACGAGCCCACCGAGCCCCACCCCCAGCAGAATCGCCGTGAGCACGCCGGCCCACACAATCCAGTCAAGCTGCAGCATGCGCTCGGGATCGATGACGTACTTGGTGATGAACGAGGCCACCCCGGTCATCATGAAGAACGGCTGCAGCGTCGCCGAGAAACTTCGCTGGGGCCATCGCGTCAGCACAGCGCACACCGTCATGGCCGGCCCTCCAATACCAGCCGCGGAGTTCATCACTCCGGCAGCGAAGCCACTGCCGATCGTCCAGTTTTTCGATCGCCCGACAAAGCCCGTGCGGCCGATCAGCTGCGATGTGGCCAGACCGACCACGAGCAGACCACCCACGATGAGCTCAAGCCAATCGGCGGCAAGTGCGTGCGCGAGCATCCCACCGGCGACAATGCCCAGCAATGTTGTCGGTGCCAGCAGAGCTAGGCGGTGCCAGTCGACATCGCGCCACACCCGGGTAAGCACGAGCGTTGCCGAGACTACGGCGGCCAGGTTGAGAATCATCACACCCGAGTACGGCCCAAGCAGCAGCACGACGAAAGGTGAGACCACGAGCCCGAAGCCCATACCGGTGACACGCTGGGCAAACGACCCGATGAGCATCAGAACGAGCAACAGCAGAATGGGGGAGGACACAGGGACACCGTAGCCCATGTACACGGCAACGGTGCACGCCGAGAAGTAATCACCTCACAACGCGCCGCTGCAACCGCGCACCATCTCGACAGGATGCGCAACATCTCACCCTAAAACCGCCCAAAATGTCGAAAACATGCGCACGCCGTTGAAAACGCGCTCGGTGCTCACCAGACCACCCCGATTACCCGTGCACGCGCCTACAGACGCAATGTCCACGCCTCCAACGCAAAGTTCGCACAACGCGCCGTCTTGCTGCAGATAATGCGCTGCTCCTGCAGACATTGCGTCGGAAGCAGCGGCGGGGCGGGGTGCAGGGCGGGAGTAGTGTCGCTTGTAGTGTCGTTAAAAGCAAAAAATAACCCCTTCTCCCTTGATTTTACGCGGGAGAGGGGCTATTTGCGGAGACGGAGGGATTTGAACCCTCGGTCCCGGAACCCGGGACTCCACCTTAGCAGGGTGGTGCACTCGACCAGACTATGCGACGTCTCCATCGTGCCCGATTGGGCACCAGATCATCATAGCGGATGACGTGGTCGGGTCACGACCGCAACCGTCAGTTGTTCGCTTTGGCGCAGGTCTTGGTCTTGGCGGTCTGTCCGATGATGCCCTCGGGCAACACAACGGGTTCGCTGCTCGACGAGGCGCTGGGCGATGCTGACGCAGATTCAGACGAACCGCTGTCTGCTTCAGCGCTCGGCGAGGCCTCGGCGCTGGGCGACGCGGTGTCGTCTTCAGCCTCACCAACTACCTCTGATCCGCGGCCGGTCTCAGAGTCGGGATTGAGCACCACGCCATTGCCCGAGGCAATCGCGGTGAACAGCGTCTTCGACAGCGATGAGTCGAGCACCACCCGGTTCTTGTCTGAGGGGTCTGCCACCACCGGCGCCTGAATGAACGCCACATCGTCGAGGTTGATGTTGGCCGCCGTAGCCGCCAGGCTCGCCAGCGTGCTGACATCGCTCAAGTTCGACGAGAACTGCATATTGCGGGCTGCCGCAGACGCCAGGTCGTAAAGCTGAACGGGGTTGCTCAGCGTACCGTCTTCTTTGATCTTGCGCACCAGCGACGAGAGATAGACCTGCTGCGAACTGATGCGCCCGAGGTCGCTGCCGTCGCCCACCCCATGACGATTGCGCAGGAACGCAAGCGCATCTGAACCTTGAATGGTGTGCTCGCCGGCGGTCAGATGAAGACCCGAGTCGTTGTCGTTGATGTCGTCGCTCACACACACTGTGACACCGCCGATCGCATTTGTCATCTCGATGACGCCTTTGAAGTCGATCTTGGCTGCGTAGCTAATGTCGATCCCGGTGAGCTTCTCGACGGTCAACGCGGTGCACCCTGCGCCACCGTAGGTGATGCTGGTGTTGATCTGCGCCTTCGACTGCGCCGGGTATACCGTGCCATCAGAGCCAGTGCACGAGGGGATGGCCACCATCAGGTCGCGCGGAAAGCTCACCGCCACCGCCGTCTTATGGTCGGCTGAGATGTGCAGCAGCATGATGACGTCAGCCAGATCGCTGGTTTTATCTTCGGCGCTGAAGCCGTCACCCTGATCTTTGCGAGTGTCAGAGCCGATCAGCAGAAAGTTCACCGGGCCGTCGAGTGAGGCCACCTGTTCACTGCCGTCTTCGTTGGTGAACTCGAAGTAGGTGATGTCTTTCTGCACCGACCAGAACAGCAGACCACCGAGCGTTGCCACGGCGAGCACGGCCATGGTGGCGACCAGAGCCGTCCATTTCAGTGCGCCCTTGACCCCACCGCCAGCGCGTTTCAGCCGACCATGGTGAGCAATCGGCGTGTACTCGCGTGCAGAGTCGTCGCGATCAGCGAGCAGTTCCAGCGCACGCTCCTGCTCCGCTTCACGACGCTCGCGCCGAGACTGTGGCATCGATGTTCCTTCGGCCGGGGATTGGTGCTCGAATGATTTACTCTACCGCGCACGCCAAGGCGATGTGAAAAAGGCGCAATACCTGTGAGCGAGGTATGTGCGCGGCAGGATGTCCGCGCAGCGCCCACTACACTCTTGATGTGCGACTCGTCATAGCTAGGTGCACCGTCGATTACGCCGGCCGCCTCACCGCCCATCTGCCGCTTGGCACCCGCCTGCTCATGCTCAAAGCAGATGGCTCGCTGCTCGTGCACGCCGACGGAGGTTCGTACAAGCCGCTCAACTGGATGTCACCGCCGGCCACACTGCAGGTCGACGAGCCTGATGACGACCAGCGCGCCGCCGGGGTTGTCGAAGTCTGGAACGTCACTCAAGCGAAGACCAGCGACCGGCTGATCGTCAGCATCCATGAGGTACTGAGCGACACGACACACGAACTCGGCACCGACCCCGGCCTGATCAAAGACGGAGTCGAGGCCCATCTGCAAGAGCTGCTGGCCGCTCAGATCGAACTGCTGGGCGAAGGCTCACAGCTCATCCGCCGCGAGTACTTCACCGCGATCGGCCCGGTCGACATCATGGCCCGAGACGCCAACGGCGAGCACGTCGCCGTCGAGCTCAAGCGCCGCGGCGACATCGACGGCGTTGAACAGCTCACCCGTTATCTCGAGCTACTCAACCGTGACCCGCTGCTCGCTCCCGTGCACGGAGTGTTCGCCGCCCAAGAGATCAAGCCCCAGGCGCGCACGCTGGCCGAAGATCGCGGCATCCGCTGTCTCGTGCTCGACTACGACGCAATGCGCGGCACCGACGACGCCGACGAACGGCTTTTCTGAGCGATGCGCCGGGCACAGCAGAGCCCGTGGCCACACGTTCCGCTCGCTCGCAGGAGCACCTGTCGGCTGCGCCGACATCCTGAGGCTCGCTCCAGTGTGACCACGGGCTCTGCTCACTGGTCAGCTCAAATCGACGACGCAGAGAACCCGACGATAACCGCTCCCGTGCACCTCACACAGCGGTGCGCAGCCACGCGGTGCCACGCGCCCGCAGACCGAGCGTGAGCGCGCGCATCGCCATGTAGACGACGCCAAAGCATGACCACACCGCCACGAGCGACCACTCGGGGGCGATCCAACCGGCCGTGTGTGCCCAACCAACCAGCAGCATCCATGGTGCCATCACCACCAGGTTGATCACGCTGGCGATCGCCAAATAACGGCCGTCACCAGCGCCGATCAGAATGCCGTCGAGCACGAACACGTAGCCGGCCAGTGGCAGAGTCAGCCCCATGGCCACGATGCCTGGCGTGAGCGCCGCGAGCACCGCCGCGTCAGAGGTGAAGGCCCGGCCGAGCCACGGTGCGACTGCGGCGAAAGCAACGGTGAGCGCGGCACCCAGCAGCACCCCCCACCGCTGCAGACGCTGCTGCACGGCGCGCACGCGGCGCACCCCACGCTCGTCGCCATCGCCGAGTTCGAGACCGATCAGCGCCTGACCGGCCACCGCCAGCGCGTCAAAGGCCATGCCGAGCGCGGTGAACAGCGTGAACAGCACCTGGTAGCCGGCCACGGTGGCGGTGCCGAGGCTCGCGGCGAACCAGACCGTCACCACCAACGCGACGCGCAGGGCGAGGGTGCGCACGAACAGCCAGCCTCCATCACGCATCGACCGGCCCACTCCCTGCCAGCGCGGCCGCAGATCGGCGCCCGCCGCCAGTGCCTGCCGCACCACCACGGCGACCAGCGCTGCGGCCATGCCGATCTGTGCGATGACCGTGCCGGCGGCCGACCCGGCAATGCCCCAGCCAAGGCCGTAGATG
The DNA here is from genome assembly GCF_000423505.1 of Pseudoclavibacter soli DSM 23366. Classification (GTDB taxonomy): domain Bacteria; phylum Actinomycetota; class Actinomycetes; order Actinomycetales; family Microbacteriaceae; genus Pseudoclavibacter_A; species Pseudoclavibacter_A soli. Next base: position 15,763 of record NZ_KE384027.1, read on the forward strand.
AGCAGCGCGTTGAGGGCGATGTTGGCGATGACTCCGAGCACCACCACGAGCAGTGGGGTGCGGGTGTCTTGCAGGCCGCGCAGCACACCGGTCGCGGCGAGCACGAGCAGCATGGCGGGCACCCCGATGAGTGAGACGCGCAGGTAGGCGCTGGCTTGGCCCAGCACCTCGGGATCTGTGGTGAACAGCCCGAGCACCGGCGTGCCGAAGAGCGCCCCAGCGACAGCGAGCACCACGCCGATGGCTGCCGCGAGCCAGAGGCCGTCGACGCCCGCAGAAAGTGCGAGGTCGCGGTGCCCCTGCCCGAGCCGCCGAGCCACCAGCGGCGTGGTGGCGTAGGCCAAGAAGATCATCAGGCCGATGGCCGTCTGCAGCACGGTGCTGGCGATGCTCAAGCCAGCCAGCGGCGTTGCCCCGAGATGACCGATCATGGCTGAGTCGACGAGCACGAACAGCGGCTCGGCGACCAGCGCACCCAGGGCGGGCACCGCCAGCTGACGGATGCGGCTGTCGAGTTCGCGCCCGCTCTCACGGCCGTCGGCACTCGGCTGGTTCGCTGCACTCACTGTGGGGTCGGGGTTGCTCACCCGCTCCACCCTAGTGGCCACACAGGTGTCACGAGATGCGGGTAAGCACTCGTATACCCACCATTCGCGACACCCCTGTGTCGATCTCGGACACAGAACACGCACGTGACAACACAGGTGTCGCCAAATGCGAGTCGTGCACACCGGTGTCACGAATTGCGAACCGTGGCCACACAGGTGTCACGAGAAGCGGGTAAGTACTCGAATACTCACCATTCGCGACACCGCTGTGCAGATGTCTCACCCACACCGCCCCACTGGTTGACGTTGGGTTGGGTCTCGTACGGCACACGACAACCAAGCACTACCGCTGGTAAACCCCCACTAGGGTGGCGCGAGCCAGGGTGTGCGAGAAGAGGTTGAAGCCCAACACCGCCGGGGTTGCCCCTTCAGGCAGATCAAGATGGTCGACGTCGAGCGCGTGCACCACAAAGTAGTAGTGGTGCGGCTTGTGACCGACCGGCGGAGCGGCCCCGACAAAGTCGCGCCCGAGGGAGTCGTTGACCAGGGCGATCGCGCCAGCCGGCAGCTGACCGCCGGCTGCGCTGTTGCCCGCGCCAGCCTCCAGTGTGGTGACCGAAGCGGGGATGTTGTAAACCGCCCAGTGCCAATACCCGCTGGCGGTGGGGGCGTCGGGATCGTAGAGGGTGACCGCGAAACTACGCGTCTGCGCGGGAAACCCCGACCAGGCCAGCTGCGGGGAGCGGCCCTCGCCGCCCGCACCGACGCCGACCTGAGCCTGACTCAGTGTCTGGCCGTCGACAACGTCGTCGCTGGTCAGGGTGAACGAGGGAACTTGTGGCAGTGCATCGTATGGATTCGACATACCTCATGCTAGGCACACCTCGGCTGGCTAGGCTAGGCGACATGACATCTTCGACTCCGCAGCAGCCTTCGGGCCTGGCCATCGCCGATCTCGACGCCTCGATTCGACCCCAAGACGACCTGTACCTGCACGTCAACCGCGCCTGGCTCGACCGCACCGAGATTCCCGCCGACAAAGCACGCTACGGGGCCTTTCTGCGACTGGCCGAAGACGCCGAGCAGGCGATCCGCGAGATCATCGAGCAGGCGGCCGATGGCGAGGGAACTGATGCCGCCGCAGCCGATCGCCAGCGCTTCGGCGACCTGTACGCGAGCTTTCTCGACGAGCAGCGCGCCGAACAGCTTGGGGCCACGCCCATCGCCGAAGACCTCGCTGCAGCACAGGCGCCGACCACCATCGCTGAGTTCGTGCAGGCCGTGGGCCGAGCCGAGGAGCGCGGTTCGAGCGGCTTCTTCGGCCTCTACGTCGACAACGACCCCGGTCAGCCCGACCGCTACGTGCCATTTCTGCTGCAGGGCGGCATCGGTCTGCCCGACGAGTCGTACTACCGCGAAGACAAGTTCGCCGACATCCGCACCGTCTATCTGGCCTACCTCACCAAGCTCTTCGAGCTCGCGGGTCTGACCGAACCCGCTGCCCAAGCGCGCCTGGTCTTCGACCTCGAGACGGAGATCGCCGCCGCGCACTGGGATGTCGTGGCCAGCCGCGAGATCGAAAAGACCTACAATCTGCGCACCTTCGCCGAGCTCACCGCACTCGCCCCCACCATCGACTGGCCGACCTACCTGGCCGCGGCCGACATCCCTCGCAGCGTGCTCGACGAAGTGGTGGTCGCCCAGCCCTCGGCGATCACGGGCCTAGCCGCGCTGCTCACCGAAGACCGGCTGCCCGCCTGGCGCGCCTGGCTGGCCGCCAACATCGTGCGCTCGGCCGCGCCTTACCTCTCGAGTGCGTTCGTGCAGCTCAACTTCGGCTTCTACGGCCACACCCTCAGCGGCACCCCCGAGCTGCGCCCCCGCTGGAAGCGCGGCGTCTCGCTGGTGCAGGGCGGTCTCGGTGAGGCGGTCGGCCGTGAATACGTCGCTCGGCACTTTCCGCCGAACGCCAAGGCCCGCATCGACGAACTCGTCGCCAACCTCATCGAGGCCTACCGCCGCTCGATCGACTCGCTGACCTGGCTCGGCGACGACACCAAGCGTCTGGCCCTCGCCAAGCTCGAGAAGTTCACCCCCAAGGTGGGCTACCCGGTGAAGTGGCGCGACTACTCCAGCCTCGAGATCTCGCGCGACGACCTGATCGGCAACGTGCGTGCGATCGGCCGCTTCGAGCAGGCACGCGAGCTCGGTAAGATCGGTCGCCCCATCGACCGCGACGAGTGGTTCATGACCCCGCAGACGGTCAACGCCTACTACAACCCGGGCTTCAACGAGATCGTCTTTCCGGCGGCCATCTTGCAGCCGCCGTTCTTCGACCCCGAGGCCGACGACGCCGCTAACTACGGCGGCATCGGCGCGGTGATCGGCCACGAGATCAGCCACGGTTTCGACGATCAGGGCTCGAAATACGACGGTGACGGCCGCCTGACCGACTGGTGGACGGCCGACGACCGCGCCGCTTTCGACCGTCTGACCGCAGCGTTGGTCGCGCAGTACAACGTGCTCGAGCCCCTCGATGCGCCAGGTCACACGGTCAACGGTGCGCTCACGCTCGGCGAGAACATCGCTGATCTGTCGGGGCTGTCAATCGCCTGGCAGGCCTATCAGATCTCGCTCGATGGGGCCGAGGCACCAGTCATCGACGGGCTCACCGGAGCCGAGCGGTTCTTCTTGGCCTGGGCGCAGGTCTGGGCCGAGAAACGTCGCACCGAAGAGGCCGTGCGCCTGCTCACGGTCGACCCGCACGCACCGAACGATCTGCGAGCCAACCAGGTGGTGCGCAATCTCGATGCGTTCCACGAGGTCTTCGCCACCGCATCCGGCGATCGCCTGTGGCTCGACAAAGACGCGCGCGTGCGCATCTGGTGACGGTAGGCTGGCCGCATGCTTGTGACACTCTCGACCCTGCTGCTAGTCAACGGCATCTTCAACGTTCTGGTTTGGCCGCCTTTCCTGCGCCGCGTCAGCGCCGACCCTCGCGCCCGTGATGACGAGGGCAATGCCACCAAGTTTCTGCTCGTGCACCGCGTGCTCATCACCCTGGCGCTCGTGCTCGCTGCGGTGAGCTTGGTGACCGCTGTCGTAGGGTTCGTGTTCGCCACACGCTGAGCCCGCAACACCCACGTAACAGCTCACCGCTAGCATCGTCGGCATGAGCCAGGCCGTCACCGTCTCGATCCGCCGAACCGTCGCCCCCGGGCACATCGACGAAGTCACTCGCTGGGTGCAGGCCGGGGTCAACCTTGCGAATAAATTTCCGGGCTTTTTGGGCTCCGGCTGGATCAGGCAGAGCTCCGACGGCGACGACTGGCAGATGCTCTACCGGTTCGCCGACGAGGCCTCCCTCGAGCAGTGGGAGCGCTCGACGCAGCGCAGCCAATGGCTCCTCGCCGGCCGTGAACTGGTAGTCAGTGAGACCCATCGGCGCCTCAGCGGCATCGAGGGCTGGTTCGACGAGCAGCCACTGGCCGTCGAACCCGTCGCTCCTCCGCGCTGGAAGCAGGCGGTGAGCATCTTCTTGGGATTCGCGCCGACCAACATCGTTTTCACCCTGCTGACCGCGCACTTCGTGCCTGGCTGGAACGAGATACCACTGGGCTGGCGCACGCTGCTGAGCGTGAGCATCCTGACGCCCGTGATGGTCTATGTCGTGCTGCCCTTCGTCACCGCACGGCTGCGCAACTGGCTGAGCCGCTGACTCAGGCGGCCTGTCTGGTCGACCCGGTGACCGCCGCCAGTGTGGGCTCCACGAGTTCGCCCAAATGGCTCATTCGCCAGCTGAATCCTGGGTCGGGGATGGCCGAGGCGAGCAGCAGCGCCGTCTGCTGCAGCGTCTGGTCGCCGCGCTTCAACACCAATGTGCCGGCTTGTGTGCCTGCTTGAGCCTGTGCGGGCACCGCCGCGCCCTGCACCTCGAGGGTGAGCGGCTCAGCACCCCACGTGAGCGCACGAACGCCGCCTGCCGCAACCAGGTCGCTCTCGCTCGACCAGTCGGTGCTGAGCGTGCCGACCTTCTGCCCAGCCGTGGCAAAGACCTGCACGGTGATTGCGCGCTGAATCGACTCGATCAGCGCCCCGACTTCTGGCTGCATCACGGTGTGGCCCTCGGTGGCGCCAAGGGTGGCACCGATCAGCTCGAAAGACGTGCCGTCGATCTCGAAATGTGCCGACCAGGCCAGGTTCGCTGTGCCCGAGAGCGTGCCAGTCTTCACCCCATCAACCCCATCGACGCCCAGCAGAGAGTTGTGGCTCTCGACCGTGCCCACCCCCTCGATGGTGGCGCTGGTCATCGAGACCACTTCACGCACCACCTCGTTGTCGAGCGCCAGGTCGGCAAGATGAACGATCTGCTCAGGTGTAGCCACGTTGCCGTCGCCCAGCCCGTTCGGGTCGACCTGCACGGCACCCGACAGACCGTTGGCGTCGAGCCAGGCGGCAGACTCGGCCAAAAACGTGGCATCGTCACCAAACGCCCAACGCGCCAGCGTGGTCGCGTAGTTGTTGCTCGAGGGCACCAGCACCAGCTCGATAATCTCGCGCTCGGTCAGCGATTGGCCCACTGGCACCGGCTGCGTGGCGCCGCCCTCTGACTCGTACTGTGCCCGCAGCTGCTCGTCGGCCTCGGTGAGCGTGATCTCGGGCCCCTGCTCGTCGCCTTGCAACGGGTACCGTTCGAGCACCCGCAGCACGGTGATCACCTTCGTGATGCTGGCGATGCGCTGCGCCGATTGGTCGCCGTTGCTCTGCTGCACGTTGATCTGCCGCGAGGCGTCTGCCGCCCCGTCGTTGCGCAGAGTGAACGCGGTCGAACCTGTGCTGGGCCAGGCCAGCTGCACTGCAGGGGCATCAGCCGTGGCCTCTGAAGACACCGTCGCCACTGTCGACGAGGTGTCGATATGCACCTGCTGCACCGGCAGCGGGCCCCAAGCACCCCATGCGCCAAGCGCCGCGAACACGGTGAGCATCCACACTCCGATGAGCAGCGCGAGCCCGCGACGCTCAACCAAACGCGGATCTCCCGCAACGATGCGTGCACCTCGACGAGTCATCGCGGGTCTTCCCCTCGGTTGTGCGCACGCACCTTCGCGGCATGCACACCCCAGTCGCGCAGCAGGCGCGTCAGTGTCACAGTCGGCAGCGAGACGGTCTCGTCGTCGCCCAGGTCATCATGGATGCTCGAACGCTCGGCTTCGATGTGCAGCCTGGTCGTGTTGCCAGCGAGCTCGGCACTGGGCAGACGACCAGAGCGCACCTGTTCAACAGCCTGCAGCAGTGGTCTGACATCACTGCCCTGCACGTCATTCATCAGCAATCGCCCGACCAGATGCGCGCCGGGGTCGACAAAGCGCACCAAGGGCACCTGCGTGCCGTCGCGCATCTGCAGGGTGTCAAAGTCGTGGTCGAAGCTGGTCATTGCTGCAGCGGGTACGCCGTGATGATCTGATCAGTATCGTCGAGCACGATCTGAATGGTAAGCCCACCACCCTGCCCGACGTACGCGCTGCCCTGGGCCTGACGGTCGTCGTAGGCCTCATTGATGGCGTCGACCACCTCTTGCGCGGTCATGTCGGTCGGGAAAAAGGTGGAGTAGCCGCCATTACCAGCTTTCGCCACTCCGTCAACAGTGACCTGCCCGGTGTAGATGCCCTGAGCGTCAGCGGTGGTCAGGGTGCCCTCGACCACGGCGCCGGCGGTGTCGGTGTAGGTCTGCGAGTGGTAGCCCACGGCCTTGCCTCGACTGTTGATCTCGCCAGAGAAGATATGCGTCAGGGCACTCGAGCGAAAGTGCTCGGTGTGCTGCAGCTGGCTCATGAGGTCGATCGAGCCAGAGGCGCCAACACCACCCTCGGCAACGGCGCTGTCGGTGGCCGAGGCACTCGGAGCCAGCGCAGCAGGATCACTCGTCTCCGACTGGCCCAGCTGCGAGACCGCCCACACGATCACCGCAATCACCACAGCAACAATGAGACCTGCCGTCTGCAGACGCGAGCGCGCGGTGGCAGGGTGTGATGTCATACGGATGAGTATAAGTGGACGCGTCGTCACCGCCATCTAGAATGACGGTGTTCCCCGTCAGAGTTCCTAGGAGTTTCATGTCGCTGGATGCCGTGCGCGCCGCTCTCGCCCCCTCCGGTCATGCTGCCGCGATCGTCGAGTTTTCGCAGTCCAGTGCCACTGTGGCTGAGGCTGCTGAGGCCATCGGCACCGAGCCGGCTCGCATCGCCAAGACGATCTCGGTCTACGACGAGGCGCCTGACGCGCCCGAGCACGGCAGGGCCATCCTGCTGGTGCTGGCTGGCGATGCCAAGGTGTCGAGCGGCCGCTTCAAACGACGGTTCGGCTTCAAACCGCACATGCTGGCGCCCGACGACGTCGAGCCGCTGACCGGCCACCGCATCGGCGGCGTCTGCCCGTTCGCCAACCCGGCCGGGGCCCAAGTCTGGCTCGACGAGTCGCTGCGCCGCTTCGACGTGGTCTGGCCAGCAACGGGCAGCGCAAACTCGGCCATTGGTCTGTCGCTGACCGATCTCGAGACGCTGAGCCATGCCCAAGGCTGGGTCTCCGTCGCCCAAGAACCCTCAACTGCTACGCCCAACACACAAGGAGCATCATGACCGAGACCACCACCGCACATCACGCCGCCGACCGCGCAATCGCCACAAGCGTTCCAGTTGCCGACTTCATCAGCGAACGCTGGAGTCCGCGCGCCTTCGATGCACAGGCCTCGATCTCCGACAGCCAGCTCGACGCTGGCCTAGAGGCAGCGCGGCTCGCACCCTCGACCTCGAACACACAGCCATGGCGGTTCATCGTGGGTCGGTGCGGCGGGGCGACCTTCGAGCGCATCCTTGCGCACCTCATCCCGTTCAATCAGGCGTGGGCAGCTCACGCGAGCGCGCTGATCGTCAACGCTGCGGTCACCGAGGTCGATGGCACCTCGCAGCCGACCGCCCTCTACGATCTCGGCCTCGCCGTGCAGAGCCTGGCCCTGCAGCTGCACGTTGATGGTTTCGCCAGCCACCAGATCTCGGGCATCGACGGGCCTGGCATCGATGCCGAGTTCGCACTGCCAGAGGGCGTGCACGCGATCACTGTCACGGTGATCGGCACTGTCGGCAACCCCGCTCAGCTCGACGAACGCCTCGCTGCCCGCGAGATCGCGCCACGTGAGCGACTGCCGCTGACCACCCTCGTGATTGCGCGCGACTGAACGGCGTACCCCCAAGCGACACGCCCGGGGTGATCGATTACCAGTTTTAGTTGACGCAACAAGTTTGCGCTCCTACAGTGAGGATGTCGGCGACGGCCGGCACACATCTTTTCAAAGGAGCACCACACAATGAGCACCATCACCGTCATCGGTCAGGGCAACATCGGCAAGGCAGTCGAGGCCATCGCACAGCGCGGCGGCAACACCGTGCAGTTCGTCGGCCACGAGGCCGACGCCACCATTGAGGGCGACATCGTTGTGCTCGCCGTGCCCTACCCGGCACTGGCCGAGATCGCCGGTCACCTCGGTGCGCAGCTCGCCGGCAAAACCGTCGTCGACGTCACCAACCCGCTCGACTTCAACACCTTCGACTCGCTCGTTGTACCGGCCGACGCGTCGGCTGCCGCCGAGCTGCAGGCTCAGCTGCCCGCCGCCAAGGTGCTCAAGGCGTTCAACACCAACTTCGCCGCCACGCTGGCCACCGGCAAGGTCGGCTCCTCCGACCAGACCACCACCGTGCTCATTGCCGGTGATGACGAGGCCGCCAAGGCAGCACTCGGCGAGTTCGTGACCGCCGGCGGTCTGAACGCGGTAGATGCCGGCAGCCTGAAGCGCGCTCGCGAGCTCGAGGCCATCGGCTTCGTGCAGCTGACCCTCGGCGCCGGCGAGAAGATCGGCTGGGATGCCGGTTTCGCGCTCGTCAAGTGAGTTCGCCGCTGGCGCAGGCACAGGCCTCTGCCAGCAAATGCTCTTCCCGCACCCAGCGCAGATCGCTACGATGTAGGCGAAGTGCACATCCGCACGACCGCACTGTTCAGGCGGTCAGTCCGAGCGAAGACGCTCATATGAGTTCGTCATCCTCGATGCAATGAATCGCAGAAAGAAGGCCAGTTCCATGGCATACGCAACCACGAATCCGTTCACCGGTGAGGTCGTCAAGACCTTCCCGAACGCCACCCCCGAAGAGGTCGACGCCGCTCTTGACCAGGCGCACAAGACCTTCCTCGAGTGGCGTGAGACCAGCTTCGAGCAGCGCGCCGAGATTCTCGCGAAGGCCGCGAGCATCCTGCGCGAGAACAAGAGCGAGTACGCACAGATCCTCACCCTCGAGATGGGCAAGCTGATCGGCGAGGCCGAGCTCGAGGTCGAGCTGAGCGCACAGATGCTCGACTACTACGTGAAGTTCGGCGCTGAGGCTCTGAAGCCGCGCTTCCTGCCCGCCGCCGGCTTCGGCGACACCGATGTGCAGCTGGTCAGCGATCCGCTGGGTGTGCTGTTCGCGGTTGAGCCGTGGAACTTCCCCTACTACCAGGTGATCCGCATCACTGCCCCGCAGGTGACCGCCGGTAACGTGATCGTACTGAAGCACGCCTCGAACGTGCCTCAGTCAGCCCTGGCAATGGTCGATCTGTTCCGCAAGGCCGGCGCCCCTGAAGGCCTGCTGACCAACCTGTTCCTGCCCCACGATCAGACCGAGCGCGTCATCGCCGATCCCCGCGTGCGCGGCGTTGCCCTCACCGGCAGCGAGAAGGCCGGATCAATCATCGCCGGTCTGGCGGCCAAGCACCTCAAGAAGAGCACCCTGGAGCTCGGCGGCGCCGACGCCTTCATCGTGCTCGAAGATGCCGACGTCGAGAAGGCAGCCGACTGGGCCGTCTTTGGTCGCCACTGGAACGGCGGCCAGGTCTGCGTGTCGTCGAAGCGTCTGATCGTGGTTGACGCCGTGTTCGACAAGTTCGCGGCACGCTACCGCGAGGGCGTGGCCAAGCTCGTCGCCGGTGACCCCACCGACGCCAAGACCACGCTGGCACCGCTGTCGTCGCAGCAGGCTGCTGACGACCTCAAGGCACAGGTCGAGAAGGCCGTTGCCGAGGGTGCCAAGGCCGAGACGCTCGGCGCTGCCGTGCCCGAGCAGGGCTCGTTCTACCAGCCGACGATCCTCACCGAGATCAGCGAAGACAGCGAGGCGTTCCACACCGAGTTCTTCGGCCCGGTGACCCAGCTGTACCGCGCCAAAGACGAAGACGATGCCGTGCGCATCGCCAACGACTCGCCGTTCGGCCTGGGTGGCTCGGTCTTCAGCCAGGACATCCACCGTGCTCAGGCGGTCGCCCGTCGACTCGACACCGGCATGGTGTACATCAACCAGCCCACCGGTGTGAAGGCCGACATTCCGTTCGGCGGCGTGAAGAACTCGGGCTACGGCCACGAGCTCGTCGACCTGGGCATCAAGGAGTTCGTGAACGAGAAGGTCGTTGTCGTCACCGACATCAACGGCTCGTTCTGATCAACTGAACAGACAAGAGAGGCGCAGTCCGCATCGTGCGGGCTGCGCCTCTCTTGTGTCTTCGGGTGACGACGTGCTGTTCGTCAGCGCTTCTTGCCGGTCAGCGCACCATAGATCAGCAGCACGATGATCGAACCGCCGATCGCAAGCGCCCACGACCCGAGGCTGAAGAAACTGTCAACCGACGCACCGAACAGCAGTCCGCCGATCCAGCCGCCAACCATCGCGCCGATCACGCCCAAAATCAGAGTGGCGATCCAGCCGCCGCCCTGCTCTCCGGGCAGGATGGCCTTGGCGATGGCTCCCGCGATCAGCCCGAGCAGAAGGAATGCGAGAAAGCTCATGGGGTGTCCTCTCGTTGGCCCGGAGCGCCTCGGGGAAAGCGAGGCACCGACCCGGGTGTCTCGTCACACTAGCCGACAACGCGCCAGAGCGCATCCCTCGTATATGGTCAGCCCCGCTCTGGCGACGTCTCCTCGTGACGTAGCAGGCGTGCCAAGTCACGGGGGCGCAGGTCGGGCAGGTAGGCATGTGCCACGGCCAAACCGATATTCGACAGCGCCGCCGCATCGGGGTACACGATATAGATCGGTTCTTCACGCGGCTGGAACTTGCGCTTGAACAAGAACAACGAGCGGAATCCGTAGACAGGCTCAAGGGTGTGGCTGATGTAGCCGAGCAGGCCCGAGATCGCCGTGGCTGGAGTCGTCTCGAGCCCCGCGAGCGGCGCGGCCGACAGGCTCATGAACTCCGCTTCACCCTCTTCTTGCAGTCGCTCGGCCATACGTGCGATGAGAAACTCCATCACTCCGTTGGCCGAGTCTGGGCGGCGGCGCATGAAATCGAGCGTCCAACCGACCACCTTGCCATCACGCCAGAAGGGCAGCCAACTGGTCACCGCCTGCAGCTGACCGTGCTCATCTTGCGCAATGAGCAGGCGCACACGACGATCATGCAGTTGCTCGACACCGCCGAGAGTGAAGCCCATCTCCGGCAGCGCCTTCTCGCTCACCCACTGCTCGCTCAGGGCGGCGATCTGCAACTGCACCGCCAGCGACGCATCGGCGAATGTGGTCAGCGTATCGTGCACCCCATCGCGACGGGCGCGATTGATCGCCGTGCGCACATCCTGCCAGCGCTTGCCCTTCGTCTGCCAGGCCCTTGGGTCGATGACCGATTCGAGCCCCACCGAGAATGACTGCCACTCTCTGGCCGCCAACAGGTCGCGACACGGCTGATGCACGCTGTAAAATACCGGGGTCAGGGCACGGTCGTCGCAGAAGCGCACAAACTCGAACACCGCCGCGTCGGCCTCGTCTGGGTCGCCGAATGGATCGGCCAGCGTCAGGGCGATGCCGTGCGACACTCGATAGGCAATGCCCACTCGACCAGTCGATGAGAACCAGTAGAGGCTGCCGGGCCACGTGGCCATGAACGACAGCGACTGCCCGCCAGCCCGAAGCAGCTGATCGACCTCGTGCCGGGCCGATCGCTCATCGCGCGGCAGCACCACCTGCAACAGGTGCACGAGCACCCCGAGAGCGACCAGCCCGAAGAGAGGGCCAATCCACTCATAGACGAAGGCGGTGAGCAGGCTTGTCGGCAGAAACCCGGGTGACGTGAGGCGCAGAAAACCCACCGGGATGAACCGCTCCGGCAGATCGGCAATCAACTGCCCCAGCGTTGGTGCCGTGGTGAATCCGTCGGGCAGGCTCAGGCCCACGACAACATACACCACGGCCAAGCCCAGGCCAGTGCCAAGCACCGTGATGAGACCCCGGCGAACGCGCTGCGGATGCGCCGGCAGCTGCAGGTGCCGCAGCCCCGCGACCAGCACCGCGACGACACCCAGCGGGGCAAGCCCAGAGGCCACCAGAGCGATGCCCAACTCTCCCTGCAGGTGCACACGATGGGTGAGATCAAGCCCCTGCAGCCCGAACGGCCCGATGACGAAATACCACAGTGACAACAGCGAGATCGCCGTATTCATACCGATTGCCACCCACGCGGCAACGCGGCGACCCTTGAGAATGCCATATGCCGCAACGAGCATAATCAGGGTGGGCAACAGCGACACCGCGATACCACCCGGTGTGCTGACGCGCTGCAGCGTGAACTCGTGCAGACACTGCGACGAGATCGCTCCGCCCAGACACTCCGCCAGGCGGTCTGAGTCGACGGTGCCCTCATCGCTGAGCAGCAGCCCCAACGGCGCGAGCGGCCCGAGGCGCAACGACGAGAACACTGTCAGCAGCGGGCCAACGGCCATCAGCGCCACGGTGAGCGCCAGCAGCACCCTCGCCTCATGATGCGAGCTGCGCCGCAGATCGCGATGGGTGATGTCTCTGCTCCAGAAACGTCCGAGCGCATGCCCGATGGCGATGGCGAACAGCGCGTAGAGATCGACGGGGTCTGCGATGAACAGCAGCAACGTGATGACCACGGCATAACCGACCACGTGCACGCGCCTGCGCCAGAGCACACCCATGAAGCTGGCCGAGGCCATCAGCACGCCCAATAGGGGTACCGCCATGCTCACCGAGATTTCGTCGGCCACCGCAGTCGCCCACAGCTCAGCCCGGCTGGCCCCGAAGACCGCAATCGCCATGCCGATGGCCACGCCGCCCACACCGCTGAGCACGGCGGCCACTGCAGTGCGGGCCCAGCCCATCCTGGGCTCGGCCAGCCCGAGCACAATCACGAGCAGCAGCAGATGCACCACGAGCAGTGCCCAGTCGGCGTCGAACAGGAACGACACCAAGATACTGACCACATCACCCGAGCGAACTCGGTCGACACCAGTGTGCGCCAGCGTGGTGAGCAGGTCGGTGCCGGCAGCCACATCCCACAGTCGCACCACGATGTTCGCGGCGAGCACCAGCGCGACGGTGGCCAAGGTCAGAGGCCGCGTGCGCATCCAACCGACAAGCCGACTCATGGGCCCTCGATTTCGCTCACCGACGACCAGGTCGACAACGACTGTGCCTGATCGGTCAGGCCGAACCAGACGCCGAGCTGATCGATGCCAGCGGGCAGCACGTTGCGCACCGTCCAGAAGTCGTGGCTGGTGCCCTCAGAGAGCACTCCGCGAGTGGTCATGCCAGCAGCATCGGCTGCAGCACGCAGCTGCGTAATGTTGCTCTGTGCCTGAGAGTCACCGCTGCCTGCAGCGAACAGCACATGCTGACTCGATGGCGCATGCTGCGCGATGGCGCCCAAGGGAGTGTGCGAGACGAAGGCATCGCGCGATCCGGCGAAATACTGGTCGATCATCTGCTGCTCGGTGCCGTTATTGGGCTCAATCTCACTCGAGATCGCAAACATGCTGCCGAACAGCTGCGGATAGGCCGGGCCGATCTGCATGGTGCAGGTGGCGCCTTGCGAGAATCCCGCGAGCGCCCACTGGTCGACACCAGAAGCCACCGGCAGATGAGCGCGAATCCAGTTGGGCACGTCGACGGTGAGATATGTCTCGACGTTGCCGTACTGCGTGGAGTCAACGCAGATCGGGTTGTTCAGCGGTGCGCCCAGCTGGTCGGGCGCCACCACGATCGGGGCCACCCCATCGTGTGCGGCCGCGTACTGGTCGAGCACGGTGTCGAGCCCACCGGCCACGAACAGATCATCGGTAGAGCCGGGCTGCCCAGAGAGCACGATGATGACTGGCAGCGCGGCTGCCTCATCGGTCAGTGCGGCAGGAGGCAGCCAAACGTTGGCATGCCGGGCGGCGAATCCCGAGGTGGTCGCCGGGATGTCCACCGAATACGTTCGCCCTGTGCTCGGTGCTGACGACGACTGTGTCTCACGCCACTGATCGATGTCGAGCGTCGCGGTGCGCTCGAGTGAGCTGCTGAGTGCCGCGTAGTAGGGCATGCCGAACAGGCTGCGTACCTTGGGGTACTGGTTGTATGCGCCGTCGATCTGGGTGCCGGTGAACACCAGCACCAGCACGGCGAGCAGGCACGAGACCGCGCGCCGCCAACCGACGAGCGCGACGATGCCGACCACTGCCGCACCGAGCATCCCGAGCCCCAGCGCGGTACGACGAATCACCGTCCAACCCAGGGTTACGCCGAAGCTCACCCACACATCTGAGACCAGCCAGGTCAGCAGCAGACCGAGCCCGAAGCACACGACGCCCACGATGACAGCGACCAGCAGTCGGCGTCGAGAGCGTCGCCACAATGCCACCGCCAGCCAGGCAAGGCCAGCAAACACCAGCACGCGCACCGTATCAACGAACCATCCGCTGACGATGTTGATGTCGAGCAACCAGTCGAGCATAGTGGGTCTCCTCAGGCGTTCGCCGGGGTGCGCAGCCCGAAGCGCTCAGCCACAGTGGCGGCCAGCAGAATCTGCGTGGGCTCGGCGTCTTCGAGCCCGAGTTCGGCGAGCAGTTCGGCGGGCATGCGATCGGTGTCGTAGTACTCGGTGGCCGGCTCGCCGGTGAGCGCACACCGCCCGATGACCGCCGCGTGGTCAGAGAACGTCACCGTCTTACGATCGTCGAACACATAGAGCGAGCCCTGCCAGAGCCCGTCGTCGCCAAAGCGCTCTCCGTAGCGCACGATGCCGCCGTCGATCTGGTAGACCTCGCTGAACCCGCGGGAGAGCATCAGCGCGCTGAGCACCTCGCAGCGCACGCCGCCAGTGCAGTAGGTCACCACCGGGCGATCTTTGATCTCGTCGTAGGCACCGCTGTCGAGTTCTGCGATGAAGTCACGGGTGTGGCTCGTGGCCGGCACCACGGCGTTGCGAAAACGCCCAACTTCGGCCTCGAAGGCGTTGCGCCCGTCAAAGAACACGACGTCGTCGCGCGTGGCGACCAGTTCGTTGACTTCGTCTGGGCTGAGGTGGCGACCACCGCCGACCACGCCCGACTCGTCGACCACGACCTCGTCTGGCACCCCGAATGTGACGATTTCGGGGCGCACCTTCACGCTCAACCGCGGAAAGACCTGGTGTTCGGTCGATGACCACTTAAACTCCGTGTCACGGAACGGGGCATACTCACGAAACCGGCGCACATAACGGCGGCAATCTTCGATGTCACCGCACAGCGTGCCGTTGATGCCGTGCTCGGCGATGATGATGCGCCCCTTGAGCTCGAGCAGCTCGCACAGGGTTCGCTGCCAGAGCCGAATGGCCTCTGGGTCTTCGACGGGGGTGAACAGATAGAAGAGCAACACCTTCTGCATGCCGCCAAGCCTAGCGGTCGACGCGCCGCACAGGGCATGCCCGTGTGCGACTGACGCAATTCACGCCACACGCACAGCCCGCCGGGTACAGTGGTGAGCATGCCCACTGTCGACGAAGCCATCGAAGCGCACCTCACCGCACTGCGCGAGTCGGGTGCGAGCGTCGAATCGTTCGTCGACCCGTGGGGCGTCGAGGTCTTCACCTCCACCTGGCGCACAGACGCTGCTCAACCACGCGGCGTCATTCAGCTGGTGCATGGCATCGGTGACCACATGGGTCGCTACCGAGACACTGCGCAGCGCCTGACGGCCGCTGGGTATCACGTGATCGCCGATGACCACCGGGGCCATGGTGCCACCGGCGCGCGCGCGCTCGACGATCTGAGTCTGATCGGCCGGCTCGGCCCGGGGGGGCTCCAGGCGGCAATTCGCGACGTCTACACCGTCACTGGCTTGGCCACGAAGCTCGGTGACGGGCAACGCCCCATCCTCTTCGGGCACAGCTGGGGTTCGTTCATCGCCCAGCACCTGCTCAACCTGCGCTCTCGCGCATATGACGCCGCGATCCTCACCGGCACCGGCTACTGCCAGCCGGGCTGGGTGCACTCAAGTCGGTTCAACCGCGCCTGGCAGACCCCCGAGGCCACCGGCTTCGAGTGGCTGAGCAGTGTTTCCGAGGTGGCCGAACGCTTCGCGGCCGACCCGCTGACCTCAGACTGCACGGTGCTGGCCAGCCACGGCTTCTGGGATGCCCTACACCTCATGACACGACCCAGCCCGAGCATCCGCTCAGATTTGCCGTTGTTCATCGCCAATGGTGTGGCCGACCCGGTGGCTTCGCCCAAGTCGGTCGAGCGACTCGCGCGCGCCTACCGCGAGGTGGGGCTGCAGAACGTCAGCGTCACCATCTACCCGGGCATGCGACACGAGATTTTCAACGAACGCGATGCCGATCGGTTCTTCGCCGACCTGCTGGCCTGGCTCGACGACAATCGATGAGCGCTCAGGGGCGATTCGCCGACTTGGCCGCCGGGCACGGGTTGGTGTTCGAAACCGACAATCTGCCACTGCTGCGCAGCTTCGCCGATGAGTCATTTCAACTGATCTACATCGATCCGCCCTTCAATACGGGTCGCACCCAAACCCTGCATCGGCGCACCGTGCAGCGCGCCGACGACACCGCCGAGGGCGTCCGCGTGGGCTTTCAGGGGCGCAGCTACACCACGACCCTCGGCGAACGACGCGCCTACACCGACCGGTTCGACGACTACTGGGCGTTCCTCGGCCCTCGGCTGGCCGAGGCCCGGCGTCTGCTCGACGCCACCGGCACGCTCTACGTGCATCTCGACTACCGCGAAGCTCACTACGCCAAGGTCGCCCTCGACGAACTGTTCGGTCGCGAGTGCTTTCTCAACGAGATCATCTGGGCGTACGACTTCGGCGGCAAGTCACGCCGCCGCTGGCCGGCCAAGCACGACACAATCCTGGTCTATGTGAAAGACCCCGAGCACTATCACTTCGACTCCACCGCGGTCGATCGCGAGCCGTACATGGCGCCGGGGCTGGTCACCGCCGAGAAGGCTGCTCGCGGCAAACTCCCCACCGACGTGTGGTGGCACACCATCGTGCCCACCAGCGGCAGCGAACGCACCGGGTATCCGACGCAGAAGCCCGCGGGCATCCTGCGCCGCATTGTGACCGCCTCCAGCCGACCGGGTGACCTTGTGCTCGACTTCTTCGCCGGCTCGGGCACCACCGGCGCGGTCTGCGCCGAGCTTGACCGACGGTTCGTGCTGATCGACGAAAACCCCGATGCCGTAAGCGTCATCGAACGCCGGCTGGGCGAACACGTACAGCGCGGCTGACGTTCAGCTGCCCGACTGCCACTGTGCCAGCAGTGCCGCCTGCTGCGGCTGCAGATCGCCGAGGGTGAGCCCGGCTGACAGGCGCTGATCAAAGGGATCGACGAATGCACGGTAGGCGTCGGGCACCGCAACGTCACGCTGCACAGCGACCGACTGCCACGAGTCGGCGAGATCGGCCTGCACGGATGCCCCAAGCAGCCAGTCGATGAACTTGCGAGCCTGATTCACATGCGGCGACTCGGCGGCGATGCCGGCGTAGCGCACGCGCCGCACACAGCTGCCGTCGACCACCGAGATATTCCGATCTGGAAATGTATTAATGGCGGCAGTGGCCGAGGCGAACACGATCGGCGCCGAGCCGCCGGCCAACGACGAGCTGCGCAGCACCTCGGCCTCTGTGGCAACCAGCGTCGCGCTGTGCAGCGCGGCCACAGCAGTGTCAGAAGCCTCAGCTGCGGCGGTGAGCACGGCCATCCCAGCGCTGCTCGTGGTGGGGTCTGGCACCACCACATGCTGGCCAGAGGCGAGCGCAGTGGCCAGATCGGCGGGCAGATCGGCACCCTCTGCGGCGAGCGCGTCGTCGTCAGCCACTGCGCACACATAGTCATAAGACACCGCAGTGAGGCGATCGCTCGTCGACAGCGCGAAGTCTGCCGCGCCGTCGCCGGCCGCGGGCGATATGTATGAGACCAGCCCGTCAGAGCGATCGAGGCGTGAGGCGTTGGCGTCGCTGACCCCCAGCACGAGATCTGGCGCGCCCCCGGTGATCGCGGCAGCCAGCTCGACGTCGCTGCGTGCGTTATCGACGGTGACGGTGATGCCGGTCTGCGCGGCAAAGTCGTCGAGCACCTGCTGCGGAATCTCGAGGCCTGCCGCCACCTGCACCTGCAGCGTGCCGTCGTCGATCTGGTTGACGGTGGGGGTGGCGCAGGCGCTCAATGTCACGCTGCCCGCAATCAGCGCGGCGGCCAGCGCACGAAGCGGGCGAGGGGCAGGTCGGGGCACAGCAGGAGTCTACCGCGAGCGCCTGCACCGTTCAGCTTCGGATACCCTGAAGAGCATGATCCACAGCACGCCCACGGTCGGCACCGGTACGTACAGCTATCTCGGCCCGGCCGGCACCTTCACCGAAGATGCCCTGCGCCAGGTGCCCGAGGCTGTCGGGGCGCTCTGGCGGCCAGTGGCTACCGTGGCGCAGGCCATCGACGACGTGGTCGACGGCACCAGCGTGCGGGCGGTGATCCCGATCGAGAACTCGATCGAGGGCGGCGTGAGCGCAACCCAAGACGCGCTGGCGACAACCCCGGGCGTGCGCATCTGGGGCGAGTATCTGGTGCCGATCCATTTCGCTCTGCTCGCTCGGCCCGGCACACGCATCGAGCAGGTGCGCACCATCACGACGCATCCAGTGTCATACCCCCAATGCCGCAACTGGATCGCCGAGCACCTTCCCGACCATGCCTTCATTCCCGCGCCCTCCAACGCCGCCGCCGCGGCTGCTGCCGTGAACGATGACCGCGTCGACGCTGCCATCGCGGGCCTGCGGGTGCTCGATCACTACGATCTCGAGGTGCTCGTCGACGACATCGGCGACAACCACAACGCTGTCACCCGCTTCGTGCTGATCGGCCCCGATCATGGCGTGCCCGAACCTACCGGTGCCGACAAAACCTCACTGGTGGCTGAGCTGCCGGTCGACG
This sequence comes from Pseudoclavibacter soli DSM 23366, assembly GCF_000423505.1. Lineage (GTDB taxonomy): Bacteria > Actinomycetota > Actinomycetes > Actinomycetales > Microbacteriaceae > Pseudoclavibacter_A > Pseudoclavibacter_A soli. Next base: position 34,592 of record NZ_KE384027.1, read on the forward strand.
AGGCCGGTGCGCTGCTGCGGCTGCTCGAGCAGTTCAGCACCCGCGGCATCAACATGAGCCGCATCGAGTCGCGCCCCATCGGCGACGAGCTCGGTCGGTACCGGTTCACCATCGACCTCGAAGGGCATGTGCTGGATGCTCGGGTCGCCGAGGCTCTCAAGGGCGTGCGGCGGTTCAGCCCCAATGTGGTGTTCTTGGGGTCGTTCCCCCGGGCCAATCATGAGCGACCAACGGTCACCACAGTGCACGACAATGCCGCCTTCGCCACCGCCGAGCGCTGGTTCGACGAGCTGCTCGAATGAGCGAGTCTTCTGCGCGCCGTTCGCGCATCCATACCGTGGGCCATGCACGTTTGTGCGCCGTTCACGCAGCCATTGCAGCGAAATAAGAGCGCAAACGACGCACAAACACTCTCCGCACGCCCTTGCCTCCCCGCGAGCACGCGGCAGCACCCCCGCCGCTGAGGTTTTCCACAGGCAGTTGCACGTCTGTGGAAAACCTCGTGCCCTCCGCATCGCGCTGACAGAGTGGGCGCATGCGTCCTGCTGCCCTGCTTCCACCGTCACTCGGCGAGATCTTCACCGTCGATCAGGCCCTCGCCGCCGGGGTGCCTGCCGGCAGACTGCGCGGGCGTGATCTGGTCGCACCCTTCCGCAACGTTCGTGCCCGAGGCCAGGCCGCCGCAGCTCTGCGCCTGTGCGACTCCCCGCCCACTGCGCTCAGCGCAGCACAACAGCACGCGTTACTCACCGCGCGAGCGCAGGCGTTCAGCCTGCGCATGCAACCGGGCGAACACTTCAGCCACAGCACCGCGGCGCTGCTCTGGGGGCTGCCGCTGCCCACCCTGCCCGACCACCGCATCCATGTGACCATGCCGCCGGGCCGCCCCAGACGACATGTCCGCGGAGTCTGGCTGCACTCCGCGCCGCTCACCGCACCACAGACAGTGCTGCACCGGTTCGCTGGCCGCGCACTCCCAGTGGATGCTCCCGTCGCACACCCCATCTCCACCTGGCTGGCGCTCGGCAGATGGCTCGGTCTGCACGATCTCGTTGCGGTTGGCGATGCGGTGGTGCGCATCGACCGGCTGCCCTGGCCCATCGCCCATCGCCCGACACTCCCTCCGCTGGCGACGACCGCCGAGCTGGCCGCGGCTCTCGAGGCGTTCCGGGGCCACGGTCGCACCCGCCTGCAAGCAGCGCTGCCCCTGCTGCGCACCGACTCGTGGTCGCGCCCCGAATCACTGCTGCGGCTGCACCTGGGCGAGGCCGGGCTGCCCGAACCGCAGCTCAACATCGATATCTTTGCTGCCGATACGTGGCTGGCCTGCGTCGACGGCGCCTGGCCTCGCTGGCGGGTGTACTTCGAGTATCACGGTGCCGGGCATTTCACCGATCGTGCGCAGGTGGTCAGCGACATCGATCGACGTGAGCGGTTGGCACAGGCGGGCTGGGTCGAAGTGACCCTCACCGCAGAACACGTGCTGAAGCGCCCGCAAGAGGGTGTGGCCCGGGTGAGGGCAGCGCTGATACGCCGCGGATGGCGCGGCTGACGCTCTATGCCTGCCTCAGGCAAGTCGGTGCGTCGTTCACGCAGCCATTGCAGCGAGATGAGGCCGCAAACGACGCACAAACACTCCGCGCGCCACTCCGCGCGCGTCAGCGGGCGCACCACCAGCCCCACTCGCCCACTCGCAGGCCGAGTCACATGCAGCACTACCGCTGCGGCACCCGCACCAGCAGCGCCCCGGGGCTCACCCGCGCGTCGATGGCCACCGCCTCGCCGAACACGTCGCCATCGAGCTCGCAGGGGCGCACCCCGTCGATGCGCACACTCACCGTGCGACCGATCGAATGCGACAGCGTGGTCAGACGGCGCGTGCCGCCGAGCTGAATCAGCCGTTGCCCGGCCCGCGAGCGCGAGAGCGGATGCTCCACCACGATGCGTCGCCAGATGCCGAACCAGTCGCGCAGCCGCTTGGGCGAGATGGTCAGCACGTCGAGCTCGCCGTCATCGATCGCAGCATCGGGCACCAGCAGCAATCCGCCGGGCAGAGCACCGCAGTTGCAGATGAGCACGGTGTCAGAGCGCGTACGGATGCTGCGGCGGCGGTCGGTCGTGATGCTCGCGTGAAAGCGGGTCGAGCGGTTGACCGCACGAAACGCCCCACTGACATAAGCCACCCACCCGAACAGACGCTTGAACCGCGAGTTCGTCGCGACCATGATCTCGGCGTCGAGTCCGAGCCCGGCCATCACCACGAAGGCTTTGGTCTCGAGCGTGCCGTCAGGGCGAGTGATGTCGGCCATCCCCACGTCGACCGGCCGGTTCTCCCCGCCGAACGCCGTCTTCACGGCAACCGAGAGGTCAGAGAGATTCAGCTCGAGATTGCGTGCCAGCACGTTGCCGGTGCCGGCCGGAACGAGTGCGACCGGCACGCCGGTCGAGGCGAGCTCTTCGGCGACAACTCGCACTGTGCCGTCGCCCCCGGCCACCAACACGACTGCAGCACCATGCTCCACGGCGGTGCGGGCAGCCTGAGCGCCCGAGTCGTCGGGGTCGGTCTCAAGCCACTCTGTAGTGCCCCACCCGCGCCGCTCTGCCTCACCGTCGACCAGCGAATTCAGTCGACTGCGCTCGAGCTTCTTGGGGTTGTACACGACCGCGGCATGCGGCCGCGCGCGGTCACCGGTGGCGACCTGCGTGCTGTCGGGGGTCTCGGGGTCTGCCATGTCGCCCACTCTACCGGGGAGGATGCGTCTAGGCTGGGAGGGTGATCGATGTCGAACTGCTCCGCTCCACCCCCGATGCCTTCCGTGACAGCCAGCGCGCCCGGCAGGGCGACGTGTCGGCGGTTGACCGCGCCCTTGAGGCCGACGAGGCCCGTCGCGCAGCCCTCACCCGCTTCGAGACGCTGCGCGCCGAGCAGAAGGCCTTCGGCAAGAAGGTGGCACAGGCTCCCAAAGACGAGAAGGCTGCGCTGGTCGCCCAGGTGCAGGGGCTCGCTGAAGACGTCAAGCGAGCCGAGGCCCAAGCCAACGACGCGGCGCAGGCCTTCGACGTAGCGGTGCGGGGCATCCAGAATCTGGTGCTCGATGGCGTGCCCGAAGGCGGCGAAGATGACTTCACCGTGCTGCGCGAAGTCGGTGAACACCCCGCGTTCGACTTCGCGCCCAAAGATCACGTGGCCCTCGGCGAGAGCTTGCAGCTGTTCGACCTCGAGCGCGGCGCCAAGGTCAGCGGTGCCCGCTTCTACTACCTGACCGGCTGGGGCGCCCGCCTCGAGCTCGCCCTGCTCAATCTCGCCCTCGACCAGGCCATCGGCGCCGGCTTCACACCTCTGATCACCCCCACCATCGTCAACCCCGACATCATGCGCGGCACCGGATTCCTCGATTCGCACTCCGACGAGATTTACTACCTTGAGGCCGACGACCAGTACCTCACCGGCACCAGCGAAGTGGCGCTGGCGGGCTACCACTCCGACGAGATCATCGACCTCGCCGCCGGCCCCAAACGCTATGCCGGGTGGTCGACGTGCTACCGACGCGAGGCGGGCTCACACGGCAAAGACACCCGCGGCATCCTGCGCGTGCACCAGTTCAACAAGCTCGAGATGTTCGTCTACACCACCCCCGATCAGGCGGTGGCCGAACATCAGCGCCTGCTGGCCTGGGAAGAGCAGATGCTCGCCAAGGTCGAGCTGCCCTACCGCGTGATCAACACCGCCGCCGGCGACCTCGGCTCGTCTGCCGCGCAGAAGTTCGACACCGAAGCTTGGATCCCCACGCAGCAGACCTACCGCGAGCTGACCAGCACCTCGAACTGCACCACCTACCAGGCCCGCCGCCTGGGGGTGCGCTACCGACCCGAAGAGGGTGGCAAGACCACTCCGGTCGCCACGCTCAACGGCACCCTGGCCACCACTCGCTGGCTCGTGGCCATCCTCGAGAACCATCAGCAGGCCGACGGCTCCGTGCGCATTCCCGAAGCGCTGCGCCCATATCTCGGCGGCATCGAGGCGATCACTCCGGCCAGCTGACCGTTCGTTCACCTGCACGTCAGGTGCCCGGGTCACACTCGTACCCCGACGAAAGGATGGTGGTCATGGTCGGCAACGTACTGCCCTGGCAAGCTCCCGGCAAAGGGGCGTTTCCCGATACAGGCAGCATTCCCCTGCCCCAGATCACCGACGACCGCTGGCTGATCGCCCTCGATCTCGACGGCACCACCGTCGACGCCGACAACCGCCCGAGCCCTGCCGTGCAGCGTGCGATCGACCGCGCCCAGGCGGCCGGCCACATCGTGATGATTGCCACCGGCCGCCCGGTCTCAGGTGTGCTGGGCGTCTATCACGAGCTCGGGCTCACCGCGCCCTACACCGTCGTCTCGAACGGAGCGCTCGTGTGCGGCATGCGCGACGGCGACCGCCCGTATCGCGTGGTCGACATGACCATGTTCGACCCCGCACCGGTCATCGACGTGGTGGCACCCGCTCTGCCCGAGGCGATGTACGCCGTCGAGGATGCCGACCAGGGCTATCGCTTCGACCATCCGTTCAACGTGGGCACATTTGGGGCCCCCACCAAACTGGTCGACGTCGATGACCTGCGCTCGCGGCCGGTGACCCGTGTGGTAGTGGTCTCGCCACATCACGACACCGCAGATTTTCGCGCCATCGTGCGCTCGATCGGCCTGCACGAGGTCAGCTACTCGATGGGCTGGACCGCCTGGCTCGACATCGCCCCCTACGGCGTGAACAAGGCCACAGCACTCGAGAAAGTTCGACGTCGTCTGGGCATCTCCCGCTCTCGCGTGCTGGCCGTCGGCGACGGCCTCAACGACCGCGAGATGATCGCCTGGGCTGCCGAACAGGGCATCGGCGCGGCGATGGGCCATGCCCTGCCCGAGGTGCGTGCACTGGGCAATCATGTGGTGGCAGATCTGGCCGGCGACGGCGTGGCCGAAGCGATTGGGCTGGTGCTATAGCGCGCATCCATGCGCCGCCGCAGTGGGCGGCCGCACAGAACGCCGCGCTGCAACCGCCCCAAAGCAGCCCGAAACAGCCCGATGTCACACCGAACGGCCGAAGCTCTTATATGATGATCTGGTTGCTCTGCAACGAGGTGGGCTGTCCGAGCGGCCGAAGGAGCTTGTCTTGAAAACAAGTGAGGGGCAACTCTCCCTGGGTTCGAATCCCAGGCCCACCGCCAGTTTCATCCCACAGAGAACGGATTTTCTGCACTCGTGAGCGACCAGCCACAGTCCCAGCCGAAAGCTTCCCCGCTCGATGTGGCGATCGTCGTGGTCACCTACAAGCGATCGCAGCTGCTGGCCCAGCTGCTCGACAGCCTGGTCGAACTGCGCACGGCACCCAGCCGCATCATCGTCGTCGACAACGCCTCGGGCGATGACACCGGTGATGTCGTCGAGTCATACCGCGAGCGCCTGGGCAAGCGTGCTGACGGCGAAGATCGCCTCGTCTACGCGCCGCAGGCCGAGAACACCGGTGGCGCCGGTGGCTTCAGCGCGGGCGCGAAGATCGCTTACGACTTGGGCCACGAATGGCTGTGGCTGATGGACGACGACGTCGCCGTGCTGCCCGACGCCATCGATGCACTCGAACCCTGGACCCACCGGTTCAAGGTGATTCAGGGGCGCCGCTACAACTTCGACGGCTCGCCGTTCTACTGGCAGTTCGATTTCAACGCACACTTGGGCATTCCGAACCCGATCGCCAAAGACCACTTCGGCGCCGATGGCTGGCTGCCAATGAACACAGTGTGCTTCGAGGGCGGCTTGTTCCACCGCGACATCGTCGCCCAGATCGGTCTGCCCGACCCGCGCTTCTTCATCTACTGGGATGACACCGTCTACGGCTATCTGGCCTCGAAAGTCACCGATTTGGCTTTGGTGGATGCGTTCATCCTGCGTCGCACCCGAGAGCTCAAGCGTCTTGATCTGGGGCCACGCAAGCTCAACGGCACGAGCGACATGGTGCGGTTTCACATCATGCGCAACCGAGGCTATATGGCCCGCTACTTCGCGTTGCACGGCGACTACAACCGATTCGTGTTCGGTTTCGGCACGCTGCTGACTCTGGCGAAAGAGCTCATTCGCGTGGTCACCGTCGACCACTCATTCCGCAAGGGCGTGCCTGCGCTGTTCCGCGGCATGCGCGGTGCGCGCAGAATCTACCGCGACAAGTCGTGGCAGCCGATGCCGCCGCTGTCTTAGGCCGCATAAACTGATCGCATGCCCGAGAACACCGCACCGCTCTCCGACCAGGCCGTCGAGACCATCCGCACCGCGTACACCTTCGACGAAGGCGTGAGCGCCCTGCAGATCGGCGCTCTCGTCAACGGCGACCCACTGCCCGACGTGCAGGTGCGCATTCCGCTGGGCATGCTCAACCGACATGGCCTCGTGGCAGGTGCCACTGGCACCGGCAAAACCAAGACACTGCAGGGCCTGGCCGAGCAGATCAGCGCGAACGGCGTGCCGGTCTTCGCCGCCGACATCAAGGGCGACCTGTCGGGCATTGCTGTGCCCGGCGAGGCAAACGACAAGCTCACCGCCCGCACGCAGGGCATCGGCCAGCAGTGGCAGCCCACCGCGGCCCCCACCGAGTTCTTCTCGCTCGGCGGCGTGGGGCGGGGCATTCCGCTGCGCGCTACCGTCGAGGGGTTCGGCCCCACCCTCCTGTCGAAAGTGCTCGACCTCAACGAGACGCAAGAGTCGAGCCTCGGCCTCGTCTTTTACTACGCCAAGCAGCAGAGTCTGCCGCTGATCACCCTCGACGATCTGCGCCAGCTGCTGACCTGGCTGACCGGCGACGGCAAAGCCGAGCTCAAAGCCATCGGCGGGCTCAGCAGCCAGACCGCCGGCGTGATTCTGCGTGAGATTGTGAACTTCTCCGGCCAGGGCGCCGACGTCTTCTTCGGCCAGCCCGCCGTCGACGTCACCGACTTTCTGCGCACCGCAGCCGACGGTCACGGCATCGTCAATCTGCTCGAGCTGCCCGGGGTGCAAGACCGCCCGGCGCTGTTCTCGACCTTCTTGATGTATCTGCTCACCGAGCTGTTCCGCGTCCTGCCCGAGGTCGGCGATCAAGACAAGCCCAAGCTGGTCTTCTTCTTCGACGAGGCGCACCTGTTGTTCAACGGCGCCTCCAAGAGTTTCGTCGAAACCATCACCCAGACCGTGCGCCTCATCCGTTCCAAGGGGGTGGGCATCTTCTTCGTCACGCAGACTCCCAAAGACGTACCAAGTGACGTGCTCGGCCAGCTCGGCAGCCGCATCCAGCATGCCCTGCGCGCCCACACGCCCGAAGACGCGAAGGCGCTCAAAGCCACCGTCTCGACCTACCCCACCAGCGAATACGACCTCGGCAAAGTGCTCACCAGCCTCGGCACCGGTGAGGCGATCGTCACGGTCATCAACGAGAAGGGCGCTCCCACCCCGGTCGCCTGGACTCGCGTGCGCGCCCCACAGGGCTCAATGCAGCCCGCCCCCGATGCCAGCATCGATGCCACCATCGCCGCGTCACCGCTGCAGGGCAAATACGGCACACCCGCGCAGACCAAGGGCGCGGCGGCCATCCTCGCCGAGCGTCAGGCGGCGCAGGCCCCAGCTCAGCCAGCGCCCCAGCAGCCGGTGGATGCCCCACCCAGCACCCCGACCAAGTCACGACCCAGCGGCTCGGCTCGTTCGAAGAGCACCAAGTCAGATCATGGGGTCGCCGATGTGGTCAGCGACGTGGTGAAGTCGTCGACCTTCCGCACCATCGTGCGCGAGGTCATCCGCGGGTTCTTCAAAAAGAAGTAGCTGCCGCGGGGCGATTCGTGATGATCGCATCAACCCCGGCGTCACGCACCTGGCGCCAGGCCTCTGGGGTGTCGGGCGTCCAGACCGCAACACTGGCCCCCAGGTGATGCACACGCCGCACCAAATCAGGGTCGGCCACTACGCGCTGCCAGGCGGGGTTCACCGCTGAGACGCCAAGCAGCTCGGCCACCATCAGCTCACCTGGGTAGTGTGCCCGCTCGTCGACCAGCAGCCCGCGCGGATAGTCGCCCGCACGCTGGCCGAGTGCATGCACAGTGCGTGGGTCAAAGCTCTGCAGCACCAGCCGGTCGCCGACCCCGGCGCGTTCGAAGGCGGCAATCGTCGGCGTGACCTCGCCGGCGCGCCAGTGCCCTTTGTACTCCACGAGCACGTGGGCTGCCGTGCCGGTCAGCCACTCGACGAACTGTTCGAGCGAAGGGATGCGCGAGGCGACGAACTCTGCCGCGAACCAACTGCCCGCATCGAGCTGGTGCAGCTCGGCGAGCGTGTGGTCGGCCACCGCTCCAGCCCCGTTCGTGGTGCGCTCGAGCTGATCGTCGTGGATCACCACGACATGCCCGTCGGCGCTCAGCTGCAGATCGAGCTCGATCCAAGGCACCGCGCCGGCTGCCTGAGCGGAGGCTACCGCCGCATCGAACGCGGCCAGCGTGTTCTCCGGAGCCTCGCTCGAATTGCCCCGATGGGCGATCACCGTGTCGTTCCAGTCGATGGCTGCCATCATTTCTCTCTTTCTGCGCTCACGAACCGGGGGTGGCGCAGGCCCCATGAGCGAGGCCCGCGCCACCATACTCTCAGTTGTTGAGGTACGGCTTCACATTCTCGTCGTACGCCTGCTGCAGCTGCGGCGTGATCGAAGAGAATGCCTCCGACGCCGAGGTGTTGTTGATCAAGATCTGCTCGATGCCGTCGGTGAGGATCTTGTCGCCCTGCGGCACGAACACACGCACCCAGTCTTGGCTGCGGCTCTTCTGCTCGAGCTGGTCGATCGCCGTGCGAAACTGCGGCTTCTCGGTCAGCAGCTGCTGCACCGTGGTGCTCTCGACAGCCGAGGTGCGCACCGGAATATAGCCGGTCGCCGCACTGAACAGCGCCGTGTTGTCGGGCTCAGTGATGAACGACAAGAACATCGCCGCGGCAAGCTGGCGCTCCGGCGTCGACTTGGCCGGAATGCCGATACCCGTGCCACCGGTCGGCACGCCCGACCCCTGCGGGCCGTCGGGCAGAAAAGCTGTGCCGACCTCGAAGTTTGCACTGGCGAGGATTCCCGACAGCGAACCCGTCGAGCTCAGCGTGGCCGGGAAAGTGCCCGCCCCAAAATCGGTGTCCTGCTCGGTGGCCACCGCCGCATAGCCCTTGTCATGCACGAGTGCGCGCAGGTATTCGCCCGCTGCGAGTGTCTCCGTGGCGTCGAGGGTGAGTTCGAACTCCTTGGAGTACTGCCCGCCCTGCCCCCACAGGATGTTCTCGAACCACCAGGCCGCCCATGAGGTGCCCTTGCCGAGTGCGAGCGCGGCGCCGCTCTGTGCGGTTTTGCCGAGACTCGGCGCCCACTCCTCGAACTCGCTCCACGTCTCGGGCCCGCGGTCGGGCAGCCCGGCCTCGCTCCACGCTGACTTGTTGTAGTAGAACAGCGGCGTCGAACGAGCATACGGGATGGCCCACTGCTGCCCGCCGTACTGGTAGTCGCCCAGCAGGGTGGCGTTGTAATCGTCGAGTTCGGTGCCCAGATGCGAGAGCACCCCATCGAGCGGCAGCAGCTGCCCGTTGATGAAGTACCGGAACCACCACACGTCGCTGGCGATCACCAGGTCAGGAATGTTGTCGGTGCCCGAGGCCGCCTGGAATTTCGCAGCCACCTCGTCATAGTTTGCGCCGGCAGTGACCAGTTCAACGGCGATATCGGGGTACTTCTCGTTGAAGCGCCGAATCAGCTCGTTCTCGGTGTCTTGCGACTTGCCCGGGTGATTGCTCCACCAGGTGATGCTGCTCGCCGGCGTCACCCCCGACCAGTCGGTCTCGTCAGTCTGTGCCACGGTCTCGCCGCCGACCGAAGGGCCGGCGCAGGCGCTGAGACCGAAGGTGGCGGCGGCCAGACCGGCGAAGGTCAGGATGCTGCGGCGCGAGATCGCGCTGCTCGCCAAGGGCAGGGCCAGAGGGGTTCTGGGGGACATGAGACTCCGTTCATTTCTGCTGGGTGTTGCGTTGGTTTGCGATGAAAGAGAGAAGAGTGCGAGATCAGCCTTTGACTGCGCCTGCGGTGAGGCCAGCCACAAGACGTTTCTGCATGACGAGGAAGACGGCGATCACTGGCAGCACCACGATGACCGTGGCCGCCAGGATCACTCCCCAGTTATTCGAGCCGTCAACGTTCTGCAGCAGGGTCAGCCCCACAGGCAGGGTCATCATGTCGGGCTTATCGATGATGAGCAGTGGCCACAGGTACTCATTCCACTCGGTCACAATCGAGACCAGTGCAACGGCAACGATGGTCGGCGCCGACATTGGCACGACGAAACCCCAGAGGCGTCGCAGGTGACCTGCGCCATCCACCTGCGCAGACTCCAGCACCGACATGGGCAGACTGCGAAAGTGCTGATAAAACAGGAACGTGCCGAACGCGCTGGCCAGCCCGGGCACCACGATGCCTTGATATGTGTTGACCCAGCCCAACGAAGCCACGAGCGTGTAGTTCGGAATGATGGTGATCTGCTGCGGCACCATCAGTGCGGCGAGCACGGCCACAAAGATCACTCGCTTGAACGGAAAATCGACGAACACCAGGGCGTAGGCCGTGGTCAGCCCGAGCAGCACTTTCACCCCGGCGCCAATGCAGGTGACGATCAGACTGTTCACAAACAGGTTGCCCACCGGAATCGTCTCGGCGACCTCTTGATAGTTGTGCAGCTGAATCGAACTGGGCAGCCACTGTAGGGGCGAGGTGAAAATCTCATCGCGCTGCTTGAAGCTCGAGATCAGCATCCACAGCAGCGGGAAGACCATCACGAGCGCCGCCACAGCCATGGTGAGATAAGACCCGAGGTCGAGATGCCGCGTTCGCTTCGGCCGCGCCAGCGACGCTGAAGCTCGAGCGGTCGGTTTCGCTGTGGGCACCGTCGAGGCGGTGAGATCGCTGGGCATCAGAAACGCACCTTTCGCTCCATAACCACCAGCTGCACGATGGTGATCACCAGAAGAATGACGAAGAGGATTGTGGCCACCGCAGAGGCGAACCCTGCTCGACCGCTGACGAAGCCCTCTTGGTAGATCTCGTACATGAGCGTTGTCGTGCTGCCCACCGGCCCTCCGCGCGTCATCGCCTGAATCAGATCGAACGACTGCAGCGAGCTGAGCAGTGTGGTGATGCTCAGAAAGAAGGTGGTTGGGCCAAGCAGTGGGATGACCACCTGTCGCGTGGTCTGCCACCGTGATGCACCATCGATGGCTGCCGCCTCTACCACCTCGTGGGGAATCGCCTGCAGGCCGGCCAGGTAGATGAGCGCGACATATCCCACGTTCTTCCAGATGTAGACGATGATCAGCATGACCATTGCCCAAGGCGCCTGGTTGTACCAGTCTGGCGAGGGCACTCCGAGCGCACCCAGCAGGGTCGAAAGCACGCCATAGCGCGGGTCGAAGATGAACAACCAGAGCAGCCCCACGGCCACGCCCGAGAGCACATACGGGGCAAATGTCACTGTGCGCACGAACGTGTGCCCGGGCAGACGTCGGTTCAGCACCAGCGCCAGACCCAGACCGAGCACCATGCCACCGCCAACAGTGAACACGGTGAACACCAGGGTGTTCAGCATGATCTGCCCGGTTCCGGGAGCGGTGAACCAGTTCGTGTAGTTCTGCAAGCCGACGAAGCGCGCCACGTCGCTGCCCACGTTCCACTGCAGCAGTGAATAGTTCAGACTGAGCAGCAGGGGGCGGTAGACAAAGAACACGAGCAGGGCGATATTCGGCCCCGCCAACAGCGCAAACAGAGCGATGTCCCGCCACCGACGACGCCGCCGCGGCACCACACTGCGCCGATCACCAGTCACTGCGGTCACCGTCTCTCCTGTTCTCGCCGCTGTCTGCGGCATCCATTCGTGTGGTCAGGCCACCACCACGCAGTCAGCATAGAAACCGGTTCTGCCCTGACAAGCCTGTTTTGACAGGAGTTCGCGGGGCATTCACTTGGGCGTCAGATCGTTCGGCTGAGCGTCACTTCGCAGTCACCGAACGCTCGCGGAGCGCTGCTAGCGTGCCTTGCGGTCGGCTCACCTCCGACCGGGCGAACGGCCGCGTCGGCCGCGCTGTCTCTTGAGAAATGGAGCCCCATGTCATCCGTGCTGTTCGATGCCGTCACCTGCGTGTACCCGGGAGCCGAGCGCCCCTCTGTCGACGACCTCACGCTGTCGATCGACGACGGCGAGTTCCTCGTGCTGGTGGGCCCCTCCGGCTGTGGCAAGTCGACCACCCTGCGCATGCTGGCCGGTCTCGAGCAGGTCACCAGTGGCACCATTCGCATCGGCGACCGCGACGTCACAGATGTCGAGCCCAAAGACCGCGATATCGCCATGGTGTTTCAGAACTACGCGCTGTATCCGCATATGTCGGTTGCCGAGAACATGGGATTTGCGCTCAAACTCGCCGGGGTGAATCGTGCCGACCGCGAGCAGAAGGTGCGCGAGACCGCGCGGCTGCTCGACCTCGAGGCGGTGCTCGACCGAAAGCCGAAGGCGCTCTCTGGCGGTCAGCGCCAGCGGGTGGCCATGGGGCGCGCGATCGTGCGCGAGCCCAAGGTGTTTCTGATGGATGAGCCTCTGTCGAACCTCGACGCGCGGCTGCGCGTGCAAACCCGCGGCGAGATCGCGCGACTCACCCGAGAACTCGGCATCACCACCGTCTATGTGACCCATGACCAGACCGAAGCCATGACCATGGGCCACCGCGTGGCCGTGCTGAAAGACGGCGTTCTGCAGCAGCTGAGCGCCCCGACCACCCTCTACGACCGCCCGAACAATGCCTTCGTGGCCGGATTCATCGGCTCTCCCTCCATGAGCCTGTTCACTGTGCCGGTGGCCGACGGACGTCCGATGCTCAACGGTCGTGCGCTCAGCGGCCCGGTGGAGGCTGCGGGCGGGCTGGTGCAGGCCGGCATTCGCCCTGAAGACGTGCACCTCGCCGCGCCCGACGAGGCCAACACCGAACTCACCGTCGATGCGGTCGAGGTGCTCGGAGCTGAGGCGTTCGTGTATGGCCGCACGCATGTGCACGGGGCGGATTCCGCACGCCTGACAGCGCGGGTGAGCGGGCGGCGGCATCCTGGCATCGGTGAGACGGTGCCGGTGCGGCTCAACACCGAGCAGCTGCATCTGTTCGATGCAGCAACCGGACGACGCCTCGAGGCAACCGTGTCGGCTTAGCGGCCGCAATGTCCGCACCCGCTTCACAATGTCTGCGCAACACGCCCGCGCGCTGCAGACATCTCGTCGCGGTTGAGGGTTATCGGCCAGCGCATGAGAAAGGCCCCGGAACCGTTGAGATTCCGGGGCCTTCGGCGTGTGCCCGAGGGGGGACTTGAACCCCCACGACCTTGCGATCACTAGCACCTGAAGCTAGCGCGTCTGCCAATTCCGCCACTCGGGCAGACTGCTGTGAGCAGCTGCCGTACACTATGCGCAATCGCGCGAGTGCACTGAGACAGACTAGCATGAACAGACGCCTCAGTTGCAAAACGCATGACTATACAATCGTCAGGGGCACGCAAAGGAGATCTGTGGGCATTCTGGACAACGTCGAGCGAGGGCTCGAGCGCGCCGTCAACGGTGCGTTCGCGAAGACCTTCCGCTCACGTCTGCAGCCGCTCGAGATCTTCGCCGCGCTCAAATCCGAGCTCGACGCCAACACGCGCATCCTGTCTCGTCAGACCATCGTGGTGCCCAACGAGTTCACCGTGCACATCAGCCGCGAAGACTTCGACCGGCTCAAAACCGATGGTGCGCGCTTAGCCGACCAGTTCGTCGCTGATCTGCACACCTACGCCGATCAGCAGGGCTACCAGTTCACCGGCCCTGTGGTTGTGGCGATCACCCCCGACCCGGCGCTCAGCGTGGGTCTGCTCAACGTCACCTCCGTCGCACCGGGCACACAGGTAGATCTAGTGCCGGCCCTCGAGGTGCAGGGCCAGACCCTCCGCCTGCGCGAAGGGGTCAACGTGATCGGCCGCAGCCACGACAGCGACATCGTTGTGGCCGACTCGGCAGCCTCAAAACGCAACGCGAGCATCACGTGGGACGGCACCACCGCCGTGCTGCGCGACCTCGGCTCGACCAACGGCACCAAAATCGACGGTCAGCGCATCACCGCGCTCGAGCTGGCCTCCCCCACCACATTCACGGTCGGCTCCACCCCGCTGACCTACCGCATGGCACCGAAGGCGACTGCACGATGAGCGGCGAACTGCTCTATCTGATCATCAGCTCGGCATTCATCGCTCTGCTGTGGCTATTCGTCTTCTCTGTCGTCTGGGCGATCCGCTCTGATCTGTTCGGCCCCAAAGTCAAACGCATGCGCGGAGCACAACCAGCCGCACCGGCACCAGCGCAGGCTTCGGCAGCAGCCGCACCCGGGCGTCCTGCACCCCAGGCAGCGCCCGCAGTTGGCGACCAGCCGCTGCACTTGGTCTTCACCGCTGGCCCAGCCCGGGGCCGCCAGCTCACCCTGCGCAGCGACGTGCTGACCTTCGGGCGCAGCGTCGACTCGAGCGTGGTGCTGCGCGATGACTTCACATCGACACATCACGCCCGGCTCAGCAAACGCGGCGACCAATGGATGGTCGAAGACCTCGGCTCCACCAATGGCACCACTGTTGCCGGAACGCGCATCTCCGCCCCCACCCCAGTGGGTGTGGGCGTGCCCATCGGCATCGGCAGCACGACCATGGAGCTGAGGGGCTGATTCGCACATGACCGTGCTCAGAGCCACCGCGTTGAGCCACACTGGCAAGGTGCGGCGCAACAACCAAGACTCGGCCATCGCCGGGCAGTATCTGTTCGCCGTCGCCGACGGCATGGGCGGGCACGCCGGTGGCGACATTGCCTCGGCATTGACCATTCAGTCGCTCGTCGATCTCGATCGCCGCTTCGACACCGTCGACGAGGCCGCAAGCGCACTCGACCAGGCCTTGCATCGCGCCAATCAGATGCTCTCCGAAACGGTCGGCGACTACCCTGAGCTCACCGGCATGGGCACCACGTTCTCGGGTTTTCTCGCCGTCGACGACCAGATCGTCATCGCGCATATCGGCGACTCGCGCATCTATCGCTTTCGTGACGGCGCGCTGCAGCAGCTGACCAAAGACCACACCTTCGTGCAGCGTCTGGTCGATGCCGGGCGCATCACCCCCGAAGAAGCCCTGGTGCACCCCCGCCGATCAGTGATCATGCGCGTGCTCGGCGACATCGAGGCCAATCCCGACATCGATGTGTTCGTCGAACAGGTGCTGCCCGGCGACCGCCTGCTGATCTGCTCAGATGGGCTCAGTGGGCCGGTCGGCGATGACGGCATTGCGATGACTCTGGCCCGTTGTGAGAGCGCTGATCTCACCTGCGCCCAGCTGCTCGAGCAGGCGCTGCGCGGCGGCGCGCCAGACAATTGCACCGTGGTGCTGGTCGACCCCGACCCCGACCCCGACGCAGTGCCCCACGGCACCCCCGGGCACCCGGTTATCGTCGGTGCCGCAGCTCGCGAGGTGCGCTTCGACCATGTCGAGCGCCTGCGACACCAAAAGGCGCAGAGCCTCCACGCTCTACGCGAGGCCGCCAGTCACCTCAAACCACGGCGACTCGAGCCGACCCAGTTCGAGTCACAGGCCGACGAATACCTGCAAGAGCTCATTCAAGAGGGCCGTCGCCGCACGATCGCCCGACGCGTGACGCTGACCCTGATCGCCGTGCTGTTGGCCGCCGGCATCACTCTCGCTGGCTGGCTCGGCTACCGCTGGGTGCAGACGCAGTACTACATTGGCGAGCGCGATGGCTACGCCGTGATCTTCCAGGGCGTCAATCAGTCAATCGGCCCGTTCGACCTCAGCCATGTCGTCGAAGACTCTCGTCTGCCCCAGGTGCCGCTCGACACCCTGGATACCGGTGCCCAGCAACAGGTGCGTGACACCGTGGCGTTCTCGTCGCTCGACGAGGCTCGCGAGCGCCTGGCCGAGCTCAGCGGACAGGCCTCGACCCCATGAGCAGACGCACCACCACTCATCGACTGGTCGAACGCAACCTCCGCGGCATCGAGCTGTGGCTGCTGATCTTGGGCGGCCTGGTCGCCGGCACCGCTTTGGTCGCCGTGCAACTCGGCGCCCGCGGTTCACTGAGCCCGGCGGCCTTCGTCGTCGGCGGAGTCTACTGGGCCGCGGTGATCGGCCTGCACGTAGTGTTGCGCATCACGGCGAGCAAGTCAGACCCCATCATCGTGCCGATCGCGGCTGTGCTCAACGGCATCGGTTTAGTCGCCATCTATCGCATCGACATCGCGCAAGACGCCACCGGATCCGGGTCCTCCTCTACGCGACAGGCGATCTGGAGCATCGGCGCGGTCATTCTCGCCGCACTTGTGGTGTGGTTTCTGCGCAACCACCGCATCCTGCAGCGCTATACCTACCTGTTCATGCTGATCAGTGTGGTGTTGCTGGTGCTGCCCATGATCCCCGGCATCGGCACCGACAACGGCACTAATGCCTCTCTGTGGGCCAAGATCGGCCCGATCACCTTCCAGCCCAGCGAGTACGCCAAGATCTCTCTGGCGATTTTCTTCGCCGGATACTTGGTCACGCACGCTGACACCCTGACGTTGGCCGGTCACCGGTTCGCCGGCATGACCTTCCCGCGCCTGCGTGACTCTGGGCCCATCCTCACGGTATGGGCAATGGCGATGCTCGTGCTCGTCGTGCAGAAAGATCTGGGCACATCACTGCTGTATTTCGGCCTGTTTCTGGTCATGCTCTACGTGGCCACCGGTATGGCCAGCTGGGTGGTGCTCGGCATGGTGCTTTTCGGCCTCGGTGGGCTGGCCGCCTACCGCTTTATGCCGTTGGTTCAGGGCCGCATCCATGCCTGGCTGCATCCGCTCGACACTGATCTGTACAACCAGACCGGTGGCAGCTATCAGTTGGTGCAGGGCCTGTTCGGCCAGGCGCACGGTGGGTTGTTCGGCACCGGGCTCGGCCGCGGCTACCCACAGCTGACTCCCCTGTCACGCTCTGACTACATCTACACGTCAATCGCCGAAGAAATCGGTCTGATCGGCATGTTCGCCCTGTTGCTGCTGTTCTTGCTGCTGATCTCGCGCGGCCTGCGCGTGGGTTTCGCGGCCCAAGACGACTTTGGCAAGCTGCTGGCGACCGGCTTGTCGTTCGTGCTCTGCCTGCAGGTGTTCATCGTGATCGGCGGCGTGACCCGGGTCATCCCCCTGACCGGTCTGCCCACGCCGTTCTTGGCTGCCGGCGGCTCGAGCCTGCTGGCCAACTGGGTGATCGTGGCGCTACTGCTGCGCATCACCGACTCCATCCGCTCACAGGCCAACGCGCTCGTCAGCACGGGCCAGGAGGTGCGCTCATGACCACCAGACTGCGTCGCGTCACCATCGTGGTGTTCGCACTGTTTCTCTCACTGTTCGTCTCGTCGAGCCTGATCCAGACGGTATTCGCCGATTCTCTCAATGCCGACAGCCGCAACACTCGCGTCATTCGCGACGGTTACAAGATCCAGCGCGGCAGCATTCTGGCCGGCAACACCGTCATCGCACAGTCCGAGGCGAGCGACAGTGTCTTCAAATACGTGCGCACCTACCCGGGGGGCGAGGCGTACTCCTCAATCACCGGTTATTACTCGCATGTGCTGGCCTCTACTGGCATCGAGGCCAGCGAAAACGTCGACCTCACCGGCGTCGGAAAGTCGCAGACCGTCGAACAGCTCATCAACCGCATCAACGGCACCACGCAGCGCGGCTCCGACGTCACCCTGTCTATCGATCCCGACATACAGCAGGCTGCGTGGGATGCGCTGGGCGACCGCAACGGCGCCGCAGTGGCCATCGAGCCGTCGACCGGGCGCATCCTGGCGCTCGTCTCGAAGCCCAGCTACGATGCTGCCGCACTGGCCGACAACGACTCTGACACCGCAAATCAGGTGTTCGACACGCTCTCGGCAGATTCGAGCCAGCCACTGGTCAACCGGGCGATCGCCGGCGACACCTACGCGCCAGGTTCTACCTTCAAACTGGTCATGACGGCTGCCGCCCTCGAAAACGGCTACACGCCTGACAGCGACTTCGACAACCCAGCTGCTCTCACGCTTGAACAGAGCACGACGCAGATTCACAACGTCACCAACCGGGCCTGCGGCAGCGGCACCTCGAAGGTCACGCTGAAAGTCGCCCTGCAGTATTCGTGCAACATCCCGTTCGCCGAGCTGGGCCTCGAGCTCGGCAGCGACAAGGTGAAGTCGACCGCAGAAGCCTTCGGCTTCGATCAAGACCTGAGCATTCCGCTTGCGGTCACCGCCAGCCGCTATCCCACCCCAACCTCACCGGCCGAGCTGCAGCTGTCGAGCTTCGGGCAGGCCAATGTGCGCGTCACCCCCCTGCAGATGGCCTCTGTGGCAGCCACCATCGCCAATGGCGGCACTCGACTGCAGCCGAGCCTGATAGATCAAGTGCGCAATCAGAGTCTCGAAGTCACCTCGCAATTCGAGAAGACCGAACTCGGTCAGGCGATCTCACCTGAGACCGCTCAGACCCTCACCGATCTCATGGTGAACAACGTGTCTACCGAGATCTCAGGTGCAAGAATAGACGGGGTGGACGTCGCCGGTAAGACGGGCACCGCCGAGACGACCAAAGATGGGCAGTACAATCTCTGGTTCACTGGTTTCGCACCGGCCAACGACCCCAAAGTGGCCGTTGCAGTCGTTGTCGAAGACGGTGGTTCGTACAACAACTCGGAGGGCTCGAACAAGGTGGCTGCGCCCATTGCGCAGAAGATCATGAAGGCGGTGTTAGACAAATGAGACCCACGACAGGCCTCACGTTCGGCTCTCGGTACAAGCTGACGACGCGCGTTGCGGTCGGCGGCATGGGCGAGGTCTGGAAGGCATACGACGAAGTCATCGGTCGAGACGTCGCCATCAAGATCCTCAAAGACGAGTACATGGGCGACCCCGGCTTCCTCGAGCGATTCCGCGCCGAGGCGCGCCATGCTGCCCTCGTCAACCATGAGGGCATCGCCAGCGTCTACGACTACGGCGAAGAAAACGGCAGCGCCTATCTCGTCATGGAACTCGTGCCTGGCGAACCACTTTCGAACATTCTCGAGCATGAACGGGTGCTGCCCGTCGACGACGTGCTTGATATCGTGGCGCAGACCGCCTCGGCGTTGGCTGCCGCCCATAAGGTCGGCCTTGTGCACCGCGACGTCAAGCCGGGAAACCTGCTGATCACCCCCGACCATCGGGTCAAGATCACCGATTTCGGCATCGCTCGGATCGCCGATCAGGTTCCGCTGACGGCCACCGGTCAGGTGATGGGCACGGTGCAGTATCTCTCCCCCGAGCAGGCCAGTGGCCATCCAGCATCCCCGGCAACCGACATCTACTCGTTGGGTATCGTGGCCTATGAGTGCCTAGCCGGCCGACGCCCCTTCACCGGCGAGAGCCAAGTCGCCATCGCCATGGCGCAGATCAACGAGATGCCGCCACCGCTGCCGACCAGCGTGCCCAGCGCCGTCGACAAACTGGTAATGAGCTGCATCGCCAAAAACCCCGCCGACCGCCCCCAGTCGGCCACGCATCTCGCCAAAGCCGCACAGGCGCTGCGCGTCGGCGACATCAAAACCGCCGCCATCGAGGTGCCACAGATCACGCCCACCGGCCAGCAGACCACCGCGCTGCTTGGTGAGACCGCGCTGATCAGCACCCAGCCGGCCACGCAGATCATCGGTACGCAAAACGGCGTGCCCGTCTCCACCGCAGCCACACCCACCACCGCGACCGCTGACGCCAAAGCTGGCAACAAGAAAGGGCGCAGCAAATGGACCTGGCCGCTGGTCTCACTGATCGTGCTGCTGGCGCTCGTCGCTGGAGCAAGCCTCTGGTCACTGTTCAACGGAGGCTCAGAAGAGGCTGAGCCTTCCGCCTCGCCGAGCCCGAGCGCAACGCAATCAGCCTCGCCCAGCCCTTCGGCCAGCCCGAGCAAGACGGCAACGCCCTCGCCCTCGCCCTCGGCGTCACCAAGCCCCACTGCCGAGCTGATCTCCATCTCCGCCAATGAATACGTGGGTCAAGACTTCGCCGCAGTCAAGACTATTCTGAACAACCAAGGGCTGTCAGTGAACGGCTCTGAGGTGGCCAACACCACGGGCTCGGCCCAAGATGGCAAGGTCGTTTCACACGAAGCCGGTCAGTTTGAGGCTGGTCAGTCGATCACGGTCGAGTACTACGCGAAATACGTTGCACCTGCCGAGCCGTCTACGTCTACCTCGCCGCCGACGCCTACGCCTTAAAGACACGAATCCATAACGGTTCAGTAATCGACGGCGGCCGAAGGGCCAGCTTGAGCGCGTATCTGCGTGCTTTACCGGTAGAATCGGCCGAGGAACGACAACAGGTGGGTAAATGAGCGAGCAGCCACTGCTGAGCGGGCGCTACCGCGTGGGCCGATTGATCGGCCATGGCGGCATGGGCGACGTCTATCTCGGCACCGACACCCGGCTTGGGCGCACGGTGGCGATCAAGCTGCTGCGCCCGCAGCTCGCCGACGACCCGGTGTTCCAACGCCGTTTCCGTAACGAGACCACGGCTGCCGCACGCATGACCAGCCCTTACATCGTGCGCACTTTCGATGCCGGGCAAGATGTCATCGCTGCCGGGCCCAACGCGAAACCTCAGCAGGTGCCGTTTCTCGTCATGGAGTATGTCGAGGGCAAGACGCTGAAAGAACGACTCGAAGAGGGGCCCATCGATCGCAAAGAAGCGCTGCAGATCATCGACCAGGTGCTGCGCGCACTCGAGTACTCGCACCGAGCTGGCATCATTCACCGCGATATCAAACCCGGCAACGTCATGCTCACCTCGACCGGCAACGCCAAGGTGATGGACTTCGGCGTGGCCCGCGCATTGAGCGAGAGTGAGGGCACCGTCGGCATGACCGGTTCGGTTGTCGGCACCGCGCTCTACTTCGCACCAGAACAGGCTCGCGGCGACCGCGTCGACGGCCGAGCCGATCTCTACAGCGTGGGAGTGATTCTCTATCAGCTGCTGGTTGGGCGCCTGCCCTTCAAAGGTGACAGTCCGGCATCCATCGCCTATCAGCATGTGAATGCCACTGCGCCGACACCGAGCAGCCTGAACGAGAGCCTCACCGCCGACGACGACCGTCTGATTCTTGGTGCCTTGGCAAAAGATCCCGACCGTCGCTATCAAAGTGCCGACGATCTGCGCCGTGATCTCGAGCGCCTGGCACAGGGAATGCCAACCCTCGGCCCGACCTTCGATAACGACAGCACTCAGGTGCTCAACGCCGCGGTCACCGACGACTCCGACTTCGATCTCGACCTCGATGACGACGACCCCTCAACCAGACTCATCGACAAAGAGCTGCGTAAGAGTGGCGTGGGCGCACTGTGGGCAGTGGTTATCGGGCTCGGTGTCGTCGGTGTCATCGCATTGCTCTGGCTGGCGCTGCTGCAGCCTCGACTGTCTGGGCCAGACGGCGTGCAGGTGGCCATTCCAGACATTGCCGGCAACACCTATGAGGTGGCTGCTCAGGCGCTGAGCGACCGTGGTCTCACCGCCGAACGCGTCGACGAGTCGAGCACCACGGTGGCCAACGGTCGCGTCATCAGTGCCGACCCCGAAGAAGGCACCCTAGTGACCAAGGGCTCCACCGTCACCGTGCACGTCTCAACCGGTATGCCGATGGTCGAAGTGCCTGATGTCTCGGGCCTCACTCAAGACGAGGCCAAGGCCAAGCTCGAGGCCGCCGGGCTCAGTCTCGGAACCGTCTCAAGCGTGATCAACGATCAAGTAGACGCTGATCACGTGATCAGCTCGAGCCCGATCGCCGCCAGCCAGGTACGCCAGGGCACGTCGATCTCACTGACCATCTCATCTGGCATGGTGATCATTCCCGACGACCTCGTCGGTCAGCCGATCAATAACGCCATCGCTGAGCTGCGCGATCTCGGCATCACCGGCAAGGCCCAAGCTCTCAAGCGCTGCCAGGCCTCTGGCTACACGGTGCAGTTCATCTCACCGAAGGCGGGTGAGCAGGTGGCCAAGAACACCGACAGTGTGGTCACGCTCTACTACTACATTGCCGATAACTCGCTCTGTGAGCCCGAGCCGAGCGCCAGCCCAAGCCCCGAAGGCGACACAGGCGATACTGAGACGCACTGACCTGCCGCAGTTGGGCATCCTGACGGATGCGCCAAAGAGTTAATATCGATTCAGCCGGCGATCAGCGGGCTGAGGTGTGCGCCGCGCTCAGCCGCACCCACGACGCCGGTCTGCTCCAGCCAGTTGCCCAGCTGACGATAGCCGTGCTCGGTGAGTACCGACTCGGGGTGGTACTGCACGCCCCACAGCGGCAGGGTGCGATGCTGCACGGCCATGATCACGCCATCGGGTGTGCGTGCGGTCACTTCGAGTTCGTCGGGCACGGTCTCGTTGACGATGGCTAGTGAGTGGTATCGCGTGGCCTGAAAGCGCTCTGGCACGCCAGCGTAGAACGGCACATCGTCGTGGATCACCTGCGAGAGGCGACCGTGCATGAGCGTCTCGGCGGGCGAGACGGTGGCGCCGAACACCTCACCGAGCGCCTGATGCCCCAGGCAGACGCCCAACATGGGCAGACTGCGCTCGGCGGCAATCTCGATCGCCGTTGGTGAGATGCCTGCCTCAGCAGGGGTGCCAGGGCCGGGCGAAACCAGCAGGCCGTCGACTTCGTCGAGCGCCGCAGCCAACTCGGCGCGATCGAGCTCGTCGTTGCGCACCACCCGCGTTTCGGCGCCGAGCTGCTGTAGATAGCCGTTTATCGTGTAGACGAAGCTGTCGTAGTTGTCGATGACGAGAATCGTGCTCATTGCTGCACCGTGACCGATCCGGTGTCGACGAACTCGTTGACCCAAGGAAACACCACCCAGTTGAGCAAGGCGAGCACACCCGCCAGCAGCACGAGCGCCTCAAGTGCCTTAACCGCACGCGGCCCCGGCAGCAGACGCCAGATCAGACCGTACATCAGCCCTCCTGAAGATAGTCGAGCACGGCCGGAGCGCCGGTCGCACGTGGAGTGAACGAGTCAAACACTGCGTACGCGATGATGCGTTCACCGTGCGAGAGCGGGTATGGGTTGCAGCTGGTGAGCGTGAGCAGTCGCGCCGTCGCCGTGACCCCGTCGCGCTGAGGCACCGCGTCGAGCACGCTGACTGCGGTCTCCATCACATACTCGGTGTTACGGAACGTGTAGACATACCACCCGTCAGGGGTCTCAATGGTGATCTTGTCACCGACCTGCAGTGTGTCGATATACCGAAAGCTCGAGCCCTGGCCGCCTCGATGCGCCGCGATGGCAAAGTTGCCGACCTGACCGGGCAGTTGCGTACTGGGGTACCACCCAGCGCCGATTGAGTCGAGCACCGGCTTGCGCTCGACGCCGCGAGCGATTGGACGCTGCCAGGTCGCGCCGAGACGCTCAGCATAGACCACGCCGAAGACCTCATTGCCCTGCGGATCGATGGTGGGGTCGGGGGGTGTGGTCGTGGTCTCGGTGTCTCCTGAGGTGTCTGGCGCCTGCGCCCACTGGTCTGAGTATTCGCTGGCCGCCTGCTCCTGTGCCGCATCGACCACCCCGTCATTGACCCAGAGCTTCCAGCCGATGAACAGCAGCACAAGCACGCCAGCCGTGAGCATCAACTCGCCGATCACGCCGACAACTGCACGCCAGCCTCCGCCAGATCGCCGTACAGCAGCCGCCGAAGCACGATCGCCGGAGCGTGCACGACGCTCGCGACGGGTCTGCGGTTCACTCACAGCTCAAAGCTCCTTAGGCTACACTCGTATCCGTGGCAAAGAAGACGAAAACGAACCGCAAGCCTGAGACCGTCGAGACCACCACTGGTGGCCGTAAGGTGCGCAAAGGCAACTCGCCGTGGTTCAAATACGTCATGTTCGGGCTCATGCTCATCGGCTTCGCCTGGATCATTGTCTACTATATAAGCCTGCCATCACAGTGGCCCATCCCCGCTCTCGGCC
The DNA here is from genome assembly GCF_000423505.1 of Pseudoclavibacter soli DSM 23366. GTDB lineage: Bacteria > Actinomycetota > Actinomycetes > Actinomycetales > Microbacteriaceae > Pseudoclavibacter_A > Pseudoclavibacter_A soli. Next base: position 58,738 of record NZ_KE384027.1, read on the forward strand.
AGGGCAACATCTTGGCTGGCTTCGGCGTGCTGATGGCCGGCTTCCTGATGTCAACTCAGTGGCGTTCCTGAGTCTCGCTCAGCGGTACCACATGATGGCCGGCGTCAGATAGAAGAGCCCGACCACCACAAGCCCGAGAATGGCAAAGTAGACCTTCTGCAGTCCGCGGTCTTTGGGTGCACGCGTCTCGGCCAGAATCACACCACTGAGCAGACCGATGATCAGCCCGCCCAAGTGCGCCTGCCACGACACCCCACCAACGGAGAAACCGTAAACCAGGTTGATTGCGAGCAGCACGACCAGCTGCCCAATCTGGCCGCCGGCACGGCGCTGAATAACCAACACTGCGCCCATCAGGGCGAACAGTGCACCAGAGGCCCCCACGACCGCAGAGTTCGGCGAGAGAATGAACGCACCAAGCGCGCCTCCGGCAAGCCCGAACAGGTAAACCGTAATGTACCGAGCTCGGCCGATTGCTGGCTCTAGCACCATGCCGAACACCCAGAGGGTGTACATGTTCAGCAGCAGATGCCAGGGGATGAAGCTGCTGGTCGAGTGCACGAACCCGTAGGTGAGCACGCGCCAAGGCTCGAACTCGAAACCGCCGGTCAGTGCCCAGTTCGGTAGGTACTCGGTGGTCGTCAGGGTGCTGATGCTGGGCTCACCGGCCACGTAGGCGGGGTAGAACAGCATGAGGTCGGTGAACCCGGGCCACACCACTTGAATGGCGTAGGCCAGCACGCACAGCGCGATGATGGCATAGGTAGCCACGGGTGCCCCCGGTCGGCTGAGCCGATATCGGAGGCGCTGAGCGTATGTGCTCACCTCAAGCCTTGACGACGTCGATGCTCGTGATCACCACATCGTCGACCGGGCGATCGGCACCGGCGGTGGGCACTGCGGCGATCTCATCGACGACCTTGCGCGATGCCTCGTCGGCAACCTCACCGAAAATGGTGTGCCGGCCGTTGAGCCACGGAGTGGCGTCGACGGTGATGAAGAACTGCGACCCGTTGGTGCCGTGGCCGAAACGCTGACCGGCGTTGGCCATGGCCAGCAGGTATGGCGAGCTGAACTGCAGCTCGGGGTGAATCTCGTCGTCGAAGTTGTACCCCGGGCCACCGGTACCGGTGCCGATCGGGTCGCCACCCTGAATCATGAAGCCGGGAATCACACGGTGGAACACGACGTCTTTGTAGAGCGGGCCCTCCTGCGCCTCACCTGTGGCGGGATGCTTCCACTGCTTCTCACCGGTGGCGAGGCCCACGAAGTTCTCAACGGTTGCGGGGGCGTGCAGGCCGAACAGATCGACCACAATGTCGCCGTGGTTGGTGTGGATGGTTGCGGTGTGGGTGTGCTGAGTCATGCCTGCAATTCTTCCACACCAATCTAGGGCATTCGGTATGCACCCGCTGTGCCGTGGGCGAACGTCACCACCCAGATCAACAGATGTCAGACGAAGATGGCACAATGGGCATGAGGAGGTCATCATGGCTGAGAACACATCCGAGAGCATCGAAACCCTCAAGGCTCGTCTCGAGAAGGCGGTCGGCGATTTCGAGAAATTCACCGAGCATACCGTCAAGCCGTTGGCACAAAAGGGCGCTGAGGCGGTCAAGCCCCTCGCGCAGAAGGGCGCCGATCAGGCAGGCAAGGCCGCACAGGTCGCCAAAGATCGTTTCTACGCTGATGTCGTTCCCGCCGCGGTCGCGGCAGTCGGCACAGCCAAAGCTGTGCTTGAGGCGCTCAAAGACGCCCCAGCGAGCACCGAGGTGCGCACCAAGGTCTCCGAGGGGCTTGAGAAGGCCGCCGAGGCTGCCAAGCCCGCCAAGAAGCGCGGCGTCGGTCGTTTCATCCTCATCGGTGTCGCCGCTGCAGCGGCCATCGGCGTCGGCGTTGCCGTGGTTCGCGCAGTGACCCTCGCAGATGAACACTGGATCGGCATCGACGACGAGTTCGACTCCGACGCCCAGTAGTCGCACCCAAGCGTCATCTCAGAACGCGTCTCGTGGTTTCTCACCGCAAGGCGCGTTTCTGTCATGATTGAGCCTCCACCATGTCACCTGACCCCGGAGGCAGCATGACCGAGACATCGAAAACCACCCCAGACGGGTTCAGCGAAACCGAACGCGCAGCTATGCGTCAGCGAGCCGCCGAGCTGCAGGCTCAGAAAGGCCTGAAGGGCGCCGCGAAACGAGCCCTCGACTACACCGCCTGCCTCGAGGCCATCGCAGCCCTGCCAGAGCCAGATCGGCACCTGGCTGAGCGCTACCACGTCATCGTCTCTGAAGAGGCCCCACAGCTGAATCCCAAGACATGGTACGGCTTTCCCTCCTATGCCATCGATGACCAGGTGCTGACCTTTTTTCAGTCGGCCTCGAAGTTCGACACCCGCTACGCGACCATTGGCTTCAATGACGTCGCCACGCTCGACGACGGGGCGCTCTGGCCCACGGTGTTCGCTGTCACCGAGGTGACCCCAGCGGTCGAGCAGCGGCTGCGTGCACTCGTGCGGCAAGCTACCGCGCACCAGGGGTGAAAACCCGCACCAAGAGGAATTTCGCACCAGGGGTGAACGTGTGCGGTAGGGGTGAAGGTGTGCACTGGGGGTGAAAACCCGCGGTAGGGGTGAAGAAACCCGGATTTGTGCGGTGGGGGTGAAGCTGCATCACCCCTGCCGCGCAATTTCACCCCTACCGCGCACGCGCCGCGCGCAGCGCAGGTAAAAAGGGGTGAGAGGGTGCAGCCAGAACTGTGGAGCCTAGGGGAATCGAACCCCTGACCTCCTGCTTGCAAAGCAGGCGCTCTACCAATTGAGCTAAGGCCCCGTCTCGAGATGTGGGGGAGTGGATCACAGCCTCACGCTCGATGGCTGTGTGTTGGTGGGCCTACCTGGACTTGAACCAGGGACCTCTTCGTTATCAGCGAAGCGCTCTAACCACCTGAGCTATAGGCCCGTACACAGCACTGGAAGAGTCTACCCCATCAGTGCCGCCCGACTCAAACTGAGCCGAGATTTCTACTTGGCGTTGGTGAATGTGAGCTTCAGCCCGCCCACCACGCGAGTCACCGCGTTGTAGATCACGGCAAACAGCGCGCCCACCAAAGTGCCGAAGATGACCACGACGATGCCGCCAAGCACGGCCAAGCCGAGCACCGTGCCGAAGCTGAAGATCTTGGCGATGTTCTCGGCACCGTCAGAGGTGGTGGTCGCGAACAACTCGTTGATCGGAGCAAACAGCCCGAGCTGCGCGATCAACAGCCACAGCACGAACGCCACCACGATGCCGGCGATCGCCAGCCCGAGCGAGACGAGCAGCGAAACCTTGGCGGCAGAGAGCACGTTGATGTTGACCAAGCGCAGATGCACCAGGCGACGCCCGCCGTCGGAGCTCTTACCGGTCAAGCGCTGTGCAGTCGAGTTCATCGGGGTTCCTCTCAGTGCTGCGCGCCAGCCGCCGACTCTTCAGCTGCCGGGGCGGCCTCTTCGTCGACGTCGAGGCTGCGCTCCTCGTTGCGTGCCACCGAGATCACTCGGTCGTTGTCATCGGGCCGGGCGAACACGACGCCCATGGTGTCGCGGCCCTTGGCGGGCACCTCGGCCACTGATGAGCGTATCACCTTGCCACCAGCCAACACGACGAGCACTTCGTCGGCCTCGCCCACGATCAGCGCACCCGCCAGATCACCGCGGTCGTCGTTGAGCTTGGCCACCTTGATGCCCTTGCCACCGCGCCCCTGCACTCGGTATTCGCCAACGGATGTGCGCTTGGCATAGCCGCCTTCGGTCACCACGAAGACAAATGCGTCGTCGTTCGTGCTCTCGTCGCCTTCGGTGTCATGTGCAATCACCGATGCTGACAGCAGGCAGTCGCCTTCGCGGAACGAGATGCCCTTGACGCCCGAGGTGTCACGCCCCATTGGGCGCAGCGCCTCGTCATCTGCGGTGAACCGCAGACTCAGCCCCTTGCGAGACACCAGCAGAATGTCGTCGGTGGAGTTGACCAGCAGCGCCGAGACGAGTTCGTCGCCATCGCGCAGGCTCACCGCGATGAGACCGGCCGAACGGTTCGAGTCGTAGGCGCCGAGCGCAGTCTTCTTGACCAAGCCATTGCGGGTAGCCAGCACCAAGTACTCTGCCTGCTCGTAGTCGGCCAAATCGAGCACCTGGGCGATCTTTTCATCGGGTGCCAGCGCCAGCAGATTGGCCACATGCTGGCCCTTGGAGTCACGACCAGCCTCGGGCACCTCGTAGGCCTTGGCACGGTAGACCCGGCCGGCGTCAGTGAAGAACAGCAGCCAATGGTGCGTGGTGGTCACGAACAGGTGGTCGACGATATCGTCGGCCCGCAGCTGCGCGCCCTTGACGCCCTTGCCGCCGCGGTGCTGCGAGCGGTAGTTGTCTGAGCGAGTGCGCTTGATGTAGCCCCCGCGGGTCATCGTGATGACCACTTCTTCTTCGGGAATCAGATCTTCAACCGACATATCGCCGTCGTAGCCCAGCTGAATGTGCGTGCGGCGATCGTCGCCGAACTTGTCGACGATTTCGGTGAGCTCTTCGGCGATGATCTCGCGCTGACGAGCCTCGTCGGCCAGAATCGCATGGTACTCGGCAATGCGCGCCTGCAGCTCGTTGTACTCATCGGTGATCTTCTGGCGCTCCAGGGCAGCCAGCTGACGCAGCTGCATGTTGAGAATGGCGCGCGCCTGCAGCTCGTCGATGCCAAGCAGCTTCTGCAGCCCCTCGCGGGCGATCTCGACCGTGGCGGACGCCCGAATCAGCGCGATGACCTCGTCAAGCGCGTCAAGCGCCTTGAGATAGCCCTCGAGAATGTGGGCGCGCTCTTCGGCCTTGCGCAGACGGAAGCGCGTGCGCCGCACGATGACCTCGACCTGGTGGGTGACCCACAGCGACACAAACTGGTCGATCGTGAGGGTACGCGGCACCCCATCGACCAGCGCGAGCATGTTGGCGCCGAAATTGTCTTGCAGCTGGGTGTGCTTGTACAGATTGTTAAGCACGACCTTGGCCACGGCGTCACGCTTGAGCACGATGACCAGACGCTGACCGGTACGGCCCGAGGTCTCGTCGCGAATGTCGGCAATGCCTGCGACGCGCCCATCTTTGACCAGCTCGGCGATCTTAATCGCCAAGTTGTCGGGGTTGACCTGGTACGGAAGCTCGGTGATCACCAGACAGGTGCGATTGTGAATCTCTTCGATGTTGACCACGGCACGCATGGTGATCGAACCGCGCCCGGTGCGATACGCCTGCTCGATACCCTTACGGCCGAGAATCAGGGCACCAGTGGGGAAGTCTGGGCCCTTGATGCGCTCAATCAGCGCATCCTGCAGCTGTTCGCGAGTGGCCTCCGGGTGCTGCAGATGCCAGATGGCTCCCTGGGCGACCTCACGCAGGTTGTGCGGCGGAATGTTGGTGGCCATGCCCACGGCGATGCCCACCGAGCCGTTGACCAGCAGGTTGGGAAAACGCGCCGGCAGCACGACGGGCTCTTGGGTCTTGCCGTCGTAGTTGTCTTGGAAGTCGACGGTCTCTTCGTCGATATCGCGCACCAGCTCGAGAGCCAGCGGGGCCATCTTGGTCTCGGTGTATCGCGGCGCGGCTGCGGGGTCGTTGCCCGGCGAGCCGAAGTTGCCCTGACCCAGTGCGAGCGGGTAGCGCAGGCTCCACGGCTGCACGAGGCGCACCAGGGTGTCGTAGATCGCCGAGTCACCGTGCGGGTGATACTGACCCATCACCTCACCGACCACACGCGAGCACTTGTTGAACGCCTTGTCGGGGCGGTAGCCGCCGTCGAACATGCCGTAGACCACACGACGATGCACCGGCTTCAGGCCGTCGCGCACGTCTGGCAGCGCACGCCCGACGATCACGCTCATCGCATAATCGAGGTACGACTTCTGCATCTCGACGTTGAGGTCGACCTGCGAGATCTTGCCGTGGTTGTGCTCGGGTGCGGCCGCCTGGCCCTCACCGGTGTCTTCGGGGCCCTGGGTGTCGTTCGCCATGTTCTCGTCTCTCCTGTGGTGCGATTCGTCTGCTGTGCTCACGCGCTGGCGCGTCAGATGGTCAGATGTCGAGGAATCGCACATCCTTCGCGTTCGTCTGAATGAACGAGCGACGCGACTCGACGTCTTCGCCCATGAGCACCGAGAACACCTCGTCAGCCTTGGCGGCGTCATCAAGCTGCACCTGCAGCAGCGTGCGGGTCTCGGGGTCCATCGTGGTCTCCCACAGTTCTTGGTAATTCATCTCGCCCAAGCCCTTATAGCGCTGGATGCCCGAATCTTTTGGCAGCCGATGGCCGGCTTCGCGCCCGGCGGCCAGCAATTCGTCGCGCTCGTCATCGGAATATGCGAACTCGTGCTCTTGGTCGCTCCACTTGAGCCGGTAGAGCGGTGGCTGCGCGAGGAACACGTGCCCGTGCTCGATCAGGGGCTTCATGTAGCGGAAGAAGAAGGTCAACAGCAGTGTCGCAATGTGCGCACCGTCGACGTCGGCGTCGGCCATCAACACGATCTTGTGATATCGCAGCTTCTCGTAGTTGAACTCTTCGCCGATGCCCGAGCCGAAAGCCGTGATCATGGCCTGAATCTCGTTGTTCTGCAGCGCGCGATCGAGGCGGGCCTTCTCGACGTTGAGGATCTTGCCGCGAAGCGGCAGAATCGCCTGCGTCTCGGGGTTGCGCCCCTGCACCGCCGAACCGCCAGCCGAGTCGCCCTCAACCAAGAAGATCTCGCAAATTTCGGAGTTCTTCGACGAGCAGTCTTTGAGCTTGCCGGGCATGCCGCCCGACTCGAGCACGCTCTTGCGACGGGTGGCCTCACGCGCCTTGCGCGCGGCCAAGCGGGCCTGCGATGCCTGCTGCCCCTTGCGCACGATGTCTTTGGCCTGTTGCGGGTTGCGGTCGAACCAGTCGGCAAGCTGATCGTAGGTGACCTTCTGCACAAAGGCCTTGGCCTCGGTGTTGCCGAGCTTGGTCTTGGTCTGGCCTTCGAACTGCGGTTCGCCCAGCTTGATCGAGACCACTGCAGTGAGCCCCTCGCGCACGTCGTCGCCGCTGAGGTTCTCGTCTTTGTCTTTGAGGATGCCCTTCTCGCGCCCGTACTTGTTGATCAGTGTGGTGAGCGCAGCGCGAAAACCCTCTTCGTGCGTGCCGCCCTCATGGGTGTTGATCGTGTTGGCGTAGGTGTGCACGCTCTCGGTGTATGCGCTGGTCCACTGCAGCGCGACCTCAAGCGACAGCTGCTTCTCGGGGTCTTCTGACTCGAAGTCGATGATCGGGTCGTTGATGATCTCGACCTTCTTCGACTCGTTCAAAAACTGCACGTAGTCGACTAGGCCGCGTTCGTAGTGGTAGCGCACCTCATGAGGCTCTTCGCCCCGCAGGTCGGTCAAGGTGATCGTCAGACCCTTGTTCAAAAAAGCCATCTGCTGAAAGCGCTGACGCAGCGTCTCGAAGTCGAAGACCGTGGTCTCGAAGATCTCGCCGTCGGCCCAGAACGTCTGAGAGGTGCCGGTCTCGTCAGTGGCCTCACCGCGCTCAAGGCTGCCGATGGGGTGGCCGCCCTTCTCGAACGACTGTCGCCACACGTAGCCGTCGCGCCGCACCTCGGTGTCAACTCGGGTCGACAGAGCGTTGACCACCGAAATGCCCACACCGTGCAGACCGCCTGAGACCGAGTAGCCGCCGCCGCCAAACTTGCCGCCAGCGTGCAGCACGGTCATGACCACCTCAACGGTAGACTTGTGTTCGGTAGGATGCTCCGCCACCGGGATGCCTCGGCCGTTGTCGACCACTCGCACACCGTTGTCGGGCAGCAGGGTCACCTCGATGTGTGTGGCGTACCCGGCCAGCGCCTCGTCAACACCGTTGTCGACCACTTCGTATACCAAGTGGTGCAGCCCTCGCGGGCCGGTGGAGCCGATGTACATGCCTGGGCGTTTGCGAACGGCTTCGAGCCCTTCAAGAACGGTGATGTCACTGGCGTCGTACGAGTGCGGCTGCTGCGTCATGTCTGTATGGGCTCCTTGTGTGATGCCGATCAGCCCCCGGCCGACCAGCCTGTACAGTCTACCAAGAAACGCCGTTGAGCGGCCTGTTTTCGGCCTTCTGAGCGGGTTTTTTCTTCTCTCTGGTGTGTTTCGGCCAGATCACCCATAGGTGTCGCGCGGGCCGCGCCCTGGCACCGACCGAATGCCGCGCTTCCACGAGGGCGCATCGGGGCCGATGAACCGCATATCGCTGACCTTCAGATCAGGCAGCAGCTCGGTGATGCGCCCCAGCAAGCGCGACTTCATAAGTTTGAGATTCGCCGCCCAGGCCGTAGAGGCACATTGCACCTCGACAACAGTGCCGTTGAGCCGCGCTGATGTGTGCTGAGCGACGTCGTCACCAACGATGGTGTGCCACTCAGTGGCCAGACGAGCCTTCTCGAGCGTCGGTTCCCAGCCTCGCTCATGCGCCAGGCGATCGAGCACACGACCGAGCCCACGCGGGTCACGCCCGGGTTCGAAGGCCTCCTGCCCTTGATCGGGAGTGCTCGCGGCCTTGCGACGGCGACCCGAGAAGCGACGACGAAGCCGCAGATAAACGAGCGATGCCTCATCTCTGATCTCGGCCATCCACACCCCCCTGACTCTGCGTCACAACCCCGTCACCAGTGAGCACCCCGTGGTCGACGTGCACCACACGGGTCGGTCGGTCACCAAAATGGGGCACGTCTTCGAGCACCGCGGCCGTGATGAGCACCTGCTCGTAGTCAGCAGCAAGCTCGATCAGGCGCTGGCGACGAGCACTGTCGAGCTCGGCGAACACATCGTCGAGAATCAGCACCGGGTCGCCGGCCGGGCTCACCGCGCGCAGCGCCTCGGCCCCAGCCAGACGAAACGCCAGCGCAAGCGACCAGCTCTCGCCATGGCTGGCATACTCTCTGGCCGGCAACCCGTTGATCTCGAGCAACAGGTCATCGCGGTGCGGGCCGACGCTGGTCACGCCACGATCGAGGTCATCCGTGCGCGCTGCGATCAACTGAGCTCGCAGACTCTGCGTCACCATCTCGATATCACCGTCAGCCTCAGCCACTACATTGGTCACCAATGTCGCCGTCGCTCGTGCGTCGCTGTCGGCGATCAGGTCGTAGAGCCGATTGAGTGGCTCGGCCAGGCGCTGCACCAAGTCACGCCGAGCCAGCAGAATCTGCGCTCCGAGTGCCGCCAGCTGATCGTCCCACACATCGAGGGTAGAAAGGCTGTCGGCCCCGAGGCGATTGGCTCGAGCCGACTTCAACAGGGCATTGCGCTGACGCAGCACCCGCTCGTAATCGCTCAGCGTTTCGGCGAAGCGGGCGCGCACGCCAACGCTCAGCTCGTCAAGCGCTCGGCGTCGAACCTCTGGCCCGCCCTTGACTAGAGCGAGATCTTCGGGAGCGAAGAGCACTGTAGCGAACTGGCCGGCAACTTCGCCGACCTTGCGAGCACTGCGATTCAAACGAATCTGGTTGGCCGCGCCCTCGTTGAGCTGCACATCGATCTGCAGTTGCCGACCCGCATGCACGATCGCTCCGCGAATGACCGCCTGGGCAGTGCCCGCACGCAGCAGGGGAGCAAGCGACGAGACCCGGTGCGAGCCGAAGACCGACAAATAGCGGATGGCCTCGATCAGGTTGGTTTTGCCTTGGCCGTTGCGCCCCGCAAAGACCCAGATCTGCGGACCGAGGCTCAGACGCGCATGGGTGTAGTTGCGGAAGTCGTGCACCTCCAGCGACTGCACATACACGGTGACCTGCTAGCGCAGCAGCAGGTTGGGCTGCAGCAGGTAGCGGAAGCGCGCGGGGTCGACGTCGTTTTTGCTGGTCTGCCCGGTGATCAGCACGGGTCCGGGCTTGTGCGGGTTGTCGGTCTTGGTGAAACCGAGCTTGGCGAACTCGCTGCGCGTCGAAGCCAAACCGTCGATTAAGAACTGCGGCTTGAGCGAGAGCACCACGTCGTCTCCGGTGAGGAACGCCTCGACGTGCTCGCTCGCCTGCGCCTGGTCGGAGCCCAGCGCCTCAAGGGTGACCCCATCGAGGTTGAACGTGAAGCGCAGTGGGCTGTCGCGCTCAAGCACGACCTGCACGCGACGCACGGCCTCGATGAGCTCGGCGGTGTTCACGACTGCCGAATTCTCGACGGTCTCGGGAAACAGACGACGCACCGGCGGGTAGTTGCCCTTGATCAGCAGCGACGTCACCGTGCGACGATTCGCACTGAAACCCACGATCTCTCGGTCGTCGTTCTTGACCAGGGCGATCTTGACCGTGCCCTCGTGTGCGAAGGTCTTGGCGACCTCGCTCAGGGTGCGCGCGGGCACCAGGGCGGTCTCGGTCAGCTGTGCGGTGTTGTTCCAATCGATGCCGCGCACGGCGACTCGGTAGCGGTCAGTGGCCAGGAAGGTGAGCTCTCCGTCGGCGACCTCGATCTCGACACCGGTGATGACCGGGGTCACATCGTCACGAGACGCGGCCACGGCGACCTGTGAGATGGCGTCAGAGAAGCGCTCGGCGTCGACCTCACCCGACCAGGCCTCGATCTGCGGCAGATTCGGATACTCCTCAAGGGGCATCGTGAACAGCTCGAACCGAGCCGAACCACTGGTGACCAGCAGTTTGTTGTCTTCAACAGAGAGGGTGACCTCATCGGCAGGCAGCTTGGCCGCGATGTCGTTGAGCAGCCGGCCCGAGACCAGCACACTGCCCTCGGTCTCGACGTCAGCGGCGACTGCGGTCTGAGACGAGACCTCGTAATCAAAGGAGGCCAGGTTCAGATCTGAGCCGACGGCCTCAAGCAGGATGCCACCCAGGATGGGCAGTGTGGTGCGCTGAGGCAAGAGCTTGACGGCGAATGAGACAGCCTCGGCGAGCAGGTCACGATTGATCTGGAGTTTCACGACGCCTTCTTCTCGAAACACATGTGCCAACAGGCAGCAGGGCGCTGAAGACACAAAAACGGTGCTGACATTGTCTCACAGATGAGAGGTGTGTCGGTCGGCGAGATTTTGGTCACATGACGTATAGACGCGGGGAACACAACTCCGCTCAAGGTTCGTGGAATTCTCGTCGTCTGCAATGGAATTACATCAATCGCAATAACTCCTGTGGATTCCGTGGATGAATCTCGGAATCCCTTGTAATTCGCGAGAATCACATCCGTGTAAGTTGTGCACAGCTTGTGGAGAGAGCTGTGGAAAAACTCTTGTGGATAATTTTGCCGTGGCTGAATTACACAGATAAGACGTGGTTATCCACTGATTTCGACAGTTTTCCACAAGCCTGTGGAGAACTCTGTGGGTATTGCGAAGAAAAGGGTGTGGAAAAGTCAGCGATGTGCCTGTTTAACGGCAGTCGAGATATCGGTGACCTGGGTGTAGATGTTGCGACGCTCCTGCATGAGGCGAGCAATCTTGTTGTTGGCGTACATCACGGTGGTGTGGTCGCGATTGCCGAACAGCTGCCCGATCTTGGGCAGCGAGAGACTGGTCAGCTCACGGCAGATGTACATAGCGATCTGGCGGGCGAGCGCGATCTGCTGCGCCCTTGAGCTGCCGGTGATGTCGCTGACGCGCAGTGAGAAGTAGTTCGCGGTGGTCTGAATGATCGTCTCGGGGTCGATGACGTTGTCGTCGGCCAGGGTGATCATGTCTTTGAGGGCAGCCTGCGCGACTTGGAAGTCGACTGGGCGCTGTTCGATGCTGGCATAAGCGATAACCCGCAGCAGGGTGCCTTCGAGCTCGCGAATGTTCGACGAGACGCGACTGGCGATCAGCTCCAAAATGTCATCGGGTACGGCGCTGTGCTCGCTTTCGGCTTTGCGACGCAGGATGGCGATGCGCGTTTCGAGGTCGGGTGCCTGTACGTCGGTGGTCAGGCCCCATTCAAAGCGTGAAGTCATGCGCTCTTGAAAGCCGGTCAGCTGCTTTGGGGGCAGATCACTGGTGATCACCAGCTGCTTGTTGTGATCGTGCAGGGTGTTGAACGTATGAAAGAACGCTTCTTGGGTCGAGTCTTTGCCCTGCAGAAACTGAATGTCGTCGATCAGCAGAATATCGATGTCGCGATAGCGAGACTGAAACTCGGCGGTCTCATTGCGCTGAATTGAGTTGATGAAGTCGTTGGTGAACTCCTCTGAGCTCACATAGAGCACCCGAATGCCAGGAAACAGACTGATGGCGTAGTGGCCGATCGCGTGCAGCAGGTGGGTTTTGCCCAAGCCCGACTCGCCATAGATGAACAGGGGGTTGTACGCCTTAGCGGGTGTCTCTGCCACTGCGAACGCAGCGGCGTGCGAGAAGCGATTCGAAGCGCCGATGACGAAGTTGTCAAAGGTGTACTTCGGGTTCAGGCGAGAGTTCTTGGCGTTGCTGGTGGGTGTAGCGGCCGGCTGTGCAGGTTGCGCAGACACTACCGGCACGAAGCCAGTGGGCTCAGGTTCGGCTGGAGCGGTCACCAGAGCTGGAGCCGTTGTTGGTTCGGCCGGGTGAGTGACGTGTTCGGGGGCGCTGCGCAGTGACGAGTTGACCACTACTGCGAATGAGGTGATCACCGGGGTCTCTTGCACGACAGGCAGTGCGTCGATCAGGGGGCCGCGTGCCCGGTGCTCGATCATCTCGCGGGCGAGCTCGTCGGGTACCTCGAGAAAGATGGTGTCTCCGATGACGCCCTTTGGGTGGATGAGGCCCACGAAACCAGAGAGCTGGCCAGAGATGCGTTCATCTGTGCGCAAAGTGTTGAGAATCTCGGCCCAGAAGCCTTCGAGGTCGGCAGTCGCGTCGATATGCGGCATGCCTGCTCCCTGGGCGTCTTGAGAATTCCACAGAGTTTTGCACAGGGTTTCTCACATGTGTATAACTGTGGAAAGCGACTCGTTCCAAGCCGCTGTCGATACGCTACCGTGCTCTGCCCAATCATGGCAAATCAATTTCACAGCGTCATCGGCGTGTCATTGCGCAAACCGCATTGCAGCCAGTGATACTTGAGGGTTGCCGTTTTCCGCAGCTTGACCTGACCCCCCGCTTCGGATAGGTTTAAACGCTAGTTGCCCGACTCGCTGGCCGAGTCACACACAAACTTTCGGAGATACTCATGAGCAAGCGCACTTTCCAGCCCAACAACCGTCGTCGTGCCAAGAAGCACGGCTTCCGTGCCCGCATGGCCACCCGCGCCGGCCGTTCGATCCTGAACGCCCGTCGTCGCAAGGGCCGTACCGAACTCGCTGCGTAACACATGCTCGATCGGGCTCACCGCCTGAGGGCAGGCAGCGACTTTGCCCAGGTGAGCCGACGTGGTCGCCGTGCGCACACCGCTCATCTGATCGTGCATTTGCTGCGCACTGATGCGCAGCATGTCACACGCGTGGGTTTCGTCACCAGCAAGGCCGTGGGCAACGCGGTTACTCGCAACCTCGTCAAGCGCAGGCTTCGCGAGATCGCTCGAGAGCTGCTGCGCGAGCATCCGAGCGGCCTCGACGTGGTGGTACGAGCTCGCCCTGGCGCAGCCGAGGCAACCTTTGCCCAGCTGCGTGAGCAGGTGCTGTCAGCGGCGAGTGATCACAGAGGGCATGAGAGCAGGAGACCTTCATGAATGTGAGAGTGGTGCTGATGCGTGCCGCCGCATTCGTCTGGATGCTGCCGCGTAACGTCGCCATTTTCGTACTTCGGCTTTGGCGCAGATTCGTCTCTCCACTTTATGGTGACGTCTGTCGCTTTTATCCCACCTGCTCCGCTTATGCGGTCGAGGCTTACCAGCAGCGAGGCTTTGTGGTCGCAACCGGTCTTGTAACCTGGCGCCTACTGCGTTGCAATCCCTTTGGCAAGGGGGGCATAGAACCTGTGCCACATCGCCATGAGGGTTCTGGGCAATCTGATCTCACGTTCGGCCACGGTCGACTTCGTGTTCCGGCTCCCGTGCTGAGCACCGGCATCGGCACCCTTCCCCCGCAGAGAGAGAGTTGATGTGAACATCCTCGACAGCATTATGTGGCCCATCAAATGGATCATCGAGCTGGTTCTGGTTGGCTGGCACTGGCTCTGGACAGCCGTGGTCGGCCTGCCCAGCGCCTCCGGTGTTGCCTGGGCGTTGTCGATTGTCGGTCTTGTGCTGGTGGTGCGTGCGGCGCTGATTCCGCTGTTCGTCAAGCAGATACGGTCACAGCGAGTATCGCTCGAGTTGGCGCCCAAGATGCGCGCGCTGCAACAGAAGTACAAAGGCAAACGCGATCAGGCATCCCGCCAGGCCATGGCCGAAGAGCAGATGGCGCTGTACAAAGAGGCCGGCACCAACCCCCTGGCCGGGTGTCTGCCGATTCTGGTGCAGATGCCGATCTTCTTCGGTCTGTTCTCTGTGCTCAATGCCAGCTCGCGCGGTCAGGCCGGCGTCGGCCTGCTGAACGCAGATCTGGCAAGCGACTTCTCAGAGGCGCACCTGTTCGGCGCCAAACTCGCGACCACACTGATGAGTGCGATCAACGAGAATCCGGTGCAGTGGCCGGTTGTTGGCCTCGCTGCCGCGCTCGTGGTGTTCATGGTCGGCTCACAGCTCTATACGAGCGTGCAGATCATGGGCAAGAACATCTCAGCCGAGGCCAAAGAGTCGCCGATGTTCCGCCAGCAGAAAATGCTCATGTACGGCATGCCGTTCATCATGGTGTTCTCGGGTGTGGCTTTTCCGATCGGCGTGCTGCTCTACTGGTTCGTCAGCAATCTCTGGACGATGGTGCAGCAGTTCATCGTGATTCGCAACATGCCGACCCCGGGCAGCGAAGCATATTTCGAGCGTCAGCGTCGTCTGGCTGCCAAGGGCAAGCTGACCGATGCCGAGCAGGCGCAGCTCGAGAAGCGTGAGGGGCGACCTCAGGGGCAGCGGCAGCAGCCTGTGGGCAAGAACCGGGCAAAGAAGCAGGGTTCGAACACCGGGGCGGTGGCCAGTGAGAGCGATTCGCCGAGTGCCCCCAGCGGAGAGTCAGCCCAGGCAGCATCTGCCGATGATGAGACATCAGCCCCGAAACGCCCGCAGGGCAAGGGCTCAAACACCAGCAGGAAGAACAGGAAGGGCAAGTGATGAGCGAGCAGGAGACCACTGAGCCAGTGCAGGCAGAGACTGACGGCCGCAGCACTCTCGAAGTCGAGGGCGATATCGCCGCCGATTACATCGAAGAGCTGCTCGACATTGCTGATCTCGACGGAGACATTGATATCGATGTGCGCGACGGCAGGGCATATCTCGAGGTGAACTCTGACGAAGAGGGCACCAACCTTGACCGCCTGTCTTCACCGGCAGCGGTGAATGCCCTGCAAGAGCTGACTCGGCTGGCGGTGCAGCAGAAGACCGGTGAATTCACCCGTCTGGTGCTTGATGTGCAGGGTTCGCGTGAGCGCCGTGCCGAAGAGCTCGAGCAGATTGTCGCGAATGCTGCAGAGCGTCTCCGCGGTGGGCGCGACCGTGTTGATCTGCAGCCACTTTCTTCTTATGAGCGCAAGCTGGTGCACGACTTCGCGCGTGAGCGCAGCCTGAACAGCGAGTCTGAGGGGGAGGGGCGCTCTCGTCACGTGGTGCTGACACTCGCCGACTCTGCTGACGAGCAGCACTGAGTCACTCAGGCGGCTGACATGACACAGGAGCAATCGGAACTCGAGCCGGAACCGGCCGTTGTCGCTGAGCGCTTCGCCGATTCACGAGAGCTGCTCGTGCGTCTGGCTCATGATCTCTATGAGCACGGCGAGCGGCTGGGGCTGCTTGGCCCACGTGAGTATGCGCGTCTCTGGAGCAGGCATCTGCTGAATTGTGCGGCGATTGCCGAGGCCATCCCACAGAACGCTCGGGTTGCCGATGTGGGCAGTGGCGCTGGGCTGCCGGGCTTGGTGCTCGCGTGTGTGCGGCCTGACGCTCATTTCGTGCTTATTGACCCGATGGAGCGGCGTTGTGCCTGGCTCGAAGAGGAGAGTGCCCGGTTGGGCCTCACCAATGTGCAGGTGGTGCGTGCTCGGTCGCAGGAGGTATTCGACGAGTTTCAAGTCGATGTGGTCACTGCGCGTGCGGTGAGTGCACTGAAGACCCTGCTCGGTTGGACAGCGCCACTGCTGGTGCCGGGAGGCGAGCTGCTGCTCATGAAAGGGCGCTCGGCTCATGACGAGATCGAGGCAGCGGCCAAGGCGATTCGCAAGCAGCATCTTGAAGATGTGCGCGTGGAAGTGGTCGGCTCTGAGTACCTTGACGAACCGACGACGGTGGTACGCGGTCGACGCGCGGTCATTGTTGGCGAAGAATAGTCGGTGAGGTTTCACGTGAAACAGCCGAAGGTCAGGGCGAGCGAAGGAGCGCATAATGAGTGAGCCATTGCCTGGTGTGTCAGCGGAGGTCGCACCCGGATTGGGCGCTCCTGCTGATGAACTGCCGGTCGGGTCGAGTCTGGGGTGGCCCACTGTGGCTCCGGTGGGTCAGACACCTGATCAGGAGCGGGCTGACGAGGCGGCTGCGCAAGCGTAGGGCATCCAGCGGTCACTGGAGCATCGTTTGGCGGCCGTGTTTCACGTGAAACATGCTGTGGAGACACGCGGCGCGCCTGTCGGTGGGGCGCACTAGACTGGGTGCTGTTCA
This sequence comes from Pseudoclavibacter soli DSM 23366, assembly GCF_000423505.1. Taxonomy (GTDB): domain Bacteria; phylum Actinomycetota; class Actinomycetes; order Actinomycetales; family Microbacteriaceae; genus Pseudoclavibacter_A; species Pseudoclavibacter_A soli. The sequence goes on from NZ_KE384027.1 coordinate 75,388, forward strand.
CCATCACGCTGCAGGAGGGTTTCTTCGTGGATTTCGACGCATCGACCCCTCTGGCTCAGGAGATCGCGCGACTTTCTGATCGCCGCCGCCGCGCCGAGACGCTCGAGTTTCGTAAGCCAGCGCATACTCGCATTATCAGCGTGACCAACCAGAAGGGTGGCGTGGGCAAAACCACCACCACGGTGAATCTGGCGGCCGCTCTGGCCCGCGCTGGGCTGTCTGTGCTGGTGATCGATCTTGACCCACAGGGCAACGCCTCCACTGCGCTCGGTGTCGACATTCGTGATGGCCGTCCCGGCATCTATGACGTGCTCATCGGGGAGCAGTCGCTCGCCGACGTCATCACCACCAGCGGAGAGAACGAGCACTTGTTGGTCGCTCCGTCGAGTCTCGACCTCGCCGGCGCAGAAATCGAACTCGTGAGCATGCCCTCCCGTGAGTTTCGACTCTGGCAGGCGATCGACGCTTACCTGAGTCATCGTGAACACCACATCGATTTCGTGTTCATTGATTGCCCGCCGAGCCTGGGGCTGCTCACGATCAACGCGTTCGTCGCCGCCCGCGAAGTGCTGATTCCCATTCAGTGTGAGTATTACGCGCTCGAGGGGTTGAGCCAGCTGCTCAAGAACATCCTGCTCATCAACGACCATCTGAATCCTGATCTGACGCTGAGTACGATTCTGCTCACCATGTATGACTCGCGCACGCGTCTTTCTGAAGAAGTCGCGGCTGAGGTGCGCGAACACTTTGCCCAAGAAACGCTGACCACTGCAATACCGCGCACGGTGCGCATTTCTGAGGCGCCGAGCTACGGGCAAAGCGTTATTGCCTACGACCCGGGTTCAAAGGGCGCACTGTCATATATCGAGGCTGCATCTGAACTCAGCCAGCGAGAGGAGCATCATGCCCAGTAAACGCGGAGGACTCGGCCGTGGAATCAGCTCGCTCATTCCCACCAGCACCGAACAGCGCATTACTCACACCAAAGACGAGACGCACGCGAAACGCCCAGTTGATGTGTTCTTCGATGGCGCTCCGCGGCAGTCGAGTGACGAGGCGACGCAGGATGCTCCTGCTGCGGTTGATACCACCTCTTCGACTGCTGCCTCAGAACAGCCCGCAAAATCGGGCAAGTCGAAGGCGAAGCGTGCGGCCATGCCTGGGCTGGGTCTTGCTGCACATCGCACTGCGGTGTCGACCACTACGGCTGCCACACAGGCCCCGGCACCTGCCACCTCTAATAACACCTCGCACACCGAGGGAACCGACGTGACCGTCGCCCAAGATGAGACGCTCACTGAAGTGCCAGGGCTTCGTCTGCTCGAGGTCAATCCCAATGACGTCGTGCCCAATCCGGCACAGCCGCGCAAAGAGTTCGACGAAGAAGCGCTGAATGAGCTGATTCACTCGGTCAAAGAGTTTGGTGTGCTGCAGCCCATCGTGGTGCGATCACGTGCCGAGGGCGGCTATGAGCTGATTATGGGTGAGCGTCGCCTGCGGGCATCGAAAGCTGCAGGGCTCAAGGCGATTCCTGCGGTGCTGCGCGAGACGGCAGATGAAGACCTGCTTCGTGATGCGCTGCTCGAGAATCTGCATCGCTCCAACCTGAACCCGCTGGAAGAGGCGAGTGCCTATCAGCAGCTCCTGCAAGACTTCGGCATCACCCAAGATGAACTGGCCACTCGCATTGGCCGTTCACGCCCGCAAGTGAGCAATACTTTGCGTTTGCTCAAACTGCCGACCTCAGTGCAGACCAAGGTTGCCTCAGGTGTGCTCAGTGCTGGGCACGCTCGTGCGTTGCTGTCGCTTTCGGGCACGCACGATATTGAGAAAGCGGCCGAAAAGGTCATCAACCAGGGTCTGAGCGTGCGCCAGACCGAAGAGCTTGGTGCGTCTCCTACTCGGAAGAAGCGCTCGGTGGCTCGTGCTGGCCGGGTGCAAGACCAGCTCGGCGAGGTTGCTGAACGACTGGAAGATGCGCTCGACACCAAGGTGCGCATCAGCTTGACTCGCAAGAAGGGCCAAGTGGTGATCGACTTCGCGACCATTGGTGACCTCAACCGCATCGTCAAGCAGATGGGTGTGAAGGGGTTCGGCGAATAGGGTTCGCTGGGCGAGTGGGTCGCCGTCCGTTTCACGTGAAACGCGCAGCAGTGACGCGAAGCAGTTTTCATTGACGCAGTGCTTTCTTGCGGCAGGCGATGTTTCACGTGAAACGCGCAGCGGCGTCTTTTCATGCACGCCTCGGGTTTCACGTGAAACATCCAACTCGCAGATGACGTCATTTACGGTGTGCCGGCGCTCATGGCTCATGGAGAACACTGAGCAAGCTGCGCGACGTGCATCGTGATGCGCCGGGGTGACGCGGGGTGTTCGTGGGCGGATGCGCATTCTTCAGCGACAGGTGATTCGACTGCAGTGACGAGGCTGCCGTGATGAGGGGGTGCCGCTGTTTTAAGAGCGGCACCAAAACAGCACCAAAATAGCAGACCGGCATCAACATCGGCATTGACGCACCCAGCGTCCCGATACGGGCATCAGCATGCTTTGCGGCGGTGTGGAGGGGGAGACTGGGTGCTCAGCCTACGCCGCACAGTAGACGCCGGAGGTTGATGCGTGGCGCAGGAGGCCTCGGTGAATCCCAAACGCTGGTTGAGCATGCCTTGTTCGGCAGCGGGCAGCCAGGCCGATGTTGACGCAGTCACACTGGACGAGTCTCCGGCATGTCTGCCGGTCGGATGCACGGAGAGCCACTCTGGGTGAGTGCCGAAATCAGTTTGGTGCAGGTGCGAACCGAAGGCACGAACGGGCGCTGAGAATTCAGGCGTGCCGAGCGATGGCGGCCTGAGCCAATTCGAGATACACCGCACCCTCAGACCGAGAGGCACCGCGCATGGCCAGCGGAGCAAGAGAGGTTTCGGTGACACCGGGGGTGACGTTGGCGTCGATGAACCACGGCACTCCTTCTGCGTCGACGATAAAGTCGATACGGCTGAAGTCGACCAGGCCGATGGCTTCGTGCACGGTGACGGCTGCAGCGGCGACCGATGCGGCTACCTCGGCTTCGAGCCGAGCGGGCACAAAGAAGTCGGTTTCACCCGCCGTGTAGCGAGCTTCATAGGTGTACTCGCCCTTGACCGGATAAATTTCGACGATCGGCAGCGCCTCTGGGCCGTCGCCGGTGTCGACGATGGTCACAGCGACTTCGGTGCCGTCAATGAAGTCTTCGACGAGCAGTCCGTCTGCGTAGCTGTACGCGTCGACGAGTGCGCGCCCGAGATCGGTCTCGTCACGCACGATGGTCACACCCTGCGCTGAACCGCCCTTGATCGGCTTCACGACCAACGGCAGACCATGCTTGGCGATGATCGCGTCGAGTACGCTGCGCACGTCGAGTTCGCTGAAAGTCTCTCGTGGAAAAGCGGCAAAGGCCGGCGTAGCAACGCCGGCTCGGTGAGCCAGTTCTTTCGCGGATGACTTGTCCCATGCCAGCCGGGCCGCGGCGGGGCCACTGCCCACATACGGAATGCCGGTGAGATCGAGCACGTCGCGAAGTGCGCCATCCTCGCCGCTGGCGCCATGCAGCACGGGCCAAATCACGTCAGGCGCGAGCTCGCGCACCTCATTGAGCAGCTTTGCGTTGGGCTCAAGCACAGTGACATGCGCTCCCTGGTGTTTGATCGCGTCGGCCAGGCGGTTGCCGCCTCGCACCGACACGTCGCGTTCATGGGAGATGCCGCCGGCGAGCACCAGCACGTCGAGGGGTTTCTGCTCTGCAGTCATCGTCTGCCTCTTTCGTCTCGGGCATCGGGTGGATGCCGGTGGCCGCTGCGCTGTGCGTGTGCGGTCAGCTGTGGTCGGTTGGTGGTCTGGGGTGAGCCTTTGTGATCAGTTGGTGTTCGGCGGCGGTGTGGTGACAAGGTGCGCCTGATCTTCACCATGGGCGCGGCCCGGACCGAATGTCTCGAGGAGGTCGCGCTCACGGTTGATCACACGAGAGAGTCGCTCGATGCCGGTACGGATCTCTTCGGGCGTGGGGTAGCAGAATGACAGCCGGATTTTGTCTTGACCACTGCCATCGGCGTAGAACGCTGTGCCGGGGGTGTAAGCCACCAGTTCGCGCACCGCCAGCGGCAGCATCTCTTTGCTGTTGAAGCCCTCGGGCAGCGAGAGCCAGACGTAGAATCCGCCGTTCGGACGGGTCTTGTCGAGGGTGGGCAAGAAGTCGTCAAGTGCTTTGAGCATCGCATCCCGGCGATCGCGGTAAACGCCGCGGAAGGTGTCGATCTGGCCCCGCCAGTCATTATGTGAAAGGTATTCGGAGATCATGATCTGACCGAAGGTGGTGGGGGAGAGAATCGCTGATTCATTGGCCAGCACGAGCTTCTCGCGAATGGCGTGCGGCGCTAGGGCGTAGCCGATCCGGAAACCCGGGGCGAAGATCTTTGAGAAGGAGCCGAGGTAGACAACGCCGTCACCATCAAGCGACCGAATGGCTTCTGGAGGCACCCGATCGAACCAGAGGAGCCCATAGGGATTGTCTTCGAGCACGAGGATGTTGTGCTTATGTGCGATGTCGAGCACTTCACGACGGCGCTCCATGGTGAGCGTGACCCCGGCCGGGTTGTGAAAGTTGGGAATCGTGTACAGGAACTTGATGTGCCGACCCTGTGCTTCGAGGCGAGCGATCGTCTCGCGAAGCGCCTCGGGCTGCAGCCCCTCGTCGTCGAGCGGAACATGCACAGTCTCGGCCTGATAGGAGCGGAAGATGCCGATAGACCCGACGTAACTGGGACCTTCGGCGATGACGACGTCACCGGGGTCGAGGAACAGCCGACACATGAGATCGACCGCCTGTTGAGAGCCGGTCGTCACCACCACGTCATCGGCGTGCGCGTGAATACCCTCGAGGCTCATGATCTCGGTGATCTGTTCGCGGAACTGCGGGATGCCCTGGCCGGAGCCGTATTGCAGTGCTTCGCTGCGGCGGGAAGAGGTGGCGATATTGGCCGCCTGCTGGAGGTACTCCTGCGGCAATGCCGAGACATAGGGCATGCCTCCCGCCAGTGACACGACTTCGGGGCGAGAAGCGACGGCGAAGAGCGCGCGCACCTCTGAGGCGCTTAGGCCGGATGTGCGTTCGGCATAGTGGTCAAGCCAGGGATCGAGGCGGATCGAACCGGGCGTGGTGGTGGGGCGCTGCGTAGAGCGTGATGAGTCTGACACCGTTGTACCTCCAGATTGTTCAAGCTTAGTACCGGTGCGTCACAGGGCGGTGGGCGTGTCGTGCGCAATTCTGAAGGTTTCGGTGTGCCATGTTTCACGTGAAACACCGGGTGTCAGCGGGAGCCCTCAGATGCGCATCCGTGCCAGCATGCGAAGAGCGGGCCACGGCAGTTGCCATGACCCGCTCTTCGTGGTCGATCGTCGAGGAACCCTCAGTCGATGTACGCCGCCAGATCTTTTTCGATCTGCGCCTTGGGCCGAGCCCCGATCAGTTCAGTGACGACCGAGCCGTCTTTGAACAACTTGATCGCGGGAATCGAAGTGATGCGGTACGCTCCGGCAATGTTGGGGTTCTCATCGACGTTGAGCTTGGCGACGATGAGTTGGCCCTCATGGTCAGCGGCGTACTCTTCGAGCACGGGTGAGACCGCACGGCACGGGCCGCACCATGCAGCCCAGAAGTCGACAAGCACGGGCACTTTGGAGTCGATGACGAACTCTTTGAAGTTCGACTCGTTGACGTTGATGACGGTCATTTGAGATCCAATCTGTTGTGGCTGGTGATGGGCGGGGTTCAGGCGTCGGCCGAAACGGCCTCGGTGGCAGCTCGATCGTCGAGATCGGCCAGATAGTGCTCGGCGTCGAGTGCAGCGACACAGCCGGAGCCCGCCGCGGTGATGGCCTGGCGATACGTGGGGTCAAGCACGTCGCCGGCGGCGAAGACGCCGGGCAGGCTGGTGCGTGAGCTGCGGCCGTCGACGCTGATCGTGCCGTCGGCGTCGAGGTCGATCTGGTCGGCGAAGAGTTCGGTACGCGGATCGTTGCCGATCGCCACGAAGAGCCCCTCAAGGGCCAACGTGCGATGCTCGCCCGTCACGGTGTCTTCGAGCTCGACGGATTCAAGCGCGTTGTCACCGTTCAACTGCACGACCTGTGCGTTCCAGACTGGCTCGATCTTGTCGTTGGCCAGCGCTCGCTGCTGCATGATCTTGGAGGCGCGCAGTTCGTCGCGACGATGAATCAGGTAGACCTTTGAGGCGAAGCGGGTGAGGAACGTGGCCTCTTCAAGAGCGGAGTCTCCGCCGCCGACGACGCCGATGATGCGATCTTTGAAGAAGAAGCCGTCGCAGGTGGCACACCACGAGAGGCCATGGCCAGAGAAACGCTGTTCGTTCTCGAGGCCCAAGGTGCGGTAGGCCGACCCGGTGGCGATGATCACGCTGCGTGCCTCGTAGGTGTCGCCCAGCCCAGTCTTGAGCACTTTGAGGTCACCGGTCAGTGAGACGTCAGTGACATCGTCGTAGATGACCTCGGCACCGAAGTGTTCAGCCTGCTCTTGCATCTGCGCCATGAGTTCGGGGCCCTGGATGCCAGTGGGGAAGCCGGGGAAGTTCTCGACCTCGGTAGTTTTCATGAGTTCGCCGCCGGTCTCGACAGAACTGGCGATCACAATAGGCTTCAGCCCCGCACGAGCGGTGTAGATGGCGGCGGTCCAGCCGGCGGGGCCGGAACCGATGATGACGACGTCGTGCACGCTCATGCGGCATACTCCTGTGTTCGGTGAATTCTCCTAGGCTCAACCGATCCTATCGGCGAGGTATTCCCTCAGGGAAGACGTGTCAACGGTGTCGGAGGCGACCAGCGATGCGCCGCACGGGTGTGACAAAGGTGGCCAGCTCATCCACACGCATCAGCCGAAGCAGCAGCAGATAGACCGCGGCAGTGGGGATGGCCACAGCCACCACTGTCACCAGCGCGCTCAGGCGGGTGCTGATCGCGAAGCCGCCTGGCGTGTAGCTGCCAAGGAGATTCGCCACGATGACCCCAACGGCGGCGCTGATCAGTGCTGCAACGAGCAGCCGCACATGTGTGCGCAGGATGTGGGCACCATCGATGCCGCCAAGACGCCGACGCAACAGCATGGCCAGCACGATTGTGTCGAAAGTGATCGCCAGGCTGGCGACGATGACCAGGCAGAATACAACCCAGTGGGCTTCGGCCTGCGAGGCAGCCCAGTATGCGGGCAGTACGAGCACCATGCGAGCCGCGGCGACCAGAAACGGCGTGCGAGTGTCGTCAAGTGCGTAGAAGGCGCGGATGAAGAACAGGTCGGCGCTCACGACCACGAGAAAGGGCAGAAGCACCATCAGGATGCGTCCGAAGGCTTCGATCTGCCCATACTCGGCGGTGGTGAACACTCGGGCGATGGGGTTGGCGAGTACCGTCATCAGGGCTGCCGCGAAAACGGTGAGCACACCGGTGTGACGAAGGCTGGCCGAGAGGTCGCCGATCAGTGCGGGGCGATCATGCTCGGCGGCATGCTCGCTGAATCGGGTGAAGTACACGGTGGCGATCGACACCGCGATGATGCCGTGTGGCAGCAGCTGAATGAGGCTTGCCGTCTCGAAGCTGGTCAGACCCATGAGGCTGGTGTCACCTGCGACGCGGTGAGGTTCGGTCGAATTGGCCACGATGGTCTTGACGAAAGAGTGCACCCAGTCGAGGGCGACCATGCCGAGGATCCAGACTGCGGCTTTGAACGTCGGGCCGAGCCCCACGTGCCGCCAGTGCACATCGACGGAGTAGGACAGCCCCGAGCGGCGCCACCACACGAACATGATCAGTGCCTGGGCGGCCACGCCGAGCGTGGCGCTCAACCCGAGGGTGGCGATCATCGACGGTGTCCAGTCGGCCACCGGAGTCGTGCCCTGAGGGTCGGCACCGAACAGCCACAGAAAGATGAGGAAGCCAGCGATCGAGACGACGTTGTTGAGCACCGGGGCCCACGTGAAAGGCCCGAAAACCTTACGAGCGTTGAAGATGCCGCCCAGCAGAGCGTAGAGGCCGTAGAAGAATACTTGGGGCATACACCAGTAGGTGAACGCGGTAGCCAGCGCCAAATCTGGCCCCGACCAGCCCTGCGTGAACGCGGCCGTGATCAGCGGTGCGATGAGCACGAGCAGTGCGGTGATGCCGAGCAGACCGATCAGCACCAGCGTCATGATCTTGTTGATGTAGCCCCGGCCGCCGTCTTCGCCCTTTGTCGCCTGCACGATCTGCGGCACCAGCACCGCGGTGAGCACACCCCCGGCGGTCAGCTGATAGAGCAGCGACGGAATCTGGTTGCCGGTCATGAATGCGTTGGATGCGGTGGTGCTGACACCGAGCACAGCCACGATCAGAAACGAGCGCACGAAACCCAGCACGCGTGAGACCAGCGTGCCCATGGCCAGAATCAGCGAACTGCGGCCAACCGAGGCCTCACTCGCGGTCATTCGGACTCCTCGACTGCGCGTCGCTGCCGTCGATGGGTCACGATGCTTTTGATCAGACCGAACCCGAACAGGCTGCCGGTTGCTGCGACGAATGCCACGATGGCGATGCTCTCCCACTCGGCTTTGACGTCCATCTGTCGACTGACCGGCGCCCCGACAGTGTCACCGGCCGCATTGGCCAGATGAATGTCGAGCACCACAGTGCCATTGGCAATGGCGCGCACCGGTACGGTCGCAGTTGCGGAGGAGTGCGGATCGACAGACACACGCACGGGAGAGTCGGTGGTGACTCGGCCCGAGTTCGGTGCGATGACGACGCCGACGGTGATCGGCTGGTCGGAGTCGTTGCGTACGGCGACCGGAATCTGCGAACTGCCGGAGATCAGCGTGAGGTTGGTCGTCGAGGTGATGCTCACCGCTGAGGCGAGGGCGCTGTTGGCCTCGGCCAGGTCGGTCACCGCCTTGCGCCAAGAGTCATCGCGCTGCTGATTGGCTGCGGCCAGCGATGCGATTCGCCGCACATCGGCTGCGGCGACCCCCTGCGCGTCGTCGCAGACCGAGGCGAACAATGCTGCGGCGTCGCGAGAGGTGGCCAGGGTGTCGAGGGCGGCTCGGTCGTCATCGTTGAGGTCGTCTGCGGTGGTGACGACCGCCGTTCCGGCCTGCGAGATCTCGGCGGTCACCTGTACGCCAGGGGTGAGCGTCAGGGCTGAGCCCTGCAACGCGGAGAGTACGGCGTGCGCCTGAGTGGCCTGCTCGTACCAGTCACGGGGCAACACCGTGGTGACGGCAGAGAAGTCGCGCATCGACACGGTGAGCACGGCGGCGGTGGCGACGACCTGTGACTGCCGTTGCGCCGAGGTGCCGTCGCTGGCCGACAGGGCTGCGGTGATGGCATCAGAGAGGTTGCTGTTGGCTCCGATGATCGGCGTGCCGTTGAGCTGGGAGACGGTGACGTCGCTCGATTCGTCGTTCAGCTGTGCGGTTGGAACGATGAGTGCCGCAAGATTCGACTGCGTGAGCAGCGACAGCGCCTGATCGCTGAGCGGGTGCGTGGGGTCGGTGGTGAGCACGGTGTTGGTCGGGTCGGTCAGGATGCCCGACTCAAGCCGGGTGACCCCGGCGGCAGCCAGCGCGGTCGGGTCGGCATCGCCCCAGAGCAGTGACTGAGTCGATGCGAAGTCGTTCAGCCGATCGGCCCAGTCGCGCGCCGACTGCGGTGCGCTGTCGCCCAGGGCAGCGATGGATGCGGTGATGCGCGGATCGACGGCCAGCTGCACGTCGAGACCGTCGACGGCATCCAGCTGGCGGGTGAGTGAGCCAGTCGTCGAGGTGAGCGAACTGAGCTGGTTGGCGGTGTACTGGTCGGTGGTGATTGAGCTCGCAGTGATCGGCACCACGACGTTGACTGGGGCCGTCGTCGTTTGATCGAGGCGCCACGGCAGTGCGGTGGTCTGCCAGACGGTGTCGCTGGTGGAGGAGGTCAGTCGCACGCCGAAGCCGAGCACGCCAGACTGCGAGTTGTATCGCCAGGTCGGCAGCTGGTCGCCATCAATCTCGAAGGTGGTGGTGGCGCTCGCACCCGGTTCGATGGTCTCGAGCGAAGAGGTTGTGATCTTGGTGCGAGCAGTGTTCGTGGTGGCTGTCGACTCGTACCACTCACGCACCTGACTGGTCATGGTGAACAGACGAGACGACATGAACAGTTCTGCCGAGGGTGTGGTCACGGCCTCATCGGCATTGTTCGTCACGGTGACATCGAGCTGCAACTGCTGATCGGGAGCCAGTGCGGTCTGACTCGATGTGACGGTGAGGGCGATGTCGCCCGAGCTGACGCGCATGGTGGTCGCGGTGTCGGTGGGGGTGGCGGTGGCGGTGGGCAGCCAACCGCAGAGCACCAGCATCGCGACCAGTAGCGCAGTGACCAGCCCACCACCCGGCGTGGTCGCCGCGAGCACGCGCGTGCGCGGCGTGCGGCATGATGCGTGCATGGATGTCCTCTGGTCGGTGCACCCTCCACTCTAGCGGCGACGGCTGTGCATGCGGCTGAGGGCCAGACCGTGTGCGGCGGCCGGTCTGTGGGAAGATTGGAAAGCTATGAACACCACTCCGCGCACCATCGTCGACGCCCTCGGCAGCCTGCACGCCTTTCTCGACGACCCGTTGCTCGACCGGCTCGGGCGAGCTTTCGAGGCCGCGGGTCACGAGTTCTCGCTGGTCGGCGGGCCCGTGCGCGACGCTCTGCTGGGGCGCCCGGCCACCGATCTCGACTTCACCACCAGTGCCAGCCCAGACGAAGCGCTCGCGGTGCTTGCGCCCATCGCCAGCGCTCACTGGGATATCGGCCGCGAGTTCGGCACCGTCGGAGCGCGCATCAGCGGGCAGCAGGTCGAGGTGACCACCTATCGCGCCGACTCGTACGATCACCAGACTCGCAAACCTACGGTCTCGTTCGGCGACAACCTCGAAGACGACCTCAAGCGCCGAGATTTCACGGTTAACGCGATGGCGGTGCGCCTGCCGGGTCGTGCTTTGGTCGACCCGTTCGGCGGGGTTGCCGATCTGCTCGCGGGTGTGCTGCGCACCCCGGGGGCTCCCGAGGTGTCATTCGAAGACGACCCGCTGCGCATCATGCGGGCCGCGCGCTTCGTCTCGCAGTTGGGGTTCGTCATCGACGAGGCAACACTGACAGCGGCTACTACGCGTGCCGACACCATCCGTATGGTCTCGGCCGAACGTGTGCGCGACGAGCTCACCAAGCTGTTGCTGGCCGACGACCCGGTGGCCGGCCTGCGCGTGCTGGTCGACACCGGCGTGGCCGAGCGGGTGCTGCCCGAGCTGCCCGCGCTGTGCCTCGAGACCGACGAGCATCATCATCACAAAGACGTCTACGAGCACTCGCTGACCGTGCTGCAGCAGGCGATCGACCTCGAACCGCTCGAGTGGGATGCCGAGGCAGCTGAGTGGCCGCACGCGGTTGGTGCCACCGGGGTGGCGGCGAGTCCCGACGAGGTGCGCCCAGATCTGGTGCTGCGCCTGGCCGCACTGCTGCACGACATCGGCAAGCCGGCCACCCGCCGACTCGAGGCCGGGGGAGTGGTCACCTTTCACAACCACGATCTGGTCGGGGCCCGCCTGGCGACCAAGCGGTTGAAGGCGCTGCGTTTCGAGAAAGACGTGATCAAACAGGTGGCGCGGCTGGTCGAGCTGCACATGCGCTTCTTCGGCTATGGCGAGGGTTCGTGGAGCGACGCCGCTGTGCGCCGCTACGTGCGAGACGCGGGGCCGCTGCTGCACCGCTTGCATCGGCTCACCCGGGCCGACATGACCACCCGCAACCAGCGCAAGGCCTCACGCCTGCGCGGCGCCTACGACGATCTCGAGCGGCGCATCGGCGCCTTGGCTGCCCAAGAGCAGCTCGACGCGGTGCGCCCCGACCTCAACGGTGCGCAGATCATGCAGGTGTTGGGCATCGCGCCCGGCCCCGAGGTCGGCGAGGCCTATCGTTTTCTGCTCGAGGCCAGACTCGATGAGGGCCCGCTGGGCGAGACCGAGGCCACCCAGCGGCTGCAGGCCTGGTGGGCATCGCGCACCGCGGCGCAGAGCTGAGCGCTGGCTTGGGCATGAAGAAGGGGCCCTCGCGGGGCCCCTTCTTGGCGGTATGGATGCTCGGGTCGGCTACTTGCCGAGTGCGTCCAGGTGCTCGATGGCTGCCGAGAGCTGCTTCACAGCCTCTTCTGAAGCGGCAACTGCGGTCTTGATGGCCTCGGCGCTCTGGTCGGCCGAACGAGCGATCTGCTCTTCGTTGACCGCCTGAGCCGCCTGCAGCTGCAGCTTGAGGGTGTTGGGGTGGATGTTGGTCACCCGCATGATCGTCTCGATTGCGGTGCGCGACACCGTCGAGGTGAGGGTGGCCACCGACAGGCGACGCCACTGCGCCGGGTCGGTGCCGGTCTCAGCGGCCAGCAGTGCGGCGTCGGCCGCGGCCTGCAGCGCATCGCTGACGTCTTGCAGCTTCTGCACGTCGATGCCAGCGAACTCCTCGGGAAGTTCGATGTTGGAAAGGTCAGCCTTCTTGGCGGCCATGTGAGCTCCTTTGCCTCAATGTGGTTCGTGTGAACACGTCTGCCCGAACGGCGCTCGCATTCGACTGAGCGTCATCGTGACTCTCGTCAAGAATCTTACGTCGCCCGGGCGCGGCGCGCGAAACCGGGGGGCAGACCCTTGACGAGCGGCCCGGGGGTGCGAGTAGTATTTCGGCGTCAGTGCCGTCATCGGCGACTGTCCCCGTGCTGCGACCCAGCCCGACAGCCCCCATTACGCAGACCCAGAGGCGATCCAGGCGACACCGAGGTGGCCTGACCGCGTGGCGACCCGCGCGCATCCATGCAGCGAACCTGATCGACCAACCGTCGACCGGGCAGATCAGTGCGCCCGCCTGCCAGCCGTCAGCGCAGTCGTGGTGCCCCAGAGAGAAGAGACCCCTATATGAATGCGATTCAGCGATTCGGCGACTGGATGACCCGATGGTTCACTGTCATCGTCGTGGTCTGGACAGTGCTGAACTACTTCGCACCCGCGACCAGCCTGTGGGCGAAGTCGTACACCAGTTATCTGCTCGGCATCATTCTGTTCGGCATGGGGCTGACGCTGACCATCCGTGACTTCGCGCGCATCGTGAAGATGCCGCTGATGGTGATTCTGGGCACGATCGCACACTTCGTGATCATGCCGTTGCTCGCCGTGCTGCTGTGCTGGGTGTTCCAGCTCGACGGCATGCTGGCGGTCGGCGTGATCCTGGTGGGCACCTGCCCGTCGGGCACCTCGTCGAATGTGATGTCGTTCTTGTCACGCGGCGACGTGGCTCTCGATGTGTCGATCGGGCTGCTGTCGACGCTGTGCGCGCCCTTCCTGATTCCGCTGATGATGGAGGGCCTGGCCAGCCAGTATGTCGAGATTCCCACGCAGCAGCTGTTCGTCACCGCGCTGCAGGTGGTGCTCATTCCGATCGTGCTCGGCCTGATCGTGCATGCGATCTTCGGCGAGCGGGTGCGCACGGTCACGGCCGCGCTGCCAGCGGTGTCGCAGCTGGCCATCCTGCTCATCATCGGCGTGGTGGTGGCGGTGAATCACGAGAAGCTGCTTTCTGCCGAGACGGCCATCCTGATTCCCGTGGTGATTCTGCACAACCTGCTCGGCTACCTGCTGGGCTGGCTGTTCAGCCGCCTGATGTACCGCGTGTACCCGAAGGGATTCGGCTACGCACAGCAGAAGGCGATCACCTTCGAGGTGGGCATGCAGGATTCCGCGCTCGGAGCCACCCTGGCGCTCAAGGCCTTCGCGGCGAATCCGATTGTGGCCATTCCGTCGACGTTCTTCAGCGTGTGGCACAACATCTCGGGCTCGGTACTGTCGTCGCTGTGGCGTCGCTACGACGATCGGCACGGCATCGCCGCAGACTCGCACCACGGCGAGCACGGCTCGGCGACGTCGGCTGCCGCCTAACAGCTGGCGCTTTGGGCAGGGGGTTCGCTTCGTTCGGAGCGGGCCCCCTTGTCGTTGGGGTGCGCGAGTGTCTCTGTGAGGGGTCAGCGTGCGTCGAATGGATGCGCGCTCGGCTGCCTGCCGTGGGCTCAGGCGCGCGGGGCGTCGTCTTGTGCGCCCGGCTCGTCTTCGGTGCGCGGTGAGATGTCGACCCCGGCGGCAGCCAGCCGCTCGGCGTTCGCGCGGATGCGCGGGCGCAGCAGCCAGTAGGCCAGAGCCAGCAGCACGAACCACAGCGGGGTGACCGCCAAAGCCAGCGCTGTGTCAGGCGCCTGTGTGAGGGCCCAGAGTACGAACACGAAGAATGCCAGCACGATGTAGGTGCTCACGACGCCGCCGGGCATCCTGAATGCCGAAGCCTCGTGCAGCTCGGGACGCTTGCGCCGATAGCTGAGGTAGCTGAACAGGATGATCGACCAGACGAAGATGAACAGCACTGCCGAGATCGTGGTGACGAGGGTGAACGCGCCGATCACCGAGTCGCCCGCGTAGAGCAGAATCACGCCCGAGAGCAGAAACACGCACGAGAAGAACAGCGCGTTGACCGGCACATTGCGCTTATTGAGCTGGCTGAGCCAGAATGGAGCGTCGCCCTGTGTGGCCAGGCCGTAGGTCATGCGTGAGGTGGAATAGATGCCCGAGTTGGCCGACGAGGTGGCCGAGGTGAGCACCACGAAGTTGACCACGTGCGCGGCGATGCCGAGCCCGGCCAGGGTGAACATGTTGACGAAGGGCGACTGGGTGGGGTCGACTTCGTTCCAGGGGGTGACGGTGAGGATCACGAACAGCGCGCCGAGGTAGAAGATCACGATGCGCCACGGGATCGAGTTGATGGCCTTGGGCAGGTTGTGGTGCGGGTCGTGGGTCTCGGCTGCGGCAGTGCCCACGAGCTCGATGCCGACGAACGCGAACACGGCGATCTGGAAGCCAGCGATGAACCCCCAGAACCCGGTGGGGAAGAAGCCGCCGTGCGACCAGAGGTTCGAGACCTGCGCGATGTCGCCCGACGGTGACTGGTAGTGCGTCACCAGCATGTAGGCGCCGACCAGGATGAGCGCGACGATGGCGACGATTTTGATCAGCGCGAACCAGAACTCGATCTCGCCGAAGTTGCGCACGGTCGGCAGGTTGAGCGCCAGCAGCAGAGCGATCAGCAGCACGGCAGGCACCCACAGCGGCAGATCGGGGAACCAGAACGACACGTAGCCCGAGATGGCCACCACGTCGGCCACGCCGGTGACGACCCAGCACAGCCAGTATGTCCAGCCGGTGAAGAAGGTGGCCCAAGGGCCGAGCAGGTCGCCGGCGAAGTCGGCGAATGAGCGGTAGTTGAGGTTCGACAGCAGCAGCTCGCCGAGTGCTCGCATCACGAAGAACAGCATCGCGCCGATCAGGGCGTAGACGAGCAGGATGCTCGGCCCGGCCAGCGAGATGGTCTTGCCGCTGCCCATGAACAGGCCGGTGCCGATGGCGCCGCCGATCGCGATGAGCTGCAGATGCCGATTGCTGAGGTTGCGAGAGAGTGTGCGACGTGCCATTTGGCTGATTGTAGTCGGCGGGGTGCCTGGTGCGGCAAGGGGGGTGGCGCGGGGCGTGGAGTGCGGGTGCTGTAGGGGTGAAGCAGCATCACCCCTGCTGCGCATAGAGCTCGGCGTAGGCTCCGCCGGCGGCAAGCAACTCGGCGTGCGTGCCCTGCTCGATGATGCGCCCGGCAGACAGCACATGGATGCGGTCGGCACCTTCAATGGTCGACAGCCGGTGGGCGATCGCGATAGTGGTGCGATCACTGCGAGCCTCGTCGAGTGCATGCTGCACCGCCCGCTCGTTCACCGTGTCGAGCGCGCTGGTGGCCTCGTCAAGCACGAGCAGCCGCGGGTTCTTCAGCAGCACGCGCGCGATCGCGATGCGCTGCTTCTCTCCGCCCGACAGGCGATATCCGCGCTCGCCGACGATGGTGTCGTAGCCGTGCTCGAAGCCCGCGATGGTCTCATGGATGTTGGCCTGTCGCGCCGCATCCACCAGCTCCGCATCTGTGGCATCAGGTTTCGCATACCGCAGGTTGTCGGCGATCGACGCGTGAAAGAGGTACGGCTCTTGCGTGACCACACCGATGCGCTGCATCAGCGCCTCCTGCTGCAGGTCGCGCACGTCGTCGCCCGCGTAGCGCACCGTGCCCGCGCTCGCGTCATACAGCCGAGAAACCAGGTTGCCGATGGTCGTTTTCCCCGATCCCGACGCGCCGACGAAAGCGACGAACTCACCAGGTTTCACGTGAAACGTCAGATCGTCGAGGGTGGGCCTCGAGCCGGGGGAGGCATCCGGATAGCTGAAAGACACGTGTTCGAAGCGCACGTCTCCAGCGAGACCCGGCGCGTCGTCGGGCTGGTGCGCGTCTGGAGCATCCTGAATCGCAGGCTTCAGATCGAGGTACTCGAAGATGCGGGCGAACAGTGCGCGCGAAGTCTGCAGGTCGAGCGCGACGCGCATGAGCGCCATCATTGGAAAGAGCAGCCGCGACTGCACGGTGGTGAAGGCGACGATCGTGCCGGCCGTGATCGTGGCGGTCTGGCCCTGGCCGAGCTGGTCGGTAATGATCCAGCCGGCGATCAAGTAGATCAGGGCGGGCACCGCCGACATCATCAGCTGCACGATGCCGAAGAACACCTGCCCGCTCATGGCTTGGCGCACTTGCAGGTCGATTTGGTGCCGGTTCTCGTCGGCGTAGCGCGCGACCTCGCTGCTCTGGCGCGAGTAGGTTTTTGCGAGCAGCACGCCAGAGACCGACAGCGCCTCCTCGGTGATGGCGGTCATCTCAGAGAGTGACTCCTGCGTCTCGCCGGCGATGCGGGCACGCACTTGGCCGACTTTGCGCTGCCCGATGACCAGTACGGGCAGCAGCACGACCGCGACGACGGTCAGCTGCCAGCTGAGCATGAGCATCGCCACGAAGGCGGCGATCACGGTGACGGTGTTGCCGACCACGCTCGAGACGGTGTTCGAGAGCACGTTGGCCACGCCGCCGACGTCGTTCTGCAGGCGTGACTGGATCACGCCGGTCTTGGTGCGGGTGAAGAAGCCCAGCTCCATTGACTGCAGGTGGCTGAACAGGCGCACGCGCAGGTCGCCCATCACGCGGTTGCCGACTTGCGCGGTCAGGCGCGTCTGCACGATGCCGATCAGCTGCGCGAGGGCGAAGGTGACGAGCATGGCGACCACCAGCCAGAGCAGCACCGGCAGGTTCGGCGTGCCGGATGCCGGAAACAGTCCGTCGTCAAACACCCGCTGTGTGATCAGCGGCGGCAGGATGCCCAAAGTCGCCGACACCAGCACGAGCGTCACCAGCACGGTGAGCCGCGCGCGATATGGGTGGAACAGTGCGGCGATGCGCCTGCCGAGCCCCGCTACCTGCGGGGCGTGGCTGTTGATTTCGCGCTGCTTCTCGTAGTCGCCGTCGGAGATGCGCGCGCCGCGACCCGGTGGACCCATGCCCATACTCATGCGTCAAACGTACCCTGTGCGGTGGGGGTGAGGGAGCTTCACCCCTCGTGCATGTGTCGGGCTGGGGTGTGTGCTGCGGGAGTGCTGCGCGTGTTTTCACGGGCGTGCGCATGTTTTCGACATTTTGGGGGGGGTCTGGGTGAGATGTTGCGCATCCTGGTAAAGAGGTGCGCGGGTGCAGTGGGGCCGGGGCGTGGCTGTGTCGTAGGGGTGAAGGAGCATCACCCCGAGTGCACGGCGGCAGGCCACGGGTACAGGTGTGCGGCGGCGGCACGGCCACCGGCGCGGGGTGCAGCGGTGCGGGGTGCAGCTGGAGGCAGTGCGCACAGTGCGCGCCCCGACAGTCAGCGCAGCTCAACCGTGAGGGCGTCGGCGACGGCATGTGCCCGCTCACGAGCTTCAGCCACAGATGCGCCGCGAGCCAGCGCTACTGCCACGCGGCGCTCGCCGTCGACTCGAGGCTTTCCGAACAGGCGCAACTGGGCGGTGGGGGCGGCGGCGAGTGCCGCATCCACATGATGAAAAACTGGTACACCGGTGCCTGATACCTTGACCGGCACGCTCGCCGCAGCGCCGGCGAATCGCTCGGGTGCGGCGACGGGCAGGCCGAGAACGGCGCGGGCGTGCAGGGCGAACTCGCTGAGGTCTTGGCTGACGAGGGTGACCAGCCCGGTGTCGTGCGGGCGGGGCGAGACCTCGCTGAAGATCACCTCGTCGCCCTTGATGAACAGCTCGACGCCGAACAGGCCCCAGCCGCCGAGGGCATCGGTGATGGTGGCGGCGATCTCTTGCGCGCGCGCCGCGACGGCCGGGCTCAGTGCCTCGGGTTCGGCGACGACCCCGGGCTGCGACTCGTGCGCGTACTGCCACGATTCGGCGTAGTCGCCGTCGACCTGCACGTGGTGCACGGGGTCGAGGAACGCGGTGCCCCCGGCATGGCGCACGGTGAGCTGCGTGATCTCGTCGTCGAAGTCGATGAAGCCCTCGACGATGCAGCGCACGGCGTGCCCCTCGGCAGCATGCCCGCGCGAGCCGGTCTGCGCGGCCTCCCACGCCGGTTCGATGTCGGCGTTCTCGCGCAGCACCGACTGGCCGTGGCCGGATGACGACATCACCGGTTTGATGACCGCAGGCAGGCCGAGCTCGGTGACTGCCTGGCGCAGCTCGTCGATGCTGTCGACGAAGCGGTACGGGCTGGTGGGAAGGCCAAGGGTTTCGGCGGCGAGACGGCGGATGCCCTCGCGATCCATGGTGAGCACGGTCGCGCGGGCGGTGGGCACCACGCGCACCGGCCAGGGCTGCTCGGCCTCGAGGTCGGCGAGCACACTGGTGGCGATGGCCTCGATCTCGGGGATGATCAAGTCGGGGCGCTCGGCCTCGAGCACGCGGCGCAGCTCGTCGGGGTTCTGCATGTCGATCACATGCGCTCGGTGGGCGACCTGGTGCGCGGGAGCGTTGGCGTAACGATCGACCGCGATGGTCTCGATGCCGAGACGTTGCAGCTCGATCACCACCTCTTTGCCCAGCTCGCCCGAGCCCAGCAGCAGTGCGCGTGTGGCGTGCGGGGTGAGGGGCGTGCCGAGGGTGATGTCAGTCGCAGAGGTCATGGCTCTATTGTGGCGCATGGGAGCGGGGGCCCGGGCATCCGCCGGCCCTGGCGGGTTTGTGCGTCGTTTCTGTCGTCAAATATGCGGAATGAGGCCTTGAACCACGCACAAATCCTGTGGCGGCCCCGCTGGCGGCGGCCAAGATGACACCTCTAGCCGCATGCGGGCGAGAGAAGCGGCGTAAATGGTCACCTCGGTGTGGGGCGACCGCGATAGGCTGACGGGAACGAACGTCTGGAGGCCCCCGTGAACAGACCCGCATCATCTGGCGACCCCGAGCGGGCGGTGAACGCAAGCGTGCAGCATCCTGCCGACAGCGCCGCCCCGCACGGCAACTCGCGCCGCCTGCCCCGCTGGCTGCGCATTGTGCTGCCCGCCGCGCTCATTCTCGTGTGGTTCGTTGCCGGCAGCATCGGCGGCCCCTACTTCGGCAAAGTCGGCGAGGTTTCGTCGAACGATCAGACCACTTACCTGCCCGCGTCGGCCGACGCCACACAGGTGCAGCAGCTGCGCGGTGAGTTCAGCGATTCCGACGCGATTCCGGCGGTGCTGGTGTTCGCATCCACCAGCGACAGCGCGCTCACCGAGGCACAGCAGGATGCGGTGGCCCAGGCCGTCGACAACCTCGCCTCGATCGACGGGGTCGAAGCAGGCACATCGCCGCTGATCGGCTCAGACGACGGGCGCGCGCTTGAGGTGTTCGTGCCCATCGCATCCACCGCAGACGTTGGCGATACTGTGGTGGCGGTGTCTGCCGCCCTGCGTGAGGCGAGCCCCGAGGGCGTGAACTCGTACGTGACTGGTCCGGCCGGATTCTCGGCCGACCTCATCGAGGCGTTCTCGGGTATCGACGGGCTGCTGCTGATCGTGGCGATCGCGGCGGTGTTCGTCATTCTCATCGTGGTCTATCGCTCGCTGCTGCTGCCGGTGGCCGTGCTGGCGACCAGTGTGTTCGCGCTCACCGTGGCCCTGCTCACCGTGTGGTGGCTGGCCAAGGCGCAGGTGCTGCTGCTGAGCGGTCAGACGCAGGGCATTTTGTTCATCTTGGTGATCGGCGCGGCCACCGACTACTCCCTGCTGTATGTGTCGCGCTATCGTGAGGCGCTGCGCGAGCATCGCGATCGCGGGCAGGCCACCCGCGTGGCCCTGCGCGGATCGATCGAGCCGATTCTGGCATCTGGCGGCACGGTGATCGCCGGGCTGCTGTGTCTGCTGCTCAGCGACCTGAAGTCGAACAGCACGCTCGGCCCGGTGGCGGCGATCGGCATCGCCTTTGCCATGCTCGCCGCGTTGACCTTGCTGCCCGCCATTCTGTTCGCGTTCGGCCGGGCGGCGTTCTGGCCGCGCCGACCGGCCTACGAGCCCGAGGTGGTCGCCGCCGAGCACGGCGTGCACACCACCGGCTGGTGGGCTGGGGTGGGCCGATTCGTGCGACGCGCGCATCGACCGATCTGGGCAGTCACCACGCTCGTGCTGTTGGCCGCAGCGTTCGGGCTCACCCAGCTGCAGGCGCAGGGTGTGGCGCAGTCTGACCTGGTGCTGGGCGCCTCTGAAGCCCGCGACGGGCAGCAGGCGCTCGGCGAGCACTTCGCCGCGGGATCGGGCAGCCCGATGCTGGTCATCGTCGACGAGAACCAGCTGCAGCAGGCCGCCGACGTGCTGCTCGACAACCCCGGCATCGACGCGGTCACTGTGGTCAGCGCCGACTCCTCGGCTGGTTCGGCGCCGGTCACCGCCGACGGCATCACGGCCTACGGGCCGCCCGGCACGCCGACGCCAACGCCCACCGTGGTCGACGGGCGAGTGCTGCTGCAAGGCACACTCACCGATGCGCCCGACTCGGACGCTGCGGCGCAGACGGTGCGCGAGGTGCGACAGACATATGCCGATAACGGCATGGATGCACTGGTCGGGGGAGTGACCGCCACTGCGGTTGACACCAACGACGCGTCAGTGCACGACCGAAACCTCATCATCCCGGTGGTGTTGGTGGTCATTCTGATCATTCTCATGCTGCTGCTGCGCTCAGTGCTCGCTCCCGTGCTGCTCGTAGCCACCACGGTGCTCTCGTTTGCCGCGGCGCTCGGGGTTTCGGCGTGGGTGTTCAACGGTGTGTTCCACTTCGCGGGGGCCGACCCTGCGGTGCCGCTGTTCGGGTTCGTGTTTCTGGTGGCGCTCGGAATCGACTACAACATCTTTCTGGCCACGCGCGTGCGTGAGGAGTCGATCGCCCACGGCACCCGCGAGGGCGTGATTCGCGGGCTGGCTGTGACCGGCGGAGTGATCACCTCGGCCGGGCTGGTGCTGGCCGCGACCTTCGCGGCACTGTCGGTGATTCCGATTCTGTTCTTGGCACAGATCGCGTTCATCGTGGCCTTCGGCGTGCTGCTCGACACGTTCGTGGTGCGTGCACTGCTGGTGCCCGCACTGTTCTACGACTTGGGGCGCGTGGTGTGGTGGCCGTCGCGCCTGGCGCGTGGCAGCACACAACAATCCAACACCGCAGGAGGCCGTCATGCGTGACGATCGCGTGGTCATCGCCGGTTCGTCGGGGCTGATCGGCTCCGCGCTCACTCGGTCGCTGCAGGCCGACGGCATCGAGGTCACTCGCCTGGTGCGACGCCCGGCGCGCAGCACCGACGAAGTGCAGTGGCAGCCCGACACCACCGACCTCGACCCCGGGGTGCTCGCCGGCGCGACCGCGGTGGTCAACCTCTGCGGCGCGAGCATCGCGCACCTACCCTGGACTTCGACGTATCGCACCACGCTCGCAGCCTCGCGGCTGCAGCCGACGATGCGGCTGGCGCAGGCCATCCATGCGCTTGCCGGTGACGCCCCGCAGTTTGTGTCGGCCTCGGCAGTCGGGTTCTATGGCAACCGTCCAGGCGAGACGCTCACCGAGACGAGCACCGCCGGTGACTCGTTTCTGGCCGAGCTCAGCGCCGATTGGGAGCGTGCGGCGCTCGCGGCCGGGCCGGGTGCAAGGGTCGCGCTGCTGCGCACCGCGTCGGTGCTGCACCCGCAGGCCGTGCTGAAACCGCTGCTGCTGCTGACTCGAGCAGGGGTGAGCGGGCCGCTCGGCGGCGGTGAGCAGGTGTGGCCGTGGATCTCGCTCGACGACGAGGTGCGCGCCATTCGGCACATCATCGACCACGGGCTGACGGGCCCGGTGAACCTCGCGGGGCCCGTGCCGGCGAGCGCCAACGACATCGGGCGCGATCTGGCGCGGCGGCTGCACCGACCATTCGTGCTGCCCGCACCAGCCTGGGCGCTGCGGCTTGCCCTCGGGCGCGATGCCGCCGAATCGCTGCTGCTGGCCGACGCCACGGTCACCCCGCAGGTGCTCACCGACACGGGGTTCGCATTTGTGCACGACACGGCCGCCGAGGCGATCGGTGCTGTCTTGTCTCGGTGAGTGCCTCCGGTGGGTCTGTGCGCGGCGGCGCGGCGGCGCGGCGGCGTGATGCCATGACGCTGCATGACGTTTTCCGACGTTTCGTGACGTATTCGCTCGCTGTGTTTCCACAGGGTTTGAGCTGTGATTCTTGAAGTTCGTATCGTCGGGGTTCTGCAAGACGACACAGCAACCGACAGGAAACTCCTTCATGCGCCTACTCACAAGAACCGCCCTTACAGCGGCGCTCACCGTCACCAGCGTGGTGGCTCTGAGCGCATGCTCATCTTCCGACGGCTCATCCTCTGACGTGGGGGAGGTGACGCGTGGCGGCAACCTGACCTTTGCGCTCTCGGTCGACAGCCACTGCATTGACCCGCAGCAGGTGGGCAACAACGACGCCATCGCTGTCGCTCGGCAGACGGTGGCTTCGCTCACCACTCAAGACCCCGATTCAGGCGAGATCAAGCCGTGGCTGGCCGACTTTACACAGAATGACAACGCCACCGAGTTCACCTTCACGCTCACGGGCGATGCCACGTACAGCGACGGCGAGCCCATCGACGCCGCCTCAGTCAAGACCAACTTCGAGGCGATCAAAGAGCTCGGCAAAGCGGGCAAGTCTTCGCTTGGCAACACCTACCTGAAAGACGTCGCCTCGATCGAGACCACCGATGACAAGACCGTGGTGGTAACCTTCGCCGAGCCGAACGCACAGTTCTTGCAGGCCACCTCGACCTTCACGCTCGGCCTGCTCTCCCCGGCCAGCGCCGCGCTGTCGGTAGAAGACCGCTGCGCCGGCAAGTTCGCCGGTTCTGGCCCGTTCACCGTCGAATCGTATGAGCAGGATCAGCAGGTGGTGCTGCGCAAGCGAGACGGCTACAACTGGGGCCCTTCCACCAACGATCACACTGACGAGGCCTATCTCGACACGGTGACGTTCAAGGTGATTCCCGAGTCGGGCAACCGCACCGGCTCGCTCCAGTCGGGGCAGATCGACGCCACGGCGGGCATCGCATCGCAAGACTTGGCCACATTCGAGGGTGGTGGCTTCTCACAGAACACCCGTTCGAACCCGGGCGTGGTCTACAACCTCTACCCCAACGAGTCGAGCCCCAAGCTCAGCGATGTGCGCGTGCGCCAGGCGCTCTCGAAGGGCATCGATCGCCAAGAACTCGTCGACACCCTGCTGGGCGCGAACGACAAGGCCGCGACTGGTGTGCTGGCCTCGACTACGCCGTTCTACACCGACTTCAGCGACCTGCTCACCTATGACCCCGACGGGGCGAAGGAATTGCTTGACGAGGCCGGCTGGACGGTCGGATCCAACGGCATCCGTGAGAAAGACGGCACGAAGCTGAGCTTCTTGGTCACCTACTGGCAGTCACCCAAAGAGCTGCTTGAGCTGGTTCAGCAGCAGTGGAAAGAGATCGGGGTCGACCTGCAGCTGAAGTACACCTCGAACGCCGAGGCGAGCGCTGCCAACAGCGTGGGTAAAGAGAACACGTACGAACTGTTCTACGGCAACCTCACCCGGGCCGATCCAGACATCATTCGCACGGTGCTGGCCGCAAACGGTCCGGGCAACTACAACCGCCGCGACTCCAGCGAGGTCGACGAGTGGCTGACCAAGCAGGCATCGGCCACTGACCAGGCCGAGCGACAGGCCGACGTTGACGAGGCCCAGCGCCTGCTGCTTGAGGATGCTCACTCGATTCCCACCCATGAGCTGTCGACGACCATCGTCAGCAGTGACCATGCACAGGGCGTGAAATTCGAGGCTTCCAGCCGCATCGACTTCTATGACGCCTGGGTACAGCAGTAGGCAATGACTCGGTCAGCAGGAGGGGAACGAACAATGCATGTCAATCGTGATGTCGTGGCCTACGCGGTCAAACGGGTGCTCCAAGGAGTGTTCGTGCTGTGGGCGGCGTATACCGTGACATTTCTCGTGCTCTTCCTGCTGCCGGGTGATGCTGCCACTGTCATGGCCGGCGGGGAAGACGCCGGAACGAGCGACGAACAATTGGCGGCGCTGCGAGCCGAGTTCGGCCTCGATCGGCCGATCTACGAGCAGTACGTGATCTCGCTTGGCAAGGCGCTGACGCTCGACTTTGGCAGTTCGTTTCGCAGCGGACAGCCAGCGTTGGAGGCAATGACCAGCGTGCTTCCGCAGACCTTGGCCCTCGCGGCCCTCGCTCTGCCACTGTCGCTGCTGGCGGGGGTAGCGCTGGCGCTGGGCGGGGTATTCAGTCGGCATCGCTGGATTCGCCAGGCCGTCGGCTCGCTGCCTCCTCTCGGAGTCGCAGTGCCGACTTTCTGGATCGGTCTGCTGCTGCTGCAGCTGTTCTCCTTCCGCATCCGTCTGTTTCCATCGATGGGCAATGAGGGGCTGATTTCGCTGGTGTTGCCGGCGGTGACCCTGGCCATTCCCACGTCTGCAGTGATCGCCCAACTGCTGGCGAAGAGCCTGAGGCAGACTCTGGGCGAGCCGTACATCCAAGTAGTGCGAGCCAAAGGTGCCAGCCGTTGGGTGGTCAATTTTGGCCACGCACTGCGCAATGCGGCGATTCCCACGCTGACGATGCTGGGCATCTTGATTGGCAACCTGCTGGCCGGCGCAACGGTAAGCGAGACGGTCTTCTCGCGTACCGGCATCGGCCGGCTGACGGTGACCGCGGTCAACGATCGCGACATCCCGGTGGTGCAGGTCATCGTGCTGTTTGTGGCGTTCGTGTTCGTTGTGGTCAATCTGCTGGTCGATGTGCTGTACCCGCTTGTCGACCCGCGCATCAGCGTGCGCCGCACGGCGCAGGCTTGAGAGAGGAGCTGTCATGTCAGACTCATCTGCTGTGCTCACTGGGGTGAAGGGCAGCGCTTTCGACGAACAGCAGCTTCGAGAGGATGCTCGAACACTGGTCGAGTCGGTGGCCGTTGGTGCCGATCAGCTTGAGGAACAGGCTGAACGACGCTGGAGGGCTCACCTGCGATTTCTGCGGGAACGGCCGGCGTTTGTGCTGGCAGTGGTGACGTTGC
Source organism: Pseudoclavibacter soli DSM 23366 (assembly GCF_000423505.1). Taxonomy (GTDB): domain Bacteria; phylum Actinomycetota; class Actinomycetes; order Actinomycetales; family Microbacteriaceae; genus Pseudoclavibacter_A; species Pseudoclavibacter_A soli. Next base: position 100,968 of record NZ_KE384027.1, read on the forward strand.
TGCTGGCTCTGGCGTGGGCGGTCGCACCGTCGTTGTTCACTTCGTGGGATCCGATCGACGGGGTGCCACGTGACCGGCTGAGTCCGCCCGGCGATGGCCACTTGTTCGGTACCGATCAGCTTGGGCGCGACCTGTATGCCCGCATAGTCTACGGCGCCGGCCAGTCGCTGGCGGCGACCGCCGGAGCGGTGGGCGTCGGGCTCGTGCTGGGCTCGGGGCTGGGGCTGCTCGCCGGGTCGGCCCGAGGCTGGGTTGACGATGTCATCATGCGCATTGTCGATGTGCTGCTTTCCATTCCCTCGTTGCTGCTGTCTCTGGCTCTGATTACCGCGCTGGGGTTTGGCACGATCAACGTCGCTATCGCCGTCGGTCTGGCATCGGTGGCGAGTTTCGCTCGCATCATGCGTTCGGAGGTGCTGCGCGTGGGCGGCGCCGAATACGTGGAGGCCGCGCGGGTATCCGGTGTCAGTTGGTGGGGTGTGCTGATTCGCCACATTCTGCCCAACTCGGCCGGGCCGGTCATCGCCTTGTCTGCCTTGGAGTTCGGTCAGGCGGTGCTGGCCATTTCAGCGCTGAGCTTCCTCGGCTTCGGCGCTCCACCGCCGGCACCGGAATGGGGCGCATTGGTATCGGGTGGGCGAGATTATCTGGCCACGGCATGGTGGCTGATCACCTTCCCGGGGCTGGTGATCGCGGCAGTGGTGCTGGCGGCGAATCAGGTCGCGCGCACGTTCGAACGACCAGAAAGGTAGAAAGATGACCGCACTGCTGCAAGTCACAGATCTGCATATCGACTACGATCTCGGCCGCGGCCGACGACAGCATGCCGTGGCCGGGGTGAGCTTCGCACTCGACCCGGGTGAGGTGGTTGCCATTGTGGGAGAGTCTGGCTCGGGTAAGTCGACCACCGCACACAGCATCATCAACCTGCTGGCCGGCAACGCCCGGCGAGTCTCTGGGGACATCTCGTTCGACGGTGCCGATCTCACCCAGCTGACCGAGAAAGAGTGGGAATCAGTGCGTGGTGCCCGGATTGCACTGATTCCACAAGACCCGACGGTATCGCTCGACCCCGTGCGTCGAGTCGGTGATCAGGTGGCTGAGGTGCTGCGCCTGCACGGGCTGGCCGATCGCGCCGACGCGGCGCACCGGGCGGTCGAACTGCTGGAGCTTGCCGGCATCCCAGATGCCGAATTGCGCAGTCGACAGTACCCCCACCAGTTCTCCGGCGGCATGCGACAGCGTGTGCTCATTGCCGCAGCTCTGGCCGCCGATCCGCGGCTGGTGATCGCTGACGAGCCCACTAGTGCTCTCGATGTCACGGTACAAAAGCAGATTCTCGACCACATCGAACAGCGGGCGGCTCAGCTGGGCACAGCTGTGCTGCTGATCACCCACGACTTGGGCGTGGCAGCCGACCGAGCCTCCCGCATCATCGTGATGCAGCACGGTCGCATCGTCGAACAAGGGCTAGCAGAGCAGGTGCTGCGTGACCCGCAGCAGGACTACACGAAGCAGCTCATCGCCGCGGCGCCGAGCATTTCGGCCACAACAGCCCGACCGACCGCTCAGGTGAGCGTCGCAGCAGCTGAGGGCATACCCGTGCTCGAGCTGCATGATGTGGTCAAAGAGTTCGCGCTGCCTGACCGAGGTCTCCTACGAGCCGTTGACGGAGTGAGTCTGCAGCTGCATCGAGGAGAGACCCTGGCCTTGGTGGGTGAGTCGGGCTCGGGCAAATCGACCACGGCACGCCTGGCACTGCGCATCGATGAGCCCACGGCTGGGCGCATCGTTTTCGACGGAGAGGACATCACCGCAGTTGATCGACGAACGCTCAAGGCGTTTCGTCGCAGAGTGCAGTTCGTCTATCAGAGCCCCTATGCATCGTTGAACCCTCGGTTCACCCTCGAGCAGATCATCGCCGAGCCGCTGCGCGCTCACCGTGTGGGATCGCGTGACCAACGGCATGAGCGTGCGCTCGAGCTGCTCGATCAGGTTCGGCTGCCGGCGAGACTGGCCACCAGACGCCCAACCGAGCTGTCGGGCGGGCAGCGGCAGCGCGTGGCGATCGCTCGGGCACTTGCCCTCGAGCCTGATGTGGTGGTGCTCGATGAGGCCGTGTCTGCGCTCGACGTGTCGGTGCAACGGCAGATACTCGATCTTCTCGCTGAGAATCAGCAGCGACACCAGCTCTCATACCTGTTCATTACGCACGACTTGGCAGTGGTCAGTCAGATCGCTGATCGGGTCGTCGTGCTGCAACGTGGTCGGGTGGTCGAGACCGGAGCGACCGAACAGGTGCTGCGCCATCCTCGTGAACCCTATACACAGCAGCTGGTACAGGCCATCCCGGGGCGACGCCTGCACGAGCCGGCCTTCGCCGAGGTCTGAGAACCTGAGTCAACGTCCGACGGCGTAGCCCTGTGCACCACGTGGGTTGGCACCAGCGCGAAGCCAACCGTCAGCCTGTTGAACGGCGCTGAGCCGGCCTTCACTCTACGGCGCCCCGACTTCGAGACGATGGCCGCGCGCCCGAAGGCCCTCGATGACCTCGGCGGCGGCGCGCGACTCAATGCGCAGATGGCCGAGACGGGCGGCACGGGGAGCGAATGAGCTGGGCGCATGCTCAGTGTGAAACGACACCGCGTCGATGGCGGCCTGCAGCGGCTGCCCTTGCAGAGCACGTAGTGCGAGCTGCGCTGACCACTGGTCTTGCGAGTCGCCGCCAGGGGTGCCGAAAGCCATCCAGCCGCGGCCATCACGACTGGCCAAGGATGGCGAGAGGGTGGTGCGTGGTCGTCTGCCGGGCCGCAGCGAACTGGCGAGCCCCGGTTGCAGCCAGAACATCTGAGCCCGCGTGCCCAGAGCGAACCCGAGTTGTGGAATCGCCGGAGACGACTGCAGCCAGCCTCCTGACGGTGTGGCACTGATCATCAGACCCTGCGCGTCGACGACGTCGAGGTGACAGGTATCACCGCGCACTTCACCGTCTGACGCAGTGGTGGGCTCGCCGGTGCCGGCAGTCATTTGCTCGGCTTCGGCAACGGGTTGAACGGGCAGCCGGGGCTGTCGACCCTGTGGTGATCCAGGCTGCAGCTGCACAGACGCATCTGATCCGATGAGTTTCGCGCGCTCGTGGGCGTACGCGCGGCTGAGCAGTGTCGTAAGCGGCACATCCGTGCTGAGCGGGTCACCGTACCACGCCTCGCGGTCAGCTAAAGCGAGTTTGTCCGCCTCTACCACCAGGTGGATCCACGCTTCGGAGCCGGGCTCGAGGTCGAACACATCGGTTTGCTCGAGCAGGCGCAGATGTTGCAGCATGACAGGCCCCTGACTCCAGGGCCCGGGCTTGTGAAACGTGGTGCCGGCGATCTTGACGCTGATCGCGGGTTCGACAGTCGCTCGCCAGCCGGCGAGATCGTCACCGGTGAGCAGACCGCGGTGGCGATCCCCAGACGAGTCACGTGCGGGGATGCGACAGAACGCATCGACCGCCTCGGCGACAAACCCGGAGTACCACGCACGGCGCGCGCGTTCGATTTGCGCGCTTCTCGAGCTCGAGCCGGCCTCTGCCTCAGCGAGAATGCGTCGATACGTCTGCGCAAGTCGAGCGTTGCGCACACGAGAGCCCGCGAGAGGCACCTGGCCGTCATGCAGCCACAGTGCCGCCGACGTCGACCACTCGTCAATGAACAGCCGCTGCACCGAAGCGATCGCTTGATGCGCGCGCTCGAGCAGCGGATGCCCCTGCTCGGCATAATGGATGGCCGGCTCGAGCACGTCGCGCAACGACCAGGTGCCGTAGCGGTCGAGCAGAGACAGCCAGCCTCCGAAAGCACCGGGAACGACTGCAGCCAGCAAACCGCTGCCAGGAATGACATCTAGCCCCAGTGAGGTGAACGCTGCGATGTCGGCGGCGACTGGCACCGTGCCTTGGCCGCAGATGACGGCAGCGTCGCTGGCGGCTGGATCCCAGATCATGATGGGCGCGTCACCGCCGGGGCCGTTGAGATGTGGCTCGACAACCTGCAGTGTGAAGCCAGCAGCCACCGCGGCATCGGCGGCGTTTCCGCCGCGCTCGAGCACTCCCATGCCGACCGAGGAGGCAAGCCAGTGGGTGGTTGCCACCATGCCGAAGTCTCCGGTGAGTTCAGGGCGAGTGGTGAACGTCGGCATGGAGCCTCCTCAGGTCAGTACCGGCAGCGTACCCTTCCGTGACCGCGTGTTGCGCGGTCTGTGACGCCGTGTGCGGCGCACTCCTACAGTGGGGACATCCACGGCGCGCGCGAGGCCGCAACCTCGATCGGCGCGCGAACCCGCAACCGATTGGAGTCGCATGACCCGCACCACCCGCCTCGCTGTCGCCCTCGACGGTGCCGGTTGGCATCCCGCCGCCTGGCGCGAGCCGAGCGCCCGCCCCACCGAGCTGTTCACCCCCGATTATTGGGCTGATCTCGTGCGCACGGCGGCTGCCGGCGGCGTCGACTTCGTGACCATTGAAGACTCGCTGGCGCTGCAGTCGTCTGACCGTCTGCACCCCGACGACCGCGTCGACGAGGTGCGCGGCCGCCTCGACGCCACCATTCTCGCCAATCGGCTCGCCCCGGTCACCGCAGGCATCGGCCTGGTGCCCACGGTCACCACCACCTACACCGAGCCGTTCCATGTCTCGACCGCGATCGCCACCCTCGACTTCGTCAGTGGTGGTCGCGCTGGCCTGCAGGCCAAGCTCTCGCTGCGCGACGAGGAGCGCACCGGCACCGGACATGAACCCAACACCGCCGAGGCCGTCATCGAGCAGCGGGTCGAAAGCGATGAAGCGGCAGCCGCGTTCGCCGAGGCCGCCGAGGCGATCGAGGTCGTGCGTCGACTCTGGGACAGCTGGGAAGACGACGCCGAGATCCGCGACGCCGCAACCGACCGCTTCATCGACGCCGACAAGCTGCACACCATCGACTACGCCGGCGACGCGTTCACCGTGCGCGGGCCATCCATCGTGCCGCGCAGCCCACAGGGCCAGCCCGTGGTCACCGCGCTCGCGCACCACACCGTGCCCTATCGCTTCGCCGCGCAGCAGGCCGATGTGGTGTTCGTCACCCCAGACGCCGACACCCCGTTTTCGGGCCCGGTGGATGCGGTGCTCGCCCAGGTGCGAGACGCCGAGCGCGCGGTGGGTCGCCATGGCCTTCCGCTGCAGGTCTACGTCGATCTGGTCGTGCTGCTCGACGACCCCGCCCAGGGGGGCGAGCTCGCCGCAGACCGGCTGGCCCGACTCGACGCGCTGGGTCGGCCGCTGACCTCAGACGCGCGCATTGTCGCGGGCTCGGCATCCACCGTGGCCGATCGCATCGAGGCCTATGTCGCCGCCGGCTACGACGGTGTGCGCCTGCGCCCGGGCGTGGCCACCGACGACCTGCCGCGCATCGCGGCCGACTTGGTGCCCGAACTGCGCCGCCGTGAACTGCGCGATGCTGCACCTGCTGCGGCAGGAGCATCCCTGCGCGAGATCATCGGCCTGCCCGCCGCCGGCCCGAGCCGTTACGCCGGCCAGACCGGCCGCATCTCACCCGCCCCGGCCAGCGCGCTCTGAGCGCCCGCCCACACCCACCCACTTCACGCACCCGAAAAGAGACCCGCACATGACCGAGCACATCAGCGTTGACACGACCGCAGCCGCAGACCCCACGCGCGATGGCAAGCCGCGCAAGCAGATCATCCTCGCCGCCCATATCGGCGGGGTCAACGAGCACACCCTGTGGGAGGCGCCCGGCGCCGCCAGCCAGATCGCCTTCGACACCTTCAAGCACATCGCCCAGACCGCCGAGCGGGGTCGCTTCGACTACTTCTTCCTGGCCGAGGGGCTCGCCGTGCGCCAGCGCGGCAACGAGTTCTTCGACCACGACATCGTGGGCCGGCCCAACACCCTCGCGGTGCTGGCGGCGCTCGCGGCGGTCACCGACCACATCGGCCTGATCGGCACGCTCAACTCGACATTCAACGAGCCGCTCGAGCTGGCTCGCCAGTTCGCCAGCCTCGACCAGGTGTCGCACGGCCGCGCCGGCTGGAACGTCGTCACCTCGTTCGAGGCGTTCACGGGTGCGAACTTCCGCCGCGGCGGCTACCTGCCCCGCGAGCAGCGCTACGAGCGCGCCGAAGAGTTCGTGCAGGCGGTCAAGCAGCTGTGGGATTCGTGGCCGGCAGATGCGGTGGTCGCCGACAAGGCGGCTGGCCAGTTCGTGCGCGATGCCAATGTGGGCGCCTTCGGGCACCATGGCCGGCAGTTCGACATTCACGGCCGCTTCACCGTGCCGCGCAGCCCGCAGGGGCGACCGGTGATCGTGCAGGCGGGCGTCTCGGGGCAGGGGCGTGACTTCGCGGCGGCCAACGCCGACGTGATCTTCTCGCCGTTCCACGAGGTGAGCCAGGCCAAGGCGTTCTATGCCGACGTGAATCAGCGGCTCGAAGAGCTGGGCCGCCAGCGCGGCGATCTCAAGATCATTCCGGCAGTGGGCTATGTGCTGGCCGACAGTGAGGCCGAGGCGCGCGACAAAGTGGTGTACGTGCGCGAGCAGATCTTCACCCCGAAGACCGTGCGGGTGCGCGCCGAGCAGATCTGGAACCGTGATCTCTCGGGCTATGACCTCACCACTGACATCCCCGACGTCGAACCCGATCTCGAAGCTCCGCGCTTTATCAACGGGCGCACCTATCACTGGGATCGCTCCAAGGCTGTCGCCGACATTCGGGCGTTCGCCGAGGCGCGAGGTGGTGCGAGCCTGCGCGACTGGTTCCTCGAAACCGAGGGGCGCATCCAATTTGCCGGCACCCCGCAGCAGGTGGCCGACAAGCTCGATGCCTTCGTGCAGCAGGATGCGTCGGATGGCTTTGTGATCGCCCCGCCGGTGCTCGCTGACCACGCGGGTGTGGCCGACTCGCTCGACGAGTTCGTTGACAAGGTGGTGCCGCTGCTGCAGGAGCGCGGCTCGCTGCGCACCGAATACGCGGGCTCGACGCTGCGCTCGAACCTCGGGCTGCCGGTGCCCGAGCGTGGGGCGACCTCGCCGTCGATCTTCGGTCGTGCCGCGCAAGATGCCCTGGTCGGCTGAGTCATTTTCTGCCGGTGATGAGCACAAAGATGTACATGAAGATGTACATCTCGGTAGAATTTCGGCATGAAGCCAAAGAACAGTACCCACGAATCAGAAGGTATTCGCGTGTTGAGCGTCGCTGAGGCACGGGAAAGCCTCAGCCGCCAACTTCAGGCCTTTCGCCGAGATCCCGATGGGGTATCCCCGGTGCTTCTCGGCACCCACCGCAGACCCGAGGCGGTCCTTCTGCCCGTTTCTCAGTACGACAAGATCCACACTCATGCTGATGATGTGCTCACGCTTGATAATGTTCGACGGCTCCGCATTGTGCTTGAACAGTTGGCTGCAGCCAACAACATTGAATCCGATTCGCTGCGCGTGTTCGGCTCAGTGAGCCGCGGGGAGGCCTCGGCAAATTCAGACCTGGACCTCATCGTCACCCCACGAACTGGAGCGACTCTGTCAGACTTCGCCCGTTTCGAGATTGGGCTTGAAGCGTTATTCGGATGCGAAGTCGATGTCGTCTCGTCACATTCACTTGATGTTGAACGTGACGCAGGTATTCTGCGCGAGTCGATTGCAGTGTGACCGAGATGGGTCAGCCCGAATTAGGCAATCGCACGAAGCGGTGGTTGCAAGATCTCGATCGCGTCCTTGATCAGAGCAGTGCGCTGGCTGCGCGTGGGTACGAGGCGTACTGCAGCGATCCGGCATTGCCATTGGCCATCGAAGCACTGTGCCTACGGGCTGGCGAAATCGCCAAGCGTCTGATCGCCGCGGATCCAGAACGTTTCAGTGATGAAATCTGGATCCTTGTTGCGAGAACCCGGGACTTTCTCGCCCATCACTACGATCGTGTCGACGTCGATGTGCTCTGGGCCACGGCCAACCGAGACTTTCCTGCGCTGCACGAGTTGGTGCGAGGGCTGTGAACGATGACGACAGTGGCGATTGATCTTCTCAAGCTGCACCTTTAGCGCTGACAGGGCTGGCCGGAGTCGATTTCCGGGCGATCGGGGCCAATAGCTACGCGCAGATTGCCCCGGCATATGACGTGACCTTTGCGTACAATCCGACCGGGCAATGGACGAATCAGCATCAGATGAGCGTCAACGGCAAGTTCTCAGACATCGGGTACGACGATCTCATGGCTGTTGCCGATCAATTCGGTGTGCAGCGAGCCCGTTCCGCGCTCAAAGATATCCGCAGTGCACTGCAAGCCTGGCCGCGGGTTGTCGCAGACGCTGGGCTCAGCCAGGCGAAGTCCACCGCGGTCGGCGAACAGTTTCATCTGGAGGCGCTGGGGTAGGGCTTGCACCTGTAAGAAGTAGATGTGCATACGCAGAGATTCTGCGTGAGTCGAGAGCAGTACCAGCTCAGGAGAGCAGGCGACGGCGATAGTTGAGCTGTTGCTGCCACTCCCGCAGCGTATTTGGCGCGAAGGGCAAGCCGAGCGACTGTACGTCGCTGAGCGCCGGAGCCGTTGCCTTGAGAAGAAGAGCAAGGTGCCGTTGCGCTGCCCTTTGGGGTAGATCAATGGCATCTGCGAACTCCAGTAGTCGTCGGCGTGAGACGTTCTCGGTGCGATTCTGCAGAGTCAGTGCCATGCTCTGGTCACCGTAGAGCAGCGTCGAGGGCAGATCGTAAAAGGGGGAGAGCCGCCAACGCCCACTGACATCCCGAATGATCGAGAGGTTTTTTGCATGGAGGTCGCCGTTGCCGGTGATCAGCGCAAAACAGAATCGTCGAAAAAGCTCTAACCGCGTGACGGCCGGTGCGAAGGTCAGGTCTGCGAGTGCGACGGTGACCTGTTCTGACGAGACGTTGTATTTGTCTGCTGGCCACAAACCGAGTATCTGCGCAGCATCTTCAACGGGAAGCGGGGCCGGTGCGCGGTCGAAACGGGTGATGATGAGCGCGTCAACGCCATCCCGGTCGGTAACGAGCTGCCAATCGGGAACGGTGAAGCCAACCTGGCGGGCGAGGCCGAGCATCGCCGCCTCGTTCCGGGTGAGATGCGGGTACCCCGGCGGGTCGAGTTTGACGATCACTTGCCGCTGACCGAGTGCGCCGGGCAGATTGATCATTGATCCGGATGCCTTGCGCTGTACCCCGGCGATGCCGGCGGGGTCGGGCAGATCCTCTGCGCGCAGCTCGTGGAAAGATATCTCGGACGGATCGCGGGTGAGCTCTGCCATTGGGTGTGGAGAGAATGGCTGATTCCGGGCGACAAGCACCTCGTCGGTAGCATCGTCGGTCAGTGGCAGCGCCCGCACGTCGCCGACGGTGTCTGCGCCGATGGCGAGCAGCAGGGTGAGCTCGTCGTCTGCAGAAGCCTTCAACGACCGCTGTAAGACGCTCAGACGATGGCCTTCCGGCAGCAGACCGGCAAAGAACGGGGGGATGGCGCCGGCATACGTCGTCACGATCTGATCACGTTTCGGCAGAGTCGTCGCTACTGCTGGTAGGTCAGACGCGAGGTACGGGGCGAGATACCGGAACTCTGTGCGGTCTGAGTATTTATCGATACGGGCGGCTGGATGTTCACCCTTGTACACGAGTGCACTGCGAAGTGGGGGAGTCATTGGCCGGTGTCCTGAACGTGAGGCGTTTGAGTGCGAGGTGTGAGCGACAGCTCGAGCCCGAGCACCGTGACCACGGGTGTGAGCACATCGAGCCGGAGCGTGGGCTTGTCGTGCTCGACCTCGTGCACGCTGCGCACCGAAACCCCGGCGAGATCAGCGAGATCCTGCTGAGTGAGCCCGAGCGCACGACGCTCTGCGCGAATGCGCGTGCCGAACGATGAGGGATCTGTCATTATGGCCTCGCTCTCAAATCTGCACGATCTTGCATTTAATGGCAATAATACTTGATCTCAGCGAGCGAGGGAAGCAATTTATGAATGATCGTGCAGATATGGTTGCTTGTGGTGGTCTGACTGAAGTGGGAGCGGCGCAATCTGCACGTTCGTACAGATCTGGGCGCGCCAGCATTTTACGTAGCCAGCCCAAAGCTTCACCCAGATGTAAAGACTGCGCGGATAGAGTTTCACGTACGAAGAGTGGCGTACAGCTTATGCCTCAGCTCAACAGGGGAGAACACGATGGGTAAACACGCAGCGCCCGATGCCGGGTCAGGTCTCACCCTCACCCCCGAGTTCGTCGAAGCCCTGGAATTGCTCGACAGCGGCAGCAACATGTTTCTCACTGGCAAGGCCGGCACTGGTAAGTCGACGCTGATTCGTCTGGATCTTGAGCACACCGATCGTCGTGCGATCACCGTTGCACCGACCGGCATTGCGGCGCTTCGGCGAGCTGGCGGATGTGCGCAGACGCGTCTGGGAGATCACCCGACCGCGAGCTCGACGAGGTGTTAGCACTTGCTCCGGCCGTGGCGATCGATGGTCCTAAGGGTATTGGCAAGACCGATACTGCGCGTCGCCGCGCAGACGAGGTGTGGTACCTAGACGATCCTGCCCAGCGTGAGATTGCTCGCGCTGACTTCCAGTTCACTGGGGCGCCAGCCGGATGTCTGCTGCTTGATGAGTCGCAGCGACTTCCGCAGATATGGGACTCCGTGCGGCGAGCGGTAGACGCGGGTGTTCCTGCCGGGCGTTTCTTGCTGACCGGATCAGCAACCCCACAGTCCGGAAGCGGCACACATAGCGGGGCCGGCCGCATCCTCTCGCTGCGAATGCGGCCGATGGCGCTTCATGAACGAGGTAGAACGGAGCCGACCGTCCTCCTCTCAGATTTGCTGGCCGGAACGGCCGGACACATTCACGACACTTCGCCATTCACCTTGGTCGACTACACGCAGGCGATTGTCGAGAGTGGGTTTCCCGCGATTATGCAGGCACCTGAACGGCTGCGCCGAAGCATCAGCTGGCCGCTCCGGCCCTTGCGGCTCGGTTGCTGGGGCTTGATGCGGCCTCGCTGCGGGATGGACGTGGGGCACACATGGTCGGGCCGTTGTTCGAGTCGCTTGTGGCGCTCGGGGTGCGGGTACTGGCGCAGGCGGTTGAGGCGAGCGTGAATCATCTGCGCGTGCAGGGTGGGGAGCACGAAATCGATCTCATCGTCGAGGGTGCCGACGCATGTATCGTCGCGATTGAGGTCAAACTTGCGCCCGAGGTCTCGTCTGCAGATGTCAAGCATCTGCACTGGCTACGAGAGCGCATGCCAGATCGCATCGCTGATCTGGTCGTTGTGACAACAAGCACTAAGGCATATCGCCGACCTGACGGTATCGCGGTGGTGCCCTTGGCGCTGCTCGGGTGAGCGGTGACTGCTCGGTCACAACTCAGGAGTCAAACCGTAGGCTTTCGCGGCCAGATGGTGTAGCTCACCGCCCAGAAGAAGTCGATCGCGAGCACGATGCCGAGAATGCGCCAAGAGTCGTGCAGTGCCTGTGCTGCTTCAGCGTTGGTGGCTGACCAAATGAGCGCACTGATAAGTGCACCCGCGATGCTCACCGAGAGGAGTGTGCGTCCGGCATCAGCCCAACAATCCTTGGCATAAGCTCGCCCAAAACGTCGAGGTGGGCGTGGGGCATGGTCGGCCCAATATGCGGCCCAATTGTCGGCCCACCGAACCAGGCGACGCCCATAGACCAACGAGAAGCCCAGATACAGCGCGGCTAACGTATGTGCGAACGTCGCGGTGCCGCCTGTGCGCAGATCAACGAAGGTGACGGTGAGTAGAACAAGGTCGACCAAGGGGGACGCGGCCAGCAGGGCAGCGCCCAGTTTTGGACGACGCAGCAGGTATCGGCACACGAGGCCCAAGATGATGAACACCCAGAAGGCGATCTCGCACGCAACGATCATGGCGATGAGCATGTCGGTATGGTAGCACGAACGTGCTAAAACCCTAGACTAGTCGGTATGCCGAAGCTCATCGACTTGGAACAACGGCGCGAGGAGATCGCCGAGGCGCTCTGGCGCGTCGTTGAGCGTGATGGAGTTGCCGCGGTATCGGTTCGTCGGGTGGCTGACGAGGCCGGTCTCGCACTTGGCTCCCTGCGCCACGTATTTGCCACGCGAGCCGATTTGCTGACGTTTTCAACCGAGTTGATGCTGCAGAAGGTGACAGAACGTCTGCGGCAGGTGCATCCTCACGCCGATGTTGAAGAGCACGCCGTGGAATTGCTCGAGCATTTGATTCCGTTGACTGCAGCGTCACGGGCAGAGTTCGCGGTGAATCTTGCGTTGTACGCCGAAGCTCCCGCTGTTCCGGAGATCGGCATCGCACGTGATCGCGCCATGGCGGCGCTGCGTCAAGGGTGCGAGCGCATGGTGCATCAGCTCGGGGTTGCAGCAGAGCGGGTGGAGTTGGAGGGGCGCCGTCTGCACGCGCTGCTTGATGGGCTGGCCCTACATTTGAGCAGCACCGATGACGAAGGCGAAGCGGACTGGGCCAGGCAGGTGTTGGCCGAAGAGGTGCACCGATTACATGCCGCCAAAAGCTGAAGATCCGGGCTGCGAAATGAGAGGGTTTCGCGCCCGCTCAGGCGCTTTGTCGGTGCGGCACACCGTCGGTGATCAGCGAGTAGGCGATCGCCGAGGTCGCTTCGATGAGCTCATCGTCGATGACCCCAGTGACCGGCATCAGTGAGCGCGAGATCATCGGCGAGACCAGCACATCCATGATCAGGCACAGGGCGTGCGGTGTAGTTGGTCGACCCTCGAGTAACGCTGCGGAATGGTAAAGTTTCGATCTGCGGAATGGGAAAGTTTCGAACCGCGGAATGGTAAAGTCTGGTATGGTCTCACCGAAGTATCAGCGCAGAATCATTGATGACGAGCTTGATGAGCTGGCCCTCTCGCTGCCAGCGATATCGCTCGACGGCATTAAGGGTGTCGGCAAGACTTCGACGGCGCGAGCCCGAGCTCGAACTGTGCGCGAGCTTGACGACCCTGCGGTGCGAGAACTGCTGAGTGCCGATGAGAACCGTGTGATTACTGGCGAACCTCCGATTCTGCTTGATGAGTGGACGGAGTGGCCACGGTCGTGGGATCTGGTGCGTCATGCCGTTGACGATGGTGCTCAACCAGGGACTTTCATGCTGACAGGTTCGGCGAATCCTGCTGGGCGCATCCATTCGGGTGCCGGTCGCATCGTGTCGCTGCGAATGCGTCCGATGACGCTGCCGGAACGGGGAGTGACTCAGCCCACGGTGAACCTCGCCGAGCTTTTGAAAGGGGTGCCTCAAGTCGACGGAGACACCGAACTCGTACTTGACGACCTGATCGAGCTCATTTGTCGATCGGGTCTGCCAGGTGCTCCTCACGTCGGCGGTTGGCGGCCGGTGCAGGCATTCCTTGACGGTTACCTTGACAGATTGTTCGACCACGAGATCGAGATCGTCGGGGGCCGCCGACGGCAGAGCGTACTCTTGCGACAATGGGCGACCGCTAACGCTGCGGCGACGGCGACCACTGCCAGCTACGAGAAACTGCGAGATGCGGCATCGCCAGGCGAGAGCGACAAGCCAGCGAGGCAGACTGCTGCGGGATACCGTGAACTGCTCTCGCGGCTGTGGCTGCTGGACCCAGTGAACGCTTGGCTACCGGTGAATGCCCCGCTCAAGCGCCTCGCCCAAGCGCCGAAGCACTTTCTCACTGACCCGGCATTCGCCGCGCGGCTGCTGCGCCTCACCCCCGATAGGCTGCGGCGGGATGCCGAGCAGCATGCGTCGTTGATCGGCCAGTTGTGGGAGTCGCTGGCCGCCATGAGTGTGCGCGTGTTCGCGCAGCGCAGCTCTGCTGACGTGTGGCACCTGCGTACGCAGGGAGGTGAGCATGAGGTTGACCTGATCGTCGAAGGTGAAGACGGAGCCCTTGTTGCCATCGAGGTGAAGCTGCGCTCACCCATCGAAGCCAGAGAGGTCCGGCACCTGCATTGGCTGCGCGAGCAGCTTGGGCCGGATCGGCTGGTCGCCTCCGTGGTGCTGACCGCTGGGCAGCACGCATACACGCGTGCCGACGGCGTGCATGTGGTGCCGTTGGCGTTGCTGGGAGCGTAGGCACAACGGCGGGATGAGCAGGCCAACGTAAAGGCTCATCTTCCGTAGCGCCGCCGCCGCGAGACCTTACTGAAGCCAGCTCGACGACCGTTACGCTGTTGTTCTTGCGAAGTGTTCGGCCGCAGCATCAAGGTGATGCCGTCGAAGTCGACCGGCTGCCAGTCTTGCCCGTGGGTGCGGAATTCGAGGCCCTGCTCGTTCTGCGCGTTGTACGCCATGATTGCGCGCCCGTCCGCGAGGTTCTCAAGCACCTGTTGCCAGAGCAGATCGCGCACACGTGCGGGAACATTGCCCACGTAGACTCCGGGTGAAATCTCCATGAGCCAACGGGTCAAATGCCCGCGCAGCTTTGGCGGGCTGGCCGTGACGACGAGCGTGATCACGGGTCGATCTCGTCTACCACCGAGACGGCTCCGTAGTTTCTCCCTGATGCAACGCGCCCCGCGCCGCCGGCCCACAATGCTCCTGTGTCAGCGGCCAAGTCGTCTTCGAACTCGGTGACGACGGGTTCGGCGTCCGGCAGTAGCAGTTGGCGGATGTCGCGGACGCACCGTTCCATGAATCGCCCAGAGCGCATCTGGTCGCGAACGGCGCGTCTGGCCGCGGTGCCGATGTCAGGATGCTCGGCAGCGGCAAGCTCGAAAGCTAGCGGTATCGTGAGGTCGACTTTGTAGAGGTCGGCAATGTCATAGACGAAGCTGCGATCATTGCCGGTGTGCACGAAGCCGAGACCGGGAGAACATCCCAGTGAGACGATGACCGAGTGCACCACACCATAGAGCGAAGTGTTGACGGCGCTGAGCGCCTGGTTCACGGCGTCAGCATCGTCGAAGTCGGTGACTTTGTAGGATCGCCCACGCCAGTCGACCCCAGTGCGTTGCGCTTCGCGGGCATAGGCGCGTCGCACTCTGGTGCCCTCTTTGCCGAGCAGCTGCTGCATCGTGAGTCCTGAGGTGTCTTCTCCGGGGAACCGCATGGCGTACATCGCGCGGGCGACCTTCATGCGGGAGCGTTTCGTCGAGACGGCTCGCGCCTGTGCTTCGAGCAGCTTGGTCGATCTGGCAAGGGTCGCACCATGGCAGTAATAGCGAACCCCTTGCTCGCCCACCCAGACACATGTTGATCTGGACTCGGCCAGCAGCGACATGGCGGCATGGGTCACGGTGGTGCCGGGGCCGAGCAGCAGGCTGCCGAGTGTGGCCGCCGGAATGTGCACAGTGCCTCGAGCATCGGTGGCAGTGATCGCGTTGGCATCGCGATTCACCACGCAGTGCTCGACGTAGATAAACGTGAGGCGATCACTCGCCCGCAGTACCTCTGCGATCTCCGGTGGCCGAACTCCGGGAACGTCAGCCATCAGCTTTGGTCACATCGGGCTTTGCCAGGGTCAGCAGCCCGTATCCGTAGCCCTTGGCTCTACCGACACCGGTGACCAGAGCCTCTTGCAGCGCTGCCGCATCGCGAACCACGAGAAACCCGTCGAATACAGCGGTGGACAGCGTCACTGTGGCAGAAGCTCTTCGGAAGTCGACTGTGCGGCTGTCTCGCACAATCACCTCGGGCTGCCCGAACCGGTTGGTGGGAAATTCCACGCCAAGCTGCTGAGCTCGAGAGCTGAGCCACTCCAACTGATCGGCTGTTTTGACCAGCCCAATGCGGCGACCGCGTTGCCCCTCGCCTTGAGACAGAGACTTCGTGGGATTCGCCTTCAGCCGAAACCGCCACTCTGAGCCGGGCTTCACAGCTCGAAGCAGAGGCGCATAGTCGAGTGCGGCGAAACCCTTTGCCTCCACCGCAAGCTCGTCGACCAGAATCTGTTCGTCTGGCCGGTGAGGGCTGACGATAAATAGGCGATGACGGTCGGTGCCCCGGTCGAGACGCCAGAGTGTGCGCTCTGGTGACGACGAGGCATCAGACGCGCGCTCTGTGGCTCGAGCGACGATGGCATGCAGCACTTCTGGAGATGCCAGGGCTCGAGTCGTCTTTCGTGCGGAAGGTGACAGCGTCACTCGGCTGAGATACGTCATTGGTGTTCCCCCTGCGTGTTGGGATGTGTGTTTCGGCCGCCGAGCTCGAGCACGGTCTCGAACGGGTCGAGAGACCCGGTGTCGTCTCCTGCGCTGCCTGCAGCCGTCGGTGCGGCGAATTCGACAGGGTCAAGGCGCTGGATGCGTCTTGCCGTGTACTGGCGTTGCTCGGGATCGAAGCTGACCGGCTCATCGGCGAGGGTCTCGGCGGCGGCTCCTGCGGGATCACCCTCGCGAGGTTCGACCAGCAGCTCAGCGGTGATCACGGTGCTGGCCTCGCTTCCGTGCAAGCCGCGTCGCGCCTCGAGCTCGACCAAGTGACGAGCTGTGCCAGCCCATGGTGCTTCGCGCAACACGGTCTCGAGGTCTCCTGGGACTATTCGAGTGGCAACGGGGCCCTCTGGCGGGCAGCTGCGCCGACCTAGGAAGAGCGAGAAGTGCGGGTGCCGCAGTGCCTGGGCGAAGCTCTCCAGCAGCTCGCGATCATCTGACTCGAGACCTGCGAGAAACACTGCGTCTTGCAGGTAATAGCGTTGTGACAGTGGCATCGAGGCGCCCGAATCGTCGTGGGCCGTGTGAAAGTCGCGCAGCAATGACCCAGGCTGGTCGGCTCGAACGCCGTAGCGGAGGGCGCTGAATCGCTCGAGTGAATCGGTGCGAGGCAGACCTAAAGCTGCCGCGATCAATCCGATGACTCCACTTTTCGTCGGTGTACGTTCGGTCATGCGTCGTGAGAATCGGCTGGAGGCGCCCCAGGCTTGGAGGGGCCCCGCCAATCGCAGCGTGAGCACGTACGACATCTCAGTGGCTCGTCTCGGTTTCGGCGAGTCGCTGCTCGACCAGTGCACGCACGCCGGCAGCGGCGGTCTTGAGCGATGTCGCCGGAGCAAGCTGGTCAGCTGTGGCAGTGGCCTCGCCGACACGCACCACCCAAGTGGCCACCGGTGTGGTGTCGTACGCCTCATCGATCTGCTGTTCGCGGGCAACGAGTCGATCTGTGGCCTCCTTCACCCGGTCGAGGCCGGTGACCGGGCTCTCGAAAGCGCCCACGAGGTTCACTGGTTGAGTGTCGCGGATGCTCACAACCACGAGGTCGGGCAGGGTGTCGTGGGCGAAGGTGTTGATCTTGCCACTGGGAATGCTGGTGGCGAAGGCGGTGACAAAGGCTTCAACCGCTTTTGCTGTCGCATCAACGCTGCCGAGGTTCTCTCGAAGGCGATCCGCGTCGACGTTGGCGTAGCGATAGAGAGTGGCTGAGTTGAACTCCACGGTGCCGATCATTGCCGCGCCGGCGTCTGATTCGTCTTCCGAGCCCTGTTTCACATCGTCTACCGCGGTGAAGTAGTCGGCTTCGGTATCCACTCGATGCACGCTGATGGCATGCGCTACCTGAGATGCTGCGTCGACGTTTAGATCGGTGGTGTCGGCGACCATGCGCCCAAACAGGCCGACGTCTACCGCGTTGTCCTCTTTCAGGATGGCTTTGATCGTCTTTTTCGCGGCGGTCACTGCAGCCTTGGCATCATCGGCTTGCAGCGCGGTGAGCGCGAAATCGGCGAGTCGATCGTATTGTCGCGACCCCAGAAACAGCAGGTACCCCGTTTCGTCGAGTGTCTTCTGATCGTCATCATCGGCGTCTTTCTTTCGTGCTCGGGGGGTATCGAGCTTCAGACCGCCCGCCTTGAAGGTCTCTGCAGCAAGTTCGGCTGCAGCGTCGGAGCTGACCTGCGGATCGCGTTCGCGGATGCGGTCGGTGAGCACCTCCACCACTCGCTTGGTGCGAATACCCAGGCTGTCAGCATCGAGCAGCGTGCGGAATTGCTCACGCGTGGGACGTTTCCAGGCTTGGCTGGAGACCCGGGCGCGCGGCACCCCACCGTAGATCGCGCTCTTCGGGCTGCCGGGGTCATCTCGATTGAGATTGCTCGGGGGAACAGTCTGGAGGATGCTGATGTCGAGGATAGTGCGGGTGTTCATGATGTCTCCTTCTGAAGTGTGCTGCGTAGTAGTTGGTTGAGATCAGGCGTTGCTGGTCGGGGTTTTGGGGGTGATGGGGCGTGCGAAGTCGCGCCCCCAGCGCAGACGCACGCTGGTGGCTTGGTCGGGGTCGCGCAGGGTGACGAGGTCTTCGGCGAACTGTGCGTAGTCGAAGGGCTGACGGCCGCTTTTTAGCAGCTGCACCAGCCCTCGCGCATGTCGCACGGTTTCGTCCCAGTCTGTTGAGGTCTGAATCGCGGCGAATCTGCGCTCGATGCCCTTTGCGTTCGGCGAGCCGACGCGCAACAGGGCGCAGGCGCGAGCGAAGGACGTACCAAGCCGATGTGCCGGGGTGTCATGATTCGACTGCTGATGCAGCGCGAACAGCGTGAGCGCTGTGTGCGCCGCGAGTTCGCGATCGGTTGGCTCATCGGCATCTGCTGGGCGAGGCTGCGGCAGTCCAGCGATCGTCCATTGCAGGATGTTCGGGTCGGCTCCGATGGGTTTGCTCACGTTATGGCGCAGCTGTGCGAGTGCGGCTGTGGCCTGAGAGCCGTTGCGCAAATATCCAGGGCCGCTCAGCAGGTCGGAGTTGCCGAAGATCAGAGCGTTGACGTTTTTGTTGATGAAACTCGGGAACGCCCGCAGCTCCGGCTGCGGAGGGCGTTCTGTGGGTGTGTCAGTCATGCGTGTCTCCTTGAATCAGGCGGTGGTGAAAGTGTTTTGGTCGGTGTCTGTTGGGATGAGTTTGCGTATCGCGGCTCGGTACCAGAGATCGGCATGCGGCAGATCTCGTTGTTGGCGTTCGCCCTTCGAGTTAGAAGCCACCTCACGGCCTGTCCACGCGGCCGTAGGCGCGCTCGCGATGAGTTCGTCGCCGACCGTATGCAGGATCTCGCGCACGGCATCCTGCCAACTGATCAACGCTGTGGGGTCTTGCGCCGCGCTCGCCGTCAACTGTTGCACCCATGTGCGGAAAGCCACGTCGAGCAGCTCGAAGGCCCGTTCCCGTGTTTGGCGGCGGGGGCCCTCAATCGGCTGCCCCGCAGCTAGGGCGATGTTCACGGCGAATCTAGTGGCCTCGCCGACGCCGGATTCGGCCAGCGTTGTGGCTGCGTCAAGCAGACCTTTCACGGTGGGGTCACTGGAGGAGAGCACGCTGAGGTGCAGGTCAAGATCGTCACTGATGACCTCGTCGACCACGGAGGATTGCGACCCGTACACCACGCCGAAGGCTTTCAGACGGACAAGCTGATCGTTGCCGATGAGCTGTTCTGCCTGCAGTCGATTCAGCCACCTCGTCGTGAGAGAGGGCAGGCGGTCTGCACCGGCTTGGGGCGCGCTGACGGGCAGGAACTGCGCTACGCCTCGCCATAGCGCCCGGTCAGGCTGGTGTTCGAGCGGCATATAGACGGTCGACAGCTTGAGCTTCTTCGCTTGCGGTTCGCTCTTGCGCCATGCGGTCATGGGTTCGAATTGGTGGGCATTCTGAGGCTTGAGCGTGTCACCGTTGGCGACCAGCACGCCTGTGACTCGATCACCTGTGACGCCGAGACGGATGCGGCGGCTCTGCCATGTGTACAGCGTCGCTGGGCCATGGAAGTAGGTGGTGCCGCCCACGGCATCTGTTGGTTGGTCAAGGCCGAGAGTGGCTGCTGCGGTTGGTTGTGGCCGCTGCCACGCTGGCACATCGTAGAGCGTTTTGTTGGTGCGGTCGACCCAGCGAGCGTCTGGCTGAACCTCTTGCCCCACGAAGTTGAGCAGCAAGGTTTCGTGGAGTGTGCTGCCAGTGATCAGCAGCCCGCCGAGGTGCCCGCTCCATGCGATGCCGATCGGGTAACCTCTGCCTCCTTTGACACGGTCGTCGCCGAGCACACCGCTCTTGATACCTGATGGGTCATACGCCTGCACGGTGACCAGCCAGCGTGCGGCTTCGGCCAAACTGATTGAGGCGAGGCCGCGACCGCCGCGGGTGGTGAAGAACGGATGCCCGTTGGGCACGTCGAGAATCAACCGCTCGAGCCCCGTCATTTCGCCTTTTGCTGTGGTGAGACCCGCGACCTGGAAAAACGGCTGCTCGTCGTCGAGCAGGTCGAAACGGTGACGGTGCCGCTCGAGGTATGCGGCGACAGCGCTGGGAAAGCCGTTGTTCCAGAGTGATCGCCATTGTTTCTCTGAGGGGCCGCCGGGGATGACACCGTAAAGCACTGCCAGAAGCAGGCGATGCAGCGCGAAGTCTTGCAGAGGCAAGTCGCCGACGAAGCGGGTGATCTCTCGAGACTGCGCGAAGACCTCGGTGAGCGACAGGGCATCTTGCGAACCATCGGTGCGTTCGACCGGCAGCCATGGCTCGTCGAGCAGGTTGAACGTCGCGGGTGTGGCCTCGGGAGGGGCGTCGGTGGAATGATTTGGCATCAGGAATGCTCCAATCCGGTGGTGCGGTGGTAGGTGAGGGTGAGGTCGCGTGGTGCGCCCTGACGAGAGGGCAGTCTGAGTTGGCATTCGTCGTGCTCGTCGAAGACGAGGTACAACTCGCCTCGCAGCGCTGTGGCCTGATCCCACTCTTGGGGAATCTCTCTGGCAGTATGGGCTTCGAGCGCGCTGATAAGTGCGTCGAGGTCGTCATACACGCCAGTCGCGGCTGAACCTAGGGCGATGGTGCTGCTGCGCATGGCATGTATCTGTGCCTCGTCAGGAGCGGCGTTCGCCATTGGGAGGGTGCGGAGTTCAGCCTCGCTCCATTCTCCCCAGGGCGGTAGCAATAGTTGTTCGCCGTGCCTGACCAGAACGATTACCTCAAACGAGTCATCGCCATCACGCACGCTCGATCGACTGCCTCGACCCTCCGGCGAATCTGGGTCTGCGGTCGCGACTTCGAGCCAATTGCGTAGTGACGGCGGAATCGCCACGTCCTGTGCCGGGGCGAGTCGGAACGGACGAGCAGTATTGGCACGGTTAATGCTTTTCTGCGCCCAGGCGGCTGCGGCTCCGATCATGGTCGTGCTCCACGAGAAGGGGCTCACGGTTTCATCGCCGTATACCTTCTGCACGAGTATCGGAATGTCGCTCGGCAGGCGTACGGTGCGCTGGGTGTCGGGGCGGACATCCAGCGTGGCGAGTGTGCGCAGCAGCAGGTGTGCACCATAGATGACTGTCGAGCCTCGAACGGGGGCCGGTACATGTGGCTGCCAGTCGACGCCGGTGATGATCAGCTGGGCGGACTCGAGGCCATGGGGCCGGGCCCGCTCGTGTCGGTGCAAGCGGCCGGCGCGCTGCAGCACCAGGTCGACGGGGGCGAGATCGGTGAACATCAGGTCGAAGTCGACGTCGAGGGACTGCTCAATCACTTGCGTGCCGACGACGATGCGCAGCCCAGAACCGGTGCTGTGCTGTCCAAAGTCACGAACCAGTGCGGCGTCGAGTGCCGCACGGTCGAAGGCGAGAAAACGAGAATGGGCCAAGGTGATCTCTGCCTCGGGGAAGGCTTCGCTGAGCAGTTTGTGCGCGTGTTGGGCGCGAGCCACGGTGTTGCGAATGACCGCGACCGCGCCACCCTGTGCGGTGCGATTTCGAATAGCCTCGATGAGTGAGTCGTCATCGTCGGCGATGGCACTGATCGTGAGCTCGGTCTCGCGACCTGAGGGCTCTGGACGGTAGGTTTGTCGTTCGCCGGTGGCGGTGACGGCAGAGATCAGCGGGTACGAGAGGTCGGCAGCATCGACGGCATCGATCGACGGTTGCGCGATCGCGGCGGCGCTAAGAGCGGTGTCTACGTCGGCATCGAGCTGAGGGAAGAGATCGTCTTCGTCGCCTGAGACACCCGATTCGGACTCATCGGTGCTTGCTGACGAGTAGGCGGATAGCAGCGCCTCTCGACGAGCCGCTGGCAGCGTGGCCGAGAGCAGAATGACGGGCACTCTTTCGGCAGCAAGCCAAGCCAGCGTGGTCTCGAGGAATTCATTGGTGAAAGCGTCGATGGCATGCACTTCGTCGAGGATCACCACTTTGCCGGCGAAGGAGAGGTGCCTCAGCACGACATGCTTGCTGCTCAGACCCATCATCAGCAGTTGGTCGAAAGTGCTGGCGACGAATGATGCCAGTGCGGCTCGCTTGCGACCTTCGAGCCACCGGTGAGCGATGGCGATGGTCTCTGCCGCGTGGCCCTCCTCGGGGTATTCGTGTTCATCGGGCAGGGTTTCTGACACCAACGATTGGGGCAGCGCAGTGAACTCTGGGTTGAGATCGCTTTTCCCGTGAACCAGGCTCAGAGATGCGAGAGCGAGCGGTTCATCTGATGGCAGCTGTTCGACCCAGGAATGCAGGCGGGTGAACATCGCGTTGGTGGTGGCTTGTGTGGGTAGGGCGAAGGAGACTCCGTTGAGCAGGTTGCTAGAGCTATGCCTCAACCCCGCTGCCGCGGGGACGTTGTATGACTCAGACCGCCTACGGGGTCACCCCCACGAAAAGCGGGGCGAGTGTGCCCCCACAGTTTACGGATCCTGCTTGGTCGAAACCCTGCGGGGTCTAGTACGCGAAGGCGGCGCACCACGATGCTGGCATGACAAGCCGTTGCTATAACCGAATCCCACGCCGCATCGCGCGGCCGGTGGATGCAGACGGAGCTCCCCGCGAGAGCGGGGGTGATCCGCAAATCGCAGCAGTGACCACACTCATGCGAATGAGCTCCCCGCGAGAGCGGGGGTGATCCCTGCCGCGAGCTTGCGTCGCAACTCCCGCACCTGAGCTCCCCGCGAGAGCGGGGGTGATCCCTCGCGCAGCCATTCCGCGATCTCGCCCTCAACGAGCTCCCCGCGAGAGCGGGGGTGATCCGTGCTACGAGTGGATTGATCCGGCTGCGAGCAGGAGCTCCCCGCGAGAGCGGGGGTGATCCGTCAGACAGAAAGGTGTCGGCGGTTGGTAGGTCGAGCTCCCCGCGAGAGCGGGGGTGATCCGGTCAAGTTGGTGTTCCACTATGAGGGCTTCAAGAGCTCCCCGCGAGAGCGGGGGTGATCCGTTTCACACCCCGCCCGAGCTCGCACGGTTCTTGAGCTCCCCGCGAGAGCGGGGGTGATCCCTCGATCTCAATCTCAGATGTGCACGTGCAATTGAGCTCCCCGCGAGAGCGGGGGTGATCCCCCCGGCAGGGCCGATAGCAGTCAACGCAATCGGAGCTCCCCGCGAGAGCGGGGGTGATCCACACCCCGTCTACGTGGTCGCTGTGGCAATGGAGAGCTCCCCGCGAGAGCGGGGGTGATCCCGAATCAGTGGCACATACTCTGGTGTGACTTCTGAGCTCCCCGCGAGAGCGGGGGTGATCCCGCCGCAGCCATCCGCTTCTTCATGTCCTCCTCGAGCTCCCCGCGAGAGCGGGGGTGATCCGTGCAGTCCTGAGCGCGGCGAGGTCGTAGAGCCGAGCTCCCCGCGAGAGCGGGGGTGATCCCTGCTGGGCATCTGGAGACGCGACGGACGAGTTGAGCTCCCCGCGAGAGCGGGGGTGATCCCGAGGTCGCCCCGCGTCGTCGGATACAGCAGCAGAGCTCCCCGCGAGAGCGGGGGTGATCCGATCAACCGGCCCCACGACCGACCACTCATGCCGAGCTCCCCGCGAGAGCGGGGGTGATCCGCAGCGCATCGTGGACTTCTTCGACCCGCCGAGGAGCTCCCCGCGAGAGCGGGGGTGATCCCACACGGCACGCATCCACGGCACTGTGGTGTGGGAGCTCCCCGCGAGAGCGGGGGTGATCC
>NZ_KE384027.1:125139-645611 GCF_000423505.1 Pseudoclavibacter soli DSM 23366
GAGCTCCCCGCGAGAGCGGGGGTGATCCGTGGCGTGATCGTGGTCTGGTCGCGACGAAGATGAGCTCCCCGCGAGAGCGGGGGTGATCCCAAGACGTGCCTTTCGCCTTATCAACAAGGTCGGAGCTCCCCGCGAGAGCGGAGGTGATCCGGCCATCCAACCGATAAGCGGCGCCTGGCGCCAGGGGCCGTGAATCAGCGGAAGAGGTCGTGCTCGTTGGCCTTGATCCAGTTCTGCTCGTTTTCGCCGAGGGTTGAGCGACCGCTGCCTCGCGTTGTTTCTGTGACCTCGCCCTTCAGTGGGAGGGCAAGGCCGAGCAAGGCTGCCACGACAAGAATTCCCAGTGCGAGAGGGCGGTTGTTGGGGTTGGTGCTCACCCACCTCGAGGTTGCGGTGATCGCAATGCCGCTGTAGATGATGCAGCGGCCTAAGCGCCAGAAGATCGGTCGAGCCGAATGTGTGTATGAGACCATTTTTGTCATATCAGCGCACCTCGTCATAGGGCGATTGCGGCGGGCGGATGGCCGGACGCAGCAGGTTGCGATCCACATTGATGTCGCCCACCGTGCCTGAGAACGGGCGTGGTGTGTAGCGCGCGCTGGCGCGTAGCCTGCGACGTCGGAACCAGGATCGGCGCACTCTGGCGGAGCTGCTGCGGCGAACTCGCACCTTGGCCGAGGCCGACCGTTGGCGCTGGCGATGGCGCTGGCCTGGTGCAGGAATAAACAGAATGACGACCAACGCGATGGCGATGGCTGCGCCCAGTGTCCACTCTGGTGATGTGTGAAGCCATACTCCGGCGCGCATAGTGCCGAGTGCGAGCACCCCGGCGATCGCGATTCGCCCGTACAGCGGTATCCCCCATGATTTGCTCATAGGAGAATCATAGATTCGATGGAGTCGGAATCGGTGGAGCAGGCTCTCCCGCCGTATCGCCGACCTCACTGTCAAGCCTCCCGAAATCACGTCGTCGCAGCTCAGCGCCCATAAACGTACGGCTCGTGATCAAGTACCGAAGTGATCTCGAGGCCGTCATCGGTGAATTGCAGCTGGTAAGTGATATCTTCCGAAAGGTCGAATCGATAATCTGAATCCCACTCATCGACGCTGTGCGTCATTTTCACTGTTGGGCCGGTTCCATTGCCTCCTGGTGCCGTGAGCGAGTGCCCCCACCCATCTATTGCCCCGCTGGGCAGTTCGAAGCCACTCGCGTCTTTATACATGGTCTCTAGCAGCGAGGTACCACCGGTATTGGGGCTGATCAATTCGCACTGGCCGAGCACTGTCAAACTGTCTCCGTTTGCGTTCGCTGTGTACACGCTCAGTGCCAACGGGTCATTCATGCCGACAGTCCCACCTCGACCGCCAAAGCCGCCGGTATACGCTTCCAGCTGTGTCAGCGTCACGATGTCGTTAGCTCCGTCGCCATTGACATCGCCCACGTAGGGGTCGATGGCGTAGGCAGCGCTTGACTCCTCGCGCTCATGGCCAGCCGAAAACCCGTTGCGCGGAAACCCATCGATGTAGAGGCCGAGGGCACCTTCTGTCTGAGACTCAGCGTTGAGTACCTCGGTCGGGCTCCAGATGGCGCCGTCTTCAAAGTTCGTGGCCTCGTCAGGCAGCTCGGCATCCTCGGGCGTGCCTAAGAACCCGGCATTCTGCTCGATGAATTCGCGATCGAAGTCGGTGACGGGTGCGGTTTTGAGTAGCTCGAGTAGGGCGTCTTCGCTGAGGGATGCGTGGGCTGGTGCCGGAGGCGATTTGTCCGGCGAGGTCGGTGCCGCCTGCGGCGGTGACCCCGGTGCCGGCCTGTGTGGCGGCAAGGCCGGTGGTGGTGGCTGCGGATGCGGCGATGCCGGTGGCTGCTGGGCCGGCGAGGTAGCCGCGTTTTTGGTCTTGTTCGGGTTGCAGCCCGCGCAGCCATTGGGCCAGCTGCGGGTAGATGTTGGGGTGGGCGAGCAGGGGTGCGATCAGCTCGGGGTGTTCAGGTGCATGCGTGGCGATTTGCTGCGACTGTGCCGGGGTGGTGGTGAGCTCACGCACCTGCGCAAGCAGGGCATCCACCGGCTGATTTGGGTGTGGTTGTTCGGTCATTTCTCCCCCCGGATCGTCTGACGGTCGACAGGCTATCACGGGGGGCATGACAGAGCCACGGTGGTTGCTGTGGTACGCCGTCGAGTGTGCAGAAGAACCACCTATGTGAGGTTTCAGGTGTCACGACTTATGGTTTCGACGTGGTGAAATCGCATCTCGTGACACCTCTCTTGTGGCACTGCAGATTTGCGGTGCAAACGTGCGCACGTGTACAGCAAACAGGCACATCAATCGTCATCAAGTGTCGGTGACAGAATGAACCCGCCTTGATCTTCAGGATGAGCTTGAAGTGAATCCAAGAATCAATCGGGTTTTTGACGCGTGGAGGCCGAAATCGAGCCTTCATGTCGGTGGTTGGTGTTGGAATGTCAGTATGAACGCCAAGGCACACGCACAACACGCGGCAGCTGGCGCCAGTGCGCTGGCGGCGGCGCTCAGCGAGCTGAACGCGGCCGCTGAACGTGTTGTGAGGCTGTGCGTTCGGGCCGATCAGTCTGGCGCTTGGGGGCAGTCCGTTCTCGCTGTGTTATCTGGTGGGGCAGGCCAGCCTGGGGCGTTTGCGCTGCACGACATGGCGGGCGTGCAGGTAGTGCACGCTGCGCAGGCGATCGAGCGGGTGAGCCGGCTGGTCTCGGCTGTGCAAGTGAGCTTGGCAGGTGAAGTGCAGGCGCGGTGCCAGTCTCCTGAGCTCGAGCCAACGCCGAGCGCTGCCGGAGCGGGCGTCGGCGTGGGTACGGGCACAGGTACTGCGACCACTACTGAGGCAGCAGCAGTGGTCGATCCGGCGAAAACCCCGACGACTGGTGCGGCTGTAAACGCGGCTGCAAGCGCTGGCGAATGGACAGTTCCGGGGCAGGGCAGCGCTGTTGCCGGTGCGGCGACTGACCTGCGTGAAGTGTTCGGGGTGCGAACGGCCTCGGCGCTCTTGCAGCAGGCATGCGGGGTGGGCGCACGAGTGGCACGGGGGCGTATACGTCTGGCCGAGCAGGTGCTGCCCAGGCGAAGTGACACGGGGATGATTCTGTCGGGGCTGCATCCCCGGGTTGGTGCTGCCATGTTCGCCGGGGCGATCAGCGTTGAGACAGCCCAGGTCATTGTCGGTGAGTTGCAGACTGTGGCCGATCGTGCGCACCCCGACGACCTCGCGGCCGCTGAAGCGCACCTTGTTGCTGAGGCGAGCTTCGAGTCACCGACGACTGCCGACGCAGGCGACGCGGCTGTTTCAGAGGCGGCTTCAGCACCTGAGCTGGCTGCGAAGGCGGGGTTGTCTGTGAAGGCGAGGTTGTCTGCGAAGGAGGGGCTGTCTGCGAAGCTGGGGCTGTCGCCCGAGTTGGTGAGAGTGCAGGCACAAGCGTGGCGTGATGCGCTTGATCCTGATGGGGTTGAGCCGAAGTTCGATACACAATTGCGTCGCCGCTACCTCAGTATTTCGGCTACGCCTCGTGACGGCATGCACAGCATTTCAGGTGCGATACCGCCCGATGTCGCGGCCAAAGCTCTCGCGATTCTGGGTGCGCTCACAACGCCAAGACGATCAACCGGCAGAGATAGTGCAGTCGACTTGGCGAGTGGGTTGGGCGATGTTCCTGCCGATAAGCGCACGGTCGGCGAGCGTCGGGCTGACGCATTTGCCGCGATGGTCGCTGCTCTGAGCAACGACACCACTATGTTCACCACTCCGCCGTCGGTGATCATCACGACGAGCGCAACGAGCGCAACGAGTGCTGGCACACTTGCGAGCAGCCCCGGCCGCATCAGCGGCATCGCCGAACTCGTGCCACCTTCGGTGATCGCTCAGCTGGCTGACGACGGTGGCGTTCAACACGCCCAATCTGACCCTCGCGGCGCAGTGGTCGCGCTGAGCAGCGCACAACGGGTGTTCACCGCATCTCAACGCAAGGCGATGGTTGCCCGCGACGGTCATGAGTGTGTGATTCCAGGCTGTCGCATTCCGGCCATCGGCTGTGAAGCTCACCATGTCACCGCTTGGCAGCACGGCGGGCGCACCAGCATCGACAACGGAGTGCTGCTCTGCTGGTGGCATCACCGCACCATAGACACCGGGCCCTGGCGCATCGACATGCAGCATCGCCGACCTGTTATCACGCACAAGTACTGGCGCGGTCAATGCTGGCAACCGAGCGCTCACCATGCCACGACGGTTCGCGAGATCTCGTCGCGTGGCACGCAAATCCCTTCGCCTCGGCACCGAGTGAGCAGGCATCGTCATGAGGTCATGCAGACCTGAGCGTTTACGGGTGTGAATGTTTGGCAAGGTGAGCGCTGCGAGGCCATTTCCAGTTCACTTTCCGGTCATAGGCACGACACCGCCCGAACACCTGTCGGACACGTTCCGGGCACGTCGAGTTCACGCTTGCCTCCTACGGTTTCAGGGTCTCACCTGTACCCCCGAAGAGGAGCACCCTTGTCCCCCGAGCATATCCATCCCACTGCGCCCGAACCCGCACCGGCGCCTGCGCTCGAGACTGAGCCGTCGCGGCAGGTGTGTGATCACGCCGAACGCACTGGTCGCGCTGGTATTCTCTCGCGCATCCTGCGCGGCCTGACCGCATCAGCCGGCGTTGCCGCACTGATTGCCGCAACGCCAGGTCTGGCCGACCTCGGCGCGGCCGCAGCGCCAGCCGCCGTCACCGGGCCCATCGTCACCGAAATCCAGGGCGACAACACCGGGTATGACAACTTCGAGTACATCGAGCTGTATAACCCGCTCGAAGTGGCAGTCGACTTCGCGGCCGACGGCTTCAGCTTGGGCTATGACAACGGCGGCACCATCAAGACCCTTACCACTGCGAACATGGACGGCACCGAGGGGTCGCCGAACCTGGTGCTGCAGCCGGGCGCCACGGTCATGCTGTGGCTGTCGTACAACGACGGCAAAAGAGTCGACTCGTTTGCCAAGACCGAGCAGGAGTTTCGTGAGGCGATCAGCCTGAATGACTCCACGGTGCCCGTCGTGCGCCTGACCGGGCAAGGCGGTATCGCCAATGGCGGCGAGCGTGGCGTCGTGGTGCAAAAGAATGGGCAGACCATCGCCGAGTCGTACCTGCCGGCGATCTCGCCGCAGGCGCCCGGCACCTCGACCCACTTCGCTCTGCCGATCTCGCAGACCGACAAACACCTGAGCGTGTGGCAGCAGTCGGCAGACCCCACCCCTGGCGTGGTTGACAAAGCCCAGCTGGTGAACTCCAGCAGCGACGATGACGGCTCAGATGACGGCACCGGTGGCACCGACCCCGAAACACCGGTCGACACCGACCCCACGCCCGGCTTCGACCCGGTTGCCGACCCCAGCGCCACCGGCTCGCCGCTGCAGATTACTGAGCTGCTGCCCGACAGCTCCAACGTCGGTGGTTCAGACGGTTACGAGTTCATCGAGGTGTACAACTCATCCAGCACCGCCGTCGACTTCGCCGACTACGTGCTCACCTATCTGATCCCCATCGATTACGACAACAACACCACCGAAACGCTGTGGCCGTCGACGAAGCGCGATGTGGTCATCCAGCCGGGCGCCACGCTGGTGTTCTGGGTGAAGAACTCGGCCAATCAGCAGCTGACCGTCGATGACTTCAACACGAAGTTCGGCACGGCGCTGGTCGACGGCGAGACGATTGTCGAGGTGCAGTCGTCAGGCATGGCCAACGGCTCGATGCGCGGGGTCGCGCTGCGCACCAACACGGGGTACACCGTCAGCCGCGCGTATTACAACATGAGCGTGGGCCAGGGCACGAAAGACACGGTTGTCGATCAGGGCCTGCACTACACCGCGGGCACCGACGCCGATCGTCCCGAGGTGCAGCGCATTCTCGAAACCTCAGCGGCAACGCCCGGGCAGGTTTCGCAGCAGCAGGTGGGCACCAGCCTTATCGTCGCGCCCACCGACACCACGTCACCGGTGATCGAAAACCGCACCACCGCATCCACCGATGGCACCGGCGACCTCACCATCTCGGCGCACATCACTGACAATCAGCAGGTGCGCACCGTCGAGCTGACCTACCGCAACAACGTCGACAACACTGATCGCACGCTGCAGCTCAAACGGGGCTCTGGCGATGTGTATTCAACGACGATTTCGTCGGGCGATCTCGCCGGCAAATCGACGATCAGCTATCGATTCACGGCGACCGACGGGCTGTCCACTCCGGCTGAGGAGTCGGGCACTGTGACCATCGAGCGTGACGACGCCGGGCCGGTGCAGCTGAATATCGCTGAAGGCCAGATTGTCGCGGGCAGTCTCGACATCGTGGCGAGCGGTGACGCGGGCGGTACAACGGTGGATGTCGATGGCCAGACCCAGCAGACGTCGCCCAGCCTGCCCAGTCAGCCGACCTTCTTGTTTGAGGCCACCAACACCGACGTGTTCTTCCGCAACGGGGTGAAAGTGGCCCTTGGTGAGGACAAATACGACGTGCTCAACATCTTCGATGACGGTACGTACTCGAATACCGTCACGATCAGTACGCCGGTGCCGCTGAGCTATCTGACCAAGGGCTCACCGGTGAAGCTCAGCATCTGGGCGGGCACCAAGGCTTGGCCTGATATCGACGAGAATGAGAACAACGACGATTTCGAGGTCAAGAACCTGCGCCTTGTGCTGCCCGACGGCCGCACGCTGCGCTCGACGGAGTGGGCGGACGCTGACCAAGTGATCCAAATGGGCGACTCAACCGGCAAACACGATTACATCGAGGGCACGTTCACCCTTGATGATGCTGACTTCAGCGGGGTTGGTTTCACGTGGAACACCGCCACCGTGGCTGACGGCATGCACACCATCACTGCGCGTTCCGGCGACGAGACGCTCACCCGGCAGGTGCTCGTCGACAACACCGCGCTGACGGTTTCGCCCTCGGTGACCTCAGATGCCGAGAGCGAGCAGGGTCTGCACGGGGCCATCACGCTCGACGCCTTGGTCAGCGATGGCGACGGCGACGTTTCTGGTGTGCCCGATGGTGCGGTGTCGGCAACGCTCGACGGTCAGAGTATCGAGCTGCCCTATGTCACCAGCAGCACCGATCTCGCTGCCGGCCAGCACACGCTGTCGGTGACCGCGACTGATGCCGCTGGCAACACCACCACTGAGACCCGCACGTTCACCACCATCGACGAGACGCCTTCTGCAGCCGAGCTCTCGGTTGGCAGTACCGCCACGATGAATGCCGACGGCACGGCGACGGTCGATCTGCAGGCGACGGCGACCGACCCAACCGGTGGCAGCCTCACGGTCAACTTCAACGAGGGCTCGGCCGAACAACTCGGCGACGGGGTGCAAGTGGCCACTGGGACGACCAATGACGCTGCGGCGACCGACCGCTCGAGTGCGGTGGCGGTGAGCGCCGACGATTTAGCTCGGCTGACTGCTGCCGATGGCCAGGGCGTGACGACCACCGGCACCGACGGACTGCCGTATCAGTTGTTCACGGTCACCGTGCCCGAGGGCGTGACCAGCGGCCAGGTGCGTGCCAACTGGACCGGGTCGAGCAACCCCAACGCGCAGGTGACCCTGTTCGCGTTGAGGTCTGATGGTTCGGCCTGGGACCAGGTTGATCGGCACTACACACCGGCTGACGACACCGGCGCGAACTTCGATTTGAGCGGGTACGTCAACGTGGCGTCACACGCGAAGGATGGCGTGGTCACCCTGGTCGTGCAGCATTCAGACGGATGGTCGGGCGCCGACACCACCACGAGAGACTCTGACGTGGAGGCGTATAACGCCGACGCCACTGACCGCAGTGACTACGACTTCACCCTGGCCTGGGAATCGGACACGCAGTACTACAACGAGAACCTCACCCAGAACTTCAGGTACCAGCAAGACATTCATCAGTTCTTGCTCGATCAGCGCAAGAACCTGAACCTGAAGTACATGTTCCACACCGGCGACATCGTCGATGACTTCGACCAAGAGTATGAGTGGCAGAACGCCGATGAGGCATACAGCATGCTCGAAGAGGATGCCGACGGCAACCCGCTGGCATACGAAGACCGTATTCCGTACGGCGTGCTCGCGGGCAACCACGACGTGGGTCACAAGTCAGACGACTACAGCACCTTCAGCACCTGGTTCGGGTCCGATCGCTTCTCGGGATCGCCGTGGTTCGGCGGCGACTACAACAACAATCAGGGTCACTACGACCTGTTCAGCGCCGGAGGCATCGACTTCATGGTGGTCTCGATTGGCTGGGACCCAGGCGATGAAGAGATCGCGTGGATGAACCAGGTGATCTCCGAGCATCCAGAGCGCACCGTGATTCTCAACCTGCACGAGTTCATGCTGACCACCGGCGGCCTCGGCCCCATTCCCCAGCGCATTATGGATGAGGTGGTCGCCACGAACCCGAACGTCAGCATGGTGTTCTCGGGTCATTATCACGACGCCTACACGCGTCAAGACTCGTTCGATGACGACGGTGATGGGGTGAACGATCGCGTCGTGACCTCGATGCTCTTCGACTACCAGGGGCTCGAGCAGGGCGGTCTCGGGTACCTGCGGCTGCTGCACTTCGACAACGAGTCGCAGACCATGCGGGTGCGCACCTACTCGCCGAGTCTCGATGACTTCGACGCCGAAGAGCCCTCGCTGGCCGACACCAACGGCGACCTGAGCACGTATCAGGACTTCGCGATCTCGTATGCCGATCTCGGCATACAACCCCAGACCAAAACGCTGACGACTGACTCGTTCACTGCGTCGGTGCTGAGCAATCGTGGCGTGAGCACTTTCTCGCGCATGGTCTCGACCTCCGGGGCGATCGCCTCGGTGACGACGCCCAGCGGAGTCACCGCCAGCACGCAGTGGACCGTGCCGGGGCCGGGCGTCTACGGCTGGTACGCCGAGGTCACCGGGCAGTACGGTGCGCAGCTGGTGTCGCCGGTGATGACCTTCACCGTGCGCAGCGATGGCAGTGTTGTTGAGGGAGTGGCCGATCCGCAGGTCGACGACACGACCTCAGGTGAAGGCTCGAATACCGCGACAAGCGGGGGGTCGGGCAATGGTGACAGCGGTATCTCGGCAGACACCGGCGCGCAGACTGAACCCGCGCTCGCTGCCACCGGAGCCGATCAAGCGCTGCTTGGGGCGGGCATCCTGACGCTCATGCTGGGCGGCATGCTGCGTCTGCTGACCCGCCGGCGCGTGCGCTGAGTGCGACCTGAATCAGGCGCCACGAGATACGGACTGCCGCTGTGCGGCTCGTGCCTTGTGGCGCCTGTTCGGTTGGATGCGCCTCTCGCCAGATTCACAGCTCTCACGTAGACTGCACCCATGGGCCTCATCACACTGATCATTGTCGCCGTCATTGTCGTTCTGCTGCTGATCGGCACGTTCTTCACCGTGCAGACGCAGACCAACATCATCATTGAGCGGTTCGGGCGTTTCGTGCGCATCGCCAACCCCGGTCTGAACGTGAAGATTCCGGTGATCGAGAAGAAGGCGGGCATCGTCTCGCTGCGGGTGCAGCAGATCGACCTGCAGATCGAGACCAAGACCAAAGACAACGTGTTCGTGCTGGTGCTGGTCTCGGTGCAGTACGCCGTGCTGCCCAACCGAGTGGCCGATGCCTGGTATCGCCTCGAGAACCCCGAAGCCCAGATCAAGAGCTACGTGTTCGATGCCGTGCGAGCCACGGTGCCGAGCCTGCAGCTCGACGAAGCGTTTGAGCGCAAAGACGATATCGCTCAGACGGTGGGCACCGCGCTCGCCGGCGAGATGGGCGAGTTCGGGTACCAGATCATCAAGACCCTGGTCACCGACATCAACCCCGACTCGAGCGTCAAGGCGGCGATGAACAAGATCAACGCGGCGCAGCGCGAGCGGGTTGCCGCCCAAGACCTCGCTGAGGCCGACCGCATTCGCGTGGTCACCGAGGCTCGGGCCGAAGCCGAGGCCAAGCAGCTGCAGGGTGAAGGCATCGCGAATCAGCGCAAGGCCATCATCGACGGCCTGCACGCCTCGATCGCTGAGCTGCAAGAGCAGGGCATTCGCGAGGCCGATGTGATCAACCTTATTCTGCTCACGCAGTACTTCGACACGCTCACCTCGCTGGGCAAAGACGGTGCCACCACGGTGCTGCTGCCCGGCTCGCCGCAGGGTGTCTCACAGCTCGGCGACGAGATTCGCAACGCCCTGCTGGTCGCCGGGGCGGTGCCGCAGCGCGAGCAGTAGCGCTGCACTGAGATCACGCGACGCCATCCGAGGAGTTCTTCGGATGGCGTCGCGGCGTTTTCCCACCGTTCACTGCTGGGTTACCTCAGGGCACTTGTCGGTTCAGACTGCACTTTTATGCTGCATTCGTTCACCTGACAACAGCAGAACGGACCACTGTGCTCTTCCCTCGACGCACCTCACACCTTGCTTCTTTAACAATCTGGACTCGCCCGGTTCGGGCCGCGCGGTTCGCTGCCGCGATTGCCGCTGCAGCCACGCTCCTGGCCGGATTGCAGGCGCCGGCATTCGCTGATGCGAACCAGGCGAGCGATACGCTCGAATCGTCGACGGCAATCCAAGCACTGGTGAGTGCTGTCGACTCCAACCAGCCCAACAGCGGCGGCAAGGAGTCGGTCGCTAACCTCGCTGATCAGAACAGTTCGACCAAGTGGTATGAGGGCAGCGGTGCAGCGCCCTCCGCTCAAGCTCCTATCTACGCGGTGTATACGCTCAGTCGACCCGCTTCGGCCATCGGCTACACTCTCACCTCTGGCAACGATGAGTCGAAGCGAGATCCGAAGACCTGGCAGCTGCTTGGCACGAACGATGCGGTGGTTGCGGCTGATGCAGCATCTGACCAGTGGCAGGTGCTCGATTCGCGCGCTGATGAGTCGTTCTCACAACGCGCTCAAACCAATGGGTACTCCATCGCCAACCCGGCGAATTACACCTATTACCAGCTGCGCGTGACCGCCAATGAAGGCAACACCAACCAGTTCCAGATTGCCGATTTCACTTTGCTGGGCTCGACAGGCACAGCACGAGAGCTTGTTGGCGCAAGCGCCGAGTGGTCGTATTGGGACACGACCGATAGCTCAGACACAGCCTCTGACCCGACAGCGGGCTCGGATGCACGCACCAGTTGGAGCGCAACCGATGCGGTTCTGCGCACCGGCTGGAAGACCGGGGTCGGCCCGTTCGGCGTGAAAAAGCAATCTGATGGATCAGACGGAGCTGACTTGGGCAACGGTTTCAGCGCAAGTACAGTGCTGCAACGGGCACAGGGCTCATCAATCGTGCCGGCATATTTCTTCCGCACACAGTTCTCGTTGACGCAAGGCGATCTCGGCACTGTCGGTGGCCTCGTGGGTACCATCGCCTTCGATGACACCGCGACCGTGTATGTCAATGGTCAGCGGGTGACAGGGTGGGATGATGCGGATGTCACCTCGAACACTGCCGCACTAAAATATGACGGCAAGGGCGATCCGCAGACACGATTGTTCACCGTGCCCGCCGGGCTGCTCACCGTTGGCACGAACACGATCGCCGTCGAGGTGCATCAGTGCAACCAGTCCAGCTCCGATGCGTGGTTCGCGATGCCGACACTGGTAGCGACCGCTGACTACACGTCGCTGTCGTACACCGGGTCAGAGCGTGACCGCAGCTATTCCTCAGACAGCTGGCCGGCGACCGCTGATGGCAGTGACGGCTTTGTCAGTCTGCTCAGCGGTTACAGCGATCTCGCTGATCAGTCGACGGTCTGGGGCGGCAACTCAGTGCTGCCCAAAGACGCTGAACTGACTGCACGCAACGACCAGCTCATCGTACAAATCAACAATGAGGCCACCGATGAGCAGGTCAGCCGAGCCATCACTGACGCGAACAACTCCCCTGTGCAGACTGAGTACGACGGCTTGGGGGAGCGCCTGGGCTCGCTGTACAAGACAGCGCTTAACACTGGTCAACTCCCTAAGACAGCTGAGGTGCTTTCGCATCTGATCACTGATGACATCGACGGGCACAACACGGCCAAGTCGATCTTCACTGAGAAGCGACCCTACGAACGTCTCGGGTTCACCTCAGACGGCGGGCGTATTCAGAAATACGACATCGGTTACGGGTTCAGCAATGACTCATTCCCCAGCGGGCACACCACAGGCGGTTACATGGTGGGAACCACGCTGGCGACGCTGCTGCCAGAGCTTGCCCCACAGATGCTTGAACGCGCCAGCGAATACGGCAACAACCGCATCGTGCTCGGCTTTCATTACCCCATCGATGTGATGGGCGGGCGCATCGGCGGACAGGCGATGGTTGGTTATCGCTGGTCAGATAGCGACTTCCGTCAGCTGCTGCTGGCCGCGCATGACGAGATCGAGAGTGTGCTGACGGCAGCCTGTGTGGATGCCGGCTATGGCAGCACGCTTACGGAATGCGCTTCTGACGCGAACGACACTTCGAGTGCAGTGAACACCTATACCGAGAGGCTCACTTATGGCTTCTCATCCAGTGCTGCCGCTGTCACCGGAAACGCCGATCTCGTGGTGCCCACCGGTGCGGCCGACCTGCTGTTGACCTCGTATCCACAACTGACCCAGGCGCAGCGTGCGGCCATCATTCGTCAGACTGCGCTGAGCGCAGGGTACCCGCTCGATCTCACTGCAAGAGGTGAGGCGAGTTGGCAGCGAGTTAACCTCGCGGCTGCGTTGACTGCGGAGGTGCAAGTCATTTCGGCAGACCAGCTGTCGATCAACGGGGTGACCGTCGACGTGACGCAGGTCGACGACGGCGATGACGGAGCATCCACCGAGACAGACCAGAAGGCGCAGGATGCAACCGTCGGCTCGCTGATCGAATACCAGCGTCTCGGGCTCTCAGCAGATGTTGACGAAGCCGTGGCGAGCTTGGCCGAGACCGATGCCCAGAAGGCGCAGGCCTGGTCGGAGATCGCCCAGGCCTGGACGGATGATTTGTACCGATTCGACCCTCAGGGTAGCGATGACGCGACGAGTCTGGAGGGCATTCCTGACGGACTGCCCAATGCTCGCAGCCAAGTGTTTGTGGTGCTGGGGAACAAACTCAACGACGACGGCTCGGCGAAGCAGGAACTGATCGATCGTCTTGAAGTAGCCAGGGCTGCGCTCACGAAGTATCCGAACACGCGCGTGCTGGTGACGGGCGGGCACACCGCCGGCAGCGACAAAGACAGCGAGGGCGAGGTGATGCAGAAGTGGCTGATCGCTCATGGCATTGCAGCAGACCGCATCCTCGTCGAGACGGAATCGAGTGACACCCCCGACAACGCGACGATGTCGATGCCGATGCTTTACGGGCAGACCGGCGACGACGCAGTCACGACAATTTCGGTCATCACTTCCCAGTGGCATCAGCGTCGGGGCACCATTCTGTTCGAGGCTGAGACGCGTCTGCTCGCCGACGCGCTGGGCGTGCAGCCGATTACGGTGCTCGACGGGGCCACGTGTGCGACGTCGAGCTGTACAAACAGCTCGTACGCGACCCCGCCGGCATTCGTCGGTGACGATGAGCGTGATCTCATCGCAAGAAATGTGGCCAAGGTCGCGAGCAACATGACGGTACACTCCGGCCTGGGCACCGCTCGCGGTGTCTCGGACGCCTACAGTGCGGCGCGCGCGACGACTGATCAAGCCAGCACCGACTTGTCTCGAGTGATCTGGATGCAGAGCAACGGGTACACCGGGGACACATCGACTGCGCGAGACAATCTGCTTGACGTGCGTCGCGCGATCGCCGATACCGCTGCTTCGTCGCGCACTTATGGCGACGAGCTGCAGCGCTTCACTGAGACGTGGGATGCGGCACTTGCGCCCCAGCGCGTCAGCGACGAGATTCCAGACGACCTGCCGACAGCGGCGCATGCGTTCGTGCTGATGGGTGCCGACGGGGGTGGCAGCACCGCGATGAAGAACCGCATCGCGCTCGCAAAGAACGCATTGGCTGAGTACCCGAACTCGATCGTGCTGGTTGCCGGCAACCAGGGCGAGATCACCGCTGGGTATCAAGGTCTGACCACTGGTGACGATGCGGTCGATGCTTCGCGCATCGTGAAGGTCGCGGTAAGCACGGATGCTCCCAGCGGGGCAGTCAACGTGATGCGTCAGCTGTACAGCATGAACGGAGCCGTCACGTCGTATACGGTCATCGTTTCTGGCAACTATGTGCGTCGTCCTACGGTGCTTTTTGCGGCTGCCGAACTGCAGCAGCGGCAGGCCCAGCGTGCCGACTTCGCGATCAGCTCGACAGAGATGATCGCGGAGACCTCGACGGGCACACCTGACGCTGCAGTGGCCACGTCTGACGCCTTAGGCAAGATCGCGACCAACGTCGCCCAGGTCTTTGGCGTTTCGAGCGCATATTCGAGCCGAAACTCCGAGAACACACCGTTGTCGGCGCTCACCGGGCTGAGCATTGTGCTGCCCAATGACGCACGCTTGAGCCGCTCAGCGGTGACGCCGCTGGCTGCCCAGCAGCCGAGAGTCTATGCCGAGCTCGACAACGGTGCAGAGGGGTCGGTCGAGGTGACCGATCTGGTAGAGCTCGTCACGAGCAGCGAAGAGGTGCCCGAGGGCACGAAGACTACGTGGTCAACAAGCTTTACCTACCGAGGGATCACAAAGGAGGCGAGCGCTTCGAAGATCACAGCGGCAGACAGCGGAACCGACGATGGGTCGGCTGAGAATGGAGGTGAGGCCAACGGTGCCGGCACTGGTACGGAGAACGGGCACGAAACTGACTCAGGCGGCGCCACCGACGATGCTCAAGACACCAGCATCAACACCAGTGCCGCTGAGCAGAGCGACGCGGCCGAGCTCTCTGTCGCTGAGGAGCATGATGGGCTTGCCAGCACTGGCGGCGTCTCGTTCGTCGCGGCAGGTTCGGCGCTGGCTCTGCTCGCACTCGGCGCGGGGGTGCTCGTTGTGGCACGTCGCCGCGCCGAGTGAGCGCGAGCAGTAGCTCAGCCGATCCGAACGCCGTCGACCAGTGCGGGCACGGCTCCGTCGCGCAGCGATGCGGGCAGCAGCGCCTGCGGCAGGTTCTGGTAGGCCACGGGGCGCACGAACCGGGTGATTGCGGCCGTGCCCACCGATGTGGTGGTCGACGCTGTGGTCGCCGGGTAGGGGCCGCCGTGCTGCTGGGCGTAGCTCACTGTCACCCCGGTGGGCCACTCGTTCCACAGCACACGACCGGCACGCCGGGTCAGCGTGGCGATCAGCGGCGGGGCGATGCGGTCATCCTCATCGGCGATCAGAGTCGCGGTGAGCTGCCCGGGCAGGCGCTCGGCGAGCTCGACGAGCTGCTGCTCGTCGGTATACGACACCACCAGTGCCGCCGGCCCGAACACCTCGTGCAGCAGCTCCGCATTCGTCAGCACCGTCTCGATATCAGTGGCCAGCAGCGTCGGCGCCGGTGGGTTATCGGTGCTTGCGGTGCTGCGCTGTAGCGGTGCGACGCCGGGCTGCAGCTCGAGCTCGCTCAGCGATTGTGTGAAGCCGCTTTGGATGCGCGGGTTCAGCAGCTGCGCGGCTGGCGGCAGGCTCGCTTCGGCGAGCAGCGCTCGGATGCCCGAATCGGCCGGGTGCAGCAGCAGACCGGGTTTGGTGCAGAACTGCCCGGCACCCAGGGTGAATGACGCCACGAACTGTTCGACGATCTGCTCGGGGCGGCCTGCGGCGGCCTGCTCGGTGATGAACACCGGGTTCAGGCTGCCGAGTTCGCCATAGAACGGAATTGGCTCAGGGCGCGATTGGGCGAGATCGAACAGCGCCCGCCCGCCCGGGATCGAACCCGTGAACGCACCGGCCTGCACCCGGGGGTCAACGATGGCCGCACGACCGGCCTCGGTGCCCGTGATCATCTGCAGCAGATGCGCGGGGGCCTCGACTGAGGCGAGCGCATCCACCACAACCTCAGTGGTCAGCGCCGACAGCTCGGGATGCCCGGAGTGCGCTTTGAGCACCACCGCGTTGCCGGCAGCCAGCGCGGCAGCCGAGTCGCCGCCGATCACCGAGAAGGCGAACGGAAAATTGCTCGCAGCGAAGACTACGACTGGGCCGATCGGCACCAACACGCGGCGAATGTCGGGGCGCGCGCCCATCGGCCAGGCCGGGTCGGCGTGATCAATGCGCGCGTCGAGGTAGCCACCGTCACGCACCACCTCGCCGAGCAGACGCAGTTGGAAGCTCGTACGCGTCAGCTCGCCGCGCAATCGTGGCTCACCCAAGTGCGTTTCGCGCATGGCGACCGGTACCAGTGTGTCGGCCGCCGCATCCAGCGCATCGGCGACCGCATCCAGCGCCGCAGCACGAGTCGGCTCATCGGTGGCCGCCCACGCGCGCGAGGCGGTCACGGCATTGCCGACCATGGTGGTGATCTGCTCGGCAGAGGTGGGTGCGATCATGAGTGGTTCCTCCAGGTGTGTGCGATGGCCAACTGCTCGGCGGCGGCACGCGCGAGCACGTTCAGATCGGTGGTCACGGTGACCACACGGAATCCTTGGGCGGCGCGCTTGGCGGCGGTTTCGCCATCAGGTGTGTGAATGCCCGAGACCTTGCCGGCCGCCTCGACGGTGCTGCGAATGCGCTCGACGGCCGCTTCGAGATCAGGCAGGATGGCTGGCTCGAGCGGTACCTCGGCGCCGAGCCCCAGCGACAGGTCGTAGGGGCCCACGTACACACCGTCGACGCCGTCGACTGCGACGATCTCGTCGAGGTTGTCGAGGCCTTCGCGGGTCTCGACCATCACGAACAGCGCCACGGTGTCGTCAACCTCGGCCGGGTTCGACCCGAACAGGCTTTCGGCGCGCATCGGCCCGTAGGATCGGGCCCCGCCCGAGACGGGGTAGCGCATGGCGCGCACCGCCGCCCGAGCCTGCTCTGCTGTGTTGACCAGTGGCACGATCACCGCGCTGGCCCCGGCGTCGAGCGCCTTGCCGATGTCGGCGGCGCTGTTCTCGGGCACGCGCACCACAGGTACCGGGCCTCCGGCGGCCTCGATCACGAGCAGTCCGCGGATCACGTCGCCGTAGTCGATCAGCCCGTGCTGCCAGTCGACACAGACGTAGTCGAAGCCTTGGCGGGCGGCCAGCTCGAGCGCAGCGGTGGGCTCCACCGCGTTCCACAGCCCGAATGATGTCTCAGGTGCGCGAAGTCGGGCCAGCGCTTCTCGGCGAGCCTGGGTTGCGGGGCTCATGCGGTCACCTCTTCTGTCTCATTGCTGCGACGCAGGTGCGTGGTGTCGTCGAGCTCCTGGTCGTAGCGCTCTTTGGCGAACGACACAGCGACCAGTGAGATGGCTGCACAGGCGATCACGAACAGGCCGACCGGCACGTAGTTTCCGCCGAATCCAGCCAGCAGGGCGGTTGCAATCAGCGGGGCCGGGCCGCCGGCGATGGCCGCGCCCAGCTGATAGCCGAGCGAAGCGCCGGTGTAGCGCACCTCGGGGGCGAAGCTTTCGGCGAGCAGGGTGCCGATCAGCGAGCCGTAGGTGGGCCACACGATGAAGAACGAGATCAGAATGGCGGCCGCCGCAGCGACGTTGTTGTGTGTGTTGAGCAGCCACAGGTAGGGCAGGATGAACACGGCCACCGCGACGGTGCCGCCGATGAACACCTTCTTGCGACCGATGGCATCAGAGAGTCGGCCGTAGAAGAGCATGCCGCCGACACCGAGCACCGCGGCCAGCAGCACCATGTTGAGCACGAACTGGCGTTCGTAGCCGAGGCTCACCGCGTAGCTGATCGAGAAGGTCGCGAAGATAAAGAACGTCGAAGTCTCGATGAACTTGGCACCGGTGGCGATCAGTACCTCGCGCCAGTGGTGGCGCAGCGTCGCAGCCAGTGGCACGCGCTCCTGCTTGCCCTGGGCCTGCACGGCGCGGAACGAGGGGGTCTCATCGACTTTGTGACGAATCCACAGACCGATGGCCAGCAGCACGATCGAGATCAGGAACGGGATGCGCCAGCCGATTGAGAGGAACAGATCATTGGGGAACACCCAGCCCGATACCACCAGGGCGAGGTTGCCGAGGGCGAGACCGGTCAGTGCGCCCACTTGGGGCACGGCGCCGTAGTAGCCGCGCTTGCCCTTGGGTGCATACTCGACGGCCAGCAGCAGCCCACCGCCCCACTCACCGCCGAGGGCCACGCCCTGCAGCAGACGAAGCAGCGTGAGGATGATCGGGGCCGCAACACCGATGGTCGCGTAGGTGGGCACCAGACCGATGGCCACAGTCGTCAGGCCCATCAGGGTCAGTGTCATCACCAGGGTGCGCTTGCGGCCGATGCGGTCGCCGATATGGCTGAAAATCACGCCGCCGATGGGGCGAATGAAGAAGGCGAGGGCGAACGATGCCAGAGCCAGCAGCTGGCTGACCAGCGGGTCATCGCTTGGAAAGAAGAGCGGTCCGAAGACCAGGCCGCTCATGGTGCCATAGAGAAAGTAGTCGTACCACTCGATGGTGCTGCCGATCGCGCTGCCCCAGAGCGCGCGCGTGCGGTCTTGCTGACTGACGGCTGGTGGGGCGACGGTGCCCGCGGTCGTATCGGTCATTGGTGTTTTCCTTTGTTCGGGTGGTGGCACGGTCGTCCATGACCACGCCACGGAGGGGGAGGGGGTGGCGTCAGCTGGTGGCGCCGGACTGCGGAAGAATTACAGGGCGCCCGATGGCACCTGAGGTGAGTGAAGCGAGCGCTTCGTCGATCTCTTCGAGTCGATAGCTGCGGTCGATGAGTCGGTCGAGGGACAGGCGCCCGGCCAAGTACAGGTCGAGAATCTCGGGAACCTGCACCGGCGTGTTCGACGAGCCGTAGAGCGAGCCGTCGATGCGCTTGCCCTGCTGCACAAGGTGGTTGATCGGCAGCTCGGCGGTGTCGGTGGCTGAGCCGAGCCCCGCGATGACGGCCGTGCCGCCCTTGCGCAGCGCATGGATGGCCTGCGTGATGGTTGCGGACCGACCGATCGCCTCTACCGCGTAATGTGCACCCGAGCCGGTGATGCGCTGGGTCTCGGCCACGACATCCTGCGTCGCCGCATTGATCACGTGCGTGGCACCCAGCTCGAGTGCCTTCTCGAGGCGGGCGGGCACCACGTCAGAAACGATGATCTGTCGAGCGCCCACCAACTGTGCGCCGAGCACTGCCGAGAGACCGACGCCACCAGCGCCGATGATCAGCACCGAGCGACCGGTGAGATCGGGCAGCCGGTTGAGCACCACGCCCATGCCGGTGATGACCGCGCAGCCGGTGATCGCAGCGATCTCGCTGGGCACCTCGTCGGGCACGCGCACCAGCGACTGTTGTGGCACCACGGCCTGCTCGGCGAAGCAGGAGATGCCCATCAGGTGGTAGCGGGTCTCGCCGTTGAGGCTCAGGCGGGTGCCACCGCCGATGAGCTCGTTGGTGGTGCCATGCACCGCGCCTTTGTCGCACAGGGCGGGCTGTCCCGACAGGCAGTATTCGCACTCGCCGCAGCGGGGGCGCCAGAGCATCACAACTTTGTCGCCTGGTGCGAAGGCGGTGACGCCGGGGCCAACCTGCTCGACGATGCCGCAGCCCTCGTGGCCGAGCACGAGGGGGTGATGTGCGGCGAGGTCGCCCTGCCAGTAATGCAGGTCGCTATGGCAAACGCCGGCCGCTTCGATGCGCACGAGCACCTCTCCGGCCGCCGGGGCATCGAGGGTCAGATCCTCGATGATCACCGGTTCGTGGGGGCGGTGCATTACCGCTGCTCTCATCGGGCACTCCTTTGTGTCTGAGGGCGGTCGCCCGGGGAGGCGACCGTGCGACCGCGATAGCGGTCAGGTCGATGTGCGGCGAGGCCAGGGGGAGTTGCCCCGCCACACATCGACTGCTCACACATTCTGGGGAGGGTACAGGCGCAAATGCGAAAAGTGTTCCGGTGAGTGGAACGAAGATCGTATCTGATCGCTGGCATCGACCAGCGACTCAGTCGCGCTCGCGATGGCACTCAGTCTGCGCGTCAGAGGGTGTTCAGTGCTGCGTTGGCGCGGATCTGTCGGTTCAGACCGAGCGTGGCCGCATGAATGGTGGGGCCGAAACGGCGAATATCGCCGTCAGAGGTGGGTCCGGTGAGTGAGATGGCAGCGATGGGTGACTGATCGTGCCGCAACAGGGCTGCGGAGGCGCACGCGACGCCTTCCGCGGACTCTTCAACCTCATAGGCCACCCCGGTTGCGCGCACTTCGGCGAGCTGGCGGTAAAGCTCGGCACTATCAGTGATGGTGCGTGGGCCGAGGCGTTCAAGCCCACGCGAGAGAATGTCATCGGTGACCGCGGCATCAGAGAAGGCCATCAGCGCTTTGCCTGCTGCTGAGGCATGCGCGGGTACTCGGCCACCAACTCGTGATGGCAGATGCTCGGGGATGCTGCGCCCGCGCAGAATCTCGATGTAGACCAAGTCGCGGCCGCGCAGCACCGTCAGCTGCACCGTGAGCCCGGTGGCCTGACGCAGGTCGGCCATGGCGGCTAAGGCCAGTCGACGCAGCAGCTTCGAGCGGCCCACCATCTC
This sequence comes from Pseudoclavibacter soli DSM 23366, assembly GCF_000423505.1. Classification (GTDB taxonomy): domain Bacteria; phylum Actinomycetota; class Actinomycetes; order Actinomycetales; family Microbacteriaceae; genus Pseudoclavibacter_A; species Pseudoclavibacter_A soli. The sequence goes on from NZ_KE384027.1 coordinate 145,753, forward strand.
GCCGAGTTCAAAGCAGCGCATGCCCAGCTGGTAGCCGTGTTCGACGCGCTCGAGCAGGTCGGCTTCGACCAGTTCGCTGGTGATGCGCGCCACCGTCGGCTTGGGAATACCCGTGCGTTTGGCGATCGCTCCCAGCCCGAGCACCGGGTCGGCGACGCTGAATGCCTGCAGAATCAGCGACACACGGCCGATCATGGTTTTCGGAATCGGAGGAGTTGGTTCCGGGGTCATTCCGGCAGTGTAGCGGGGTCAGTAATCGTGAGTCACTTCGGGAGTGTCGAAGGCGATGGCATCGTCTTGCCATGAGATGTGGAACGTCGCGGTATAGCCTTTGTTGACGGAGTTGCTCAGATCTTCACCCATAGCTTCTCGATTCATCGTCAGGATTGCGCCGGCGTCTGTGCTCTTGAGCTGGCGGTCCCAATAAGAGACCTTGACATCGCCATCGGTGACCGCTGCATCGGGTACTGCCTTGCGGAACGCCTCTTCCAACTTGGTGCTGTAGTCGACGTTGTCGGCACTGCGACTCTCTCCGGACTCTGGAGAGCTCATATGCTCAGCGTCAGTCAGCACCTCCTGGTTGAGCACCTCAAGGGCAGTGCCATCGGCATTGGGCGTGTAGATCGTCAGAGCGGTGTAAACGGCGCTGCTGCCCCAGCCTGCATCTCCGTAGGTCGACATCATCGAGAGCGTGACGATGTCGCTGGCGCCATCGCTGTTGATGTCGGTGACCACGATGTCATTCGATGATCCGGGTTTGGTGCGGTAATACCCATGCTCATAGGCCATATAGGTGCCGTCGTTAGTGAGCATGGTCGTGAAGGCCTCTGTTGAGGGTGAGGTCTGCTGAGGCGACGAGCCCTCTTCGAGTGAGATAACGCTGTCGGTAAACCGCTCTGGTGCCTGAGCTCCATCGTTCAGGTTCGCATAGAGCTGTTGATCATGCTCGCCGAGCGGGGCAGTGAGCAGCAGTTCGCGTAGTGCGGTTTCGCTCAAGGATGCGTGGGCTGGTGCGGTTGTCACGGTTTCGGCGGTGGTGTTGGTCGCGTCGTTGTTGAGGGCGATGTAACCGGCCGTGCCACCGCCTGCGACGACGGCGACGGTGGCGACGCTGGCGACGACTTTGCCGGCCGTGATGCCGGTGGCGGTTTTGGTCGCTGCGGCGGCGCTGGCTTTGCCTGCGGTTGCGGCGCCGGCTTTGCTGGCCGCTGCGGTGGCGGTGGTGGGGTCGATCGGGGTGATGCCGGCACCCAGCGAGCTTGGTGTGGCGGCGTGGGTGGTAGCTTGCGCGGCGTGTTCGATGGCGGTGTTGGCCAGGCCTGCGGCGTCGGTGGTGGCCGAGGCGGCGGCTCCGGTGCCAGCCTGTGTGGCGGCAAGACCGGTCGTGGTGGCTGCCGATGCGGCAACGCCGGTGGCTGCTGGGCCGGCGAGGTAGCCGCGTTTTTGGTCTTGTTCGGGTTGCAGCCCGCGCAGCCATTGGGACAGCTGCGGGTAGATGTTGGGGTGGGCGAGCAGGGGTGCGATCAGTTCGGGGTGTTCAGGTGCATGGGCTGCGATTTGCTGCAACTGTGCCGGGGTCGTGGTGAGGTCACGCACCTGCGCGAGCAGGGCATCCACCGGGCTGGAACCGCCAGCACCCGTCGCCGCATCGTTAGTGTTGACTGGCTGATCGCTCATGAAATTCCCCCTTGATGTGTCGTTGCAGATACGCGTTTACTGCCAGGCCACCAGCGACAGGGGCTTGACTTGGATTGCCTTGTCGATGGTCACCTCATCGTCGGAGAAGCCGATCGAGAAGGTGACGAGATCGGTGCCCTGAGAGCTCGGTGCGTCTCCGTCGGAGCCCCAGTAGTTGCTGCGCCGTGCGGTGAGTGTGGTGCCGTCTTCGTTGAGCGCGATCGCTGTGTAGCCGGCGGCTTGGCCGCTGGTGCTGGTGTGCGTGCCACCCGCTGCCTTGTACGCGGTATCGAGCTGTGGGCTGGCGCTGGCAGTGCCGTCGATGACGTCTTTTGTCTCGTCGAAGATGGAAAGCTGCGATCGCACGGTGAGTGCGGTGCCGTCTTCATTGGGGGTATAGACGGTGAGCGCCGAGAAGCCGTCGCCTGACCCGTTGGTTGTGACTGTCGATTTCGGATCGGGATTGGTCACGATGGTGACGATGTCTTTGATGCCATCGCCGTCGACATCGCGCACCGCTGGGCGCTGGCTGCGGGTGATGCCGTATGACGAGAGCGTCGGGAAGTTTGTGCTGGTGATCAGTGAGCCGTCATTGGTGACTCGAATGCTCACGCCGCTTGCCGACACGGTCAGCAGTGACCCGCTATACGAGGTGAGACTGGGCGCGGTGCCACCGTTGAACGCTGCGATGTCGGTCAGATAGCTGCGCTCAAGATCGCCGACCGGTGCGGTCTTCAGCAGAGCGAGCAGCTCATCGTCGCTGAGCGAAGCCGCTGCCGGCAGTGTTTCTGAAGGCTCTGCGGAGGTGCTGGCGGTCTCGGTGGTGTCATCGCTGCTGTTGAGCGCGAGATACCCGGCGGTGCCGCCGCCCGCCACGAGAGTTGCGGCCGCGAGCCCGGCGATGATCTTGCCTGCACTGAGCCCGGTGCCCGTTTTGGCAGCTGCGGCCGCGCCCGCCTTACCAGCGGTTGCTGCTGCGGCTTTGCCGGTTGCTGTGGTGGCGGTGGTGGGGTCGACTGGTGGGATGGGCGTGGCCGCGCCGCTGGCAGCGTGTGCGGTTACGGTGCTGGCAGGGTCGATGGGCGGCAGTGAGGCCGCACTGGTGGCAGTGTGTGCGATGGGGTCGATGCTGGGAATGGGCGGGATGGCGCCGGAGGCGATTTGCCCGGCGAGGTCGGTGCCGCCTGCAGCGGTGGCTCCGGTGCCGGCCTGTGTGGCGGCAAGCCCGGTGGTGGTGGCAGCGGATGCGGCGACGCCGGTGGCTTCCGGGCCGGCGAGGTAGCCGCGTTTTTGGTCTTGTTCGGGTTGCAGACCGCGCAGCCATTGGGCCAGCTGCGGGTAGATGTTGGGGTGCGCCAGCAGGGGTGCGATCAGTTCTGCGTGTTCAGGTGCATGCGTGGCGATTTGCTGCAACTGGGCCGGGGTCGTGGTGAGGTCACGCACCTGCGCGAGCAGGGCATCCACCGGGCTGGAGCCGCCGGCACCCGTCGCCGCGTCGTTGGCGTTGGCTGGCTGATCGCTCATGATTCCCCCTTGATATGTGGTTGTCGGATGGCTCTGCTCGTCGCAGAGACCAACCCGTGGCGCGCAGTGCCGTGCGGCCGAGGTCAGCCTACCAAAGGCCTCCGACATGCCCTGCGCTCAAACGCGGGGCCACACCTCATCGGCGATGCGCACGATCTCGGCGAGCTTGTTCCACTGCTGCTGCTCGGTGAGCACGTTGCCCTCTTCGGTAGAGGCGAAACCGCACTGTGGGCTCAAGGCAAGCTGTTCGAGAGGTGCGAAGCGTGAGGCCTCGGTGATGCGTGCCCGCACAGCCTCGGGGCTTTCGAGGTCGCCCGACTTCGAGGTGATCAGGCCGAGCACCACGCGTTGACGGCCGTGGGGCAGAAAGCGCAGGGGCTCAAACCCGCCGGCACGTTCGGTGTCGTACTCGAGGAAGAAACCGTCGTAGTTGGTTTCGCCAAGCAGCTGCCGAGCCACTGGCTCATAGCCGCCGGAGGCGATCCAGGTGGAGCGGAAGTTGCCGCGGCACACATGCGTGGTGATGGTCATGTCGCTGGGTTTGTCGCGCAGAATCTCGTTGAGCAGCGCCGAGTAGGCATCAGCCAGCCCGTCGGTGTCGAGGCCGCGTTCGCGGGCCCGTTCGAGTTCTTCGTCAGAGCACAGGTACGCCCAAGCGGTGTCGTCGAACTGCAGGTAACGGCAGCCCTCGGCATAGAACGCGGCGATCGCGTCGCGCCAGGTCTGCGCCAGGTCTGCGAACAGGGCGTCGCGGTCGGGGTAGATGTCGCTGGCGATGCTCTCGGGCGCGAGGCGGAAGTGCAGCACTGTGGGGGCGGGAATGCACTGCTTGGCCACTACTGAGGCGTGGTCGCGCACGAAGCGGAAGTGTTCGAGCATCGGGTGGTCGGCGGGAAAGCCGATGCGGCCGGTGATGTGCACCGCGTGTGGCTTGGGCGCCACACCCTTGAACGCCATGCCGGAGTCTTCGGCGACGATCTCGACCCCGTCGAGCCCGCCGAAAAAGTCGAAGTGCCAGAAGGCGCGACGGAACTCGCCGTCGGTCACCGCGTGCAACCCGACCTGTTGCTGCTGCTCGATGGCGTGCAAGATCGCTTCGTCTTCGACCGCGCGCAGGGCGGCGGCGTCGATCTCGCCGTGCTCGAAACGAGCACGTGCGTCGTGAACGGATGCGGGGCGCAGCAGGCTGCCGACTTGGTCGGCGCGGAACGGGGGTGTCGTCATGCACACCAGTGTAGGCCTGCACCCCGTCGGCTGACGGCAGTGGCCGCGCCCGGGAGTTCCGGAGCGCGGCCACTGTCTGAGGAGGAGTCAGGCGATCAGTGCACGTAGACCTTGAGCGCCTTGGTGTTCTTGGCGTCGGCGAACACCTCGTAGGCCTTCTCGAACTCGTCGAAGGCGAACTCGTGGGTGACGAACCCGCTCACGTCGAGCTTCTTGGCAGCGACGAGGTTCAACAGCATCTCGAGGGTGGTGGTGTTCACCAGGCCCATCGTGATGTCGATGTTCTTGGTCCACAGCTTCTCCATGGCGATCTCGACGGGCTTGCCGTGCACGCCGATGTTGGCCACGTGGCCGCCGGGGCGCACGATCTCGGTGGCCAGCTGCAGAGTCGGTGGAATGCCCACGGCCTCGATAGCCACATCGACGCCCTCGCCGTCGACGGTCAGCGCCTTGATCTGGTCGATCACGTCGGCCGCACCCGAGTTGACGCCGTCGGTGGCGCCGAACTTCTTGGCCTCGGCGATGCGGTTGTCATCGAGATCGACCGAGATGATCTTGGCCGGGCCGTACAGGCCGGCGGTGGCGACAGCCGAGAGGCCGACGGGGCCGGCGCCGATGATGGCGACGGTGTCGCCGGGCTTCACGCGGCCGTTCTGCACGCCGATCTCGAAGCCGGTGGGCAGGATGTCGCTCAGCAGGATCGCGTCGCGGTCGTCCACGCCCTCGGGGATGCGGTAGCTGGAGGTCTCGGCGTAGGGCACGCGGCAGTACTCGGCCTGGGTGCCGTTGATGTAGTGGCCGAACGCCCAGGCGTCGCCGGCGGCGCCCTCGGGTGCGAGGCAGTGGCTGAGCAGACCCTTGCGGCAGTTCGCGCAGCGGCCGCAGGTGGTCATGCAGCTGAGCAGCAGCTTGTCTCCGACCTTGATGTTCTCGACCTCGGAGCCGATCTCGGTGACGATGCCCACGCCCTCGTGGCCCAGCACGGTGCCGACCGGGGTCTCGGGCACATCGCCCTTGAGCACGTGCAGATCAGAGCCGCAGATCGTGGTGGCGGTCATCTTGACGATGACGTCGGTGGGCTGTTCGATGACCGGATCGGGCACGTCCTTCCACTCGCGAATACCGGGACCGCCGTAGACAAGACCCTTCATGGGTTCCTCCTTGAATCAGATGTCAGGCCGGCGCCTCGCCGTGGGGGTTCAGCGGCCGGATGCGAGCTTCAGCGCTCGCTCCTTCTCATGGTTCCAGCCGGGTCGGCTGCAGAACCGGGGTTAGTCGCCCTGATGTGTGCGAAGATGACACAGTATGTCCTCCACAATGTGGAGGTGGGGAAGGTGGATATGGCAGCCGAGCGCAGAACAGGCACACAGGCACTGCACCGTGCGGCCGACCTGCTGGCCGAGCTGGCACGTGACGCGGGGGCGCCGCGCCGCATCGCATCCATCGCCCGAGCGCTGGCACTGCCTGAGCCCACCGTCGCCCGACTGCTCGGCGGTCTGGCCGAGGTAGGGCTGGTCGAGCGGCTGCCGCACAGCCTGCTCTGGCGACTCGGCCCCGAGATCGACGCCCTCGCGCAGGCGCGCCCGGTGCTGTCGCCGTCTTTCTGGCGCGAGGCCGACGCCGTGCTCGACGAGGTGGCCGACACTACCGGAGGCACGGTGACGCTGTGGCTGCGCAGCGGCGACGATCGTGTGTGCGTGCGCCGGGCTGACGGCGTGCTGGCTCCCGATTCGGTCAGCGTGGTGCGGCTGGATGCGGCATCGTCAGACACCTCGTTCATCGTCGACGACGGGCATGACGCCTGCCCCGGTGACCGCGCGCCCCTCGGCATCGGCGCGGGTGGGCTGGTCGAACTGGCTGGCCTGAGCGCCGAGGATCAAGGTGCGATCGTGGGGCGGCTGTGGCCGCGCATCCTTGCGTCGGAGCATATGCCGAGATCGGAATACGATGCCCAGGTTGATGCGCTGCGCGAGCAGGGCTATGCCACCGATGACTCGCACGACTGGCAGCATTCGTTCTGCACGGCGGTGGCGCTCACCGATGCCGCCGGTGCACTGATCGGTGATCTTGTGGTGGTGCAACGTCTCGAGTTGGCGTCGGTATCGCGCCGACTGGCCGCTGTGCAGGCGTTGCAGCGCGCCGCCCGGCGACTGGCTCAGTCGGTTTCAGACAGGCCGTATTCGGCGAGTCTGCGGTAGAGCGTCGACCGTGAGATGTCGAGGGCGCGGGCGGCGGCTGCCCGATTGCCGCCCGCACGATAGAGCGCGGTCATGATGGCGGCCCGCTGCTGTCGCTCGGCCTCGGTCAGATGACGCAGCGCGGCGCTGAAAGCGTGCGGCGGCAGGTCTGCGGTGGTGATCTCGCCGACGGGGCGCTGGCGCAGGGCATGCCGCAGGGCATCGGTCAGCTGATGGATGTTGCCCGGCCAGTGCCCCTCGGCGAGGGTGCGCAGCGCCTCGGGTGCGAGCCTGCGCGACGAGCCGGGCTGGAGTGCTTCGAGAATTGAGGTCACCAGACTCGAGAAGTCGGCCCGGCGCTGCCGCAGTGCGGGCAGCGTCACCGTGTGCGCGACCATGGGCAGCGCGGTGGCGATGGGCTGGCCGTCGCTGATCTGATCGTTCTCTGCGGTGAGCACCACGCGCACGGGCTGGCCGTGCAGACGAGGGGCCCGCAGCCACTGAGTGACTTCGGCGAGCGTCGACTGCGGCAGGCGATGGGCGTTGCGCAGCACGAGCACCGGGGCGCTCTGGCGGGAGGTTGGGGTCGCGTCGCCGGGCACATCAGCGTCGGCCTCGCACACGGCCAGGGCTTGGGCGAACCCGCCGGCACGGGTGACAGTCTCGGGCGCGATGGTGTGCGTGTGCCAGCCCTCAGCCCGGGCCACCTCGTTGACCAGCGACACCTTGCCGGTGCCGATCTCACCGAGCACGAGCGTGGTCTCGAAGCGCCGCAAACTGCGCGTGAGGTCGCGGCGAGCCAGGGCCCAAGTGCTCGATTGGCTCTGCCGACCGAGCGTGAGCTCGTCGACCACGTGCAGCGATTCTGGCTCGGGCGATGCTGATGGGCGACGCGGTGAGTGCCGTGCGGGGCGAGCCGGGCGATCGGCGATCTGGGGCATCCTGCGGGCCCAGATGAGCACGCCGTCGGCCACCCCGTTGATGCGGGCGGCTGAGACCTGCGCGGCGAGTCGGCCGGCGGCTGCAGACAGCACCACTGATGTTTCGGTGGCGTTGGATGCGGCGAGGCTGCGGCGCACCTGCTCGACCAGTTTGGCCGTGGCGCCCTCGTCGAGCAGGCGACGGGCCGTCACATTGCGCAGGGTCAACAGGGGAGTGGCGGCGATGACGGCGAGGCCGGGCTGCCCGTGGGCCTCTGCTCGAGCGCGGGTGAAGGCCTCGAACACGCGGCGCTCGGCACTTGAAGAGGCCTGAAAGAGCTCGTGCTCGACGGCGCGGGCACCCTGCACGGCGATGACCTGCATCATGGGGCTCGCGTCGCGAATGTCGCAGGTGAGGTCGAGTACACCCTCGAGGCGGCCGGTAATCGGGTGGATGATCGGCGCTCCTGCGCACACGTAGCGCAGGAAGCGCTCTTGGTAGTGGGCCGCGCCGGCGACGTAGATGGGGCGGCGTGTCTCGATCACGGTGCCCACGCCGTTGGTGCCCACGAACCCCTCGCTGAAGTCGAAGCCGGGGGCGAGATCGATGTGGTTGACCAACGCCTGTGCGGTGTGGCCGTTGTCGGCGCGGGCGAGCACGTGCGAGTTGTCGTCTGAGAGCACCACGCTCACATCGAGACTGCCGAGCTGGTGCACGAGTTCGTTCATCGGCTCGGTCGCGCAGCGCGAGAGCAGAGTGTCGTCGGTCACGGTGACGCGGCGGGAGTCGCTGCTCTCGGCGTCCACGCCGGCGCGCACCGAGCGCTGCCACGATCCGGCGATGGGCAGGGGCACGCCGGTGGTCCAGGTGGTGGGATCAGCCGCGTGTGTGTTCTGGTTTGCGGGCGCACTGTCTTGTCGGGTGGCGCGGATGAAACGCTCCCGTGCCCTAGCGACGTCATCGACGGAGTGCATATCTCTATTGTCCGCTCTCTGCGCGCTGTTGCGCTGCCTGTGCACGTTGATTTGTGGTAAATCGAGGGGTTTCTCACAGACTCTTCCGCGCAGGTAGCGGGCGCGGGAGAGTGCGTATGCGTGCGCGAGTCAGGGCGCGGGGATGCTGTGCACATACACTGAGAGGGCACATACCCTGAGAGGGTTCGTCACTCGCGAAGGATGCCTCATGTCGATGCCCGAAGATCTACCCCTGCGAATCGACCCCGCGGGGGTGGTGATCGAGCAGCTGGTCGATCAGGTGATCGCATTGTCTGCCGAGTCTCAGGCGCGATTCGCCGAGACCTACGCCGCACATGCTTGGCAGGCCGATCTGCGCGAGCCGGCCAAGTTCACCTTCGACACCGACCCGGTGACTGTTTTCGAGCCGCAGTTTCTCGGCACCACGGCCGACGCCTCCAACTCGTGGCTGTGGGGCTGGGAGAACGTAAACGGGTTTCCCGCCTCGGTGCTGCAATGCGCCGAGCGCGTGCGCGGCGTCGGAGAGCACTTCGAAGTGCCCGAGCTGACCACCGCGATTCAACCGCTCGACGCCGAGCAGCGCCGCGCCGCCGGGCTCAACGCAGCCAACGCCGCGCAGCAGACGCTGGTGTACGCCGCCATGGCGATCGCGGGCTACCCGGCGCCGGTGTTCTACCGCGGGCCGGTGGGGCAGGGTTCATATGCCTGGTTTCTGCTCGACAACCCCGATGCGTTCAGCCTGCCGGCGCCCACCACACTTGCCACTGCCGAGGCGTTCACCGCCGCGATCGACAGCGGCCACCTGCACGACCATCGCCTCGTGGTGCAGGGGTACGCCGACCGGCGGGAAGGTGTCGACCTGAGCGAAGACGGGCCCGACGCGCTGCTGACGGTGAGCGACGGCGTGGTGCGCATCATGTTCGACGACCAAGGTCGCATGTCGCAGATCAGCGGTGAGGTGGGCTGAGGCTCTGTCGTCACTGTGCACTCCTGCCCAGCGATCAGGCCCGCGCAGCGGACGGGCTTGTGCACTCCTGCCCAGCGATCAGGCTGCAAGTGGCGCGCGGCACTTGTGCAGCCGCCACTGCGGCGCGTGATTTCGGCAGACACTGCGGCGACGTGGCAGCGCGGCAGGCCGATCACTGGGCAGTTCGGTACACCCCGGGATCGCACCTGAGCATGGAGTGTCGCGTTCACTGGGCAGTTCGGTACAGCCCCGCCTCTCACACCGCCAGATGCCGCCCGGCCGCAGCCGCATCGACCGCCTGCGCGAGCACATCGGTGAATTCCGCGTCGAACCACGGCGCGAGCGTCTGCACATACGCACGCGTGGGGTGATTGTTGTCGATGTAGATCACACGACCGCCGATCGCCGGTGGGCAGACGTCGCCGGTGCAGAACAGGTCGGCCAAATCGATCGTGAGCACCAGGGGGTCGTCGGCCAGCGTGGTCGGCAGAGCCTCTGAAAGGTCGACGTCGGCGAGCACTTGGTCGCGTGGCACCGAGCACGTCTCGATGCCGATCACTTGGTCGGGCTGCTGCGCCAGGCAGGTGCTCGGCGACTGGCTGAACCGCGGGTTGTCACGCATCAGAATCACCGGAACGCCCAGCGCGGTGATGCGCTCGGTGTGCTCGACCAACGAGTCAGCCACGGTCAGCTCGGGCGAGTCGGCCACTGAGCGGTTGCCCACGGTGAATACGGCGTCAGGATGCTCGGCCGCCACCGCGTCGATCAGCGTCTCGTTCATTGCGATGCAGTCGGTGGGCTTCTGCCCCACGTCGGGCTCGAACAAGCCGTCGTCACCGGTGCCCATCGCGCATCCGCCGAGGATGAACGTGCGGATGGTCCATCCGTTGCGCTCGGCCAGCTGAGCCAGCAGCGTGACCCAAGTGTCGGCATGCGAGTTGCCGGCGACGAAGATCGTGCGGGGCTGCTGCCCGTCGGCGGCGGCAGCCTGCGGGTCGTTCACGCAGGTGATCAGCTGGCTGTCGTGGCTGTCGATCGTCTCGCATCGCGAGGCCCACTCGGCCCACTGGTCATCGAGGGTGGTGAGCGCCGGCTGCAGCGACGTGAACAGCTGCGGCCCCGCGTAGTCGGCCGCCAGGGCACTGGCCCCCGGGTTGTCGTCACTCGCAGTGCTGGTGATCTGCGTGATATCGCGCTGCCACATGCCGACGACCAGCCCGAGCGCCAACGCGATGCCGGTCAGCCGCAACGCGGGGCGACGAAGGTGAGCGAGCATCCTGCGGGCCGATGCGGCACCGGCGGCCGACCGAATCGGCTGCTCGACGAACCGGGTGCTCAGCCAGGCCAGGCCGATCGCTGCCGCGATCACGACCAGGCCCTCGGTCGGGCTCAGCTGCTGCTCGCCGGTGTGTGCGAGCCAGAGCGTCATGATCGGCCAGTGCCACAGGTAGATGCCGTAGCTGATGCCGCCGAGCCACATCAGCGGGCGAGCCGACAGCCAGCGGCCGACGCCAGCTCTGTCTGGCGTCGCATCTGGGGTGGCGCCCGACACGAAGATCAGGGCCGCAAAGGTCAGCGGAACGGCGGCGATCACGCCCGGGAACGAACCCGACACGTCGGCGACGAAACCGAACGAGACCAAACCGGCCACGCCCATCCACCCGCTGACCACGCGGAGTGCGCGCGGCAGCCGCAGATGCGGCAGGGCGAGGGCGAACAGGCCGCCGGCGCAGAACTCCCAGACCCTGGCGAAGGTGTCGTAGTAGGCAAAGGGCTGGCGCGACGCAGTGGTCGCCACTGAATAGGCGAGCGAGGCGAGGGCGATGCTGCCGAGCGCGACGGCGACGGCGGTGCTGGGTGTGCGGCGCAGCCTTCGGGCGGCCCAAATCGCGGCGCCGATCAGCAGTGGCCAAACCAGGTAGACCTGCATCTGCACGGCCATGGCCCAGAAGTGCTGCACCGGGCTTACGGTGTCGCCGTTGTGGATGTAGGCGACGTTGTCGAACGCGAGCGTCCAGTTGACCGTGAACAGGGCGGCCGACTCGAGCTCGGTGAGAATCTGCCGCCACCAGGTGATTGGGGTCAGCAGGATGCTCGCGACAGCGGTCGCGGTCAGCACCGTCCAGGCCTGGGGCAACAGCCGTTTGGCGAGATTGCGCCAGAACCCGGCCACCGCGTGCCAGCCGCTTTCGGGCAGGCGCCGCAGCAGCGACGTGGTCATGAAGTAGGCCGAGATGAAGAAGAAAAGGTCGACCGCGCCGGAGACGCGGTGGAACCAGATGTGGTACGCCGCCACCAGCAGCGCCGCCAGCGCGCGCAGCCCCTGGATGTCGGTGCGGTAGCGCCTGGGCATGGTTGCGGGGTGGGATTTTGGCATAACCACTCAAGTCTAGTCGAGGGGTGTGGCGGTGCCTGTGGGGGCGCTGGCGGCGCTTCCGCCTCCCCGTGCCTCTTGCTGCACCGGTTTCTGCGTCGTTCTCGCAACTCTGGGGCGCGTATGAGGCCGTTTTCGACGCAGAAACGCGTGTGCACAGCGCGCTGACCTCAGCCCACAATCGTCGAGCGGTGGATCACCTCACGACAGATCGTGGTGAACGCCTTGGCTCGGGCGGTCAACCCCTCGCCAGAGCGGTAGGCGAGCACCACGTTCAGGGGCTTGACTGGCTCGATGACTGGCACGGCTGTAATCGGCAGGCCTGAATAGGTGAGCTCGTGTGAGGGCGCCTGGTTGAGCAGCGTGAACCCGTGACCGCCGGCGACCATGCTGCGCACCGTTTCGAAGCTCTCGAACTCATAACCGATGTGCGGCACGATGCCATTCGACGAGAACGCATTCAGAAAGTACTCGCGACTGGCGGGCAGGTTCAGCAGAATGAAGGGCTCGTCGGCGAGTTCGCGCAGCGAGATGGCCGACCGTGACGCGAGCGGATGGTTCGTCGATAGACCGATATAGGCCGGGCGCTCCTGCAGCACCTCGTAGTGCACAGCTGGGTCTGCCACGATGTCGTAGAGCAGGGCCACGTCGATGCGGCGATCTTTGAGCGCCTCAATACCCTCGGGACACGACAGCTCGGTCACCTTCACGTGCAGGGTGGGGTAGGCCTCGGAAAGGCGTGCCCAGATCGGCGGAAGATAGAACGGCGCGAGCGTCTTGAAGCAGGCCGTGTCGAGCACACCACTGGTCGCCTCGGGGCTGACCGAGTCGATGGCATCGCGGATCGAGGTGAGGATCTGTCTGGCGCGCACCAGCAGTTCGCGGCCATCGGCGGTGAGTTCGAGCCCCTTGGCGCGCTTGCGCAGAAAGAGCGTGGTGCCTAGGCGCCGTTCGAGCAGGCTGATCGAAGTGGAGACGGCAGACTGCGCAACGAACAGTTCATCTGCTGCAGCGGTCATGCTGCGATGCTCGGCCGCGTGCACGAAATAGGTCAGCTGGGCGATTGAGATCTCCGGTGCCGCGCTCATGCTCCTCCTTCGTGCTGTCTGAACTCTACGTCGCGTTGGTTGCGACTGTATTTCGTTGATGTTACCCGGCTACAGCATATGGAAAGTCGATGCAGGGTGACGTGAAAAGTGCGGTTTCGCATCCATTCGGCCTGTTTGCGAGGAGGCAGAACCGCGCAATATCGGGCTTTGTGGCCAAATGAGCCGAGCTCGCGTTACGAATGTGTTTCGAAGATATTGCAGGCAGCACAATATCGCTTTTTCTGATGCCCATGACCAGTTGTGATTACTTGCTCTGCGTTTCCGAGGCTCCCTAAATTGGGCTCATCAACGAGCCACGGGAACGGAGATGGAATGTCCAAGTACGAAGAGACCGAGGTGCTGGTGGTCGGTGGCGGCCAGGCCGGCGTCGCCATGAGTGAGCACTTGTCGGCCCGAGGAGTGCCGCACATCGTGCTCGAGCGCGGTCGCATCGCTGAGCGCTGGCGCTCAGAGCGCTGGGATTCATTGGTCACCAACGGCCCCGTCTGGCACGACCGCTTTCCGGGTCTGGAATTCATCGGCGACGATCCCGATGCCTTTGTGCCGAAAGAGCGCGTGGCGCAGTACTTCGAAGAGTACGCCCGCAAGATTGAGGCTCCCGTGCGCTGCGGCGTCGAGGTCACTTCAGTGACCAAAAACGAGGGCGAGCCCGGTTTCACTGCCGAGTACACGACAACGGATGGCCAGACCGGCTCGATCCGCACCCGCGCGGTGGTTGCCGCGACCGGTGCGTTCCAGCAGCCCGCCATTCCACCGATCGTGCCGACAGACTCACCCCTGCAGCAGATCCACAGCAGCCAGTACCGCAACCCCGAGCAGCTGCCGGCCGGCAACGTACTCGTGGTCGGCGCCGGCGCCTCGGGCGTGCAGATCGCCGACGAGCTGCAGCAGTCGGGCCGTCAGGTCTACCTCTCGGTGGGCCCGCACGACCGCCCACCGCGGCGCTACCGTGACCGTGACAACGTGTGGTGGTTGGGCGTGCTCGGCCTGTGGGGCAAGGCGACTCCACCCGAGGGAGCAGACCATGTGACCATCGTGGTCAGCGGAGCCAACGGCGGCCATACCGTCGACTTCCGAGACCTCGCGGCCAGCGGCATCACACTGGTGGGGCGCACAGCTGCGTTCGACGGCACGACCATGCGCTTCAATGAAGACCTCGCGACCAACATTGCCCGGGGCGACGCGAACTACTTGTCGGTGCTCGACGCCGCAGACGAGTACATCGAGCGCAACGGCCTCGACCTGCCCGAAGAGCCCCAGGCTCGCGTGCTGGGGCCGCTGCCCGAGTGCGCCGTGCACCAGATCACCGAGCTCGACCTGGCTCAGGCCGGGGTCACCTCGATCGTGTGGGCCACCGGGTTCCGGCTCGACTACAGCTGGCTGCATGCCGATGCATTCGACGACCGTGGCGTGCCGGTGCAGCAGCGCGGCGTCTCGAACGAGCCCGGGGTGTACTTCCTCGGGCTGCCCTGGCAGGCGAGTCGCGGGTCGAGCTTCATCTGGGGTGTCTGGCATGATGCCAAGTACGTGGCCGACCAGATTCAGATTCAGCGCAACTACCTGACCTATTCCTCGCCGGCTGAGCAGAGCGAGACCACCGACCATCTCGAGAAAGCGAGCGCACGATGACCGCGCACACCAGAATCCGCCCCTTCAACACCAAAGACACCTATCCCGAGCAGAACCTCGACAACGACCTCTGCCAGGCCGTGGTCGCCGGTGGTGTGGTCTACCTGCGAGGCCAGATCGGCCAAGATCTCGAGACCCGGGAAAACGTGGGAGTGGGCGATGCCGAAGCCCAAGCTGAGAAGGCGATGTCGAACATCGCGATGCTGCTCGACGAGGCTGGCAGCCGACTCGAAGATGTGGTGAAGGTCACCATCTACCTTGTCGACATTCGTTACCGCGAAGAGGTCTATCGCGTGGTCGGTCGTTGGCTCAAGGGTGTGTTCCCGGTGTCGACCGGCATTGTGATCTCGGCGCTGGCCCGCCCCGAGTGGTTGGTCGAGATCGACGCGACCGCGGTGATCAGCGACCCCGAAACCGGCCAGGCGCCGGTGGCGAAGGCGGGCGCCTGATGACGTTCTCGCTCGCCGCACACGATGCCGCCACGGGCCGGTTCGGGCTGGTGCTCAGCTCGTCGAGCCCTGCGGTCGCCGCACGCTGCGTAAACCTGCGCGCCGGAGTCGGTGCGGTCTCGTCGCAGAACGTCACCAACCCCGGGCTCGGCCCCATCGGGCTCGATCTGCTGGCCGAGGGGCTGACTCCTGAAGATGTGGTCGCTCGCCTGGGTGAGTACGACCCGTACCTCGAATATCGTCAGGTCACCGTGCTGGATGCGCACGGCCGTTCTGCTGTGTTCAACGGCTCCGGCACGCTCGGCGTTCACGCCTTCGCGCAGGGTGAGGGCGCGGTGGCCGCTGGCAATATGCTCGCCGACCCCGGTGTGCCACAGGCCATGATCGACGGCTACCTGGCCAGCGACGCGCAGGAGTTCGAGCAGCGCCTGCTCGACGGCATTGCCGCCGGGCTGGCGTTGGGCGGCGAGGCCGGGCCCGTGCGCT
The DNA here is from genome assembly GCF_000423505.1 of Pseudoclavibacter soli DSM 23366. Taxonomy (GTDB): domain Bacteria; phylum Actinomycetota; class Actinomycetes; order Actinomycetales; family Microbacteriaceae; genus Pseudoclavibacter_A; species Pseudoclavibacter_A soli. The sequence continues at coordinate 161,264 of NZ_KE384027.1, forward strand.
CGGCCGGTTTGGCCGTCGTCGACGACCGGCCGTGGCGGCTGACCGATCTGCGAGTGGATGACGCCGACGCACCTTTGACCGAGCTGCAGCGACTGCTCGACCTGTGGCTGCCGCAGCGCGACCAGTACGCCCTGCGCGCAGTGCTGCCGGCTGATGCCCCGAGCTATGGCGTGCCCGGCGATGAGTGAGTCACCGCAGCAGCGCGTGCGTGCGGTCGTCAACGACCGTGCCGAAGAGCTCATCGCCGTGCGCGACGAGCTCTTCGCGCATCCTGAAACCAAATGGGAAGAGCATGCCAGCGCTGCGCTGCTCAGCGGGGCGCTGGAAGGCGCCGGGTTCACGGTCACTCGTGGCGTGGCCGACCTGCCGACCGCGTTCGTGGGCACGTATGGCACTGGCGCGCGCCGCGTAGGCATCGTGCTGGAGTACGATGCCCTGCCGGGGCTCGGCCAGGCCTGCGGCCACAACATCATCGCCGCGGCCGGCCTCGGTGCGGCGCTGGCCCTCGCTGCGATCGCCGATGAACTCGGCATCACGGTGGTGGCCATCGGCACGCCCGCCGAGGAGGGCGGCGGCGGAAAGATCCTGATGCTCGAGGCTGGGGTGTTCGACGGCCTCGACTTCGCGATGATGGTGCACCCCGGCCCGGCTGATCGAGCGTGGGCTCGCCCGCTGGCAGTCGCGCACCTCGACGTGCGCTTCACCGGCCGTGGCTCGCATGCCGCCGCCTACCCCGAGGCCGGCGTCAATGCCAGCGACGCGATGGTGATCGCACAGGTCGCCATCGGCCTGCTGCGGCAGCAGCTGCCGGCCGGCACGAGAGTGCACGGTATCGTGAGCCAGGCCGGTACCGCACCAAACGCCATCCCCGAGACCGCAGCAGGGCACTGGTACGTTCGCGCCCAGACGCTGGAGCAGCTCGACGAACTCTTCGATCGAGTGATTCACTGCTTCGAGGCGGGGGCGCTGGCCACCGGATGCTCGTTCGCGTATGAAGAGACCAGCCCGCGCTACAGCGAATTCCGCAACGATCCGGCCCTGCTGAAGCGCTTCGCGGCCAACGCCGCTGAACTGGGAAGAGACATGGACGTCGAGGAGCGTCTGCCCGGCGGCATGAACACCGCCTCGACCGATATGGGCAATGTCTCCCGCGTGGTGCGGGCCATCCACCCCTACCTCGGCATCGACTCGCTGCCGGCGGTGAACCATCAGGCGGAGTTCGCCGATGCCACCATGACCGATGCTGGTCGACAAGCCGTGCTCGATGGTGCGTTGCTCATGGCGCTCACCGTCGTGGATGAATGTCTGGCGACCCCAGCCTCCTGACCGACTGAGAAAGGCCCGAAGATGACCGACACCCGAACCCTGCGTGAGCGAGCCGCAGCGCTGCAGCCGCGCACCGAGCTCTACATCGACGGCGCATTCGTGCCAGCGGCAGACGGCCGCACCTTCGAGACCCGAGACCCCGGCACCGGGCGGGTCATCGCCGAGATCGCCCGAGGCGGGCAGGCCGACATCGATCGCGCTGTGGTCGCCGCCCGGCGAGCCTTCGACAGCGGTGCATGGAGCGACGCCACCCCACGTGAGCGCCGCGCTGTGCTGCTCGCACTGGCCGATCTCATCGAGGCCAATGGCGAAGAGCTCGCCCTGCTCGAGAGCCTCGACGGCGGCAAGCTCTACAGCCAGACCAGCACCGAAGACATTCCGGGCACGGCGGCGATCTTCCGCTGGTACGCCGAGGCGCTCGACAAGGTCTACGGAGAGGTCGCCCCCACCGGAGGCGACGACCTGGCCATCGTGACTCGTGAGCCGCTCGGCGTCGTCGGCGCGGTCATCCCGTGGAACTACCCGCTCGAGATGGCCTCGTGGAAGCTCGCCCCCGCGCTCGCGGCCGGCAACAGCGTGGTGCTGAAGCCTGCGGAAGAAACCCCGTTGACCGCGCTGCGTCTGGCCGAGCTGGCCACCGAGGCCGGTCTGCCGCAGGGTGTGCTCAACGTAGTGACGGGCTACGGCGTCGAGGCCGGGCAGGCACTCGGTCGACACCCCGACGTCGACAGCATCGCGTTCACCGGCTCGACCGGGGTGGGGCGCATGTTCCTCGAATACGCCGGCCAGTCGAACATGAAGCAGGTGTGGCTCGAGTGCGGTGGCAAGAGCGCCAACTTGATCTTCGACGACGTGGCCGATCTCGACACGGCGATCGACTTCGCTGCGCAGGGCATCTTCTCACTCAGCGGCCAGGTGTGCTCGGCCAATTCGCGTCTGCTGGTGCAGCGCTCGGTCTACGACCGCGTGGTCGAGGGCGTGGTGGCCCGCGCCAAGGCGCTGCGGGTCGGCGACCAGTTCGACGAGCAGGCCGAGATGGGGCCGCTCGTTTCGGCCACGCAGCTCGGCCGAGTGTCGAAGTACGTCGAGACCGGCCGCACCGAGGCCACGCTGGCCGCGGGTGGCACGCGACCGGATGCGCTGGCCACGGAGCTGGCCGAGGGCAGCTTTCTGCAGCCCACCGTGTTCACCGGGGTCGACCCCGAGGCGACGATCGCCGTCGAGGAGATCTTCGGCCCAGTGCTCGCGATCATCCCCTTCGACACTGAGGAGGAGGCCATCGCCCTGGCGAATGCGAGCGAGTACGGACTCGCCGCATCGGTCTGGACCGACAGTCTGCGTCGTGCCCGCCGGGTGAGTCGGCGCCTGCAGGCAGGCACCGTCTCGGTCAACACCGTCGACGCGCTCGATGTGACCGTGCCGTTCGGTGGCGTGCGCCAGTCGGGCTTCGGCCGCGATCTCTCGCTGCACGCCCTCGACAAATTCACCTCGCTGAAGACCACCTGGTTCGCCAGCTGATTGAAAGGACCGCCATGACCGCCGCGCACACCGAACTCGCCACTGACTACCTGGTGATCGGGGGTGGCACTGCGGGTTGCATCGTGGCGGCCCGACTGGCCGACGCCCCCGGGCATCCTCACGTCACGGTCGTTGAGTGGGGGCCCGACGATGCGTTCGAACCGCGCGCGCAGGCCATCCGCCGGTGGGATGAGATGGTTGAGAGCGAGTATGCCGTGCAGCATCACACGGTGCCGCAGCAGCGCGGCAACAGTGGCATCGACCATACCCGGCTGCATATTCTCGGTGGATGCTCGACGGCCAACACGATGATCTCATGGGTGCCTTTTCGCGGTGACCTGCAAGAGTGGGAGCGGCGTGGCGCCACCGGTTGGGGCCCCGACGAGCTGTTGCCGTATGCGTCGCGCCTGCGCACGCGCATCTCGGTGATTCCACCGGCTGACCAGAATCCGCGGCTGTCGCGCATGGTCGATGCCGCCGCTGCGGGGCTCGATGTGCCACGGGTGGTGGAGTGGAACGATCACGACTATCAGCCGGGCGCGGGGTTCTTCGAGATCGGCTACATCCCCGAGACGAACCAGCGTTCCAGTGCCTCGAATGCCTATCGCGATCTGCTCACGAGGGCCCAGCTGCGCGGCAATCTGCGTCTGTTGACCGGGCAACGCGCGCGGCGCATCCTGCTCGACGGGGACCGTGCGATCGGTGCCGAAATCATCGACGCGACCGGCACCGTGACCGTCGTGCGCGCCGCACGTGAGACGGTGGTGTGCGCCGGAGCCTACGAGACCCCGAAGCTGCTGATGCTCTCGGGCATCGGCCCCAGCGATGTACTCGCCGAGGCCGGTGTGCCGGTGACGGTCGATCTGCCCGGGGTCGGCGAGAATCTGCAGGATCATGCCGAGGGCATCGTGGTGTGGGAGGTCACCGGGCCGGTGGAGCCAGCTAACGCCACGGGCTGGGATGCTGGATACCTCTACGGCGACGCTCATGCAGGTGACCCAGAATATGGCGACCTCGACCCGGTGCCGGTGGTGGCCAGTCACCTGCCGCAGGTGCCCTGGGTTGAGCAGGTACTGCGGGCCGGCGTCGAACTGCCCGAGCACATCGCTGCCGTGGCGCCGAACGTGGCGCGCCCGCACAGTCGAGGCCGGCTGTGGATCACCGGCTGCGACTTGGATGATGAGTTGGCGATTGACTACCGCTACTTCACCGATGAGGGTGGCCGTGATGAAGCGGCGCTCGTGCTGGGTGTGCGCAACGCGCGACGGCTGGCGGAGCAGCAGCCCTTTGCCGCCGAGGTGGTGCGCGAGGTGTTTCCGGGTGAGCAGGTGCGCACTGATGAGGCGATTTCAGCTGCCGAGCGCGCGGTGCACCAGACGGTCTACCATCCCTGCGGCACCTGCCGCATCGGCGCCGATGACGATCGACTGAGCGTGCTCGACCTCCAGCTGCAGGTGCGTGGCGTGCGCGGGTTGCGCGTGGCCGATGCCTCGGCGTTTCCCACCATCACGTCGATCAACCCGGTGATCACCATCATGATGCTGGCTGAGCGCGCTGCGGATCTGATCCTGGCTGAGAGCTGAGGGTCGCGGGAACGCTCTGCGCACGAAGTTGCGGTGCTCCAGGGCGGGCAAACGTGCACAGGCCTAGGCGAGGGCGGCGAGTGCTGTGCAGATCAGCGCAGCGCGGGTGACTCCCACACCGGCAGCTCTACACCGATGCCAGCGGCGGTGGCCCGGTCAAAGAGTTCGGTGGCCCAGCCGACGTCTTCGACGGGCAGGCCGCCCGTGCCGAAGAAGATGATCTCATCGTCATCGCGGCGGCCGGCATGTGCTCCGGTGAGCACGTCGGCCAGCGCCACTGGGGTGGCCGAGGACGCATCGGCGGCATGACGCTCGGCCAGCTGCACGCCGAACAGCCCGCGAATCGACTCACGCGGCGGCGGCACCTCGAGCATCCACTGGTCATACAGTCGGATGCTGTCGACGACCGTCGTCTGCCGCCAGGCATCGTCATCGAGTGCGATGTCGGCCGGTAGACACACCAGCGCGCCGGGCTTCAGATCGGCGGTGGCGATGGCGGGTGGCTCGTCGCTCGAGATGGCGATGCTCACGATGTCGGCATCGGCCAGGGCTTCAGCAGTGGATGCCGCGGTCACGATTTCGGGCAGGTGGTCGATGCGCTCGACAAGAGCTTGTGCGAAGTGGTCGATGCCGGCTTGAGAACGGCCGACGACCGTGATGCGCTCGATGCCGGGTCGAGCGACCAGATATGCCTCGACGGCCGCGATGTTGATGGCGCCGGGGCCAACGACGGCGAGCACGCGGGCATCCTCACGAGCCAATGCGCGAGCGCCGACACCCAGCACACCGGCGGTGCGGTAGGCACTGATCAGGTTGCCCGACATGATGCACACCGGGGCGCCGGTGTCTTTGTCGTGCAGCGCGATCATGTGAATTGAGCGAGGCAGGCCCTTGCCACGGTTGTCGACGTTGGAGGCGTACCACTTAAGGCCGAGCATGTCGAAGCGGCCACCCAGGTAGGCGGGCATGGCGGCGAATCGTCGGTCGGGGCCGTTGAGCGGCATGTTCGCGAACGGGCTGCTGTCGGGGAAGCCCATCTCGAGGCCATGCGACTCGCCGAGTTCGCCGGCCATCACGTAGTCGCCCGAGGCGAGCAGTGCGAATACCTCTTCGAGGGTGCTCATGCAGGCCGCCATGTCGAGGGCGCCGCAGCGAATCAGCGCTGGTTCGTCGAGATAGCGAAACCCGACGGCGCCGGTTGCCCGGCTCACTCGAACTCGCTGAGAATGTCGGCGTACAGGTCGCGGAAGTGATCGCTGATCAGCACCTCTTTGCCACGGGGGCGCGGCAGGTCGACGGGCACTTCACGCTTAATGGTGCCGGGCCGGTTGCTCATGATCACCACGCGGTCAGAGGTGTAGACCGCCTCTTCGATGTCGTGGGTGATGAGCATGACGGTGAGCTTGTGCTGCTCCCAGACGCGGGTCAGCAGCTCTTGCATGCTGCGACGGGTCAGCGCATCGAGGGCGCCGAAGGGCTCGTCCATCAGCAGCACGCGCGGCTTGTACGAGAGTGATCGGGCGAGTGCCACGCGCTGCTGCATGCCCCCGGAGAGCTGGTTGGGGAACTTGTCGCCGAAGCCGTCGAGACCGACCAGGTGGAGGTACTCCGCAGTGATTTCGCGGGCGTCGGCCTTCGAGAGGTCGGGCTCGCCCTTCAGCGCGAACATCACGTTGTCGGTGACGGTCAGCCAGGGCAGCAGGGTAGCGCTCTGAAAGACGACACCGCGGTCGCGGCCGGGGCCGACGATCTCGCCGCCGCCGACGGTCACCACACCTGAGGTGCTCGGCTCAAGGCCAGCGATGATCGACAGCAGAGTCGACTTGCCGCAGCCAGACTGCCCCACGATCGAGACGAACTCGTTGTCATGCAGGGTGAGTGAGACGTCTTGCAGGGCGGTCACGTCTCCGAACTGCTTGGTCACGTTCTCGACGCGCACCACATCGGTGGTGGCGAGTGGAGTGGAGGTGTTCATGAGCGTCCTTTCAGATAGCGGAACATGCGGCGTCCGGCGCCACGCATGATCTGGTCGAAGACCAGACCGAGCACGCCCAGCACGATGACGTAGCCGATAATGGTGTCGGTGGCCAAAAAGCGCTGTGCCTGCGTGATGCGGTAGCCCATGCCGCTGGTCGCGGCGACGAGCTCGGCGACCACGAGCCAGGTCCAGGCCCAGCCGAGGCAGATGCGCAGGGTATCCCAGATGCGCGGCATCGAAGCCGGAAGCACGATGCGAATGAGAATCTGGAGCCGGGACATGCCGAGGGTCGCGCCCAGGTTCTGGTATGAGCGGGGCACCTGCCGCACGGCGTCGGCGACCATGAGCACCTCTTGGAAGAAGGTGCCCAGCCAGATGATGAAGAACTTCTGCAGGTCGTCGGTGCCCATCCAGAGGATGGTCAGCGGCACGAACGCCACGACCGGCATGTAGCGAATGAAGTCGACGAACGGCTCGATGGCCGCCTCGAAGCGGGGGTCGGAGCCAGCCAGCACGCCCAAGGGGAGGGCGATGACACTGGCCAGCAGGTAGCCGACCATCACGCGGTAGATGCTCACCGACATGTCATCCCACAGCTGGCCGTCCTGCACAGCCTCGACGAGGGTGTCGAGAACGGCCAGCGGTGAGGGGAGGAACATCTCTTTGACCAGACCGAGCCCCGTGATCAGGGACCACACGATCAGCACGGCAACGAACGAGCCGATGGCGATGCCGATGTACTTGAAGCGGCCGATGGGTGCGGGCAGCACGTTGCGGAATTTGCGCGCGCTGCTGCGCTGGCGGCCGGTGGTCGCCTCGTCACCGTTGCGAGTGATCGATGTCATGATCCCGAGTCCTCTCTGAACAGGGTCTGGTCTGGGTGATTACTTGACGAACTGCGTGTCGACCACGTCGTTCAGGTCGAGTTTTTCGGTGAGGATGCCGGCGCTGAGGGCCGACTCCTGCACGCTGGGCAGCACGTTGGTGAGGTAGTCGCCGCCGAGCTCGGTCTTGTTGTCGTCGAGGCTGAAGAACTTGACTCCGTCAAACGCGGTCTTCAGATCTTCTGCTGACGAGCCGACATTCTTCGCGATGATCTCCTGCGCCTCGTCAGTGTTCGAGTTGTAGAAGTCGACCGCGGGGCCCCAGGCTTGGATGGCCTTGCGCACGGCTTCAGGCTTCTCTTCCAGAGCCTTCTTCGAGACGAACAGCACGTCAGAGATCAGGCCCTCCTGCTCATCTGCGGTGTACAGCTTCTTGATCGACGAGTCTTGGGCCAGCGAATCGGTGATGTACGGCTCGTAGGTGACCGCAGCATCCACCCGGCCGGAGGCCAGTGCGACCGCAGCGTCGGAGGGATCCATCGGCACCGACTCGATGTCGTCGATCGACATGCCGTTGGCGCTCAGCGCGTGATCGAGCAGCAGGTTGCTCACCGAACCCTCTTCATAGGCGACCTTCTTGCCCTTGAGGTCAGAGATGGAGTTGACGTTGGGGCCGGCCAGCACAGCATCGGCGGTCAGCGAGGTGTCGAGCAGCAGGGCGATGTAACCCTCCTGGCCATTCTCCAGCCACTGCAATGCGGTGTGCGATGCCGCGTTGGCGATGTCGACCTCGCCCGAGCCGAGGGCTGCGGTCATCTGCGAGTCGTCGTCGAAGCTGGTGATCTTGGCGTCAACGCCCTGGTCTTCGAAGTAGCCGTTCTCTTCGGCGATGTACCACGGGCCGTAGCCGAGCCAGGGCTGCGTGGCGATCGAGATGGTGTCGCTGTCAGCTGAAGAGCTGCTGGAGTCGCTCGAGCTGCAGCCGACGAGGCTGGCCGCGACCGCAGCGATCAGAACAGTCGAGGCAATGGCGAGGCGCCGGGGTCGGCGAGATGCTTTGGTGATCAAGGGGGCTCCTTCGGTTGCGTGGGGCGTTTCACACGAGGTGACGGTGCGCCTGGTGAGTCAAGATTCGGCCGCCGAGAGGTGCCTATGCAAATGTTGATCCGTTGCTCATGACATCAAAATAATTGATATAAGTCATTTGTAATAACGAAGAAATGAATATGTAACATCGTTGCAACTTAACCGGCCGAACGTCGCCTGAAACGTCTCGGCGGCGTTTACAGAACCGTCACATCTGGATTCGGCATGCGCTTCGTGCCCGCTGGTGATTTGCTTTCAGCCCCGTGCAACCCGCTGAATGAGTACAGCACCTGAGGAGGCAGCACATGAGCACATCGGCAGCGTTCACCATCACCGACGCCAGTATTTACCTGGGAGACGGGCAGTGGACGCTCGGCGATCTGCAGGTGCGCGATGGTCGCGTCGCCGCGATCGGTTCGAGTCTCGGCGACGACGGGTCGACCCGAATCGCCGCCGCGGGGGCCAGCCTGCTGCCGGGGTTTCAAGATGCGCACGTGCACCCCGAGCATGGCGGCGCAGGCCTCTTGGGGGTCGACCTCGCCACAGTGCACGACGTGGCCGCCTACCAGCGGCTGTTGGCCGAGTACGCGAGTGCGCATCCTGACGAATCGGTGATCTCGGGATACGGCTGGTACGGCGACCTATTCGAATCGGGCATGCCCCAGGCCGCGGTGCTCGACGAGGTGATCGCCGACCGCCCGGTGGTGATCAACGGGCATGACGGTCACAGCATGTGGTGCAACACGGCGGCCCTGCGTGCAGCCGGCATTTCGGCGACCACCCCTGACCCGTACGGCGGTCGCATTGTGCGTGACGCCGACGGTCAGCCGACCGGTACACTGCTCGACGCCGCGATGGATCTGGTGGTGCGACTTCGTCCGGCCAAATCGCAGGCGGTGGTCAAGGATGCCCTGCTCGCGGCCCAGCAGCGGCTCGCCTCAGTGGGGGTCACTGCGTGGGCAGATGCGATGGTCGGCGTCTCAGAGCTCGGCCCCGACCCGTTCAACGCGTATCGAGAACTCGAGCAGGAGGGGCTGCTGCACGCGCATGTGTCGCTCGGACTCTGGTGGGATCGCGCTCGCGGGCTGGAGCAGATCGACGAGTTCGTGGAGCGCCGCGCTCAGCTGGCCGACCACCGGCTGCTGCGCGCCGGCACGATCAAGATCATGCAAGACGGCATGGTCGAGAACCACACGGCCTCGATGCTCGAGCCCTATGCCGATGCCGGCGATGCCGGTCAGGGCGCCTCGTTTATTGCCCCCGATGAGCTCGATGAGATCTCGCGACGATTGGATGCCCTCGGCTTCGATATTCACTACCACGCCTGCGGTGACCGTGCGGTGCGCGAGTGCCTCGACGCAGTGGGTGCGGTGCGCGCTGCGGGCGGAGGCGCTGGGCGGCGCCACCAGATCGCCCATCTCGACGTCGTCAGTCGCACCGATCTGCCTCGTTTCGCCGAGCTCGACGTGAGTGCGAACATCCAGATGCTCTGGGCGCGCCGAGACAAAGAGATGATCGAGCGCAAGCTGCCGCAGCTGGGAGCCGCTCGAGAACTCGATCAGTTTCCATTCGCCTCGCTGCGACGTGCCGGTGCACGTCTGGCCGCCGGCAGCGACTGGCCGGTCAGTGATCCCAATCCGCTGTGGGCCATCCATACCGGCATGCTGCGCACGGCGCCGAGTGCCGATGTGCACGCTATTGGCGACGAGGCGCTCACGCACCCGCTCGAACGGCAGGAGGGGCTCGACTTCACCGACGCACTCGACGCGTATCTCACTGGTGCCGCCTATGTGAACCGGCTTGATGAGCGCGGGCGCATCACGGTTGGCGCGCCCGCCGATCTGGTGCTGTTCGACGCCGATCTGCGGCAGACGCCCGACTTGTCGCAGGTGGCCGTGCGGCGCACCTACGTTGACGGCGTCGAGGTGTATCAAGCCGACTGAGCCGGTCGGATGCGCCAGTCGCGCGTTGCGACCGGCTGAGAGCAGAAGGAGAGAACATGCATGCAGATGTTGCAGTGGTGGGGCTCGGCACGGTGGGTGCGCTCACCTTGGCCGAGCTGAGCCGACAGCCCGACCTCACGGTCGTGGGTATTGAGCAGTTCGGGCCGGTGCACGCGCATGGGTCGTTCACGGGAGAGTCGCGGGTCTTCCGCACCGCCGTGCATGAGGGCGATCGATATGTGCCTGCGCTGTTGCAGGCACGTCGGCTCTGGAAGCAGTTGGGCGCCGAGGTCGGGCGTCAGCTGCTGCTTGAGACGGGCGTGCTCTCGATCGGGCCCCAGGGGTCGGATGCGATCGAGACGACTCGTCGCGAAGCCGCAGGATTCGATCTGCCGCATGAGGCGCTCTCTCACGATGAGCTCGCCGAGCGATTCCCCCAGCATGACCTAGACCCCGATGACGTCGGTTTCGTCGACCTGCTGGGCGGCGGGCTGCGTCCTGAGCTGACGGTGCTCAGCGGGCTCGAAATCGCCCAAGCCCATGGGGCGCAGCTGCTCACCCGCTCGCCGGTGCTCGCGATCGAACATCGTGCCGACGGGGTGGCGATCGTGATGGGTGAGGAGACGGTCATCGCCGACCGCGTCGTGGTCTGTACAGGTGCCTGGTCGGGCGAGCTGCTGGGTGAGCTCGACGGCATGATCCGTGTGACTCCGCTGGCGTTGACCTGGTTCGCACCTCATCACATTGAGCAGTTCTCGCCCGAGCGGTTCCCGGTGTTTCTGCGCGATCGCGGCAATGAGCACCTGTTCGGCGTGCCCACCCTCGACGGGTTCAGCATCAAAGCGAGCGCCGGAGACCTCTGGGGAGACTTCGCGCGGGTGGCCGATGCGCCCACTGAGGTCGACCTGCCCTCGTTGGAGCGCATCGCGAAGGCGGCGGCGTGGTTCATGCCCGACCTCAACCCCGAGCCCGTGCGCGCGAGTATGCACTTCGACGGCTACGCGAGTGACCGGGTACCGATCATCGACGCGTCAGCTGACGGGCGCATGGTGATCGTGGCCGGACTCTCCGGGCACGGGTTCAAGTTCGCCCCGCTGTTTGCGCAGTGGGCAGCACAGCTGAGTCTGGGTGACGAGCCCGAACTCTATGACGCCGCGACGTATGCGCTGGCGGCGCACCGCAAGTTGGAGTTGTAGCTTTTGTGCGTCGTTCTCGCAGCGCTGGGCCGAGAATGACGCCGTTTTCGACGCAGAACTCAGGCGGCGCTGATGGTGCGGACTTTGCGCTGGGGCGGCGCCGCGCCCGCCCCTACCCCCAGGGAATCACGCCGACCACGATGCCCACCGCGAGCATCACGAGCGACACCACGGCGGCGCGCCACAGCACCTTGCGGTGGTGGTCGCCGAGGTCGACCTTGGCCAGCGTCACCAGCAGCAGAATGGCCGGCACCAGCGGCGACTGCAGGTGAAACGGCTGCCCGATGATCGAGGCCCGCGCCATCTCGACCGGCTCGATGCCGAACCCCTGTGCGCTCTGGGCGAGCACCGGCAGCATGCCGTAGTAGAAGGCGTCATTGCTGATGAAGAAGGTCATCGGGATGCTCAGCACACCGGTGATCACGGCAAGGTACGGACCCATCGACGCTGGGATGACCGACACCAGCCACGACGACATCGCATCGACCATGCCGGTGCCGTCGAGCACACCGATGAGCACTGCAGCGGCCATCACCATCGACACCACGGCGAGCACGCTCGAGGCATGGGCGGTCAGCTGCTTGAGTTGTGCGGCAGGTCGCGGGAAGTTCACGATCAGCGCCAGCGCCGTGCCGAGCATGAACACGTAGTACAGCGGCAGCACGTCGACGACCAGCAGCACCAGCACCACGACGGTGAGCACCGCGTTGAACCAGAAGAGACGTGGGCGCAGGGTTTCGCGCTGCGGATCGAGCATCCCTGAGACGAGGCTGTCTTGCGAGACCGTGGTGAGCACGCTGGTGTTGACCGACGGCTCACCGCCGCCCACCTTGGTAAGGCGGCGCCGCTCGAGCACGCCGAGATGCCAGGCGAACGCCAGCATCACGACCAGGCCTGCGCCGAGTGAGGGCAGCATCGGCACGAACACGTCGGTGGCGCTGACCTGCAGCGCGGCGGCGGCGCGCACGGTCGGCCCGCCCCACGGGATGATGTTCATGGTGCCGTTGGCCAGGCCCGCCACGCAAGTGAGCACCACGGGGCTCAGCCCCATCTTCAGGTAGATCGGCAGCAGTGCCGAGGTCACCACGATGAACGTGGTGGAGCCGTCGCCGTCGAGTGAGACGACTGTGGCGAGCACGGCGGTGCCGACCACGATCTTCACCGGATCGGTGCCGCACACCCTGGTGATGCCGCGCACCAGCGGGTCGAACAGCCCCACGTCGAGCATGGTGCCGAAGTAGACGATCGCGAAGCTCAGCAGGGCCATGGTCGGCGCGAGGCTCTTCAGCGCCGGGGTGATCGCATCGCCCAGGCCCCAGCCGATGCCGGTGAACAGCGCGAAGACAGTCGGCACGGTGATCAGGGCGACCGCCGGCGACAGGCGCTTGGTCATGATGAGCACCATGAACACCAGCACCATGCCGAATCCGAGTATGACGAGCATTGTGACTCCTTTGTCAGTGCGTCTCAGCCAGAGGCGCGCCTCGCCCCAGGGGGGAAGAATGGGGCGAGACACGCCCGGCAACGGTACGACTGGCTTGTGTGTCCGCGCGCGATTGCGCGCATTGCTGCGGGAATGCCGCGATAAACCGATTGTGTGCATTGTGTGCATGGGGTGGACAGGCGCTCTCGGGGTGCGGGGAGGGGCAGGCGCTCTCGGGGGCGATGTGCGGTGGGGGTGAAAAGGTCCGGTGGGGGTGACGCAGCCTCACCCCTGCCGCACATTCGCCGCATTCTTCACCCCTGCCGCGCGTCGCGTGAAGACATGAGCGCGCTGCTACGATTTGCCCCTATGAGCTGTCGCGCCTGGGGAGACGAAAGCGTACGCAGAGACTCTGAGTCAGGAGCGTATCGCTACCTGATCGGCGTGTTCATTCAAGACGAGTATTCAAGTGACATCGCCGAGAGGCTCAGAGCGGTGAAGCCTTCCGCCCTGCCGAAACTGCACTGGCGCGATCTTCGCTCAGCCGAGAGGGAGAGGTCTATTGAAGCCATTGCCCGCCTGCGCTCCATGCAGCTCGTGCTCGTCACCACGCCGCTGGAGCACGTTGCTGAAGAAAGAGCGCGCCGGAAGTGCCTGGCGGCGCTGTTTCGTGAGCTTGACGGGTATGACGGGCTCGATCGGCTCATTCTGGAATCCCGAACTGCGCAGCAGGACAAGCGAGACAGAGCACTCTTCTTGAGATATCGGCAGAGGACAAAGAAAGGCGGCTTTGACATCGAACATCGGTCGGGGCAGGATGCGCCGGAACTCTGGGTGCCTGATCAGGTGCTGGGTGCTTACGGTGACCACCTGCGTGGTCGTGATGATCACTGGTCTGCCCTTCGTGACCAGACGATCGTGACCGAGATCGAGATCTGACCCCCGGCAGCGCGAAAGCCGGGCCCTATGCATCACAGGGCGTCCGGCTTTCACTTCTGGATCCCCTCGGGGCCAGCGTGAGATTAAGTATGCGTCTCCGCTTCCAGCCCTGTCAATCCTGCGTAGCCTGCCGCACATTCCACGCATTCTTCACCCCTGCCGCGCATCGCGGCGGCGCCTGCCGACGCACGCCCCAATGCGCTCCAGATGGGTATGCTGGTGCGCACCCGCTCCACGAGCCCCCGATCGAAAAGGAGTCGCATGGCCCGACGTCGCTCCTTCACCGGGCAGATCATCATCCTGCAGCTGCTCACCATGCTGGGTGTGGCCGCGTTGCTGTCGGCATCCTGCAGCTGGCTCATCTGGCAGCAGCACCTCGCCGCAGCAGACGCGCAGACCCTCGCGATCGCGCGCACCGTGGCCAGCGACCCGCAGGTGAGGGAGGCGGTGGCCGCGTCCAACGCCGGCGGGCGTGACATGACGGATGCTCGAGTCGCCTCGATCGCCGCAGTGGCCGATCAGATTCGTGCGCGTACTGGGGCGCTGTTCGTGGTGGTTGCAGATGCTGACGGGTATCGCCTGTCGCATCCCAACCCCGATGAGATCGGCCGCCAGGTGAGCACCGACATGAGTCAGGTGCTCGCCGGCCAGGAGGTGGTCACCGAGGAGACCGGCACGCTGGGCGACTCGTCACGCGCCAAGGTGCCGGTGTGGAACGACGACGGTGGGCAGGTCATCGGCGAGGTGAGCGTGGGGCTGTCGCGCACATCCATCTGGTCGGGGCTGCCCACTGTGCTCTGGCCGGTGCTGCTGGCGACCTCGGGCACCGTGGCGCTCGCCGTGGTCGCGTCCGTGATCATCTGGCGACGCCTGCGCAGGCTGACGCTCGGCGCCCGGCCCGAGGATTTCGTCGCGTTCGCACAGAACCAGGAGGCCGTGCTCGGCAGCGTCGACGAGGGTGTGATCGGCGTCGACATGAGCGGCAGGGTCACCGTGGCAAACGACGCCGCGGCCCGCCTGATCGGCGACGGCGCACTGATCGGACGCCTGTTCGCCGAGATCGCGGCGCCCGACGCCCTGCACGCCGCGGTGCGCGCCACGCTCGACGACCGGCGGGGCCGCGCGCTCGAGGCGGTGGTCGCAGACCGTGTGGTGCTTGCCGATGCCCGGCCGGTCGATCGCGACGGCCGTCGGGTGGGCTGTGTCATCGTGCTGCGCGACAAGACCGATGTGCTGCAGCTGACCGACCGGCTGCAGGCGGTGGATGCGATGAGCCAGGCCCTGCGCGCGCAGCGGCACGAGTTCGCGAACCGGCTGCATGCGGTGCACGGGCTGCTCGAGGTGGGCCAGACCGACGAGGCGCGCGGCTACCTCGCGCGGCTGCTTGAGCGGGGGCCACTGCGCTTTCCTGTGCGCCACCTGGACCGCATCACCGACCCGTATCTGCAGGCGTTCGTGGGGGCCAAGGGGGCGCAGGCATCCGAGGCCGGCGTGGCGCTGACGGTCGGCACCGAGACCGCGCTGGGCGGCAGACTGCGCGACGCCGAGACCGTGGCCACCGTGCTCGGCAACCTGATCGACAACGGCGTACGTGCGGCGGCGCAGCGCGGCGACGACCCGTGGGTCGAGATCGAGATCATGAACGACGGCGACGAGTGCGTGCTGGTGGTAGCCGACTCCGGGTTCGGCATGGATGACGACCTCGACCCGTTCACCACCCACACTCAGCAGCTGCGCACGACCGATCCGATGTGCGCGCAGGTCGGGGCCGGTGGGTCGGGGTCGGCTGGTGCACCCGCCGCAGCCGCCCTGCTCGAGAACGCACACGGCCGCGGCATCGGGCTGCCGCTCAGCCGCGACATCGCGCGCCGACTCGGCGGCGACGTGTGGGTGGCGACGCGGCGGGCACCCGGGGCCGGCGCCGTCTTCTGCGCGCGACTGCCCGGGCTGGTCGATGCCGCGGCTGCCGCACAGGGCGCGGTCGTCGGCACGCCCAGGCTCACCGAGCGCGGCGACGCTGCCGCGGCATCAGAAGGCGAGGAACGATCATGACCGACCTGCGAGTGCTTATCGTCGACGACGACTTCCGCGTCGCGGCCCTGCATGCGCAGTACGTTGATGCGGTCGACGGGTTCGTGGCACTGCCACCTGTGCACAGCGCGCGGGCGGCCGTCGAGGCGATTCGCGCCGAGCATCCTGACCTGCTGCTGCTCGATCTGTACCTGCCCGACGTCAGCGGCGCCGCCCTGCTGCGCGATGTCGACGTCGACGCCTTCGTGCTCAGTGCCGCCGATGACGCCGACACCGTGCGCCGGGTGATCCGCAGCGGGGCGCTCGCGGTGCTGATCAAGCCGTTTGCACGGCCGGTGCTGACGGCGCGCCTGCAGGCGTACGCGCGGTACCGGTCGGTGCTGGCCCAGGGCGCTCAGGTCGATCAGGAGGCGGTCGAGCGTGCTCTGCGCATCATGCACAGCGGAGATGTGGTGGTGAGGTCGCGATCCGAGACCGAGCGCGCCGTGGTCGCCGCCCTCGATGAGCAGGCCGAGCCGGCCTCGGCGCAGCAGATCGCCGAGCTCGTCGGGGTGTCGCGCTCGACGGCGCAGCGCTACCTGACGGCGCTGGCTGCCGACGGGCTGGTGCAGGTGCAGCTGCAGTACGGCCAGGCTGGCCGTCCCGAGCATCGGTACGCGCGGGTGCGATAGGGCGTGTCCCTTCCTGCCCAGTGATCGCGTGTGGTGCTGGGGCGGCGCTGGTGCTGGCCGCGAGATCTCGCGGGAAACCGTGGGCGTTCACTGTGCCCGCGCCGCCCCAGCGCCGATCACTGGGCACGACGGTACGCCTCCTTCGTGCGTCAGTGGCGGCGCAGCACGTCTTCCATGCTGTCGACGACGCGTTGCGCGCGCTTGAGATGCGCGGCAGTTTCACTCAGACTCACTTGGCCGTGCCCGTACTGCGCAAGGCTCTTGGCCTCGATTAGTCGGCTGAACCCTGCCGCTACGGGAGCTTGCCCTGGCAGCGCCGCCTTGAGCAGAGCGATCGCCTCACGATGATCGTCGCCCCGTGCATATTCTCCGAGCCGGCACATGCAGATGACATCGCTTGCGGCGATCGCTGCCAGCACGGCATTGCTCACCGATGTCGCCCGCTGGGCGCTGGTCTCGCCGCTCACGTGAAGGTCGGCGAATGCCAAGAACTCGCGAGCGCGGTCGGCCCGCTCTCTCAGCTGTGCCTCGTTGAGATGACCTCGGCGTGCGAACATTCACGCCTCCAGATGCTCGGGCACAGATTGACCAACGAGAGTCACACCGTCGCGCAGCCATGACGTCACGATGGGGTCTGTCGCTGCCGCCTTCTGCCGCAGTGTGGACACATCCAGCTCGTATACCTGGGCCGGATTGCCCGTCCATCGGGTCACTGCGCTCGACAGGCTGCTGGCGAGCGCATCGCGCGCGTCAGCAGGGGCATCTTCGGGGCAGATGAGCACTAAGTCGATGTCGCTCACATCGGTCGCATCGCCGCGCGCAGTCGACCCATACAAAATCACGGATGCTCTAGGCAGCGCAGAGCTCGTCACGAAATCGCGAATTCGTTGATGCAGCTGCTCGGGTGTCGACAGTGCCGCCTGAATTGCCGGCCAGAGCAGATGTTCATCGTTGATGGCGTAGAGGTAGGCATTACCTGCCGGTTTGCGGGTAATTAGGCCGATGTGTGTCAAGAGCTGCAGCGCTCGCGCGGTCTGCGTTGGAGAGACATGAATGACTCGCGCGATCTGTCTGCCGGTCATGGCGTAGTCGACATTAGCTATGGCTGTCAACGCACGAGCCGGGTCGGGGCGCAGCAGCAGCGATTGAAGAGGCGTGTTGAGATCCACGGAGTCAGTGTATCCAATAATGGTACATATGTGTCATATATGACACATATGGGTCTATGTGGAGTACATGCGTACCACGTCTCATGCGAATGCTTTTCATGTGGAGTGTTGCGCTGGGCGCCGTACTGCCGGCGTCGCGAGGCGGTGTACCTTCCTGCCCAGTGATCGCGCGTGGTGCCGGGGGCGGTGCCGGTGCGGGCCGCGAGATTTCGCGGGAAACCGTGGGCGTTCACTGTGTCCGCGCCGCCCGCAGCGCCGATCACTGGGCACGACGGTACGCCTCCCGCGCCCACCACAGCCCACCCACCGCGGCTACGCTGTTCATGCCCGCACCGAGAGGATCCCATGTCACACCAATCAACATCCACCAACGCAGCAGCAGCACCTTCAACCCCGCGCCCCGTCGCCGTTGTCACAGGCGCGACCGGCGGCATGGGGCGCCGCATCGTGGCCGACCTCGCGCGAGATCACGACGTCTACGCGCTCGGGCGCAACGAGCAGGGGCTGGCTGCTCTCGCCGCATCTACCGGCGCGCACAGCGTGCGCATCGACCTCGCTGATCTCGACACCAGCGGCAGCCCGGTGGATGGCGTACCCGCCTCATACGCCCGGCTCGCCGCCGATCTCGCGCGGGTCGACGTGCTGGTGCACGCCGCTGCGGTGGCTGACGCGCGCAGCGTCGAGTCGGGGTCGGTCGACGACTGGCAGCGCGAGTTCGAGCTCAACGTGTTCGCGCCGGCGCTGCTGACCCGTGCCCTGCTTTCGGGCTTGCGCGCGGCCGAGGGCATCGTCGTGTTCATCAACTCTGGCGCTGGGTCGAACCCGCAGCCGGGCAACGTGATCTACGCGGCGTCGAAGCATGCGCTGCGCGGGCTGGCCGATTCGTTGCGTAAAGAAGAGGCGAACGCGGGCGTGCGCGTGTCAACGGTGAGCCCGGGGCAGACCGACACCGAGATGCTGCGCGGTCTCGTGGCGGCTTCGGGCGCACAGTACGTGCCCGAGCACTACATCGATACCGAGCAGATCGCCGAGGCGGTGCGGTTCGTGGTCGACGCGAGCCCCCGCGCACAAATCACGGATGTCGCAGTGCGGCCACGCGTGGAGGTCGCCGAGCGCACGCGCTGAATGGTAGTGCCGGGCTGGGCGCTCAGTCCAGTTCCGTGTGCTGCTCGCCGATCACATAATCTACGGAAAGACCGCCGACTGCCTCAAGGTATCTGCGAGACTGTACCGATTCTTGCGCTGTCAAGATCTCCGTTCTCGATCTTGGAGATTTGCCGCTGTCCAACTCCGATGCACTCGGCGAGCTCGGCCAGGGTGAGCCCGGCAACTTGCCGTAACTCGCGCAGGTGATACGTGCGGGGCTCGGAGAGTAGCGCTGCTTATGCTCATCGATTTCCGCAGGGTCTTCCGGGGTGAGTAGGTGCTTCTGAAGATCCTATTGGTAGGTGAGAGCCATTGCGTCACTCCCATTTCGTGTCTCGTAAATGCGCGTCTAGGAGCTCGTTGGCAACGGCAATGATTGACATGTTCCCCGGCGACACCCAGCAGGGTCTGCAGGACATTCGAGCGGGTGTCACGATGGGGTTCGTTACCCGCTTACCTTGGCACCGAACACCCACCATCGATAGAGGGCGAACCGAACCACTGTCGTGAACCCGATCGATGCTAGGTTCACGATGTTGACGGCGAACGGTCCAGCTGAGCGCCCAAGTATCAGTGAGACCGCGTGCACACCGACCCAGAGCAGGAGCACACCGAGACCGAGGCAAGCTCCGTTCACCAGAAGAAAGGAGATCGCCTCGTTCGCTGGCGCCCTTCTGCGAGCGCCTTTGAACGCCCAGAGGCGATTGCCGAAGTATGCATTAACTGTTGAGAGAGTCACTGCGCCAACCTTTGCCCACACCAAGGACCAGCCGAGCCACACGAATGCGTTGAACAACACAATCTCGATCAATGTGCTGAGCGCTCCGACTGAGAGGAACTTTCCGGAAGTTACTGCGAGTTCGTATAGCCGACCATGCCTATCGGTCTGGGTATCAGGTGCAGCTGCGGCAAATTCAGAGATCATCACTGTTCAGCCTAGACTTGTCGCGGTGTCGGCAGAGACCCGACAATGTGGGAGAGGGAAGCGGCCTGTGAGAATTGCACTCGTGATGCCGGCGTACAACGAAGAAAGTGGCATTGTCGAATTCCTCGACGAGCTCTTGGTGACAAGCCCGTTGACCGCAGCAGACTCACTCCGCATCATCGTGGTCGATGACCATTCAACTGATGCTATGCCTGAGGTCCTTGACGCCTACGCCGCTGACCACCCTGATGTGGGCGTATTGCACTCCTCGAACAACCAAGGCCATGGCCCTACGGCGCTGCGGGCATACCGTGAAGGATTAGCGAGCGAGCCAGATTGGTTGGTATTTGTTGATGGAGATGGTCAGTTCACAGGGGTTGACGTCTGGCGAACAGTACGTGCTGCGGTGAGTTTAGGCGCTGACGTGATCCACGGAGTTCGCACCCACCGTGACGAGCCCTGGTATCGGCGGATGCTCACTTCGGCTCTCGGGTCGGTGGTCGCAGTCGTGGCGGGAGGTCGCGTACCAGATGTCAACACCCCTTTGCGTGTCTACCGCCCGCCATTGGCGCGTGCACTGATTGATCTCGTGCCCGAGACGGCGCTCGTTCCCCATGTGCACTTTTCCATCGCGGAGCAGCGCGCGCATTTGAGAAGAGGAGCGCTGGCTGTCCGGTCGATCCCTCGTCGTGGTGGCGTGTCTCAGGGCAGTACTTGGGGTGGCCAGCGCGTGCCTCTTCTGCCTCCAAAACGTCTTCGCACGTTTGTGCGCAACGCAATCGCAGAAGTCTGGTGTGTTTCTTTGCGCCCGGGCAGCACGCGTCGAACGCGTCATGCCCTACGCAACACGCCATCTGGTGGCAAGGCTTCGAAACGGGAATTCGCTTGATGACCACGAAGGTCGAGACTCCTGTGAGAACGCAGCGACCGTATCTCACGGCTGTACTTTCAGCTTTCATTGGCGCCATAGTGGTCGGGGTCTGGGGGCTCGTGCTCTACCAGAGCGTCTTTGTACACATGGTCTGGGAAGATGAAGCGTTCAATCTCACCGTTGTCCGTAACATGGCTGAAGGGCTCGGGTACACGAGCGATGGCGTGCTGAGCGGCAACGAACTCGCGCCCTTTGACGTTCGTATCTCCACCGGGCCTGTGGTGCTTCTCCCAGCGGCTCTCCTGGGCGGGATTGGTGTTGATCTGGTGCTGGCAGCGCGCATCGTGGTGGCGCTATATGCGGTGTTGCTCGCGATGGGGCTCTACGTTCTGGGCGCCAGGCTGCATCGGTCTGGCGAGGCCGAGCGGCAGCCCGGTATCAGCTGGGTCGGCTTGTTGGCGGCACTCACCCCGCTGACGTTCAACACCTGGCTCACGATTTCTCCCATCCAAGGTCCTGCCGACGTACTGGGTGAGTTCCCAGCAGCAGCGTTGCTGGTGTGGGCGTTGATTTGGCTTGACCGGAAGCCGTGGCTGGCAGGTCTGCTCGTCGGTCTGGCGATCCAGGCGAAGTTCATCTCAGTATTGGCTCTGCCAGCATTTGCAGTGGGTGTGTTATTGCAGGGGCCTGTCAAGCTGCGTGAGCGTTCGGGGCGCCTTTTCAAAGCGGCCGTGTTCGTAGCCCTGCCATCTTTCGTCTACGAGGCATGGGTGTTTATCAGTCTTGGCTGGTGGCGATTCCGATATGAGCATTTGCGTGATTTCGGAAGTTTCTTGCTTCACGGGTACGACTACGGCTCCTCCCCTCTGAACAAACTCGCCACTTTCTTCCAGGCGTGGTTTTTGCCTGAGATACTGGCTATCGCGTTGCCTTTCTTGGTGATGGGGGTATGCGTATGGCTTTGGATAAGACGCGGGCGCAGACTTGGCTCCAGAACGGTAACTCTCCTTGTTGCGGCGCTGGCATGGCTAACTTATGTGGGGTGGTGGGTCAGCTCTACTTCGACTCCGGTGTGGGTACGACATCCAGCGATCGGTGTCATTGCGTTCACTCCCGTCTTAGTCGCAGGCGCCTGTACGCTTTTGTCAGAAGAAGCCGGACGAGGGAAGCTTCGCTATGTGTCACGGGTCACGCTTGCAAGCCTGTTGCTCGGGCTAGTGGTTCAGGTGAGTGGGTATGTTGATGGGCAACTCGCCCCCGGATATTCGCTGGATACCCAGCGGGCTGAAGCTGTCGAACTCTCGACCACTGACGAATCTGTAGCTGTCCCGTGGGGGTTGACTGTGAGTATGGGAGTGCTCACCGGCGCCCATGTGGTAAATCTGGATGGGCCGGATGAGACGTGGCGGGGGCTCGATCGAATTCTGCCAGCAGGCGGGTGTATTGACCCGATACGTATGACTGCAAATTTCGTGCGCTGCTCGGCATTATGATCAGCCACCGTTGTTGAGTGGCTCGCCCTCAGCTCTCGCTCTGCACGCTCTGCGCCTCGAGCGCGCCGTCTTCTCCCAGCGCCTGGCGGAAAGCAGCCATGAACCGTTCGTCGAACTGTGGCGCCATCGTCTCGACGTACTCCCGAGTTGGATGATTGCCATCAAGATAGACCAGCACGCCACCGATGGCAGGGGGGCAGACCATATCTGAGCAGAATAGATCTGAGAGGTCCAAAGGAATCACCAAGGGATCTTCCTGAAGTTCGGACGGGAGCAGCTCTGCCAAGCTCCTTGAATCGAGAACTTGATCGCGTGGGATCGAGCAGTTCTCGACGGCATGCTCTGAGTCTGTTTCAGCGGCTAGGCAAGTTGACGGCGAAACCCCGAAACGCGGATTGTCGCGCAAGGCGATTACGGGCACATTTGCCACTGTAACTTGTTGCGCACGGGTGATGAACCGGGCATCGAAGAGGGTTTCAGGTGAGTCAGGTACTGACCGATTTCCTGTGGTGAATAACACGCTTGGCGGTTCAGTCTGAATCATGTCCCAAGCGACCTGATTCTGCGCTTCGCAATAGTCCTGAGTCGTTCCGAGTAAGTCGGGCTGCTCAGCGTCATTCGCCCAAAGGTCGCAACCAGGGCCGACGATCACTTGGAGATTGAATCCTTGCTGAACGGCCAACCTATAGAGCAGCGTGGTCCAAGTGTCAGTGTGAGAGCTGCCGACTACCATGACTCTCGGGCTCTGAGCTGTGTCGGGGGTGACATCGTCGGCAGGAGTGTACTCACAAACACGCACGTCCTCACCGTAAGTATCAACTTCACGGCAATCGGTAGGAGACCACTGCGGCCACTGCTTATCCAGTGCAGCAAATGATGGAGTGAACTTGGAAAACAGGAGCGGCCCGTCATAATCTGCGGCCAGCACAGCCGCGCCCGGGTTCGAGGTGGACGCAGCTCGAGCCGTCAGGCGATACACATTGGCATACCAGCTACCCAATGCCAGGGCCAGCACCGTGGCAAGAGCGCTCAGCCGCAGCACCGGGTGGGCTCGCTGTCGCCAGGGCAGCTTCTGATGCGCCTGCTTCCTGGTGGCGACGGCACCCGCAGACGGTCGCACCGCAGTGGATGCGCGAATCGGCTGTTCCACGAATCGCGTCGTGCCCCAAGCGAGAAGAATCGACAGCTCAATGGCGAACAGCCCCTGCGTGAAACTCAGCTGCTCGGCGCCATTTCGCGCAAGCCAGAGGGTCATGATCGGCCAGTGCCACAGGTAGATGCCGTAGCTGATGCCGCCCAACCACGTCAGCGGTCGACTCGAGAGCCAGCGGCCCACGCCGAAACGATCTGCGACGGCGTCGAGCCCATCCTTGCCGTCAGTGCCGGCGATGAAGATCAACGCTGCGAAAGCCAGCGGCACGGCTGCGATCGCGCCCGGAAAACTGTTCGAGACATCGAACACCATGCCGAAACCCAGCAGTCCGATGACGCCCACCCAGCCGGCAGTGACCCGCAGCAGGCGTGAGGGGCGCAGATGCGGCAGCAGAATCGCGAAGAGCCCGCCCGCAGCGAACTCCCACGCTCGAGCAAAGGTGTCGAAGTAGGCGACGGGTTGATTGGTTGCCGTCGTGATCACTGAGTAGGCGAGCGAGGCCACCAACAGCAGGCCCAGTACAGTGCCGATCGATGTGGTGATCTTCGCATGGATGCGCTGGCCGACCGCCGCGGCCAGCCAAAGTACCAGCGGCCAGACCAGATACATCTGCATCTGTACCGCCATGGCCCAGTAGTGCTGCACAGGGCTGACCACGTCGCCGGCGTGCAGGTAGTCGGTGCCGTTGGCTGCGAGCACCCAGTTCACCGTGAAGGTGGCGGATGCTGTGACCTCCTGTAGCATCTGCCGCCACCACGTCATCGGAGTGATCACGTAGCTCACTCCGGCAACTACCAGCAGCACCGCCCATGCCTGCGGCAGCAGGCGTTTGGCAAGCCCCTTCCAGAAGCGCACTGTCGTTGCCCAACCGCCAGAAGGCAGGCGACGCAACAGCGACGTCGTCATGAAGTAGGCGGAGATGAAGAAAAACAGGTCGACGGCACCCGACACCCGGTGGAACCAGATGTGGTAAACGGCCACCAGCAGCGCGGCGAGGGCGCGCAGGCCTTGGATATCGTTGCGGTACTTGGGGGAAGACATGACCGACCAAGTGTACCGGAGGGTACATTCATGGCCGAAAGACGACCTTCGCGTAGAGCACGTAGTTCCAGATGAGTGTGATGGCCGTGGCCGCAGCCTTAGCCATAAGTAGCACCCAGGAAGTGGACAGTCCTCCGTGGAAGGCGGCCGTGATCAGCGGAGAGATCAGCCAGATGACGACCGGCTGAATCGCCCAGAGGCCAAACAAGGTAACCATGATAAACAAGGTCATCTGGCGCGCCACTGAACCGCTGGCTGCCTGAAATGTATATCGACGATTTGCGAAGAAGCTGAACGTGAATGCCACCCCGGTCGAGATGGTGTTCGCGACTAGGGGTTGAGACCCGAGAGAGACGAGGAGGAACAGCGAGCCAAAATCAATGACGGTGTTGACGGCGCCCACGAGCAAGAAGCGCATTGCAGTCTGTTTCTTTGTCATCTGATTGCTCGTGCACTGGCTGTGAGAAGCCAGTGGGCGGCTGCTTCGTCGAAAGTCAATATCATCCCTTGGTAAAGTGGACACGCGGTATCGCATGTTCCATGCGCCTGCCACCTGCCACAATACTTTAGGAGTTTCGCAGTGGATCTGCTTATCGTCGGCTCAGGGTTCTTCGGCCTCACCATCGCCGAGCGCGCCGCAACCCAGCTCGGCCTGAAGGTCACCATCATCGAGCGACGTAGTCACATCGGTGGCAATGCGTACAGCGAGATCGACCCCGAGACGGGCATCGAGTACCACAAGTACGGTGCGCATCTGTTCCATACCTCAAATGAGACTGTGTGGGAGTACGTGAACAAGTTCACCTCGTTCACCGATTACCAGCACCGCGTGTATGCCAATTACAACGGCGTTGTCTACCCTCTGCCGATCAACCTCGGAACGATCAACCAGTTCTTCAACGCTGCATACACTCCCGACGAGGCGCGGGCACTGGTGGCAGAGCAGGCTGCAGAGCTCGGTGGCAAAGAGCCTGAAAACCTTGAAGAGAAGGCGATCTCGCTCATCGGGCGGCCGCTGTATGAAGCCTTTATCAAGGGGTATACCGCGAAGCAGTGGCAGACTGACCCCAAGAAGCTCAGCCCAGACATCATCAACCGTCTGCCGGTTCGATACACCTATGACAATCACTACTTCCGTGACAAGTATGAGGGCCTGCCTGTCGACGGCTATACTCCGTGGCTGCAGAAGATGGCCGAGCATCCAAACATC
The DNA here is from genome assembly GCF_000423505.1 of Pseudoclavibacter soli DSM 23366. GTDB lineage: Bacteria > Actinomycetota > Actinomycetes > Actinomycetales > Microbacteriaceae > Pseudoclavibacter_A > Pseudoclavibacter_A soli. The sequence goes on from NZ_KE384027.1 coordinate 186,790, forward strand.
GAGGTCAAGCTCAATACCGATTTCTTTGATGAGTCGCAGCCGTTGAACAAAACGGCTCTGCTCGGCAAAGTGCCGATTGTGTACACCGGTCCGCTCGACAAGTACTTCGACCACAGGCTCGGCTCACTTTCGTGGCGCACCTTAGACTTCGAGACAGAGGTCAAGCCGACGGGCGACTTCCAGGGCACCTCGGTGATGAACTACTCCGACGAGAACGTGCCGTATACCCGAATTCATGAGTTCCGTCATTTCCATCCGGAACGCGATTACCAGACCGAGAAAACCCTAATCATGCGTGAGTATTCACGTTTTGCTGGGGGCAGCGACGAGCCGTACTACCCGGTGAACACCCCCGAGGATCGCGACAAGCTGAAGGGCTACCGCGAGCTTGCGGATCAAGAACCGCAGGTGCTCTTCGGTGGGCGCCTCGGCACCTATCAGTACTTGGACATGCACATGGCTATCGCCTCTGCGTTGAGCCGGTTTGACAATATCGTACGTGAATGGTTCACGCAGGCCTAGAAAACGGTGCACTTATGTTGAAGATTTTCCGCGTAGAGACTCCGGAAGGCTATGACTCGGCCCTTGCGCGTCTGAGCCTGCGCCAACGAACCCTGTTGGCGGGCGCTGTGACCTATCATTCGCTCATCAACCCGGGCAGGCGTCTGCACTATCGGGTTTATGTTGGAGGCGAGAACCAATACCCGCGACTTACGGATACATCCACACTCGATGGAGTTAACGTTGAGGGGCTTGTAGCATTAGGCGAATTTGACGCCTCTGGTATCGCCCCACACCGCACGGATTTCACACCACGCCTCTACGCTGGAAATATTCCAGTGCGAGATCGGAACATCCGATATATCTTACTGACTCCTGATACGGCATCAGATGACGTGACTCGTTCCGCACATGGGGGGTCTCCTGTTCACAGACTCTACTCTGAGCTTGAACGTCATGCCCCGGCTGTATTGGATGCTGGACTCTCAGCACTAACGACAGCTCGAATAGCGGGTCTCAAACGCTACGTGCCCCGTCGAAGAGTGGAAAGCCCGCAGGCAATTGCCAGACGGATGGGCGTGACGCGGCCAATATGCGCTGTTGCTCCAGGGCCCTGTGTTCCCAATGCGGCACCGGCCGCACTCATCGGCATGCATTGGTTGCAAGCGGGGGGTGCTGAGCGGTGGGCAGTGGAGACCGTTGCGCTTGCCAGAGCAGCAGGGCTCAGGCCCATCGTGGTCACTGATCATGACTCGCACAGTCCGTGGATTACTCGGGCTGAACTAGACGGGGCCCTGATCATTCCGTTGACCTTTCCCGCCCAAGAGCAGATTGGCGATGAGCCGTTTTTGCGCGCGATCTTCGAGGCATTTGACATCCGCGGAGTGTGGCTTCATCACTCACAATGGCTCTACGATCGTCTCCCTTGGATCAAGCAATACCGGCCAAAGGTGCCAATTATTGATTCACTTCACATCTTGGAGTACAAGGGCGGTGGTTTCCCGGCTGCCGCAGTGCATGAGGATGCCTTTATAGACGCTCATCACGTCATTTCTCCTCAACTGAAGCGATGGATGATCGAGACTCAGAAGGTTTCTAGCGAGAAGGTAGTGCTCGCACCTCTCGGTGGACTTACTTCCTCAGAGGGCACTGGGTTCAGAGCGAGAACTGTGAACGGCTTTACTGTCTCATTCATTGGTCGTTTGGCGAGACAGAAACGGCCAGAGTTGTTCCTGCGCTTCGCAAAGCGAGCCAGCAAACGTTTTCCAGAGGTGCGCTTTGTCATGCATGGGGACGGTGAACTTGACGAAGTAATCGGGCACCTGATTGATCAGTTTGGGTTATCTGATGTCGTCACGCGACGCAGCAGTGAGGTGCCAATCAGTGATACCTTGGTGGAAAGCGACCTCCTACTGATCACCTCGATTAATGAGGGCATTACTCTGACGACGTTTGAAGCGGTTGCTGCCGGGGTTCCGGTAGTTTCGTCGAGGGTCGGGTCTCAGGGGACATTGATTCCTCCGGAGGGGCTGTTGCCCTACTCGGCGGACTCATTTCTCAGACATGGGCTTGTGACGTTGGAGAGGTTGCTCACAGAGGAAAACCAACGTCGCTCGCTCTGGAAACGCGAGCGCGAAGCCGTGACAATGTTCGATAGGCTGCAAACAGCCACTTCATGGGCGAAAGGCCAGATCAGTACATGGGCACAAAAGTAGCCGCAGTCATAGTCACGTTCAATCGGCTGGAGAAGCTGAAGACGGTGCTAGCTTCCGTCGAACGCCAAGAACGGACGCCAGACCTACTTGTCATAGTTGATAATGCCTCGACAGATGGAACGGCCGAGTTCTTGGCAACATACTCGTGTGCTGTTGAGGTTGCTTTAGTGACTTTGAGCAAAAATACAGGTGGCGCAGGTGGCTTTTCCACCGGTATGCAGAAAGCCTACGAACTTGGCGCGGATTACATCTGGATTATGGATGATGATGGCTACCCTGAGGCTTCGGCATTGGGTAACTTGTTACATGGTTACGAGGCCGCCATCGACGAGCTTGGGCCCGATGTGCCATTTGCCTGCTCAGTCGTGCATTTCGTGGATGGCACCATCTGCGAGATGAACAATCCAGTTCCGACTTGGGACTGGGGGCGCCTGCTTGCCAAAGGTCAGAACGCTGTCACCGTGTCTCGATGCTCCTTTGTCTCAGTTTTGCTGCCACGTTGGGTTCTCGAGACTTATGGGCTCCCATACAAGGAGTATTTCATCTGGTTTGATGACGCGGAGTATACAGAGAGAATCACCAAGATCTGCCCAGGTGTGCAGGTGCTCACTAGCGTGGTTGTGCATGACATGGGGGTGAATAAGGGCGTCAATTTTGAAATGATCAATGAGGGGAACGCCTGGAAATTCGCCTATGGAATCAGGAACGAAGCCTCATATCGATTCCACCACGTGAACAAGGCCTCATACTTGATCTTCGCAGCCTCTGTAGAACGGCAGATGAAACGCGGAAAAGTTGCGCCAAAGCTGAGGTTGAAGATGACCAAGCAACTCTTAGAAGGGGCTCGATTCAACCCCGAGATCGATTATCCGCAATCGACGCACCACCGTCCGGGAACGGCCGGATGATTCACGAGCGCGTTCGAATCGACTCGCTTACTGGCCTGCGTTTCTTTGCTGCGATATGGGTGGTTCTCTTCCATGTGAGGGGCAATCTCGCCGAAGAATACCCGGCGGCCTATCGCGTGATTGAACCAGTGATTGCTTACGGCGAATATGGTGTCGACTTGTTCTTTGCGCTGAGCGGATTCGTCTTAGCGCTCGCCTACAGCGAGCGTTTGGGAAGTGCCTGGTCTTGGCGGGCTACTGGACATTTCTATTGGACGCGTTTCGTGAGAATCTGGCCGGCATACTTTTTCATGCTGGTCATCGCGGGTGCCTGGCACCTGAGCTTGGTCTATCGGGGGGTTGCTGATCCTACAGCTCCGCGTGATCTTTCATTGGGCAGTTTTCTTCGCCAGGCGCTGATGATTGTGCTTTGGACAGAACCCACAAGCGATCGATTGACCTGGAACGGTGCTGCCTGGACTGTTTCTGCCGAGGTTCTCGCTTATATCTTCTTTCCGGTTTTAGCTTTGCTTCTTCACCGGAGGGTCAGCAAAGCCCCTGCATGGGTGCTGGGAGTACTGACCTTTGCTGCGATTCTGCCATTGGGGATTCTGGCGATAAACGTGGGCCTCTACGCACCATGGATGTGGCTAGCGAGAATTGTCTGCTCCTTCACCGCAGGATATATGAGCTATTTCTTTATGCTCAGTATTCGCCGAAGGCTTTGGGCACAGCGTTGGAGCGGCGCATTTGTGGGTATTTCTGTGTTGCTCGCAGTCCTTTGGCTGAGCTTTTGTACCGTGGTCGATGATCATGTGAGAGGCAACATCGTCGTCTTGCTGTTTCCATTTCTTCTCGTCGCTCTGGCGATTGACCGTGAATGGATTGCTCGGCTCTTGGAGAGACCCGGAGCGCAACTCGGCGGGAAAACCTCGTACTCAATCTATCTTGTACACATGCCGATTATTGAGATTCTCTGGTATCTCCAGACATACCATCCCGTAACGTTCAGCGCTGATCAACCTGCAGCAAAGGTTGGTTTTCTTCTCATTCCAGTGGTCGTGACTATCGCTGGCTATCTCCTGTGGCGTTTTATCGAAGAGCCATCTCGTAGGATCTTGCTAAGGGGTAATCGATGATCGAATCTTGGGGGCAAATGGCCACCGCAATATCCGTTGCGGTTCTTTTGTTCTGGGTACCCGGAGGTCTGGCATTGCTGATGGCGCATCTGCGTACCCCATTTGGGGTGTTCATTGCGGTTTCGCCAGTACTGAGTACGGCACTTTTCGGCGTGGCTGCGATCCTTTTGTCAAAGATTGAGGTTCCTTGGAGTCCGTTAAGCGCGCTTGTGACTGTCATGGCTTTGTCCATGTTACTTGGAGGTGCGTTACGGTCCTTGCGCACAGTGTCATGGCGACGTGCTGCTCCAACAATGTGGCGCGTGGGTTTGCCCAGAGCTTGGGTCGGGGCATTCCTCGGCGGTGCGATTCTTGTTTCCCTGTTCCTGTGGGCCCTTCCGAACCCGAACGCTTTTGAACAGACATTCGATACGGCGTTCCACCTCAATGCGGTGCAATATGTTGTGCAAACGGGAGACGGATCGGCTCTGACTCTGTCTGAGATGACAGGTAAGAGTGGCTTCTATCCCGCTGCATGGCATGACCTGGGGGCATTGATAGTGCTGCTCACGGGTGTCTCCGTCCCACTCGCTGCCAACGCGCTAAACGGGGTCATTATCGGTATGATTTGGCCGGTTGGAATGGCCTTCTTAGCATGGTCGCTCTGGCGTGAATCTCGTTGGGTCGGGTTTGCAGCGGGAGTTCTCTCGGCAGCGGTGCCCAGCTATCCGTTTCTCTTTTTCTATTTCGGCTCGTTATATCCCAACTTGCTGGGGGTCGCCCTACTGCCTGCCGCACTGGTGATCGGTCTTCGGACTTTCAAACTGATCCCTCAGATCGATGTTGAATCGACTGGCAGTGCGTTACTCGTTCTAGGCGTGGCGATGGTAGGCCTAGGCCTAGCGCATCCTAACGCTTTGCTTGCCCTGTTTGCTGCGATGGCCGCCGCGACCACTGCACGATCTATCCAGCAGGCAATTCGGTCATGGACAGGCTGGTCGGGAGCCGTCCGTCTCGGCGTGGCTTTGTTAAACGTCATCGTCTGGGGGGTCTTGGCGGGAATTTGGTCCACCGTACGTCCCGATACCTCGCAGCCACATATCGAGTCTGGTCTTACTACCGCGCATGCACTGGGTGAGGTCCTGACCAATGCCCAAGGTAGCGGAAGCGTGGCCTTGGTGCTTTCTATCTTCGCGCTCGTTGGGGGGGCGAAACTGCTGCGTCGGCGTGACCTTTTCCCGCTGATATTGTGGCTAATCACCGCGACGACATATGTGCTCGTCGCTGCGGGCCCATGGGAATCTGTGAGTCGCCTACTCGGCGGTGTATTCTACCAAGACTTCAACCGAATCGCGGCGTTACTCGCTATTCCTACGGTCTTGATATCTGCATATGCTCTAGGTGTGGGACTTGACGCGATGGCGCGGTCGAGGCACCCCGTCGTGCTCCGGGCTGTTTCAGTGTTGGCTCTCATCCCTGTGCTTATCATGCCTCAGCTTTCTGGGCTGGAACACGTGAGGTGGTCGTTTAAGGTGTTCGAGAGCTCCGTCATGATTCGGTCTAACGAGATGGATGTCGTAACAGATATGACCGATGTTGTGCCGAATGGCGACAGGGTCATGATTATCCCCATCAGCGGTGGGGTCTTCGCATACGCGTTGACTGGCAGAGAAGTTACTCCGGAACACTTTTTCTATAGAGAAACGCCAGTCGAAGAGTATATAAGAGAGCACATTGATGAACCTGCTACTCCGATGCTGTGTCAAGCATTAGAAGAGTCTGATGTTCGGTACTTGCTTGATTTCAACCGAGTGACAAGCGGTATATCTCCTGGCTCTGACCTTGACGATGGCGGTGCTACCAATACTCTCGTAGTCGCGGAAAGTGGTCAGGCTAAACTTCTTCGAATTGTTGCATGTGGACTTGGGGGCCAATGATGAAGGGACTGTCGTGATAGCACCACTGGAAGAAGCCACTTGGCTGGTTATCCCCCTCTACAATGAAGGGGCGGTCGTGGGAGACGTAATCAAGAACGCTCTTGAAGTGTTCCCCCACATAGTTTGTGTCGATGACGGGAGCGCTGACGGTTCTGGGGATATCGCACTCCGCGCAGGGGCGGTGGTGTTAACGCATCCCATCAATTTAGGACAAGGAGCTGCCCTCCAAACTGGGCTCACATTTGCACTCTCCTATGATAGGGAAGCGCGGTACTTCGTAACCTTTGACTCGGACGGTCAGCATCGTACAGAAGATGTTCAACGGATGATTCGTCGCCTTGATAGAGATGAGCTCGACGTCGTGCTTGGAAGTCGGTTCCTCGACGAAGGTACAAATATGACCAGACTTAAGCGAACGGTGCTGAAAACTGCCGTCGCGTTCGAGAACTTCACGACGGGCCTGAAACTCACTGATGCGCACAATGGTCTTCGGGCATTTACACGAAGAGGTGCGGAGAAGATCCATATTACTCAAAACCGCATGGCGCATGCGTCCGAGATTACTTCGCAGATTGCCCGTGCCAAGCTACTCTACGCTGAAGAACCAGTGCACATTCAGTACACAGACTACAGTATGGCGAAGGGGCAATCCGTTTGGAATGCGGTAAATATACTCGGCGACCTTTGGCTGAGGTGATTGAGGGAGTGACAGTTCTATGAACCAGATCTTAATAAAGCTTGTTCTCATCGTTGCATTTGGGTTACTGGCCTTGTATCTCATCGCTCCGTTGTCTGGGCAGCGCGGTTTAGCCATCAGGAAATTGGTGTATGCGCTATTATTCGCAGGTGCTGCCTTGGCGGTGCTGTTTCCCTCTTGGATCAGCGCATTGGCTCAGCTCCTCGGAATAGGGAGGGGGACTGATCTACTTTTGTACTCGTTGATTGTTGTCTTTCTTGGGGTCTCATTTTCGCTGCGAAGGCGAATCAAGATGCAGGAAGTCGCGATCACGCAACTCGCTCGCAGCATCGCCGTTGACAAACCTCGCTTCCCACGGTCCTCTGACGCAGCGGGCCGGTGAGACGTGCCACGACCCAGAGGGTTTGCCGCTGGCGTCACTGGCGTCGCGTTAGCGACATTAGTCGCAGCGGTGAGCGGGTTTGTTGTGACACTGCTTGCTGCGCGGGCCCTGCGACCGGAGGAATACTCGCAGTTCGCTACAGCGTGGGCGATCCTGTACATGGCAGTCGCGGCACTTAGTGGGGTACAACAGGAGGTTGCGCGTTCGACGGCGCAAGAATTTCAGGAGTGTCGGGAACCGGGCGCGCGTGCGCTACCTTCTGTGCTGCTGGTCACTGCCGTAGTAGCAGTCGTAGTTGTGGTCGTTCTCACTGGCGTCCCTGGATATTCGACACTTGCCTACGGAGCTATCTGGTTTGTTCCAGCCATAGTCTTCCTAGTCGCTGGTCAGGCGGTTCTATCTGGTGCATTGGTCGGCGCAGGGGAGCTTCTTCCTTACGCTGCTGTAATTACCGTCGAGGCTGTGGCCCGACTCATCCTCTTCGTGATGGCTGCTTTGACTGTACTTGGTGGGGATCTGTTCAGCCTGGTGATCTACGCTATGGCGCCATTCGCTGCCTGGTTCGTGCTTGGTGTTCCGACCGGATGGGTAAGAAGGACAGCGACCGTCCGAGGCCAAGGCAGTTGGCAGCGACAGTTTCGATCATCCATGACAGTTGCGTCAGCAGCGTTGGTGACAGGCCTGTTGACTACGGGTATGCCAGCAATACTCTCTGGGATGATCACGAATGCGGATGGGTACACACTAGGGACGATCATTCTGATCGTAACGCTCACGCGTGCACCGTTGATGATGCCGCTCATCGCCTTCCAAAGCGCCATTGTCGCGTATCTGGTGAAACGGCAGCTGAGCCTTCAGACAGTGTTCAACGCAGTGGTAGCCGTTATCGGAGCGGGTACCGTTTTGGCCGCGTTAGCCAGCGGTTTTGGGCCGGTGCTCTTGAACTGGATGTTTGGGGACACCTACACGACGACCCGAGTCATTCTGTTCTGGACAACTTTCGCCTCGATCAGTCTAGCTCTGTTGTTTCTCGCGGGAGCGTTAGTGCTCGCTAGGGGAAGTCAGCGAGGGTATCTATGTATCTGGGCTGCCGGAGCGATCGGGACGTTCGCTCTATTACTCGTGCCATTTGAGCCTTGGTTTAGAACTATACTTGCCCTAGCCCTTGGGCCGTTAGCCGGTGTACTGGTGGGAGGGATCTACCTTGTCCCCCGGAAGTCAAGGTGAGCATCTCTGTCGCTTTCTCTCTGAGTGAACTACTCCGTCATATGAAGAGCGTCCCAAGCGAAGATGCCGGTGGTGCCATCATTGGTTGGCAAATAGGCGTCGCTGACGGCAGAACCGATGGAAGCAGTGAGAAAAAACAACGCGATGAGTGAGGCCGCGGTTAGCCGTCGAGGGGAGGAAACAGCGCGTGTACAAACCTCCAAAAGGCCTCAGTCAACTCAAAGCGGAGATGACTAGCATTGCAAGAAGAAGTACTTGCGTTGAACGGAGGTAAAGATGGGCATTGCCGGACTGGTACATATTTGAGTATTCGAGGCGTAATAGAATCGGAGCAGCCAAGCGCCGCCAAAGATTGCGGTAATCGTGGCTACAGATCGGTCGCGATCGGGCAGAATATTGCCCAAGAATACAGTGAGTATCAAAACCGTGGTGAGACCAGATAGTCCTGCAAACTCTCCGTTTGGTGTCCACACTCCGCCAGCTACAGAAAGTGCTCCAGGAAGATCTCCTAGCCATGACGTGAAATACGCAGGGTCAGAAGGGGTGTCCCAATACTGATAGGTGTCGACGATCGGGTCGGCTGTCAGCGCGGCTAATACGTAACTGCCCGCTATTGCCATAAAGCTGGTAACAAAGGAGCTAAGAGCGACCAGCACACGACGCCAGTCTCGCCAGGGAGTAATGAATAGTCCGAGCACCAGAACACCAGAGCACCAGAGATGAACGAGATGAACCAGATGAACCAGCCTGAGTAGAGGAGGGCGATGAGGCCGACAGCGAAGCCTAGCGCTATGAATCGCCAGATGATTCCAAGCAAGTTATGAGCATGAAATTCTTCCATCTGGCGGAGTCCGAGCAGGAGCAGCGGCGGGATTGAGAGCAGAGCGATAGAGCTCAAAGGTTGGTACATGTCCAGATATGGTGCAGTCGTAATTGCAGCAAGTAATGGTTCCTGTCCTGGCGCGTAGACGAACTCCCACAGTGCCCAAATTGCAGGGACAAGAAGAGCGGTTACTGGTAACTGAATGACCTGCTCCGCCTGGGATAGGGGGAGACTGGTAATGTGGGCAGTGAATGACAGTAGTTTAATTGTCCCTGGCGGATACGCAGACGGTGCGCCTTCTCCCCCGCTGAGATCGGCCTCCGCCCACTCTAGGTATCGCCGGACATCTCTTCCTTCTGATAAGGCGAAAGGTTCCTTGGTAATGCGCAACGCTACTGCTAACGATGCGGCTGGGACAGCTCCGAGTATTGAAAGATCAGGTGCCCATTCAACTCCTCTCAGCCACGCGAAACGCTTCGACAGGCAATAGCCCCTGATGTCAAAGGAAGAACGAGTAGGGCGGCCCGTAACTGGACTCCTGAGAGCAGACTAACTTGGCCTGATCGTTCCAGAGGGTCTACGGAAATCGTGAATCGGGCTCAAAGCACCAAAATGACTGCGACCGATGCACTCACACCTAATATGTGGCAGATGTTGATGAGACGTTTCATCATTACGAAGTGTGCGTCCTGGGTCTTACTCTGTTCATCACCTAATGCTGGTGCCACGGGCATGATGGGATAATGCTGTCGCATGGGCGGAACTTTTCTTTCTGTAATGAGGCGTGTTAGTTCAAGCTTGAGCCGATTGGTCAGGAAGACGATCTGCCAATGACACGTGTGCGTAAGCTGGATAGCATCGCGTGTACACGTGAAGTGAGGTGCAATCGAGATGCGCTGGCTGATCGTCGCCAGCCAAGGCTATCGAAGATGGCTGCTTGAGACTCGAAGAAGTGCTGTTCCTCTTTGAAACGTGGACCGTCTAACGCTTGAGTGGATGACACAGACCGTGCGTGACGGCGATATTGAAATGTTGGCGCACCGCTGCCGATGTACATCGATCCGCCCCGTACCAGCACCTTCATCAATAGGTCGAGATCGATTGTGACGAGGGCAGTAACGTTGAAACCGAGCGGCTGTATGACGTCAGTCCGCCATGCGAGCGATGGGAAATAGGTCCAATTACCGGTCATAAGGCTCGCTGTAAGCCGATCACCTCGATGGGTCTCAGAGGCGCTGTGCCGTGGACGGAGCAGAGCTTTGACGCGGTCTGCCAGAGGTTTCACGGCCACCCCTGATTCGTTGATGACTTCAACGACAGGCTGGTAGACGTCAAATTGCTGTTCGAGATCAGCGGCGTGCAAACGGTCGACGTACTGTGGTAGAAGGCGATCATCATCTCCGAGCAACACTGTGAATCTGCCTTTGCTCAATGATAGACATCGCTGAAAATTAGCTCCCAGTCCGAGATTGACCTCATTTTTCAAATAAGTGATTCTGTCATCGTTGAGTTGAGCGAGCCAGGGACGAATATCCCCATACGGGCTTTGGTCATCTATGATGGTCAAGTGCCAGTTTCCTTGTTGCTCGCGCACGCTCTTCACCGTTTCTTGGATGAAAGAAACCGGGCCGTAATAGGGGATAAAAAAGTGCACAAATGGTGAGTCTGTTGGCATTATTAGTTCAATCTTCTTCAAGGAGTGCGAGCAGGCGCCGACCGTAACCACTCTTTATTAATGGTTCAGCTGCCGCACGCAAGCCATCATCTGTCAGGAACCCTTGACGCCATGCGGTCTCCTCTGGAGACCCGACGAAAAGGCCTTGACGCGCTTGAACAGTTCGGATGAAGTTCGTGGCATCGTTGAGGCTGTCGAAAGTTCCAGTGTCGAGCCAAGCTGTTCCACGTGGCAGGATCTCAACCTGCAGTTCTCCACGCTCAAGGTACACACGATTGAGATCAGTGATTTCCAGCTCACCACGAGGCGAGGGCTTCAAACTCTTAGCGATGTCAACTACCTGATTGTCGTAGAAATAGAGACCTGGCACCGCATAGTTGCTCTTTGGCGCTTGGGGCTTCTCTTCAAGACTTATCGCGCGGCCAGTACCGTCGAACTCGATGACACCATAGGCAGATGGGTCTGAAACCCAGTACCCGAAGACCGCAGCACCGTGCAAATCGTCGAATCGTTGAAGCTGCGTGCCCAATCCGGCTCCGTAGAAGATATTATCGCCCAGTACCAACGCGACATCATCATCGCCAATGTGCCTTTCGCCCAAAACGAAAGCCTGAGCCAACCCGTCTGGAGAAGGTTGCACGGTGTACGTGAGGTTGATTCCGAATTGAGACCCATTGCCCAGTAAGCGATGAAACTGATCAGCATCGTGTGGCGTAGTAATGATCAGAATATCTTGGATCCCGGCGAGAATGAGTGTCGACAAGGGGTAGTAGATCATCGGCTTGTCGTAGACCGGCACAAGCTGCTTGCTGATGCCGTAGGTGATGGGATGCAGCCTGGAGCCGGTTCCACCGGCGAGAATGATTCCGCGCATGGCTCGATTCTCTCACACCGGCCAGATCGACTGCCCAGTCACACCTCAGGGCGTCGCGTAGGATAGCCGTTATGCAGAACATCATCGTCACCGGCGGCGCAGGATTCATCGGATCGAACTTCGTGCATCACGTCATCGCTGAGCGCCCTGACTGGCATGTGACAGTACTCGACAAGCTGACCTATGCTGGCAATCGAGCCAATCTTGAAGGCCTCCCTGCTGACCGCCTCACCTTTGTGCACGGTGACATCGCAGATGCCGAAGTCGTTGACAGCCTCGTGGCAAAGGCCAATGCCGTTGTCCATTACGCGGCAGAGTCCCATAACGACAACTCACTGCAGAATCCTCGGCCATTCATCGACACGAATCTCACCGGCACTTACACGCTGCTCGAGGCGGTACGTCGCCACGACGTGCGTTTCCACCACATCTCGACCGATGAGGTCTACGGTGATCTCCAGCTCGATGATCCAGCTCGATTCACTGAGCACACACCCTATAACCCTTCGTCCCCATACTCATCGACAAAAGCTGGGAGCGATCTTCTGGTGCGCGCATGGGTGCGTTCTTTCGGCGTTCGAGCCACGATTTCCAACTGCTCGAACAACTACGGCCCGTACCAGCACATTGAGAAGTTCATCCCGAGACAGATCACTAACGTACTGTCCGGCATCCGCCCGAAGCTTTATGGAGCAGGACTCAATGTGCGCGACTGGATTCATACCAACGACCACTCCTCGGCCGTACTGAAAGTCCTTGAGGAGGGACGCATCGGCGAAACGTATCTCATCGGTGCCGATGGTGAGCAGAACAATAAGACCGTCGTCGAGTTGATTCTGGAGTTGATGGGCAAAGACCCTCACGACTACGACCACGTCAATGATCGCCCCGGGCACGACCTGCGCTACGCGATCGACTCGACGAAGCTGCGCACCGAATTGGGCTGGCAACCGAAGTTCACCGACTTCAGAACAGGCCTCGCCGACACGATCGCCTGGTACAGCGAGCATGAGAGCTGGTGGACCGCACAGAAAGCGGCAGTTGAGGCACAGTACGCCAAGGCCGGACAGTAAGACTGAGGGAGCAACAGAACCGTGAGCGACGAGCTGCGCTACGAACGCGACCTGAAAGCCACCAAAACGAGCATCCCCGGCTTGGTGGTGTTTGATCTGCCGGTGCATGGCGACAACCGTGGCTGGTTCAAAGAGAACTGGCAGCGCGCCAAAGAACTGCCTTTAGGCCTGCCAGACTTTGGGCCGGTCCAAAACAACATCTCCTTCAACGCGACTCGAGGCACGACTCGCGGTATCCACGCAGAGCCTTGGGACAAATACATCTCGGTGGCCACCGGATCGATCTTCGGAGCCTGGGTTGACCTACGACAGGGCCCAACCTTCGGGGTAGTACACACCCAGGTGATCCGGCCAGATCAAGCCATCTTCGTACCCCGTGGCGTGGGCAACTCCTTCCAAACACTTGAAGACGCCACCGCATATACGTACCTCGTCAACGACCACTGGTCTGCTGACAAGCTCGATAAGTACGCATTTGTGAACTTGGCAGACCCCACGCTCGGCATCGAGTGGCCGATTCCGCTCGACCAAGCCGAACTGTCTGATAAGGATCGCAACCACCCACTGCTCGCAGATGCCACACCAGTTCAGCCGAAGCGCACCCTCGTCATCGGCGCCAACGGTCAGCTCGGTCGGGCGTTACGCGATGAATACGGCGACAACGCGATCTACGCGACTCGCGACGAGATCGACCTCACCAGCAGCACTCTCGCCACAGATTTCGACTTCTCGAACGTTGGCGTCATCATCAACGCCGCCGCCTATACCGCCGTCGACACTGCCGAGACGCAAGAGGGCCGCAGGGCCGCTTGGCAGATCAATGTCGAGGCCGTTCGCCAACTCGTCGAAGTCGCACGTCAGCGGCATGCGGTGCTTGTCAACGTCTCGAGCGACTATGTCTTTGACGGCACAGCAGAAGTTCACGCTGAGGACGAACCGCTCTCGCCCTTGGGTGTCTACGGGCAGACAAAAGCTGCTGCAGATCAGATCGTTGCGACGCTCCCCTCCCATTACACGGTGCGCACCAGTTGGGTCATCGGAGACGGCAATAACTTCGTGCGCACTATGTGGAACTTGGCACAGCGCGGCGTCGAGCCCTGCGTGGTCAATGATCAATTCGGCCGGCTGACTTTCACCGACACCCTGGCCGCAGGCATCAAACATTTGCTCAACGTCCATGCACCTTACGGCACATACAACCTCAGCAACGACGGCCCGACGGTGTCTTGGGCGGATATCGCCAAGAATGTTTACCGTGCTGCCGGCGCTAACCCCGATGATGTCACCCCCGTCACCGCCGCCGAATACTACAAAGATCGAACTAGCATGGCATCACGCCCCATGAACAGCACTCTTGACCTGACAAAAATTCAGAACACCGGGTTCGCCAACGAAGAAGCCAACCAAGCACTTGAACGCTATTTGAACGGAATGGCGTGAAATAGGCACATTTCGCGCATCAGAAAAGGGAGGGTTCTCCATCCAATTTCAACTTTGTAATGCAGTCAAAACTTCATTGGAAGTAGTCAGGATGTGTGGTGTCGTATTCCCCGCAGCGGCGCTGACTGCGGCCATAGTCTGTAGCCAAGTGAGGGTTCCATTCGCATACAGATAGACTGCCGGTCCCGAACCTTTGAGAATGGCCGGGGTGCTAGATGGCAAGAGCTGGTTTGACAACGCTGTACAGGCAGACGCTGACAGAGAGAAAGAGCTAAGTTGCGTGGCCCCGGCATTCGAGAGCCGTAACAGGCCTGACGCCGTGGGTGCGTAGATATCTGTATCGCATTTGAGGAGAGGGCTGTACTCGCCAAGGCTCTGTGTAGGGCGTTTGCCTTCGATAGGCAGGATCGAGTTGGTCTCCAACCCGAGCAGAGACATCGTGTCGAACGACGGTATGTGTGTGGCAGACCCCTGACCATCAACGAGAAACACTTCACGAGATGAGCTATTCTTTGCAAGGTACACTGCTGGGTAAATTGAATCTCCTGTGGGGAATATCTTGGTGACGGGGGTACTCTTGCCCACCCAACCGATCACGGGGGTAGCTGTTCCTGCAAGGGAAATTGCAGTGTCCCATGTGAGGACGTGATGGGCAGCCCCCTCTGCATCGAGAAGATACAGGTCAGGGCTGCCAGTAGTGCCAATGAGGATGCTTTGGCCGCCAAATGCAGCGCCGACTTTGAGTCGAGAGCATCGGGCTTGGCTCAGAGCAACGGGTGCCACGTTGAGCTGGCTAGCATCGATCGCGTGGAGCTCATCCTTGGCGAGCAAATACGTCTGGGTATCGCAACTCACCGCGAGTGAGGCAGGTTGTTTATCGACCTGTAGGTTCCCGAAGGAACTTGTCATCAGCACTGTCTGAGACGAGGAGCCCAGTGCAGCACCTGTTTCAAGGGAGCTGAGATATCTAAGGCGTCCATTCGCGAAGTAGTACACCTCAGGACTGGACGTTGTGCGTACCATGTCTCCATCAGCCAAGAGCGGATCTCCCAACGGAAGATCTGGCAGGGCGGGCATCATGAGAGCAACTGCACCGCTGGGGTTTACGCGCTGCCAGGCTTCACTGGAGACGATGTGATGCAGCGCGTTGTCCTCGATTCTGTAGACCTCTGGGTCATGAAAAGTACGGACAAGGCCCGAGGCCACTTCCTCACCCTTTGGGAACGAGCTGAATACCTCCTGCGAGACGTTCGGCGCTTCGCATGGTAGGCCGAAGTCTGTCATTTGTGTGCAAGTGGTGAACTTATGGCGCCAACCGCTCGGTGAGAAGAAAGCGATCTCGCCAGTGGCGGAATTGCGTATCAACGTCGTCTGTAGCAGAGCCCCATCAGAGAAATTGGAGAGATATTCCGAGGTCACGCGGGTAAGGGTCCCCAAGCGTTGGTATCCGGACAGGACTTCCATTGTGGGGATGTAATACTTCACGTTCTCGCTGAGGAAGAATATGCGATTCGTGCCAGACTCCTGCACGAGAGGGGAAAGCGGCGCTGTCGGATTCCCAAACCAATCGGAGTAATACATGAAAAAGTTGCGGTTACCGTAGCTCGAACATCCGTCACCGGTGCCGTATCCGGCATTTTTAGCGGCTGTATTCGGCTGGTAGGGAGTGTAGATGTACAGTGCTGCGGTGGCTTGGTTCTGAATAAAGACGGTTGAACCCCCACACGCAGCAGTGGGGCTCCACTGAATGTAGTTGTTTCGGCCGGCTCGGTATCCGTAGCTGGCAGGTTTTGCCTGGTAGATCTTGTATTGTTGGGCGGCTCCATAGACTTGGTTGAAGAACCCGTAATATTGAGAGTCGCAGGCCGCGGTGTCGGGGCATCCCATCCCCATGGCTGAGCGATAGCGGTAAGAGCTCGGATATACGTTGGTGACGAGCCCCTGCTCTTTCTGCAGCATGACGAGCAGCACTTTCTGGCTGATGCCGCAGCTACGTGCCACGCCATCGATGATTTGGGCTGCCGACTGATTCAATCCCCCGGTGTAGCCGCTGCAGTATGCGTTTGCAGACTTGGCAACCGTAGTAGTGCGGTAGTCCTTTAGGCACGTGATATCTGCTGGATTACTATCCCACTCGGGATGACACGTAGGAACCCTTGCGTTGAGAAAAGTCTGTATCTCTGTGGCAGTGAGAGCGTTGCTATTGTAAAAATTCGCGTCAGAGATGATATAGCCGGCGTCGAACGCATTGGCATCTGCAGCGCTGGCAGCATCCTGCTGAAATGGCGATAGGAGTGGTAGAAGAGAGAGCAGCACTGCAAGAGCTGAGACAATCGATAGGTCTCGGAATTTCCTTGTATAGGAGGAGTGGATCATTTCACTTCTACCTTCTCTTCTTGGGAAACGCCCGTGAAGTTCGCTGATGAGTAAGAGATCTTGATTGTCCATTCGCCAGCGCTGAGCTTGGCGCGGTCGATGACCAAGTCTTGGCCGCAATCCGTAGAAGAAGCTGAAGGATTGCCTGGGCCGGAGACACTAACTTCAGCAGAGTTCTGCGTGGCTGTCAGTGTGCATGTTCCCGTGGCCTCTACGATGCCGGAGATGACTGCGGCTGCATCTAGCCCTTCATCATCTGCGCCCCATGAGGTGAGTGTTGGTTGTACCAAGACTCTGCCGTCGCCGCTGGGCGTGGTCGGGGTAGGGGCCGGAGAGTCAAGAGCGGTACCGTCTGATCCATCTTCTGCGGGTTCATGCGTCGTAGGCGAGGAAGACGCACCATCGGTGCCACTTGCACCGCTGGTAGCGGAGGAGGTTGCAGTGGCTGCTGCGTCATCCCTCGATGGGGTGGAGCATCCAACGAGCAAGAGTGGGGCAGTTGCGGCGAGAATCAGCGCAGCAATCCGTTGGGTGTGGAACGGCATACCGGAGTGCTGGATCATAAATTCAACAGTAACTTGAAGGTTTGGGCGTGTCGAATCTTTGTCTGAGCGCGACCGTGCTAAAGAGCCGTTGGCGCGGCCGATGGGCGGATCTCTCCGAGCTGGAATCAGCTACCGCGCCAGATAGCATGGGTGCATGCGAACGCTTTACGACCTCGCTGTCGTCCTTACTGTCCATGCCGAAGGAAGGCTGATCTTTCCGACGGTCAATGCGTTGCAGCGCGCGGTGGCGGAAGCCCGTGCAAACGGTCTCACCACTCAGGTGATCATTGTGCAGGATCGTGCTGATGAAGCCACGAAAGAGGCTGTGCAATCTGCTCTGCATGAAGGGCTTCTCGGCGCCGCGGCTGAAGTGCGTGCGGTCGACGTCTCGCACGGGGATCTCGGTCTAGCCCGAAACAGTGGTGTTGCTCAAACGAGCGCTTCTTATGTCGGTGTGCTCGACGCAGATAATCTTCCGTCGAAGAACTGGTTAATAGCAGCGTCAGAAGTATTGCGATCTGCTACTGAACCGGCCATTGTGCATCCGGCTACGATCGTCACTTACGGCAGTAAGCGAGAGTGCTGGCCTCTGCAAGAAAGCACATCGGCAGGGTTTCATGCCGCGCTCTTGGCTTGGGCTAATCCCTGGGATGCTTTTTGTCTGGCGCCTCGTGAGGTGTTTGACAGGTTCCCTTACCCTGAATGCCGGCCTGAGGTCGGGTTCGGACCCGAAGACTGGGCCTGGAACTGCACGACGGTAGGTGCCGGTGTGCCGCATCTTGTCGCTGCCGAAACCGCACTTTTCTATTGGGCTAAAGATTCCGCCTCCCTGTCTGCGGCTCATGGCGATAGCCTGCTGCCGCAGCGAACGCTTCTTACCTCCAAGAGTCTGGCAGCGCGGGAAAGCACGCGTATCACCGAACTGCTGTCTTCGTCGACTGCTCCTGTACCTCGAACAGCCTCCGAACGACTGCGAGGTTTCGTTGGACGCCTGCAGGCAAGCTCTCGCGTGGCAGACATAGGGGTGCGCGGAACCAAGTATTTGGTGCGCCCTGTCATCGACCGCTTGCGGCGTCGTCTGAGCAAGGATGACGGGGCTGGTTTGGGTGCTGCCGCATCAGTGCGATCCGTGCCGGTCGAATACTGGCGCGAAGCCCATGAATTGCAGCCACTCATTCCATACCCCTCAGAGGAGACTCTTCGGAGTTATGGCGTCTGGGGCGAGAACTGGGATGACTTCATGCTTCCGGATAGGCGGGCGTACTGGCAGATGATTTCTGCTCTTCCGAGTCAGCTCGACCTGCTTTTTGTTGTGCCATGGATCGGAACTGGCGGAGCAGACCTCCTCACTTTGCAGTATGTGCAAGCGGCACGCCGATTACGTCCTCGGGCGTCCATCGCGGTGGTGACCACTGAACCAGCTGAATCCACGCGGCTGAAGGATCTTCCAGCTGACGTGTCGGTTTACGAACTGGGCTCGGACAGGCTGCATCCGCCTTTTGCCACAAGGGCACTCGCTCAGGTCGTAGCACAACTGCGGCCGGGCGCGGTTCACGTTATCAACTCCACAGTCGGCTTTGACATGGTTGACAAATTCGGACGTCAGCTGGCGCGGCATACCCGTCTCTATCTCTCGACTTATGTGGTGGATACGCTTCCTAACGGCGCGCGCTGGTCATTTCTTGATAACCGGTCACGGGACTTTTACACGCATGTGCAGCGAGTGCTTACAGACAATCACGCATTCGTACAGCGTGCCGTGCAGGAGACGGGTGCGCCAAGTCAGGCATTCACCGTGCAGCATCAGTACGTGCACGGCAGCGCACATCCCGTGATGCCCGGTGAGTTTTCCAACGAACGACCCCTTCATCTGCTGTGGTCCGGGCGTTTCGATCGGCAGAAGCGACTTGACCGATTGGCAGACATCTTTGAAGAATGCCAGCGCTTGGGCTTGCCGGTGACATTGGACGTTTTTGGGGAGCCCGTGCTTGACGATGACGCGGCGCGTGTGAAATCTTGCGAGCGGCTCACGGCTGCTGGAGCGGTTATCCACCCGCCATACCAAGGAGACCTCAGGGCTGTGGGCCCAGAGCGGTTCGATGCCTTGCTACTCACGTCTGATTGGGAGGGTGTGCCGAACACGATGCTTGAGGGCATGGCAAATGGGCTCGCGGTGATTGCCCCAGCAGTGGGGGGAATCCCTGAGGTGCTGACTGAATCCTGTGGGTACCCGGTGTGTGTTCGGGATGTCACTGATCGAGACCAGATCACAGAGAACTTTGTCGAGGTGATTGAGTCGCTGATCGGTGCCCCTGCCGATGCGGAAGAGCGCGCACTGGCCGGTCGTCGAAAGGTTGCGGAGGAGTTTTCGCTTCGCCGGTTCGACGAAGTCCTCGAGTCGCTTCCTGGGTATCTTCCGTCGGAGGCGGGAAGCGTAAGGCAGCCACAAGAATATGCCTATTTCGCCGATCACCAGACAGCCGAACTCCTGCGTTCAGAGAAACCGGTCGTTCTTTTGTATACCGGGTCTAACGGTCACTCGAATTTCGGGGACATCCTGCAGAACAAGAACATCCTTCACTATTGGGAGAAGCGAGACGACGCTACGCCAGTCTTGGTGTTGCCCGCGTTCAGCGGAGCGGCTGGGAGATTTGCCGATCTGCAGAAGTGGTATACGCCGCACATTCTGTTCTTCTCTGAGCAGGCTGAGGCGGTCACGGCTGGCCACGGGTTCCGATCGTCCTCCTCACCGCAAGCGCCGGAGGAGGTCGTATCGGATTGGCGTGGCGGGCGAGGACTGCCACTACTTCATGTCGTCGGCGGTGGATACATCAACAAGATGTGGGGAAAAGCACATCTTTCTGCAATTCGAGGCATCTCTACTGACTGGCGAGTGCAGCAGGTCATCATGTCGGGCCTGCAAGTAGACCCCCAAGGTGCAGCTGGGCTCGCGGAGCTGGTGACTGCGGGCTTGCCGGCCTCACACATCGGGTTTAGAGACCAGCGATCGCTTGGGTATGCGGAAGGCGCTGGAATTGGGAATCTCAGTCACTTTACGTTCGACGATCTGACTGAACTTTTACAAGATTGGGCCGGATGCGCTACCCCTCTTGAGCCTTTGCGAAGAGAGAGCACGAAATACGCGGTTCACATGAACTCTTCTGATTACGCCGGAGGCGAGGACGCGATTAGACGTTGGGCAGACCTGCTCAAAAGACTTTCATCTGAGCGTCCAGAAGAGGTGATCCTCCTGCATGCTTACGCCGACGAACGGCCTGAGGTGAAAGATACCTTGGACACAGCTGCCGCCTTGGCTGAGCGCTTTCCCTTTATTCGCTTCCGTGTCATCAGCACTGCACGTCTGGCGCTTGAGCTGGAGGTTGGGCATGGACTGCCGGCAGAACTCCTAGAGCTTGAAGGTGTTACTGCGGGCTTCAGCTCCAGCTATCACACTGCTTTGATGATGAGATTCCTCGGTATTCCTGCTTACCTCGTCAATGCCAATGAGTACTTCGCCCAAAAGGCCACTCTTTTTCAGCTGCCTGATCTCGATACTTTCTTACAAGAGCCGGGCGCGTACGCGCTGAATCTTGACTCGGAAATAGCCTCAAGAAGTGCTTGGCTGCAGCTGCTGGACAGTATTTCGCCAGCTGTTCAACGGTGACGGAAACGCCGCCAGCGGCGTCTGATCAGTGAGACCACACTGGCGTCGCTGATCGCTTCTTCTACGTTTGCCAGCTGCGAATTGCGTTCTTCAAGGGCTCGTCGCAGTTGGTCGACATGAGCGTCATATGCTCGCTGCTGTGCCGTTATTCGGTCGGTGAGCTCCTGGAAGCGATCGTCGATGAAGCGTGTGAGGTAGAGCAGCCCACCGAGGCCAGCTGGGTCGGATCTGAGTGCGACATCACGACGCAACAGATCAAATCTGCGGTGGGCTTCGTGAGCGGCGAAAACACTGTTACTTTCGGCGCCGGTGGCATCTGGGCGTTGTCGCCAGAAGGCCAGTGCCGGGCCTGGAAGCACAGGAATGGGGCTGTGTGAGGCAAGGCGCATATGGAAATCCCAATCGTCTACGACAGGCAGAGTTTCGTCGTAGTATCCCATCTCATCATGGATGGATCGACGATAGACCAAGCCGATGGGGGTGAATCGATTCGTCTTCAGCAGATCAAAAAGTGTGAATTCGGCATGGCCGGGCTCGAATGCCATCCGCGAATACTCGGTGTAAGGTGCGTGTTCGCTTTCGCGGCGTTCATAGACGATATCTATTGGTGTGACGATAGCAGGCTGCTCGGGATGCGTATCCAGCCACTTTGTGGTGGCCAAGAGGAAATCAGGATGCCACGTGTCATCATCGTCGTGCAAGACTAAATAATCAGACTGCGCTGCTCTAACCCCGATGTTTCCGGCTTTCGGGCCGCCTAAGCGTTTGTCGTTGGAGATCAGTGTTGTCTGCAGGTCGGAGGCCTCGATGAGCGGCGTGATCAGTTGCGAGTCACCGCCATCGTTGACGATGATGACCTCGTCGGGCAGCCGTATCTGACGGCTGAGATCCTCGAGGGCACGCTGAAGAAACTCAGGCCGGTCAAAAGTGCGAATAATGACAGAGACGGTAGACACAACTGCCTTTCGAAGAACTCAGATGAATACCTCTATCGTCTCATGTGTCGAGGCGCGAGGTAGTGTCTATGAGTATGCTGTTCCGAGACGAGTTGGTTTGATCGACAGAATTCAGGGGAAGTGTGTATATGTCTATCCGTTCATTTGTGAAGCCTGTCGCTGTGGGGGCGGCAATGCTCATGCTTGCCAGTTCTTTCGCAGCTACGGCAGCTAGTGCTGAGTCGATATCACAACCGTTGCAAGTTGCGGCGAAGCAGGAACTGTCAGGCGTGATGGGTACGGTCACGCTCCCTGATGACATCATTTCGCAAGATGTCAACGTGTACGCGGTACTCACGAGCGCCGACTATGCGTGGGATGCTCGCATTGCCGGAACGTACGATGCCGCCTCAGGCACGTTTAATATTCAGGGGCTCGCGGATGGCGAGTATCATATCGTGGCTTGGGTCGGCGATGGAGGCGCAGTTGACCAGAAGACTGTGACTGTTGCTGGTGCCGATGTGCAGGGCGTGCAGCTGAGCATTCCTAGGGTTGGCATGCTTAACGGGTATATCAAGCTGCCTTCACGGTTCTTTGACGATGAGTGCGCCCAAACAGATTGGAAAAAAGGGGACGCGTGTTTCACCGTTGAGGTGAAGAACACTGATACGGGGCAAGTCTGGGATAGGACGATCTGGCACGGGATGCAAGAATGGGGCACCCAGTATGTGGACGAGGACGGGTACACGCCAGCGGGTAACTACTTGGTGACGCTGAATACGACGGATCCCGCCACGAAAGCGCAGAAGTCTCGTAGCTGGAGCATCAGCTTGCGCTCGGGTGAGCTGCGCCAGTTTGACTTAGTGCTGAATGTCGATACTTTTACAGATATAAGTTCAAGTGCCTTCAAGACTGAGATTCAGTGGCTTGCCGATCAGGGTGTGACCACTGGGTATTCGAAGGGCGATGGCACTGCTGAGTACCGTCCGACGGCACAGACCACTCGCGATGCATTTGTGGAGTTCCTCTATCGAGCGGCCGGACAGCCGTCAGTAGATACATCGGTAGCCAGCCCGTTCAATGACGTTGGCTGGGAGAATGAGCACTATCGGGCCATCCTGTGGGCGTATCAGAGCGGCCTTGTCAAAGGGTGGGATGATGGTGGATTCCACCCGTACCAGTCGATTCAGCGCGATGCGGTGGCAACTATCCTGAAACGGTACGCTGAGTATCTCGATGTAGACATTGAGCAGGACGCTGCTGCCGCGTTCAGCGATATCTCGACCAGTGAGCATGCAGACAACATCAGATGGCTGGCCGCAACTGGTATCACTACTGGATACGCCGACGGCACATTCAAACCGCTGCAGCCCGTGACTCGTGACGCGATCGCTGCATTCTTGTACAGGCTCAATCAGAAATCTCACAGCTGACGGTTAGCCGGATGTAGGGGGGGGAAATGCGAGAATTCGCAGAATTTCGAGGAGCGGTACGCTCACGTCATCGAGTCTGGGCGTGGCTGTTGCTGCATTCCTTGGTGCTGTCAGGAGTGTTAGCAGTCTCGGAGCCACTGCCGTCGGATGGGAATACGGCAGTGGCAGCGAACTCTCTGGCTGATCAAGTCCAAGTGATTCTTGACCAGACAAATGCCCTGCGTGCTGAGAAAGGGATCCCTGCGCTGGTTTTGAACACGGATCTCTCTGCGATGTCTCAACGCTGGTCGGAACAACAGGCGAGCGATGACATGATTGGACACAATCCAAATTACGTTTCTGAAACTCCTGGTGCGTGGAGGAGCGTTGCAGAAAATGTGGCCGCAGGGTATACCGCTGAAACTGTTGTTGCCGGATGGCAGAGTTCTCCGGGACACTATGCCAATATTATGAACCCGAACTATACTGATATCGGGATTGGTGTGGCCTACACATCAGCCGGAGTTTACCATACGTACTTCACTCAGAATTTTGCTCAATATGCTGCGACTCCGACAGTACCTGCAGCTCCACAGAATGTCGCGGTTTCAGAGGTTTCTTGGGACAGTGCAAAAGTATCGTGGACGCGCCCTGAAGGCGCGGGTGCAAATTCCCTCAGCGGTTACGCCATCACATTGAAGAAACAATCCGATGGACGAGAAAGACAATTCTCGGTGGGTGCAGATAGGTCGGACTACAGTTTTTCCGGCCTAGAGTACGCGACATCGTACCAAGTGACGGTCAAGGCAGTAAACTCGGTCGGGAATAGCGCTGACGGAACAGTCCAATTCTCGACGTCCTTTACCGATATTCCGTCCAACAGCGCGTTCAAAACCGAGATCCGATGGATGGCGGATTCGCAGATATCCCATGGTTGGGTCTTTGTCGACGGCTCGCGTGAGTTTCGCCCGTTTGCGGTGACATCGCGTGACGCGTTTGTGCGGTTCTTGTATCGTTTGGCGGGGGAGCCAGAGGTGGTGCTGCCGGCGTCATCTCCGTTTAACGATGTGGATGAGGGGAATGAGCATTATGCGGCGATTGTGTGGGCGTATAACCAAGGCATAGTGAAGGGGTGGTCGGATGGTGGGTTCCATCCGTCTGCCTCGGTGCAGCGTGATGCGGTGGCTTCTTTCTTACAACGCTATGCCTCGATGCAAGGCGTCGACACGTCTGCCGGGTCATCGTCGTTTGCTGATGTGGAGGCCAGCAACGAGCATGCGTCGAGTATTGCTTGGCTGGCGTCAACGGGGATTACTACAGGTTGGCCTGATGGAACCTATCGGCCGTACCAGCTGATCACAAGGGACGCGATCGCTGCCTTCCTGTACCGATACGACATCAAATTCTAGAAAGACACTAGATACATTCTGCAGTCAGACGAAGTGACGTTGGTTGCGCTGCTTGATATGGCTGCACTTGAACTTGCCAAAAGAAGGGGAGACGATGAAAGTACGAAGCTCAAAGAGTCTTCTGAGTAAGAGACTATTAGGGGCAATGGCAACTGCTCTGATAGTTGGATCGGCGCTCTCCGCGCCCGAGGCCGCTTCGGCCTCGGAGAATTTGACAGGGCTGGAGCTGGAGGCCTTTCGGCAGCTTAACCAAATTCGTGAAGACTCTGGGGTATCCCCTCTCTACTGGGACCCGATGCTCGCCTATGATGCTGACAACTTAGTTGAGGCGTATGCAGAGTTTGGCGATCAGGCGACCAGTTGTGGAGAACTTGAAGTTTTTCCCGACTATGAACCCGACATCAGTGAATGGAGTGTCAGCAGCTGGGAGATGAACTGGGCTGTCGAGTGGCTTCCGCCAGCAGATCAATCCGAGAGCGGATCAGATAACGTTCGAGATATGATTGAGGACATAGAATCTGAGGGTTACTTGCTGAACCTCAAAGACGACACCTACGACAATGTGTTTGTTTCGTTCCACCGCTCTGAATGCGGTGCGTTATTCGCGGCGTTTGAGCTTGTGAGATTCGACTCGGACATCGATGGCAACTCGCTCATGGCAGACCGAGTCTCAGGGGCGCAAGTTCCCAAATATGCGCGCAATCGATGGACGACAACTGTGCGTGGCTTCGACGATTATGTCTGGCCGTATGATGCTTACAGTGATTCCTATCAGTTTGTCAATGAAGTCGCATTTCTCGCTAACAATGGGATCGTTTCCGGCTATCAGAATTCAAATGGGGGGAACGACTTCCATCCTTTTGCTGAGATTACACGCGATGCCTTTGCTGCCTGGTTGTACCGTGCCGCGGGATCTCCGGAATTCACCGCGCCAGCGCAATCACCATTTTCTGATGTGTCTGCATCGAGCTCAGCCTTTTATAAGGAGATTACTTGGGCTCAATCTCAGGGCATCGTCAATGGCTGGGATGATGGTACGTTTCGGCCATACGCACTGACCACTAGAGATGCCGCCGCCGCATTTTTCTATCGTGCCGCGGGATCTCCGGAATTTACCGTGCCAAGGCAATCCCCATTTTCTGATGTGTCTGCGTCGAACTCGGCCTTTTATAAGGAGATTACTTGGGCTCAATCTCAGGGGATCATCCAGGGCTGGGCTGATGGCTCATTCCATCTTTGGGATCGGATTAAACGCGATGCTGCAGCTGCCTTCACAGCAAGGTATGTTGACGCGAACTATAAAGGGGAATTCTAGAACCTTGGCGACTCTTCTCCCCGAGCCTGTCTAAGCACGTATACGTTTATACGCCGAGAGCTGTGCGCCTGCACTGCTTTGAACACCGATACGACACCAAATCCAACAGTAGAAAGAACGAGGAAGAGTATGCGCGCGAAAAGAATGATGGCGCTTGCGTCGATTGTCCTATTGGGCGTTTCGCTACAATCGCAAACAGCATTTGCGAGCACAGGAGGTGCTATCACCGATGCTGGGCTGCGGGCTTGCATCAATGAGGAATTGGGGAAGTCTTCAACACATGATCCTACGAATAGTGAGCTCGCAACGCTGCAGGAGCTCAGCTGTTCGAAGATTTCTCATGGCGCAATCAAGTCGCTCTCGGGGCTTGACAAGGCTGTAAATTTGACCTCTTTGAGTATCTATGACGGTGACTTTAGTACAGTAAGCCCGCTGAACGCATTGAAGTCTCTGGAGTCACTCTCCCTAGGGAGCAGCGACAGTCTCAAAGCACTGGACCTGCATGACCTTCCGCGGCTCAGTATGATCTATGCACCGAACTCGGGCCTCACTACGCTTACCGGACTCAAGAATCTGCCAGCGCTGGCAACCCTTAAACTCCGGGGTAATCAAATCTCTGACGTCAGTGCGGTGAGCGGGCTCACGGCGCTGATCAGTGTCGACCTGAGCGACAATAAGATCAAGAATGCCTCGGCTTTCAAGGGGATGAGCCGTATTTCCACTCTTGATCTTGCAAAGAATCAAATAGCTGATGTGACAAGTCTGACTGGGCTGAACAGCCAGATTTCGCTCGGGCTCGGCTCAAATAAAGTGACAGATTTCAGTGCGTTGAAATACCTTACTTGGGTCACCACGACAAACCAGAAGATTTCGTTGAATGCGGTTACCGACGGCACCAATACTTATATCGACGCGTATGATTTGCGCGCCAAATCTGGGGAACGAGTATCAAGTAATTGGGCTTTGACGAATCCGGTTGCCACCGGTGTCAGTACGCGTGACAATGGATGGGTGGTGTTGAGGGGGGTTTACGCCACCGGGAAAACGATCGATTACGGGTATGGAGCTGGCACAGCAACTCTGCAGGTGAGCAAGGTGAACTATGCGCTTTCGACCGCCCCTAGTCGATTTCTTGATGTTTACAACATCTCTTTCGAACGAGACATTTACTGGGCAGTCGACAAGGGAATCGCCAAAGGATGGGATGATGGGACATTCCGCCCCTACGAAGGAATGACTCGCGATGCCTTCGCTGCGTTCCTCTACCGGTACGCTGGTAGTCCAAAGGTCTCAGTAAGCGCATCGTTCCCTGACATTGCAGGGAATCAACACGCAGATGCGATTCGTTGGATGGCGGCAGAAGGCATAACGACTGGGTATGAGGACGGTCTGTTTCATCCAGAGCGGACAATCACACGTGACGCGCTAGCAGCATTCTTATACCGCTATGCGGGCAGTCCTTCGGTAAGTGGAACTACGACGTTGAATGACGTATCGAACAATCAGCACGTGACGGCCATCACCTGGCTGTCTCAGAGCAAGATCACCACCGGGTATCCTGATGGCGGCTATCACCCATATGCGACTGTGACACGTGACGCCTTCGCCGCATTTCTGCATCGGTATGACACGAAGTATGGGAATTAGACGTAGCTCTAGCTGAGCTATTTCTCGCGTCTCTGATTTGAGAGGTGACGATCTGCTGATCTCAGGCATCTGATGCGAGAAGGTGAAACGTTTGAAAAAATCACGCTGAAATTGGTGGGCTTCCGGCATATCGATAGAAGACTGCAGCCATGTCGGCTCTCGTGATGACGTGGGTTGATTCAGAAGAAACGTCGCCCAACGCAGCATCGGCATCTGAACCGCAGAATTCATCAAGAATCGCCTTGAATTCGCTTCCGGTCAGAACATCGTGAGGCCTAAAGAGTTCATCCGTGGTCAGAGCGTTAGGAAGGCGGGCTGCAACCCAGCGGATCGCCTCGGCAAAAGGGGCGCCCTCAGGAACGTCGCTGAAAGAGATTGAAGACTCATCAGCCTGAATCGGTATCTGGCCGTAGCCCTTCTGGGACATACGGTAGACGAAGGCGGCGACCTCTTCTCGGGTGAGGTGATTCTGCGGTCGAAACTCGCGTGCGCCGTCGGGGAGAGCCCAGCCAGTTGTTATGCCCTTTCTGCTGAGCCAGACGATAGCATCGTGCAGTGGATGGTCGTCTGAGACATCGAGGAAGGACACTTGGCGAAGGGTTTCTATAGCATCTGGCGTCGGGCCATCAAAAACTACCCGTCCTTTGATCATTACGATGCCACGGCGGCACACTCGCTGAACCGACTCAAGGTCATGACTGACAACGACCAAGGTCTTCCCGGCCTGTCGCAGTTCCTCGATCTTGTCAAAGCACTTCTTCTGGAATGGCTCGTCTCCCACAGAAAGGACCTCGTCAACTAGGAGAACGTCCATTTCGGTGTGGACAGCAACTGAGAAGGCCAGGCGAACAAACATTCCGGAGGAATAGTGCTTGACTTCGGTATCGATGAACTGGCCGATCTCAGAGAATTCAACAATGTCATCGAATCTTGCTTCCGTCTCTTGACGGGACATGCCTAGGATTGCAGCATTCAGATAGACGTTTTCGCGCCCCGACAAGTCCGGGTGGAAACCGGCGCCGACTTCGATGAGCCCGGCGACTCGCCCTCTAGTGAGAACTTGCCCTGCTGAAGGCTGCAGGACGCCACTCGCGAGCTTCAGGGACGTCGACTTACCAGATCCGTTGAAGCCCAAAAGCGCTACGGATTCGCCTTGTGCAATACTGAAAGTTACGTCATCGAGAGCATTGAAGTCTTCACTGATCTGTTTGCGTTTTAGTTTGGCGATGACCGTTTCTTTGAGGGAATGTGTGTGCCGAAGGTGAAAGCGTTTGCTTACGTGATTGAAGATGAGCGCAGGCACAGAGGGGTGCGAATCAGAGATCTTGGGCAAAATTCTTCTCCAGACGATGGAAGACCAGCTGGCCGACTAGCAGGAACACTGCGGCAAGGCAGAGGCCGTATATGCCATATTGCAGGACATGAGTTCCAACCAAGTTGGTGGCGGCGCTTTGGTCGCTCACTGTCGGTACCCAGAAGGCATAGTGAAACAGGTTCACGGCGGTGGTGATGGGGTTCAACTGGTAGACGAAGAACACCGCAGGGCTGGTGGCGTTGCGAACCAGCTCCAGCGTATATAGCACTGGTGAGAGCCACGTGGTGAACATGAGGATCATCTCGACGATGCTCTCTGCATCGCGGACGCTCACGTCGATTGCACTAAACAGCAGGCTGAGCCCGAGAGCGAGAACAAGAATGATGAGAATGCCCAAGACGATGGCCATCACCTGCATGAGTGACGGGTGCCAGCCAAAGAACAAACAAGCAATCAACAGCACGAAGACCTGGGGCAGGAAGTTGACCAGGGCGATGAGTGACGACGAGACAGGGAAAAGCTCACGGGGAAGGTAGATCTTCTTGACGAGAGCGGCGTTGTCAACGATCGAACGGGTGCCGTTGCCGAATGCTTCATTGAAGAAGTTGATGACAACGAGGCCAGAGAAGAGGTAGATGGCGAAATTCTCGAGCCCGCGATTCAGGCCGAGGAACTGCCCCATTGCTACGTAGTAGACGACGAACTGTGCGGCGGGTTTGAGGAATGACCAGAACCAGCCGAGAACGGAGCCCCGGTAGCGGATCTGCACGTCTTTGCGTACAAGAAGCTTGAGCAGGTATCGACGGCGCACGACGTCGAGCAGCCCACGCCCGTGACCGGGGCGGGTCATGCCCGGATAGGTCTGTGTCGACATTTGCATCCTTCAGCCGATGTGAAAGCCTTCACCTTGAGGGCCTCGTAGGTATCCAACTAGCCAGCGTAGCCGATCGACCGAGCGATGTGCGCTCGTCTGTGGACGCCCAGCCTGAATCGGCGCTGCAGCACGGCCCGTGCACACGATGACTCACGTTGAGTCGCTTGTCAGCAGGCGGCGCGACGCTGACCCGTTGCCCCAGATACGTGTCTGAGAAGGGCGACGTAGTGAATCGCCCCGAAACACTCTCACTGATTCTGCTTGGCCTAGTGCTGGCGAACACTCGCGAAGACCAACAGGATCGCGTCTTTCGCGCCTTCCTGGGGAAGGCCCTCGGCATGGCACTGATCGAGCCGGGCATCCTCTCGATAATTCCGATCGCGGTGGGCTTATAGCGTTACCGCTCGCGACCTCTTAGTCGTCTGCGCTGCCCCACGGCACCAAGGGACGTTGCACGAGTCGTGGTTCGACACTGGCGAGATGCTCGTAGTCGCGGTCATAGTGCAAGATCCAGGCATCGTTGACGAGTGCCCACGCCGCGATGAGCGTGTCGGTGGCTCCTGCTGCGCGAAAGAGGCCAGCGGCCCACAACTTACGTTGCAGGTCAAGCGTGTCATTCACCGTCGGGGGCGCTGACAGAGGCACCCACGAATCGAGTAGACGACGGTGTTGGTCGAAGGCTTCGGAGCCTTCACGCGCTGAGAAGCAGAACTCGGCAGCCTGAGGCGGCCAGGTTGCCAGCCAGACGGCATCGTTGCGTACCAGCGCGCGCAACGCCGCGGCGACACTCGGTTTGTCGCGTCGTTGCAAGATGGAGTTGTCAAGCAGAACGAGGTTCGCCATTGTCGTCTGCCGGCTGGGCGGTCACAGGATACTCGATGACCTGCGGGTTGTGGTCGACGGGCAGCGCGATGAGGTCTTCGATCGACTGCCGCTGTTGAGCTCGGCGGCGCTCTCTGTGACGGCTCCTGTGGCATCGTTTGCCACCCTGCGCGTTCGTTCGCCAGAAGCGGGTGGGGCCGTGGCGAGTTTACGTGTGTGGTGGCAAGGGAAGCCGCGCTCGCGCCGGGGCTCAGGCGCCCCGCGCCAGCGCCTCGGTCATGCCCTGCGCCTCTTCGACCAATAGGCGGCCCAGCTCGGGCTGACGATCGGGGCCGAAACGACTCTCGACGCCGGTGAACGACAGTGCCGCGATCGGCGCGCCAGCGGCATCGAAGACGGGTGCGGCCATGCCCCAGCTGCCAGCCAGGATGAGCCCGGGGTTCACCACGTAGCCGCGCTCGCGGGTTTCTCTCGCATGTTGCAGTATGCGCTCAGGCGTGTTTGCCGGCCCATAGGTCTCAAGCTCGGCGGCGTTGTCGGCCAGCACCCGCTGTTGCTCGGCCTCGGACAGCTCGGCGAAGATGGCCATCCCCGCACTGGCGACGCCCAGGGGAAAGCGCCGCCCCACGTACAACACGAACGACCGCAGCGGAAAACCGCCCTCTGCGTGACCCACGCACACCGTGTGCGAGCCGCGCCGCAGCGAGAAGAAGGCGCTCTCGCCACTGGCGTCGGCCAGCCGTTGCAGCGGTTCGCGGGCCAGCTGCTCGATCGAGAAACGCTGTGAGCTCAGAGCGCCCAGCACCTGCAGCTCCGAGCCAAGCAGCCAGTTGCCGGAAGTTGCGTCGCGCCCCACATAGCCCAGCGCCTCGAGGGCGCCGAGCATGCGCAGCAGCGTCGGCCGCGACAGCCCGGTGAGGGTGACGAGGTCGCGCGTGCTCAGACCGGTGACCGGCTGCTGCCCAATATGTGTCAAGATGCTCGCCACGCGACCGATCACCTGCGTGCCAGGTGGCAGGGATGCCGTGTTCGGTTTGTCCATATTTTGAACAGTACCGGCCGCTCGGCTGGTGCTCCAAGCTGATCGTGATGATATTTCATTTGCTCACTCTGCTGGCGCGCCGTACCCTCAAATCGTGAATATGGACATCCTGTCCAATATATAGACAATTGTGAGGTGAAGGAATGAGCACGAAAGGCAAAATCCGCGACAGCGCCGTCGCGGCACTCGCCGACGTGGCCAGAGACGGCATGACCGTCGCAGTGGGGGGCTTCGGCCTGACCGGGGTGCCCTTCGATTTGGTCGAGGCCCTGCGCGACACCGGGGTGCGCGATCTGACGATCGTCTCGAACAACATGGGCACCGATGGCAACGGGCTTGGTCTGCTGCTCGAGAACCATCAGGTCAGCCACGTGATCTGCTCGTACGCGGGCGAGAACGCGCTGTTTGCTCGGCAGTACCTCGACGGCGAGGTGACCATCGAGTTCAACCCCCAGGGCACGCTCGCGGAGCGGCTGCGCGCCGGTGGTGCGGGCATCGCCGGGTTCTACACGCGCACCGGCGTGGGCACCGTGATCGAGGATGACCGCGAGGCTCGCGAGTTCGACGGCCAGCGATACCTGCTTGAGCGGGGCATCCGCACCGACTTGGCGCTTGTGCGTGCACATCAGGCCGATGAGGCCGGCAACCTGGTGTATCGCCTGGCCGCGCGCAACTTCAACCCGGTGGTCGCGCTCGCCGGCGACGTGACCATCGCCGAGGCCGAGCAGATCGTGCCCACGGGCACACTCGACCCCGAGCACATCATCACCCCGGGTGTGGCGGTGCACCGACTGGTTGTCGCCACCGAGCGCGACAAGCCGATCGAACAGCGCACCGTGCGCCCGGCGCAGCCCGTACCCGTGGCCTGAGCCGCACAAACATCCATCACAAGGAGGACACAATGACGTGGACACGAGATGACATGGCCCGCATCGCCGCCAGAGAGCTGGAAGACGGCGACTACGTGAATCTGGGCATCGGCATTCCGACCCTGGTCGCCAACCACATCGCACCGGGCATCGATGTGACGTTGCATTCTGAGAACGGCATATTGGGCGTCGGGCCGTTTCCGTTCGAGGGCGAGGAAGACGCCGATCTGATCAACGCAGGCAAGCAGACGGTCACGGTCAACCCGGGTGCCAGCTTCTTTGACTCGGCCACCTCGTTCGCGCTGGTGCGCGGCGGGCACATCCACAAGGCGATTCTCGGCGCCCTGCAGGTGTCGGCCAACGGCGACCTGGCGAACTGGGTGATTCCCGGCAAGATGGTCAAGGGCATGGGCGGTGCCATGGATCTGGTCGCCGGCACCCCGCGAGTCATCGTGCTCACCGACCACAACGCCCGTGATGGCGCGGCCAAGATTCGCACCGAGTGCGATCTGCCGCTGACCGGCCGCGGCGTGGTCGACCGCATCATCACCGACATCGCCGTGTTCGATGTCACCCCAGAGGGGCTCCGCCTGGTCGAGATCGCCCCGGGAATCACGGTCGACGAGGTCACTCGCCGCACCGATGCATCATTCACCATCGCCGACGAGGTGACCGAAACGCCTGAGGAGGCCATCGCATGAACGCGACCACCACATCCACCCGCTCGAACGATGACGTGCTGATCGCCGGATGGGCACATACGAAATTCGGTCGGCTCACCGATGAGACGCTCGAGTCGCTGATCGTGCGGGCCGGTCGAGAGGCACTCGAGGATGCCGGGGTCGCCGCGCGCGACGTCGACGAGATCTTCATCGGCAACTACAACTCGGGGCTGGTGCCGCTGTCGTTCGTGTCGTCGCTGGCCCTCGAGATCGACCCTGACCTGCGCTTCGCCTCGGCGACGCATGTCGAGAACGCCTGCTCGTCGGGGTCGGCAGCCATCAAGCAGGGCATCGCCGCTCTGCGCAGCGGGGCCGCACGCACGGTGCTCGTGATCGGGGCCGAGAAAATGACCCACGCATCCGGCGCAGAGGTGGGCCAGGCCCTGCTCGGCGCCTCATACGAGCTGGCCGGGCAGCCCTCGGCCGGTGGCTTTGCGGCGATGTTCGCCGAGGTGCAGGATGCCTATGTCGAGCAGTACGGTGAGGTCTCTGACGCACTGGCGGCGATCGCAGCCAAGAACCACGCCAACGGCGCACTGAACCCCTACGCGCACATGCAGCGCGATCTCGGCTTCGAGTTCTGCAACACCGTCAGCGACAAGAACCCGATCGTGATCGGGCAGCTGCGCCGCACCGACTGCTCGCTGGTGTCTGACGGTGCTGCGGCGATCGTGCTCACCACCCGCGACGCCAAACCAGACACTGACCACCCGGCCGTGCGCTTCGCCGGATTCGCTCAGGCGAACGACTTTCTGCCGAGCGCTCGGCGCAACCCCACCGAGTTCGCCGGCCCGCGCACCGCGTGGCAGCGCGCGCTCGAGCAGGCGGGTGTCGGCGTGCACGACCTCGATCTGCTCGAGGTGCATGACTGCTTCACCATCGCCGAGCTGCTGCTCTACGAGGCGCTCGGGCTGGCCGAGCCTGGCCAGGGGCGCCGCCTCATCGACGATGGCGCGGTGCTGCGCGACGGCACGATTCCGGTGAACGTGTCGGGCGGCCTGAAGTCGAAGGGCCACCCGGTGGGCGCCACCGGCGTCTCGCAGCATGTGGTGAGCGCCTGGCAGCTGACCGGCGCGGCCGGCGAGATGCAGCTGCCGAAGGTCGACCGCGTGGGCATTCTCAACATGGGCGGCACCGCGGTGTCGAACTACGCCAGCATCCTCGAGCTCGACTGACCAACCGCCACATCCAATGGCCCGTGTGGATGCCGCACGGGCCATACCCCCACCGTTCGTGCCAGCCCCGGCACGGGCATCCCCTGGTGCGCCCCTGCCGAGGCAGCGGCGCCATTCGATGACAAGGAGGTCATCAATGACAACAACAGCGACACCCGCACCAACCCCTGAGGTCGCGCGAGAGACGCGCCTGAGCCGGGTGGCCCAGGCCATCGCAGGCTGGACGGAGAAGTGGTTTCCCGACGCCTACGTGTTCGCCCTGGTGGGCGTGGTCGTGGTGGCGGTCGCCGCGCTGCTCAACGGCTCGAGCGTGGCGACGGTTGCCACCACCTTCGGCGGCGGATTCTGGGATCTAACTGCATTCACCCTGCAGATGGCCATGGTGGTGCTCGGCGGATACGTGGTGGCCACCTCACCGCCCATAGCCCGCATGATCAACTGGCTCGCACTACGCCCGCGGTCTGGCCCGGGCGCAGTGGCGTTCATCGCCGTGCTCGCGATGCTCATTTCACTGCTCAACTGGGGGCTCAGCCTCATCTTCGCCGGGCTGCTCGCTCGAGCCGTCGCACGACGCACCGACATCACGATGGACTATCGAGCGGCCGGCGCCGCCGCACTGATGGGGCTCGGAGCCACCTGGGCGCTCGGGCTGTCGTCGTCGGCCGCGCAGCTGCAGGCGACGGCATCCTCCATCCCCGCCTCGCTGCTGCCGATCACCGGCGTGCTCGACTTCGGCAAGACGATTCTCACCTGGCAGTCGCTGCTGATGGCCGGGGTGCTCATCGTGCTCACCGCCGCCGTGGCCTACTGGTCTGCGCCGCGCGGCCGGGTGGTCACCGCAGCAGACCTCGGGGCTGACCTGTCAGACGAGATCGAGGTCGTCGACAAACGCACCCGACCCGGGGAATGGCTCGAGCACAGCCGCATTCTGCCGATCCTGCTTGGCCTGCTCACCCTGGTGTGGCTGGTGCTGCAGTTCGTCAACCTGCCGTTCCTCTCGGTGATCAGCAGCCTGAACGCCTACCTGTTCGTGTTCCTGATGCTGGGACTCGTGCTGCACGGCACCCCGCGCAAGTTTCTGACGGCTGTGAACAAGGCGGTGCCCGCGACCGCGGGCATTCTGGTGCAGTTTCCGCTGTATGCGGCGATGGCGGCCATCCTGACGAAGGCAGAAGGTCGTGGGGGCGAGACCCTCGCGCACCACCTGAGCTCGCTGTTCACCTCGACGGGCTCGGCGGTGGGTCTCGGGCTGCTGGTCGGCCTGTATACCGTGGTGCTCGGCGTGTTCGTGCCGTCGGGTGGTGGCAAGTGGCTGGTGGAGGCGCCCTATGTGATGCAGGCCGCCACCGACCTGCATCTGAACCTGGGTTGGACGGTGCAGATCTACAACGTCGCCGAGGCGCTGCCCAACATGATCAACCCGTTCTTCATGCTGCCGCTGCTCGCACTGCTCAAGATTCGGGCGCGTGACATGGTCGGGTTCTCGTTCATCCAGTTCCTGTTCCACACCCCGGTGGTGTTCTTGATGATCTGGCTGCTGACGGGCACGTTCGACTTCGTACCGGCGGTCATTCCGTAGACACCGGCTGCCGGTATGAGGGTGTGCGGGCGTTCGGCCGAGAAGGGCTCTCTTCTCACCCGAGCGCCCGCACTGTTGTGCGCGCCGCTGGCCCTGCTGGTCTCGTCGAGTGTGCAGAAGTACGGCTTATCAGTACACACATAGGCAGCTCTTCTGCACACTCGGTGAACTCAAGGCAGCGGACTGGAGGGTGAGCGCGTGCAGGTGTCGCCGATTGCGGCTAAAGGATGTGTTTTGTCGCGTTCGGTGACACCTGAATGCCGTGTCAGAGGTGAATCAGCAGAGTTGTGAGTGCCTGCCGCGCACGTCTGCGGGGGCATTCACCACGATCGATCTCAGGAGAGTCAATGACTGATACCGCACTCCCCGCACCCCGCCTCGCCGGTCGACTCGGCGCTGAGGCACTGGGAACCTTCCTGCTCGTCTTCGGCGGCACCGGCGCCGCGGTGTTCGCGGCCACTGTCGACCACGGCATCGGGTACTTGGGCGTTGCGCTCGCCTTCGGCCTCACTGTCGTGGTCGGCGCCTACGCGTTCGGCCCGGTCTCGGGCGGCCACTTCAACCCGGCCGT
Organism: Pseudoclavibacter soli DSM 23366; assembly: GCF_000423505.1. Classification (GTDB taxonomy): domain Bacteria; phylum Actinomycetota; class Actinomycetes; order Actinomycetales; family Microbacteriaceae; genus Pseudoclavibacter_A; species Pseudoclavibacter_A soli. Next base: position 223,411 of record NZ_KE384027.1, read on the forward strand.
GACCATCGGTTTGGCGACTGCGGGGCGGTTCGCCTGGAAAGATGTGACCGTCTATATCGTCGCCCAGCTCGTGGGCGCCGTCATTGGCTCGGCCGTGGTGCTGGCCATCGCCTCGGGCAAGGCCGGATTCAGCCTCGCCGACGGGTTCGCGACCAACGGCTACGGCGAGTACTCGCCTGAGGGGTACGGGCTGGGTGCGGCGCTCGTCGCTGAGGCTGTGCTCACCGCGGTGTTCCTGTTCGTTATCATCGGCGCCACTGGTCGTCGAGCCGCGGCAGGTTTCGGGCCGCTGGCCATCGGTCTGACGCTGACGCTCATCCACCTGGTGTCCATCCCCGTGACCAATACGTCGGTGAACCCGGCCCGTTCGATCGCGCCCGCGCTGTTCGCCGGCGGGGCCCACTTGGGGCAGCTGTGGGTGTTCATCGTGGCTCCGATCGCCGGCGCGATTTTCGCCGGGCTCACCTACAAGCTGATCACGGGCGAGCGCGACTGAGGTGAAGTGGGGCGTTGATGCAGCGCCCCACTTCGACCATGTTCGTGCTCAGAGCCCGACCGCGGTGGCCCCGTACGCGGCCTGCTCGGCGCTGAAGCCCTCGTATTCGAGCTGGTCGATGAGGCCCTGGCGGGAGAACGAGGTGAACTCCAAGTAGCTGGCGGCCTTCTTGGCTGCCTGCTCGTTCCAGTCGATGTTGAGGCTGTCGACGGCTGCAGTGGCATCGGCGGTGGAGAATTGCTCGTATTCAAGCTGGTCGATGAGGCCCTGGCGGGAGAACGAGGCGAACTCGAGATAGTTCTGGGCTGACTTCTTGGCCTGCTCGACCTCGGTCGATGCGCTCGACCCCGCTGGCTCGGAGGCCTGCGTCGTCGGGGTGTCCTCTTCGACCGGATCGGAGGTTGCGGATTCCGACGTTTTGGACTCTATGGAGGAGTTGTCGCCTGACGAGCGCTCGGAGGAGGTCGAGCTGGTCGTGCCTGTGGACTGGCTCAACGTGGCCAGATAACTCTGCGACACGATGCTCGAGATGATGCTGAGCAGCACGACGACAGCACTGACCACCCAGCCGATGGTGGCCTCGTTGCCCTTGGGCTGCACGCGTGCACCCTGCTTGTCGGTCGCATTGCCGGTGAGCGTGATGATCAGGTCGATCAACGCCCAGATGCCGAAGCCACCGAGCGTGAGCAATTTGACGATGCCAGTGCCGATCTTGCCCAGATAGAACCGGTCGACGCCAAAAGAGCCCAAGAACAGGCTGAACAGCCAGGTCGCCATGAAGCTCTTTGAGGAGGTGCTGCCGGGCTGCGCGGAGTATCCGTTGCCGATCGGCGCTCCGTACTGGGGAGGCTGCTGGCCGCCGTATGCTCCGCCACCATATTGGCCCTGCTGCGTGTACTGGCCATAGCTGGGCAGTTGCTGAGTGGGAGCCGCCGCAGGCGGGGCGAAGACGGGGGCGGCATCCTGCTGGGGTGGGGTATCTTGCTGCGGTGATGCGTATTGTGGGGCACCGCCTGGTTGAGCGGACGTGGGGTCATACGACGAGACCGACTCGGTGTAGGCGTCGGCAGGTGACGAGTAGGAAGACTGCTCGGTCGGTGCCACCGGTGTGGTTGACGGTTGCTCCGACGCGGCGCGCTGCTGCGTGGTCCAAGAGGTGCCGTCAAACCAGCGCTCGGCTCCGGGCTGTTCGGGGTCGGGGTACCATCCGGCGGGAGGCTGTGTCATCTGTGAGTGTCCTGTCAGTCTGTGAACATGTGCTCACAGACTAATGGACACCGGTGACGTCCGGGTGAGATGCGTCGTGCGCAGAAAACTGCCGCTCGAGCGGCCGACACCTCGTGACGACGTCGCCGCGCCGGTGTTTCGTGCGGATGCGGTGCCCGCGTTCGCCGGGGATCCGGCGCCCTGCTGCCACCGGCTCTGGGCGAGTGCGTCGATGAGTCGGCGGTCGTCGATGTTCATGCGGCCTCCTGTGGCTTGGACGATGTGGTCTGCAGCCTAGAGACAGCTGAGTGCATGCCGTGAGCACTCTGTCACGGGGGTGGTCAAGCGGACGTGGCTCACGTAGGGTGGCGGCATGAGCAGGATTCTGATTCTCGGCGGTCACGGCAGAGTGGCGCTGCTGGCCACCCCCAAACTCGTCGCCCGCGGCCACGAGGTCACCTCGGTGGTGCGCGACGACGCACAGTTCGGCGATGTCGAGGCGGCCGGCGGGCATCCGCGCCTGTTCAACCTCGAGCTGGCGACGACGGATGCGCTGGTCGATTTGATCAGCCCCTTCGACGCAGTCGTGTGGTCGGCTGGTGCGGGCGGTGGCGACCCCACTCGCACTTGGGCGATCGATCGTGATGCGGCTGTGCGCTCGGTGCAGGCTGCCGTCATCGCGCAGGTACGCCGCTATGTCATGGTGTCGTGGGCCGGGTCGCGACTTAACCACGGCATTCCCGAGGGCGACTCGTTCTACCCCTATGCACAGGCCAAGGCCATCGCCGATGCCGTGGTGCGCGACAGCGGGCTCGACTTCACGGTGCTCGGCCCTGCGCGTCTCACCGATGAACCCGGTACCGGCGCGATCGGTGAGGCGGCCACCCGGGTCAGTGCTGGGGCCAGCGCTGTTGCAGGCCAAGGGGCGGCGGTCTCTCGTGACGACGTCGCGGCGGCGATCGTCGCGGTGCTCGAGGATCGCGACACCGCCGGGCACACCATCACGTTTGGCCAGGGAGACATTCCTATTGCTGAATATGTCGGGCTCGCTGAGGGGTGATCAGCTCAGTTTGCGCCCTGACGCGAAGTGAAGTCGGCGAACTCGGCGAGTGAGTGCGCACAGACCTCGTCTTGGTGGCTGCGCGAGTAGAGATTCACCGCGACAGCGAGCTCTTCGTCGATGGCGATGGGGCGACCATCAAGTTGCTCGACCGGCCGCACGTTCGAGCCTCCCATGGTCCAGATCGCATCAGCCTGCTGCAGCATCTCGACTGCGTATCGCCCATATTCGCAGGTGATGCCCTGGCTGCGGGCATAGGCGAAGAACTCGCGTTGAGTGGTGCCGTAAAGAATGCCCAAAGACGGGTCAGGTGTGCAGAGCGTGCCGTTGACCCGGAACACGATTGATGACGTGGGACATTCCAGCATGACGCCCTCTGTGCTGTAGAGAATGGCGTTATTCGCACCACGTCGAGCGCACTCTCGATACATCGCCTTGTTCGACGCATAGGAGAGTGTCTTCGCGCCCCGCAGCATCCATGGTGCGAAATGGGCGGTGTCAGCCGATACCCCAGTGGCCAGCGTGACCAACTGCTGTCGGTCGGGCTGCGCCGGAGAGTCACTGCGGGGCTCGATAATCGCCCAGACACGAGCAACGCCAGGGTCGCCTTCGCGCCCGCCGAGAAGCTGCGGGTCATCTCCGCGTGACACGAGGATTTTGACGAGCTGCTGCTCTTGGGCGGGCGGTGCCGCGCGGCGTTGGTACTCGGAGATCAGCGACTGTACGGCGTGTTCGAGGGCCTCGATGTCGAGCACGGAGAAGTCGAGCAGCGCCGCACTGTGCGCGAGTCTTGCGAGGTGGGGGCGCAACGACAGCGCCGTGCCGTGCCAGACCGTCGTCGCCTCGAAAACTCCGTCACCTCGCTGTACTGCGAGATCGAACAGACTCACCTGGTTGCTGAGCGGGGCATCAAACACGACAAGATCGTCGTCGACCGGCCGCTCACCGAAGGCCTGACGGCCGTCGATCCAGGCACTGAGAGTCATGGGCATGTGGGTTCTCCTCTGCTGAGCTCACTCGTGGGTGAGAATGATGTTTGCCGGCGTCTGCCGGTCGATGATCGCCTGCACCTGTGCGGCGACCAGCTGTCGGGTCGCGTGTAGGAAGTCGTCTGTGTTGCCGCCGATGTGTGGGGTGATGAACACCCCGGGGGCCTCCCAAAGAGGGTGTTCGACAGGCAGCGGCTCGGGATCAACCACATCGAGCGCCGCCCGCAGACGCCCTTGCTTGAGCTCGGCCAGCAGGTCGGCTGTGTCGATCAGCCCGCCACGACCCACGTTGACCACGAGCGAATCATCGGGCAGCAGGTTGAGGCGTCGGGCATCAATCAGCCCCTGCGTGTCGTGCGTCAGCGGAATGGCCAGCAGCAGCACATCGTGCGCCGGCAGCAGTGCGTCGAGCTCGCTGATGGCGTGCACGGAGCGACCCGTCTCTGCACTCGTGCGTGCAGTGCGAGCCACCACGGTCAGCTCGGCCACATCGAATGCCTCCAACCGGCGAATGATCGCTTTGCCGAGTCCTCCGTAGCCGAGCAGCAGCACGCGAGCGGTGCGCAGAGAGCGTGTCCACAGGGTCTGCCAGTGATGTGCGGCAGCCTGTTCGAAGGCGGCGTCGTATTGCCTGAGCCCGGCAATCGTCAGCGCGAGAGCATGCTCGGCGGTCGACTCCTCGACGCAGCCACGAGCATTCATCGCCGTTACCTGAGCCGGCAGGCGGTCGACGATCCAGTCGAACCCCAGCGAGAGCAGCTGCAACCAGCGCAACGAGGGAATCTGGGTGATACGCGGTTGGTGAGTCGCGTCGAGCGGGCGTGCCGTGACCAGCATCTCGGCATCGGGCGGGCTGTCAGGGGCGTCGATGTGCCACACGAGGCAGTCGACGTCGGGCACCGCTGCACGCAGGGTTGCGGCATAGATTTCGTCGGGAACGATGACTCTCATTTTTATCTCCTTGTGGGTGTCTTCAAACAGGTGAGTGGGCAGGAGCCGTCGCGGACAAAGATCCATTTAAGGTGACCAGTGGATCGCTCATAGGGAGCGGATGTCTGACGGTCAAGTTGCGCTGGCGCCTGAAAGTGGCATGACATGTGAGTACGGGCTGCAGCAGGATCTGCCTTGAGAAAGCCTGAGCTTGACGGCCAAGTGTGTGCAGCTCGGCCAAGTGAGGTGCAACGGAGTTCGGCCGCCGACGGATTGCCATTTTTAAGTACTCTGCTTCGAAAGTGATGTAACGATCGTCTATCGATAGGCAACATATGTTACATATAATGTGTAATTATATTTCGAAAGCATGAACTCTCGCCGCATCGGCAAAGACATACGATTCAAATATGTGACGCAGGTGGGTTGTCTCCTCAAAAGGGAGTTGTCTGTGTAACCGCAAGTAGAGAGGTTCTCACCAGTCGGTATGGCTCAGGCGCGCAGTGAGCCGCGCAGGTCGTCGAGCTCTGCGTCGCCCAGCCCATTGCGGGCGAGGTAGGCCGCTGCGCCGCCGTGCTCGGTGTCGAGATGATCGATGGCGGCTTCGAGTGCGGCCGGTGGGGCCTCGGCAATCAGGGTGACCAGCTCGTCGGTGAGCACCCCTCCGGCGGCGCGCACGCGTTGCAAGGCCCCTTCGAGCCACGGGCCGGCCAGCTGCTCGGTGGTGGCCGCATAGTCGGTGACCACGGCATCCTGTCGAGTGTCGATCGCCAGCAGAATCAGTGCCACCGTGATGCCGGTGCGGTCTTTGCCGGCGGTGCAATGCACCAGCACGCCGGCGGTCGGGCGGATGGCCAGCGCGCGAGCGATGCGCACGAACACGGCCGCGTCGTGGTCGAGCAGACTGCGATAGAGATCAGGCAGCGTGGGAAGCCCCGCGAGACTCGCCTGCAGCGACCCCTCGAGCAGTGGCAGGTGCACCTGGTTGACGGCTCGCTGCGTGCCGAGATCGTCGGGCAGGCGGGTGCGCTCGTCAAGGGTGCGCAGATCGAACACCGTGTCGATGGGGCTGGCGTCGAACCATGCCGTGGCCTCGGGGCGGAGCGTGCCGGGCGCCGCGCCGCGGAACAGCCGATTGCGCCGCACCCGGCCGCCGTCGCTCAGCGGCAGTCCGCCGACATCGCGCAGATTGACCACGCCCGGCAGCTCGACATGGCGCGGCGGTGCGTCGGTCGAGGGCTGGCGTGCAGGGGTCATGCCCTTCAGCGTAGAGGGCTGGCGCGTGCCATGCCAGCATGCGGCGCTCTGCGGCCAGCGACAGGTAGGCTCGAAGACGTCCGGCGCCTTGCCACAGTGCAGGCGTTTGGCGAATGACCCGAGGAGACATCGTGACGCATTATGAGCACATCGTCATCGGCGGCGGCGCCATGGGATCGGCCGCTGCCTGGCAGTTGGCCCGTCGAGGCAGAGAGGTGCTGCTGCTCGAGCGCTTCGACCAGGTGCATCTGCATGGGGCGTCGCATGGGGCGAGCCGCAACTTCAACATCGCCTACGAAGAGCCCGACTATCTGCGCCTGGTCGCCGAGGCCGGTGGGCTGTGGCGTGAACTCGAGGCCGAGACCGACACGCACGTGCTCGACATGGTGGGGCTGGTCAACCACGGCGCCGGCGAGATCGAGGGTCACGATCAGCTGCTGCACCAGTATGGATTCGCGGCGACCACGCTGACACCCGACGAGGCGGCCGAGCGCTGGCCGGGCATCCGTTTTGACACCAGAGTGACCTACACACCAGATGGGGGTCGGCTAAATCCCGACCTGGCCATCCCGGCGCTGCAGCGCGCTGCCGCCCGACACGACGCTGAGCTGCGTCACCAGACCGCGGTGCGCGGCATCGAGGTTCTCGCCGACGGCACCGTGGCCGTGCACACCGACGATGAGACGCTCACCGCAGACTCAGCGGTGGTCACGCTCGGCGCCTGGAGCCGCAAGCTGTTGGAGGGCATTGTCGAGCTGCCGCCGCTGGTGGTCACGCAAGAGCAGCCCGCGCATTTCGCGCTCGCTTCGGGCGGCGACGGGCTCGACGCAGAGACGGCCGCCCTGTGGCCGGGCTTCAACCACCTGAGAGCTGCGGGCGATGCGCGCACCGACTGGTGGTACTCCGACGTGTACGGCATGTTGACCCCTGGTGAGGGCATCAAGGCTGGCTGGCACGGCACCGGGCCGGTGGTCGACCCCGACCATCGCAGCTACGAGCCCGAACCCGTGCAGCTCGCGGCCCTGCAGCGCTACGTGCGCGAGTATCTGCCGGGTGCCGATGCCGACAGCCTGGTGCCGGTCAGCTGCACCTACACCACTACGCCCGACGAAGACTTCGTGATCGACCGGCGTGGCCCGATTGTGGTGGGCGCGGGTTTCAGCGGGCACGGGTTCAAGTTCGTGCCCGCGGTGGGGCGGCTGCTCGCCGAATTGGCCACCGAGGCGGATGCCCGGGCCGTTTCGCGGTTCAGCCTCGCCCGGTTTGGGCTATAGGGCGGTGGCCCCGACCGCGGGATGCGCGACGTGCATGGTTTCCCCGGGGAGCGGGGTGTTCGGTGCGTGTTTTCACGGAGGCGTGCGCGTTTTCACGTGTGGGTGGGTGTTTTTGGTGAAAACGTGTGCGCCGGGGTGAAACGGTGCGCGCTTGAGTGAGGGTGTGCGTGTTTCACCGGGGGTGCGCAACGGGGCGAGAGTGCGCGGTGGGGTGAGCGCTACGCCTCGGCGTCTTTGCGCTGCTGATCGGCCAGCGCCTCGGCATCTGCCGCCGCAGGTGGGCGCGGGCTGCCGAGCGAGAGCATGAGCCGGTTGGCCCAGGTGAAGAACGCCGCGGCAGCCAGGGCGTCGAACGCCTCGCCGTCGCTGAGCCCCTGTGCACGCAGCGCCTGAATGTGCTGCCCCTCGAGCACCTCGGCACCGGCCTGCAGCGCGGCCACGGCGTTGACGATGGCCCGCCAGCGCGCGTCGGTGTCGAACTCGACCCCCTCGGCCAGTAGCCGCTGCACCTCGTCGACGCGGCCGGTCAGCTTCTCAGCGAAGCGCGAGTGCACACTCGCACATAGGCGGCATCCGTTCAGCCGCGAGGTCACTGCGGCCGCCAGCTCGCGCTCGCCGCGAGGCAGGCCGCCCTCGCTCAAGAAGATCGTCTCGTCGATGATCGTGCGCGTGGTCAGCGACGCAGGATGCCAGGCCAGCAGCCGAAAATAGGGCGACTTCGGCCAGGCGCTCGCGGCCAGCGCGGCCTGCTGTTCATCGGTGGCCCGAGTGGGCTCGAGCGGTGACACCCAGGCGTGCCACACCAAAGGCTCGGCGGTGAATCGCTGGGCCCGGTCGGCGATGATCTCGCCGCGGTCGGCGGCAGGATGGGCCACGAACGCGAGCTCGGAGAGTGCAGGAATCTGGTCGGCAGTGGCGCTGACTCCCTCAGCGGCAATCGTCGAATCTGCGGTGGCTGGTGCTGCGGCGGATTCGGTGATCGTCTGGGCCGCCGCGCGCAGCCGCACGAAGAATCCCACGAACGAGATGATCTGCGAGATCAGCACGATGTCGGCGGCATCGAAGCCCGCGGCGAGCAGCCCGTCGAGGTCATCGGGTGAGGCCGCACCGGGGCGCAGCACCAGCAGGTCGATGTGCCGGGCGATCGCACGCAGCCAGCGCGGGGCGGCAGACAGCTCGCTGGATGCCGTGGGCGCAGTGATCAGCCGGCCCACTTCGATCGGCAGCTCGGCCAGCAGCTCGTCTAACGTTGCATCATCTGACTCGAGCCAGGCAGTGCGCGCCGCCACGGTCAGTCGCACGGATCGGCTCAGCGAGTGCAGCTGTGGGTCGGCGGCGTCATCGAAGACCGCGGTGACGAAGGCCGCGATGCCTGGCAGCAGATCGGGGCGATGACCGGTGATGAGGGCTTGGGCGTTGCCAGAGAGCGTGCCGCGCAGAGCCTGAGCGACCGGCGAGGTGGGGGAGGTGGTCATGATGCTTTCAGAGTCGGGGGAGTGGAGCAGGCGGGGTCAGAAGCCCGGCGGTGCGAGCTCGCCGCGGGCGGCGCGACCGATCAGCCGGGCGAACTGTGCGCTGAGCTCGGGCGAGTTGGGCAGCTGAGTGACGGCAATGCGCAGATGCCCCTGCGCCGGCGGAGTGACAAAGGTGTGTTCGCTGGGGCTCAGCACCACGCCATGCGCCGCCAGCGCCAGCAGTGCCTGATTCTCGTGGGCAGTGGGCACCCACAGCAGCAGGGGATCGACCGGCGCAGACCATGGTGTGCCCTGCGCGTCGAGCTGCTCGGCCAGCAGGGCTCGACGCGCGGCGGTGGCGCGTTCCATGCGCTCGACCACGCGGGTGGCCGCGCGGCTCTCGAGCTGCACTGCCAGCGCGTTCTGCAGAATGCGGCTGTTCATTGCGGCGCCGTGACTGCGCAGGGCTCGCACCCGCTCGACGATGCGGGCCGGGCCGCCGATGACTGTGGTGCGCAGGTCGACGCCATAGGCACGGCAGTACGAGCGCATGCGCACCACCTGACCGGGCAGCGCGCGCGCCACCGTCAGCCCCTGCACGCTCGACAGCGGGCCGAGCACGTCGTCTTCGATCACGATCACGCCGTCACCGCCGGGCGCGTGGCGAATGGTTTCGGCCAACTCGTCGAGACGCTGCTGATCGCCGCCGGCACTCAGTGAAAACGAGCTGCTCGGCTGCAGCAGAACGGCTCCGGCGCCGGCACGCAGCGCCTGCTCGAGTGAGTGCACCGCCGGGCCGTTCTCATCGTGTTCGATCGGCAGCAGGTGCAGGCCCAAGCCGCGCAGTGAGGCGACTGTGCCCGGTGTCGTTGGCTGTGCCACGGCGATCGGGCGATCGCGCCCGATGAGATCGGCCACCGCCTCGGCGACCAGCACCGTGGCCTCGCCGGCGCCGCCGACTGTGGTCCAGGCTTCGGGAGCGAACGGCCATTCGGCGGCGGCCACATGGCGCAGCCGGTCGGTGATGTAGACCTTGGTGGGGTCGTTGGTATGCGGCTCGTGCAGCGCGGCGGCCAGCGCACTGGCGAGATCGGGCTGCAGTTTCGGGTCAGGATGCCCAGTGACCAGGTCGAGGGCATGCCAGCCGTCGAATGCGGTGACTGTCGACGTCGCGGGGCTGGGCTGAGCCGCGGGTGCAGTGCTGTCTGTGGTGGCGACGAATGAGCCGCCCCGTCTGCGGGTCACGATCAGCCCGCGATCGCGCAGCAGCGCCCAAGCGTTGGCGAGCAGGCCACGGCTCAGGCCGGTGTCGGCGGCGAGTTCGCGAATGGTGGGCAGCGCGGTGCCTGGCGGCAACTGCCCGGAGGCGATGAACCCTTCGAGCTGGTGCACGATGTCTCGAGAGGTGCCCGGCTGCAGCAGGATGGCGACGTCGACGGCCGCTTCTGTGCTGGTCATGGGATCTCCTGTGCTGTGGTGCTGCCCTTCAAGTATGGGGTACGTGTGGCAGTCGAGCAGCGAGTGTTGAGAAATATGTCTATCTTTATGTCAGTGTCATATTTAGACACAAATGTCATCTGTCAATGACAAACGTGTGAGATTGATCAGCGAACGAACCAATAATGTCGCCACTGCTGTGGCGCCATCATCCCCCAAGGAGACTGATGTCCACCAAGCCCGTGCGCCGCGCGATCGCCGCCGGCCTGCTTGTCGCGGTGAGTGCCACCGCGCTCGCCGCATGCTCGACCAATGCAGCCAAAGATTCGTCTGATCCCATTCGCTTCGGGGTGACCGCACCGCTGACCGGCAACCAGGCGCAGTACGGCGCCGATTGGAAAGACGCAATCGATCTCTACACCGAGCAGCTCAATGCGGCAGGCGGTGTCGACGGGCGACAGGTCGAGGTCGACTTCCAAGACAGCCAGGGCGACCCCTCGCAGGCGGCGACCATCGCCCAGAAGTTCTCTGACGATGAGAGCGTGCTCGGTGTGCTCGGTGACTTCGCCTCGCCCACCTCGAAGGCTGCCAGCCCCATCTATCAGCGTGCCGGCCTCACCCAGATCGGCATCACCAACTCGGCCGCCGACTTCACCGACACCGGCGACTACATCTTCAGCCCGGCCACCACTCAGGCCGATGACGGGCCCGCGCTCGAGCAGGCCACGGCCAAGCAGGGCGAGAAGATCGGCATCATCTACGTCGACAGCGACTGGGGCAAAGGTGGCGCCGAGCTGTGGAACGAAGAGGCGCAGAAGAACGGCGACGACGTTGTGTTCAGCGAAGCCGTCTCGCAAGACACCACCGATTACAAGACGCTGCTGACCAAGCTGCGCGACTCGGGCGCTCAAGCGGTCACCATCTACGCGTATTACCAGAACGCGGCCCCGATCGTGAAACAGGCTAAGCAGGTCGCCGGCCTCGAGAACACCCAGTGGGTGTCGATCATCTCGAACTACTCCGACGACTTCCTCGAGAACGCGGGTGACGCGGCTAACGGCACCATCATCGAGACCACCTACTTCGCCGGTTCCGACGACGAGCAGGTGCGCGCCTTCGACGATGCCTTCCAGGCGAAATACGGCCGCACCACCAACTGGTTCTCGGCGGTCGCCTATGACGGCATTCAAGATCTGGTCTGGGCCTACCAAAACAGCGACGGCACGCGAGAGGGCATCCGCAATGCTCTGCGCGACGGCACCGACATTCCGAGCATCGTGCTCGGCAGCATCACCTACAACGACGACCGGCGAGTGTCTCAGCCCCGGTACCTGTGGGTGCGCGTCGAAAACGGCAAGTTCACCCTGCCTGACGACCTGAACCAGGAGCAGTGACTCCTGCCCCCAAGCTGGTGAGCGGCTCGCCCTCGACCCCCGACGAGGCCGGGCCGCTCACCTGTCACGAAAGGACGGCACCCCGGTGCTCGACACCCTGATCGCCGGCATCATCAACGGCAACTCCTACGCGCTGATCGCCATCGGCGTCTCGCTGATCATCGGCGTCTCGAACGTGATCAACTTCGCGCACGGGTCGATCTTCATCTTTGGCGCACTCAGCTCGTGGTGGGTGACCACCACCTTCGGCTGGCCTTTTTGGGCCGGTATCGCGACGGCGCTCGTGGTCACCGCAGCGCTCGGCTTCATTGTCAACCTGATCGCCGTGCGCCCATTTGCCGGCAAGGCCCCAATTGGCTCGGTGCTGGCCACCATCGCGCTGATGGTCATTCTCGACAACGCCGCGCAGTTGATCTTCGGCCCCGAGACGCGAGCCATCGACACCGGCCTGCCGCGCGCCAACCTGCAAATCGGCGGGCTGCGCTTCGGCCTGGTCGACGTGGCCATCGTCGTGGTCAGCCTGGTGAGCATGGTCGGCCTGGCACTGCTGCTGAAGCACACCAAAATCGGCCGCGGCATCCGCGCCACGGCACAAGACCGCGAGGCTGCCGCGCAGATGGGCGTGCCGATCAATCTCACCCAGAACGTGGCGTTCGTGATCGCTTCGGCACTCGGCGGCCTCGCCGGCGTGCTGGTCTCGGCCTCATATGGCAACATCGGCCCGTCGCAGGGCTATCTCGCCGGCATGCAGGGGTTCGCGGCGGCGACGCTCGGCGGCCTCGGTTCGCTGCCCGGCGCAGTGGTCGGCGGTATCGTGCTGGGCATTCTCGAGGCGTTTGGGGTGTACCAGTGGGGCGAACCGATTCGCCCGCTGATCACCTTCGGCGTGCTGCTGCTGGTGCTCTGGATTCGCCCGGCCGGCCTGTTCGGCCGCCTGCCCGCCATCTCTCGCGAGCCTCTGACCGGCACGTTCTTCGCCCGAGCCAAGGCCATTCGACTCAAGCGCTGGCAGGTGCTTGCCCTGACCCTGCTGCCCTGGCTGCTGCTGTTGCCGGGAGTGCGCGGCTACCACCAGCAGATCGGTGTGCAGATCGTGGCCTTCTCGCTGATGGCACTGTCGCTGACCCTCGTGGGCGGTGCGGCCGGGCAGATCTCACTGGGCCAGGCCGGCCCTGTCGCGGTCGGCGCCTACGTGGCTGCGCTGCTCACCCGCGATCACGACTGGAACTTTCTGGCCGCGGCCCTCGTGGCGGGGGTGATCGCCGCACTGATCTCGGTGGTGCTCGCCGCACCAGGGTGGCGACTGAGCGGGCATTACGCATCGGTGGCCACGATGGCGACCGGGGCAGTGATCGTCGCGGTCATCCTGAATCTCGACAGCGTGACCAACGGGTCATCGGGCCTCACCGGCATCCCGCTGCCTGACGTGTTCGGCTGGCAGGTGCGTGGCACCGGGTTCATCTACGCGGTGGGCCTCGGGATGCTGTTGGTGCTGTTGTGGGTCACGTCGCGGTTGCAGCGCTCGCACTTGGGCCGCTTCTGGAACGCGATTCGAGATGACGAGGTGGCGGCTCGCTCGGCAGGCATCGAGACACCGGCCTACAAGTCGCTGGCCTTCGCCATCGGCGGGTTCACCGCCGGGCTCGCTGGGGCGTTTCTCGCCTCGTCGTACGGCTACATCGACCCCAGCATGTTCACGCAGACGCTCAGCCTGCAGATTCTCATCGTCGCCGTGGTCGGCGGCATGTTCAGCCCGTTCGGTGCCGTGGTGGGCGCCGTGGTGCTCGTCGGCGGCCTCGAACTGTTTCGGGTCTCGACCGAGGGGCGACTGTTCGCCTATGGGCTGATTCTGCTGCTGGCCGTGCTGCTGCGCCCGCAGGGGCTGTGGTCGCGCAACGCCTCTGGGCGCTCACTGCGCACGTGGCTCACCCGTCGCAAGGAGGCCGTCAATGACTGACCGCGTGCTCACTGTCACCGAGCTGACCAAGCACTTCGACGGGCTGCCGGCCGTCGACGGCACCTCGTTCGAGGTGCGCGAACATGAGGTGGTCAGCATCATCGGCCCCAACGGCTCGGGCAAGACCACCACGCTGAACCTGCTCAGCGGGCTGCTGCGCCCCCAGCACGGCACCGTCGTGTTCGACGGCACCGACATCACCGGGCGGCTGCCGGATGCGCTGGCTGCGATTGGGCTGACCCGCACGTTTCAGAACGGGCGCGTGTTCGGCACCATGAGCATCGACGACAATGTGACGGTGGGGCTCACCCCGAAGCTGCGAGCCGCGCGGCCGCTGGCGAGACTGCGCCGCATTCCGGTGCTGCGCTGGATCCCGCTGCTGGCCGAGACGGTGGTGGCCCTGGTGCGCCCGCCATCCGTGCGCCGCGAAGAGCGCGAAACCGCGCAGACCGTCACCGGCCAGCTGGAGCGCTTTGGCGATCGACTGCTGCCGCGACGCAGCCAAGAGGCCGCGACGCTGTCGTATGCGAACCGTCGGCGCACCGAGATTGCCCGCGCCCTGGCGCCGAGCCCTCGCCTGCTGCTGCTTGACGAGCCCACCGCGGGCATGAACCCCGCCGAGACCGACGAAGTGATGCACCAGCTGCTCGCGCTCAAGCGGGATGGGCAGACGATGCTGTTGGTCGAGCACAAGCTCGATCTGGTGATGACTGTCTCTGACCGGGTGATCGTGATGGATCACGGCGTGATCATTGCCGAGGGCACCCCCGCCGAGGTGCAGGCCGACCCCGCGGTGATCGAGGCCTACTTGGGCAGTCGTCGCGGCCGGGCCGTCGCTGATATTGCGCCGTCGGGCGCGACAGACGAAGGAGACCACGAATGAGCGCCCTGCTCGAATTCGACCGCGTCAACGTGCATTACGGGCACTTTCACGCGCTGCGCGACGTGAGCTACACCATCGACTCCGGCGAGATCGTCTGCCTGCTGGGCGGCAACGCCTCGGGCAAATCGACCACGATGAAGACGATTCTCGGGTTGGTGCACCCCTCTTCGGGGGAGGTGCGCATCGACGGCGAGGCGACCACGGGGCTCAGCACCGCGCAGATCATTCGGCGCGGTGTGGCCTCGGTGCCCGAGGCTCGGCGGGTGTTCCCCGACATGACGATCGAGGAGAATCTGCTGGTGGGCGCGTACACGGTGCGTGGTCGCAGTGTGCTGCGTGCAGACCTCGAGCAGCAGTACGAGCTGTTTCCGCGTCTGGCCGAACGTCGGCGCCAGCTGGCCGGCACCATGTCGGGCGGCGAGCAGCAGATGCTCGCGTTCGGGCGTGCGCTGATGTCGCATCCGCGGCTGATCTGCATGGATGAACCGACCATGGGTCTCGCCCCGATCGTGGTCGATCAGGTGCTTGAGACGATCACCCGCATCAACCGCGAGCTCGGTGTGGCCGTGTTCATGGTCGAGCAGAATGCCGAGTTGGCCCTGTCGATCGCCCACCGTGGCTACGTGCTGGCCACCGGTGAGGTGCGCCTGGCTGGCCCCGCGCACGAACTGCTGCACGACGAGCGTATTCGCGAGGCGTATCTGGGCCAGCGCGACGAGGCCGCCGTCGAGGCGGCCATTGAGGGCACGGAGGGGCAGCGATGAGCCGCATTGCCATCATCGGCGCCGGTGCCGCCGGTCTCGAGAGTCTGCGCGTGCTGCGCGACCACGGGCACGAGGTGACCGTCTTCGAGTCGAGGGCCGAACCGGGTGGGCATTGGAACAGCGACTACGAGGCGCTGCATCTGATCTCGTCGGCGAACATCTCGGGGTTCGAAGCGTGGCCAATGCCCGACGACTACCCACTGTTTCCCTCGCGTCAACAGATGGTCGACTACCTGCACGGGTTCGCTCGACACTTCGATCTGCTGCGCGACATTCGCTTCAACACGCCGGTGCGTCTGGTGCAGCCGGTCGATGGCGGGCGTCGCGGCTGGGAGGTGAGCACCGCATCCGGCACTGAACGCTTTGACGCGGTGGTGGTGGCCAATGGGCATCTGAGCTCGCCGGTGGTGCCCGAAATCGCCGAGCGATTCACCGGCCACCAGCTGCACACCGCCGACTATCACAACGTCGACGACCTGTCGGGGCAGCGAGTGCTCGTGGTGGGTGCCGGCAACTCTGGGTGCGACGTGGCCGTCGACGCTGCGCAGTCGCGCCGGTTCGACGACGTGACCATCTCGATCAGGCATGGTCACCGGTTCATTCCCAAAACCCTGTTTGGGCGGCCGAGGCGAGAGATCGCCATCCTGCGCTATACCGGGCCGTGGCTCAGCCAGCTGATCACGCGCGGCCTGATGCGGGTGTCAAAGGGCACCAACGCGCGCTATCCCGGGCTGCCCGAGCCGGTCGACCCCGACCTACGCCACCAGCTGCCGATCGCCAACGACCTGCTGCTCTACTGGATTCACCACGGTCGCATTCGACCCACCTCGGGCATCACCGACATCGAAGGCACGCAGGTGAGTTTCGCCGACGGCACCAGCCGCTCCTTCGACACCGTGGTGTGGGCGACCGGCTACCGGGCGACCTTTCCGTTTCTCGCCGATGAGTATGTGCCGCGTGAAGCTGATATTCCGGTGAAATACGCCGGATGCACACTGCTCGCCTCGCCGCTGACCAACCTGTTTGTGATCGGGCTCACCGCACCACGCGGCCCGCAGTTTCCGGTGTACACCCGGCAGATCGAGCTGGTCGTGCGACTGTTGGCACTGCAGCAGCGCATCGATCACCCGATCGTCGAAGACTTCGCACAGAGCGAGTCGCCGAATGTGCGCATCGACATCATCAGAGCAGACTGGAACACAGAGATGGAGCGGGCCGAGCGGCTGACCACACGACTCGAAGAGCGCCTGGCTCCGGCAGGAGTGGTGGAATGAGCGACAACGAACCGGTGCTGGCGATCATTGGCGGCGGCCCGCGCGGCATCTCGGTGCTTGAGCGCATCGCGGTGCGGCTGAGCCCCGATGCGAGCGCGCAGGTGCACATCTATGAACCCTGCGAGCTGGGGTCGGGCCGTGTCTGGCAGACCGATCAGCCGCAGAACCTGGTGATGAACACCTACGCCGGGCAGGTGACCTTCTTCGTCGACGATTCAGTGCACTGCGCCGGCGCGCACGTGAACGGCCCTGATCTGATCGCCTGGGCGCGTCTGATCGTTGAACAGCACGATGGTGTGGTGTCGCCCGAGGTCGACCCGCAGGCGCGCGCCGTCTGGCAGGCGCACCCGGCGCAGCCCGAGGTCACGCGCTCGCTGTTGGCCGAGGCTCGCGCGCTCGAACCGTGGTCGCACCCCTCGCGGGTGTTCTTCGGCCGCTATCTGCAGTGGTTCGCCGATCGCGCGCTGGCGCTGCTGCCTTCGGGCGTGCACGTGATGCATCACCGCACCCGGGCCACCGCCGTCGACGTCGATGCCACCGGCGGCCGAGAGCGCTACCGCATCAGCGCATCCGATGGCACGCTCATCGCAGATGCCGCGGTGCTGGCACTGGGCTGGCTCGATGCCGAGCCGGGTGTGGCCCGGGTGACCGAGCTGCCCTGGGTGGCACCCGAGAACCCCATCGAGCAGCGACTCGACCAGCTCGGCGCTGGTGAGTCGGTGGCGGTGCGCGGGCTCGGCATGGGGTTTTACGATGCCCTCGTGCTGTTGACCGAGGGGCGCGGTGGGCGCTACGAGCCGGTGGGCTCGTTTGAGTCGGCGCACGGCGATCGGGTGGCCAAGCTGCGTTACGTGCCCAGCGGGCGTGAGCCGCAGCTGCAGATCGGCTCAGCCAGCGGGGTGCCCTTCCGCAGCAAGTCGGTGTATCACGCACTGCCGCCCCAAGCCGATCTCGCCGCCCTCGATCGGGCGCTCGCCGCTGCAGTGCCGGGGCAGACCGACTTCGACCGTGACCTGTGGCCGGCGCTCGTCGACGACGCACGCCGAGCCTGGGCCACCACCCGCGCCCGCCTCGAAGCCGAGCGGGGGCAGGATGCCGTGGTCGGCATCCCGGCCGAGCTCGATTTGCAGCAGCTCACTGATCCGCTGCCCGCGCAGCTGCACACCAGCGACCAGTACGCGCGCTGGTTTGTGGAGTTTCTGACCGCTGACGTGATCGAGGCCGCCAAGGGGCTTGACAGCCCGCTGAAGGCCGCCGCCTGGACGATCTCGGCCGCCCGGGCGCGCATCGCCGAGTTCGCGAGTTTCGGCGGGCTCACTGCAGACAGCTTTCGTGCGGGCTACGCGCGCTACATGACGCTCGGGGCAAAACTCGGCTCTGGGCCGCCGGCGTTTCGCACCGCACAGCTGCTGGCGGCGATCGAGGCTGGAATCGTGCATCCGTTCGGGCCGGCCGGTCAGGTGCGGGTCTCCGACGGCCGCGCCGAGCTGGTCTCGCCGTTGCTGCCCGGTGAGGCGCGACCGGTGAGCGCAGTGCTCGACGCCTGGATGTATCAGCCTGACGCCCCGGCCACGACAGACCCGCTGCTGCGACATGTGCTTGACGCCGGTGTGGGCGCGGTGTTCGCGCGCGTCGATGCGGCAGGCACCGCGCACCCGACTCGTGCGCTGGCCATCGAGGCTGCCACATCGCGACTGCTCGATGCGTCGGGCGAGCCGCGTCGGGCTCTGTACTCCGTGGGGATTCCGCAGGAGGAGGCGCGGGGGTTCTCGGCGATCAGTCCGCTGCCGCACACCGACTCGGCGCTGCTGCGTGAGACGGATGCGGTGGCTGACGATGTGGTGACCCGGCTGCGGTAAGCACCTGCCTGAGGTTACAGATACGTAACGGATGATCGAACCAACCTGAGCGGGCTACGGGGTGGGGCGCGCAAGGATGTAGGCTGGCTGCGTTATTGGTGGAGCATACGTTTACGATCTTTGGTTTTGAGATGAATGACGAGGCTCCCCTTGCCGTTTGCACACCCGCAGAAATGGAGCGTCTCTGTGTCTTCCTCATCTCGTCTCGAGCCCGCCGCGTCAGCCCTCACTAAGGATCAGTTGACGGCCTGGCGGCAGGCATTCCTGGCAGACCCCACCGCAGTTCGTGCGCAGAACGCCGTCACGAAGGTGTCGATCGACGATGTGGCGTTGAACCGCCAGCGCTTGATCGACACCCCGCGCAGCATGTCGCATCGCCTCGACGACTGGGAGGCCGCGAACCAGGGCAACAGCGGGCGCTGCTGGCTGTTTGCCGCGCTGAACCTGCTGCGCAGCGATGCGCGCAAAAAGCTCAACGTGAAGAACTTCGAGTTCAGCCAGAACCACGCGATGTACTGGGACAAGATCGAGCGGGCCAACTACTTTCTCGAAGACGTGATCGCACTGGCCGACCGCGAGCCAGACGATCGTCTGCTCTCGTTTCTGCTGAAGAACCTGCTGGGCGACGGCGGGCAGTGGAACATGGAGGTCAGCATCTTCTTGAAACACGGCGTGGTGCCCAAAGAACTGATGCCCGAGACGCAGTCATCGGGCAACACCAGCCGCATGAACACCTCGCTCGGCACCCTGCTGCGCAAGGGCGCCAAGCAGCTGCGTGACGCCGTGCGCTCCGGCGCCGACGCCGAGCAGGTCGCCGAGCTGAAAGTACAGCTGCTGGCAGACACCCACCGCATTCTCACCATTCACCTCGGTGTGCCGCCGACCGAGTTCGAGTGGCAGTGGAACGATGACGAGCGCAACTTCCATCGCGGGGGCACGTTCACTCCGCAGCAGTTTCTTGCCGAGTACACCGACATCGACCTGCGTGACTACATCTGCCTGGTCGACGACCCGAGGCCGGAGCATCCGAAGGGCACCACGCTCACCGTGGCGCACTTGGGCAATGTCGTCGCCGGTGACCCCGTGCTCTACCTGAACACCGACATCGCGACGATCAAACGCATCACTGCAGAGACGATTGCCGACGGCGAGCCCGTGTGGTTCGGCTGCGACGTCGACCCGCAGTTCTACCGGCAAGAGGGGGTGTGGGCGGCCGACCTCTTCGACTACTCGGGGGTGTACGGCGTTGATCTGCGCACCACGAAAGAAGACCGCATTCGCTATGGCGACAGCGAGATGACGCACGCGATGCTGTTTACCGGGGTCGATCTCGACGAACAGGGCGTCGCACGGCGTTGGCGGGTCGAGAACAGCTGGGGCATCGAGAAGTTCGACAAGGGCTTCTGCACTATGGCCGACTCGTGGTTCGACGAATATGTCTTCGAGGTCGTTGTGCGCCGGGATCGACTGCCCGCTGAGCTGCAGGCGGCCATCGACGCGTCGCCGATCGTGCTGGACGCCTGGGATCCGATGGGCGCACTGGCCTGACCGTCAGAGGGTGGCGGCAAACCGATCGGTCACGCAGACGGGCTCGTTGGCTGGTTTGGTCTGATCGGCGTCGTCACCCTTGCCCGTCGGGCTGACGCTGAACGCCTGCACGAGCGGCGTGCTCAGCCCGACCAGGCGCACATCGCAGATGAGCCAGCCGTGGCGTGCCGGCACCCGCCAGCGCAGACAGGCCGCAGTGGGGGCGTCGATCACACGATCGGCAAAGTCGGCGACGTCGGCCACCGTGCCACCCAGTGCAGCGGCAGCCGCATGGATGCGCTGGTCGCGTACCGCTGCCGGCGCATCGGTCAGCATGTTCGGCGCGTATACATCGGCCAAGTCGCTGATGCTGGCCGTGCTGTCGGGAGAACCGGCCAAGGCCTGCACGATCTCGTCGAGGCGTCGCGCGGCGGAGAGGGTCTCTGGCCAAGGGCGAAGCTGCGCGGCCAACGCGCCGCGGCGACCGGCGGCGGAGGGCTGCGCCGGCTGCAGCACAAGCTCGTCGAGCAGTCGGTCGTGCACGTCGATGGCCACGCCCGCGGCGCTCACGGCATCACTGTTGCCGAAGACCACCACACCCACACCAGAGTCGACGTGCCACCGCATATGCGAGGTGAACCCCGGCAGCCCGCCGGAGTGCTGCACGGTCAGGCCGAGCCGGCGATGGTGCTCGATGACCAGACCGTAGCCATAGCCCGCGGCGCTGAGCGGCCGTTGCGAGAGGCGCTCGTCGATGCCGGGGATGACTGTGTGCACGCGTTGCATCTCACGTCGTGAGGCAGCCGAGAGCACGTCTTCGTGAGCAGGGTCGGCCGTGAACGCCGACCGCAGAAAGCCCGCCCAAGCGGCAATGTCATCGACGGTGCTGAACAGTGCTCCGATGCAGCCGAGCGCCCCACAGCCGACGAACGGTTCGGCAGCCCACGTAGCGCCCTCGTCGAAGGTGCGCCACCCCGTGGCGACATCGTGCTGGGGTGGGTCGTAGGTGGTCTGCGTCAGGCCCAACGGGTGCAGCACGCGCTCCGTGATCACCTGTTCCACCGGCAGGCCGGTGACTCGCTCGAGCGCCCGCCCCACCAGCGAAATGCCCAGATTCGAATACTGATAGGTAGTGTCGGGCGGCAGCGCCAGACGCAGGCCAGCGGCGAGAACCGCACTGATCTGCGCACGAGAGGCGCCGAGATGATTGTCACCCCAAGGGTTGTCTTCGGCCAGGCCGCCGCGATTCGACATCAGCATCTCGAGCGTGACGTGCGCCGGTTGCCCGGCATAGGTGGCCGACGCGAACTCGGGCACATATTCGGTGACCGGTGCGTGCATGTCGAGCAGGCCGGCGTCTCTGGCCTGGAGCGCGGCAGCGCCGAGAAAACTCTTTGACATTGAGGCGATGCGATAGACGGTGCCGCGTGCCGGGCGAGCCGCGTCGCGGCGCTGGTGACCGTGCCCGACCCAGGTGACCACGCCATCCGCGTCGAAGACCGCCGCGGAGAATGACGGGGCCAGTTTGAGCGTGGCCGCGTCGAAACGATCAGCGAGCGCGCGCTGTGCGACCGAGGCCAGCAGCTGCCGGTCTGGCCGCAGTTGGTCGAGGTGCAGCGTCATCGCGTCTCACCTGCAGCATCACTGGCGGTCTGCGCAGCATACGCGTGCACCTCGGCCGCGAAGGCATCGGCCAGTGCGCGACTGGCCGTGGTGTTCTCGGCGTCGTGCTGCTCGGCCTCGGCGATCATGGCGGGCAGATCGAAGTTCTGCTCGGCGAGTGCGGCATCGTCCCAGGTGCGCAGGCGATCGGCGCTCACCTCGGGGTGAAACTGCACACCACGCACATGCTCGCCGATGCGGAACGCCTGGAACTCGCAGTCGGCGCTGGAAGCTAGCAGTGTGGCCGAGTCGCCCAGAGCGGTGATGCGGTCTTCGTGATTCTCGATCATCGGCGCTGAGGGCGCGAGTGCTGCGAACACTGCGTCGTCGGCACCCCGGTCGTTGGTCGTGATGCGGGTCATGCCGCGTTCGGGCACGCCCGTCTTGGCCTTGACCTCACCGCCTGAGACCAGAGCGAGCAGTTGGCCGCCCAAACAGATGCCCAGCGTGGGCAGGTCGCGATCGATCGCCTGCAGCGCGAGATCGCGCTCGCGTGCCAGCCAGGGCGCACGATCGTCTTCGTCGGGCATCAGCCCACCGCCGAGCATAATGAGCCCGGCGTACTCGTCGACGGAGGTCGGAAGCCCCTCGGCGCCGACGTGCTCGTCGATCGCGATGCCACGCGCCTCGAGCCACGGCCCCAGTCGGCGCAGGGAGCTCGAGAGGGAGTTGACGATCACCAGCACGTGGGGGGCGCGCTGCGCTGCAGAGGTCATTGGAGAGCTCTTTCTTTTGAGGGATGAGTGTCGAGGAGTCAGTGGGTGCCAGCGAGAAACGAGCGATAGTTCGCATCGGAGGCGTCGAGCACGCGCAGCACGTTCTCATGGGCGAGTTTGGCCAGATCGGCGTGCGACCAGCCACGCGACGCGAGCTCGTCGAGCAGTCGCGGATACCCCGAGACGTCGTCGAGCCCGGTGGGCATGCTGTCGGTGCCGTCGTAGTCGGCGCCGATGCCCACCGCGTCGACCCCGGCCACCTCGCGCACATGCTCGATATGATCGGCGACGTCTGCGACCGTCACGATTGGGGCATCCCCCTGCTCACCAGCAAGCACCCAGTCGCGCCGCGCCTGGGTGATGAATGACGGCACAAACGCGACCATGTGCACTCCGCCAGATGCGCCGATGCGGCGGATGATCTCATCGGGAACGTTGCGCGGATGGTCGCAGAGCGCTCTGGCTCCCGAGTGACTGACGATCACCGGCAGCGTCGACACGTCGAGCGCGTCGCGCATGGTGTCGTCGGAGACATGCGCCAGATCGACCAGCATGCCGATGCGGTTCATCTCGGCGACCACCTCGCGGCCGAAACTGCTCAGCCCGTCGCTGCGTGCAGCATCCGTGGCCGAGTCGGCCCATGCAATGGTTTTCGACCAAGTCAGGGTCATATACCGGGCGCCCAATCGGGCATAGGCCCGCAGCACGCCGAGCGATCCGTCGATCTGGTCGCCGCCTTCGATGCCGATGAGTGAGGCGATGCGCCCGGCGGCCATCGCGGCACGTGCCTCACGGGCGGTGCGTGCCAATTGCAGTGTCTGCGGGTAAGCATCGACCAGACGGTGCACGAAGTCGATCTGCTCGAGGGTGGCGGTGACCTGCTCGGCGCCGGTGAGCGCCGAGTCGACCCAGACCGACCAAAACTGCCCGCCAACGCCGCCGGCGCGCAGGCGCGGCAGATCGGTGTGCAGATCAGGCATTCCCGTGTCGAGGCCTGCGACGCGGTAGTCGTGCCGTTCGCGGCACGCCCAGGCGAGGTCATTGTGCCCGTCGATGACCGCGGGCAATGCGGTCGGCAAAGCTACCTCGATGCTCATTTCGTGCGGGCCAGAAGCGCAGTGTTCAGCGCATCGGAGATCTCGCGCGCGATCGGCACCGGCGCACCGTCGAGCTCACGAACGGGTGCGGCGCACCGCGTGCTGGAGAGCAGCCACAGACCGTCGGCGCCGACGAGTTCGTCAGCCCGGATCTGTCGGTACTCGACGGTGTGGCCTTGGGCCTCGAGAATGGTGAATGCGTCGGCCTGTGTGGTGCCGGCCAGGATGCCCTGGTCGAGTGCGGGAGTTGAGAAGCGACCGTCGCGCAGGAGAATCACGCTCGATGTGGGGCCCTCGAGCACAAACCCATCGCTGCTGACGAAGATCACGTCTTCGGCACCGCGACGAGCAGCCTCGCGCAGCACGGCCTTGTTCACGGCATAAGAGAGCGTCTTGGCACCCTGCAGCAGCCACGGCGACGTCTGCGCGACATCATGCCGATAGCCCCGGTCGAGCGTGACCACAGAGATGCCGTGCTCGCGCTCATGGTCGTGCTCGTCACCCTCGAATACGTAGACCCAGCCGACCGGCACTCCTGTGCCCTCGATGCCGCGGGTCATGATGAACTTTGCCGAGAGCATGTCAGCTGGCTCGTGAGCGGCCACGGCTGCGCGGATCGCCGCCGCCCACACCTCGAGTCGAGGCTGAGGCAGATCGAGCATTGCTGCGGAGTGGGCGAACCGAGTCAGGTGCGCGTCGAGCGCCATGATCGACCCGTGCTGCACGCCGGCGGTCTCGAAGATGCCGTCGCCGCGGGTCACGCTGAGGTCGAGCACGTTGATCTGCGCGGCCGTCGGATCGGCCTGGTGAAAGCGCTGCGCCGAGGGCTCGAGGCCCTCAGCGAGATCGTCGACGAAGAACAGAACTGGTGTTGACATGGGGGGATGCCTCTTTCTCAAGTGAGATGGTCGTGGCGGGTCAGTCGTGCTGCGCGGTGTCGAGGTGGCGCAGCCGATTCTGGGCGACCCATTCGCGGTCGACCTCGTGCCCGATGCCGGGTGCGTCAGGAACAGTGACGGTGCCTGCGTGGGCGGTCACCGGTGGCACGATGACATCGCGCGCGTAGTACTTGTCAGAACCCGAAACGTCAGAGGGGAGTGTGAAGCCGGGCAGCGACGAGATGGCGACATTGGCCGCGCGCCCCACGCCGAACTCGTGCATGCCGCCGCACCAAACGGGAATGTCGTGCGCGGTAGCCAGGTCATGTGCTGCCTTGGCGGTGGTGAGACCACCCATTCGCGAGACCTTGATGTTGAGGATGCGCCCGGCGTCGAGCGCGATCATGGTTTCGAGGTCGTCGAGCGAGACGACCGACTCGTCCAGACAGACGGGAGTGTCGAGCCGCTGCTGGAGGCGGGCATGCCCGGTGAAGTCGCGTGGGGTGAACGGCTGCTCGATCATGGTCAGTCGAGCCTCGTCGAGCTGCCGCAGGTAGGCGACGGTGTCTTCGTCGCTGGAGTATGCGCCGTTGGCGTCGACGTGCAGATCGATCTCTGGGTACGCGCTGCGCACGGCGCGCACCGGTTCGAGATCCCAGCCCGGGGCGATCTTCAGCTTGATGCGGTGGTAGCCGGCGCTCAGTTGCTTGGCGACTTGGGCGAGCAACTCGTCAACGGTGGGTTCGATGCCGAGTGACACCCCGGCGCGCACTTCGTGACGTGAGCCTCCGAGGGTAGCGGCCAGGGGCATCCCTTCGCGCTGCGAGAACAGATCCCAGGCAGCACCGGCGAAGCCCGCTTTGGTGAATTCATGCCCGCGGATCTTGCCCCAGGTCGACTCCAACTCGGCCGGAGTGCTCCAGTGGGCTTCGAGCACCCGTGGCACCAAATAGCGCTGGGCGATGAGCCATGCGGTGTCGGTGGTCTCAGCGCAGTAATAGGGGTCGGCAGGCGAGGCGATCTCGCCCCAGCCCGAGCGGCCATCGTCGTCAGTGAGTTCGACCAGGATGTGATCGAGACTCGACTTTCGGTGAGAACTGGTCTGAAAGCTGTGCACGAGAGGCAGGCGCACCTCATGCAGCTGCACGCGGGTGATCGTCATCGCAGTGCCTCGACAGTCGTCTGCTGGTCGGTGGCTGGCACCGGTTCGGAATGGTAGAGCCCCAGGGTCTCGCTGATCTCATCTCGCAGTGCGAGTCGGCGGCGGGCCCCCTTCGCGCTTGAGGCGGTCAGTGCGCTCAGCACGTGGCAGATCGCGGCCACCGAGGTGGGCGAGTCGGCATATGACGCCGAACCGGTGTTGACGATGACCAGCGACGTGGCCAGCTGGGCCAGCGGAGCCTGTTCTGAGTCGGCGATGACGATCAGGCTGCCACCGGCCTCGGCGAACAGGCGCCCGAATCGCACCGTCTTCTCGCGGTAACGGCGCATGGTGAACAGCACGAGCACATCGCTGGCTCGCACATCGGTGAGCACGGTCAGCTCGCTCAGGGCATGACCGTCGACCACGAAGACGTTTGACAGCGTCGCCGACAGGTCGGCGCCGAGCAGTGCGGCGTAGGCAGACGATTTGCCCGCACCGACGATGTACCGTCGTCGAGCGCCGAGCAGCACCGCTGCCGCCGCCGGCAGTGCGCCCGACTCGGTGAGGTGCT
The DNA here is from genome assembly GCF_000423505.1 of Pseudoclavibacter soli DSM 23366. GTDB lineage: Bacteria > Actinomycetota > Actinomycetes > Actinomycetales > Microbacteriaceae > Pseudoclavibacter_A > Pseudoclavibacter_A soli. The sequence continues at coordinate 249,240 of NZ_KE384027.1, forward strand.
CGAATGTGTTTGCCAGCGAGGCGACCTCGGTCTCCATCAGTCGGGCCTGCAGCACCTCGGCGCTCGCGTTCGCCTTCAGGCGTTCGCCGAAGCGCTCCTGCGGCGATGACAGGCTGCGATCGTGCAGGCGCTGCGCCTGCTCCTGAGCTGAGTCTCGTGTCATCCTGCTCATCCTTTCACGGGTGCTGTGGCGGTCGACGAAGGAACCGCAAGATACGCAGATGTACGAGCATCGGCGCGCTGACAGCTCACGACGACAAACCCGTCGGCATAGAGGTCGCGCAGGGTGGAACGCAGATTGGCTCTCCCCCAGCTGATGGCCTCCGTCTCGTCTTCCCCGGCGACGAGACCTGCATCGATAGGAATCCAGCGTAGCGCCCCAGCCTCGATCGCTGTGCCCCAAGCGTTCTGATCGAAGTCACTCGGCGGGCGCATTTGACGGTATTCGGCGTACGGGTCGGCTTGCTCGTCGAGTGCCCACTCGACGAGCAGGCGATCGGTGCGCTCGCGGCCGTAGTAATCCTCGTGAAAGCGCACGCCCACACCGCCGAGCGAATTGAAGTTGAAATGCCCGTTGCGCGAGAGCATGGGGTCGAAGGTCCAACGCATCAGCTTGGCTCCCCAGCTCAGGGCAACTTGGCGCTGCTGCTCTTTGAGCATGCGGCCGATGCCCTGCCCCTGGTGCGTGGGGTCGACGACGGCGGCTTGAGAGTAATGAAACGATGTGGTGCCATCCGTACCGGGAAACCCGTAGGCGAAACCGATCAAGCGCCCCTCGGCAGAACGCACGCCCACGGCGGAACCGCCATTGTGCACGAGCGCGCTCAGCAGGTTGCTGTTGAGCGCCAGGCCTTTGTCTCCGTAGCGGAACACGCGATTGTACAGCTGGCTGGCCTCGATGAACTCAGAGTATTCCGACAGCGTGCCACTCCAGAGTCGGGTGGGGGAGGTCATATTCACGCACATCAGTATACGTATCCTATGTTTCGTTTTTGTTAGCAATCTGACTGAATATGGCACTTATTTGCTGGCAGGGTAGGGTAACGATATGTGTCGCAAGAATGAGGAGGGCTCATGATCGCCAGTGCCACCGCCCACAGCAGAGTCGAGCAGCGGCGAGATGAGGTGTTGCAACGGCTGAAGCAGCTGGTGCTCATTGAGTCGCCTTCGGGTGATGTCGCAGCCTCACGGCGCATCACTGATCTGCTGGCCGAGTGGTTTGCATCTGCCGGGGCTGACGTCGAGCGCGTCGAGTCGAGTGCGGGCGTGCACCTTGTTGTCGAGGTGCCAGGTGCTGGCGCGGGGGCACAGCAGCCCCCGTTGCTGCTCATCGGCCACTCCGACACGGTCTGGCCGCTTGGCACGCTCGACCATGACGTGCCGTGGAGTATCGACGGTGACGTGGTGCGCGGCCCGGGGGTGTACGACATGAAAAGCGGCCTGGTCTGCATGCTCACGGCGCTCGAAGTGGTGCAGGGTGAAGACCACCGGCCGGTGCGCATCGTGATCACCTGCGATGAAGAGGTGGGGTCGCCCACTTCGCAAGAGCTCATTCGACGCACGCTGACTGGTGTGGCTGGGGCGATCGGGTTCGAATCACCGCACTCCGACGGTGCGTTGAAAGTGGGGCGCCGAGGCAGCACGCGGGTGCTGATCACGGTCACCGGACGTGCGGCGCATGCGGCGCTCGACCCTGGTCGTGGCATCAGCGCCATCGACGAGTTGGTCGATCAGCTGATCCGCGTGCGTGAGATCGTCGCCGAGGCGGGTCGATCAGTCGAGGTGCTGTGCAACACCGGGCAGATCAGCGGAGGCACGCGCGCCAACGTCGTCGCTGCTCACGCGCAGGTCGAGCTGGGGCTCAGATTTATCGACGGCGAGTCAGAGCGCGAGGTGCTCGATGCACTGCGCAGCCTGACCGCAGTGCGCGAGGGCGCGCTGGTCGAGACCACGATGCTCAGTCACCGGCCGGCATGGCGGGCGAGCGACGCCGATCAAGATCTCTGCGCGCAGATCGCCGCCGCCGGCGTCGACCTTGCGCTGACGATCGAAGGCCGACCTGCTGCCGGAGCGGGTGACACCAACTTGGTCGGCTCGTTGGGGGTGCCCACCGTCGACGGTTTCGGGCCCCGCGGTGGCGGCGCGCATGCGGTCAGTGAGCACATTCTGCTATCGACGTTGTACCCTCGCATCGGACTTCTGGCTGCGGTGCTGTCGGCCTGAGGTCGCTCACCAAGCTGGCTCGTCGAGGTCTGGGGCAGGCAGCGGCAGTTCGACCGGGTGCACGATATACACGGTGCGGCCGCTTCGGCGCCAGGCGTCATCGAATCGCTGTCGTGGGTACACCCGAGCAACGCCGGCGTCATCGGGTGCCGCCGGGTCGTTGACGGCCACGTTGCCGTCAGCGGTGAACCCGGTGATCACGAGCAGGTGCCCGGCAGTCTCGTATCCAGCTTCGGGAAGCTGCTCGGCAGTGAACGACACCGAAGCACCCAGCGGCACCCCGGCATCCGTCAGCCGCTGCGCTTCGTCGAGACTGTGCAATCGGGTCACGAAAGCTTCGAGCGGGCGGGCGTCGTCGGTTCGGCGACCCGCCAGTGCGGTGTTGAACGACCAGTTGCCGGTGCCCCCGAATGCGGGGTCGAACGTGCGCAGCGCGGCAGCAGGAATCGAGTGCTCGGCGCGAGGCGGCACACCGTTCCAATAGGTCTGCAGCATCAGGGTGGTGGTTGGGGAGCACCAGGCGGCGCCGCCACCGCCAACTGCGGGATAGCGGTCACGATGCCGCATCTGCGAGCGGGCGGGCACCTGCAGTGCCGTTCGCGCTGGCGGTCGCAGCGGGGTGGATTCGGCAGGCTCGGTCGCGTCGGCAGAGCCCATAACCGCTGCGAAATGCAGCATCACCGGAGTCGCCGGTGGGGTCTCTGTCGAATCGGAGACCCGGATGCGCATGCGCACTGCGGTGATGCGATGGTCGGGGCCGGAGGTCAGCGTGTCGGTGTCGAGGGTCACCGGAGCAGTGGAGCCGGCCAGTGAGAGACTCGTGCGCCTGGCCCGCTCGGGCGCCTCGGGGTCTGCGGGGGCGGCGTTCCAATGGGCGATCTCCAGCCACCCTGACCATTCGGCCGCGCCGTGGTCGCCGGCTGCCGGGGCCACCGGCTTCAGCTGCACTTGCAGCGCAACATGCACCGTCGCCTCATCGGGGGCAGAGAGGTTCCAAGAGGGCACGACGGCAGTCGCCCCGAAAGGGAGACTGACGGTCGGCGACTGCCACGAATCTGAGATCGGGGTGGGAGATCCGTCGAAGATACGATGCAGGAGTATGTGCGGAGCTGGGGCGGGGAGTGCCATGTTACGCATCATATATCTCTGAACTCTGCGCTGGAGGTCGAGGAAAGGGGTGTGCAGAAGGGGTACAGGGTGCGTTTTTGATGGGAAAACATCCGTGATTTCAGGGGTCTTGCGAGAAAAGTACGAGAATTGTATCTCGTCCTCGGCATTGTTTCCGATTCGTAAAAACATCGAAAAATGGGCCTTCTGGGTTTGACGTGGTACGGAAGATCGGGTTGCATCAGTGTGAGCGATTCGTTGATCCCATCACGATCATCGGTCACCGAGCAAAGGAACAGCCACATGAGATCTGGAACATCCCCCCGTCGGACCCGTCCGCTGACTGCCGCGCTGGCCACGGCCGCGATTATCGCGGGCTCTGCTTTTGGCATGGGCACCGCCGCCATCGCTGCACCGCAGCTGAGCAGCGCTGCCGTACAGGCCGAGGGCGACAGCAGCGACAGCATTCTGCGCATCGCCACCTCGGGACACGTCGACAGCTTCAATCCCTTCACGTCGATCTACCTAACCCCCACACAGATTCTTCGCAACGTCTACGAGAACCTCGTGCAGAACGATGAAACGGATGGCTCGCCGACGAAGGGCCTCGCCGACTCGTGGACGGTCGAGGAAGACGGCAAGCGCTGGGTGTACAAGATGCAGTCTGACCTCAAGTGGTCTGATGGCGAGCCCATCACTTCGGCTGATCCGAAGTACACCTACGAGCTGATGATGAACGACCCGCAGCTCGGCACCGCCAACGGCAACCTCGTCTCGAACTTCGAGAGCGTCGAGGCGCCTGATGACGAAACCCTGATCATCAACCTGAAGACCCCGCAGGCGCCGAACCCCGGGCTCGAGATTCCGGTGGTGCCCAAGCACGTCTGGGAGAAGATCGATGACAAGGCTGACTACGCCAATGACACCGATGTGGTCGGCTCGGGCCCCTTCCTGCTTTCGAGCTACTCGGCCAACCAGTCGATCACGCTGAAGTCGAACGACAACTTCTGGCAGGGGCGCCCGAAGATCGACGGCATCCAGTACATCTACTACACGAACTCTGACGCCCAGGTGCAGGCACTGCGCTCTGGCGATGTCGACTTCGTGAGCGGTCTCACCCCGACGCAGTTCAACGCGCTCGAGGGCAGCGACGGCATCACCACCCATGCCGGCGAAGGCCGTCGATACACCTCGATCAGCATCAACTCGGGGCTGAAGACGCCAGAAGGTGAGTCGTACGGCACCGGTTCGGCCGCGCTGCAAGAAAAGGCTGTGCGTCAGGCCATTCGCCTCGGCACCGATTCCGAGTCGCTGCTCAAGCAGGTGCTCGACAATGAGGGCACAGTTGCCACGAGCTTCATTCCCTCAGCCTTCTCGCAGTGGCATCTCTCTGATGACGCTTCGGTGATCAAGCAGTTCGATCCGGAGGCTGCCAAGACTGAGCTGGAGAACGCCGGCTGGAAGGTCGGCGCTGACGGCATCCGCGAGAAAGACGGCAAGAAGCTCTCGCTGCGTCTCTACGTCGATGCGGATGATCCGACTGAGCAGTCGATTGCGGAGTACTTCAAGCCCTGGATGCAGAACATCGGCATCTCGATCGACGTGCAGTCTTCTGACTCTGACACGATCAGCGACAAGACGATGACGGGTGACTACGACCTGTACTTCTCTGGCTGGAGCGTCAACCCCGACCCCGATTATCAGCTGGGCATCAACACCTGCGCCAACCTGCCTGACGCCGAGGGCAACAACGGCACCACGCAAGACGGCTACTGCAACCCCGAGTTCGACAAGCTCTACGCCGAACAGCGCTCCGAGCTCGACCACGACAAGCGCGTGCAGATCGTGCAGCAGATGCTGAGCCTCAACTACGACGACACCGCACAGGTGGCGCTGTGGTACGGCAAGTCGCTCGAAGCCTATCGCTCAGATCGATTCACGGGCTTCACCACGCAGCCTTCTGACGGCGGCATGATCGCCGGTCAGGCGGGCTACTGGAGCTACATCAACGTTGAGCCGGTGGCCGGCTCCAGCAGCACATCGAGCACCACGGTTGGCCTGTGGGTCGGCGCGGGTGTGCTCGCGGTGATCGTCATCGGTGGCGTGATCTTCTTCGTGCGACGCGGCAAGCGCGCCGACGACGTGGAGTGATCGAGCACTGACCCCAGCGGGGATGCCACGGCACACGTCGTGGCATCCCCGCCACCACACCGGGCGAGCGTCGCAGCGATCAGCACGACGACCCGTTCGGGCCATCACAACATACGAGGGCAAGGAGACGACATGCCTGATGTCGTTGCGCCGGGCGGCGCAGTGCTGCAGAACGAAGCAGAGAGCGAACGGGGTGCCTCGGGCGGCTCGGGTCTGCGCTATCTGCTGAACAAGATCGGTGGCGCGCTGATCAGCCTGGTGATGGTGATCGTGCTGGGCTTCTTCGCGTTCAAGATCCTGCCGGGCGATCCGGTGCAGTCGATCGCGCGCGAGCGGCAGATGAGCTCTGAGCAGATCGCCCAGCTGCGGCATGAGTATGGTCTCGACAAGCCACTGCTGGCGCAGTTCTGGGACTACCTGGTGAACGTGTTCACCGGAAACTTCGGTGAGAGCTACGTCTATCATCAGTCGGTCTCTTCACTGATTGGCCAATACCTCTGGCCCACGTTGCTGCTCACCGGCACCTCGGCGATCATCGCAATCGCCTTGGGGCTCTGGCTTGGGCAGAAGGCCGCCTGGCGCCACGGCAGCCTCTTCGACAAAGTCACCACCGGCACATCGTTGATCTTCTGGTCGGTGCCGACATTCTGGCTGGCTCTCATTCTGCTGATGGTCTTCGGCGGCACCCTGCACTGGTTTCCCACCGGTGGCATGGTCACCCCGGGCAGCACGGCCACCGGGCTCGCTTATGCGCTCGATGTGCTCAGCCACCTCGTGCTGCCGGTCATCACCATGGTCGCTGTCGTCTACGCACAGTACGTGATGGTCATGCGAGCCTCGCTGATGGAGGAGATGTCGGCCGACTACCTCACCACCGCCCGGGCGAAGGGGCTTCGCGAAGACCTCGTTCGGCGGCGCCATGCGGTGCCCAACGCGCTGCTGCCCACAGTCACGCTGGTGTTCATGCACTTGGGCGGTCTGATCGCCGGTGCAGTCACCGTCGAGACGGTGTTCTCTTGGCCGGGCCTCGGCAAGCTGACGTACGAGGCGATCAGCGGCCCAGATCTGCCGCTGCTGCAGGGCACCTTCGTGGTGTTCTCGGCGATCATCATCGTGATGAACCTGATCGCCGATCTCATTTATCGCCAGCTTGACCCGAGAGTGAGGCGCGCATGACCACCGTCCAGACCCCCGCATCCACCAGCGCACCCAGCGCCCGCGCGCTGGCCCGCCGCCGCCGACTCGGCGCTGTCAAGAATGCCCTGCATCAGTTCACTCAGAGCCGTTCGGGCATGATCGGCGCAGTTTTCCTGCTCGTGGTGATCGCACTTGCGGTGCTCGCCCCGGTGATCGCGCCGGCATCGATGCTCGACGTCACCCAGCAGATGGACCAGCCGCGATTCGCACCGCCGTCATTCGAACACCTGCTCGGCACTGACCATCAAGGTCGTGAGATTTGGGTGCGCATGATCTGGGGCGCTCAGGTATCGCTGATCGTGGCATTCGCAGCCACGGCCATGTCGATGATCATCGGCACTGTCGTCGGCATGGCAGCGGGGCATTTCAGCGGATTCACCGGCGGGCTGCTGATGCGCTTCGTCGACTTCTTTCTGGTGCTGCCCTCACTCATCTTGGCCATCGTGCTCTCGACGGTGCTTTCGCGCGGCGTGCTGACCATTGTGCTCGCGATTGGCATCACCTCATGGGCGGGCACGGCACGAGTCGTTCGCGCACAGACGCTCTCGGTCGAATCGAGGGCGTATATCGAGCGCTCGCGGGTGCTCGGCGCCGGGCACGGGCACGTGATCTTCAAACACGTGCTGCCGGCCGTGCTGCCGCTGGTGATGGCCAACACCACGCTGACCGTCGGGTCAGCGGTCATCGCAGAGTCGACGCTGGCCTTCTTGGGGTTGGGCGACACCACGAAGCAGTCGTGGGGCACCATCTTGAAGAACTCGATGGATGTCTCGGCGGCGACCAGCGGCTACTGGTGGTACGTGCTGGTGCCGGGCGTGGCCATCGTGCTGGTGGTCTTGGCCTTCACCCTGGTCGGCCGCGCCGTCGAATCCATTGTCAACCCCACGCTGAGGAGTCGCTGAGCCATGCCTGATCTCGTATTCGATGACGTCTCCATCACCTATCGCACCTCGGGGCGAAACGACCGCGGCGAAGTCAGAGCCGTGCAGAACGTGTCGCTGACGCTGCCCAGCGGTGGCACACTCGGCGTGGCCGGTGAATCTGGCTCGGGAAAGTCGACACTGGCGATGAGCGTCTTGCGGCTGCTGCCGAAGAACGCCCGCATTGATGGGTCGGTGAGACTCGGTGAGACCAGCGTCGACGAGCTCACCTTCGGGCAGCTTCGTGCGGTGCGCTGGGCCGAGGCCTCTATCGTCTTTCAGGGTGCGATGCACTCGCTGAACCCCGTGCGCACCGTCGGGCAGCAGATTCTCGAAGCCCTTGAGCTGCACACCAAAGGCGTGTGGAAGACCGCCGCTGCGAGGCAGCAGCGTCTCGAGGAGCTGCTGGCCGCGGTCGACCTGCCCAAGACCAAAGCCGGCTCCTACCCGCACGAACTCTCTGGCGGGCAGAAGCAGCGCATCATGATCGCCATGGCGCTGGCCTGTGAACCAGAGCTGATCATCGCTGATGAGCCGACGACCGCTCTCGACGTGATCGTGCAGCAGCAGATTCTCAATACGCTCAACGAGCTGGTCACTCAGCGCGGCATCTCACTGCTCATGATCAGCCATGATCTTTCAGTGTTGGCCACTGCCTGTGAGCGCATCGCCATCATGCGCCACGGGCAGTTGATCGAGGTCGGCGAGTCGTATGAGATCTGCACGAAGGGCCGAGAGGAATACACCCGCCAGCTCGCCGAGGCCTTCCCGACCATCGGCGATCCCCAGTCTCGACTGCACCCGGTGACTCACCAGCATCGTTCGACTTCTGTTGACGGCGAGGAGTTCGCCATGACCGATGAAGTGCTGCTCGAGGCCAAAAACGTGAGCGTCACGTATCAAACCGCCAAGGGTCGGCATCAGGCAGTGCGCGGGGTCGACCTGCGCTGCCACAAAGGCGAGATCATGGCGCTGGTTGGCCAGTCGGGTTCGGGCAAGACGAGCTTGGCGCGCACCCTGCTCGGTCTGCAGTCGCCTGACGCCGGTGGGCAGGTGCTCTATAAAGGGCAGCCCATTCCACGCAAGGCTCGCGAACTGCGGCGTTTTCGCCAAGAGGTGCAGCTGGTGCTGCAAGACCCCTCGGCAGCGCTGAACCCCAAGCTGAGCATTTACGAATCGGTGGCCGAGGGGCTGCGGGTGCAGCGATACGACGGCGACGAACGGCAGCGCGTCATTGAGAGTCTGACCAACGCCGAGCTGCGCCCAGCCGAGAAGTACCTGGGCAGTATTCCGCAGGAGCTTTCCGGCGGCCAGCGCCAGCGCGTGGTCATCGCCGGTGCGCTCGCACTGCATCCCAGCATGCTCATCGCCGACGAGCCCGTAGCCTCGCTCGACGCCTCGGTGCGAGGTGAGATCCTGGCGCTGCTGCTCAACCTCCGCAGAACGCTCGGGCTGTCGGCCCTGGTGATCACGCACGATCTCGGTTTGGCCTGGAACATCGCCGACAGCGTCGCGGTGATGCATGAGGGACGCATCGTTGAGCACGGCACCACAGAGCAAGTGCTGCTCGATCCGCAAGACGCCTACACCAAAGAACTGCTGGCCGCGGTGCCACAGATCGGGCGGGAGCGTGTCGCATGAGCCAGCAGCCCACTCTCGAGCACTCCCCACTTCAGGGGGCATTTCTCGACGCTGCCCCGCTGGTCGCCGGCGATCGGGTGCGACTGATTGCCGCATCCGGACCGTCGCCCGCGGCGAACACCGCATACGCCGTCGAACTGCTGCGCAGCTGGGGGCTCGACCCGGTGGTCGGCAGTCACGCCCACGAAGTCGATGATCGCGCGCCCTATCTGGCCGGCAGCGACGAACACCGACGGCGCGATCTCGTCGAGGCCTGGACTGACCCAGAGGCTCAGGCGGTGATCTGCCTGCGCGGCGGTTACGGCGCGATGCGCCTGATCGACGAGGTCGACTGGGAGCTCATGCGAGAGTCTCGGTTGGGGCCCACTGGGCGCCCGAAACTGCTCACCGGATCGTCTGACGTGACGGCACTGCACCAAGTGTTCGCCAGGTTCGTCGGTGTGCCGACGCTGTTCTGCCCGATGCCCGCAAACGATGTGTTCCGCGACTCTGAGATCATCCGCAGCGATGTGCACCGCTGGCTGTTCGAGCCCTGGCGCGGCCGATCGGTGAGTGGCCCCGCTGCGCAGACGCTGGTGCCGGGGCGGGCCACCGGTGTTACCGAGGGCGGCAACCTGAGCCTGGTCGCCGCATCGGTCGGCGCTCAGGAGTTCGCCGTACCGACCGGGGGCATCGCCGTGCTGGAGGATATCGACGAAGACCTGTACCGGCTCGACAACCTGATGATTCAGCTCAAGCGCTGCGGGTGGTTCGACGCCGCGGCGGGCATCGCGCTCGGATCGTGGTACAACTGCGCCGAGCTGAGCGACGTCGTGGCGCTGATGCAGGAGTACCTCGGCGCCCTGCGCGGCCCGAACGGAGAGGCCGTGCCAGTAGTCTCCGAGCTCGGATTCGGTCACGATCCGAATGCGCTGAGTCTGCCACTCGGAGTGATTGCCACGCTGATTGCGCCGGCCGACGCACCGCCAAGCCTGGTGATTGAGTGACGAGAGCATGGAGGTGACGCATGGCAGACAGTGCTTGTGATGAGATCGATCGGGTGATCGTCGATCAGTTGGCCGAAGACGGTCGGGCGAAGCTCGCCGCGCTCGCCGAGGCCACCGGCCTGTCGACCTCTGCCGTGCAGTTGCGCCTGCGGCGTCTCGAGAGCTCGGGCGTCATCGCCGGATACCACGCCCGCGTCGACTACGACCTGGTCGACCGCGCGCTCACCGCCTTGATCGAAATCACCCCGGTCGATCCCGCGCAACCCGATGACGCCCCGGATCGCCTGCTGAGCGTGCCGGGAATCGTCTCGTGCTACTCGGTGGCCGGCGATGCCAGCTACGTGCTCTTTGTGCGGGTGTCGGGGCCAACGGCTCTTGAGCAGCTGATCACCGACGTGCGTGCCTCGGCCCGGGTGACAACGCGCACCACGGTGGTGTTGAGCACCCCGTTCGAACACCGCCACGAACCCTTGGCCGGCGCCAGGGCTTCGCTGGGCGTCGACACCGCAGTCGCTGCACTGCAGGAGAGGAAAGCACAGTGACCATCGAGATTCCCGCGCTGCACCCCCGAGTCACCTGGTCGGTGCGCGTCGCTGATGCGCGCAGCGGCGACGTGCTGGCCGAGCACAATCCGAACACCCAATGCGAGACCGCCAGCATCGGCAAGATCTTCCTGCTCATCGAGGTGGCCCGGCGCCTGGCCGAAGGCTCGCTGACCCCCGACCAGACGATTGAGATTCCCGAAGAGCTGCGGGTGGCCGACTCCGGCCTGCTGTATCGCATGCGCAACCAGCACATCTCGGTGTACGACGCCGCGCTGCTGGTGGGCGCAGTCAGCGACAACTTGGCCACCAATGCGCTGATCGCGCTCTGTGGCCTGAGCCAGGTGCGTTCGGTTGCGATGACCCTGGGCTATGCGAACACCTCCCTGCATGACTACATCAGAAACGAGCGCACCCCAGACCTGCCCTGGACCCCGTCATTCGGCACCGCGGCTGAACTCTCTGATGTGATCGCGCGTTTGAGTCGAGGCGAGATCGTGTCACCGGAGGTCAGCGCGCAGGTGTTGGAGTGGCTTGCTGCCGATGTCGACACTTCGATGGTCGCAGACAGCCTGCTGCTCGATCCGCTTGCCCATGTCGAGCCCGAGTACGAGCACATGGTGCTGCGGCACAAGACCGGCAGCACAGACTTCGCCCGTATCGATGTCGGTGTGGTCTCTGGGCCCGTGGCCAGTGTCGCCTACGCCGTCGCGGCCAACTGGAAAGATCAGCCAGACGATCTTCGCGCCCCCGTGCTGCAGGCCATGCACGCGATCGGCGAGCAGATCAGGCGCCACGTCACCGGCCAGCCGGTATGAGCGCCTCGGTCGAGTTTCTCGAGCCGGTCTCCGGGCTGCCGTGGACGGTCATCCGCGGTGCGCGTGAGCCGGTATTTCGCGCGCTCGGAGAGCTGCATGCCGAACAGATCGCGGGCATTCGAGCCCGAGCGGGGCAGCAGTGGAGCGAGCTGATGACGCGAGTGCAGCATCCATTGTGGGCCGATCGACTGAGCCGGGTCATCGAACGCACGACGCACCAGTTGCCGATCGAGGCACAAGAGCTGTCGTGGATGGCCGTGGGAGCCGGGCTGCCGGAACTCGATCTGTGGGTGTACAACCTGCGCGGCGATCTCGGTCGCGACGGCATCGGGTGCTCCGACGTGTGCCTGGCCACGCCGCATCGGCTGCTCATGGGGCATAACGAGGACGGCGATGCCGCACTGGCTGGCGATATTCGCCTGATTACTCTCGACATCGACGGCGACCCCAGCTGCACGGTGATCTGGTACCCCGGCATGCTGCCGGCCAACTCGTTTGTGGCGACGTCGGCCGGCCTCGCCTTCGGCCTTGATCATGTGCCGGTGGTCACGCCCGACCTCGACGGGTGCGGGCGTCATTTTGTGGCTCGCCACGCACAGCGGCAGCCAGATGGCGAGGCGGCGCGCGCTGCGGTCGCCGGTTTTTCGTGCGCCGGTGGCTTTTCTTTTGACATTGCGGATGGCCCAGGCCGTCGCGCTGACATCGTCGAGAACGCTGCGGGTCGAGTGCGCGGCGTCTGTGCGCCGCCCGACGAGGTGCTGTGTCACACCAATCACCTGCGGCTGGTCGACGGAACCGAACCGGGACTGCGGGTGGCCGACGATGACGAATGGATGCTCGAGAGCCGCGCCCGCCGGCTTGCGCTGACTGCCGCGGTGGGCGAAGTCGGGGCTGATGACGCTGCCTCGGTGCGTGCAGCGCTGCGCGCGCCGGGCGTGCTCAACCGCCGGGAGGATCTCTGGACGCTGGCGACGGCGGTGGTCGATCTGCTGGCCGACACGATCACGGTGCAGGCGCGCGGCGACGCCTGGACGGGCAGCTTTGCCGCCTTCGCGCGAGGCGAGCGAGCGCAGACCGAATGAACCTGCGCGACGAAGGGAACGATATGCAATTGCACGATGATGAGACGATGCGCTGGTCGGCAAAAGTGGTCGACATCGACAGCACGGAAGTGCTCTTCGAACATCATGCCGACCGCTCACTCGACACTGCGAGCATCGGCAAGGTCTTTCTGCTGCACACTGTGCTCGACCAAGTCGATCGCGGTGAGCGCAGTCTCGAAGAACAGGTGACCCGGCGCCCCGCAGAATGGATGGACAACTCGGGGCTGTGGTACCTGCTGCAGGCCGACACGCTGAGCATCTACGACATCTGCGCACTGATCGGTGCTGTCAGCGACAACGCTGCGACGAACACGCTGTGCCGAGTGATCGGACTCGACGTGGTGCAACAGCACACGGCAGAGCTGGGCTATCGAGAGTCAGGGCTCGATGACATCGTGCGCTGGCCTCCGCAACCCGGGCATCCGAAGACCCTGTCGCACGGCTCGGCGCGTGAGCTGGTGCGGTTCGTGTCAGACCTGGCACAGGGGCGCACCCTCAGCCAGGCGAGCACCGAGGTGTTCACAAGATGGCTGAGCGCGAGCATGGACTGCTCGATGGTGGCGAGTGCGTTCGACCTCGACCCGTTGGCTCACGCCCTCTACGATCCTGATGTCTGGCTGTGGAACAAGACCGGCACCATCAGCTGCGCACGCGCAGACATCGGCGTGGCCATGACGCGTGATCGGCGGGTGGCCTACGCCGTGCTGGCCAACTGGCAACGCGGTGACGACCGCCGCGGCGAGGCGCTGGCCGCGATGCGCGGCATCGGGCAGGGCATTCGCCAGCACTTGGTGGGGTGAGTCAGGCCAAGTGGTCGGCGAATTCGACCATGCGGCGCATGCCCTCGGCGATCTCGGCGGCATCGCCGGCGTATGACAGTCGCACGAAGCCGTCTCCGGCGGCGCCGAAGGTTTCGCCGGGCACGACGGCCACATGGTGTGTCTGCAGCAGGCGATCGCTGAACGCAGCCGAGCTCAGGCCGGTGTCGCGTACGTCGACGAACGCATAGAACGCTCCCGCGGGGGTGATCGTGCGCAATGAGCGCGACCCGGCCAGCGCATCCAGCACAATCTGGCGTTTGTGGCGATAGTCGGCGCGCATGCGACGCACGTCAGCGTCGAGTTCTCTCAGCGCTGCGGCACCGGCGAACTGCGCTGGGCTGTTGATCGACGAATGGATCAGCTCGGCGATCTTCGCGGTCTCTTCGACGATCGACGCCGGCGCGAGCAGGTAGCCGATGCGCCACCCGGTCATCGCATAGGTCTTCGAGAGGCTGTCGACGATGATGGTGCGGTCTTGCATGCCCGGCACGGCAGCGATGGTGGGGGCGGCAGCCTCGTCATGGATGTCGTCGTGATAGACGAACGCGTGGTAGACCTCGTCGGAGATGACCCAGATGCCGTGGCGTCGGCAGACCTCGGCGATGCGTTCCAGCTCGCGAGCGTCGGTGACCGCGCCGGTCGGATTCGACGGGGAGTTGACCAGCAGCACCTTGGTGCGCTCGCTGATCGCCTGCTCGACGATCTCAGCGGTGATGCGCATGCCGTCTTCGGGGCGCAGCGGGGCGTAGACCGGTACGGCTCCGCACAGGTGCACCTGCGCGTCGTACGAGGTGAAGTGTGGGGAGGGAATGACAACCTCGTCGCCGGGGTTCAGCAGCACGCGAAGCGCGAGATACAGGCCGAGCGTGGCACCGGGAACTGCCTGGATTTCGGTCTGCGGGTCGTACGTCAGATGCTTCACCCGTTGGGTGTAATCGGCGACCGCCTGCCGAAACACCTCGACGCCCAGCACATCGGTGTAATGCGTGTCGCCGCGATCGATGGCGGCGACTGCGGCACGGGCGGCCGAGGCGGGCACTGACTCTGACGGCTCACCGACGGCGAAGGAGATCACATCGGGCAGGCGCCCGGCAGCGTCGAAGACATCGCGGATGCCCGATCGGGGCGTGGTCAACGCGCTTTCCGACAGACCGACGAGAGACATATGCACACCAACCTTCACGTGAAAAAAGGAGAATATGCAGATTATATGCGATGCAACCGGAGAATATCCGTCATAATTGCGAAAAAGGCTGTAAAAATCTGGTGAACTGTTAGTCGGCGGGGTGATCTACCGGCGAGATCGCCGCGCGGTGCTCGAAATAGGTGCGCAGCACGACCTTGGTGCGGGTGTTCACATTTGCGATGGTGCGAATCTCATGCAGCGCGTCTTCAAGGTCGCTGGGCGCCGCGACGCGGGTGAGCAGCAGGTAGCTTGCCTCGCCGGCAATCGAGTAACAAGCCTCGACGCAGGGCACCTGCAGCAGCTTTTCTGGTGCATCGTCGGGGGCGGCCGGGTCGAGCGGGGTGATCTCGATGAAGGCGGTCAGGGCCAGCCCCAGTGCCTCGTAGTCGACGTCAGCGCGATAGCCCCGAATCGCACCGGAGCGCTCCAGTCGCTGCACGCGCGACTGCACGGCTGAGGTGGAGAGACCGGAGATCTCAGAGAGCCTGGAGAGTGTGGCACGACCATCTGCGGCGAGGGCGGCGACGATTCCCCTATCGATTGCATCCATAGTCAGATTCTACGGGGGAGTGGCGCCGTCGTCGTGGTGTGGTCGACGTTGCCGATGCGCGGTCGGCATTCCGTTCTCTGCCACGCTGGTGCTAAGATTGGCCAGTCTGTGTCTGCCTGCATCCGTATGCCGGCTGACCAGCACATGAGATAACCCTCCTGCTGCAGAAGAGTTCTGCGGCCGCGTCAGTCCGAAGGAGGTGGGTGATTCATGTCTCAGAACAAGTATGAGCTGGCCGTGATCCTCGACCCATCAGTCGATGATCGTCAGGTTGCTCCCACGCTCGAGAAGTTCCTCGCCGTGGTTCCTAAAGAGGGCGGCACCGTCGACAACGTCGACATCTGGGGCCGTCGTCAGTTCGCATACCCCATCAAGAAGAAGACCGAGGGCGTCTACGCCTTCGTGCAGATCACTTCGACCCCCGACACCATCAACGAGGTCGATCGTCTGCTGCGTCTGTCCGACTCCGTGCTGCGCACCAAGGTGCTGCGCGCAGAAGACGCACACGTCGTGCTGCGTCAGCCCCGCAAGGCGAGCTGACCATGGCCGGCGAGACCGTCATCACTGTCGTCGGCAACCTGACCGCCGACCCCGAGCTGCGTTACACCGCGAAAGGCGATGCCGTGGCGTCGTTCACCATCGCATCGACGCCCCGGTCGTTTGACCGCGCATCGGGCGAGTGGAAGGACGGCGAAGCGCTGTTCCTTCGCGCGAGTGTGTGGCGTGACTTCGCCGAGCACGTCTCGAAGAGCCTGACCAAAGGCACCCGGGTGATTGCCCAGGGGCGCCTGCGCCAGCGCTCCTACGAGACTCGCGAGGGAGAGAAGCGCACCAGCTACGAGATCGAGATCGATGAGATCGGTCCGTCGCTGCGCTACGCCACGGCTCAGATCGAGCGTACTGCGCGCTCGGGCGGCCAGGGCGGCGGCTTCCGTCAGGGCCAGGCGCCGCAGGGCGGCTACGGCCAGGGCGGCCAGGCAGTGCAGGGCGGTGCTCAGGCACCGGCTCAGTCAGCCTGGGGAGAGCCCGTCTCGGGCAGCGGCGACGGGTGGAACACCCCGGGCGCCAACCTCGACGACATCCCGTTCTAAGCAGCTGCAGACGGCACCTCGGTGCCGTGCGGGCCAGACCCGCGCCAGGGCGAGACCAACCGTTTCGTCCGAGACCGACGGTGGAGCGCATCCACTGTCGCTGATGAGTGTGAATACCGAACAAAGGAATCAACAATGGCTGGAAAGGGAGCAGCGCGCGCCAAAGCGGCACGCAACGCCAAACTCAACCAGAAGGTCGTGCCGACCAAGGTCATCCGCGTCGACGTCGTCGACTACAAAGACGTCAACACCCTGCGCAAGTTCGTCTCGGAGCGCGGGAAGATCCGTTCACGCCGCATCACCGGTGTGAGCGTCCAGGAGCAGCGCCTGATCGCGCGTGCCGTCAAGAATGCCCGCGAGCTCGCCCTGCTGCCGTACGCCGGCGCAGGCCGGCACTGAGCCCGCACGAGCGAGAGGAACTTCAGAAATGTCGAAACTCATCCTGACCCAGGAAGTCGATGGTCTCGGCGCAGCCGGTGACGTCGTCGACGTCAAGAACGGCTTCGCCCGCAACTACCTCGTGCCCCAGGGCTTCGCGGTGGCATGGAGCGCCAACGGCCAGAAGCAGGTCGAGCAGCTGCGCGCCGCACGTGCCGCTCGCGAGCTGGCCACCATCGAGGAGGCTCGCGATCTCAAGCTGCGGCTGGAGAACGTGCGCGTGCGCCTCGAGGCGAAGGCGGGCCGCGAGGGCCGTCTGTTCGGTGCGGTGAAGCCCGCCGACATCGCCGAGGCCGTGGCTGCCGCTGGCATCGGCCAGATCGACCGCAAGCGCATCGTGATCGCCGACCCGATCAAGGTCACCGGCGACCACAAGGCGCTGCTCAAGGTGCACCCCGACGTCGTCGCCGAGATCACCCTGCAGGTGATCGCCGCGAAGTAGTCGTCGCAGTGTCGCCGCGAACGTGTGGCGATACCGACCACAAGGGCCGTTCCTCCCGAGTTATTCGGGCGGGGCGGCCCTTTCGCATGCGTGCCCTGGCAGTCGCAGCGCGGGTAACGCCCCCGAAATGCGCTCCGTCTAGATTGAGCGAACAGCTATTCGACACAGAGAAATGACGGCAGATGACAGGGATTAAGCGATTCAAGACGGGCAGCAAATATGAGGAGCGCAACAGCTACTCGCGCGCAGTGCGTGTGGGGCAGTGGGTGTTGATGGCCAACACTGCAGGCCGCGATCAGCGCACGGGTGTGCTCTCGACCGACCCGGTGGAGCAGGCGCGAACTGCGGTCGCCAATGTCGAGCACGGTCTGGTCGGCGCCGGTAGCTCGCTGAACGAAGTGGTGCGTCTGATCGCACGCATTCCGAACCCGGCGAATGTGCGCCCGGTGATGGATGCGGTGGGCGCAGCCTTTCGCGGAATCGACCCGGCGATGACGATCGTCTGCACGCCGCTGGCCTCACTCGATTATGCGGTGGAGCTTGAAGCGACAGCCTTCCACGGCGCGGAGTCGGACGAGCACGCCATGATCGCCCCGCAGACGCCTGTCGCCGGTGGTGTTGAGAACGAGTGAATCGCGGGAGCACAAGACTGTGGACAACTTGGGCGTGTCTGTGGATAACTCTCGACTAGCGAACCGAAGTGCGCTTGTCAACTGGGGATAAACCTTCAACTAAAGGTTCAGGTGAACTTGGCCGGATGATCTTTCCACAACCGAAAAGCCCGGAATTTCGGGGCAAAAAGTGGGTTGTGCACAGTGTTGCCGAGTTATCCCCAAGTTGTCCACAGGGTTGTGCACTGGTCTGGGGAAAAATCCCCAGCGTTTTCCCCAGGAAACTTTTTCGCTTGTGGATAACTTGGTATTCCACGAGGTCGGGGAGCACCTAAAGTAGGGCGGGGTCAGGAGTGTCGGCGGGTGCTGGCAGGATGGCCACACTGGGGCGATCAGCTGAGAGGAGTGCGCATGACGATCACCGATTATTCGAGCGATCGACGCGACGACTCTGCATCCGGCGTCATGGGCGGCATCGACCGCACGCCGCCGCATGATCTGCTCAGCGAGCAGTCGGTGCTCGGTGGCATGCTGCTCAACAAAGACGCGGTAGCCACGGCGCTTGAAGAGGTCAAGGGCACCGACTTCTATCAGCCCAAACACGAGGTCATCTTCGACGCACTGTTCGACCTCTACTCAAAGGGCGAGCCCACCGACGTGATTGCGGTCACCGACGAGCTCACCAAGAGCGGCCAGCTCGCCCGAGCCGGCGGCATCGAATACCTGCACACGCTCACAGCGGTCGTGCCCACGGCGGCGAACGCCGGGTATTACGCGCGCATCGTGCGAGAGAAGTCGCTGCTGCGCCGACTGGTCGAGGTCGGCACGCACGTTGCCCAGCTCGGCTACAACGCCGAGGGCGAGGTCGAAGACCTGGTCAACGAGGCCCAGGCCGAGATCTTCGGAGTCAACGACAAAGATCAGTCTGAAGACGTCAAGCCGCTGTCGTCAGCGGTGGCTGCGGCCATCGCCGAGATCGAGTCGGCCAAGGGGCGCGACGGCTCCATGACCGGTGTGCCCACCGGGTTCACCGAGCTCGACAAACTCACCAACGGTCTGCACCCCGGGCAGCTGATCATCGTGGCCGCCCGACCAGGCCTCGGAAAGTCAACGCTGGCGCTCGACTTTGCCCGCTCGGCGGCGATCGCCAACGACATGCCAGCTGCGTTCTTCTCGCTCGAGATGGGCCAGACCGAGATCGCCATGCGTCTGCTGTCAGCCGAAGCTGGCATCGAGCTGCAGAAACTGCGCAAAGGCATGCTCGACGGACACGACTGGACCACCATCGCATCCACCCACGGTCGCATCAACGACGCGCCGCTGTATCTTGACGATTCGCCCAACCTGACGTTGGTCGAGATTCGTGCGAAGTGTCGCCGGCTCAAACAGCAGGTGGGCCTCAAGCTCGTGGTCATCGACTACCTGCAGCTGATGACCAGCGGCAAGAAGGTCGAGAGCCGTCAACAGGAGGTCTCGGAGTTCTCACGTGCGCTCAAGCTGCTCTCGAAAGAGCTGCAGGTGCCGATCGTCGCGCTGTCGCAGCTGAACCGTGGCCCCGAGCAGCGTCAAGACAAGCGCCCGGCGCTCAGCGACTTGCGCGAGTCGGGGTCGATCGAGCAGGATGCCGACATGGTGATTCTGCTGCATCGGGAGTCGAGCTATGAGCCGGGGGCGATTTCGGGGCTGGGCGAGGCTGAGATGATCGTGGCCAAGCACCGTAACGGGCCCACGGCCAACCTGCGCGTGGCCTTCCAAGGGCACCTGTCGCGTTTCGCCAACATGGCCTACAGCCACGAAGAAGAGCCAGTCTAGGTGTCTGCGCGCTCGCTGCGCCGCGTGAGTCTCTTGAATGCCGGGGCGCGGGTGTGCTGACGGCTTCTGGTCGTGGAAGTGTCGGATGTCCCAGGCGCCCTCGCCTCGAAGTCCATCTCGCATTCGTTGCACTTTGAGAAGGCTCCGCGGATGGTCTAGTGGTGTAAACCCCTTGGGTTATATAACTCAGGGGTTGTATACTGGTGGCGATGTGGAGCGTTGATGTCGAGTTCGTCGCGGAGTGGTTGGCTTCCTTAGATGAGGTGTCCTACGAACAGGTCGTCGCTGCGCTGGAGATTCTAGCGGAGCGTGGTCCCCAGCTGGGGCGGCCTCTGGTAGACACCGTGTCGGGCTCGCGGCACAGGAATATGAAGGAGTTGCGCCCTGGGTCCGGTGGACACTCAGAGCTAAGGATGTTGTTTGCGTTCGATCCTGAACGGAGGGCGATCTTGTTGGTCGCAGGTGACAAGAGGGGCAACTGGAAGAAGTGGTACACGAAGAGTATTGCGGTGGCCGACGATCGCTTCGATAGTCATCTTGAGCAGCTAAGGAGGAGATGATGGCCAAGACTCTTGACGATTTATTGAAGGAGCGTCCGGTGGATCGCGCCCGGGTGGACGCACACAAGAAGCGGATGCTAGAAGAAGTACGCGCATACCGTCTCCGTGAGTTGCGTGAGGCATCGGATCTCACCCAGGTGGAGGTGGCCGACCTGCTTCGGGTGAGCCAGAATCGAATCTCTCGGATCGAACACGGCGATATTGAGCGCGCCCAGGTCGACACGCTCCGCCGCTACGTTGAAGCGGTCGGCGGAAACCTCCGCGTCGAGGTCGAACTCGGCGACGAGCGCATCCAGATTGCCTAACCAGTGAGGTGTCGCGAACGGTGGGTAACGCTGGGGTGAGGTGGTGTTTCGTGACACGTGTGTGGGGTGTGGCGCGCTTCTGGTGGTGCCTGCGGGGTACGGATGCGGGTGCGCTTCGAAGGTGAGAACGAACAGCGCAGACTCGACTAGACTGAAGAGAACTATGGAGACTTCACAGGATGCCCCGCGCTCACGGGCTCAGGCCGCGTGGGGCTGGGTGCTCGCCCGCGGTGTGCTCGCCGCAGTGGTGGCGGCGGTCATCTCGCTGAACACCGATCACACGCAGCAGTTCACCGCCACATGGTTCGCGCTGTGGGCGCTGGCCACGGGCGTGGTCATCGGGGGCTTCGCATTCGCTGGCATCGTCGAGACTCTCGATCGTTTCTACGGGTCGACGCTGGCAGTGCTGACGGTCGCCGCGGGCGGCATCGCGCTCTTTTGGAGCCAGATCACCGACACCCCCGTCGGCATGCTCATCGGCATCTGGGCGCTGATCGCGGGCGTGATTGAACTGCTCGCCGGGCTTCGTCTCGAAGCTGGCAGCGACACCCGCTCTGACCAGCTGATCTCCGGCGCACTCGGCGTGCTGTTCGGCATCGCCCAACTGGGCGCCGGCGACACTACGTGGTCGGCGGGCCTGTTCGGCCTCTACACCGCACTGCTCGGCGTGCATCTGATCATCGCTGCCATCACGCTGCGGTCAGCTCATCGAGCCGCGCTGCGCCCGGCACACGATCGGCAGGCATAAGCATGAGCGACCGTTCCCCCAACTCGGAGCCCTCGTTGAAGGCTCGTGTCAAACCTCTCGAGATCGTTGTGCTTTCGGCCATCGTCAGCGTCTTCGCCGGCGTCGTCGTGATGCTGGGCACTCGCGCCTGGGTCACGGCGCTGATCGCCTTCGGCATCGCGTTCATCGCTGTGCTCGTGGTGTTCGCCACACTGGCGCTGACAGTCAAGCCCGACGATGACGAGATCGCCGAGATTGCGGCGGAGCATGCACAGCTGCAGCAACAGCGTGAGGCTGCGGCGCAGGCCGGCGAGGCCGCCGCACCCGAGCATCCTGCCGACGAAGGCCCGCTGCCCGGCGCGCACTCGTGATCTGCGCGTGAACAGGCGGTAACACGCCCGTCACACTGTCTCTTTAGGCTGGAGTCAAGCCGCCACTGACGGCGGTCGTGCGAACCCAGATCCCACGAGGAGAACCCGCATGAGAGACCTCAGCGCCACAGCATCCGCAGTACTCAACAGCCCGCCGGTACGGCACGAAACCGACCTGCTCGGCAGTCTTGCCATCGACAATTCGCACTACTACGGCATTCATACTCAGCGGGCCATCGACAACTTTCCGATCACTCACAAAACCGTTGGCACTTACCCCGACTTCGTGAACGCGCTTGCTGTGCTCAAGCAGGCGGCGGCCACCGTCAACTCGCGACTCGGGCTGATCACGCCCGGCACGGCGCAGGCGATCATCGCAGCGTGCGAACGCATTCGCGGTGGCGAGCTGCACGAGCAGTTTGCCGTCGGCACGATTCAGGGCGGGGCCGGCACCTCGACCAACATGAATGCCAACGAAGTCATCGCCAACGCGGCGCTTGAGCACTTGGGCGAGCCCAAGGGCCACTACTCGGTGGTCGACCCGCACAACGACGTCAACTGCTCGCAGTCGACCAATGACGTGTATCCCAGTGCCATCAAGATCGCTCTGCTGCTGATGCTCGACGAGCTGAGCTCGGCGATTCAGTACGTGGGCGATGCCTTCGCCGTCAAAGAGACCGAGTTCGCCGACGTGCTCAAGCTCGGGCGCACGCAGCTGCAAGACGCGGTGCCCATGACACTGGGGCAGGAGTTCGGCACGTATGCCACCATGATGCGCGAAGACATCAAGGTGCTCGACGCCGCTCGTGATCTGCTCAAAGAGCTGAACATCGGCGGCACGGCCATCGGCACCGGCATCAACACCCCACCGGCCTACGCGCAGGCGATGATCGACGAGATCAACCGCATCACCGGGCTCGGGGTGCAGGGCGCTGGCAACCTCGTCGAGGCCACCCAAGACGTGGGCGGGTTTGTGCAGCTGTCTGGCGTGCTCAAGCGCATCGCGGTGAAGACCTCGAAGATCTGCAACGACCTGCGGCTGCTGTCGAGCGGCCCGCGCTCGGGGCTGGGCGAGATCAATCTGCCGCCAGTGCAGGCAGGCTCGTCGATCATGCCGGGCAAGGTCAACCCGGTGATTCCCGAGATGGTCAACCAGGTGGCCTTCGAGATCATCGGTCACGATGTGACGATCTCACTGGCCGCCGAGTCGGGGCAGCTGCAGCTGAACGCATTCGAGCCGATCATCGCGCACACCCTCTTCGAAGAGATCCGGCACCTGGCTCGGGCACTGCGAGTGCTGGCCGATCGCTGCGTGCTGGGCATCACCGCCAACGTCGACCACCTGCGTGAGCAGGTCTGGAACTCGGTGTCGATCGTGACCGCGCTGTCGCCCGTGCTGGGTTACCACACGGCCACCCGCGTGGCGCAGGATGCACTGGCACAGGGGCGCAGCATCCCTGATATCGTGCGCGAAGAGCAGCTGATGAGCGACGCGCAGCTCGAGATCGCGCTGCAGCCCGAACATCTCATTCACCCGTGGATTCCGGTGTCTGCCACGGACGACGCGAACAAGTGAGCCAAGAGCGCGAGATCGAGGCGTTCATCGCGGTCGCCGACCAGCTCAGCTTTACCCGCGCCGCCGAAGCGCTGGGGCTGTCGCAGTCGGCGGTGAGCCAGGCAGTGGCCAAGCTTGAAGCGCGTCTGGGGGTCACGCTGTTGGTGCGCGAGCGTGGGCGCATTCGGCTGTCGGATGCCGGGCGCGCGCTCCAGCCTGAGGCCCGGCGGTTCGTCGCGGCAGGCGATGCCCTGCGCGAAGTGGCTCATGGGTTTCGCCATCTTGACGAGGCGTCGGTGCGGCGACCGCTGCGGATCGGCGCCTCGACAACGGTGCTGTTCGGGCTGCTGCCCGACGTCATCGATGAGATTTCGGATGCCATGCCCCTCGTCTACCAGATGAGTCAGCTTGAGCAGGATCAGGCGTTTGAACGCGGAGATCTCGACATCGGCATTCGGCGCTCGTGGCAGCTGGAGGAGCGGCCAGGGCATCGACAGCTGTTCACCGAGCACCTCTACATCGCCTGTCGCCGGGGGCATCCCGGCGCAGTCGCCGGCGGCAGGCTGACCGATTTCGTCGACGAGCCGTTGCTCATGTTTCGCCGGGCAGCCGCTCCGGCTGCCCACGAGGCGATCATGGGCACGCTGCGACGGGCCGGGTTGAGCATTCCCTCGGTGCGCACCTACCGCGATGAGGCCGACTTCATCGGTTTGGTGGCATGCGGCGCAGGCTTCGGCATCGTGCCCTTCGGCATGACCCGGGTGCGACTGCCGCAGATCGTCTACATTCGCATCGAAGACGACCTAGCGGTCACCCCGGTGTCGTTGCGCTATAGCGCTGAGGTGCCCGAAGTGCGGCACGCGGCCGGCCAGCTGGCCACTGCGCTGCGTGCGGTGGTGCACAGCGGCCAGCCGAGATCGCTCAACGAGTCAGGTGCGCAGCGAGGCTGAACCGTTCGTCATAGAGATCGGGCGTCTCGCCCGCGACCAGTTGCGCGGCCAGCTCGCCGAACACGGGAGCGAACTTGAACCCATGCCCGCTGAGGCCGGCGAATGTGACGACCCGGCCATCCGCCGAACGATCGATGATCGGCACTTTGCCGTCGGTGAACCCGTCGTGATGCACGCTGTAGTGCACCGGCATCGGGTTCAGTGACGGGAAGAACGCCTGCGCCTTGCGCCCCAGATCGCTCAGGAACTCATCGGAGAGGGTGTGGTCGATGTCGGCGACCGAGCGCACCGGAGGCAGCACGCCCGACGGGCTGATCTTCACGCTGTACCCCTCAAGTGACGGCGCACCGAAGAAGTGCACGCCGTCGCGATCGCGGATGAACGTCGGAAAGGTGCCGGGCTGGAACGCCGTCAGATCTTCGGGCATGAACCAGGTCAGCAGCAGGGGTTTCACCTCGACGACCGAGCCGATGCGCGGGTCGAGTTCGCTGGCCCATGACCCTGTGGTCACCACCACCTGATCGGCGTGATAGACCCCCTGATCGGTGCGCACGGTGACTCCGTTCTCGTCGTGCTCGATGCTGAACACCCGGGTGTGGTCGTGCAGCTGAGCGCCGGCGGCACGGGCCAGCTGCAACCCGCTGAACACAGTGAGCTCGGGGCGCAGCCCGCCGCCGAGCCGATCGAGCACGCCGATCTCGTCATCGTGGATGCGCAGCTGCGGATAGCGAGCGCGCAGGTCGTCGGCGCTCAGACGTTCGTGATCGAGCCCATGTTCGTCAACGCTGGCGATCACGTTTGAGATCGACTCGTCTCCGTCGACGCCGATTGAGAGGGTGCCGACGTCGAGAAAGACGTCGCGCCCGGTGATCGCGTTGAGCTGCTGCCACAGCTCACGTGCGCGCAGCAGCAGGGGCACGTACATCGACCCCTCATGGTAGGCGGTGCGAAACAGTCGCGACTCGCCGGTGAACCCGCCGAACGGATGCACGAAACCATACTGCTCGAGCCCAATCACTCGTCGTCCGCTGGCTGCGATCTGCCACGCGGCCATCGATCCGATGGTGCCGAGCCCGATCACGATGACGTCGGCGTGTTCTCCTGATGTAGTCATTGCACATTCCTCCAAAGCCTGTTCGAGTGCAGCGATGAAGCCATGGTGGTCTGAGCCGCACGGCTCGGGCAACTTCGCCGCACAGCTGGGCTTATCGGGGCATAAGCGAAGTCGATGGCCAACGCTGCTCGCCCGCTGTGCGCAACCCGCTCGAAACACCCGCTGCCTACCATCAGTGCTGCAACAGAGGAGGATGCGCGCCCGACCGGGCGCCGACGCTTATGACACATTCGATAAATTGCCGCACATCTGAACACACCTCACCACGCGCTGAGCGAGTGGCCATGATCTCAGGCGCCACCCGAGGCATCGGACGGGCGATCGCCGCGGAGCTGCACCAGGCCGGCTGGGCGCTCTCGCTCGGCGTGCGTGACCCGAGCGCTCTGCCGTCTGAGCTCGTTGCTGACGAGCGGGTGCTGGTGAGCGATTATGATGCGGGTGATCAGGATGCTCCAGCGCGCTGGCATGCGGCCACGCGTGCGTGGGCGGGGCGGGTCGACGCCGTGGTGCACTGTGCCGGAGTGAACAGCCCGCAGCCATTGACCACGGTCACCGCGGAAGAGATGGAGCGAGTGTGGCGCATCAACACGCTCGCGCCGACACTGTTGGCACAGGAGGTGCTGCCGAGCCTGCGGCGTTCGGGCAGCGGGAGGCTGATGCTGTTGGCCTCGATGTCGGGCAAACGCATCCGCAACGACAAAGTGGCCTATGGCACCAGCAAGTTCGCCGTGGTGGGCCTCGCCCACACCGTGCGCGAGCAGGCCTGGGCCGACGGTGTGCGCGTGTGCGCGGTGTGCCCGAGCTTCGTGCGCACCGACATGACCGCCCAGGCGACCAAAGTCACGGCAGACGAAATGACCCAGCCGGCCACGCTCGCGCACCTGATGCGCACGGTGATCGAGCTGCCCAACACGGCATCCGTCGCCGAGCTGTTGGTCAACTGCCGCCTGGAGGACATGCTCTGAGTCTGGCCGCGCACACGACGAAGCGGGGCCGAGGAACAGCTCCCCGACCCCGCTGGGTCATGCCGTGCGATGTCGGCTCAGCTGAGCATCCATGAGTTGTAGCGCTCGGCGATGGCCTTGTAGTTCTCGGTCCACCAGTCGTCGTCGACCTTCACCTGGCCCTCCATGTAGCTGGTCGGCCGGTTCGGGTTGGCCTCGAGCTCAGGCGATTCAAGCGCCTCGGTGGTGGTGGGGCCGAACACGATGTGGTTGGCCCATTGCACCTGCTTCTCTGGGTCGGTGATGCAGTTGATGAACTTCTGCGCGAGCTCGGCGTTGGGCGCGCCCTTCGGAATCACCCAGTAGTCGTCGGTCTGAATCCACTCGCTCTTCACCACCTCGAGCGGTGCCCCGTCGTTCTTGACCGCGTCATCGGCGCGGTTGACCCAGACGAGCCCGGCAACCGCCTCGCCGCTGGAGAGCTTGGACTGCGAATCGGCGCCGGTCTCCCAGAAGACCAGGTCGTCTTTGATCGTGTCGAGTTTGGCGAAGGCGCGGTCGAGAGTCTCGTCGAGCGGCATCGAGTAGATCTCGTCTTTGGGCACGCCGTCGGCGATCAACGCGGCCTCGATCAACCCGGCGAACAGGCTCTTCGGCACGGCGCGCTTGCCGGGGTATGTGGTGGTGTCGAAGAAGTCGGCGAAGCTGTCGAAGCCGGTGGGGAACAGGTCGGAGTTGTACGCGACCGCAGTGGCCTGCACGTCAGAGCCCACGCGGTAGTCCTGGGCGTAGTCGCCTGAGAACCGGTCACGATCGACCACGCTGTAGTCGATCGCCTCGAGCTCGTCGGGGCTCGAACCGAAGTCGTTCTGCACATTCATCAGATCCCAAGGCACGTTGCCCGATTCGATCGCGGTGCGGATCTTGGAGTAATCGATGGGGTTGTCGACCTCGACCGTGACACCGAGCTCTTCGGCACAGGGCTCATAGAGATAGGTGTTGTTGGTTGGGGTGTACCCGGTGCCAGTGGTGGCGCTCCAGTCATAGATGGTGATGGTGTTCTCGTCGGCGGTGCTGCCGGTGCAACCGGTCAGTGCGAGCACGCTGGAAGCGGCTGCCACCGAGGCCAGGCCCTTGGTGATGCGTGAGCGACGGAGTGAGCGACGGCTCGAAGTGTGGGGTTTCGCAGTCATATGACTCTGCTTTCTGTTTCGACAACGGGAAGGGTGCGCCAGCGAGCAGTTTCCGCTCGCTTCTCTGAGAAAAACCTTAGAGAGGGTGTGAGACGGGCGTGTTTCGCTTGCATTAACGCTGTTTCATCAGTCTGAAACCGCGGTGAAACATGTGATGCGTGCAATTGCACGCCGGGGCATGGTGGATGCCCCGGTCGCCCGATCGCAACAGGGCGCGCACATGGCTCGGTCTGCCTGCGATCGAAACGACGCCGAAATACCGGTGAAACACTGGCTGCCTAGATTCGGTCTCGACGAACCGAACGGAAGTGACGACGTGGCCTATACATCCATCAACCCCTACACCGAGCAGATCGAGCAGGAGTTTGCGAATGCGACCGATGCCGAGGTCGAGCAGGCGCTCGCCTCTGCCCATGCCGCGCAGCTGAGCTGGCGCGAGACGGATCACGCCGAGCGCTCCCGTGTGCTGGCCGCGATCGCCGACCGACTTGAGGCCGACCGCGAGATCTATGCGCCGGTGCTCACGGCAGATATGGGCAAGACCATCGTCGAAGCGCGAGCCGAGGTAGATAACTGTGTGCGCATCCTGCGCTGGTACGCAGATCATGCTGCGGCAGAACTGGCCCCGCAGACGCGACCCTCGGCCAACTACAAGGGCGGTCACTATCAAGTGGTGCCCTCGCCGCTGGGCATCGTCTACATCGTGGAGCCGTGGAACTTTCCGTATTACCAAATTGCGCGAGTGCTGGCGCCGCAGCTGGCCGCCGGCAACACGGTGATTCTGAAGCACGCCTCGAATGTGCCCCGCGCCGCAGCCGCCTGGCAGCAGCTGATGCTTGACGCTGGCGCTCCGGAGGGGCTGTTCACCAACCTGTTCGCCAGCCATGCGCAGAGTGCCCGTATCATTGCCGACGACCGCGTGCGCGGTGTGGCGCTGACCGGCAGCGAGGCCGCTGGCGCCATCATCGCCGGGCAGGCGGCCGCAGCGCTGAAAAAGAGCACAATGGAGCTCGGCGGCGCCGATGCGCTCATCGTGCTCGAAGACGCCGACGTGGAGCTGGCCGCTAAATGGGCGGCGTTCGGGCGTCACCGCAACTCCGGCCAGGTCTGCGTTTCGTCGAAGCGCATGATCGTGGTCGATGCGGTGTATGACCGATTTGCCGCGGCCTACCGCGCCGAGGTGGCCAAGCTGGTCGCCGGCGACCCGTTGAACGAACAGACGACTTTTGCCCCGCTGAGCTCTGCAGGCGCCCGCACCGAGCTGCTCGAACAGGTCGATCGAGCGGTCGCCGCCGGTGCGACCGCAGAAACCGTCGACATCGCGCTGCCTGAGCACGGGTGGTTCATGGCTCCGGTCATTCTCACCGACATCGCCGAAGACAACCCGGCCTACACCGAGGAGTTCTTCGGGCCAGTCACTCAGCTGTATCGGGTGGCTGACGAGCAGGAGGCCGTCGCCGTCGCCAACTCGAGCCCCTACGGACTCGGTGGGTCGGTGTTCACGGCTGACGAGCAGCGCGGCCTGGCCGTCGGTGCTCGCCTCGACACCGGTATGGTCTCGATCAACCGCCCCTCACTCGGCGGTGCCGATGTGCCCTTCGGCGGCACCAAGCGCTCAGGATACGGTCGCGAGCTCACCGAGCTCGGCCTGCTTGAGTTCGTCAACCTTAAAGTCATCGGCTTGGGCGACATCAACGGCTGAGTCGCCCGCCTTCACTAGTTATCTCACCCCACCACTGCACTAGGAGCCCACATCATGACCTCGTCCACCGCAATCGATCTGCTCTACCTCAGCGAGCCCGACATGATCGCTGCGGGGGTGAAAGACATGCCCAAGTGCATCGACACCATGTCAGAGGTGCTGACCCTGCTGGATGACGGCGACTATCGCATGGGCGGCAGCGACCACAACTCGCACGGCATGATGATCACCTTCCCCGATTCATCGCCATTTCCGAACATGCCGGTGAATGCACCTGATCGCAGGTTCATGGCCATGCCGGCCTACATCGGCGGCAGCTTCGACGCTGTCGGGGTCAAATGGTATGGATCGAACACGAAGAATCGCGAGCAGGGGCTGTCTCGTTCGATCCACGTGGTGGTGCTCAACGACAAAGAGACTGGTGCGCCGAAGGCCATCATGGCGGGCAACCTGATCAGCTCCTATCGCACGGGGGCGGTTCCGGGCGTGGGCGCTCGCCATCTCGCTCGCGAGGATGCCCGAGTGCTCGGCATCATTGGCCCCGGTGTGATGAACCGTACGGCGCTCGAGTCATTCTTGAGCGTGCGGCCGGGCATCGACACCGTGCAGATCTATGGCCGTCGTCGAGTGACGGCGGAGGCCTTCGCGGACTACACGCGAGAGCACTTTCCGCAGATCTCGACGATCACCATCGCCGATTCGATCGAGGAGGCGGTGCGCGGAGCCGACATTGTGAGCTCAGCCACTACCGGTGCTCGTGGGTCGCAGAACTATCCGTACATCGCCGAGGAGTGGATCAAACCGGGCGCGCTGCTGAGCATCCCGGCGAATCTGCGTCTCGATCGCGACTTTTTGATCAACCGAGCAACCAAAGTGGTTGACTACATCGGCCTGTACGAATCATGGGCCGCCGAGTACGATGTGCCGGCTCTGCACGAATTCATCGGCATCATCGGCACGGAGTTCATGGATTTGATCAAAGAGGGGCTGATCGCTCGTGATGACGTGACCAACTTGGGAGCGATCATCAAGGGCGAGCATCCGGCACGCACAAGTGATGACGAGATCATCGTGCTGAGCATCGGCGGCATGCCCGTGGAAGATATGGCCTGGGGCACCGAGGTGTACCGCAACGCGGTGCGCGAGGGCATCGGCACTCGCCTGCCGTTCTGGGATCAACCCGAGCTCGCCTGAACCGCCCGTTGCCATCGAGATCAACAACTGAGGAGCAGAAGATGCAACCCCGTGCACAGACCACGGTCGAAGACATCGAGACCGACATCGCCGTCGTCGGTCTGGGCACTATGGGGGCGATGTCGCTCTGGCGTATCGCGCGCCACGGCGGGCGCAGTGTGGTGGGCGTCGAACAATACGGTGCCGCGCACAGCCATGGATCGTTCACCGGTGAGTCTCGGGTGTTCCGCACCGCCTACCACGAGGGCACGCGGTATGTGCCGACGCTGCTGCGTGCCAGAGAGCTGTGGCATGAGCTCGAAGCCGACAGCGGCCGTTCGCTGCTGCTGCAGGTGGGCACGCTGACGGTGGGCTATGCCGAAGACGCCGCGGTGCGCAACGTCATCGACAGCGTGCGTGAATACGACCTGCCGCATGAGCTGCTGGACACCGCACAGCTGCGCGAGCGCTACCCGCAGCACGCCGTGAACGAGGACAATGTGGGTGTGCTCGACGTGTTCGGCGGCGGCATGCGCCCCGAACTCAGCGTACTCAGTGCGCTGGAGCAGGCTGAGCGCTTCGGAGCGCGCGTGCTCACGCATGAGCAGGTGATCGACATCAGCGTCGACGGGGCTGCGCGCGTGACAGTGACCACGAACCGGCGCACCATCCGTGCCCGAGCGGTCGTGGTAGCCCAGGGATCATGGGCCAAGCGTCTGTCGCCTGAGCTTCGCCGCATCATCTCGGTGCAGCCGCTGCCGCTGACCTGGTTCATGCCGCATCACCTCGAGATGTTCACGCCCGACCGCTTTCCGGCCTTCATTCGTGATGAGGGCGGGGTGCACTTCTTCGGCGCCCCGTCGCTCGACGGCTACAGCCTGAAGGTGACCCCCCGCCGATTCCACGACCCGGTCGCCGACGTCGACGATGTGCCCAAGTTCATCACCCCCGACCGGCTCAGCGAGATCGGGCGACTGGCTCAGAGCTTCTTTCCCGACCTCAACCCAGAGCCAGTGCACTCGAGCGTGCACCATGATGCGTTCACCGTCGACAAAGTGCCGGTGGTGGATGTCGACGCCACCGGCAGCGTGCTCACGCTGACGGGCTTCTCTGGGCACGGTTTCAAACTGGCTCCGGCGATCGGCGAGATCGCCGAGCAGTTCGCCTTCGGAGAGGCTATGACGCACATGGCCGACGATTACAGCATCGCCGCACATGTGGCGAGGCTCGAACGCGGAGCCGATTGTCTGTGACGATCGTAGAATGGCGACACTGACAGGGGGCGACGATGGCCGAGACGCAGAGCACACCGATCGTCGCGCTGGTGACCCGACTGCCGTTGCATCACCAGCGTGACGTGCTGCAAGAAGCGCTCGGTGACGGGTATCGCGTGACAATGGGGGCCGGTGACCCCGCCGACCCCGCAGTGGTCGCCATGGTCGCCGAGACCGACCTCACGTTCGGACGGCAGACCGTGCTGGCACCGCCGAGCCTGCGGGTGATCATCACCCCCTCTGTGGGCACCGACCATGTCGACGTGGCCACTGCACGAGCCCGCGGCGTGAAGGTGGTGAACACCCCGGCCCACAACCGACGCGAGACGGCAGACCACACCCTGGCGCTCATCCTGAGTGTCATCCGCGACCTACGCCATGCCGGTGCGGCGGCCCGGTCGGGGGAGTGGAACGTGCTCGAGACCAGGCCGCGGCTGATTCGCGGCCGCCGGCTCGGTTTGATCGGGTTCGGCGACGTGGCCCAACTGGTCGCGATGGACGCCCTCGCCCTCGGCATGGAGGTGCTGGTGCACGAGATGAAGGGGCTGACCCCCGAAACCCTGGCCGCCGGCGCGCGTCAGGCCGCAGACCTCACCTCACTGTTGTCGTGGGCCGACATCGTCTCGCTGCACGTGCCGCTGACCCCAGCCACTCGCGGCCTGATCGGTGCGCAGCAGCTGCACATGATGCGTCGTGGCAGCGCGATCGTGAACACCGCCCGTGGGGCGATCATCGATCAGAAGGCGCTCGCCCGAGCCATGGAAGAAGAGCATATTCTGCACGCCGCGCTTGACGTGCTCGACCAGGAGCCTCCTGACCCCGACGATCCGCTGCTGACGATGGATCGTGTGCTGCTGACCCCGCACATGGGCTGGTACTCCGATCGCTCGGCCACCGAGCTCTACCGCAACGTGGGCACCCGGCTGCGCGAGCTGCTCGAACAGCCGGCTGACTGAGCCTCAGGGCGCATATGGGTTCTCGGTGAGCGTCATGCCGCCGTCGACGCGCAGCGCCACACCCGTGACGAACCCCGCTGCCGGGCTGGCCAGATACGAGATCGCCGCCGCGATGTCTTCAGGGCGCCCGATCTGACCACCCGGCACCAGGGCATCCATCTGTCGCAGTCGTTCGGGGCCATAGCTGGCATGCATGTTCTCGGTCAGAATGAGCCCCGGCTGCACTGCGTTGACGGTGATGCCGTCTGCCGCCAACTCAACGGCGGCACCGCGCACGAGCCCTTCCAAGCCGGCCTTGGTGGCGCCGTAGTGCGACATGCCCGGCAGGCCTGTGGTCGGCCCGGTGATTGATGAGATGACCACGATGCGCGGGCAGGCCGATTCGCGCAGCGCTGGGATGGCCGCCTGTATTGCGTGGAAGGCCGCGGTGAGGTTGACCGCGATGACGGCATCCCAAGTGGAGTCGTCGAGCTGTTCGACGCGACCGCGGTCGAACGCCGCCGAGCCGAAGACGAGCAGGTCGAGGCCGCCGAGCTGCTGCACGGTTGAAGAGACCGCCTGAGCGGCGTCGCTGGCCGAGCTGAGATCGACGGGAAGGAAGGTTGCCTCTGCGGCGCGACCCTCGGCTGCGGGCGAACGCGACAGATAGCAGACCTCAGCACCGGCAGACAGCAGTCGCTCGGTGACGGCGAGGCCGATGCCGCGGTTGCCACCGAATACGCAGGCACGGGTGCCCGGGAGCACCTCAGTGGGGGAATGGGTCGTCATGGCTCAAAAACTACGAGTGCTGTGTGACGGCAGTGTTTCAAGTTCGTTGCAGTGCTGCGACATCGCCCGCACGTGTTGTGGCACTGGAGTGGAATACAGGTACCACCCGTTCGCGGACACATCTCCCAAGGAGCGCACGCATGTCCTCATCCATCTCCCTCACCTCATCTTCTGGCGCCATGGTCAACGGTTTCGACCCTGCTCATGCCGCACAGTTGAGCGAGTCAGAGCGACAGCTCGTGCACCGACGCGACCGCGTGCTGGGGCCGGCGTATCGCCTGTTTTATGAGCACCCGGTCACCGTCGATCATGCGTCTGGGGTGCATCTCTACGACGCCGAGGGCAACGAGTATCTCGACGTGTACAACAACGTGCCGTGCGTGGGTCATGCGCATCCGCATGTGGTCGAGGCGGTGCACACCCAGATGCAGCGAGTGAACACGAACACCAGATACCTGCAAGATGGCGTAGTCGACTATGCCGAGCGGCTTCTGGCCACCTTCCCCGAGCAGCTCGACAACGTCATGTTCACCTGCACCGGCTCTGAGGCCAATGACCTGGCCATGCGGGTTGCGCGCTGGGTCACCGGGGGCACCGGCGTGATCGTCACGGCGAACGCCTACCACGGCGTGACTGAGGCGGTGGCGGCGTTCTCCCCCTCGCTCGGCGCGAATGTGCCGTTGGGTGAGCATGTGCGGGTGATCCCGGCGCCTGATCCGCTGCGCTTGGGGGTGACCGGCGCCGAGTTCACTCGCGTGATGCGCGAGCACGTGCAGGCAGCGGTCGACGATCTGCGCCGTCATGGGGTGCAGGTGTGTGCGCTGATCGCCGATTGCGCATTCTCCTCAGACGGTATCCATCCAGACCCGACCGGCTGGCTGGCCGATGCCGCCGAGGTGGTTCGAGCCGCCGGCGGCCTGTACATCGCTGACGAAGTGCAGCCCGGGTTTGGGCGCCTCGGCGACGGCTGGTGGGGGTTCGCACGCCATGGCGTGGTGCCCGACATCGTGACGATGGGCAAGCCGATGGGCAACGGCATTCCGATCGCCGCCGCGGTTTTCCGACCCGAACTGCTTGAGAGCTTCGGCGCCAGCATCCGCTACTTCAACACTTTCGGCGGCAACTCGGTGTCGATCGCCGCCGCTCAGGCCGTCTTCGACGTGATTGAGAGCGAACGCCTGATCGACAATGCCAAGGCCGTCGGCGACCAGATCGTTGCGGGCATTCGCTCGATCACAGCGCAGGATGCGGCGGTCGCCGAGGTGCGCGGGGCCGGGTTGTTCATTGGGGTTGATCTGGTCAGCGACCGCGACACACTGGCTCCGGATACGGCGCTGGCCACCGAGATCGTCAACCGCCTGCGTGAGCGGCGGGTGCTCATCTCTGCCTCTGGAGTGCAGGGCAACATTTTGAAGATTCGGCCGCCGATGGCCTTCCGGTCGGGTGATGCCGACCGACTGCTGAGCGAGCTCGATGCGGTGTGCACCGAGCTGCGCGGCGAAGGTGCGCTGCGCTGACTGCCGTTCGAGCATCCTGCCGTCGGACACATGGATTTAACACAGCGAATGCCAAGCCGAAACGTGTCGATGAAAAGGTGTTGGAAACCACAGCATCCGTCACGGTCAGCGCTTCGCGCCACGTGATGTCGTCGCCCACTGAAAGGCACACCGCTTTGACTCATTCACCCACTGTCGCGCGGCCGAGTTCGCGGCGCGCACCCTTCCGAATGCCCGGATGGACCCTAGTGCTGCCGGCGGTCATCTTTTTGGCGGTGTTCTTCATCGTGCCGCTGGCGCTGATGTTCGCGAACTCGATGCAAGACGGCGTGGCCACATATGCCGAGGTATTCACCTCGTCATCGCACATGAAGGTCTTTGGCAACACGATCAAGACCGCGCTGGCGACCACGATCATCTGTCTGGCGCTCGCGTACCCATATGCCTATGTGATTCAGCGAGTGGGGCCGCGCACTCGGCTGCTGCTGGTGGCGCTGGTGCTGATGCCGTTCTGGGTCAGCGTGCTGACCCGCTCGTTCGCGTGGGTGGGGCTGCTGCAAGACACAGGTGTGATCAACCAGGCGCTGATCGACTGGGGAGTGATTGATGAGCCGCTGCCCCTGATCCGCACCGAACTCGGGGTGCTGATCGGCATGGTGCACGTGCTGCTGCCGTTCACTGTGATTCCGCTGATGAATGCCATGAGCAACATTGACCGTTCGCAGCTGCGTGCCGCGGTCAGCTTGGGGGCGAGCCCCTGGCAGCGGTTCCGTCGGGTCTTTCTGCCGCTGTCGGTGCCGGGGCTGGTCGCCGGAGGCATTCTGGTGTTCGTGATGAGCCTCGGCTTTTACATCACCCCGGCGATGCTCGGCTCGCCCGACAACATGATGGTCGGTGAGCTGCTGATTCAAGAAGTGCAGAAGATCGGCACGGTGCGCGCCAGCGCCATCGGCATGATCCTGCTCGGCGGCACGCTGGTGTCGCTGGCTCTGGTCGGTGCGGCACAGCGCATCACCGCACGACTCAAGGAAGGCGCTAAATGAGCACCACGACGAGATCTCCCCGCCGCCGCGTGCAGGTGCGCTGGGTGCTGCTGGGCATCGCAGCAGGCCTGATCGGGCTGTACCTGATTCTGCCCACGCTGTTCATTATTCCGATGTCGCTGACCGAGAGTCCGACGCTCGGGCAGTTTCGCGGCGGCTGGACCCTGCACTGGTATCAGCAGCTGATCGAAGACCCGGTGTGGGGGCGCACGGCGCTGGTCAGCCTGCAGGTCGGGCTCATCGCCACCGTGTTCGCCACCGTGCTCGGCACCGCCGCAGCGATGGGCATCACGAAGGCCTCGAAGCGGGTGCGCGGGCTGATCCAAGGGCTCACCATGGCGCCGATGATCATTCCTGCGGTGATCGTGGGTATCGGGTTGTACGTGCTGTTTCTGAAGATCGGTCTCTACGGCACACTGCTCGGGTTCGCCATCGGGCACACCGTCATCTGCATCCCCTTCGTCATGGTGGCCGTCGGTGCGAGCATCGCGCAGTTTGATCCGAATCAGGTGCGCGCGGCCTCCATTCTCGGTGCTGGCCCGGTGACCACGTTCTTTCGTGTGACGCTGCCGCAGATCATGCCCGGCGTGATCGCCGGAGCGCTGTTCGCCTTCGTCACCTCATGGGACGAAGTGGTGGTGTCGACGTTCTTGGTCTCGCCGAGACTCAAAACGCTGCCGGTCGAGATGTGGACGCAGTCGCGCACCACGCTCACTCCGACGCTCGCTGCGCTGAGCACAGTGCTCATGATCATCTCGACACTGGCCCTCGTCGGGCTGACCCGTCTGCAGAAAGGCTCCAAGTAACATGTCAACGACCAACACCCTCACCGCCCCGGCCGCACAGTTCGCTGCACAGGAATACGACGGCCCTGCTCTCGTGCTGGACGGAGTGGGCAAACGCTTCGGCGACGCATACGCCGTGCGCGACGTCAGTTTCGAGCTGGAGCAGGGCACCTTTCTGACTATGCTCGGCCCCTCGGGCTCGGGCAAGTCAACCACGCTGAACATGATCGCCGGGTTTCTCGAACCCACGACCGGCAGCATCCTACTGCGCGGGCGAGACATCACCACGTTGCTGCCCAACAAACGCGACATCGGCATGGTGTTTCAGAACTACTCGCTGTTTCCGCATATGAGCGTGCTGCGCAACGTGGCCTTTCCCCTTGAGGTGCGTGGGGT
Organism: Pseudoclavibacter soli DSM 23366; assembly: GCF_000423505.1. Lineage (GTDB taxonomy): Bacteria > Actinomycetota > Actinomycetes > Actinomycetales > Microbacteriaceae > Pseudoclavibacter_A > Pseudoclavibacter_A soli. The sequence goes on from NZ_KE384027.1 coordinate 286,191, forward strand.
CAAGCGGCGCGAGGCAGCGGCCAAGGCTGCAGCTGCGCTCGAGCTCGTCGAACTGGGCCATCGTGCGAAGGCGCTGCCGAAAGAGCTTTCGGGCGGGCAACAACAGCGTGTTGCGCTGGCTCGCGCGATCGTGTTCGAACCCGATCTGCTGCTGATGGACGAACCGCTGGGCGCCCTCGACAAGCGACTGCGAGAGAATATGCAGATCAGCATCAAGAACATTGCCGAGCAGCTGAACTCCACCGTGGTGTTTGTCACGCACGACCAAGAAGAGGCGTTGGTGATGAGCGACCAGATCGCCATCTACAACAACGGCGGCATTGAGCAGTACGGAACGTCGCAGGATCTCTATGAGAATCCGGCGTCGGTGTTTGTAGCCGACTTCATCGGTGAGTCGAACATTCTGCGCGGCACCATGCGTCAGGGTGCGCTCGAGGTCGAAGGGCAGGCCTTCCCGATTCCCAGCCGCAGCGTGGGGCGATTCGCCGAGTCAGAGCGTGCCGCAATCGTGGTGCGCCCTGAGCAGGTGACGCTGCGCAGTCGCCACTCGCGCCCAGACACTGCGCTGGTCAAAGGCCCTGAGGTACAGGGCACTGTGCGTGAGGTCATTTATCTCGGCACCGCATATCGCTTCTATGTGGCCTGCGACCTGGGCTTTGAAATTGAAGTTCGTGTGCGTCGCCACCTGCCTGAAGGTCAGACCCGAAAAGGGGAGCGGGTGAGCGTGTCGTGGTCGCCTGACGACATGTCACTGGTGCCCTCCGATCAGAACTGAGCGAACCACATCCCCCCGAGTGAGTGAGTGATGACTGCAGAGACCCCCGAAACCGCACTGCTGCTGCGTGTTGATCAGACCGATGAAGAAGTGGAGCACATTCGAGCGCTGGTCGAGCGCCGTGGCCTGCGTCTGGTGGTGCTGCCACCGGGGGCCGTAGAGCTCGGTGAACGCTGTGACCTGCTGCTGGCCGCCCCGGCCTCACCAGTCGACGAGCAGCTGCTCGACCGCTTGCGCGGAACGCGCTGGATCGCCACGCCGTCAGTCGGCGTCGACCACATTGATGTGGGGCGGGCACACGCCCTCGGCATGCAGGTGCGCAGCGCCCCCGGCTACAACGCCGTCGAAGTGGCCGAATACGCTCTGACCGGCGTGCAGGTGCTGCTCAAAGATCTCTTGCGAGGGTCGAGCATGGTGCGTGAACAGCGGTGGTGGTGCCGTTCACTCGAACCGATTGCGCTGTCGGATGCCGTGGTCGGGTTGGTCGGGTTCGGCACCATTGCGCGGCACCTCGCCACGAGACTGCATGAGCTCGGTGTGCGCACGTTGGTGTGGAACCGCTCGTCGATCGCACGGCATCCGGAGTCGGCCTATGTTGAGGTGTACGAATCGATGAGTGATCTGGTCTCGGCCAGTGACGTTGTGTCGCTGCATGTGCCGCTGACGGCGAGCACAGCTGGCTTGGTCGGGCCCCGTTTTCTCTCGTGGATGCGACCCGGGGCAGGGCTCGTGAATACCGCTCGAGGCGGCCTGCTCGACGCTGTCCAGGTGAGCCGTGCGCTTGCCGACGGCCGTCTGCGTGGTGCGGTGCTCGATGTGCTCGAACACGAACCACCAGACTGGCGGGCCGACCCCTTGCTTTCGGCCCCAAACACCATGATCACGCCGCATCAGGCGTGGCTCACCCCGGGCAGCAGATATCGAGGCTGGGATGTCTCGATCGCTGCGGCCCTCGACCCGCAGGAGCTCAGTTGAACACCACACCCGAGATCGTCTATTACAACATCGCCGATGACCTGGCCTATGAGCAGCAGCTGCTTGAGCAGTGGGGAGCCGCCGATCGGGTGCGTCTGCGTCAAGCCGCTGGGCCTGACACCGCAGACTCGTTCGTGGCCGCGGCGAGCGGTGCGGCTGGCGCGGTGGTGGAGTACATCGAGGTCAGCCGCGATGTGCTCGACCGACTGCCTGATCTGCGCATTGCCTCGGTGCAGGCAATCGGCACGAACAACTTTGATCTGGCCGCGGCCACCGACCACGGCGTCTGCGTGACCAATGCGCCGGGGTTCTGCGTCGAAGAAGTCGCGGCCCATGCCTTGGGGCTGATTCTCGACATCTCACGCGGCATCACCCGCCTCGATCGCTCGGTGCGGCAGGGTGAATGGAATCCCTTTGCTGCCCCCATGCCTCACCGCCTGGCCGGACGCACCGTGGGGCTGGTGTTCTTTGGTGGCATTCCACAGCGCATGATGCCGGGGTTGCGCGCGTTGGGATTGAACGTGCTGGTCTACGCACCCACGAAGAGCGACGAGTTCGTCGCCTCGACGGGAGCCCGTCGCGTGGCCGACCTCGACGAACTGCTCACCACCAGCGACATCGTCTCGCTGCACTGCCCGCTGCTGCCCGAGACACGTCATCTGATCGGCCGACGCGAGCTCGAACTCATGGGGCCAGACGCCCTGCTGATCAATACCGCACGCGGGGCCGTGGTCGATGAGGCTGCCTTGGTCACCGCATTGCGCGAGGGCGTGATCGCCGGCGCCGCCGTCGACGTGAGCGAGTCAGAGCCGGGTGGTCGCACCGAGCTGGCCCAGCTGGAGCAGACAGTCATCACCCCGCATTCGGCGTTTCTGTCTGAGGAATCGTTCTTAGAGGCTCGCGAACGGGTGCTGCGCAGCCAGGTCGAGCGACTGGCCGACGGCGTGCGGCCGTCGAGCCTGGTCAACGACGAGGTGCAGTTCTGATGGCTGAGACTGCGACTGCAGATCTCGATGCGCTGCTCGAAGAGTCTGGCTTCTCTGATGAGCGCATCGTGCATCTGCCAGATGCCAGCGTGGCCGAGCTGCTGCGCGAACACTATGGGCTCGACGTGGAGCTGCGCCGACTGCCCACCGAGAAAGACGACACGTTTCGGGCGGTGACCGATGACGGTGCCTGGACGGTGAAGATCTCTTCCCCGGCCGAGCCGGTCGAGCTGATCGGGCTGCAGACCGAGGCGATGATCTGGGCCGGCGACCACATGTCGAGCCACGGCCCGGCCGTGCCGCGTGTGCTGCGCAGTCGAACGGGTGCGGCGAGCGTGCCGCTGTCTGCTGACGACGCTGGTGGCCTTGGGGCGCGGCGGGTGCTGCGAGTGCTTGAGTACCTACCCGGTGTGCCATTGGGGATGCGCGAGGGCTATCGGCCCACGGCCAGCGAACTCGCCGGCTTCGGTGGCGCGTGTGCCCATCTCTCCTTGGCGATGCGGGGCTTCTCACAGAGCTCCGACGCGCGACGACTTGCCTGGGACCTTGCCGAACTGCCCACGCTGGCACCCCTTGCCGAGCATTTGAGCGGGCGTGAGCTCGAACTGGCCGAGCGCTCGCTGTCGGAGTACGAGAAGTATGCGGCAGCTGTCGTGCCCACGCTCGACCATCAGGTGGGACACAACGACTTCAACCCGTTCAACGTGCTGCTCGGTGACGACGGCCACGTGGCCGGCGTGATCGACTTCGGCGATGTGGTGCGCACGGCCACCGTGCTCGACGCTGCCGTGGGCGCGGGCAGCATGATCGATCTCGATGAGCGTGGCTGGTGGCTGGTGACGCAGTTCATGGCAGGTTATCTGCAGGTGCGTGATCTCGACTGGCGCGAGCTCGAAGTGCTCGCCGTCGCCGCACCTGCCCGGCAGGCGCAGCGTCTGCTGCTGCGCGGTCTCGCCGCCGCGCAGTCGGCCGAACGGGCGGCCTACCTCGCCTCACACGCCACCGACCTCGCCGACCCACTGGCTGGCGTGCTCAATATCGAGGTGGCCGAGCGCGTCGCCTCGCTGCGCGAGCTGCGCCGACCCAGCTGACCCGCGCATCCAGACGAAAGAGCCGGTGCCCCCGCAGGACGGGCACCGGCTCTTTCGGGTCTTTGAAGTAGGTCAGGCCACGGGCACCTCGCCGAACACGTTCTCGAGCGCCGCGCCTGCGGTGAACAGGTCGTTCTCGGCAAACCGTCGAGAGATCAGCTGCACGCCGAGCGGCACGCCGGCGCCGACGACATCGGTGGGCACCACGAGCCCGGGGAAGCCCACCGCCGGCGTGGTGCACATCGGCCAGGCCGCGAGCACCATCTCGCGTTTGCGGTCGAGCGAGGCATGCTGGTCTTCGTCTTGCAGATATGGCAGTTCGGCTGAGGCCGGTGTGAGAATCAGTGGGTAGCGCTCCTGCAGCGCCTGCAGGCCGCGGATCACGGTGCCGCGACGTGCGAGCGCCTGGGTGTAGTCGCCGAGGGTCATGGTGTAGCCGCTGCCGAAGAACTGCTCGACCACGGCACGGTGCCCTTCGAGACCGTTGCGCAGAATCTCGCCGCCCTCGTCGAGGTGCGATGAGCCTGACTGTATGAACTCCTGCAGCGCCAGCAGCTCCTCGAGCTCGAACATCTGCTGAAACAGGTCGGTTTCGATCTCTTCGACAACGTAGCCAGCCGCCGTCAGCGCGGTGATCGAGGCGTCGAGCGCCTGCGAGACAGCCGCATTGAGCGGGGCGATCTCGGTGCCGCGGTAGACCGCGACGCGCTTGGCGCCCGCGGGCATGTCAATCGCGGGCACGGTGACCGCATCGCGGGCCGAGTAACCGCGCATGACCTCGAAGGCCAGGCGCACGTCGTCGACGCTGCGTGCCAGCGGGCCCTGCGTGGCGAACAGCTGGTTGGCCAGAGGTTTGTCTTCGGGGGAGGGATCGTTGCCGGGCACAGCGCCGATGGTCGGGCGCAGTCCGACCACGCCGTTGGCGTAGGCCGGGTAGCGAATCGAGCCGGCGATGTCATTGCCCTGCGCGATGGTGACGAACCCGGACGCCACGGCCGCGCCGGCACCGCCGCTTGAGCCGCCGGGGGTGAGGTCGTGATTGCGGGGGTTCAGCGTGGTGCCGAACAGCTCGTTGGTCGAGAACCACTGCCAGCACCACGGTGGCAGGTTGGTGCGGCCGATCACATTCGCGCCGCCGCGCCGCAGGTGCGAGACCACCGGGTCGTCGGCAGTCGAGAGCTCATCGGCGTGGGCTGGGATGCCGTTGGTCGCCGGGTGGCCCACCGAATGAGTGTTGTCTTTGATGGCCACCGGCACACCGCCGAGTGGGCCGAGCGAGAAGCCGGCAGCGAGGTAGTCGTCGGTGGCCTTCGCCGCAGCGGTGGCCTCGTCACGGTAGACGTCGACCATCGCGTTAATGGTCGGGTTCACCGCATCAATGCGTTCGAACGACGCAGTCAGCGCCTCCTGCGCCGAGACTTCTCGTGCGGCGATGGCCGCAGCCAGTCGGGTGGCCGACCAAGCCCACAGTTCGTCACTCATGACACTCCTTCTGATGCATGCGCACGGTCGTGTATCGACCGATCTGATCGGAGGCTATGAGGCAAGTGTTTCGCGTATGTTGCCAACTCATGACTGTCAGGTCACCGGCGGTACAAGTGAGCATTCTGCCCCTAAAAGAACACGGAGCAGAGCGTTCGATGCTGGTAAAGCCAGCGAAATCAGTGTGAAACAAATCGGCTGAATACTGGCTGCATCTTCTCCCGGAAAGGTCAGAGGTTTTCAATGACCAAATACATTCTCAAGCGACTGCTCTCGGCAATCCCCGTGCTGATCATCGTCGCCCTGATCGTGTTCTTCATGACGCGTCTGAGCGGTGGCGATCCTGCTCGCGTGCTGCTCGGCGGAGACGCCACCGACGAGCAGATCGCCGCGGTGCACACCGAAATGGGGCTCGACAAGCCCCTGCTCGAGCAGCTGATGATCTGGATCGGTCATCTGTTGCAGGGCAATCTCGGTTACTCATACGTGATGCAGCAGAGCGTGACAGAAGCTATTGGCAGCCACTTCGGCCCGACCATCGCCATCGCACTGTTTGGCCAGATTCTGGCCCTGTTGGTGGCGATCCCGCTCGGCGTGCAGGCCGCACGGCGCAAGGGCGGCTGGATCGACCAGGGCATTATGGGCTTCGCCACGCTGACCACAGCCTTCCCGAGCTTCTTGGTCGGCCTGCTGCTCATCGCACTGTTCGCGGTCACGCTGCGAGCGCTGCCCGCTGGCGGCTGGGTGGAGTTCTCTCAAGATCCTGCCGGGTTCTTCAGCCACTTGATTCTGCCGGCCATCGCGGTGACCTCGCTGCAAATTGCGGTCGTCACCCGAATGACCCGGTCATCCATGGTCGATGTGCTCACGGGCGATTTCATTCGCACTGCGCGAGCCAAGGGCCTGAGCGACCGCAAGATCGTCTGGAAGCACGGGCTCAAGAACGCCTCGATTCCGGTGCTCACTGTGGTCGGCCAGTCGTTCGGTGCGCTGATCGCCGGCACAGTCGTGGTCGAGACAGTGTTCAACATCCCGGGCATCGGCCAGCTGGTGGCCAATTCGATTCTGCGTCGCGACTACACCGTGGTGCAGGGCGTGCTCATGCTCACCGCCCTTGCCTTCATCATCATCAACTTGATCGTCGACATTCTCTATGCCGTTATCGATCCCCGCATCCGAGAGAGGTCGTTCTGAGATGACTGTCACTGCACTCGACCCCACCCGGGCTCCTGCCCCCATGCAGCCCGGCGAACCCACCCGCAGCGCGAAGCGTCGCCAGTTCTTCACTCGTCTGAAGAACTATCCCGCGCTGACCATCGGTGCAGCTCTGCTGCTGATCATGCTGATCGCCTGCATGATCTACCCGTTGTTGGCCGACCTCGACCCCTACTCGACCGATACCGACGTGATGCTGCTCGGCCCGTCCAGCACGCATCCGATGGGCACCGACAACGTTGGGCGCGACCTGCTCAGTCGCGTGCTTATCGGCGGGCAGGTCTCGCTGACGGTCGGCTTCTCGGTGGCGCTGCTCTCTGGCGCGAGCGGCTTCGTCGCCGGTCTCTACTCGGCCTACTACCCCCGCGTGGGCTATGTGATCATGCGTATCTGCGACGGCCTGATGGCTTTCCCGGCGATCCTGTTCGGCATCGTGCTGATGGGCGCTTTCGGCCAGAGCATCCAGAACGTAGTGCTCGCGCTCAGCGTCGTGTTCTTTCCGTACGTGGCTCGCGTGGTGCGCTCGTCGGCCATGACCGTCAAAGGTGAGCGATTCGTCGAGGTGCTGATCAATGTCGGCGCGTCGAACAGCCGCATCCTGTGGGGCAATATCGCCCGCAACGTGATCTCTCCCTGGCTCATTCAGGTGACGTTCATCTTCGCCGACGCCATTCTGGTCGAAGCCGCCATGAGCTTCATCGGTGCCGGCATTCCGGCGCCCACGCCCAGCTGGGGCAACATGCTCTACGACGCCCGTAACTACCTGTACCAGGCCGGTTGGATGCTGGCCTTCCCCGGTGCGGCCCTCGCGATCACGGTGCTCGGCATCAACCTGTTCGGTGACGGTCTGCGCGAATGGCTCGATCCGAAAGGACGGCGATGAGCATGACTCAGGCAGCACACGACATTCAGACCACGAAAAGAGACGTCATGAGCAGCACGCAGACAGAGGCCCAGCCGGCCTTGGCCACCATCCGCGATCTCGAAGTGCGGTTCCGCGGCGAAGACGGTGCCTGGAACCCAGCCGTTGAGGGCGTGAGCTACTCGGTCGGCCGAGGCGAGATCCTCGGCGTGGTGGGAGAGTCCGGCTGTGGCAAAAGCGTCACCGCGTTCTCGCTGCTTCGCCTGCACGATCCGGCGGCCACAAAGTACGCCGGCGAGGTGAGCTTCGAAGACGAGGACGTGCTGGCCATGGATGAGGCCGCGCTGCGTCGTCTTCGCGGTCGGCGTATTGGCATGATCTTCCAGAACCCGATGTCGAGCCTTGACCCGCTGTTCACCATCAAAGATCAGCTGATGGAGACGGTCAAAGTGCACTTTCCCGAGGAGTCGCGCCAAGAGGCACTGGAGCGGTGCCGACGAGCGCTGTCTGCCGCAGGATCTGACGATCCCGACGGCTGGATGGCTCGTTACCCCCACCAGATGTCTGGCGGCATGATCCAGCGTGTGATGATCGGGCTGGCTCTGCTCGGCGATCCGTCACTGCTGATTGCTGACGAACCGACCACGGCTCTCGACGTCACCACGCAGGCGCAGGTGCTGCGAGTGATCAAGCAGCTCAGTCGCGAGCGCGACATGAGCGTGATCCTCATTACCCACGACATGGGCGTGGTGGCCGAGGTGTGCGACCGAGTGGCCGTCATGTACCTCGGCCAGGTGGTTGAGACCGCGCCGGTCGAAGAGCTCTTTGCTCATCCGCGGCACCCCTACACGCGAGGGCTGCTCGCCTCGACCCCGCCGATGGCCGGGCCGATCCCTGATCGCCTGTCGGCCATCGAGGGGTCGGTGCCTCGTCTGGCCAGCGATCACGTGGGATGCCGTTTCGCCACCCGCTGCCCGCTGGCCACCGCGGCCTGTGTCGCCGAAGACGTCGAAATGATCGACGTGGGTTCGAGCGCTCGCCATGACGTGCGCTGCATCAAGACCGATCTGGCCCTCGAGGAGGTTCCGGCATGAACGACTCACCATCTACAGCACCGCTGCTGCGCGTGACTGATCTGCGCAAAGACTATGTGGCGCGGGGATTTGGCCGCACCACTTCGGTGACCCATGCGGTCAAGGGGGTCTCATTCGATATCGAGGCCGGGCAGACCTACGCCCTTGTCGGCGAGTCTGGCAGCGGCAAGACCACCACCGGGCGCATGATCTGCCGCCTCGAAGACATCACCTCGGGCAGCGTGGAGCTCGACGGGCATGACTATACGCATGAGCCCGAGCGCGAACTGCGCCGCAGCCTTCGTGGCAGCGTGCAGATGGTGTTTCAAGATCCGTTCTCGGCGCTGAACCCGCGCAAGACGATCGGAGCGGCGATCGAAGAGACCCTGCGCATCCGCGGGATGGGCGCTTCGCGTGACGAGCGCCATGACCTGGCGGTTGCCGCGCTGGAACGCGTCGGGTTCTCGCAGTGGCACTACGGACGGTATCCGCACCAGTTTTCCGGCGGTCAGCTGCAGCGTGTCAGCGTGGCACGCAGCCTGGCCGTTCGGCCGCGGCTCGTGGTGCTCGACGAATCGGTCTCGGCGCTCGACGTGTCGATCCAGGCGCAGGTGCTCAACCTGCTGCAGGAGCTCAAAACGGAGTTCTCGCTGAGCTATCTGTTCATCACCCACGACCTCAGCGTCGTGCGCTTCATGGCCGATCGTATCGGCGTGCTGCGCATGGGCGAGATGGTCGAAGAGGGCGATGTCAGCCAGATCTTCGAGCATCCGCAATCCGAATACACCCGCCTGCTGCTCGGCAGCGTGCCGATTCCCGACCCCACCCGCCGGCAGCTGGTGTCATGACCTCCGCGCCGTCGCATCGGCGGCGCGGTACAACCCCCGAGATCCGTCAGGGCATCGGATGAACAAGGAGAGAGAAATGAAGAGAACGAAACGGAGCATCGCGGTCGCCGCGGCGCTGGCCGTGGCGATCACCCTCACCGGCTGTGCCGGCGGGTCGTCGAGCGGCGGCACCCCCGTTGAGGGCGGCACGGTGCGTATCGCGCTCAATGCGAGCCCGGTGACACTCGACCCGATCATGACCGGCGCCTATGTCACTCGTGACGTGACCCGCAACGTGTTCGAGTCGTTGGTCACCATTGACGGTGACGGCAACGTCGCCCCCCTGCTGGCGGAGAGCTACACCGTCAGCGATGACAACAAGACCTTCACCTTCAAGCTGCGCCAGGGCGTCAAGTTCCACAACGGTGAGACCATGACCGCAGACGATGTGATTGCCTCGGTCAAGCGCTGGGCCTCGCTGTCGCTGGTCGGCAAGACCTACTTCGGCGATGCCACGGTGACCTCACCGGCGGCCGACACCGTGGTGATCGAGACGTCAAAACCGCTGTCGACGGGTCTGTATCAGATGGCTGACATGAACCGTCAGATGGCCATCATGCCCAAGTCGGTGATTGACGCCGCTGACGCCACCGGTGTCAAAGAGTACGTCGGAACCGGGCCGTTCAAGTTCGTGTCATGGGACAAAGATCAGAACATCAAGCTCGAGAAGTTTGCTGATTACCAGAGCCCTGAGGGCGAAGCGAACGGGTACGCCGGTGACCGCACCGCGCACTTGGATGCTCTGCAGTTCGACATCATTCCCGACAGCAACACTCGTCTGGCGAACGTGACCAGCGGCACTGATCAGGTGGGCTACGCCCTCGCCGAGAGCCAGTACTCGCAGGTCAAGAACGACTCCTCACTGACGGCAGAGCTCGACCCGATGGTCGAGGTGCTGCTGTTCAACAAGAAGGAGGGTGTGTTCGCCACTAACCAGAAGCTGCGTCAGGCGGTGCTGGCCGGTCTCGACATGTCGAAGATCGCCAAGGCTGCTCACCAGTCTGAAGACCTGTACACGCTTGATGGCGGCATGATGCCGGAGAGCAGCCCGCTGCGCTCCGAATCATCGCTCGACAAGTACAACCAGGGCGACATCGAGACGGCGAAACAGCTGGTTGCCGAGTCTGGCTACAATGGCGAGACCATCCACATGATGGCCAACAAAGACTACTCGTTCATGTATGACGGCTCCCTCGAGATTCAGCAGCAGCTGGAAGAGATGGGCCTGAACGTGCAGCTCGACGTGATGGACTGGGCAACCGAGCTGCAGAAGCTGTTCGTGCCGGACGCCTGGGATCTGATGCTGACCGACTACAGCTACGCCACCGACCCGACGAACTACGCCTTCCTGCAGGCCAGCGGTTCAGGCTGGACGGTCAGCGACGAGTTGAACTCGATCAACGACCAAATCAACTCGGCGAGCACCGATGAAGAGAAGCAGGCCGGCTACGACGCCCTGCAAGACTGGTTCTACGACTACGTTCCCGTGGTCATCATCGACCAGCTGCAGCAGGTGAGCGTGCGAACCAACTCGCTGAGCGGGTACCGCACGGGCATCCAAGGCCCCATCTTCTACTCTTTGCAGCTCACGGAGTAGTCCTTCCCCCCACCGGAGGGCGCCGCATTTCGTGTGCGGCGCCCTCCACCCCCATTCTTTTGTTCTTCTTGACTCATGAGGAGCCGCACCGTGAACGCGCAACTCGAAGTGGACGTGGTCGAGGCCTCGATCGCGACCCTGCGTGACTGGCTCGATACCGGCCGCACCACGAGCACTGAGCTCGTCGCGCAGTATTTGAACCGCATCTTTCGGTATGACATGGCCGGCATTCGGCTGAACTCACTGCCGTTGATCGCGGCAGATGCACTTGCCGAGGCCGCGCGCCTCGACCGTCTGCGCGAACAGGGGCGACTGATCGGCTCGTTGCACGGCATTCCGTTCACAGTCAAAGACAGCTACTTGGTGCGCGGCATGAGCATGGCCGCCGGCTCGCCGGTGTTCGCCGAGACTGAGGCCTATGAAGACAGCGCCACTGTCGAGCGTCTGCGCGAGGCCGGAGCGATCGTGCTCGGGCGCACGAACATGCCGCCGATGGCTGCTGGCGGCATGCAGCGCGGGCTCTATGGGCGCGCCGAGAGCCCGTACAGCCGTGACTGGTTGGCTGCGGCGTGGGACTCTGGCTCTTCGAACGGCTCCGGTGTGTCGACCGCGGCGAGCTTCGCCGCCTTCGGCATGGCCGAAGAGACCGTCTCTTCGGGCCGCTCACCGGCGTCGAACAATGGCCTGGCTGCCTATACCCCATCGCGCGGCGTGCTTTCGCTGCGCGGCAACTGGCCGTTGCACGCCACCAAAGACGTGGTGGTGCCGCATGCGCGCACCGTCGCCGATCTGCGTGAAGTGGTCGACGTGCTGGCCACCCCCGACGACGATGTGCGCGGTGACTTCTGGCGGCAGCAGTCAGCGGTGGCTCTGCCCGATGTCGACACTCGTGCTGGGCGCGGGCTGGCCGGCCTGCGCATCGGCGTGCTGAGCCCCTACGCAGGGGTCACCTCGGGCGAGTTGGCTGCAGTGCATGTGCGCCCGAGCATTCGACGGCTCATGGATGCGGCGCTCGCCGACCTGCGCAGCGCCGGCGCCGAGGTGGCCTGGGTCGATTTCCCACTGCGCGATCGCTATGAGGCCGCGCCTCGCAGTCTTGACCGCTTCGTGGCGGAGGGGCTGCTGCCGGCCGAGTGGATGCGCACCGAGTGGGAGGTGCTCAACCCGCTGATCACCGAGCGCTTCATGGGCGACTTCGACTTTTCCGGGCCGCATTCGCTCACCGAGGTCGATCCCGAGCTGGTCTTTCCCACGCGCCCCGATTCAGTAGATCGCGCACAGGGCCGCGAATACGGCTTCTATCGTGAGGCCGTCCCGCGACTGCGCGAGCAGGGTGTCGCCGGTCTTGACCGTGTGCCGCTGTTGGCTGAGGGGCTGCAAGGGCTGGAGCGCATCCGCCACCGCTGGCTCGAACAGTGGATGGACGAACTCGGGCTCGATCTGCTGGTCTTTCCGGCGAACTCTGACATCGGCGCCGCCGACACTGATGTTGACGCCGCCGAAGACGCCGTCGCCAGGCAAGACGGCACGGGCTTCTCGAACGGCAATCGGATGATTCGCCATCTCGGCATTCCCACGGTGTCGGTGTGCATGGGGGTGATGCCCGACACCGATATGCCGGTAAACCTCACGTTTGCCGGCCGTTCCGGCAGCGATGGCACTCTGCTTGCCGCGGCTGCCGAATACGAGCTGGCTTCGGTGCGGCGTCAGGCCCCCGGGCGCACGCCGGCGCTGCCCGCACTCACCCGGGTCGCCTCATCGCGCGCTCGCGGCGGGCTTGAGATCGAGCTCGATGCCGTGCTCTCGGCAGACGAACAGAGCCTCGAATACCGCATTCGCTGCGCCGAACCGCTCGATCGACTGCGCCTGAGCATCAACGGGCAGGTCGTGGTCGATCAGGTGGGCGATCAGCGTTCTGGCGGATGCTCGGTGGCCGACCAGCTCGACGAACGCACGCTCGGCGTGGTGCTCGTGGCGGCCAGTGGCGACCGGGTGGGCGCTGCGGTGGCGATCTGTGATCGGCGTCGCAGCGGTGGAGCCGGTGCTCTGTGAGCGAAACACTTGGGGTGCGTGGCGACCGCGACGTGCCCACCCTGCTGACCCGGGCATCCTGCCCGAGCCGATGAACTGGAGGAACTCATGTCGATTGTCGTGGCCTATCGCGATTCCACATCAGGGCGAGATGCGCTCATGCTGGGTGCACGCCTGGCCCGCACCACCGCAGACGAATTGCATTTGGTGACGGTGCTGCCCCCGGCAGAAGACGCGAAGAGCGCGAGCGGGTTCGACGCCCGTCGGAGTGCCGCGCAGCAGGCGCTCGACCGTGCGCGGGCATCGGTGGAGGCACCGACTGCAGCACATGGGCACGTGGTCATCGACCCATCGGTGCCCGCTGGTCTGCTCACCGCGGCGCACCAGCTCGACGGGCGCATCTTGGTGATCGGCACCGCACGCAATGGTCTGCTCAGCCGGTTCTCGCTTGGCAGTGTGAGTAACGTGCTGCTGCACAGCTCTGATGTGGCGCTCGCTCTGGCGCCCGACAATGCGCGCGAGATCGGCGCTGAGGTGCCCTTTGTGCGGGTGACCGTCGCCGTCGGCGATCTGGGCGGCAACCGCTCGATGTTCGACACGGCGACCCTGCTGGCCGAGCCCCAGGAGACTCCGGTGCGCCTGCTGACGTTCAAGACTGTGCCGGGGCTCGGCGATGACGCGCTGCAGCGAGCGCGCCATGCCCTCGACACTGCGGCCATCGAGCGCCTGCCAGAGAATCTGCGGGTGACCACGCAGGTGGAGGTGGCCGGACAGGTCGATCGAGCGGTCGATCAGGTCGAGTGGGATCCGGGGGAGATCGCGCTGATCGGCTCGTCGCGCTTGGCGCAGACGCGGCGCACCTTCTTGGGCAGCACCGCGGGCAAGCTCGTGCGCACGCTGCCGATTCCGATGATCATCGTGCCGCGTGACGAGCAGATTCGACAGTCGTGAGCGCGCATGAGACTTGTGAGTTGTCGACTCGGTCTCGTTGAGGTGTCGCGAACTGCGAGTTTGAGAGGTCTTTTTCGCTTTTTGTGACACCGGGAGCGCGAGAGGGCGCCTCAGCGCTGGGCAACGGTGTCGACGCACGCCAGAAACGCCTCGATCGCCGGGCTCATGCGCTCGGGCACGGTGACCACACTCAGCGTGGTCTTCGGCGCCCCGATCAGCGGCACGGCGGTCACCGTCGGCGGCTGCAGCACCGCCACCGACTCGGGCAGAATCGTGAACGCGTCGCCCGCCGCCACGAAGCTCAGCGCCGTCTCTTGATGAATCACCTGCTGAGCCGCGCGCAGATCGCTCACCTGGGCTCCGAAGAGCTCGCGAATGCGCTCGACGTAGCCGGGCATCAGGCTGTGCGGAAACCCCACCATCGGCAGCGCCACCAGATCGGCGGCGGCCACCTCGTCGCGCTCGGCGAGCGGGTGGCTCGAGGGCACACAGGCCACCAACCGCTCGGTGAGCACGTCGACGGTGTGCAAGGTCGCGGTGGGCTGCACGTCACGCAGGATGCCCAAATCGATTGTGCCGTCGAACAGCGCGTCGATCTGTTGCGCGCTGGTCAGCGGCTGCAGACGCAGGGTCACGTGCGGGCGCAGCTCGCGGAATCGCTGCGCGACAGCCGGCAGCAGCGTGTAGTTCGCCGAGCTGACGAACCCCACGGTGAGCCGACCGCGCAACCCAGCCTGCACATCCTGCAGGTCGACGAAACACGCATCGAGCTCGGGCAGCACCGCGGCCAGACGTGAGGCCAGCTCGGCCCCGGCCGCGGTGAGTTCGACATGTCGGGTGGAGCGGTGCAGCAGCGTGACCCCGAGCTCGGCCTCGAGGCGGCGGATCTGCACGCTCAGCGGCGGTTGCGAGATGTGCAGGCGCTGGGCGGCGCGGCCAAAGTGCAGCTCTTCGGCGACTACCTGAAAGTAGCGCAGCTGTCGCAGTTCCATGGGCCCTCCGTTGATTATTCGCGATTCGAGAATAATCATACGCAAACAAGTATTGGACACGGAACAATCCAACCGATGTACTGGATTCAGTCCCACACAAACGGGGACGGGAGGCGTACATCATGACCACATCGACCGCATCAACAGAATCTGCTCGCATCGTCATCGTCGGCGCAGGCCTCGCCGGCGCATCCGCCGCTTGGCGCCTGGCTCAGCAGGGCGAGCAGGTGCTGCTGCTGGAGCGCACTGCACCGGCCAACGCTCAGGGCAGCTCGCACGGGTCGGCGCGCATCTTCCGCTACCCCTACCTCGACCCGTTCTACACGCACCTGGTCAGCCTCGCCCGCACCGGTTGGGATGAGCTCGAAGCCGCCGGCGGTCAGCGCCTGATCACCCCCTCCGGCTCGCTCGACTCAGGTGAGATTCGCAACCCGCAGCGCCTGGCCGAGATTCTCGAGGCCGAGGGCGTCGAGCATGAACTGCTCAGCGCGGCCCAGGCCACCGAGCGCTGGCCGCAGTTCGACTTCACCACTGATGTGCTGTGGCACCCGGGCGCGGGCGTGATCGACGCCGAGACCACGGTCAACACGATGCTCTCGCTGGCCGAATCGCTGGGCGCGAAGGTGCTGCGCGACTGGGAGGTCGCCAAGGTGACACACGCCGACGGAGGCTACCGCATCACCTCGACGACCGGGGTCAGCGTCGACGCCGAGCAGGTCGTGGTCACCGCCGGTGGGTGGCTGCCGGCGCTGCTCGGCGAGCTGGGTCTGCCCGCCGAGTTCATCGAGCGGGTGCCCGAGTTCCAGGTGCGTCAAGAGAACGCCTACCATTTTCCGTACGCTGACGCCGCTGACGCTGGCGAGACCCCGGCTGACGGTGCGACCTCTTGGCCGACTTTCATTTACAAGGGGCACGACATTCAGACCTACGGCCTGCCGGGCGGCCGTGACGCCGATTTCCGCGGGCAGAAGGTTGCCGAATACAACGGTGGCCGGGTGCTGCCCTCGGCCCGCGACCAAGACGGCCTGATCGACCCGGTCAACCGCGCCCGGGTCACCGAGTTCGTCAAGGGCTTCGCCCCCGGCTTGGTGCCAGAGTCATACGCCGAGACCACTTGCTTGTTCACCAACGTGCCGGGTGAAGACATGCTCTTCGACCGTGTCGAGGGCATCACCATTGTTTCGCCCTGCTCGGGCCAGGGCGCGAAGTTCGCCCCGCTGCTGGGCGAGTTCGTCGCCGATCTGGTCACCGGCACCGGCGAGGTGCCCGAGCAGTTCCGGGCCCGCGGTCAGAAGTTCTGAACATGAGCACCCAGCCCACTGCCGCCCAGCTGCTCGCCGAGCTCGCCGAGATCGGTCGCGACCCCGTGCGCGGCGGCTACACCCGCCCGGTGTTCTCGGCTGCTGAGCGACAGCTGCGCGACTGGTTCATCGACCAGGCGCAGGCGCGTGGCCTCGACGTCGAGATCGACGGCAACGGCATTGTGTGGGCTTGGTGGGATGCCGTGGGCACCTCGCGTGCGCAGGCCATCGCCACGGGCAGCCACCTCGACTCCGTGCCGGGCGGTGGGGCATATGACGGGCCCTTGGGCGTGGTCTCGGCACTCGCGGCCATCGACGAACTGCGCGCTCGCGGTGTGCAGCCGAAGCGCGCAATCGCAGCTGTGGTCTTTCCCGAAGAAGAGAGGTCACGCTTTGGGTTGGCCTGCCTCGGGTCGCGACTGGCCTCGGGGGCATCCACCCCGCAGCAGGTGCGCGAGCTGCGCGACGCCGACGGGCACACTTATGCCGAGCTGGCGGTCGCCGCGGGCGAAGACCCTGCGCTGATCGGCCCTGACCCAGAGCGGTTGGGGCAACTCGCCGCCTTCGTCGAGCTGCACGTCGAGCAGGGCCGCGGGCTGGCCGATCTCGATCAGCCGGTGGCGATCGGTCGGGCCATCTTGGGGCACGGTCGCTGGCACTTCAGCATCACTGGGCGCGGCGACCACGCCGGCACCACTGTCATGGCCGACCGGCACGACCCGGTGGTGGTTGCGGCGCAGATCATTCTGGCCGCGCGCACCGAGGCGCTGGCCGCGGAAGGGGCCCGCGCGACGGTCGGCCGCGTCGAGGTGATTCCCGGCGGCACCAACGTGATCGCCTCGCGCGTCGAGCTGCGGCTCGACGTGCGCCACCGTGACGAAGCCGTGTGCGCATCCATCGTCGCCGCGGTCACCCGGGCGGCTGAGGCGGCGGCGGATGCCGAAGGCTGTCAGGTGCAGGTGGTCACCGAGTCGGAGAGCCCCACGGTGGTCTTCGATGAGGCGCTGCGCACCGAGCTCGAGGCGGTGCTGCCCCAGGCCCCGGTGCTTGACACCGGTGCCGGCCATGACGCCGGCGTGCTCTCGGCAGTGCTGCCGACGGCGATGCTCTTTGTGCGCAACCCCACCGGCACTTCGCACTCTCCGCTCGAGTCGGCAGTCGATGCCGACGTCGACGCCGGGGCACGGGCTTTGGCCGATGTGCTGCAACGACTGGTCACCCAGGAGGCGCCACCGCAGAGCATCTGAACCCGCACGCCCGATCAGCCGCGCAACCGAAACAGGTTCCGCGGCTGATCGGGCGCGTATTTTAGTCGCAATCGGCATGTCAGATCGAAACGGTCACGCAACGGTGACGCCACCGATACACGGTGGAAACATCCGCTCTTTCTAATGGAATGCAAGGCAGTCGCGTCAGTGGCTGTCACCGCAGATTCGCAGAGGAAGTGGAGCAGGAATGTCCCAGAACACGAAGATCGACATGCTGTATCTCAGTGAGCCAGACATGATCGAGGCCGGCGTCAAGAACATTGACGAGTGCATCGACATTATGGAGGAGGTGCTGATCCTGGTGGCCAAGGGGCAGTACCGCATGGCCGGTAACAGCGCCAACTCGCACGGCGCCATGGTCACCTTCCCCGAACACTCACCGTTCCCCGAGTTTCCCAAAGACACCGAAGACCGCCGCTTCATGGCCATGGCCGCCTACCTGGGCGGGCGTTTCGACACCGCCGGGGTCAAGTGGTACGGCTCGAACATCGAGAACCGTGAGAAGGGGCTGCCCCGCTCGATCCACCTGATCGTGCTCAACGACAAAGACACCGGCGCACCTTTCGCCATCATGTCGGGCAACCTCGAGAGCGCCTACCGCACTGCCGCGGTGCCCGGTGCTGCCGCCCGCAAGCTGGCCCCGGCCGACGCCAAGTCAATCGGCCTGATCGGCCCCGGCGCCATGAACAAGAGCGCGCTCGACACCTTCGTGCGGCTGCGCCCCACCCTCGACACCGTGCGCATCAACGGGCGTCGTCGCGCAACCTCAGAAAAGTACGCCGAGTGGGTGCGCGAGAACTTCCCGCAGTTCACCACCATCGAGATCGTCGACAGTGCCGAAGGTGCGGTGCGCGACTCTGACATCGTCAGCGTCGCAGTGACCGGCCTGGTCGGCTCTGAGAACTACCCGTACATCAACGGCGACTGGATCAAGCCCGGCGCGTTCTTGAGCCTGCCGGCCAACCTGAAGATGGACAAAGAGTACACGCTGAGCGGCAAGGCCCGCCTGGTGGCCGACGCAAAGGCGATCTACGAAGCTTGGGCCGAGGAATACCCGGCGCCCTCGCACGAGACCGCCTTCGGCATGATCGGCCTCTACTGGCAGGATCTCATCGAGCTGGGCGAGCTGCCGAGCGAGCGCGTCGTCAACATCGGCGACGTGTTCGAGGGCAACGTGCCCGGTCGCGAATTCGACGAGCAGCCGGTGCTGTTCAGCGTCGGCGGCATGGGCGTCGAAGACGTCGCCTGGGGCAAGACCGTCTACGAGCACGCGGTGGAGAAGGGGCTCGGCGTCAAGCTGAACCTCTGGGACACCCCGGCACTGTCCTGAGCATCGCGACCTAAGGAGACAACAACATGGACATCACATCACAGGTGAACACCGCGTGGATGCTCGCGGCCACGGTCGCGGTCACACTCATGCTGCCGGGTCTGGCGCTGTACTACGGTGGCCTCTCGCGCACTAAGAACATTCTGAACACCATCATGCTGGTCTTCGGCGGCTTCGCCGTGACCGCGCTGCTGTGGGTGCTCTTCGGTTACGGCCTCACCCTCGGCAACTCGGCCGGCGGGCTGGGCATCATCGGCGACCCGAGCGGCCTGTTCGGCCTCAGCTCGCTGATCGGTGCCGAGACGCCTGAAGGCGCGGTTCCGGCCATCCTGATCGCCGGATTCCAGCTCATCTTCGCGGGCCTGACCGTCGGCATCATCGCGGGTGCGGTCGAAGGTCGCATGAAGTTCTCGGCATGGCTGGTCTTTGCCGGGCTCTGGGCGACGCTGGTGTACTTCCCGGTTGCGCACTGGGTGTTCGCCTTCGACTCAGAAGACGGCAGCACGGTCGGCGGCTGGATCGCCAACCAGCTCGGTGCCCTCGACTTCGCCGGTGGCACCGCGGTGCACATGAACGCTGGCGTGGCGGCTCTGGTGCTCGCGCTGTTCCTCGGCAAGCGCAAGGGCTTCCCCGAAGTGGGGCGCCCCGGCAACCTGCCGATCGCAGTGCTCGGCGGCGGTCTGCTGCTCGTCGGCTGGTACGGCTTCAATGGAGGCTCGGCCGGCGGCATCAACGAAAGCGCCGGCGTCTCGATCACGAACACCTTGGTCGCCGCCTGCGTGGGGCTGATCGGCTGGCTGCTCGTCGAGCGTCTGGTCGGCGGACACGCCACCTCGCTGGGCGCAATCTCGGGTGTGCTGGCTGGCTTGGTCGGCATCACCCCGGCCGCCAACTCGGTGTCGGCCATCGGCGCCGTGATCATCGGTCTGCTCTCGGGTGCGCTGGCCTACTGGGCGCTGTCGCTCAAAGAGAAACTCGGCTATGACGACGCGCTCGATGCAGTGGCCATCCACATGTTCCCCGGCATCTTCGGCACGATCGCCATCGCGTTTCTCGCTGACCCGGCCACCCCGGCCGGTGCGGCCGGTCTGTTCTACGGCGGCGGCTTCAGCCTCTTCGCCGCGCAGATCATCGGCGTGGTCTCGGTGTTCGCCTACACCTTCGTGGTCACTGCGCTGATCGCTTGGGTGATCAAGGTCACCATCGGACTGCGCGTTCCCGACCAGGTCGAGACCACCGGTCTCGACGCAACCCTCCACGTCGAGACGGCCTACGATCTCGAAGAGGCGTGAGCCCGGCGGCCGGTCTCACTGTTCACGAAAGGACAATGACATGAAACTCATCACCGCAGTGCTGCAGCCAGGCACCCTGGAGCCGGTCAAGACCGCCTTGAACGCGGTCGGCGTCAAGGGCCTCACCGTCGTCGACGCCCGCGGCCATGGGTCGCAGATCGGCAAAGTCGAGGTCTATCGGGCCCGCGAGGTGCGCGTCGACTTCGTTCCCAAGATCCGCATCGAGACGGTTGTCGCCGACGAACAGCTCGATGCCGCTATTGAAGCGATCAGCGAGACGGTTCGCACCGGCTCCATCGGTGACGGCAAGATCTGGGTGACCGACGTGCTCGATGTCGTGCGAGTGCGCACCGGCGAGACTGGTGACGCAGCCGTGAACTGAGTCACCATTCGTCAGTAACTTTTGCTGACGAATACCTGGGCGCTGTAAACGTGGCCTGCGCACGTTTACAGCGCCCTTTCTTTGTCTAAAAAACAAATGTTTCAGAATCTCTCAGTGATTAAACGATCGAGAAACACGTTCGTTAATTGAGCCTCCTAAAGTGAATGACATGAAGTCGAACAGATGAGGAACATCCTCACAATCGACCGACAGGAGGAGAAGACATGACTGAGACACTGCCGAAGCCGTTCCGGGTGACCGAGGGATTCTGGAAGGATCTGCCGCAGATGCCGGTGAGCGAGTATCCCGGCACTGAGGGCTATATCGCCGACGTCTACCCCAACCCCGACGGGTCTGAGCTCGCCTCGGGCTACTTCCGCCTGGACCACACCGATGCGCCGCTCGACTACTTCTACGAATACGACGAGATGAAGGTCGTGCTCGACGGCGAGTTCCGTCTCGAGAACCCGGATACCGGGCAGGTGCTGATTGCCAAGAAATGGGATGCGATCTTCTTTCCGAAGGGCTCACGCATCATCTTCTCGACGCCCACCTCGGCATTGGCCTTCTACACCGGCCTGCGTTCGTTCGAGCCGTGATCTGACCGAACCGCTGAAGGAGCCATCATGCCAGTCAATCAGCTCACCACCTCGGTGCCGGCCTGGGAAGCGGTCGACACCGGAGATTTCTCTGAAGTGGTCGCCGAACTGCATGGCGACAGCGCCGCAACGGTGCTGGTGATCGCTCTCGATCATGGTGCTGAGCAGCTCACCGACGAGCTGACCCGGGCGTTGGAGAAACCGGGGCGCACGGTGCTGGCGACGTCGCTGTACGTCTCGGGCGTCGATGCCGAAGTGCAGCTTGATGACTGGCTTTCGAGGGCTTCGACAACCTGGCGGTTCGTACTCACCGGGGCTCCGGCTGCGATCATGTGGGCTCGCGCCCGCCTGTTCGCGGCCGGGGCAATGTCCGAAGAGGTGCACTCGATCAGCACCGCTGCCGAACGTGTCCGACGCGTCTTCTGTGCCCACTGCGGCAGCGTGCAGACGCTGCCGGTCTCGGTGGGCGACACCTACCGCTGCACCTGTGGAGTGCAGGTTTCGGTTTACTACCACTACTCCGTGCGCCAAGGAGGCTATCTCGCCTTCGAAGCGGAGTGAGCGCGTCAGCCGCACGCGCTGAAAGGGGGTGCACATGCCCGTGCAGACCATCACCGCCCGATCGCTGGCCAGGCCACCGGTCGAGCCCGACCAGCACCTGCGTCTGCGTGTCGCCGAAGTCAGTGCGCTCGGAGCGCGCACTCGGCACGTGGTGCTCGTCGCCGAAGACGGCGCCGCACTGCCAACCTTCGCACCGGGTGCCAGCATCGGCATTCAATGCGGAGCCGTTTGGAACTCCTACTCGCTGACCAACGACGGTCGCCTGCCCGAGACCTACGAGATCTCGGTGCAGCTGGCCGAGGCCGGGCACGGCGGATCGCGCTGGGTGCATCAGCTCGCCGTCGGCGACATGGTCGAGGCGACCACCCCGCGTGGCCGCTTCGCGGTGCCCAACGCCGCCCGTGCGATGCTGCTGGTAGCCGGCGGCATCGGGGTCACCGCAGTGCTCTCGCATGCGCGGGCCGGGGCCGCTCGTGGGCTGCCGACCACCGTGCTCTACGCGCATCGCGCCGGCGACGACGTGCACGAGCGCGAGCTCGCCGCGCTGCCCGGCGTCACCCTCAAAATCGCTGGCTCGCGCCGCCAGCTGTGGTCATGGCTGCCGGCGGCACTGCGCAGCCAGCCGATCGGCGCGCATCTGGCGGTGTGCGGCCCCGCAGAGATGATCGATCAGGTGCGCCAGGCCGCCCTCGAGGCCGGCTGGCTTGAGGCCCGCGTGCACTCAGAGAATTTCACCCCCGCAGAACTGCCCGCGGGAGACCCCTTCGCGGTGGTCGTCGCCGGTCGGCCAGAGCCCATCGCGGTGCCCTCTGGAGTGACCATGCTCGAGGCGCTGCTGGCCGCCGAGGTGCCGGTGCCCAACCTGTGCCGCCAGGGCGTCTGCGGCGAATGTCGACTTGCCGTGACCTGCGGCGAGCTCGAACATCACGATCTTTATCTCAGCGACGACGAGCACGACCAGGGGCGCAGCGTGATGCCCTGCGTCTCGCGCGGCGTCGGAACCATCACTGTGGAGGTGCGCTCATGACGATCACGATCTCACCTAGTCGACGTCCGGCCGACGTCACCGGCTACCCCTTTCCCTTTCCGCATGAGCGCTATCGCTACAGTGCCAACGTCGAACCGGCCGCGCGCGGTCGTGACACCGACGGCGGGCACTGGGGCGAGCACGTGCTCACCGTCGACGGGCAGTACGAATGGATGCTGGCCGAGCGCTCGAGCATCCTTGCGGTCGACCCCAGCCGGGCACAGTCGCTGCCGCACATGCACGATGCGACGTGGGATGCGCTGCTCTGGCTGCTCGGCACGCTCGCCTATGAGCAGCCCGAGACAATGACGCTCGAGGCGCTCGACGACGGATGGCTGCACTGGCGCAACGACCGGCTGGGCATTGACCACCGCTTTCGGCTGGGCCACGACGAAGATCTCGGCACCACGCCGCTCGAGTTCGCGGCGCGCAACGTGACCGAAGACATCCTGCTGCTCGACCAGCGCGACGGCCAGCTCTGGATCGACGCCGGAGTGGTGTCGTTCGCTGCCGACTGGTCGTTCGGGTTCGACGTGGGCATGAGCTTTCGGCAGATTCACGGCCCGGTGCCCCGGGTGCACGACGAGGGCATTGTCGACCGTGCGCAGCAGTTCATCATGCGGCTGCAAGAGGGGCACCCGTATCGGCGCACTAACTGGACGCTGTCGATCGACGCTCGCCTCGACCAGGCCACGGAGACTAGCCCGATCTGGCGCCCCGGCCGCGATGCGGTGGCCGGCGGTGAGCTTGACGAGGTCGGTGACCGACTGTTTCTGCGCACCGAGGTGCAGCACCTCATTCGTCTGCCCGGCAGTGGTGCGGTCATGTTCTTGATCGGCACGCACCTGCTCTCGTTTCGCGAGGTGGCGAGCGTGCCCGAATGGGGTGCTCGCCTGCACGACGTGCTCGCCGAACTGCCGGCCGACATGGCCGAGTACAAGGGCGTCACGCACACCAAAGAGGCCGGTGTGGCATGGCTCGAATCACAGGGGGTGGGCGCATGAGCACTACGACAACGCCGGCTCCGCCGGCCACGAGTCTGCCGATCTGGCCGGGTACACCGCCCGAGTACGATGACTCGTCGCGTGAGCAGATGGTCGTCGCCTGCGACGGCGGCGAACAGGTCGCCGAGGCCTGGGTGGCGCAGATTCGCACCCGGGGCTTGGAGCCGTTGCAGATTCATGTGCGCGCCCGCCCGGCTGCCGAGACGCACCTGTACGAGGCTGATCGCGACTTGATCGGGCTGCCTCAGCTGCGCCGCGTGCTGCAGACGGCCAACGTCGGGCTGCGGCTGCTGGTGGCCGGCTGCGAGTGGCAGGTGCTCACCGTGCTGCGGGTGGCCATCGAGTGCGGCATGATTCACGACGAGATTCGCGCGCACGCCACCGGCGACCCACAGCGCATCGTGGTGTTCTGCGTGCACTGCGAGGCAGAGTTTCTCTCGCCCAACGTGCTGGGCGGCGACCCCACCACATGCCCCAGGTGCAGACGGCACCTCGAAGTGCATCCGCACGTCAACAGCTCGGCAGCCCGATACCTGGGCAGCGACGCAGATGCGGGGGTGCTGCTGTGAACACGCTCACCAGAGTCGACCGGCTCATCGTCACCCGCATCGAGCGCCCCACCACGCGAGTGTGCGAAATTCACCTGCAGGCCGCAGACGGCGGCGAGCTGCCGGCGTTCGCTCCGGGCAGCAATCTGCAGATCAATGCCGGCGGCAAGTGGAACGCCTATTCACTGACCGGGCTGGGCGTGCGACCGCGCGAATACGTCATCAGTGTGCTGCGCCAGGGCACCGGCTCGTCATGGCTGCACGAGCACCTCGGCATCGGCACCAGTGTCGAAGTCGCCGGCCCTGAGAACGCGTTCGCCCCGGATCTCCGCGCACGCCGTGTGCTGCTGGTAGCCGGCGGAATCGGTGTGACGCCCATCCTGTCGTATGCCCGCGCAGCGCGCTTCTGGGGCTGGGAGGCGGAGGCCATCTACAGCCACAGCGCGGCCGAGGGAGCCTACGCCGACGAGCTGCGTGAGCTGACCGACGGCGCGCTGATCGAGGTGGAGCATCGCGACCAGCTGACCGCTGCGATGACCGATCGCTTTCAGAACCAGCCGCTGGGCACCAGCGCCTACGCCTGCGGGCCCGAGGGCATGATCGACCTGTTCACCAGCGTGGCGGTGGCGCAGGGATGGCCCACACAGCGACTGCATTCTGAACGTTTCAGCGCTGCCGAGCTCGACCCCGGCGATCCGTTCGACTTCAGAGTCGCCGGTGACGACACCCTGCACCATGTGCCGGCTGGCACGAGCCTGCTCGACCGCCTGATCGAACTCGGCCACGACGTGCCCTACATGTGCCGCCAGGGGGTGTGTGGTCGATGCCTCATCTCGGTCGAGGGTGGTGCGGTGACGCATCGCGACTTCGTGCTTGACGAACGAGAGCGGGCGGCCAATGACTGCATGATCAGCTGCGTGTCGCGCGGCTCAGGAGACGGACTGGAGGTGGTGGTGTGATGAACAGCAGCAGCGCACAGCGACGGATTGAGGGATTTCCCTGGCCGTTCGACCCCGATGAGCGCACGTTCAGATACTCGGTGAACGTGGCCGACGCCAAAGTGCCCAGGCAGACGGCCACCGGCAGCTGGGGCGCCAACATCATCGACATCGACGACGACTATTTGGCCATCGTGCAGGCCCGCGACAACGTGCTGCGAGCCGACCCCGGGCGCTGCGCGGTGCTGCCGCACATGCTGCCGGCCACCTGGGATCTGATGCTCACGCTGATGCGCGAGCTGGTTGACGGCTATCCCGAGGTGATGCACCTCGACGAGGTCGGCACCGACGGGTGGCGCTGGCGCAACGATCTGCTCGGCATTGACCGCACCTTTGTGTTTGGCGACCTGGCCACGCTGCCCGAGGGCCCGCTTGAGTTCATCGGGCGGCAGGTGCCCGATGACCTGCTGCTGGTCAGCGAGCGAGAGGGGCAGCTGTGGCTCGACGCCGGGCTGGTCACCTTCGCCAACGCGTGGTCGGTGAAGTTCGACGTGGGCATGAACTTCCACGAGATTCACGGGCCGGTGCCGCGACTCACCGGTGAGGGCACCACCAAGCGTGCGCAGCGTTTCATGATGATGATGACCGGCGACCGCATGTTCCGCCGAGTCAACTGGACCTTCTCGAGCATCGGCTCGCGCCGCATGGATGCGAGCCTCGAGACGTACGACCGCTGGGGCTGGGAGAAGACCCGCATCGTCAACGACGAAGACTGGGGTCGCGTACAGCTGCGGGTCGAACTCGAACATTTCATCCGCCTGCCGCTGACCGGTGCGCTGGTGTTCAACATCCGCACCTACATGCTCTCGCTGGCCGAGATCGCCACCGTGCCCGAATGGGCCGACCAGCTCGCCGACATCGTCGAAGAGCTGCCGGCCGACATCGGCACATACAAGGGGTTCGCCGATTGGGGAACTGACGCCATGCGCTGGCTTCGCGCACAGTCACACACAGATGCGGCCGCGCCAGCGGTCGCCGGATGAACGGAGACAGAACATGGAAGCTGCAGATCTCGCCTGGCTGCTGGCCGCGTTCGGATTGGTGTCCCTGATGTTCCCGGGGCTCGCCATCTACTACGCCGGCATGCTGGGAACAAAGAGCGCCCTGAACGCCATCGTCATGGTGATGAGTTCGCTGGGCGTCGCCGCCGTGCTCTACGTGCTGTTCGGGCAGGGCATGGTCTCGGGCAACTCGCTCGGCGGCCTCGGCATCATCGGCGACCCCTTCGAGCAGCCGCTGCTGTCGGCAGCACAAACCGATGAGGGCACCGGGGGAGCGGAGCTCGCCTACTGGGCGGCCTTCTTCATTCTCTTCGCCGCGATCACCATCGCCATCGTCTCGAGTGGTGCCGCCGGGCGCATGAAGCTCAGCGCCTGGTTGGTGTTCTCGGCGATCTGGCTGACCTTGGTCTACTTTCCGGTGGCGCACTGGGTCTTCGCAGTCAGCGACGAAGAGACCGGCCTAGTCGGCGGCTGGCTGCGCAACGTCGTCGAGCTGCACGACTTCGCCGGCGGCACCGCGGTGCACATGAACGCCGGCGTTGCCGCACTGGCGCTGGCCTGGGTGCTCGGGCCCCGTCGTGATCAGAGCGAGCGGCCGCACAACCTGCCGCTGGTGGTGCTCGGTGCGAGCATCCTCTGGTTCGGCTGGTTCGGGTTCAATGGCGGCTCGGCCGGCGGCGCGAACTTCCTGGCACAGTACGTGGTGCTCAACACCCTGCTCGCCGGCTGCACCGGCATGATCGGCTACCTGATCGTCGAGCGGCTGTGGCGCGGCCACGCGACCGCCCTGGGCCTGGTCACCGGTGTGCTGGCCGGCTTGGTGGGCATCACCCCCGCGGCGGATGCGGTGAGCCCGCTGGGTGCCTCGTTGCTGGGTGCGGCGGCTGGTGGCGTGGTGTGCTGGGCGCTGAGCTGGAAGAACAAACTGCATATCGACGACACGCTCGACGCCTTCGCCGTGCACGGTGTCGGTGGTGTTGTGGGCACCGGGTTCGTGGTGCTCTTCGGCTCGGCACTCGCCCCTGCCGGGGTCACCGGGGTGTTCTTGGGCGGCGACCCGTCGATCATCTGGCGTGAGGCACTCGCGGTGGCCGTCACCTGTGTCTACTCGTTCGTGATGACCGCACTGATCGCCTGGGTGCTCAAGAAGACCATGGGCATCCGGGTCACTGAGGCCGAGGAAGACGCGGGGCTCGACGAGTCACTGCAGGCCGAGACGGCCTACGTGCTCTGAGCCCGCAGAAAAAGACCTGCTGCCGGTGCAGCTCGAACGTCAGTGCTCGGGGGAAGCTGACGAGACGGGCCGCGCCGGCAGCAGCATGGCCGCGATCAGTGCGGCGATGCCGCACAGCGCGATGATGCCTACGCCGACACCCGGCCAGTCGAATACCTCGAAGGCGCGGCCGAGCAGCCAGCCGAACACACTGTTGCCGATGTAGAAGACGAGCTGGTAGATCGCGGTGGCCTGTGAGCGTGCCGGGCCAGCCAGCAGCGAGGTCATCGCTGAGGTGACCGGGCTGGTCACGAAGTACCCGGCGGTGAACACGGCCACGCCGATGACGATGATCACCAGCGGCGAGCTGAGTGTGAGGGCAGCACCTGCGGCCATCAGCGTGATGCCGATCATCAGCAGACGGCGATGGCCGATGCGGCCGGCGGCCGAGCCTGACCAGCGCGAAGTGAAGGTGCCCACGAGGTAGACCGTGAAAATCATGCTGGTGATCGCCGTGCTCAGACCGTAAGGCGCGGCCTGCAGGTGGTAGCCCAAAAAGCTGAACAGCGAGATGAACGAGCCCATCAGCAGAAATGGCTGTGCATAGGTGCCCCAGAGCGCGGGGGTGGTCAGCGCCATGCTGAAGCGGCGCCAGGCGGTGGGGGTGTCGTCGGAGGGCTCACCGCGCGTGCGCAGGCGAGACGGCAGGTAGCCGTGCGGGGCGGGCACGATGATCACGAACATGGTGCATGCGATCACGCAGAGCACTGCGACGGTCATCATGCCGATCTGCCAGCCGAAGTGTTCGCCGACCAGCCCCGATACCAAGCGGCCGATCAGGCCGCCAATGCTGTTGCCTGAAACGAACGCACCCGCGGCCGCGGTGACGCGGCGGGCGGGCAGCTCATCGGTGATGTAGGTCACGGCGATGGCTGGAATCGCAGCCAGGGCGAGCCCCTCGACCAGGCGAGAGCCGAGCACCAGCGGCAGCGAGTGCAGAAATGGGGTGATCAACCCGATCACGGCTGCCGTCACGGCAGACACCTTCATGATGCGCACGCGGCCCCAGCGATCGGCGGCAAAAGCCCAGGGCAGCACCCCGACGGCGATGCCGATGGTGGCCATCGAGATGGTCAGTGCCGCATGCGACGGGTCGATGCCGAAGTCGGCCGAGATCTCGGGCAGCAGTGACTGCACCCCGTAGAGCTGGGCGAATGTGGCGAAGCCGGCCGCGAACAGTGCGGCGACGATGCGGCGGAACAGGGCAGTGCTGGCGTCATCTGCTGAAGTGCCTGACATGAGCGGGGGTCTCCTTGAGATAGCGGATGTCGACGTGCGCGACCCGTTTACTGTACTCACCCCATGTTTCAGGCGATCGCACGCTGCTCAGTCAACCACCGCGATGCGTGCCCCGCCAGTGATCAGTGCGCCGTCGACAGACACCTCGTGGTGCAGCACGCCGTCGCAGGGGGCCGCGACCTGTGTTTCCATCTTCATGGCCTCCATTACGGCGACCACATCGCCCGCGGCAACGGCCGCACCGTCTTCGGCCTTCCAAGCGACCAAGGTGCCGCTGATGGGGGCCAGCACTGCGCCAGCGCTGGGCTCGGCGGATGCGCCAGTCGCCTCGGCGGCCATCGCTCTGTCGGCAGCCGGGGCGCTGAGCGATCCCAGCAGCCGCTGTGGGAGGCCAAGCGTCACCCGCCGGCCGTCGACCTCAACCCAGGTGCGGGTGAGCGGTTCGGCGGGCACTGGGTCTGAGACTGGCTGGTGCAGCTGGTCGAGCCAGGCGCACTCCGTCTCGATCCAGCGAGTGTGCACCTGAAAGTCAGCTGCGGTCTCGGCGGTGAACGCGGGATCGGTGACGATGCGACGATCGAAGTCGAGCAGGGTCGGCACCCCTTCGATCTCGAACTCTCGCAGGGCTTGGGCAGCTTTGCGCACGGCCTCGGCCCGGTCTCGCCCCCACACCACGAGCTTCGCCAGCAGCGAGTCGTACAATCCGCTGACCGTGCTGCCGGCCACCACTCCGGAGTCGAGGCGAACGCCTTCGCCGCCGGGTGCGTCGAAGCGAGTGATGCGGCCGGGGGAGGGCAGGAAGCCGCGACCGGCATCCTCAGCGTTGATGCGAAACTCGATAGCGTGCCCGTGCGCGGCTGGCGTCTGGTCGATTTCGAGGGGCAGACCGTCGGCGACGCGCAGCTGCTGGCGCACCAGATCGACGCCGCTGGTCAGCTCGGTGATCGGGTGCTCCACCTGCAGGCGGGTGTTGACCTCGAGAAACGAGACTGTGCCGTTGCGACCGACCAGAAACTCGACCGTGCCGGCGCTGACATAGTCGGCCGCCTCACAGATGCGTTTGGCGGCAGACTCGATCGAGGTGCGCTGTTCGTCAGTGAGAAATGGCGCGGGAGCCTCTTCGACGACTTTTTGATTGCGTCGCTGCAGCGAGCAGTCTCGCGTGCCCACGACCACGACTTTGCCGTTGGCATCGCCGATCACCTGAGCCTCGACGTGGCGCGGATGCGGCACATACTGTTCGATGAAGCACTCGCCGCGACCGAATGCGGCGACTGCCTCGCGCTCGGCAGAGGCGAACTGATCGACGACTTCGTCGAGACGCCAGGCCACCTTGAGACCGCGCCCGCCGCCGCCGAAGGCTGCTTTAATCGCGATGGGCAGGCCATGCTCTTCAGCGAAGGCCAGGGCCTCGGCGCCGTCGGCGACCGGGCCGGGAGTGCCCTGCACCAAGGGCGCGCCGACCTGCGCCGCAAGGCGTCGTGCAGTCACTTTGTCGCCGAGAGCGCGAATCGTCTCGGGCCGCGGGCCGATCCAGACCATGCCCGCATCGATGACCGCCTGGGCGAAGTCGGCGTTCTCTGAGAGAAAGCCGTAGCCGGGATGCACGGCATCCGCGTTGGCCCGGCGCGCAGCGGCAATGATCGCCTCGATGCTTAAGTACGTCTCGGCCGCGGTGGTGCCGGGCAGGGCATACGCCTCGTCGGCCACCCGCACATGCAGCGCGTCGGCGTCGGCGTCGGCGTACACGGCGATGGAGGCGACTCCATACGCGGCGCAACCTCGCGCGATACGTACGGCGATCTCGCCGCGATTGGCGATGAGCACTCTGCTGATCATGTCAGTTCTCCTTGCTGTCAGACGTCGGTGCGTCGGTCACCTGGCGGAATCGGATACGGGCACCGATGGGCACCTGACCGGCGAGATTGAGGTGGTACGACGCGACTGATCCGATCACCGG
Source organism: Pseudoclavibacter soli DSM 23366 (assembly GCF_000423505.1). Taxonomy (GTDB): domain Bacteria; phylum Actinomycetota; class Actinomycetes; order Actinomycetales; family Microbacteriaceae; genus Pseudoclavibacter_A; species Pseudoclavibacter_A soli. The sequence continues at coordinate 316,891 of NZ_KE384027.1, forward strand.
ATAGCCGCCGGTCAACGGGTGATCGGCCATGAACAGCACCGGCTGGCCGCTTGGCGGCACTTGCAGAGCACCCGAGGCAGTGCCCTCAGACGCCAGCTCGCGGTGGTCACTGCGCACCAGGGGAGTTTCGCCGTGCAGGCGCAGACCCACGCGATTCGACTGGGGAGTAACCGACCATTCCTGAGCGAACAGGGTCGCCAGCGCATCCGCCGCGAACATCTCAGTGCGGGGCCCGAGCACGACGTCAAGAGTGACGGTCTCGTTGGGTGCAGGTAGCGCGGCGGCTGCGTCGCCCCCGGCTTCGCCCGGCCAGACCTGTGCGACCGCGGCGACGGCGCTGCGATGCACCGGCAGCACGGTGCCGGTGGCCAGCGGCTCGGGGCCGAGCCCAGAGAGTACGTCGGTCGACAGGCTGTCGAGCACGGGGGCGACGGCGAACCCACCGCGCACGCCCACGTAGGCCACACTGCCGCGCGTGGGGAAACCCACTTCGAGGGTTTCGCCATCGCGCAGGGCGAAGGCCTGCCCGAGCACAGCCGTTCGGCGACTGGCTCCGGCGTGGCCGGCGGCTGCGTGCACGGTGAGGGTGACCTCGGCGCCGGTCACCGCGAGCACCTGTTCGCCAGCGGCGCGCAGCTGCAGCCCGCCATGCGTCTCGATGCTGGCCACATCAGAGGCATTGCCGACCAAGCGGGAGGCCAGGCGTGCGGCATCATGATCGAGTGCGCCAGAGCGAGACACTCCCAGATCGGCGTGGCCGGCGCGGCCGAGGTCTTGCAGAGTTCCGCCGAGCCCCGGTTGCACCACGGTCAGCGCGTGGTCGAGCCTCGTCGAGGCGACCGCTGGGGCATCCACCGTGACTGTCGTGGGCTGCGGTGCGGCGTCGCTCGCGTCGACAAAGCGCACCCGCATGCCGGGGCGCAGGGTAGCCGGCGGGTCGAGTCGAAGATCGAACATGGGGAGATCGGTGGTGCCGATGATCTGCCACCCGCCCGGACTCACCCGGGGGTAGACGCCGCTATAGGTGCCGGCCAGGCCCACGGCACCGGCTGGGATGGCCGTGCGTGGTGTGGTGCGACGGGGCACGTCGAGACGCGGGTCGCCGCCGACCAGATAGCTGAAGCCCGGGGCGAAGCCGGTGAATGCGACGGTGTAGATCGATCCTGTGTGTCTGACGATCACCTCGTCGACGGTCATTTCGAGCAACTGCGCGACCTCTGCCAGATCGTCGCCGTCGTAGCGCACGGGCACGTCGACCAACGCGCCGTCGCTGCCCAGGGGCGCGCTCACGTCGCGCGCGAGCAGCAGGCGCGAGAGCTCCTCGGCATCGATGCGCGTGGGGCGAAAGCGCACCATGACGGTTCGCGCGGCCGGCACCAGTTCGAACACCCCCTCGATGGGGTCGTCGATCAGCGACTGGTTGAGCGCGACCGCCTGAGCGAGCTCGTCGACCTCGACCAACAGCACATCGGTGTTCACCGGAAGCACGCGCATGCTCAGACCTCGTACCGGGTGTCGGAGACGTCTGAAATGAACATGTAGCCGGGTGCGTGGGTGATGGCGAAGGGAATGCGCGAGGCCATCACCGCGGCCTGCGGAGTCACGCCGCAGGCCCAGAACACCGGCACCTCGCCGGGTCGAATCTCGACCGGATCACCGAAGTCGGGGTGTGCGACATCGATGATGCCGAGACCGGCTGGATCGCCCACATGCACGGGCGCGCCGTGCACCGACGGAAAGCGCCCCGAGATCGTAGCCGCCTCGGCCACGCGATCGGCGGGAATGGGGCGCATCGAGACCACCATCTCGCCGTGGAATGCGCCAGCCGGGCGACACTGCCGGTTGGTGCGATACATCGGCACGTTGCTGCCCGCGGTGATGTGGCGCACCTCGATGCCGGCGCGCTGCAGCGGCGTCTCGAAGGTGAAGCTGCATCCGATCAGAAACGCGACGAGGTCGGCATGCTCTGCCCAGGCAGCCGTTGCATCGGTCGGCTCGTCAACCAGCTCGCCGTCGCGCCAGACGCGATACTTCGGAATGTCGGTGCGTAGATCGGCCTCAGGGGCCAAAGCGGTGCGCCACGAACCGGCATCGGTCACGTCGAGCACCGGGCAGGGCTTTGGGTTGCGCTGCGCGTAGAGCAGAAAGTCGTAGGCATACTCGCGTGGCACGGCGAGCAGGTTGGCCTGCGTCATTCCGGCGGCGATGCCTGCCGTGGGGCGGCACTCCCCGGCGCGAAAGCGAGCGCGTGCTGCGGTGGCCTCGGCTTGAGCCTCGAATCGGGCGCTCATCGCGTGCCCTCGCCGTCAAGCGACGAACGTATCGCGATGTCGGCCTGCTGCAGACGGTCGCGCACCGCGCCGGCCATTGCCAGAGCACCAGGTGAGTCGCTGTGCACGCACACCGAGTCTGCGTTCAAGTGCAGCACCGAGCCGTCAATGGCGACCAGCGTGCCGTCTTGGGCGAGCCGAACGATGCGCTCGCCCACCGCATCTGCATCGCTGAGCACCGCACCGGCATCGCGTCGCGAGACCAGCGTGCCGTCTGGCTGATAGCCGCGATCGGCGAATGCCTCGGCAATCACGCGCAGCCCGGCCTGCTCGGCCACTTGTGCAAAGACCGATCCGGCGAGAGCCATCACCGCGAGGCTGTCGTCGTATTCACGCACTGCCTCGACGACAGCGGCCGACTGCACCGGATCGACGGCGATGCGATTGTAGAGGCCGCCATGCGGCTTGACATAGCGCATTCGCGTGCCAGCAGAACGAGCGATGCCGTCGAGTGCGGCGATCTGATAGAGCACGTCGGCGGTCAGCTCTGGCGAGGCGACGTCCATAGCCCGACGGCCGAAGCCGGCTAGGTCACGGTATGCAGGATGCGCGCCCACGACGACACCACGAGCCGCCGCAGCTTTTACCGTGTGCACCAGTCCGATGGGGTCGCCGGCGTGAAAACCGCAGGCGATGTTCGCACTGGTGACGATATCGAGCATGGCGTCGTCATCGCCGAGTGACCAGCGGCCAAAGCTTTCACCCATGTCGCTGTTGAGATCGATTGCCGTCATGATGACTCAATTCTGCCCCGAACGGGCGTGAGAGATGAGGTGGGCTCGGCAGGTGGTTGGGGGAGATGACCTGCCGAGCCCGGTCGGAGTCGCGTGCTGCCAGGTCAGAGACCCAGCAGGGCGAAGATCGGTTTGACAGACGAGATGCCCATCCACCAGGTGAAAGCGCAGACCAGCGCGCCGAGCACGAGCAGCCATTTGGGGTAGCGGTAATTGTCGAGCAGGTCGCGTCGGGCGAAGCCGATGTAGATCATCAGGGTGAGCCCGATCGGCAGGATCAGCCCGTTGAAACCGCCGGCGAACACCAGCAGCGCGGCAGGTGCCGTGCCCAGCAGCAGGTAGACGATCAGCGAGACGGCGATGAACACCACGGTGGTCAGGTTGCGGCGACGCGGTTCGAGGTACTTCTTGCTGAACACGCTGAAGAACGACACCGAGGTGTAGGCGGCGCCGATCGTCGAGGTGGTTCCGGCTGCCCAGAAGATCACGCCGAAGATGCGGAAGCCCCATTCGCCCAGGGCGACTTGGAATGCCTGAGCTGCGGGGTTCGCCGTCTGACTTGCCAGATCGATGGTCACGCCGCTGGCGGCAACGCCCAGGATGGCCAAAAACAGCAGGTACCGGATGATGCCGGTGATCGTCACGCCCCAGAACGAGGCCTGGCTGACCGCCTTGATGTTCTCTCGGCCGGTGATACCCGAATCGAGCAGTCGGTGGGCGCCGGCATACGTGATGTAACCGCCGACAGTGCCGCCGACGATCGTGGTCAGTGAGGCCAGATTGACGTTGTCGGGCATCACCGTCTCGGTGAGAGCGTGGCCGATCGGCGGATGCACCACGAAGAGCACGATCAAGACGATCGCGACTTTGACCACGGCGAGGCCGATGACCACGCGGTCCATCACTTTGCCGGCGCGCTTGTACAAGAAGATCGCGATGGCCAGCAGCGCACCAATCAGGCCGCCGATTTTGGTGTTGAGACCGATGGCCGCATTCAGGCCGAGGCCAATGCCGGCGATGTTGCCGATGTTGAAGACCAAGCCACCGAAGATGACGAGCACGGCCAGCAGGTAGCCGGTGCCGGGGATCGCCTCGTTGGCCAGCTCGCCAGCGGTTTTGCCCGAGACGCCGACGATGCGCCAGACGTTGAGCTGCACGATGAAGTCGATGATGATCGACAGCAGAATGCCGAATCCGAAAGCCGCACCCAATTGCACGGTAAAGGTTGCGGTCTGCGTGATGAACCCGGGACCGACCGCCGACATAGCCATCAAGAAGACGGCCCCCAGCAGTGAAGTGCGACGGTCTTTGACAAACTGGGCGGCGCTGCCGGCCGGTTGGGCTGGCACGTCTGCGGAGTGCTCTGCGCTCATTTTGCTCCATTCAATGGGGCGGGGGAGTGCCCCGCGGTCATCTTTGACTGTGCGATATCGTACAGGTTGTTCAACACTTGAGCATGAAACCTTGAGGTATTTATCGTATTTCGTTCATGTTACGAACAGATCACATGGTGTGCGGGAGCCCGACGGCGCGGCCACGACCGCACGGTCTCGGTAGAATGACGAGGTGACTGGAACGCTCTCGCCCTCCGTGCCGGAACGCGCTGCGCAGCAACTGCGCCGCATGATCACCGAGGGCGAGGTGGCGCCGGGCGACAAGCTTCCTGAGGCCGAGATCGCCGAGCAACTCGGCATCTCGCGCAACTCGCTGCGAGAGGTGTTTCGCCTGCTGGCTCGCGAGCGTCTGGTCGAGCACGAGCCCAATCGTGGCGTGTTCGTGAGCCGACCCGGTCTGCCAGAGGTCATCGACGTGTTTCGCGTGCGCGAGCTCATCGAAACCGACGCCATCGCTGGGGCGAACGTGGGGCATCCGGCATTCGAACGCATGCAAGAGTGCGTGCAGCGCGCCCAAGAGGCTGCTGCGGCACACGACTGGCGTGCAGTGGGCACGGCAGACGTGGCCTTCCACGAGGCCGTCGTGGCACTGTCAGACAGTCCGATTCTCGAAGACCTCTATCGGTCTCTGGCTGCGCAGCTGCGCTTGATGTTCGGGCTCATCGGCAGCCCGCAGTACATGCACGAGGCGTACATCGGTCGCAATGCACGCCTGGTCGAATTGGTGCAGGCGGGTGAGGGCGCGCAGGCCGCCGACGAGATGCGCGCCTACCTGCGTGATGCGCAACAGCAGATCGTCAGCGCCTACGTCTCAGGGCGAATCGCGACCCGGTGAGCCTGCCCCGAGCAGGGGCGGCCCGACCGGGGGCAACGAGGCTCAGCGCAGGTGCGCGAGCTGCTCGGCCAGGCCCGTGTAGGTCTCGGGGCGCAGGGCGAGCAGACGCTGTTTCGCCTCGTCGCCGATGTCGAGGCCCTCGACAAACTCGACCAGCTCGGCCTGACCGATGCGGCGACCGCGCGTAAGACCTTTCAGCAGGGTGTAGGGGTCGTCGATCTGCGAGCGACCGGCGGCCACCTCGGCGCGAATCACCGTCTGGATGGGCTCAGCGAGCACCTCCCAGTTCTCGTCGAGGTCGTCGAGCAGCACCTGGTCGGCCAGCTCGACCGAGTCGAGACCCTTGGCGATGTTGTCGAGCGCCAGCAGTGAGTGTCCGAAGCCCACGCCGATGTTGCGCTGCGTGGTGGAGTCGGTGAGGTCGCGCTGCATGCGGCTGGTGATCAGGGTGCTGGCCAGCGAGCCGAGCACGGCGTTCGACAGCTCGAGGTTGGCCTCGGCGTTCTCGAAGCGGATCGGGTTGACCTTGTGTGGCATGGTCGACGAGCCGACCTCGCCGGCCACTGGAATCTGGTGGAAGTACCCCATCGAGATGTAGGTCCAGAAGTCGGTGGCGAGGTTGTGCAGCACGCCGTTGAAGTGCTCAACCGTCGAGTAGAGCTCGGCCTGCCAGTCGTGCGACTCGATCTGAGTGGTCAGGGGGTTCCAGGTGAGCCCCAGACCTTCGACGAAGCGGCGTGACACGTCGGGCCAGTCAGCGTTGGGGTCGGCGACCACATGCGCCGAGTAGGTGCCGGTGGCGCCGTTGAACTTGCCTAAGTATTCCTGCCCTTCGACACGGGCGATCTGGCGGCGCAGACGGTGGGCGAATACGGCCAGTTCTTTGCCGGCGGTGGATGGCGTGGCCGGCTGGCCGTGCGTGTGCGAGAGCAGCGGCACGTCGGCGTAGCGCTCGGCGAGTTCGGTGATCTGGTCGACGACGGCACGCGCCTTGGGCAGCCACACCTGCGTCACCGCATCGCGCACGATCACGGCGTATGAAAGGTTGTTGATGTCTTCGCTGGTGCAGGCGATGTGCACGAGCTCGGCGCGGTCGGCCAGGCCGAGCGCCGGCAGATGCTCGCGGATGAACACCTCGACGCTCTTCACGTCATGCTTTTTGACGGCCTCGAGGGCGGCCAACTCGCGCACGCTGGTCTCGTCGAAGTCGGTGACCAGCGCACGCAGGGCATCCTGCTGCTCACTGGTGAGCGGCGAGGTGCCGAACAAGCCGTTGTCGGTCAGAAAGATCAGCCACTCGACCTCGATGTGCACACGCGCACGGTTGAGGCCGGCCTCGCTGAGGTACTCGCCCAGGGGTGCGACCACTCGCTGGTAGCGTCCGTCGAGGGGGCTGAGCGGCTGGTGGTCGAGTGTGCTCACGGTGAGACTCCTGTGTGTCTGTGCGGTGTGTGGGCGGGCGGTCGCCCAGACCAGTCTACGGCGGTGGGCGGGCATGCGAGACTTGGCAGATGAACGCGTCCCTCGTGATCCGACAGCAGCAGCTGACCACCACGCCCTGGCTCAACGGGCTGGGGTCAACGGCGACTGTGGTGCAGCATCCCTCGCACGCTGCGGCCAACGCCGTTGACTGGCGGGTGAGCCTCGCCACGATCGTCGATGCTGCGCCCTTCTCTGACTTCGCCGCATTCGATCGCTGGTTCGCCACTCTGGCGCCGGCGGGTCTCGACCTCGACGTCGATGGCGTGCGCCACGAGCTGCGAGCCGGCCAGCCGATTGCGTTCGCCGGCGAGGCTCAGGTGCGCGCGCATCCACACGGCGGCGCCGCGCTCAATCTCAACCTGATGGTTCGGCGGGATGCCCTGGGCGCCACCCTGCGTGAGCTGCAGCTCGACGCCGAGGCTGCACCGCACGAGGTGGCCGTTGCCCCGGGCGAGATGGTGGTGCTCGTCGCGGTGGCGGGGTCGGTGTCGATCGATGCGGGCGAGCGGGTCACTCTGCATGCGCATGACGCGCTCGTGGTGAGCGATCCCGCGGTGGCTGTGCGCGTACTCGGGCCGGCGCACCTGCTTGAGGCGCGAGTCACCCCGGTCGGCTAGCCGGTGGGCTGGCTCACGCGCCAGCCGCTATCGAGTGTGCAGAAAAGCTGCCTACGCCAGGCCGGATAACCCGCTTTTCTGCACACTCGGTGGCGCCGGTGGCCGGTGGTGCCGGTGACCGGCGCAGCTCAGAGCTTCGGCCGCCGAATTACGGGAATGGCCGTGGTGTCGAGCCTCGGGCCCGACGAAATCGCCAGGTCGGGCAGCACCCGCACCCCGAGTGCCGGCAGAATCACGGCGCACACCGCAAGCAACCCCGAGACCAACAGCGCGATCACTGGGCCCGCCACATCGATCACCGACCCGGCGATCGCCGACCCCACCGCGATGCCGCCGAGCAGCCCGCTGCCGAGCCAGCCGAAAGCCTCGGCCGCGTCGGCGGCCTTCAGCGACGACGACACCACGTTGTAGACCACCGCCAGCGACGAAGCGGTGCCGAACCCGGCCAGAAACAGGCAGGCGCCCATCCACCAGACCGTCGGAATGGCCGCCGCCGCGATGGTGCCCAGCGCCAGAATGACCTGGCGGCTGGCCATCGACCAGGGGCGCATCGGCAGGCGTGCGGTGAGCAGACCGCCGCTCATCGAGCCGAGCGCGAACACCGCGAGCACCAAGCCGGCCTCGAGCTCGTCGCCATGGAACACACCGACCACCGCGGTCTCGGCCGCGCCGTAGCTCATGTTCTGCAGCGTGGCGGTGAGCACGGCGATCAGCACGGGCCACTTCAGCAGCACGCCGCCGAGTCGCTTGTCTGAAGCGGCAAACCGGGCCGTGCGCATCTCGCCCGCGGTGAACAGCAGCACGCCGCCGAGTGCGCCGATGCCGGCGATCAGCACCAGGGTGAACAGCGACCCCATCAGCGGCACGCACAGGGTCACCAGCACTGGGCCCACCACCCAGATGAACTCTTGGGCCACCGAGTCGAGTGAGAACACCTGCGAGCTCATGCCCGCCGGCACCAGTGTCGGGTAGATCGACCGCACGATTGGCAGGATGGGCGGGTTGGTCAGCCCCATGGCCGCGGCGATGGGCAGATAGGCCCAGAGCGTCGCGGGAGCCATACCCAGAGCGATCGTGCCGAGTGCGTTGACGAGCACCGTGAAGCCGAGCATGCGGCGCGCACCCAGCGTGACCATCCATCGGCCCAACAGTGGCCCGGAGACGGCCGCACCCAGCGAGAACGCGGCGACCGTGAGCCCGGCTGCAGTGTAGTTGCCCACACGAGACTGCACATGCATGATCACGGCGATGCTGAGCATGCCCTGGGGCAGGCGTGCGAGCACTTGGGAGCCCATGAGGCGGGCGACTCCGGGCATGCGAAGAACATCGGCGAGGGAGGGCATGGGCATGATTGTCGCACAACAAAGCAGACGGGAATAGACTGGCAAGATGGATGACCCGCGAAAACAGGCGCCCAGCGCGTCGGCCACTGTCAGATTCCGTCCCGAGATCGTCTCCGCAGCCGCATATCGGCAGGGGCGGCCCGCTCCCGAGGGGGGCTTCAAACTCTCCTCCAATGAGAACCCGTTTCCACCGCTGCCCTCGGTGGTCGCTGCCATCGAGGGGGCCGCGCAGGAGGTCAACCGCTACCCTGATGCATCGGCGGCAGGCCTCGTCGCCCGGCTCGCCCGGCTCAATCACGTTGCCGATGAGCAGATCGCCGTGGGCCCAGGTTCGATCGCGGTGCTGCACCAGCTGGTCACCGCTGTGGCCGGCGCCGGCGACGAGATCGTCTACGCCTGGCGCTCGTTCGAGGGCTACCCGTCGGTGGTCACGCTCACCGGTGCCACCGCGGTGCAGGTGCCGCTCACCGCTGAGGGGGTACACGATCTCGACGCGATGCTCGCGGCCATCACCGATCGCACCCGCGCGGTGCTGCTGTGCAGCCCTAACAACCCCACCGGGCTCACCCTCGGGCATGACGACGTCGAGCGATTCGTGGCCTCGGCACCCCGCGACGTGCTCATCGTGATCGACGAGGCGTACGTCGAGTTCGTACGAGATGACGAGGCCGTCAACGGGCTCGCCATCATCGCCGACCACCCCAACGTGGTGACGCTGCGCACCCTGTCGAAGGCCTACGGGCTCGCGGGCCTGCGCGTCGGCTATGCCGTCGGGCACCCCGAGGTTATCGCCGCGGTGCGCGCCAGCGGGCTGCCCTTCGAGCTCAGCTCGATCGCCATCGAGGCTGCCAAGGCTGCGCTCGATGCCCGCGAAGACCTCACCGATCAGATCGACGAGATCGTTGCCCGCCGTCACCAGATCGAGGCAGGGCTCACCGACCAGGGATGGGCGCTGCCCGACTCGCAGGGCAACTTCGTGTGGCTGCCGATCGGTGCGCGCACCGAGTGGGCCGCCGACGTGCTCGAAGCGCAGGGCATCATCGCCCGCGTGTTCCCCGAGGGCATCCGCGTCACTGTGGGTGAGCGCGAATCTATAGAACCCCTCCTAACTGCCACGGCTGAAATTGTGCGTGGTTTGTCAGAAAGCGCCGAAACCGCCTCCTAAATTGGAGGTATGACCACACCTCTCGAGCCATTCGACGCCCGTGTCGGAGTGCAGTTCATCGACCCCGATGGTGCTTGGCATGACAACGACGTCAATGCCCCGTACCGCGAGCTGGTTGATGCGCTGAGCCTCGACGAGCTGCAACAGCTCTATCGCGATATGGCCGTGCAGCGTCGCCTCGACGCCGAGGCCACCGCACTGCAGCGCACCGGACAGCTCGCGCTGTGGGTGCCCTCGGCAGGGCAGGAGGGTGTGCAGGTCGGCGCTGGCAGGGCCACCCGACCTCAAGACTGGGTGGTGCCCTCATACCGCGAGCACGTGGTCGGCACCATCCGCGGCGTCGACTTCGTGCGCATTCTCAACATGCTGCGCGGCAACAGCCACGGTGGATGGGATTGGCAGACGACCCACTTCCACCTCTACACGCTCGTAATCGGCACGCAGTCATTGCACGGCACCGGGTATGCGCAGGGTGTGGCACTCGACGGGCTGGTCGGCACCGGCGACGTGACTCGTGATACCGCGGTGCTCACCTTCTTCGGCGACGGCGCCACCAGCGAGGGCGACGTCTCTGAGTCGTTCGTGTTCGCCGAGAGCCTGCAGGTGCCTGAAGTGTTCTTGTGCCAGAACAATCAGTGGGCCATCTCGGTACCGGTGAGCGTGCAGGCGAAGACCTCGCTCGCCACTCGCGCCGCCGGGTTCGGGCTGCGCTCCACGCTGATCGACGGCAACGACGTGCTCGCCGGCTACGCAGTCACACGTGCACAGCTCGACGAGGCTCGCGCGGGTCACGGGCCTGGGTTCATCGAGGCCGTGACCTTTCGCGCCGGGCCGCATACGACATCCGACGACCCCACCAAATACCGCACCCGAGAGATCGAGCAGGCGTGGGCGCTGCGCGACCCGATCACGCGCTACGCCACGTGGCTGCGCACGGCGCGCGATGTGAGCGATGCCTTCTTCGCCAAGGTTGACGAGGCTGCCGCAGACGAGGCCGCGCGCGTGCGTCAGGCCGTGCGCGAGCTGCCTGAGCCCGAGCCCGCGAGCATGTTCGCGCATGTGTACAGCGAGCCGCATCCGCTGGTCGAGGCTGAGGCGGCGTGGCTGGCCGACTACGAGGCGGGGTTCGCCGACCCGCAGGAGGGCGCCCGATGAGCGACGCACAGACTTCGAATGACCCGCAGCCGCGCGTGCGCGAGCTGCCGATGGCCAAGGCCATCAACGCCGGGCTGAAGGCGGCGCTCGCCGCAGACGATCGCACTCTGCTGTTCGGCGAGGACGTTGCCCGGCTGGGCGGTGTGTTCACGGTTACGGCCGGGCTGCAGCAGCAGTTCGGGCCGCGGCGCGTCTACGACACTCCGCTGTCTGAGGCTGGCATCGTCGGCACCGCGATCGGGCTGGCCATGCGCGGGTATCGGCCGATTGTCGAGATTCAGTTCGACGGGTTCATCTTTCCCGGGTTCGATCAGATCACTAGTCAGCTGGCCAAGCAGACCAACCGCCACGAGGGCACGATGTCGATGCCGGTGGTCATTCGGGTGCCCTACGGAGGCGGGGTTGGGGCCATCGAGCACCACCAAGAGAGCCCTGAGGCGTATTTCGCGCACACCCCCGGGCTGCGCGTGGTGGCGCCGTCGAACGCCAACGACGCCTACTGGATGATTCAGCAGGCCGTGGCCAGCGACGACCCAGTGCTGTTCTTCGAGCCCAAGCGTCGCTATTGGCAGAAGGGGCCGGTGTCGCTCGATGCCGCTGTGGCCGACCTGCACCGTTCGCGCGTGGTGCGTGCGGGCGACGACGTGACGCTGATCGGGTACGGGTCGATGCTACCGGTGCTGCTCGATGCCGCCGAGATCGCGGCCAGCGAAGGGGTGAGCGCCGAGGTGATCGACGTGCGCTCGATCTCGCCGATTGACTATGCCCCGCTGGTCGAGTCGGTGGAGCGCACCGGCCGCGCCGTCGTGGTGGCCGAGGCCCAGGGGTCGGTGTCGGTGGCCAGTGAGATCGCCGCGCAGCTCACCGAGCGGGCGTTCTATTCGCTTGAGGCGCCGGTGGCGCGGGTGACGGGCTTTGACGTGCCGTTTCCGCCCGCCAAGCTCGAGCACCTGTATGTGCCCGACGCCGATCGGGTGCTCGAGGCCGTCGATCGGGTGCTGGGGTACTGATGCGGATCGGGGCTGCAAACAGCCGATGGCCGCGTGCGCCGCGCGTTGAAGCTGCGTGCGAGAGAGATGACGTGCAACAAGAGATGAGGCAGTGACATGATCGAGAACTTCACCCTGCCCGATGTTGGCGAGGGGTTGACCGAGGCCGAGATCGTCTCGTGGCTGGTGGCTCCGGGCGACCGGGTCGAGGTCAATCAGTCAGTCGTTGAGATTGAGACGGCCAAGTCTGTGGTCGAGCTGCCCGTTCCCTTTTCGGGTGTGGTGACGCGGCTGCATGCCGAACCCGGCGAGACCGTTGAACTCGGCGATGTCCTGCTCGAGGTCGAGACTGCTGGTGCTCCTGGTGCCGGTGCTCCCGAAGCGGCCGCCGCTGCCGCGGCCGCCGCTGCCGCTCCCGCTGCCGCAGCTCCCGCTTCGTGCAGTAGGGGTGAAGAATCTGCCAAATCGACCGTAGGGGTGAATCAGGCTCACCCCCACAACACCTTTTCACCCCTACGGAGCGGCCCAGCCGACACGCCGCCGAATCTGGTGGGCTATGGCGCCAGCGACCGGCCCAAGTCGCGCCGCGCGCACCGGCAGGCGAGCAGTCTGGCGGCTCAGGCCCAGACCCAAGCCCCGGCTCAACTAGCTGGCAGTGCTGCGGCCCAAACACAAGCCCACGCCGAGGCCTCGGCCCCGGGGCAGGCAGACTCCGATGCATCTGCTCAGAACCACGCCCACACCCTGGCCCAGGCATTACGGCAGGCATCAGCCCAGACTGAGCCACACGCCGCTGGCCAGCGGCCCGAGCAGCTCCCGGCCCAAGCGCCAGCCCAGACTCACGCAGCCCAAGCCCCCGGGGCCCGCAGTGCAGACCGCCCCGCGGCCACCGTGCGCCCACCGCGCCGCGGCGGCATCCCGGTGATTGCGCGCCCGCCCATCCGCAAGCTCGCCAAAGATCTCGGCGTGCACCTGAGCGACGTCGCGGGCACAGGCCCAGCCGGCGAGGTCACCCGCCAAGACGTGATCGACCACGCCCAGCAGGCCAGCGTCTTCCGCAACATCGAGACCCCCGCGTGGCCGGCCGAGCGCGAACAGATCGTGCCGGTGGTGCCGGCATCAGGCGGCACCGCAGCCGACGATCGTGAAGAGATCGTGAAAGTGCACGGCGTGCGCCGCTCCATCGCCAAGGCGATGACCTCGTCGGCATTCACCGCGCCACATGTGACCGTGTTCGTCGAGGTCGACGCCACCCACACCATGGAGTACGTCAAGCGCCTGAAGTCGTCACCGCGTTTCGCCGACGTGAAGGTCTCGCCGCTGCTGATCATGGCGCGCGCGGTGATCTGGGCGGCGCAGCGCAGCCCCGAGGTGAACTCGAGCTTCGACGAAGAGCAGATCACCATCCACCACTACGTGAACCTGGGCATCGCGGCGGCCACCCCGCGCGGCCTGCTCGTGCCCAACATCAAAGAGGCTCAGCGGCTGAGTCTGCGCGAGCTCGCACAGGCGCTCGCTGATCTCACCGCCACGGCCCGCGCCGGCCGCACGCAGCCTGCCGAGATGTCGGGCGGCACCATCACGATCACCAATATCGGCGTGTTCGGCATGGATGCCGGAACCCCCATCTTGAATCCCGGCGAGGTCGCCATTGTCGCGATGGGGGCCATCCGTCAGAAACCATGGGTGGTCGACGGCGAGGTGCGTCCGCGCTACGTGACCACGGTGTCGGCGTCGTTCGATCACCGCGTGGTCGATGGCGATGTGGCGAGTCGGTTCACGGCCGACGTGGCCTCGGTGCTCGAAGAGCCTGCGCTGCTGCTCGACGAGTAACAGCCGGGCCGCGCCCCGGCTCAGCGCCCGAGATGCACGCCGCGCAGCTGGGTACCGTTCTTCGTCTGCCACACGGCCACCAACGGTCCGCGCTCGAGCGCTTTGCTGCGGCTGATCTTCAGCAGCGCGCCCTGCGGTGCAGTGGGGTCGAGCGCCTGCGCACTCACGACTTTCTCGTTGTCGCCGAACTTCGTGGTCGATGCGAGCAGCTTGAACGCCTGTTTCGAGAACGCTTTGAGGGCCTCGGGCGAAGCGGTCAGTGACTGTTCGATGTGCGCGCTCCACTGGGCGAATGCGGTCGGGTCAACGCCGGGTGCGGCGATCAGCACCGGAGTGGCGGGCTCATCATTGGTTCGGGTGACCTGAACCGGCAGCACGCGCCCCTCTGCCACGAATCCGGTCTGTCGAAAGGCCTCGTGATCGCCGCGGCTTCGGCTGGATGCGGTGGTCAGGTCGATGACCAAAGCGACCAGTGCCAGCCCGGCCAGAATGAGCGCCCCCCACGAGTAGATCCAGAGGAGAGCGGAGAACTCGCCCGTTTTCGCATCCGTCGTTTCAAAGAACAGTGACGAGAACGAGGCGCCGCTGGCTTTGTTGCTGGGCAAATTCAGCGAGCGCACCACCGAGATCACATTGCGTGCGGTGAATATCAAGGCGATGAGCAGCACTGCCAACGACACCAGGCGCCACGGCGATTTGCGGCGGGCGACCCCCGCGAAGAACGCGGGGTCATCTTTCAGCCGCTTCTGCAGTGCGGCGATTTCATCGGAGGCCGGTGTGGGAGTGACTGCTGCCGGCGAGGGCGCTGGTGGCTGCGCTGCAGCCATGTGGTCGGCAGGATGCTGCAGTGCGGCAGGCGGCTGTGTTGCGGCGGGTGGAGTGGCTGGCGTTGGCGCGGCTGGGTCTGTGCGACGGATGCGAGGTGGAATCTGTGACATGGGGGGCATTGCTTTCTGGGGGAGCTCTGCGGAGTGATGATCTGACGCAATGTCTACACTAGCGACACATGCGAAACGCCCCGCACATCCGAAGACATGCGGGGCGTTCTGTGAAAGAACCTGAGGCTCAGCCCTGACGGCCGTTCCAGCGGGGGTTCTTCTTGTTGATCACGTAGGTGTGGCCGCGGCGGCGAACGATCTTCGAGCCGGGCTTGTTCTTCAGTGACTTGAGCGATGCACGAACCTTCATGGTCACTCCTCTCATCTCGGTGTCTTGGCGCCCACCGAGGTCGGTGAACATGACAAAGCTTCTCGGGCAGACAACCCGACACACCACAATACCGTATTTTCCTGGCCACGTGCACCTTTGGTGTATATGCGCCGGCAGGATGCGCGCGCGACACCCACCCCCGCCGCTAATTGACACTGAGAATCACTAGTGATTGTCTGGATCGCAGGTGCGGATCAGCCGCGCCCCAAACGAAGGCGTGTGTGATGCAGACGAGTGTGCAGCATCCATCGGCCGCTGCCGGTGCGCGCCCCAGCACATCGCCCGCCGGGCACCGGTGGATGCCCACTGCACTCGCGCTGTCGGCCGTCGTCGCGCTCGCCGCGGTTCGACTGCTCGACCCGATGCGCGGGTTCGATGCGAGCGATGCGCTCAGCGACTGGGTCACCCTCTCGCTGAGTGTGTTGGTCGAGTCGCTGCCGTTTGTGGTGCTCGGCATTGTGGTGGCGATTGCGCTGCGCGTCTGGCTGCCGCAGGGATTGTTGCTCGAGCGGCTGCCGCGTTCTGGTGTCGCGCGCCGCCTGGTCATCTCGCTGATGGGCGTGCTGCTGCCGGTGTGCGAGTGCGGCAACGTGCCGGTCAGCCGCGGGTTTCTGCTGCGCGGGCTCGGTGTGGGCGACGCGCTCACGTTTCTGGTGGCGGCGCCCGTGGTCAACCCCGTGACCATCATCACCACCTACCAGGCGTTCGGGTTCGACGACGGTGTGCTGGTGACCCGCGGGCTCGGGGCACTCGCGATCGCGAATCTGGTGGGCTGGCTGTTCAGCCTGCACCCGCAGCCCGAGCGGCTGCTCGCCCCGGGGTTCGCCGCGCAGTGTCGCGTGGCCGGCGCCGAGCGCGTCTCGAACTCGTTGATCGGGCGGCTGCGCGCCAGCGGCGGTATCTTTCGCCACGAGACCGCAGACATGATGGCCGCCCTCGTGATGGGCGCCGCGATCGCCGGCGGCATTCAGGTGTTCGTGCCGCGCTCGACGCTGATCGCTCTCGGCGGCGACCCCCTGTGGAGCGTGCTCGCGCTCATGGCCCTCGCCTTCATCGTGTCGATCTGTTCGAACGTCGACGCATTCTTTGTGCTCGCCTTCGCCTCGGTGGCCCTGCCCGGCGGCATCGTCGCTTTCTTGATCTTCGGCGCGATTGTCGATGTGAAGATGCTCGCGCTGCTGCGCACCACGCTGAGCGGGCGCGCGCTCGCCCTGCTCACCACGGTGGTCACGCTGGCGACTCTGCTGATCGGGCTGGGGGTGAATGCCCTTGTCTGAGCGCTATGTGCCCTGGGTGCCCGTTGACGGTGCGCCGGATGCCACCCCACCAACGACCCCTGACCGCCAGCCGACCCCGGGCCGGGTCGAGGCCCCAGCCGAGGTTGACTCTCGGCACACGCACCTCGCCGAGCCTGATGCGTCTGGGCGCGGATGGCGGCACTGGCAGGGCATGGCCGTGGCCGTCGCGGGTGCCGGCTTCGTGCTCTGGCTGGCCGGCACCGGGCAGCTCGCGCTCTATATCCATCGGCGGTACGTGGTGTTCTCGGTGATCATGTGCGTGATCGCGCTGGCGTTGGCCGTGCTCGCCGTGGCACTGCCCGACCACGACCACGACCACGAGCACGAGCACACCCCGCGGGGCCGTCACCCGTCACGGCGACGCGTCGGGCGCGCCGTGACCGCCGCTGTGTCGATCGCAGCCATCGCCCTGTTCGTCACCGCCTCACCGCGAACCCTTTCGGCAACCAGCGCGGCGCAGCGGCAGGTCGGCACCGATGCATCCACCGTGGCCCTCGCCCTTGCACTGGCTGGGCAGGCCGACGACACTGCGGCGGCGACCGACTCGTTCACTATGCGCGACTGGGCGGCCACGCTCGCCGTGCGCACCGACATCGCGCACTTCGCTGGGCACACCGCGACCATCACCGGGTTTGTGGTGGCCGATGCCGACGACCCTGACATGTTCGAGATCACCCGCTTCGTGATCACCTGCTGCGCTCTCGATGCCCAGCCGGTGAGCGTTCCCGTGCGCGAGGAAGGCTGGCGCGACCGCTTTAGCGAGGGCGACTGGGTGTCGGGCACCGGCGGGTTCGCTGAGAACGCCAGCACCACCAGCACACAGGCCATCGTGTTCGCGCCCGATGACCTGCACCGCATCGAGGAGCCCAGTGACCCGTACCTCAGCTAACCGGCGCTCGCCGTGGCCGTGGCGCGTCGCCGTGGCGGCGGTGCTCGTGGCACTCGTCGCCGCCATCGCGGTGGTGCAGACTCGCGCGTGGGCCCGTACCGTGCTGCCCAGTGATCAGGTGGTGGCGGCGCTCACCGGCACCTCAGACGGCTACTTGTTGGTGCGCGGCGGCGCGTTCGATGGGCAGCACGGTACACGCCCCGACGACACCATCGTGACCGACGCCAGCGACGCCGGCCGAGAGCACGCCGTGTTCACCGCCGCGCGCATTCAACAGTTCGCCGCTGCCGACGGCTGGCTCGCCGTGGTCACGCTCGACAGCGCGGGCAGCGCCACACTCCTTGCCGTAGAGCCAGCCACCGGCCGCCAGGTGGCGCTGCCGCTGCCGTCGGTCGGCGTGGTTGACGGCCTGGCCATCGGCGGCAGCGCTGTGGCTGCCACGTTCACCGCCACCGACAACGCGGCGGGTGACGGCGTGGCCGAGGGCGGGCGCTTGCTCGTCTGGCAGGTGCCGGCAACCGGCGACCAGGCCGCGCTCGTGGTCGGGGCGGCCAGCACAACCAGCGCCACCGATGCCCGCTTCGGCGACGAGGTGGCCGTGACCGCTGACGGGCACTACGCCGTGCTGCGCCAGTTCGACGACACCCTGCTGCGCGTCGACCTCACCGGTGCCGAGCCCGACCTGGTGCTCGGGGTGTTCGCCGAGATGCAGAGCCTCACCGCTGACGGCCGGCTCGTGGTCGCCGATGCCGCGGGTGCGTTCAGCATGGTCGACGTGGGCAGCGGTGATCGACAGCGGCTGGTCACCGCGGTGCCGGCAGACCTTGACTCGTCGGCGAGGCTGCTGCGCCTGTCGGCCGCAGACTGGGGCGGGGCGGCGGTCTACGACACCGGCGCCGGCTACTCGGTGCAGGCGCTCACCGCAGACGGGTCGCGCCAGCTCGCCACCGTCGACCAGGTGGCAACGCAGCTGGTCTCGGTTTGCGCTGCGCCCGGCTCGCAGCTGGTGGCCGTGACCACTGCGCCCACCAATGCGCGCGACGATGAGTATCCGCGCGCCTCGGCCACCGATCGCACCAGCACCACGATCTACGACGCCGACACCGGGGCGCAGGTGACAGCCATCGATGCCTGGTCGGTGGGATGGTGTCAGCGCTACCAGCCGATCGCCGCCGGTTGAGTGGCGGGCCGTGGTCAGCATCCCTAATTGACAATGAGAATCAATAGTGATTGAGTGGTGGCACGAGTCAGAGCGCATCGGGCGCTCTGCGAGCCTCTAGAGAGTCACCATCAATGTCGCACGTACCCCTCTTCCGCGCCCTCAGCACCGCAGCGCTTGCCGCGGTCACCGGTCTCAGCCTGGTCGGCTGCGCCGCCTTCGACGAAGGGGGCTCGGCTTCGTCGAGCGGCGACGCGATCTCGGTGGTGGCCTCAACCACGCAGGTGGCTGACTTCACCCGTGAAGTGGTCGGCGACACCGGCGTCGCCGTCACACAGATCGTGCAGCCGAACCAGAGCGCGCACGACATCGAGCTCGATGCCAGTCAGGTTGCGGCCATCGACTCGGCCGATGCCGTGATCGTCAACGGTCTCGACCTCGATCATGTGGTCACCGATGCGGCCGCGGCCGACCGGGTGATCGATACCAGCACCGGGGTGACGCTGCGCACCGCAGCCGAAGACGAGCACGAGCACGAGGGCGAAGAGGCCGAGAGTGACGAGCACGACCACGGCGAGTACGATCCGCACATCTGGACAGACCCGGCCAATGCTGAGGTTCAGGTGCGCAACATCGCCAACGGGCTGGCGGCCATCGACTCGGCCAACGCCGACACGTACCAGGCCAACGCCGACGCCTACATCGCCAAGCTCGACACCCTGCAGACCTGGATCACCGACACCTTCGCACCCGTCGACCCGTCGCAGCGACTGTTCGTATCGACCCACGACGCCTTCGGTTACTTCGTGGCGGCCTACGACATCACCCAAGACGATTCGGTGCTCGGCAGCCTCGACGACAACGCTGAACCCAGCGAGGCCGCACTCACCACGTTGATCGACAGCATCAAGGCCACCGGCGTCAAAGCGGTCTTCGCCGAGGCGTCGATAAACCCTGCGCTGGCAGAGCGCATCGCCGACGGTGCCGGCGTCGAGCTCTACAGCGGCGACGACGCACTCTATGGCGACTCGCTGGGTGAGGCCGGCTCTGACGGCGACACCTATATTAAGGCGACCGTGCACAATGTGCGGCTGATCGCCCAGTCGTGGGGAGTGACGGCTACTGATCCAACCGGGCTGTGAGGCCTGGCAGCGACACGCCCCTCGCGCAAGGTGCGAGCGGTTCGCGATAATGGAAGATGTGTCCCATGATGAACCGACCATCGCCCTGCGCTTCAACAACGCCTCCTTCTCTTATGGCGGCCGCGCGCCGGCGCTGACCGGGGTGCAGGGCAGCCTTGCCGCAGGCGAGGCGTTGGCGCTGATCGGCCCCAACGGCTCGGGCAAGTCGACGCTGCTCAAAGGCATTCTGGGGCTGGTGCGCGCCAGCTCGGGCTCGGTCGAGGTGCTCGGCACCACACCCGTCGAGGCGCGCCCGCAGGTGGGCTATCTGCCGCAGTCGAGTGAGATCGACCCGGGGTTTCCGATCACCGTGCGCCAAGTGGTGGCCATGGGGCGGTTTCGCGCCGCAGACCGCCGCCCGCTCGGGTGGTTGCGCGGGCTGGGCCGAGCCGACCGCGCCGCCGCCGCAGACGCGCTGGCCCGGGTCGGCCTTGAGCAGCTCGGCTCGCGACGCTTCGGTGAACTTTCGGGCGGCCAACGGCAGCGGGTGCTGCTGGCGCGGGCGCTGGCGGCCGACCCGCGCATCCTGCTGCTCGACGAGCCGTTCAACGGCCTGGACGAGGCCAGCCGCGAATCGCTGGTGTCGACCCTGCGGCAGCTGCGCGGGCAGGGCGTGGCCATTGTGGTCTCGACGCACGACGTGAGCCTGGCGCGCGACGTGTGCGATCAAGTGTTCATCGCGGCCGGGCGGCAGATCGCGTTCGGCCCCATCGCAGACACTCTCACGATGGCCAACCTCGAACTCGCCTACAGCGGCGCCAGGTCGGCCTGATGTACGACCTGCTGATCATGCCGTTCGCAGAATATGGGTTCATGGCCCGCGCTCTGCTCGTGCTGCTCGCTCTGTCGGTCGGGGCCGGGGCGGTAGGCGTGCTGGTGAACCTGCGCGACCTCGAGTTCATCTCTGACGGCCTGGTGCATGCGGTCTTTCCCGGCGTAGCCGTGGGGGCCGTGTTCTTCTCAAACGACGGCATCACCCTGGGCGCGGCCATCGCCGGCACTGTGGCGGCCGTGGTGCTCACGGTGGCTGCCACACGATTCGGCACGGCGGATGCCCCGGTCGCGGTGGTGCTCACCGCCGCGTTCAGCCTGGGTGTGGTGGTGGTCTCGACCAGCAGCTACCCCGGACAGCTCGAGTCACTGCTGTTCGGCCAGCTGCTCGGCGTGCATCTCGACCAGGTGCGCGACACCGCAGTCATCGCAGTCGTCGTGCTCGTGATGCTGGGGCTCACCCGCCGCGCGCAGCTGTTTCGAGCCTTCGACCCCGACGGAGCACAGGCAGCGGGCTATCGACCACTGGCCACCGATCTCGTGCTGAACCTCGCCATCGCGCTGGTGATCGTCGCGGGCTCGCGCGTGATGGGCAACCTGCTGGTGTTGGCCATCCTGATTGTGCCGGCCGCGGCCGCGCGCAATCTCACCCGCACGCTCGCACCCATGGCCCTCGGTGCCATGGTGATCGCGGGGCTCGGCTCGTGGCTGGGGCTGTCGGTGGCCTTCGATGCTTCGATGCGGCGCGATCTCAGCCTCTCGCCGAGTGGCACGGTCGTGCTCAGCTTCATTGCGCTCTATGCCCTGTCGCTGGTCTGGCGCGGTGCCATGTGGGTGCTGGGGCGCAGGCGCGCCGGGCGGATGCCCCAACCTCACCCCGATGCCCCACGCCCCGCAGCCGCGGTGACTCATATTCCCGAGGAGGCATAGTGTTCGGCTACTTCGGCCTGGCCTATGTCGAGGCGGCTCTCGTGGGTGCGCTCGGCGGCCTTGTTGGGCTGCTCGTGGTGCTGCGACGGCGCACGTTCTTCGCAACGGCGCTCACTCACGCGACGTTTCCGGGCGCGATCGTCGCGGTGCTCGTCGGCTGGAATGTGCTGGTGGGCAACGCCCTGTTCGCCGTGGTGCTGACGCTGCTCATGCTGCTGCTGGCGCGCATCCCCAACCAAGGTGCGCAGGTGGCCAGCGGGGTGGTGCTCACCGGCGGATTCGCGCTGGGCACGGTGCTCGAGGGGCTCAACCCATCGCTGCCGGTCAAGGCACAGTCGTTTCTGGTCGGGTCGATTTTGTCAGTCGATGCCTCGGATGTCGCGGTCGCGGCCGGTCTGCTGGCCGTGGTGGCTGTGGTGATGTGGGCGCTGCGCCGCCGCCTGCTGTTCTCGAGTTTCGACGTGCAGGGGTATCGAGCGGCGGGCTACCAGCCTTGGGCCGTTGACGCGGTGGTGCTCGTCATCATCACGGTGACCGTGGTGGTGCTGATGCCGGCTGTGGGGGCAATTCTGGCCATCGCGATCCTTGCAGCCCCGCCACTGGCCGCACAGATGATCAGTGCCGATGTCACTCGCATGGTGTGGCTGTCGCCCACGATCGGGGCGATCTCGGGGGTGGCTGGGCTGCGGGTGTCGGCAACGTGGCCCGTATCTGCGGGTGCCGCGATCGTGCTGGTGGCCAGCGCGCTGCTGCTGCTGGCGGTACTCGGGCGGTGGGTGGTGCGCACGGAGCGGCGTTATTGGGCACGCAAACACAGCTGATTCGGGGTGTCGGCTGCTGTGACAAGGTGCGACAATGGAGGCCGTCGGGCCTGACGGCCAGCCACAGCAGTAGGGAGAAGCAGCCATGAACACCGAGACCAAGCGCCGATCCACCTGGCAGCAGGCCGCGATTCGCGAAGCCCTCGGCGAGGTCGGTACCTTCATCAGTGCACAGCAGCTGTTTCACCGCATGGCAGATGAGGGCTCGTCAGTCAGTGTCGCGACGATCTATCGCTCGCTGGCGCGCCTAGCCGAAGACGGGCAGGCCGATGTACACCTCGACCCTGACGGCCAGCAGCTGTTTCGCGCCTGCGACACCGCGCATCACCATCACCATCTGATCTGCCGCGAATGCGGTGCCACGGTCGAGATCTCAGCCGACCCTGTCGAGCGCTGGGCGCGCGAGACGGCCGCCGAGCATGGCTACGTCGCCGAGTCGCACGTGATCGACATCATCGGGCTGTGCCCCGACTGCGCTCGCTGAGCTGAGTGCTGGGGCTGGTGTGGGCGCGCATGATTTCAACGGCGCGCGCATGATTTCACCATTGAGAGAGTGATGGGGGTGAAATGCAGCGCATCCTGTCGAGATCGTGCGCGGGCGACAGGGCGCGCAGGCGAGCGAACGCTCGCATTGCGCGCAGGCGGGCGGATCCCATAGACTAACAAGGTTGCAGATCTTCCACGTCTGCATCGTGCACCGCGGAACCCCACGGTGCGCCGACAAGAGATCTTGGGCAGTCACCCCGCCAGGGTGGCTGCGGTACAGGAGGAAACCATGGCAGCAGTGTGCCAGGTGACCGGCGCCACTCCCGGCTTCGGTCACTCAATTTCACACTCACACCGGCGCAACAAGCGTCGGTTCGATCCCAACGTGCAGAAGAAGACTTACTTCGTGCCTTCACTGCGCCGCAAAGTGACGCTGAACGTCTCGGCCAAGGGCATCAAGGTAATTGACTCCCGCGGCATCGATGCCGTTGTGCAGGAGCTCATCGCGAACGGGGTGAAGCTCTGATGGCCAAGAAGTCAGATATCCGTCCTATCATCAAGCTGCGTTCGACCGCCGGCACCGGGTACACCTACGTGACCAAGAAGAACCGCCGCAACAACCCTGATCGCATCGTGCTCAAGAAGTACGACCCGGTCGTCCGCAAGCATGTCGAGTTTCGCGAGGAGCGCTAAGTAATGGCTAAGAAGAGCAAGATTGCGCGCAACGAGCAGCGCAAAGAGATTGTGGCGCGTTACGCCGAGAAGCGTGCAGCCCTCAAGAAGCAGCTGATCGACCCCAACTCGACCGACGAGCAGCGCGAAGAGGCTCGCGTGGGCCTGCAGAAGCTGCCCCGCAACGCCTCGCCCGTGCGTGTGCGTGGTCGCGATGCCATCGATGGCCGTCCCCGGGGCTTCCTGAGCTCCTACGGCATCTCCCGTGTGCGCTTCCGCGAGGCCGCACACCGCGGCGAGTTGCCCGGCATCACCAAGTCCAGCTGGTAGCGTGAATGGCGCTCAGATGATTAGTCTGGGCACCAGCCGCCTACGGCAAGCCAACAATTGAACCGAAATCTAGGGAGACCAAATGGCTGACAAGACTCTGAACCGCAGCGAGCTCGTTGCCGAGGTTGCAAAGAAGACCGGCGAAACCCAGACCGCCGTCAACGGCGTGCTCGACGCCGTCTTCGAGACCGTCGCAGCGAACATCGCCGAGGGTGTCAAGGTGACCGTGCCCGGCTGGATCGCTTTCGAGCGCACCGACCGCGCCGCACGCACCGGCCGCAACCCGCAGACCGGCGAGACCCTCAACATCCCCGCCAGCAAGGGCGTGAAGGTGTCGGCGGGCAGCAAGCTCAAGGCCGCGGTCAAGAAGTAATCTCTGACCTCGTTCAAACGAAACGGGGCGTGCCTTCGGGTGCGCCCCGTTTTCGTGTCTGTCGGCGGGTTTTCGGGGTCGTGCGCGGGCCCGACTGGTTCTACACAGGCGCAGGATGGGGTACAGAACGTCCACAGCCCGTGCCAGCGTCAGCTGCCTGTGGCCGAGGCGGGTAGGCTGGTGTGGTGCAGCGCAGAACCCTCCTCTCTCTGATCGTCGGCGTCATCGCCACCGGAATCGGTCTGGTACTCGCACTCGTGCACGGCGGTGCCGCCGCGCCCAACCTGCTGCTCGACCCGGGGCCTCTGGTGCGCTGGGGGCTGCCCGCGGTCAAGGCCGTGCACAACATCGCCATGGCAGTCACCATCGGCGCGTTGAGTCTCGCAGTGTGGGCGCTGTCACCACGCTGGAAGGCCGCGTACGAACGCGCCTTTTCGATCGCAGCCATCTCGGCCTCCATCTGGACGATCAGTGCGCTGCTGACGGCCATCCTCACGTATATCTCGATTGACGTCGATGCCTGGGGCAGCGACACATTCGGGCAGCGCCTGTGGCTGTTTCTCACTCAGGTCAACCTCGGCGAGTCGTGGCTGGTCGTCATCATCATCGCCGCAGTCGTCACCGTGCTCGCGGCCTTCGTGCGTGGCCCGGTCGGTGTGCTCTTCGTGGCGCTGGCGGCCTACATCGGCATCATCCCGCTCGCAGCCAGCGGCCATGCGAGCGGCACTGCCGGCCACAACCTCGCGGTCAGTGGCATGTTGCTGCACCTGGCCGGCTCATCGATGTGGCTCGGCGGGCTCGTCGCACTAGCGTTGATCGGGCCCAAGCTCGGTGACAACCTGCAGGCGGTCACCCAGCGCTACTCATCGATGGCGCTGCCCTCATTCATCGTCGTGGTGTTCTCGGGCGTGGTCAACGCGTGGCTGCGCGTCGGCAGCCTCGACAACCTCTTCGGCACCTCATACGGTCAGATCATCATCTGGAAGACGATCGGTCTGCTGCTGCTCGGCACCGCGGGTGCTATAAACCGGCTGCGTCTGGTCAACCGCCTGGCCGACTCCACCCGTGCGCGCTCCACCTTCGGCTGGATCGTCGCCTGCGAGTTTGCGGTCATGGGGCTGGTCTCTGGCTTCTCAGCGGCATTGGCTCGCACGGCCACACCCGTGCCACAAGAACTCACCAGCGACCCCACGCCCGCTGAGATTCTCACGGGTGAGCCCGTGCCCCCGGCGCCGCATTGGTACACGTGGTTCACCGACTGGAGCATCGACCCGCTGTGGCTGACCGTCGGCGTGTTCGCCATCTTCTTCTACCTCGCCGGTGCTTGGCGACTGCACCGCCGCGGCGACCGCTGGCCGTGGCATCGCACGCTGCTCTGGATCATCGGCATGCTGATTCTGATTCTGGTCACCAACGGCGGCACCAACCTCTACCAGACCTACCTGTTCAGCGTGCACATGACCATGCACATGGTGCTCACCATGGTGATTCCGCTGTTCCTCGTGCTCGGTGCCCCGGTGACCCTCTCCATGCGTGCGATCACCGCGCGCACCGATGGCTCGAAGGGCGGCCGCGAATGGATTCTCTGGGCAGTTCACTGCCCATGGGGGCAGTTCGTCGCGCGCCCGGTGGTGGCTGCCTTCATCTTCGCCTTCTCGCTGATCGTGTTCTACTACACGCCGCTGTTCGGCTGGGCCACCCGTGATCACTTGGGACACGAGTGGATGGTGCTGCACTTCTTGATGGCCGGCTACCTGTTCGTGCAGTCGCTGATCGGTATCGACCCGGGGCCCAAACGCCCGCCATACGCCGTGCGTCTGTTGTTCTTGGTGGTCACCATGGCTTTCCACGCCTTCTTCGGGGTGTTCATGATGATGGGCACCGGTCTGCTCGAGGCTGACTGGTACGGTGCCACCGGCCGCACTTGGGGGCAGAGTGCGCTGCTCGACCAACAAGAGGGCGGTGCAATCGCTTGGGGCATCGGCGAGTTCCCGACCCTGATTCTCGCCGTGGTGGTGGGCATTCTGTGGGCGCGCAGCGATGACCGCGAGAAGAAGCGCATCGACCGCAACGCCGACCGCACCGACGACGCCGAGCTCAACGCATACAACGAGATGCTCGCCCGCATGCAAAAGCGCGATACCGAGACGCAGCCCGAGCCCACGCCACGCGATGAGTGACGGTCTCGAGGCGCCCGCCGCCGGCGCTGCCGAGCCAGGCGAGATCACACTCACCAGCGAGCAGCAGGCGGTCATCGACGCCGCCCTGCGCGGGCAGAGCCTGTTCGTTACCGGTCGCGCCGGCACCGGTAAATCCACCCTGCTAACCCGCATGCTCGACGAACTGCCCGGCAAAACGGTGGTGTGCGCGCCCACCGGGGTGGCCGCACTCAACGTGGGCGGGCAGACCATCCACTCGCTGTTCGGGCTGCGCGTCGGCATTCAAGACGTCTCACGCATCTCGCGCTACCTGCGCGACGAGACCCGCGAGGTGCTCGCCGCGGTCGACACTGTGATCATCGACGAGGTCTCGATGGTGTCGGCCGACCTGCTCGACGGCATCGATCGCACGCTGCGCCTGGCCAAGCGCCGCAACCGCACACCCTTCGGCGGGGTACAGCTGATCATGTTCGGCGACCCCTACCAGCTCGCGCCCGTGCCACCGCGCTCGCCCGACGAGAAGGCCTTCTACCGCGAGCACTACGCCAGCCAGTGGTTCTTCGACGCGCACGTGTGGGCCGAGGCCACAGTCAGCGTCTACGAGCTGACCAGCATCCATCGGCAGCGTCACGACGGATTCAAGCAGCTGCTCAACGCTGTGCGCGAGGGCACCGTGCCCGACCACTGGCTCGCCCGACTCAACCAGATCGGCCACCGCACCCCGGCCGAGGGCGAGCCCATCATCACCCTGGCGACCACCAACCGCATCGTCGACGAGCGCAACCGTGCCGAGCTCGCGCGACTGCCCGGCAAAGCCAAGACCGTGCGGGCACAGGTCGAGGGCGACTTCGGCAACGCGTTTCCGGCTGATCCCGAGCTCGAACTCAAAGTCGACGCGCAGGTGATGTTTCTGCGCAACGACCCCGACGGGCGCTGGGTCAATGGCTCCATCGGCACGGTGGTGAGCATCCGCCCCGACAAAGTGGTGGTCGAGCTCGACGGCCAAGACGTCGAAGTCGAGCCCGTGGTGTGGGAGCGTTACGAATACACCTTCGACCCCGACGCCAAGACCATCGAGCAAGACCAGATCGGTGAGTTCACCCAGCTGCCGCTGCGCCTGGCGTGGGCAGTGACCGTACACAAGTCGCAGGGGCAGACCTACGATCGAGCCGTGGTCGACCTCGGCTCCCGCGCCTTCAGCCCCGGCCAAACCTATGTGGCGCTCAGCCGACTGACCACGCTCGACGGGCTGTACCTCGCCCGGCCGATTCGCCAGGGTGACATCATCGTTGACGAGCGGGTGCTCGAGTTTATGAAGACCGCCTCAGCCCCGATGTTCTAGCCGCTTCGCAGGCTGGTGGGTCGACGGCGCGGGGTGAGTGGGCATCCATGCATGGGGCCGCCGGATACCCACTCACCAGGGCTCAAAACCGCACCTTGGTACAATGGGTAACGAGCTGCACCTGAGCGGGTCGTCCGACACGGCCGATTTCGGGGCCCGAACACCGGGCACCGCGCCTGCAGCTGGCGGAAGTCGAACCGCGGGAAAGCCCCGCGGTCGCCCGCGGCACTGTTGCCGAAGTGTGATCCCGCGCCCGATGCGCCTGGTGATCGCCCGGCGATTTTCACCGTCCATGTTGCCCCCGTCATGGAAATTCCTGACGAGACTCTGCAACGTCGACGCAGCCGTTCCGTCCCGAGTTCAGCGAACAGAGGTCAGAATGAGTCAGCAAGACAAGTCATCGCACAGCGCGCCCAAAGCGGCGCGACCCCCACGTGCGCGCAAAACCCAGCAGCAGCGCCAGCCGCGACTGCGCCAAGACGACGTGCTCGTCGTCGAAAAGCGCCCGATGCGCCAGGCCATTTCGGGCACCGTGGTCGGCAACTTCATGGAGTGGTTCGACTTCGGCATCTACGGCTACCTCGCCGTGGTCATGACGAGCGTGTTCACCGAGGGGCTGCCCAAAGAAACCGGTCTGCTGATCATGCTGCTGGGTTTCGCGGTGAGCTTCGTGGTGCGCCCGCTGGGCGGCATGGTGCTCGGGCCACTCGGCGACCGCATTGGTCGGCAGAAGGTGCTGTTCATCACGATGGGCATGATGGCCGTCGCAACTGCGCTGATCGGTGTGCTGCCCACCGCCGCACAGATCGGGCTGTGGGCCACGCTGCCGCTGTACGCGCTCAAGATGGTGCAGGGCTTCTCGACCGGCGGCGAGTACGCCGGTGCCACCACCTATGTCTCAGAGTTCTCGCCCGACAAGCGACGCGGCTACTACAGCTCGTGGCTCGATGTGGGCTCGTACACCGGCTTTGCGGCAGGCGCGGCCACCGTCGCACTGACTACGGTGATCGTCGAGTCGAATTGGGGGCCGACCGCGATGCTCGACTTCGGCTGGCGCATCCCGTATCTGATCGCCATTCCGCTGGGCGCACTGGCGATCTTCCTGCGCACGCGCATTCCTGAGACCCCGCACTTCGACACCCCCGGCGATGAGGATGCGGTGGCCGCGCTGGCCGAGCGCGACGAGCGTTTCGCCCGCCACGGCTTGGGTGGCATCTTGAAGCACCACTGGAAAGAGGTGCTCATCGCGATGGCTCTGGTGGCCGCGCAGAACACGGCAGGCTACGCGTTGACCAGCTACATGCCGACGTACCTTGAGTCGGAGGTGGGCACGACGCCGACCATGGCCGCTGCGGCCACCGTGCCGGTGCTCGTGCTGATGGCTGCCGCGATGCCGTTCATCGGGCGGCTCTCCGACCGCATTGGGCGCCGACCCGTCTACGGCATCGCCGTGATCGGCACGCTGGTGCTGATGCTGCCAGCGTTCGCGGTGATGCACATCGGCACGTTCTGGGCGATCCAGGGCGCTCTGGTGATGGTGGCCATCCCGGTGGCCTTCTACGCTGCGATCGGTGCGAGTACGCTGCCGGCGCTGTTCCCGACGGCCTCGCGTTTCGGAGCGATGGCGCTGTCGTACAACTTGTCTGTGGCGCTGTTCGGCGGCACCACGCCGCTGTTCTCGCAGGCACTGATTCAGCTGACGGGTAACCACTACATGCCCGCGATCTACATCATGGTGTTCGCTGCACTCGGCGGTGTGGGCATCTTGGCGATGCGCGAGTCGGCCAAGCGCCCGCTGATTGGGTCGATGCCGACGGTGGCGACCGAGGCCGAGGCGTCGCGCCTCGTGGCGGGGCAGGAGCAGAATCCCTACCTCGACCTGTCAACGATGCCCATCGCCGTGGTGACCCCCGAGCAGGCCGCCGCCGATGCGGCTGGGCGCGCCGCGAGTGAGCCTGGTGCAGATCAGCCTGGTGCAGATCAGGGTGGCGCAGATCAGGGTGGCGCAGATCAGCCTGGTGCAGATCAGCATGGCGCAGATCGGGGTGGCGCAGATCAGCCTGGTGCAGATCAGCATGGCGCAGATCGGGGTGGCGCAGTGAAGTAGCCGCCGCGGTGCGCGTGAGCCTGCACAGGTGACACCTGTTCTCGGGGGCGACCTCGCGAGCAGGTGTCGCGGGCTCTGATGCTCACACTGGTGTCGCGAAGTGCGGGTTTGTCGTGGCTGAGTGGTGTTTCGTGACACCTGTGTGTGCGATGGGCGCGAGTGCGCTCTGCGGCTGGCGCAGGTGTAGGGAAACGGGGTTATTCGTGGCTGAGTGGAGCGGCTGACGGGAATCGAACCCGCGTATCAGGCTTGGGAAGCGTGCGCTCTACCATTGAGCTACAGCCGCGCGGCGTGTTGACGCGCCCTCAAGCGTAGCAGATGGGTGCGCGCGCTCGTTGGTCCCTGGGTTCTGGTCGGAAGCGCAACACCTCGTAGGGTGTGGTTGTTCAGATCACATCGTGAGGGGTTGCGCTTCCGTGGGTACAGGGTATCGGCATTTGGTGTTGGATGATCGGGTTCAGATCGAGAAGTGGTTGGATGCGGGGGTGTCTCAGGCGGAGATCGCTCGCCGGTTGGGGGTGCATCGTTCGAGTGTGTTCCGGGAGGTTCGGCGTAGGTCGTGGACGCCGTCGGACATGGCGGCCGCGTATGCGCCGTACCGGTACGCGCGCGGGTCGGCCGGTCCGTGGAATCAGCGCCAGTATCGGGCCTCGCGCGCGCAGGCGCACGCGGATCGGGCCAGGGCCTGCTCGCATCAGCCGTGGCGAATGCGAGACGACCGGCTGGTGGACTGGGTGGTCAAACGGTTGGAGAAGGGGTGGACGCCCCAGGAGATCTCGGGTCGTCTGCCTGTGGAGTTCGATGACGCGAAGATGCGGGTGAGCACGGAGACCCTGTATCAGTGGATCTACGCCCCAGCCCAGACGCATCGCGGTCTGTGGCAGTACCTGCCCCGCGGGCTGCGCAGGCGTCGGCGTCACGGTGGCCGGCGGGTGCATCACGAGCGCATCCGGTGGCGGGTCTCGATCCATGCGCGTCCGTGCGTGATCGAGGACCGTGCCCAGTTCGGGCACTGGGAGGCTGACAGCGTGCTGGGGTTGCGAGGCACCGGGGTGATACACACCGAGGTCGAGCGCACCTCCCGATTCCTGATCGCCGTGAAGCTGGCAGCCGGCACCGCCGACGCTACCGTGACCGCCCAGCGGAACATCTTCGCCGCCCTGCCCGCCCACGCGGGCCGCTCGATCACCTGTGACAACGGCACCGAGTTCGCCAGGCACTACGAGCTGGCCGACACCCTCGGGATCCCGAGCTATTTCGCCGACCCGTACTCGGCGTGGCAGCGCGGCACCAACGAGCACTTCAACGGCCGGATCCGCAAATACCTGCCCAAAGGCACCAACCTGACCGACCTCACACAAACCGAACTCGACGACATCATCACCGAGATCAACAACCGCCCCCGCAAAATCCTCAACTGGGCAACACCAGCCGAAATCTTCCAGCAGCTATCATCAGACCCAGACCACACACGTTGCGCTTCCAACTAGAACCCGGCGTCAGGGTGCATGATCGCTGGTCATTTGGCAGCGGTGCAGTGGCAAGCGACGGTACGCGATGGCGAACGACGGCGCGGCGCTGAGTGATAGTGTGGCAGCGCGCTTCGTTACGGGAGCAACAGGGGAGCGAATGAGCGAACAGCAGCAAGAACAAGAGCAAGAGTCATCGGGCCGCGCCCGGCCATACTGGATCTTCACATCGATCGTGGGCGGCATCACCGCTCTCGCTGCAGCGACGGCGTTCATCGTGCTGCCGATGCTCAATCGTGAGGCCGTTCCTGCTCCAGCGGCTGAAGCCTCGGCTTCGCAGGTGCCCGGGGTGCCGGCCAGCGCTGAGCCCAGCGCCTCGGCGAAAGCCAGCCCATCAGCGAGCGCCGCTGTTCACGAAATCGGCTCCACCTGCGCTCAGCTGGCTTCAGGCATCGGCACGCTCACAACGGATGCCGGGGTCGGCTTAACAGCCACGAACACCGGCAGCGATGATCGTGAGTCGACGGGCATCGCCAATGTGCGATTCAACGAGAACGCACTGCGCGACAGCGCCCGCCTGAGCTGCACCTGGACCACCGGTGGAGGGCAGGCGACGATCAACGTATCGGTTTATCGAGCCGCTGATCTCGACCTGTCACTGTTCTCAGCATGCCCGGCGCAGAGCAGCCTCAACTCAAGCACCGAGTGCCACGTCAAGCAGACCACCTATGCGACTGACGGGGCGAGCAAATTCTTGGTGGTGACCGCGTGGAGCGGTGAGGCCACTGCTGTGCCCAACGCGGTGGCGTCGAACATCGCCGCCGAGCTGGTGCGCACCAACGCGTGAGTGATCTGAGAGGGAGGACGAACATGAGCGAATCGCAGTGGAGGCCGAACGCGGCTGATGCAGGTGCCACGCCAGATCTCGCCGAGGAGACCACGGTCATCAACGATGTGCCCGAATCGATCACACAGCTGAACCAGGCGTTCGAGGCCACCACGATGATCAACTCGGGGCAGGATGCAGCATCCACCACCATCATCAACTCGACCAGCGACGCGGTGACTGCGATCAACGGGGCCGACGGCGTCGATACAGTGAGTGCCGGTTCGGCTGGGAGCACTGACGATGAGACCGTCGTGGTGCGCGTCACCCAGCACACCGTGCCGGCTCAGCCCGCAGCCTCGCAGGTGCCTGCGGCTGCGGTGCCTGCACCGCCGGTGTCTGCTCTGGCACCGGCAGCTGAGGTCGACCCGACCACGGCCGCTGCGGCAGCACTCGCAGCCAACCCGGCAGCCACACCCGAGCAGTTGCGCTGGGTCGCGCAGTACTTTCCGCAGTTTCACGCACAGCTCGCCGCCAATCCGACGCTCGACCAGCCCCTGCGCGACTGGCTCACCGCTCAAGGCGTAGCCCCGGCACTGCCTCAGCTGCCGGTCATCGGCCAGGTGCCGCAGCAGCCACATCGGGTGCCGCTGGCCTCGGTTGGCACGGTGGGGGCAGTGCATCCATCAGTCGTGGCCGCGCAGAGCGCACCTCGCAAACGCCCGTGGCTGGCGATTGTCGTGGCCACGCTGGTGGCGCTCGCTGCCGGTTTCGTGCTGCCGCTCGCCGCCTTCGCGATCATTGCGCAGCTGAACGGGCGCTAGGCGGAACGTCACAAAGGGTACAACTGGGACGCGGCCCAAGCCGCTTCACTAGACTGGAGCGCTGATGAACCATCACCTGCCGACTCATCCGACCGCCAGCGCTCCGACCCGTTCTCTCGAGGTCTTTCCGGCGCGCGGTCTTGAGCAGCTGCGCGCCAACGTTGTGTCGGTGCGCAAGCTGCTCAAACTCGACCCCGATTTCGTGACGGTCACCTATGGTGCTGCGGGCGGGCGTCAAGACGGCACGCGTGAGCTGGTCACCTGGATCGCCGAGACCGGGGTGCCCGTGTATGCGCACCTCACCTGCCAGGCCGAGAGCCTCGGCCAGCTCGACGAGACCATAGACGAACTGCTCGAGACCGGCGTCACCGGCATTCTCGCGCTGCGCGGCGATGCCCGCACCGACGGCACCGGGCTGGTGCTGCCCCATGCCACTGACCTGATCGCCAGGGTGCGTCAGCGTGCAGAGGCCGCCGGTCGCGAGGTGCAGATCGTGGTCGCGGCTTTTCCTACAGGGCACCCCGAGAGCCGCGATCTCGCCGAAGATGCGGCGACGCTCGCCCGCAAAGAGCAGGCCGGGGCAGACTTCGCGATCACGCAGCACTTCTTCGAGGTGGCTGACTATGAGCGCTTTCGTGAGCTCGCCGACCGCGCCGGAGCAACGCTGCCTGTGGTGCCCGGGCTCACTCCCACCACCACCGTTCGCCGGCTTGAGCGCATCGCGGAGCTCGCCGGACTCACCCCTCCGCCAGCGCTTCACGCTAGGCTGGAGCAAGCGCAAGATGCGCAGACTCGCCGCGACATCGCGGTGCAGACAACAGTGGAGCTGGCCGAACGGCTGGCGCGTGCCGGAGCCCCGGGCATCCAACTGTTCACAATGAATGACGAGCCGACGACCGCTCGCGTGTTCGACGCGTTGAACGGGCTGTTCGGCCACGACACCAAGAAGGAACCATGGCAGATCGACACACCGGGGCCGGCCTTGAGGGCGGCACCGCACTCGGATATCCACGCATCGGCAGACACCGCGAGCTGAAGAAGGCGCTCGAGCAGCACTGGTCGGGCAAGATCAGCGCCGACGAGCTCGGCGCCGTCGCACAGCAGATTCGCGCCACCACGTGGCAGCGCCTGCACGAACTGGGCCTCGAGGCGCACAACGCCTCGATCCCCTCCGACTTCTCGTACTACGACCAGGTGCTCGACGCCGCTGTGCTCGTGGGCGCCATTCCGCCGCGCTTCGCGCAATGGCAGGATGCTGACGGTCGTCTCAGCCTCGAGGGCTACTTCGCCGTCGCGCGGGGCGTGGGCAAGATCGCCCCGCTTGAGATGACCAAGTGGTTCGACACCAACTACCACTACCTTGTGCCCGAGATCGGGCCCGACACCGAGTTCAAGCTCTCGGGCGATCAGCCGGCCCTGCACTTCGCCGAGGCGCTGTCGCACGGGTTTGTCACCCGCCCGGTGATTGTCGGCCCGGTGACGCTGCTCGCGCTGGCCAAGCCGGCCGAGGGCGCACCCGAGGGGTTTGAGCCGCTCGATCGCCTCGACGACCTGCTGCCCGTCTACGCCCAGGTGCTCGCCGGCCTGGCCGAGCTCGACGCCCCGTGGGTGCAGCTCGACGAGTCGGCGCTGGTCAGCGAGCTGCTGCCGGTCGACCGCACCAAGCTCATCGCGGCGGCCAAGAAGGCTTACGAGGTGCTCGGTTCGCTCGAAAAGCGCCCGCAGATTCTGGCGCAGGCGTCATACGCCGCACTCGACGACGCACTGCCCGCACTCGCCGAGGCACCCATCGAGGGCATCGCGCTCGATCTGGTCGAGGGTGACGTGCCCACTGCGGGGGCTCCCGGCGTGACCGGCCTTGCCGATAAGGTCGTGGTCGCCGGTGTGATCGACGGTCACAACATCTGGCGCGCCGACCTGGCCAAAGCACTCGAGACTTTGCGTGCGATCGAGCCGCTGGCCGGCCGCGTCGTGCCCTCGAGCTCGACCTCTCTGTTCCACGTGCCGCACACCCTCGACGACGAGTCGAAGCTGCCCGATCACGTGCGCTCCTGGCTGGCTTTTGCCGCCGAGAAGGTCGTCGAGATCGTCTCGCTCGCTCGCGCCCTCGATGGTGACCAAGCCGGCGTGGCACAGGTGTTCGCCGACGCGGCCGAGGCGCTGGCCACTCGCGAGGCGCATGCCGGCGTGCACCGCGCCGAGGTGGGCAGCCGAGTCGCGGCCCTCACCGAGGCCGACTTCACCCGTGCGCCGTATGCCGAGCGTGCATCCGTTCAGGCCGCCGAACTCGAGCTGCCGCTGCTGCCGACGACCACCATCGGGTCGTTCCCGCAGACACCCGAGATTCGCCGCACCCGTTCACAGTTCACCAAGGGTGAAATCACTGAGGCCGAGTACGTGGAGCAGATCCGCGGGCACATTCGCGAAGTCATCGAGCTGCAGGAGCGCATCGGGCTCGACGTGCTGGTGCACGGTGAGGCAGAGCGCAACGATATGGTGCAGTACTTCGCCGAGAACCTCGACGGTTTCGACGTCACCGAGAACGGCTGGGTGCAGTCGTACGGCTCACGCTGCACGCGCCCGAGCATTCTCTGGGGCGATGTGGCCCGCCGCGGCCCCATCACGGTTGACTGGTCGGCCTACGCGCAGTCGCTGACCACCAAGCAGGTCAAAGGGATGCTCACCGGCCCGGTCACGATTCTCGCGTGGTCGTTCGTGCGCAACGACCAGCCCAAAGAGGTCACTGCCAACCAGGTCGCTCTCGCACTGCGTGATGAGATCGCTGACCTTGAGGGCGCTGGAATCGACATTGTGCAGGTCGACGAGCCGGCCATCCGTGAGCTGCTGCCGCTGAAGAAGGCCGATCACGCCGACTACCTGAGATGGTCGGTGGGGTCGTTCCGTCTGGCGACGGGTGGGGCGAAGACCCGCACCCAGGTGCACACGCACTTGTGCTACTCAGAGTTCGGGCAGATCATCGACGCGGTCGACGGCCTTGACGCCGACGTGACCTCGGTCGAGGCCGAGCGCTCGAAGATGGACATCGTTGCCGACATCAAGGCCGCCGGGTTCTCCCGTGGCATCGGCCCGGGTGTCTACGACATTCATTCGCCGCGCGTGCCCGATGTGAACGATGTCGAGAACCTGCTCGACATTGCCCTCGAGTCGATTCCGGCGCAGCAGCTGTGGGTCAACCCGGACTGCGGCCTGAAGACTCGCAAGTACGACGAGGTTGTGCCGGCCCTGACTCATCTGGTCGAGGCGGCACAAGCCGAGCGCGAGCGGCTGGCCAAGGCCGAGTAATCGCCTGACGCATTTGAGGGCGGGGTTCGGGGTTTCCCGGGCCCCGCTTTCGTGTGCCTAGAGGGTGTGGCGTGGTGTCTGGTGCGTGATGTCTGCAGGTGTGACGTGACGTCTGCAGCGGTGGGGTTTGTGGTGCCGACTTTGTGTTTGTGCTGCGGACTTTGCGTTGGTTGCACAGGTTGCGGTGGTTGCACTTGGTGGGTCGGTGGACCATGTGGGCCGGGCGCGGCAGCGGAGGCCGAGCGAGTATTCGGCAGACAAAAAGGGGCTCGGGAGAATCGCGCCCTCCCGAGCCCCTTCGAGGTCGGAATCAGTAGTCCGTGTCGACGTCGTTGATGCGCCAGGCCCCGTCTTCTTGAATCAGTGAGTACGTCTCTTTGATGTCGTACTCGTTCGAGCTGCCGGAATAGCTCGAAGAAGCCGTGTACTCATAAACCACAGTTGCGGAGTCACCGTTGATTGTCTCGCTGGTGATGTGGGCGTTGGTGATTTCGACGGCCGAAGACGGCGAGTCATCCGAAGACTTGCTCGACTCGCAGTTCTCGACGAATTGATCGCGGTATTCAGCAGAGACCAGCTGCCCGTAAGAGTTGCAATCGGTGGTCGACAGGTTCAGCCGAGCCGCGGTGTAGCGCTCGACGATATCGCTCGGCGACGACTTGCTCCAGACCAGCGCCCACAGCAGAATCAGCACGATCAGCAGCACTGCGACGCCCGCACCGATGCCGATGATCAGGCCTTTCTTGCGGCGGTTGCCTGTCGGTGCCTGACCGCCAGGTGCGGTGTTGGCCGTCCACTGGGCGCCATCCCAGTAGCGCTGCAGCCCGGGAGTGCCCTGCGGGTCGGGGTACCAACCGGCCGCCGGTGCGCCAACTTGTGCCGCGCCAGCTTGTGCTGCGCCGGCGCTCTGTGACTG
Source organism: Pseudoclavibacter soli DSM 23366 (assembly GCF_000423505.1). GTDB lineage: Bacteria > Actinomycetota > Actinomycetes > Actinomycetales > Microbacteriaceae > Pseudoclavibacter_A > Pseudoclavibacter_A soli. Next base: position 353,833 of record NZ_KE384027.1, read on the forward strand.
CTGCCCCGGCACCCGAGCAGCAGGGATGCCCGGGTTCGGCTGGTCTGCCGGCCCCGGTTGCTGCGGTTGCACCGGTGGAATCGGTGGGATGGGTGGGACGGTCGACATCAGGCCTCCTGAGCTTCGGCGAGGCCGGGCGCCGTCGCGGTGCTACGAGTCTATGACTCAGCTATGAAGGCCTCAAGCAGCTCGCGGGCATGTTCATCAGGATGCTGCACCGCGGGCGACTTCATCAGGTAGGCGCTCGCTGCCTCGATGCTGCCGCCGACACCCCGGTCGAGGGCGATCTTGGCTGCGCGCACGGCGTCGATGATCACGCCAGCCGAGTTGGGGGAATCCCACACCTCGAGCTTGTACTCCAGGCTGACCGGAATGTCGCCGAACTCGCGTCCCTCGATGCGCACGAACGCGAACTTGCGATCATCGAGCCACGGCACCCAGTCGCTTGGGCCGATATGCACGTCGCGCTCGGGCAGCTGCTCGTGAATGTTGCTGGTCACGGCTCGGGTCTTCGAGATTTTCTTCGACTCAAGGCGCTTGCGCTCGAGCATGTTCTTGAAGTCCATGTTGCCGCCGACGTTCAGCTGATAGGTGTGGTCGATGGCCAGCCCGCGCTCCTCGAACAGGCGGGCCAGCACGCGGTGGCTGATGGTCGCACCCAGCTGGCTCTTCACATCGTCGCCGACGATCGGCACACCCGCAGCCTCGAACTTCGCGGCCCATTCGGGGTCGCTGGCAATGAACACCGGGATGGCGTTGACGAACGCGACCTTCGCGTCGAGTGCGGCCTGCGCGTAGAAGCGGTCGGCCTCTTCTGAGCCCACCGGCAGGTAGCTCACGAGCACGTCGACCTCGCGGTCACGCAGCACCTGGGCGACGTCGACCGGGGTCGCCGTCGACTCGGTCACGGTGTCGCGGTAGTATTCGCCGAGCCCGTCGAGAGTGGGGCCACGGTCGACGGTGACGCCGGTGGCAGCCACATCGGCGAACTTGATGGTGTTGTTCTCACTGGCCCAAATCGCGTCGGCCAGATCGAGGCCGACTTTTGCAGCATCGACATCGAAGGCTGCCACGAACTCGAGATCGCGCACTCGGTATTCGCCGAAGACGGTGTGCATGAGCCCCGGCACCGTGGCGTCGTCGGCGACGTCGTGGTAGTAGGTCACCCCCTGCACCAGTGAGTTTGCGCAGTTGCCGACGCCCGCGATCGCGACGCGAATAGTCATAGAGAAATCCTCCTGAGTGGATCGAGACAGCAGCATCACCGAAAACGTGCTGCAGCGGCGCCCTTGCGCGCTGCCTTCAGCAGTCTACAAGCGTGCTCTCTGGTCAGCTCAGTGCGGTGGATGCGGCAGTAACGATCCAGCGAACCTGCTTGCCGAGCCATCAGGGCAGATACGGCACAATGGATGGCGTGCCTTCCTCATCGCCCGCCGTCGCGCTCGAGCGCCCGACCGGCCAGCGTCGACTGGTTAGGCGTATCTTCTCGGCCCCGGCGCTCATCGTGCCCACCTTTATTGCAGTGCACATCTGGCTCGGCGTCTGGGGGCTCACTCACTACGGCTGGCCGTTCGGCGACGTCACGAGCGTGTATCACTGGTGGTCGTATCAGGCGGTGCGCGAAGGCACCTGGTTCGGGCTGACCGACCAGTGGGTCTACCCGCTGCTCGCGATGATCCCGATGCTGCTCACGCTGCTATTCTCGACCAGCTTCGGCCTTGACTACACCGTGACCTGGCTCGGTCTGGTGACGGTGCTCGATGTCGCCGCACTGCTCGTGTTCACCGAGGGGTTGCGCAATCGCCATCGGCTGCGTTTGGTGTGGTGGTGGATGGCCGCCCTACTTGCCCTCGGACCGGTCGCCATCGGTCGCATCGACGTGGTGGCGCTCGCGCTCGCGATCATGGGGCTGAGCCTGCTCGAACATCGCCCTCGCGCGGCAGGACTGCTGCTGGCTGTCGGAACCTGGGTGAAGATCTGGCCCGCGGCCTTACTGCTGGCTGGGCTCGCCGCCTTTCGGCGTGCTCGCCGCAGGCTCGTCATGCCCGGCGTGTGGCTGACCGCTGGGCTTGCCGCACTGGCGATGCTCGTCTCGGCCGTGCGCGGGCAGGGGCTCTCTGGGCTCGCCACGCTCTTCGGCTTCGTTCGTGGCCAGACCTCGCGCAACCTGCAGGTCGAGGCCGTGGGAGCGACTTGGGGGCTCTGGCAGGCACGTGCTGGCGATGGCTCGGTCGTCTACAACACCGAGATTTACACCAACGAGCTCATCAGTGACTCCTCAGTGGCCATCACTCAGGGCGTGACCGTGGCGATGGGGCTCATCGCTGCAGCGGTGGCTCTGTTGGCCCTCGTGCAGGTGCGCCGGTCGCGTGAGCCGAGGCTGGTGGCCGCGTGGGCATCCCTCGCGCTGGTGACCGCGCTGATCGTGTGTAACAAAGTGGGGTCGCCCCAATTCGAGGTGTGGCTGATCGCTCCGGTGCTGCTGCTCGGCGCGATGCGTGCACCGCACTGGTGGCGCCCCGCGGTGCTGGTCACGCTCATTGGTGTGCTCACCCAGGTGATCTATCCGTATTGGTACGGCTATCTGCTCAACCTCAGCGAATGGATGCTGTGGGTCATTACGGTGCGCAACCTCGCCTTGGTGGCGCTCATGGTGTGGGGCGTGGTCGGTCTGATGCGGTTGCCTCGCGTGCGGCGCTGAGGCACGTCACCCGTAGAGCTGCGCGTGTGTGCCGACCATCTGAAAGATGACGATCTCATCGCCGATGAGCTCGTAGAGCACGCGCAGATCGCCAGTCACGCTGAGGCTGTAGAGGTGTTGCAGGCGACCCGAGAGGCGGTGTACGCGCAGCAGTGAATTCATCGGGTCTTCTTGCCACAGCTCGAGTCGGCGCCGGGTGGTCTGCTGCAGCGGTTTCGGCAGCCGCTGATACTGCTTGCGAAACTGTTTCGAGAATCTAATCTGCATCGTCGTCGAGCCAGTCGAACGCCTCGGCGACAGAAGTGAAGGCTGGTGACACCTCGTCGCCTGCATGCGCCTGTGCCGAGAGCAGCAGCAGCTGAGCCTCAACCTCGGGGCGCAGGTGCGGCGGATCGCTGATGGTGATGCTGCGCGACCGCACGAATTCGCGCAGACCCGCACTAACGACCGTGCTGATAGGCAGCCCCAGTGACTTCGCGGTCTCTTGGGCCTGACGTTTCAGCTCGGGATCGATCTTGACGTTCAGCACAGTGCTCATAACCCAAGTGTAGATATTGGTTATCTTGCTGTGAAGTGCTGCGGCGGCGCTGAGGCGCGCTACGCGTCGAGAATGCGGCTCAGCTGTTCGCCCACCGCCTCAACCTCGATCAAGAACGAGTCGTGGCCGTAGGGGGAGTGCACCCGCACCGCCCGGTCGCCCGCGATATGCGTGTGCAGCCCGGCCACGATCGCGTCTTGCTCTTCGATGCCGTAGAGCCGGTCAGAGTCGATGCCCACGACCAGTGCCTTCGCGGTGATGCGAGACAGTGCCTGTGTCACGCCGCCGCGGTCGCGCCCGATGTCATGTGAATTCATCGCCTCGAGCAGCGTGATGTACGAGTTGGCGTCGAAGCGCCGGGTGAACTTGTTGCCGTGGAAGTCGAGATATGACTCGATGGCGAAGCGACCGCCGCGGCCCAACGGCGACACCCCAGACTGCGCCTTGCGGCCGAAACGCGTGTTGAACTCCTCGGCGCTGCGATAGCTGGTGACCGCCACGCGTCGGGCGAGCGCCAGCGCATGCCACGGGCCGCGGCCGGCTGGCAGATCGTAGTAGTCGCCACCCTCGAAGTCGGGGTCGGAGCGAATCATGTCGACCTGCACGGTGTTGACCGCGATGCGGTCGGCGCTGGTCACCGATGGCGCGGCGAGCACGGCGACGCGCTCGAGGCGCTCGGGAAACATGATCGCGAACTCGAGCGCCTGCATGCCGCCCATCGACGGGCCGATCACGGTGTGCCAGCGGTCAATGCCCAAGGTGTCGGTGAGGTTGCGCGCGGTGGTTACGACATCACGGATGCTGATGTACGGAAACTGCGAACCCCACGGTCGGCCGTTGGGCCGCGTGGTCGACGGGCCGGTGGTGCCCTGGCAGCCACCCAGGATGTTGGCACACACGACATGAAAGCGATCGGTGTCGATGGGCAGCCCGGGGCCGATCTGGGCATCCCACCAGCCGGCGGTTTTATGGCCCAGCTCGCGCACCCCAGCGGCATGCGAGTCGCCGGTGAGCGCGTGCAGCACCAGCACGGCGTTTGAGCGGTCGGCGTTGAGCTCGCCCCAGGTCTCGTAGGCCACGCGCACGTTGTCGAACGCGCCGCCGAACTCGAGCTGCTGGCCGCCGACGTGAACGAACTGACGGCGACCGGGTGGGTCGCCCACGAGCCACGCACCGGTGACCGGCGGTTTGCCCAGCGAGTGCTGCAGCACACGATCGGTGATCGGGGAGTACAGAGAGTTGTCGGCCTCGCCGCGCCACCCGCCGTACTGCTGCATCATCATGTGCTCGCCTCTGGATTTGGGGTAAATGGGGTCTCGCGAAGTCACCGTATTCTACCAGCCCGCGGTTCGGCATAGAGTAATTGCATGACTGATCAGACTCCCCCCGTACAGACCTTTGATCCCGCCGTCAGAACCGCCGTCGTCACCGGCGCGAGCTCTGGCATCGGCCGCGCCACCGCAGAGCTGCTGCGAGCCCACGGCTGGCAGGTGGTCGCCGTCGCGCGCCGCGCCGATCGGCTCGACGAGCTGGCCGCGGCAACCGGGGCCATCCCGTTCGTCGCCGATCTCACCGAGCAGTCTGAGGTCGACGACCTTGCGGCCTTGGTCGGTCAGCTCGGCCGCATCGACGCGCTGTTCAACATCGCCGGCGGCGCCATCGGCACCGAGACAGTTGAAGACGCCATCATCGACGACTGGGTGCGCACCTACGAGATCAACACCATCGCCACAGTGCGCGTCACCCGAGCCCTGCTGCCGGTGCTGCGCACGACAGCCGCCGAGCACGGCTGGGCGAGCATCCTCACCCTCACCTCGACCGCCGGGCTCATCTCCTACGAAGGCGGCGGCGCATACACCGCGGCCAAGCACGCCGAGCAGGCGTTCGTCGAGACGCTGCGCCTCGAGCTCAGCGGCGAGCCGATTCGCGTGATCGCGATCGCGCCGGGGCTCGTGCACACCCCGGAGTTCTCACTCAACCGCCTGCATGGCGACCAGGCCAAGGCCGACGCGGTCTACGCCGGGGTCGACCACCCACTCACCGCAGAAGATGTGGCGTTGGTCAACGTGCAGACAGTCGAGCTGCCGCCGCACATCAACCTCGACCTAGTAGTGGTGCGCCCGGTTGCGCAGTCTGCCCAGCACAAGCTGCACCGCGGCCCGCTCACTCCCCGCATCGAGCAGTGACGCAGGCGCGGCCGATCACAGAACTGGTGCACCCGAGCTGGGCGCCGGTGCTGGCACCCGAGGCTGAGCGCATCGCGCACATTGGCGAGTTTCTGCGCGCCGAAGCTGCTGCGGGGCGTCGGCATGCGCCTGACGGGCCCCACATTTTTCGCGCGTTTCAGCAGCCGCTGGGCGACGTGCGTGTGCTCATCGTGGGGCAAGATCCGTACCCCACGCCGGGGCATGCCATGGGGCTGTCGTTCTCGGTGCGCCCCGAGGTGCGGCCGCTGCCGAAGTCGCTGAACAACATCTTCACCGAGCTGCACGACGATGTCGGTGTGCCTCGGCCGGTCAGCGGCGATCTGAGCCCCTGGGAGCGCCAGGGCGTCATGCTGCTCAACCGAGTGCTCACCGTCGAGGTTGGCCGGGCCGGCTCGCACCGCGGCATCGGTTGGGAGGCAGTGACCGAGCGAGCCATCACGGCGCTTGCCGATCGCCGGCAGCCGCTGGTGGCCATCCTTTGGGGCAAGGATGCCGAAACCGCGCGCCCGTTGCTCGGCGACGCGCACGTGATCGCGTCACCGCATCCGAGCCCGCTGTCGGCCTACCGCGGCTTCTTCGGGTCGAAGCCGTTCAGCCGTGCATCGGCCTGGCTCGAGCAGCAGACCGGTCGTGGTATCGACTGGGCGCTGCCGGGTTGATCGTGCGCCCTCGCGCTGGTTTGGCGCACAGTGCGTCAGTGTTACGAAATGTGTTGACGAGAGCGTCATCGTGTCTGTGGTCACGTCTAGACTGCGTTCGCGGTATATCACCGCGACACGCGACTTCGGAAGGCGACACCCCACATGGCTGAGATTCACGACAGCATCCTTGAGACGATCGGCAACACCCCGCTCGTACGACTGGGGAGGCTGGCTGCCGAGACCGACGCAGATGTGCTGGCCAAGGTCGAGTTCACCAATCCAGCCGGAAGCGTCAAAGACCGTCTGGCCGCGGCCATCATCGAGGCCGCCGAGCGCAGCGGCGAGTTGAAGCCCGGCGGCACCATCGTCGAGGGCACCAGTGGCAACACCGGTATCGGGCTGGCGTTCGTCGGAGCGGCCAAGGGGTACCACGTCATCCTCACCATGCCCGAGACCATGTCGGTCGAGCGCCGCGTGCTGGCACGCGCCTACGGTGCCGAGATCGTTCTCACCCCCGGGGGCGAGGGTATGAAGGGGGCGGTGGCGAAGGCCGAGGAGATCGTTGAGAACAGCGACAACGCCATCCTCGCCAGCCAGTTCACGAACCCGGCGAATGCGGCCATCCACCGGGCCACCACGGGCCCCGAGATCGTGGACGCCACTCAGGGCCGCGTCGACTACTTCATCGCGGGCATCGGCACAGGTGGCACGCTGACCGGCGCCGGTCAGATTATCAAGGCTGCCAACCCCGATGCGATCATCATCGGCGTCGAGCCCAGCGATTCGCCGATCCTCAACGGCGGTGCTCCGGGCCCGCACAAGATCCAGGGCATCGGAGCCAACTTCGTGCCCGATGTGCTCGACACCGAGCTCTACGACGAGATCATCGATGTGGCATTCCCCGACGCTACGGCCACGGCACGAGCCCTCGCCAGCGCGGAGGGCATCCTCGCAGGCATCTCGGCGGGTGCGGCCACTTGGGCTGCACTCGAGGTGGCCAGGCGTCCCGAGGCCGCAGGCAAGACCATCGTGGTGATCATCCCGGATTCGGGCGAGCGCTACCTGTCGACGTCGTTGTACGCCGATCTGCTCGACTGAGCAGGCCCGGCCTCGAGCCGGCGACGGAGAGACCGGAGGGCGTTCATGGTGCGTGAAGACGATAGAGTCGTAGGAATGTTTCGCACAATCCGAGAAGACATCGAGAACGCGCGCGCCCACGACCCGGCCGCGCGCAGCTCCGCCGGCATCTTCTTTCTGTACTCGGGCCTGCACGCGATCTGGTGGCACCGCCTCTCGCACTGGCTGTGGCACCATCACGCCAAGGGGCTGGCGCGCACGCTTTCGCAGTTCTCGCGGTTTCTGACCGGCGTTGAGATCCATCCCGGGGCCACGATCGGCCGACGGTTCTTCATCGATCACGGCATGGGCGTGGTGATCGGCGAGACCACCGAGATCGGCGATGACGTGATGATCTATCACGGGGTCACCCTGGGCGGCACCAGCCTCGAGGCCGAGAAGAGACACCCCACCATCGGCGACCACGTGCTCATCGGCGCCGGGGCCAAGGTGCTCGGGCCGGTAGTCATCGGTGCGCACAGCTCGATCGGGGCCAACGCCGTGGTCGTGCGGTCAGCGCCCGAGCACTCGCTGCTCGTGGGCATCCCCGCGAAGCCGAGGCCGCGACGCAGCGAGCCGGCCGAACCTGCACCGGCAGACACCGCCGACGAAGGCGACGAGCTGCAAGACCCGGCGCTGTACCTCTAGCGCTGCTTAGTCGCGCTCGGGCAGGCGCGAGCTTTCGCCCAAGCGCAGGGCGTCTTCGCTCGAGGTCAGGCACGCGGGGCGTCGGTGCGCAGCTGGGCACCCGCCTGCAAGATGGTCTCTTCAGCCAGCACCTCGAGGGCGTCAACCGAGTCGAAGTCGTGGGCGAACTGGTGCTCTGGCACGCTCAGCTCGGTGCAGCCGATCACAGCCACGTCGGCGTGCTCGGCCAGAGTGCGGCGCAGGATGCTCAGGTACAGCTCGCGGTCGAGCGGCCGGTTGGCTTTCACCTGGTCGAAGATCACGGCATCGACATCGACCTGCACCTGCTCGGTGGGGTTGACCGCCACGAGCCCCACACGTTCGAACGCCTGCTGGTAGAGCCCAGACGAGACGGTGCCGCGAGTGCCCAGCACACCGACACGGGTGCCGGCGGGGTGCGTGGCTGCAATGCGCTCGGCGGTGAGCGTGATCATGTTGAGCACGGGCACGTCGCTGGCCGCGGCGATCTCGTCGTAGAAGAAGTGTGCGGTGTTGCACGGGATCGAGATGACGCGCACGCCGCGTCGGTTGAGCTCACGGATGTCGTCGAGGATGGGGGGCAGCGGGCTCGGCTGGCTGTGGTCGAGAATGTACGCCGTGCGATCGGGAATGCTGCAGTGCTGCAGCAGCTCGATGTCGAGATGGTCTTGGTCGGTGCTGACTGCGGTCTTGGCCGTCACTCGGTGCAGAAACAGAATGGCCGCATCTGGGCCCATGCCCCCGATCACTCCTACTGCTGGCTTCACCGTTCACTCCTCAGATCGCATCAAGTCTACGGGTGCCGCGTATTCGGGCGGGTTATGCCGTAGGGGTGAAAAGGTGTTGTAGGGGTGACTGTGCTTCACCCCTGCTGCACATTTGTCGATTTCTTCACCCCTGCGGTACGTCTCTGGGGTTCTTCACCGCAGCGGCTGGTCGCGGGGTGGGAAATGACCCGGGCGCTTTACAATGGCACGGGAAACGGCACGAGCCTCAGAACGGCCGACGCCAGTGAGGAACACATGACGCGAAGCGCACACCCGGATTTTCAGCCGGTGCTGCTCGGTACCGGAGCCAACGCCTACGGCCTGGCCAGAGGGTTCTTTGACGAGTTCGGCGTCACTTCGCTGGCAGTGGGATCGTTCCCACTGACCCCGACGCGCCATTCGCGGCTGGTCGAGGTGCGCACGGTCGACGACTTCACCTCTGACAGTGGTTTTCTGCGCGCGCTGGAGCAGGTTGCCGCAGAGCAGCGTGCGGCGCACCCCGATCGTCCGCTGCTGCTGATCGCGACCGGCGACACTTCGGCTGCGCTGCTGGCCAGGCACCGTGACGTGCTGCGCCAGTGGTATCTGACCTCGACCATCGACGGTGATCTGCTGCAGCGTGTCGTCGAGAAGTCATCGTTTTACGAGCTGTGCGCAGAGTATGGCATTGACCACCCGATCACCTCGGTATACACACACGAACAGTTCGAAGCGGGTGCTCCAGTCGAACCTCCCGCGGCGTTCCCCATTGCACTGAAAGCCTCGGACAGCGTGGCCTACCTCGATTGCCAGTTCGAAGGTCGCCGCAAAGCATACGTGTTGGAGTCACAGGCAGAGCTCGACGACGTTGTCGAGCGCATTTACACAGCCGGGTACCCGGGGGCGCTCATCCTGCAAGACTTCATCCCGGGAGACGACTCGAACATGCGAGTGCTGAACGCGTATGTGAACAGTGACGGCAGCGTCGCGATGATGAGCTTGGGCCGGCCGCTGATGGAGGAGTGGGCACCCGACCGGGTCGGCAACTATGCAGCGATCGTCTCAGGGGGTGAACCCGAGATCTATGCGCAGGCGGCCCACCTGCTGACGGCTTTGGGATACACGGGTTACGTGAATCTCGACGTCAAGCGCGATCCCCGTGACGGAAGTTTCAAGTTCTTCGAGATCAATCCACGGCCCGGAGGCAGCAGCTATTTCACTACCGTGGCCGGGCTCAATATGGCGCGATGGATCGTGCTCGATCTCATCGAACACCGGTATGCGCCCACAGTGCTGGGCGAGCGGCACCGTGTCTGGCTCGGGGTACCCCGCTCGATCGTGCGACGATACGCCCCCGCAGGCGCGCTCAGAGACGAGGCTCTGGCGCTTATCCGTCGAGGCGAGGTCGGCACCACGGTCTTCTGCCGGCATGATCCGAGCCCGCGGCGCACCCTAGACATGCTGCGCTACTGGCTGTCATTCCATCGCACCTATCGTCGGTGGGCGAAGTGACCGGGAAGGATGCGCCGTTCACGGCATGAACTGCGAAAGGCGCAGGAGGGGCTGAGGAGTGCCGTTGACTGTCTCGGCAGTGGCTGTCACACGAGTTGGTTCAGCGGCCGACCAGTGAGCGTAGTCGGCGCAGCGCGGCGTTCGCCGTGGGCAGCAGGCGCGTCCAGAGTGAGTAGCGCCACGAGAAGGGCACGTCGACGCCGGAGTGCAGCAGGTCTTCGTGTTTTGAGAACCCGCGTTTGAACGTCGAGATGCCGTCGTTGAGCAGTCCGTTGAGATCGTAGCGGGTCACGCCTTGCTGCTGCAGATCGGTGATGGCCGTCCACTTCAGCGCATAGTTCGCACGGAGGTGCTGGCCGACTTCGGTGACCCCACCGTAGAGTTCGAATGACGTGGATGCGCTCACGGCGTTCCAGAGGAAGGCCACGGGCTCGTCGCCCTGCCACGCGGCCCAGATGGGCGAATGCTCGCCGAGCTGCTCCTGCACCGCAAAATAGTAGGCGCGATCGTGCAGAGGGAACCCAGCACGCTGCGCTGTCTCATCGTAGACGTCGAGCAGCTTCGCAATCTCGTCGTGGTCGCGCACCCTGCGGTAGACGAGATCTTCGCGCTGCGACTTGTGCACGTACTGCCGGGTCTTTTTGGCCATGCCTGCCAGCAACTCTTCGGGGGTGAGGCGCAGATCGAGGATCAGCGTGCTGGGAATGAGCACATGACCGGCCTGGGCGCGGCCACCCTGCACCTCGAAGGGAACGTCGGCATTGATGTCTGGTTCAAACGTGATGCCGATGCCGCCGATCTCACGGCGCACATGAGCGGCCACGGCCGTGGCGATCTCACCGAGCCGGTCGGCGTCGCCGAACGGGCCGCGGGGCACATAGGCGATACGCGCAAAAGGCAGAGGCAGCCGTCGAATGAGCACCTGGGCCCCACCGATCGTGCGGTCTGCGGCTGCGTCACGCACCTCAAGATGCACGGCCTTCCAGCTGCCGCTGTGCGCCTTTGCTGCACCCCAGCCCCAGAGCTGCAGAGGGTGCCCCGCATGCTCGTCGACCAGAGCATCCCAATGGTCGCGGTCGGGCACCGCACGGACGACAAGGGAGGTATTGGAGGCAGTCGCGTTCACGCCAACGAGTCTAGTCGGGGAGTGTCGCGCCAGCCGATCAGCGTGCGTTCTGAGAGTCGATATCGACTGACGTGGCCTCGTCGGGGTGCACGATGGGCACCACCTGCGTGATGGGAGCACGAGGGATGGGCTCACCCACGCGCTTGGGAATGCGGTCGCGCAGATAAGTGATCTCGGTGAACCCGTGAGGCGCAGGTTTGCCGTCGGGGCCGAGGTTGACGAACACGATCTCGTTGATAGTGAGGATCGTCTTGCGGGTGATCATGTTGCGCACGATGCAGCTCATGGTCAGTGACGTGCGGCCGAACTTGGTGGCGACGAGCCCCATCTCGATGAGGTCGCCCTGCCACGCGCTCGAGACGAAGTTGATCTCAGAATAGAACTTGGTGACGCAGCGCTCGTTGCCGAGCTGTACGATCGCGTAGATCGCCGCCTCTTCGTCGATCCACTTGAGCAGGCTGCCGCCGAAGAGCGTGCCGTTGGCATTCAGGTCTTCTGGGCGCACCCAGCGGCGCGTGTAGAAGTTCATGTGGTGCTTGTTGCCCAGCGGACGATCTTCGTAGTGATCGGCCCCCTGGTCGGGGAATCCCTGTGCGTCATTGCTCATGCACAACAATGTAGCGCACTGGCGGTGGATGCGAACGCCAGATTCGCGCATCCACCCATGCCGCTTTCGTCATATATCATCACCCCGCGAATGTGCCCCGCGTCGCCAGGTCGTGCTTAGATCGTGGTCATGAGCCCGACGACGAATCCTCCGCTTCCACTGCTGGCGACCGTGCGCGGTCATGTCGGAGAGATCGTGCTCAACCGAGAACGGTCGATCAACGCAATTACCGGCGAGATGGTGGCGCTGCTGCATACGGCACTCGACGACTGGGCAGACGACCCCGAAGTGCAGTCAGTGGTGATTCGCGGCGCTGGCGCTCGCGGTCTGTGCTCGGGAGCTGACATTCGGCATCTGGCGCAGGCCTCGGCCTTCGATCGCCACGACTTCTTCTCGGCTGAATACGAGCTCGATCTGGCCATCGCCGAGTACGCCAAACCCGTGGTCACGTTTATGGATGGCATCACGATGGGCGCTGGGGTGGGTGTGAGCGCGCACGCGGCCTTTCCCGTGGTCACCGAGCAGTCGCGGGTGGCCATGCCCGAAGTGCGCATTGGCCTGGTGCCCGACGTGGGCGCCAACTGGATTCTCTCGCGTGCGCCCGGCCGACTGGGCTTTCTGCTGGCCTACACCGCCAGCGACTTCACCGGGGCCGACGCCATCGCGCTGGGGTTCGCCAAGCACTTTGTGCCGAGCGATTTTCTCGAGCAGATTGTCGAAGAGCTCTCGGCCGGGGTAGGCGAGGGCGAGGCAGCACGAGAACGTACCGCAGAGATCATCAGCCATGCCGAGGTGGCTGCGCCCAGCTCACCGCTGCTGGCACAGCAGCCCCTCATCGACGAACTGTTCGCCGACCCCGAACCGCTGACGGTCATTGAACGACTGCGCGCGCACGGAGGCTCCGACACCGCGGCGATCGCCGACCAGATCGAATCGATGTGCCCGTTCTCTGTGGCCGTTGCGCGCCACTCGCTTGAGCTCGCAGCCACGCAGACACTGGCCGAGGTGTTCGCCACCGATCTGCGGGTCTGCTCGGCGCTGACTGCCCGCCCCGACTTTCGCGAGGGTGTGCGGGCGCAGGTCATCGACAAAGACCGCAACCCCGTCTGGAACCCGGCGCATCTGACCCAGGTCACCCCCGAATCAGCGGCGGCATTCCCCGCCTGACCCAGATTCATCACATGAAGGTTGCGACATGCTGAATGTGCTGCAACCATATGAGGCATGGCCTCAAGACTGCGCACCACACTGTGAGCGTGCAGGTCGACCACCTCAGCATTCAGCGTGAGGGGCAGGCGCACCCGGCGCCACAACAGGTCAGTCTCGAGCTGCACCCCGGCGAGGTCACTCTGCTGCTGGGCCCCTCAGGTGCGGGCAAGTCGACGCTCGCCCTCGCCCTCGACGGGTTGATTCCCCACGAGATTCCCGCCGATCTCACCGGCAGCGTGCGCGTCGACGGCCTCGATGCCGGCACCACACGAGTGGCTGAGCTCGCCCGCCACGTGGCCATGGTCTTTCAAGACGCTGACGCGCAGATCGTCACGGCCACCGTCTACGAAGAGGTCTGCTTCGGCGCCGAGAATCTCTGTCTCGATCGCGAGACCATCGCACAGCGGGCCGACCACGCGCTGCGTCTCGTGGGGTTGTGGTCTCGTCGGCGGGATGACCCGGTCACCCTCTCAGGCGGCGGTCGCGCCAGGCTCGCCATCGCTTGTGCACTCGTGCTGGGGTCGCCCACCATCGTGCTCGATGAGCCTACGGCGAACCTCGACCCGGTGGGGCGGGCAGATGTGTTCGCGCTGCTCGGCAAGCTCGCTGACGAAGGGCGCCACTCGATTCTGCTGATCGAGCACAACCTGGATGCGGCGGCGGCGATCGTCGACCGCGTGGTGGTGCTCGACCACGCCGGATCAGTTGCCCTGGATGGTACGGTCGACCAGATGCTGCGCGGGCAGGCCGCCCAGCTCGAAGCCCTCGGCGTCTGGCTGCCCGTCTCGGCGCAAGCCGGCCGGCTGCTCGGCTTTGACCCGCTGCCGCTGACCCCAACAGAGCTCGCCGCCTCGATCGGCGACGCCATCGACAGTGGGCGTCTGCCGAGGCGCGAGGCGAGTGGGACGGTGGGTGAGGTGGCGGCGTTGGGCAAGCCGGCCATCCATGCGCAGCATCTGAACGTGCATGCTGGTCGCGACCGCACACCACTGCTCACCGATGTGTCGCTGGCGGTGCCGCCCGCGTCGCTCACCGCGATCGTCGGGCACAACGGCGCCGGCAAGACCACGCTTGCGCAGCGCCTGGCCGGCGTGGTCGACCCCGGGCGCGGTGCCGTCGAGGTGTTCGGACGCGATGTCTCGCGCATGCCGGCACGCGAGCTGGCCGCCACGGTCGGGTTCGTGTTTCAGAACCCCGAGCACCAGTTCATCACCGAGTCGGTTGCGGCAGAGCTCGCGCATGGGCTGCGGCTGCAAGGGCTCGCCGATGACGAGGTGCGCCAGCGCGTTGACGCGATGCTCGATCGGTTGCAGCTGCGTGAGCTGCGTGACGTGCACCCCTACCTGCTCTCGGGCGGGCAGAAGCGTCGCCTGTCTGTGGGCACGGCGCTGATCACCGGGGCGCGCGTGCTGGTGCTCGACGAACCGACGTATGGGCAAGACCAGGCGCGAGCGGCCGAGCTGGTGCGCCTGCTCGAGCAACTCGTGGCCGAGGGCACCACCGTGGTGATTGTCACCCATGACATGCAGCTCGTGGCAGAGTCGGCCACACATGTGGCCGTCGTCGACGACGGCAGACTGACTGCGTTCGGGCGCACCGCGCAGGTGCTGGCCTCGCCGCAGTTCGCCGCCGCCGGGCTGCTGCCCCCTCCGCTCGGGCAGGCCACCGCACTGCTCGACGCCGACACCGGATGGCGCGGCATCACCCGGCTCGCCGATCTGCGGCAGCTGCTGGCCGACCCCGGGGCACCAAGTGAGCCCGCAAGCGAGGCGGGGGCTGCGGCGCAGGGTGAGCCGCGCATCCACCGTGACAAGGCAGACGCGGCTCTGACAACCGCGCGCCTGCGCGACCCTCGCGTGGCGAGCGCCTTCGACCCCATGCAGCCGGTGCCCCCTCGTGGGCTGCTCGCCCGGCTCAACCCGGTGGCGAAGCTGCTGGCCGCAGCACCGCTGATGCTCGGCGCCCTGACGCTCGGCAGCGTGCCGGCGCTGATCGCGCTCGTGTGCCTGGCCTGGCTCGTGCTCGCGGCGGGGTCGGGGGCCGGGTGGCGCAGACTCGCAGGCATCCTGACGACCACGGCTGTTGCGGTCACCGTTTTCGCCGTCAGCGTCGGCGCCTGGATCGCGCCCGAGCGGGTGAGCGACCATACGGTGCTCTGGCAGATTGGGGGCTGGGCATTCGAGCGCGGCCAATGGATGTTCGGCCTCGTCGTCACCCTGAAGGTCGCCATGATTGCCATGGCCAGTCTCATTCCCGGGCTCACCACCACCGGAAGCGACACGGTGCGCGGCCTGGTGCGCTGGGCTCACCTGCCCTATCGGTTTGGGTATACGGCGCTCGCGGCGATGCGGTTTGTGCCTCGCATCGGGCACTCGCTCGAGCAGATTCGCAAGGCGCATCGGGTGCGCGGCATTTCGGCCGGGCGGGGCCCTGTGGCCGCGCTGCGTCGTGGGGTAGGGTACGCGCTGCCGCTGCTGGCCGACGGCATCAGGCATGCTGAGCGGGTCGCACTGTCGATGGATGCCCGCGCGTTCGGCGCCGAACCCTCGCGCACCGAGCGCTACGACCTACCGTGGCGCTGGTTCGACTGGGCGTTCGTGCTGGGGTTGTGGGGTGTGGCTGTTGCGCTGTTGCTGGTGCTGCACTGAGGCGAGTGTGGGTAGGCGCGTGATTTGTGCGTCGATCTCGGCGGCATATGGCGCGCATGCCTGCGTTTACGACGCAGAGACTTCGGCTGGGGCGCGTCTCGCCGCCCACTAGACTGAAACCTATGCTGCTTTCTGATCGCGACATCCGTCAACAACTGTCTGCCGGGCGAATCGTGCTCGAGCCCAGCGAGGCGCACTTGGTGCAGCCGGCCAGCGTCGACGTGCGGCTCGACCGCTACTTTCGGCTGTTCGACAACCACAAATACCCCGTGATTGACCCGGCCGAGGAGCAGTCTGAGCTGACCCGCCTGATCGAGGTCGACAAAGACGAGCCGTTCGTGCTGCACCCCGGCGAGTTCGTGCTGGGCTCCACGTTCGAGCACATCACCCTGCCCGACGATATCGCGGCCAGGCTTGAGGGCAAGAGTTCGCTCGGGCGGCTCGGCCTGCTCACGCACTCGACTGCCGGGTTCGTCGACCCCGGGTTCTCGGGGCACGTGACTCTCGAACTGTCGAACATGGCGACGTTGCCGATCAAGCTGTGGCCGGGCATGCGGGTGGGGCAGCTGTGCTTCTTCCAGCTGTCGAGTGAGGTCGAGCACCCCTATGGCTCCAAGCAGTACGGGTCGCATTATCAGGGGCAGCGCGGGCCGACCGCGTCGCGCTCGTGGCTGAACTTCTCACGGGTCGACGTGAGTGTGACCGACGCGGGTGCAGCCGGGCAGTGAGCTCGCGAGTGCGTCAGTCTGTTGCCGTCAGGCTGTGAAGAGGGCAGCGTCTTCTCGTCAGAACGCAGCGTTGCACGCTGCCTGCGGGTGCGCCCATCGCTGCAGGGCGCACGTTTGAGCGCGCTTCGTGCACTGATACCGCGCGAATGATTGCGAGAACGACCCACAAATCGACCGACAGCTTTGGGCGGCGGCATGGAGACCCAAGCGGCTCCCATCCCCGGCGAAGGGTCAGAAGAGGCTACTCGTCGTCGAGTGAGTCGTCGTAGTCGTCGCCTTCTTCGGCCTCGGCGTCGCGTGCGAGCTCGGCGTCGATGGACTGAATCAGGTCATCAGGGTCGTCGACCAGCAGCTCTTGGAAGGTCTCGTTGTCTTCGAGCGCCTCGAGCCCGGCTTCGATGGCCTCGTCGACGGTGGCTCCGTCGTCGATGGCCTGCCACAGGCGCTGCTTGTACTGGTGCAGGGCGGTTTCGACGGCCTCTTCGTCGGCGTAATTCTCAGACATGACTTAATTCTTGCACCACTCAGCAGGCGACACGCGAGAAGTTCGCGCCTCGTTGTCGGGTGCCCGTTGCGGTGCGAGTTTGCTGTATCGAGTGTGTAGAAAAGCGGTCTACGTGGGCGCGTATTCACCGCTTTTCTGCACACTCGGCGCCTGGGCGTACGCGCCTCGGAGCACGTGCATTCTGCGGTGGCGTGTGCGGTGCATGCCGTCAGCTGGGCACCCGTTCGCGCCGAGGTCGCAGGTCAATGCCGAACGATATCGCCCCGATCACGACGCCGGTCAAGGTGATCCATACGCCGAGCTCAAGCGTGCTCAGATACCCGGCACCTGAGGCGACGACCAGGCCGCCCAAGAACGCGCCCATCGAGTTTGCCATGTTGAACGCCGCGTGGTGGCTGGCTGCGGCGATCGTCTCGCTGCCCGGGGCCACCTGCATCAGGCGCGACTGCGCCGGTGGGCCGAGCATCGACGAGCCCACGCCCATGATGAACACGAAGAGGAACAGCACGAAGAAGCTGCCCGGATAGCGCAGTCCCAGCACGAACTGCCCGAGCAGCATCATCACGAGCATGATGCCGAACGCCGTGAACACCGTGCGCGCGATGCTGCGGTCGCCCATGCGGCCGCCGAGCAGGTTGCCCACTGTCATGCCCAGACCAGTGACCACCAAGACCAGGGGCACCCAGCTCTCGGGCATGCCAGCCACTTCGGTCGCGATCGGCGAGATGTAGCTGTAGAAAGCGAACCATCCGCCGAAGCCGATGGCGCCCATCGCGATGGTCAGCCACACCTGTAGGCGGCGGTAGGCGCGAAACTCGGTGAGCACGCTGGCGTGTGGATTGCCGGGTGCGGCAGGCACGAACAGCGCCACTGCGACGAAGGTTAGGGCGAATACACCGGCGACGATCAGATATGCGGAGCGCCATGAGGTCTGCTGGCCGACCCAGGTGCCGAAGGGCACGCCGATCACGTTGGCCACGGTGAGACCGCCGAGCACGAAGGCGCCGCCGCGTGACTGCGATCCGGGGCCCATCAGCCGTGCGGCCACGATCGAGGCGACACCGAAGTAGACGCCATGCGGCAGCCCGCACAGGAATCGCCCGATCATCACCGCGTTGAAGGTGGTGAGCATCGTCACGATCAGGTGGGCGACCACGACCCAGGCGAGGATCACCAGCAGCAGGCGTTTCTTCGGCCAGCGTGCCGTGAACGCGGTGATCAAGGGAGCGCCGACCACCACGCCGGCGGCGTATGCCGAGACCAGGTGCCCTGCGGTGCCGTTGGCGACCTCGGGGTCGGTCGTGGCCAGCTCGGGCAGCAGGCCCTGTGCCAGCTGCGGCAGGATGCCCATGGTCACGAACTCGGTAGACCCGATGCCGAAGCCGCCGAGTGCGAGGGCCAACAGCGCGAGACGCCGGCGTGAGGGCGGAAGTGCGATGGGGGAGAACGTCACCCGCTCAGTGTAGTCGGAGGAGACCGCGCGTTCGTTGGTCAGCGGGTGTGCTCGTTGGTCAGGGCGGTGGGGTGCAGTGACCAGCGATAATGCAGTGTGGCGAGGGAACGCGCGGTTGCGAGCTGGGGTGGGTACAAAACAGCGGGTGACCGCTGTGCGCGACCACCCGCTGTGGAGTGTGGAGTCAGGCCTCGAGCCCCAGCGCCTCGGCAGTCGAGGCGAAGGTTTTGGCGGCCAGATCGGCGTTGTCGCTGAGCGCGGTGCCGTAGGTGGGCACCAGCTCGGCGATGGCCTTGGACCATGCACCGCCGAACTGCTCGGGGTACGCCTGAGCCAGCAGCTTCAGCATGATCGGCACGGCGGTCGAGGCGCCCGGCGAGGCGCCCAGCAGACCGGCGATCGAGCCGTCTGAAGAGGCCACGACCTCGGTGCCGAACTGCAGCACACCGCCCTTGCCCTGCTTCTTGATGACCTGCACGCGCTGGCCGGCGACGATGAGCTCCCAGTCGTCGCCATTTGCCTCGGGGTAGAACTCTTTGAGCGCTGCAACGCGGTGCTTCTGGGTCTGCGTGACCTGGCTGACCAGGTACTTCTCGAGATCCCAGTTTTTGAGGCCGACGTTGAGCAGCGGGCCGAGGTTGCTGGGGCGAATCGACGACGGCAGATCAAGCCACGAACCGGTGCGCAGGAACTTCGGCGACCAGCCGGCGTAGGGGCCGAACAGCAGGTGCTGCTCGCCGCCCACGAAACGGGTGTCGAGGTGCGGCACCGACATGGGCGGCGCCCCGACGGCCGCCTGGCCGTAGACCTTCGCATGATGCTTCTTGGCGACCTCGGGGTTCTTGGCGCGCAAGAACTGCCCGCTGATGGGGAAGCCTCCGAAGCCCTTGATCTCGGGGATGCCCGACTTCTGCAGCAGGTGCAGTGCGCCGCCGCCCGCACCGACGAACACGAACTTAGCGGTGTAGGTCTCGCGTGCGCCGTTGGAGCGGTGCTTGACCGAGACCTGCCAGCGGCCGTCGTCGAGGCGCTTGAGCCCGGTGACCTCGGCGCCGTAGCTGATGGCGGTGCCGCGCTCGGCGGCGAACTTCAGCAGATCTTTGGTGAGGGCGCCGAAGTCGACGTCGGTGCCGGCCACGGTATGGGTGGCCGCAACCTGCTGGTCTTTGTCGCGCCCGTTGATCAGCAGGGGAGCCCACTGACCGATGGTGCGCTTGTTGCCGCTGAACTCCATGCCCTGGAACAGCGGGTTGTCTTTGAGGGCCTCGTGGCGAGCCTTCAAGAAGTCGGAGTGCTCTTTGCCGATCACGAAGCTCATGTGCGGCACGGTGTGGATGAAGTGATCGGCTTCGAGTGCACCGCGGCGTACCAGCTCGGCCCAGAACTGACGTGAGAGCTGGAACTGCTCGTTAACCGAGACGGCCTTGGAGATGTTGATGCTGCCGTCTTTGGCCTGCGGCGTGTAGTTGAGCTCGCACAGGGCCGAGTGACCGGTGCCGGCGTTGTGCCAGGGGTCTGAGCTCTCGCGGCCGGCGCCGGGCAGGCGCTCGAAGACCTCAAGAGACCAGTCGGGCTCGAGGATCTTCAGAAATGCGGCGAGCGTCGCGCTCATGATGCCGGCGCCGATGAGCACGACATCGCGATCGTTCCGTGAAAGTGGTGTGGTCACTGCTGGGTCTCCAGATTCGCATAGCCTCCGCTGGCTGCGCTGCCAGCGCGACGCGGGCGGACGCCAGCGTCGATGTCGGCACGGGCCGACACCTTAGACATCATACTCTTCGCGCTGACACGACTCGTTCGATCGGTCGTCGACTGTGTGCTGTCAGAGGCGTCGGCGGCAGGATGCCCGGGTACGGCCAATCGCTCGGCTCGCCCGGTGCCTCACCGCGCACGGTCGGCATAGAAGCTCTCGCGCAGCTCGGTGCGTGTGCTCGCGCTGCGACCGTTGCGACGGTACTTCTCGCGACTGCGCCGCAAAAACGTGCGTGCAGTCTCGTAGGCGACGCCGAGGTCGTCGGCGACCTCTTGAATGCTGGCGCCATCGACGAAGAGCCGCACGGCCCGAGCCTCGGACGGGCTCAGCCGTGTCTGCTGCCGTATGGCCATGAAAAACCTGCCTTTGTGGGATGTGCCCCCATGGTAGGCAGCCAGCCACTTTCGGCGGAGTCTCAGCGGAAGATTGCGTAACACAAGCCCCGCCGAGCACTCAGCAGCAGGTTCAGTGCAGGGTCTTGGCGACCAGCTCGCCGATCTGCACGGCGTTGAGTGCGGCGCCCTTACGCAGATTGTCGTTGGTGATGAACAAGGCGAGGCCTCGGCCATCCGGCGCGCCCTCGTCTTGGCGAATGCGGCCAACGTAGCTGGGATCGGTGCCGGCGGCCTGCAGTGGCGTGGGCACCTCGCTGATCTCGACGGCGGGTGCATTGGCCAGAATCTCGTAGGCCTGCTGCGGGGTGATCGGGCGCTCGAACTCGGCGTTGATCGACAGCGAGTGACCGGTGAACACCGGCACGCGCACGCACGTGCCCGAGACCAGCAGGTCGGGGATGCCAAGGATCTTGCGGCTCTCGTTGCGCAGTTTCTGCTCTTCGTCGGTCTCGAGGCTGCCGTCGTCAACCAAGTTGCCGGCAAGCGGCACCACGTCGAAGGCAATCGGACGCACATATTTATTGGGCGCCGGAAATTCTATGCTCGCGCCGTCGAAGGTGAGCTGTGTGATGTCTTGAGTGGTGGCCGCCTGCACCTGGTCGGCGAGCTCGCGCACGCCGCCGAGGCCAGAGCCTGAAACCGCCTGGTAGGTGCTGACCGTCAGGCGGCGCAGGCCGGCGGCCTCGTGCAGCGGCTTGAGCACGGGCATGGCGGCCATCGTGGTGCAGTTGGGGTTGGCGATGATGCCCTTGGTGAGCTGCTCCAGCGCGTCGGGGTTGACCTCGCTGACGATCAGCGGCACGTCGGGGTCGCCGCGCCATGCCGAGGAGTTGTCGACGACGACGGCGCCTGCGGCAGCGAAGCGCGGGGCGTGCTCACGGGATGCCGCACCACCGGCCGAAAACAGAGCGATGTCGATGCCCGAGAGGTCTGCCGTGGTGACGTCTTCGACGATGATCTCGCGGTCGCGCCAAGTAAGCACGCGACCGGCCGAGCGCGGCGACGAGAAGAACCGCAGCCCAGCGATGGGAAAATCACGCTCGTCGAGCAGCCGGCGGATGACCCCGCCGACCTGGCCGGTGGCGCCGACGACGGCGACGTTGAGTGGGGTGCGTTCGTTGGTGCTCATCGACCTGTTCCTCCGTAGACCACGGCCTCGCCTGAAGCGTCAAGACCGAATGCGGTGTGCACAGCCTGAACTGCCTCGGCGAGACTGTCAAGGCGGGTCACCACTGAGATGCGAATGTCAGAGGTCGAGATCATCTCGATGTTGATGCCGGCATCGGCGAGTGCGCCGAAGAAGCGCGCTGAGACGCCGGGATGCGTGCGCATGCCAGCGCCGACAATCGCAAGTTTGGCGATCTGGTCGTCGTAGACCACCGAGTCGAACTCGAGGTCTTCACGGTGTCGATTGAGCGCGGCCACCACCCGCGGGCCGTCGCCGATGGGCAGGGTGAACGAAATGTCGGTGCGGCCGGTTGCCGCAGCAGAGATGTTCTGCACGATCATGTCGATGCTGGTGCCCTCGCCGGCGACGATGCCGAACAGCTCGGCAGCGCGGCCGATTTTGTCGGGCACGCCGACCACCGTGATCTTGGCCTCGTCTTTATCGGTGGCGACGCCGGTGATGATGGGTGCTTCCACGTTGTCTCCCTCTTTGTGGTCTGCGACGATGGTGCCGATCTTGCTGCTGAACGATGAGCGCACGTGCAGCTTGACACCGTGGCGGCGCGCGAATTCGACGGCACGAATGTAGAGCACCTTGGCGCCGGCCGAGGCGAGTTCGAGCATCTCCTCGGCGGTGACGAAGTCGAGCTTGTGTGCGCTCGGCACAATGCGGGGGTCGGCGGTGAAGACGCCGTCGACGTCGGTGTAGATTTCGCACACGTCGGCGTTCATGGCAGCGGCCAGAGCCACCGCAGTGGTGTCAGAGCCGCCGCGGCCGAGCGTGGTGATGTCGCCGGTCTTGCGGTTGAAGCCTTGGAACCCGGCCACAATGGCGACCGCGCCGTCTTCGAGCGCGGCGAACACGCGAGTGGGGGTGACGTCGACGATGTTGGCGTTGCCGTGAATGGCATCGGTGACCAGACCGGCCTGTGAACCCGTGAATGAGCGTGCCTTCTGGCCGAGCTGGATGATGGCCATCGCCACCAGCGACATCGAGATGCGCTCGCCGGCGGTGAGCAGCATGTCGAGCTCGCGGCCGCTGGGCGCGGGCGAGATCTCGTGTGCCAGGTCGACCAGCTCGTCGGTGGTGTCGCCCATCGCGCTGACCACGACAACGACGTCGTTGCCGGCCTTTTTGGTCTCGACGATGCGTTTGGCGACGCGTTTGATGCCCTCGGCATCAGAGACGGAGGAACCCCCGTACTTCTGAACGATGAGTGCCACGAATGTGTCCTTGCTTGTCTGGAGTGCGGCGTATGCCGTCTTCCAGTCTAAAGGGGATCAGTGCTCGCCCGCAGCTCGTACGCTGCGGCGCCCCTCGAAGGCACGGCCCAAAGTGACCTCGTCGGCGTACTCGAGGTCGCCGCCGACTGGCAGCCCAGAGGCCAGGCGCGAGATGGTGATGTCGAGGTAGCCGAGTTGGCGGGAGAGATATGTGGCGGTGGCCTCACCCTCGAGGTTGGGGTCGGTGGCGATGATCACCTCGGTCACCGTGCCGTCGGCGAGGCGCGGCATGAGACTCGCGATGCGCAGCTGCTCGGGGCCGACACCGTCGATGGGGCTGATAGCGCCGCCGAGCACATGGTAGAGGCCGTGATATTCGTGTGTGCGCTCGATGGCGGCAACATCTTTGGGCTCTTCGACCACGCAGATCACCGTCTGATCGCGCTTGGGGTCTTCGCACACACTGCACAGCTCGTGTTCGGTGAGGTTGCCGCACACCTTGCAGAAATGCACGTGAGTGCGCACCTGGGCGAGGATCTGCGCCAGATGCGTGGGGTCGTAGTGCTCATCTTGCACGATGAAGAACGCGATGCGCTGCGCCGACTTGGGGCCGATACCCGGCAGCTGGCCGAGTTCGTCGATCAGGTCTTGGATCAGGCCTTCGTACACGGCGGGCTACTTCTCGTCGACGGGCTTGGCGCCCAGGATGTCGCGGATCACCGGTTCGCCGTACTGGGCCCGATGCCGGGTGCCGTTCGGCGGCGCTGGCGATGTCGGGGTCGCAGGCGGGGCCTGGCGAGGCTTTGCCGGTGTCGTGGGAGCCGGGTGCTGCGGTTCGTCGGCAGGATGCCCGGGCTCGTATTCGTCGTCGGCCGGCGGTTCGGTGGGCAGGTCGTCGGGCCACGGCTCGGCCGCGGCAGGCGATGGCTGTGTCGGCTGCGCCTGGGCGCGTGGTGCTGCGGGAGATGCCGGTGTCGGAGATGCCGGTGCTGCCGGAGATGCCGGTGCTGTCGGAGTCGAAGCGCTGCGCGGGGCAGCGTCGGGCTGCGGCGTTGGTGTGGTCTGTGGTGCCTGTGCGGCAGCAGCGGGTTGGGTATTCGGGTGCTCGGGTGCTGCCTGCTGCTGCGGCGCAGCAGCCCGCTGCAGGGCAGGCCGCTGCGAGCCGGCGGCATGAGCACGGAACTTCATGCGCACCCCGAACAGCTGATGCAGTGCCTCGCGCACGGCATCGGCGGTGGTGTTCTGTGTGCCGGGCGTGCCTTTGAAACTGTCGGCGTCGGTGTGCGAGCGGAACTCGAGGGTGAGTACATCGTCGGCGTAGGCCTGCGGGGTGGCGTTGATGGCGACCACCCACGCACGACGGTTGGTGTCGGCGAGGCGGGTGAGCACCTGCTCCCAGCCATTGCGAATCTGCTCGATGCTGAGTGCTCTCGGTGCGGCCGTCGGCGCCGGCTGGGAGGGCTCTGCCAGCTGCGGCTGCGGCTGTGCTGCGGCGGGCTGCGTCGTGGGTTTGGCTTTCACGGGAGCTGCGGCCTTCGGCGCGGGGTGCTGGGGCTCGGTCTGGGGTGTTCGGGGAGCCTCGGCAGAGGCAGGCGCATGTGCTGCCGATGCGGCAGGCTGTGCTGGTGCAGCTGGTTGCGCAGGCGGTGTTGTGGTGATGCGTTGCGCTGGCGCTGCGGAAGGAGCATCCGTGACGCCGATGCGGCGCTCGAGGCGATCGATGCGGCTGAGCGCGCCGAGCTCATCGTCGCTGGAGGCCGGCACCAGCAGACGCGCGATCATCAGCTCGAGCTGCATGCGCGGGCTGGTGGTGCCGGTCATGCGGTTGACGGCGTCGTCGACGATCTGCGCGGCTCGGGTGAGCTCGGCGTTGCCGAACTGGCCGGCCTCGCGCTGCAGGGTCTCGATCTCGTCGTGGCTGATGCCGCGCAGGATGGCCGGGGCCTGTTCGCCGGCGGCCTGCACCACGATCACATCGCGCAGTCGCTCGAGCACATCTTCGGCGAAGCGGCGTGGGTCTTGCCCGGTCTGCACGACCTTGTCGACGGCCAGGAACAGTCGCTCTGACACTCCGGCGCCGATGGCGTCGACTACCTCGGTGATCAGGTCGGTGGGGGTGTAGCCGAGCAGGCCGATGGTGCGCTCGTAAGAGATGGTGCCTGCCTCGGAACCGGCGATGAGCTGATCGAGCACCGAGAGGGTGTCACGCACCGAGCCGCCGCCGGCGCGCACTGCCAGAGGCAGCACGCCGGGCTCGGCCGTGATCTGCTCGGAATCGAGGATCTTGTCGAGGAAGGGGAGCATGGTCGCTGGCGGCACCAGACGGAATGGGTAGTGGTGGGTGCGCGAGCGGATGGTGCCGAGCACCTTCTCGGGCTCGGTGGTGGCGAAGATGAACTTCACGTGCTCGGGAGGCTCTTCAACAAGTTTCAGCAGCGCGTTGAACCCACCCGAGGTGACCATATGCGCCTCGTCGATGATGAAGATCTTGAAGCGATCGCGGGCGGGGGCGAACACGGCGCGCTCGCGCAGGTCGCGGGCGTCGTCGACGCCACCGTGGCTGGCCGCGTCGATCTCGATGACGTCGAGTGAGCCGGCCCCGCCGGTGGCGAGTTCGACACAGCTCGGGCAGACGCCGCACGGGCTGTCGGTGGGGCCCTCGGCGCAGTTGAGGCAACGGGCAAGGATGCGCGCAGAGGTGGTTTTGCCACACCCGCGCGGGCCGGAGAACAGATAGGCGTGATTGACGCGATCGGTGCGCAGCGCGGTCGACAGCGGAGCCGTCACCTGCTCTTGACCGATGAGGTCGGCGAAGGTGTCGGGACGATAGCGTCGATACAGTGCAGTGGCCACACGACAAGAGTAGCCGCTCCCACCGACACGCACCGAGGCAGAGAAAAGACTCCTCGTGCACCCGACAGAGCCCGGTTACCCTTGCTGCGTTTCCGCCCTGGGGGAGTTGGCCTGGATGTCGTCACACGAGGAGCCGCCACTCAGTCTAGGAGATAACGGGGCGTCACGCGAGCCGGGCCGCTTCTCCAGCCGGAACGCGAGGACGGGTGAGAACTTTCCGGAACAGGGTGAGGTGGCAAGTCAACACGGGTGAGAGCTGAATCGGCGACCGGGTGAGTGAGGGTGAAACCTCGGATGAAAATCCATCGTTTCGACAATTCCGGCGCTCGCCTCCATGAATACTGACTGCTGATCAGGCGCGTTCGTGCGCCCTGAACGGTCGTTTCCGCGGCCGTGAGACACCTTAGGGGAGCAGTCCATGTCCACTCTGTTCATGCCGAGCCTGCATGCGTCCGTCGACGCTCGAGTCGCCTGGTACCGGAGGCCGATGGCCATGCTGCTGGCCCTGCTCATCGCAGTGGCCGGGCTCGGCACCCTGCCCGATGCCGTGGCCGCCAGCGCCGATGAGACCTCTCCGCTGCAGGTGACCAAGAGCGGGCCGTCGAATGCGGCTCCCGGCGACACCGTCACGTATCGGGTGAAGCTCGAGAACACCGGCTCCAACACGCTGTACAACGTGCTGCTGGCCGACTTGCTGCCGGCAGGGGAGACCTATCAGGCGAATTCGACCAAGGTGGATTCCCCGTATGCCTTCGGCAACCCTTCGACGTACGCGGTGACCGAGACCACGGGCGAGCCGGCGCAGACGACCGAGACAGGGCAGACGCTGCTGGTATGGCCCAATGAGCTGGATCTTGCTGCAGGGCAGTCGATCCAGCTTGAATACACCGTGACCCTCGGCGCTGATGTGGAGACGGGCAGCACAGTCACCAACAGCCTGCAGGCCTTTGCCAGCAGCAATCCGCGAACCATCCCCGAAGTGGACACCAGCAAGGTCACCGCGGGCGCAATCGACCAGAGCGCGCTGGGCAGCGCGATCACGAACAGCGACCTTTCGAGCGATGTCGCCGAACAGGCGACGACGCTCAGTTCGGTCACTCTGTTGAAAGACAAGAGCTCGGCGACGTCTGACGAACCGGCGAGCGGCGGCACGGCGTGGCTGCGTGGCGTGCACGAGAACAAGCGTGAGGTGCCGCTGACGGTCAAGAACTCCGGCACCAGCGAGGTGAGCTACCAGCTGGTCGACTTCCTGCCGGCGGCCTTCGAATTCCTCGACGGCACGTCGACCTCAACGGAGTCGGAGCCCGAATGGGCCGACGGCACCGACGGTCAGACGCAGGCCGACAGCACCGGTGCGGGAACGTCATCCTCGGTGACCACCGACCCCACGTCACCTGCCGCGACCGCTGCCGTCGCCTCCGTCGAGACGTTGGTCGCCACCGCTGAGGATGCCGCGAAGTACGGAGTGACCGAGGGATCCACCTACACGAAGATCACCTGGAACGTGACGGTGCCGGCGCAGTCGACGGCCACGGTCACATACTGGGCGGGCATCCCGCTGCAGGAGAACACCACCGACTGGAATGGCGAGGACTCAGGAGAAGGCACTGCGCCGACCGGCACCGCGCAGGCGTCCAACCTCGACAACAACTCGGGCACGTACACCCGAGACCTCGTGGGTGAGAGCCGCACGAACGTCGCCGCGCTCGTCGCGGCCGATGATTCCGTCGTGGTCACAGACTCGCAGATCTACACGATCGCCGATGCCGTCGAGAGCAAGAGCGTCGTCAATGAGAGCGGCAACGCGGTGGACGCCCCCAACACGCGTATCGGTCAGGATGCCGCCTGGGACTTCCGCCCCGGGCAGATCACGTACTTCAGCCTGACAACGACGCTCAGCGAGTACGTCGGTGCGGATGCCGGCGACGGCACCACACCATCCATCGTGATCACCGATGAGCTGCCCGACGGCATGCAGCCGATCGCTCAGGCCGATGGCGACGCCGTGGACCAGGCACTGGATGCGGCATTCGGCGCCAGCGGTGCGCTCAGCTCGATCAGCGACCAACGCTACAGCGGAACGAAATCGCTCGTCACGACGACGGATCCGACTACGGACCCGGCACTGACGCTGGAGTACACGAGCGCCACGTTCGACTCCGCAACGGGCAAATGGACCATCACCCTGGAGCCGACGAGCAGCACTCAGGATCTCGTGCGCGGCGAGACCGTGACGGTGCGCATCCCGGTGTACCAGCAGACGGAGTACTCGGGCGCAGACGATTCGCGTCTGGGGCAGGACATCGTCGCCTACGATCAGTTCACGAACAGCGCCTCGGCGACGGTGCAGACAGAGGCCGGGGTCGACGAGGAGACAACGGGCGTCAAAGAGCTCACGGCGACTGACTCCGCCGATCTGCAGGCGATCACGCCGACCATCGACAAGCGGGTGCTCTCTCGTGACGCCACGAGCGATTTCACCACCAAGTTCGGCGCCGGAACACTCACAGCCACCGATGAGAGCGCGTTCGCTGACTCGACATCGACGACGTTCGAGCAGGGGGATCTTGTCTGGTTCAAGATCTCGTTCGACCTGGCCGACCCGACGCTGTCGCTGCGCGACACGCAGCTCACCGACTTCCTGCCACAGGGCTCGAAGCTCTATGGTTGGACGTTCGCCACAGACAACACCGCACCGACAGACAACTGGACGGCCACCGGTGACGATACCAAGGCGGTGGGTGCGGGCTCGGTCGTCGCAGATCAGAACATCACGAGCACACTGGTGTGGAAGGCCGGCGATACATACCAAGAGCTCAGTGGAACCGAGAACCGCAAGCTCTCGGTGATCGTGGGCGTGGAACTCACCCAATCCGGTGCTTCTCTCGACAATCTCGCCAAGGCATCGGTCACCAACACGAAGGCCGCCGTGGTGACCTTCCGCGACGAGGCCGCCTTCGAGGTCGATGAGGCGCCCAGCGTGGCGCTCATCAAGGATGTCGTCGGGATCGGCAGCGGCTCGTGCACCGCTGGTTCGGTGATCTCCGATGGCGCGCAGGTCACCAGCGGCCAATGCGTCACCTACAAGGTGACGGCGACCAATACCGGTGCCCAGACCGTTCTCGACCCGACCATCTGGGATGTGCTGCCCACTGGGTTCACGAACGGCGCGGTGTACTCGAACTCGTCGCTTAGCTCCGCGGTGACGACCAACTCCGATTCAGATCCAGACTCGACGCTGAAATGGGCGCACTCGGGAACGATCGCAGCAGGTGCATCGGTCACCTACTACGTCACGGCCACGGCACCGGCAGATCCCGAAGTCAACACGACCTTCACGAACACCGCCGGCGTACGCGATTTCGCGACAGAACTCGACTACGACGGCAGCGACGCCGACACTGACCTCGATCAAACCACCTGGTACCCTGCTGAGAACATCGACTCCTCGGTGGTGGACAGCAACGCATCGAAGGCGAAGGACACCGCCACGGTGAAATCGCCGAACGTGTCACTGTCGAAGACGGTGACCAGCGGCCTCAGCCAGAACAACAACAACCAGGCGAGCAACCCCGACACCAATGGCTATGGGCCAAGCGCCCAGGCAGTGGTCGGCGAGAAGGTGACGTTCAAGATCACGCTCACCGTTCCTGCGAACACCACGGTGACCGGTGGGTCGCTCAAGGATGCAGTGGCGAACGCGGCCTCCACGTATCCGCAGATCACCATCGACCCGAACACCATCACTGTCACGAAGGACAGCAGTGCGATCACGACCCCGTTGTTTACCGGCACGAGTTCGACGGACTTCACCTGGGGTCAGGACTTCAGCAATACGACTGATGCTGATGTGACATATGTGCTCACGGTACCGGGCACGGTCACCGGCTACTCTCCAGTGACCAATGGCAGCAGCAAGAACGTCACCACCTCGGCAAAGAACACCGCGACATTCACCTCGAAGAACAACAGCGGCATCAGCAGGACCGCCACGGTGCAGATCGTCAATCCGAACCTGACCGCGTCAAAGACAGCCTCACCAGACACCAGCATCGGAGCCGGACAGACCGTCACCTTCACCGTGAAGGGCACGAACCAGTCCACCAACAGCGGGGTCAATACGCCCGGGCTGAAATCGGCAAAGCTCGTCGACACCCTGCCGGGGGGACTCACCTATACAGGCGTCGGCACGGTGACCCTCGGGTCCAGCACGTTGACTGAGAATACTGACTACACCGTCGTCACCTCGAACATCGGCACCGGCGGGGCGACCTCGACGGATGCGGGCAGCCCGAGCACGGTCACCATCCAGCTGAAGCCCGGGGTGGTCGTTGCCGCCGGACAGACCCTCAGCGCCACGTTGACGGTCACCACCCCAGACCCGGTCACCGCATCGGCGACCTATGACAACAGCGTCTCCTTCGAGGGCGACTCACTCACCGCTGACGAGGCGACCGCGCAGAGTGGCACCGCACAGCACTACGCCACCACAGCATCCAAGCAGATCACGGTCAACGGCGCCACCAGCGACAAGGCCATCACGAGCGTCTCGCCGAGTGCCGACGGCACCGGGCTGACCGACGCCAGCGGAAACATCACCACGGACACCTCCAGCAGCACGGCGAAGGTCACACCCGGGCAGACCGTCACCTACCAGGTGAGCGGCACCATCCCCGCGAACACCGAGACATTCGACACCACCATCGTCGACACCCTGCCGGCGGGAGCCGAGTTCGTCAGCGCGACCATCACTGGCCCCGCCGGAGCGCTGAATATCGGCTCCGGCGACAGCGACGTGACGCAGATCGTCAACGGCCAGACCATCGGCTGGGCGGTCGGTCATGTCGCCGCGGCCGCCACGGAACAGACATACACGGTCACCGTGCAGGTGCGATTCACAGCTGACCTCAACGGGTCGACCAACAGCGCGGTCGTCGCGGGCAAGACGCTGACCAACACCGCGCAGACGAAGTGGAACCTGAGCGACAAGACCGACCCCACCGACCCGACGGCGAGCCTCGACAAGTCCTCGAGCACATCCCAGGCGAGCGTGACCGTCGTTGAGCCGAAGGTGACCCTCGGCAAGACGGTGAGCAGCAGTCAGGTCGAACTCGGCAGCACCGTCACGTTCGCACTGACCGCGACGAACACCGGCACCTCGACCGCCTACGACTTCGTCGGCACAGATACCCTGCCCGAGCAGTTCGACGCCTCGACGCTGAAGTTCTACAACGGCGCGACCCAGGTCACGGATCTCTCGTCACTCGGCGTGACCGTTGACACTGCGACACGGACGATCACGTGGAACGCCGGAGACATCGCCGTC
Source organism: Pseudoclavibacter soli DSM 23366 (assembly GCF_000423505.1). GTDB lineage: Bacteria > Actinomycetota > Actinomycetes > Actinomycetales > Microbacteriaceae > Pseudoclavibacter_A > Pseudoclavibacter_A soli. The sequence continues at coordinate 384,954 of NZ_KE384027.1, forward strand.
GGCACGGCGAACGCGAAGACGCTGACGTTCACGGTCGTCTTCGGCGCGGATTCCTCGAAGATCGCTGACGACTCCGACGACAGCACGACCGGTCTGAGCGCGAAGTACACGAACACGTTCACCGGCACGTACAGCTCACTCGACGGGGATGACACGGATGCGAGCTATGAGCGCGACTACACGCCGACGCCCGCCACCGCTGACGTGCAGGCGAAGCTCCCACACCTCAGCCTGACGAAGACACCGACCAGCGGTGTCGCCTACCGCGGCCAGAACTACACCTGGACACTCACGGCGACCAACTCTGGGCAGGGCACGGCGAACGACGTGCAGGTGCTCGACCGGCTGCCGGATCAGTGGAGCTACGTCTCCACGGGCACGGTGACTGTCGCCGGCAGCGCTGTCGACGCCTCGACGATCAGCACGCCGAGCAGCGGGGATACGGGCAGGCTCACCTGGAGCGCGACCTCCGGCAGCGGCTGGACTCTCGCATCCGGCCAGTCGATCAGCATCCAGGTGACGGCGAAGCCCGCCGAGGACGCAGCGCTGAGCACGTACACGAACACACTCGGCGTCTCGCTCACTGATGCGAACGGCAGCCAGACGAATGCCTCTGCGGGCACGAACGGCGGCACGAGCTCGACTTGGGGCACCGACAGCTCCTACGCCGATGAAGATGCCACGGCAGACGTGACGCTGCAGTCCGCGGATCTGCAGGTGGCCAAGACCGCTCAGGGCGATTGGACGCCAGGGCAGACCTTCGGCGGGGACGGCAGCGCCCCCAGCTGGCTGGTGACCGTCACCAACAAGCAGAGTAGCTCGGCTGCGGCCGTCGGCCCGTTCACGCTGACGGATCTCGCTGATCTCAGCGGTCTGACCGCCGGCACCGTGACCGCTGCGCAGGTGAGCGGGTGGACGGTGACCGCGCCGGACGGCTCCACCGGATCCATCAGCGGCTCCGGAACCGACAGCGACCCGTACCTGGTGACGTGGGGGTCTGCCACTCCGACGCTCGCGCAGGGCGCATCGTTCACCGTGCGCATTCCGGTGACCGTCGACGCCGCGGCGGTCGGCACCGCGAAGAACACCGCGACGGCGACCGCACAGACGGCGGATCCCACGCCGAGTGACAACACCGACACTGCGGAGAAGACGCTTGCGCCAGTCGCCGACTTGGGCATCAGCAAGACGACGAGTGCACCGACCAGCGGCGTCAAAGCCGGGCAGTCGGTCACCTGGACCATCACGGTGACGAACCACGGTCCGTCTCGTTCCGTCGCGAGCAGCGCTGCACCGATCACCGTGACCGATGCGCTGCCCGACGCCCTCGATCTCACGAAGGATGTCACCCTCACCTGGCAGGGCGACTCGGCGGGCACACTGACCCGTGATGCCGCAGCGGTGACCGCGCAGATCACGCAGAGCCTCGATGCGGGTCAGTCCGTGAGCTTCACGGTCACCGGCACGCTCAAGAGCTCCTCCACCGGCACGGTGGAGAACACCGCGACGGTCACTCCGGGTACCACGCCCGAGGATGCGACCGGGGGCGCCGGCACGCAGCCGAACCAGGACACGGCATCCGATGCCATCGACACGACGACCACGCTGCAGGCGGGCAAGGATTTCGCGCAGGGCACGACCCAGCTGACCGCCGGATCCACCGGCACCTATCGGCTGAGCGTGACCAACACCGGCACAGCGGATGCCGTGAACGTCACCCTCGATGACACCCTGCCCAGCGAGCTCACATACCAGTCATGGAGCGCGGTCACCGGCGGTGGCACATGGACGTTCGCTCAAGACGGTGCGAACGCCCGGCACCTGACCTGGACGCTCAGTGGCTCTCTCGCCCCCGGCGAGACCCGCAGCGTCGAGGTGACCGTTCTCGTGGCCGCCGATGTGGCCGCCAGCACGACGATCACCAACACGGTGACCGCCGACGCGGACAACGCCGAACCCGATGACTCGGGGAAGAACTCCGACTCTGACGCGAAGGCCGACCTGTCGATCGCCAAGACGCACAGCGGCAACGCGATCGCCGGCCAGGATCTCACCTACACCCTGACCGTCACGAACAACGGGCCGTCCGTCGTGCCCGTGGGCAAGACGATCACGGTCGCCGACACTCTTCCTGCAGGGCTCACCTACGTGAGCTCCGAGGGAGCGGGCTGGACGGTGTCACAGGGCGCGGATGACGCGCAGGCGCTCACCTGGACGAGCACTTCGGGGCTCGCGGTGAACGCGACCAGCACCATCCAGGTCACCGTGCACCTTGACACCGAACTGCAGGGTGCGGTCGACAACACCGCCACGGTGGACGGCCCGACCGACCTGCCCGATCCCGACCCGAGCAACAACTCCAGCACAGATCCGGCGACGGTGATCAGCAGTGCCGATGTCACGATCGACAAGACGGTGACCTCCTTCGACCCGAGTCGAGACGGCAAGCCGGTCGCCGGCGGCCAAGTCACCTACACGCTGAAGGTCACCAACAACGGGCCCTCTACGGCGCGGAACGTGACGGTGACCGACCCGTCGATCACTGGTCTGCAGATCACCTCGATCAGCGGCGGCAGCGACTGGACGCTCACGGGCGGCACGCTGACCTACACCGGCAATGGCGGGCTGCTCGAACCCGGCGTCGGTGTCGCCAGCGACATCACTGTCACCGGAACGATCGCCGCGGATTATGCCGCCGGCCTCGCCGCCGACGCGTCGAAGGCGCTCGTGAACACGGCGAACCTCGGCTGGGATGACTCCAGCGGCCCGCACACCGACTCGGATGACGCATCCGTCGACGTGGTGGCCGACGCCGATCTGCAGATCGTCAAGACCGCAGTCGATGAGAGCGGGCAGGAGATCTCCTCCGTCACCGCGGGCACCAGCCTGCGCTACCAGCTGCAGGTGAAGAACAACGGCCTCTCCGACGCTGACGGCCCGGTGACGATCATCGACACCCTGCCAGCAGGCACGACCTATGTGTCGTTTGCGGACACGACCGGCACCTGGACGCTCGCGGGCAGCCCGGCGGTCTCCGTCGACGGCACCACGACCCTCGCGTTCACCAGCGCGAGCGGACTGGGCGCCGGCCAGAGCGCTCCCGTTCTCGTGATCGCCACCGAGGTCGCCGCTGACGCGTACCTGACCAGCGCGACCACGGCGGGCACTGAGACGCATGCACTGACGAACACCGCGACGGTCAGCTCGAACACTCCGGACACTGACACGACCAACAACACCGATGACGCCACGGTCGACGTCACCGAGCAGGCCGACCTGTCGGTGACCAAGACGCACGAGGCATCTGCAGTGCACATCGGCGACACGCTTCCGTTCACGATCACAGTGACCAACCACGGGCCCTCTGCCGCCCGCGGTGTGACAGTGAAAGAGACTCTGCCGGCCGGCCTGACCTTCGTCGGCCTGCAGACGCCAGCCGAGGGGCAATCCTCGGCATGGCAGCTGATCGGTGATCCGGTCACGAACGAGGACGGCACCACCACGGTGGAGTTCGAGCTCGTGACTGACGCCGGCACGCTCTCCCCTGGCGTGACGGCGCCCGAGCTGAAGCTCGACACCGCGGTCGCGGTTGGCTCCTATCCACGGGTGGTCAACAGCGTCGACGTGGCCAGCGACACCCCTGAAGCGGACATCCCGGATGGACAGGATGATCCGTACCCCAACCACGCCGACGACCCCGTCGACGTGCCGTCGCTGGCCACGCTCGGCGTCACCAAGACGCATGAGGGCGAGCTGAAGATCGGGCAGAAGGCCGTCTATGTCATCACGGTGACCAACAGCGGGCCGACCGAGGACACCGGGGCGGTCACCGTCACCGATGAGCTGCCTCAGGGGCTGACCTACCGCAGCGCCGACCAGAGCGGCGTCTCGGTCTCGGGTCAGACGGTGACCTGGCTGCCGGATGCCCCGATCGGCGTCGGCGAGTCCCGCACGCTGCGTCTGACCGTGTCTGTGGGCGAAGCCGCCGGCGACCATGTGGTCAACACCGTGACGGTGACCAGCGACGCCGAGCAGACGCCGGATGCCGTGCTCACCGCGAGTGACGCGGCTGACGTGGCCGCAGCAGACCCGCTGGCCCGCACCGGGCTCGAGTTCAGCATCCTGCTGAGTGGATTCCTGCTGCTGGTCGGTGGTGCCGCCGTGACGATGCTGCGCGATGCGGGCCGCTCCCGCGGGCGACGCGCACGTTGAGTGCCGGCCGATGCCGGAGACGGGCCGATCTCCCCTGTCGGCTCGTCTCCTGCAGCATCGCTGCAAGTCCGGTAGACTTGTGGGGTTGAGCTGCGATGTCCGGCGGCTCGAACTGGAGGATTCGCCTAGAGGCCTATGGCGCACGCTTGGAAAGCGTGTTGGGTTCACGCCCTCACGAGTTCGAATCTCGTATCCTCCGCCACATCTGCAGCAGACCGCCGCATGGCGGTCTCAGGCTTGGACGCGCGCGGTGGCAGGCGCGCTGAGCTGAAGGAGACGCCAACCATGGACTATCCCGGAAGCCGCCCCGAGGGCCGGGCCGTGCGACAGCGCGTGCTCGAGCAGCTCGATGCGTCGGCACCGCTGACCATCATCGAAGGCGTGCCCGGCAGCGGCAAACAGGCTCTCATTCGTCAGCGTTGCGAGCAGCTGCGGCAGATCAGCACCTGCGCGGCGGCGGATTCGCCCGCCGGGCCGCATGCGGCCCGGCGCAAGGCCCCGATCGTGCTGATCGAGTTTCCGCAACGGGCCCTGGGCGACGCGCACGCGCTGGGCTTCGCGGCCGCTGCGTTCGCCGAGCAGCTGGGCGTGCCCGCATCCTCCGCCATGCGACACCACGCCACGCTCGACGCGCTGCTTCGCGGGCAGGTCGACGCGTCTCAGCTGGAACGCGCTCTGCCGAGCTTTCTGCGTGACCTGCAGGGGCTGCAGCTCTGTCTGGTCAACTACGAATGGCAGGCCTCGTCCGCGATCGACCGATTGATCGTCGCCTCGGTCGCCGCCGGAGCCGACGTGCTCTGCTCTCTTGTCGATGCCTCGGATCTGCGCGCGGCAGCCTCCGTGTCCTCTGTCGCGACCACCGTCATCACCGATGACCAGCTGGTGTTCACCCCGCAGGAGATCGGCCTTCTGGCGGCGTCCTTCGGGCTCGACCCCACGCCGGAGCTCACAGCGCGGGTGCACGAGCTGACCGCGGGGCATCCGCTCGCCTCCTCGATGCTCATGCTGCGCGCGCTCGGCATCGAGCGCATGGTGCTGGACGGCTCCCAGGTGCGAGCGGTTATCGGCGGCGTGGAGCGAGAGTGGCGTCAGGTCATCGATCTGCGCACACCGACCTCGGAGGGTGCATCGGCGCGCCGCCACATCGACGCAGACACGGTGAACCTCGCACTGCTGCGATCCGCCGGTGGCATGCTCAGCTACGCGGTCATCCCGTTCATGGAACTGCTCGCGACCAGGCAGGGGCGAAGCCAGTTCATGAGCATGCTGCGCGACTTGGTCGCCGTGCCAGCGGTCGATCTCGACGCCCTCGCCTCGGTGCTTCCGGGGGCCCTGCGCGCCGTCGAGCGGCTGCGCCTGGCCGGCTACGCGCGCATCGAATACGTGGCGGGAACCGCCGGCATCGTGCACTGGCATGAAGGCATGCACATGGTGCTGCGCGACTGGCTGCACAACCTGCCGCGCGCCGAGCACCAACAGCCGGGCAGTGGTTTCGCGATGCGGCTGGTGAGCTGGTACGGCGAGCACGGGAGGCCGCAGGACGGCGCCCAGCTGCTGCAAGACCTCGGCGACGTCGACGTGCTCGAGAGCTTCGTGGGTGCACACCTGATCGACATGGTGTGGACCCGCCGGGTGCAGGGGTTCACCCCCGTGCTCGCACTGCCAGATGCCCAGCGGGCGCAGCTGCCGACAGCGACGGTGCTTGCGGCACTCGAGTCGTACCGCAGCATCCGACAGGATCGAGAACTGGCGCGCCGCACGCTGTCGATCTTCCCGCTGCTTGAACAGCGCATGCGCACCGGGAGCGTGCTGCAGCGGCTCAACAGCGCGCTGGCGCTGAGCGTCGGAGCCGCGGCGCTCGACCGGTGGGAGTCGTATGGCTCTGCATTGCGCTGCTGCGCGGACGCAGTGGCCGAGGCCGGCCTCGCCGGCCAGCTCGACAGCCACTCCGCGGCACGCGCAGACCTGATCCTGGGCGTGCTCGCACTCATCCGCGCAGACGTCTCCCTTGCGCGAACGCTGCTGCTGCGCGCGCTCGCCGAGGGTGTGCAGCACCAGGGGCGGGCCGTCGCCGTGCTCTGCCTGCGCGTGCTGGAAGGCTATTTCGGGCAGCGACTTCTAGGCGGTTCGGAAAGCGCGCAGGCCGTGCAACGAGCGGAAGATCTCACCGGTGGCCCCCGAGACGGCGCCAGCTGGGGCGCCATCGACGAATTCGTGGCGCTGGCGCAGGCCTGGCAGGCCGTCTGGAACGGAGAACCCGGGAGCGGCCTTGAAGCACTGCGTCAGCTGATCGAGCGCAACGGACGTCTGCTGACACAACCATTCATCGCGTGGAGCTACACGCTGCTTCTGCTGCTCGACGGGCAGGCCCAGGCCGCATACGGGGTCTGGGAGGAGGTGGAGCGGCGCCTCGGCGCCGATGCCCCGATGTCGGGCCGCAGACTGCTGGGGATGGCCCTGGCCGGGTTCGCCTCCGGGCACGCGGCGGAGGCGGTGGCGCTGGTCGAGCGCCATGGTGACGGCACGGGGCTGCACGCCGTTCTGGCGAGGGGACTCGTCGCCTTCTCAACCGGCCGGCCCCTTGACGAGTCGGAGCTCTCCGTCGACGCGGGCCCGGCTATGGTGTCGAGGGCCGAGACCCTGCTGCAGGTGCTGCTCGCCGGTCGCAGCATCCAAGACGGCGACACCTCCGGCGCCCTCGCCCGGCTGCGGTCGGTCGAGGCGTCGTCATCGGAGGCCGATATGGCGTTCGCCCTGCGCTTCGCGCCGCGCGAGTGCCTGGCGGCGATGCGGCAGCACCTCGGCGATCAGCTGCCCGGTGATCTGCTGCGGCTCACCGACGAGCTCATGGACGCTCCCCATGTGCTGGTCGTGTCAGCGCCTCGGCCCCAGCTCACCCCGGCCGAGCAGCAGGTGCTCGCGCTGGTGACGGAGGGGCTCACCAACAAGGCGATCGCAGAGCGCCTGTTCTTGTCGGTGAACACGGTGAAGTCTCACATGCGGTCGCTGTTCCGCAAGCTCGGCGTCAGCAGCCGGGCTGAGGCGCGAGCCATTGGCCGCTCGCTGCTGCAGTGAGCGCGTGGCCGATCAGCGCTGGGGGCGCAGCAGGAAGTTCACGACGCCCAGCCCGATGAACACCAGGCCCATCAGCAGCACGAGCACCGTGCCGGCACCGATCGAGACGCCGTAGCCGGAGTATGAACTGATCTGCGAGATGGCCACCAGCGCCACGATCACGGAGACCGCACCGGTCACCAGCGTGACGACTCCGAAGGCGGTCTTCGTCCAGGGCGCGTGCACCGCGAAGGTCACCACGCTCGCCGCGATCGCCAGCAGGTACAGCGGCAGCAGGAAGACACCGTCGCCCTGGATGAAACTCGCGGAGAAGCTCGCCGAGTTGCCGAATATTGAGTAGCTCGCCGAGACCGCGGGCAGGAAGAGACTGATGAAGCCCAGCAGCGATGCGGCGATCACGCCGAGTTCGGGCCAGTGCGCCTTGATGAAGCCGCCGGGGTCTTTCTGCAGCTGCCCGAACGACTGCTGCAGGTTGGCACCCGCCTGGCTGTAGTCGTACTGGGGCTGCTGGCCGTACTGCTGCTGATCAAACTGCTGCTGGCCGTACTGGGGCTGGCTGTACTGCGGCTGCTGGGCCTGGCCGTATGGCTGCTGTTGCTGCTGCCCGTACTGGGGCTGGCTGAACTGGGGTTGCCCGTACTGCGGCTGCCCGGGATAAGCCTGCGGCTGGGTGGGCTGCTGCGGCTGTGCTGTCGGCGTCGCGGGCTGAGTCTGCGGATCGCCAACGCCCGACTGCTCGGTTGCCGACTGCGCGGTTGCCGACTGTGCAGGGCCCGACTGCGCTGTGACGGACTGCGCTGGGTCTGCCGGCTCAGTCGCCGCAGGGGCCACAGTGCCGCGCTGGTGGATCCAGGCGGCCAGCTCCGGATAGATGTTGGGGTTGGCGAGGATGGCCTGATGCAGATCGGGGCGCACATTGGCGATGTGCGCCAGCGTCGTGGCGTCGGTCTCGGCACTGCTCGCCTCGGCTGCGGTGAAGCTCTCTGGCTGTCGCTCGGTCATCCCATGTCTCCGTTCGCTCGGGTGTGTGGCATTCGGGGCGCTGCGCAGGCTGAGGGGCGTCAACGGCATCCGCTGCCAAGGGTAGCCTAACAGCGGGAGCCGACACGGCATCCCTGCGAACGTCTTCGGGCCGCGCGGCTGCGTCAGGCGCGGTCGCCGGCGGGGAGTGCCGCCTCGATGGCGGCGATCACCTCGGGCGCGTCGGGGCGGGTGCGTGGCCGGAAGCGGCGGATGACCGGGGCGGCGTCGCCGACGGCCGGCGCGATCACGAACTTCTCGAAGTTCCACTGCACGCGGCCGGCCTTGCCGGCATCGTCCGGCACCTGAGTGAGCGCCTGATACAGCGGGCTGCGGTCGCGACCGTTCACCTTCGTCTTCTCGAACATCGGGAAGGTCACGCCATACGTGGTCGAGCAGAACGTCTGGATCTGCTCGGCGTCGCCGGGCTCCTGACCCAAGAACTGATTGCAGGGGAACCCCAGCACCGTGAACCCGCGGTCTGCGTAGTCGCGCTGCAGCTGTTCAAGCTGTTCGTACTGCGGGGTCAGGCCGCACTTGGAGGCCACGTTGACGATCAGCAGCACGCGGTCGCGCCAGTGCGCCAGCGTGGTCGGGGTGCCGTCGATGAGGGTGAGGGGAATGTCGAAGATGTCGGCCATGCGGGGAGTCTACGCGCCGGAGGCCCGCCCGCAGAAGTCATGGCGCCGGCCGGTGCGGCACAGGCACTCAGAAGTCTGCGACGATCTCGAGGATGGCCTCGCCGTAGACGGCCAGCTTGGCCTCACCGACGCCGCTGACCTGGCTCAGCGCCTGGGTGGACGCCGGCTGCGCCGCGGCGATCGCCCGGAGCGTCGCGTCGGTGAACACGATGTAGGCGGGCACGCCCTGCGCCTTCGCCGTCTCGGAGCGCCAGTGCCGCAGGCGCTCGAACAATGGATGCAGCGCCTCGGGCAGGTCGGCCACGGCTGCGGCCGATCTGGGGCCGCGTCGTGAGCCCCGCTGGGCGGCGGCGCCCAGATCGCGGCGCAGCTCGAGCGCCTGTTCGCCCTTCAGCACGGGGATGGCCGCCTCGGTGATGCCGAGGGTCGCGTAGCGGTCGGGGCTGGTGCGCAGATAGCCCAGCGCGAGCAGCTGACGGATGACCGCCCGCCACTGCGCCGGCTGCAGCTCGGTGCCGATGCCGAACGTGGAGAGCTCATCGTGGTGATAGCCGTGCACCCGGTCGGTCTCGTGGCCGAGCAGGATGTCGATCAGGTGCCCGGCGCCGAAGTGCTGGCCCCGTTCGCGCTGCAGGCGCACGATGGTCGACAGCAGCTTCTGCGCCGGCACGGTGGCGTCGAAGCGCTCGGGCGGGGTGAGGCACGTGTCGCAGTTGCCGCAGGGGGCGCTCGCCTCGCCGAAGTGGGCGAGCAGGCGCACGCGTCGGCACTCGAGGGTCTCGCACAGCGCCAGCATCGCGTCGAGCGCGCGGGTCTGCGCGCGCTTGTGCATGGGGTCGCCGGCGCCCCGTTCGATCATCTGGCGCTGTTGCACCACATCTTGCAGCCCATAGGCCAGCCACGCGGTGGCGGGCAGTCCGTCGCGGCCGGCTCGGCCGGTCTCTTGGTAGTATCCCTCGATGCTCTTGGGCAGGTCGAGGTGGGCGACGAAGCGCACATCGGGTTTGTCGATACCCATGCCGAAGGCAATGGTGGCCACCATGACCAGGCCGTCTTCTTGCAGAAACCTCGCCTGATTGGCTGCCCGCAGCTCATTTGGCAGGCCGGCGTGGTAGATGAGTGCGGCGATGCCTCGTTCGTTGAGCGCATCAGCCGTGCGCTCAACACTGGCTCGGGAGAGACAGTAGACGATGCCCGCCTCGCCGGCATGCTCGTCGCGGATGAAGCTCACCAATTGCTCGACTGGGCGGTGCTTGGGCACGATGCGGTATTGAATGTTGGGGCGATCGAAGCTCGAGACGAAGACCTGCGCGTCTTCGAGGTGCAGCCGATCGACGATCTCGGCGCGAGTGGCCGGGGTGGCAGTTGCCGTGAGTGCGATGCGCGGCACGGTCGGCCAGCGCTCGTGCAGCACCTCGAGCTGCAGGTAGTCGGGGCGAAAGTCGTGGCCCCACTGCGCGACGCAATGCGCCTCGTCGATGGCGAACACCGAGATGGCGAGCCGGTCGAGCAGCTCGAGCGTGCGCTCGGTCGATAGGCGTTCGGGGGCGAGGTAGAGCAGATCGAGCTCGCCGGTCAGGGCCGCCTGCTCGATGCGGCGCTGCTCGCCGACGTCGAGCGACGAGTTGAGCGCGGCGGCGCGCACCCCGTTGGCCCGCAGGGCCTCGACCTGATCTTGCATCAGGGCGATGAGCGGTGAGATGACCACACCGACGCCGCCGCGCAGCAGTGCGGGCACCTGGTAGCAGATCGATTTGCCGCCGCCGGTGGGCATGAGCACGAGAGCGTCGCCGCCCTTGGCCACGCGCTGCACGATCTCGCCCTGCTGCCCCCGAAACGCGTCATAGCCATAGACCTGGTGCAGCACCCGGCGGGCGCGCTGCATCAGGGGCGATGCAGTGGGCGCTGCAGCCGAGGCGGGGAGATCTGAGGGCATGGGGACATCGTACGCGGGGCATCCGACATGCGGGGAGTGCAGCACGATGTCTGCAGGGGCAGCGCGATGTCTGCAGCGGTGTCGGCGTGGCTGCGGACATCTGGTCGGTGGTGCAGACATTGCGTTGGCCTCCGGCGCTTGGCATCCGGTGCTTAGTGGTCGGTGCCCGGTGCTGCAGACATTGCGTTGGTGTCAACCGAGGCCGAGCGCATCCACCCGTCAAGGTATATGCACATGCATGTAAATGTGCTACCGTGAGCGAAGAGGTTGTGTCGACAATCGATGAGAGGGAAAGGACCACTCATGCAGTACGGACTCTTCAGCGTCAGCGACGTCACCCGCGATCCGGTCAGCGGGGTCACCCCCACAGAGCACGAGCGCGTCAAGGCGCTGGTCACCATCGCCGAGAAAGCCGAAGACATCGGCCTCGACGTATTTGCGGTGGGCGAGCATCACAACCCTCCGTTCATCTCGTCGTCACCCACGACGCTGCTGGCCAATATCGCCGGGCGCACCAAGCGCATCCTGCTGTCGACATCGACCACGCTGATCACGACCAACGACCCAGTGCGCATCGCTGAGGAGTACGCGATGCTGCAGCACGTGGCCGACGGGCGCATGGATCTCATGCTGGGCCGCGGCAACACGGCCCCGGTCTACCCGTGGTTCGGCAAAGACATCGCCGAGTCGCTGCCGATGGCGCTCGAGAACTACAACCTGCTGCACCGCCTGTGGACCGAAGACCGCGTCGACTGGAGCGGCCAGTACCGCACCCCGCTGCGCGGGTTCACCTCGACACCGCGCCCGCTCGACGGGGTGCCGCCGTTCGTGTGGCACGGCTCGATTCGCACGCCCGAGATCGCTGAGCAGGCGGCATACTACGGCGACGGCTTCTTCGCCAACAACATCTTCTGGCCCAAGGGTCACTACCAGCGCTTGATCCGCTTCTATCGGCAGCGCTTCGCCCATTATGGCCACGGCACCGAGGCGCAGGCGATCGTCGGCCTCGGCGGGCAGTTCTTCATGCGGCGCAATTCGCAGGATGCGGTGCGCGAGTTCCGTCCATACTTCGACAATGCGCCGGTGTACGGCCACGGCCCCACGATGGAGGAATTCACCTCGCAGACGCCGCTGACGGTGGGCAGCCCGCAGCAGGTCATCGACAGCACGCTCGAGTTTCGCGAGGCCTTCGGCGACTACCAGCGTCAGCTGTTCTTGATCGATCACGCCGGGCTGCCGCTGAAGATCGTGCTCGAACAGCTCGATTTGTTGGGCGAGATTCTGCCGACGCTGCGTGCCGAAACGGCAGCGAGGCAGGCGCCGGGCACGCCCGAGGGGCCCACGCACGCGTCGCTGGTCGCCGCGAAGTATGGCGACGGCCCGGTGCCCGAGTTTCGGCCGAGCGCGAACCGCGGCGACAACGTCACAGGTGGTTCGCCCTATATCGGTGAGCGCTCCAGCATCGACCTCGACGCGGAGCAGGCGTGAGCACAGCTGCCGATCGAGCGGCGGTCGGCGCCTGGGAGTCGCTGCTGCGAGCCCAGGTCGCCCTGTGGCGACGCTTCGGCGCAGAGCCGATCTGGTCTGAGCTCTCAATGAAGGAGTACGACGTGCTCTACACGCTGGCTGGCAGCGCGTCGGGCCTGCGACTGAGCGAGCTGGTGGATGCGGTGCTCGCGCCCCAGCCCTCGCTCTCGCGCATGGTCGACCGGCTGGTGGCCCGGGGGCTGGTGGTCAAGCAGCGCGATGCCGACGATGCGCGCGGAGTGCGTATTCAGCTGACCGATGCTGGGCGTGCGGCGCAGCGCAGGGTTGGCCGGGCTCACGCGCGCAACATCGCTGAGGTGGTGGGCGGTGCCCTCGACGAGGCTGAGCTGGCGAATCTGAGCGAGCTGTGCCGCAGGCTGCGCACCGCGGTGACCGCAGAAGGCGCCAAAGATGCCCAGGCAGATCGAGAGACTCAGAAGTAGAGGAGTGGTGAGATGACGACGAAAGACGAGGCTGGTGCCGAGGTGCGGCATCCATTGGTGGTGCTGGTGTCTGCTGGCAGCGGGGTGCCCTCGAGCACCGACATGCTGCTGCAGGCGATCGCTCAGCAGGTGCAGGCACGATTCGGCGAGGTGCGCATCGAGACGGTTTCGCTGCGCGAACTGGCGATCGACATCGCGAAGGGCTTGGTGTCGAACTACGTCTCGCCCGAGCTGCAGCAGGCGTTCGACCAGGTGGCTGCGGCCGACGCGCTGGTGGTCGCCACGCCGATTTATAAGGCGACCTTCAGTGGGCTGTTCAAGTCGTTTTTCGACCTGCTCGACAAAGATGCGTTGTATCTGACTCCCGTGCTGCTGGCGGCCACTGGGCAGTCGACGCGACATGCGCTGGCGCTGGACGACGGCATCCGGCCGCTGTTCGCGTTCATGCGGGCGCTCAGCGTACCCACCTCGATTTACGCGACGCCGGGTGACTGGAACAACGGTGCGGCGGCGCTGCATGCTCGCATTGAGCTGGCCGTCGCCGAGCTGGGGCGTCTGCTGTCAGGTGCTGGTGGTGCGGGGGTCACTCGCGGCGTTGATGCTGAAGCGGCAGATGCTCAGGGCAGCGCTTCGGTGGATGCCCCGGTGCGGCACGCTGATCGCGAGCAGTCGGTCTCGGGCGACGACGAGATTCGGCTCGACACCGACCTGATGCGACTCGCGACCGGTGGTGGCGCGGAATAAGCGCCAGAAGGCTTTGCACGGGGTGCAGTGGGTGTTTCGCAATTCGTGACACCTGTGTGTGCTGCGGGTCTGAGGTGTCACGGATTGTTGTTTTGGCGCCGGTTTCTCGCGTCTCGTGACACCTGTGTGTGGTGCGGTGGGTCTTTCTCGCGTCTCGTGACACCGGTGTGGTCAGTTGGGGCGCCATCCGCGCGAGAGCAGGGCGTCAGTGATGCGTGCGACGGCCTCGGCGCCATCGTCGCGCATCGCAGGGGCGTCGATGCGAACGACCAGGATGCCGCTTGCAGTGAAGCGCTCATAACGCCGCAGGTCGGCAGCGAACTGCTCGGGCCCGCGGTGATGGGCGCCTTCGTATTCGATGCCCACGCGGAAGGCTCGAAGGAAGAGATCGAGGACTCCGAGCAGTCGACCCGCGCTGTCGAAGACCGCGGTGTTGATCTCTGGTTCGGGCAGACCTGCGCGAAGCATCATCAGACGCAGCTGTGTCTCACGCGGAGACTCGACACCCGGCCTGATCAGCGGCAGTGCGGCGCGCAGCTGTCGAATGCCGATCATGCGCGAGCCGTCGGCGACTGCTTGCGCGAGTTGGTCCTGCGTGGCGAGCGGGCGTCGGTGCCCGGGCACGATCGTCGCGGCGACTTCTGCCAAAGGATCGCAGATCAGATAGTCGGCTGCGGCGACGAGTTCGTCGCAGGTGAGCCAGCGGGCGAGCCCCAGCCACGTGTCGACGGGGCTGCAGACGGGCAGACCCCTGATGGAATGCGTTGCGAGTGCGCTACGGCCTCGATGTCCGCTGACTTGTGACAGGCGCAGGGGACGCTGTTCGTTGGGGGTCGTCACATGCAGCGGAAGCGTCTGCTCATATCGGCGGGGCAACGGGATGTGCCACAGCTGCGCGGCGGTCAGATGGCTGAACGCTGCGTTGTCGGGGAGTGCGAGCGAACATGCCCGGCACCAGTTCTCGAGGGTTGCAGGAAGTGTCTTGGCTACACGCACCCCGGGGAACGGCTGTTCGAGATCTGCCGCTCTCAAGCGAGAAGGGGTGATGTCGTGCGCAAATGCCTCGTGCACATGAAAAGGTCGAGCACTCAGCAGCGGCGGCAGCGGGCGAGGTGTGCGGGTCATCGCATCAGCATCGTTCGTTCTGAGATGGTGCACCGGCAGAGTCCCGGAGCTGTGGAGAGATTCGGCGCCGACCACGCCTGTGTGAAACGTCTGTGCGTGACGTGGCGGGGCGGGGGATGGGCGCGCATCGTTGCGGTGTCACGAAGTGTGGGAATAGTGAAGTCTGAGTCGCATTTCGTGACACCTGTGTGTGCTTCTGCGGGGCATGGTCCCAGGGGTGTCACGAAGTGTGGGAATGGTGGGCTCTGAGTCGCATTTTGTGACACGTGTGTGGGGCTCGAGGCTCGAGGTACCCCTGTAATCACGCGCCCAGTCGGGCTACTTCTCTGAAACATGAGTGAACTATGCTCAACTTTTTGTCACGAGCCTTGACAAATGGATGCGCATGCGTAAAGTTGAGTGCAGGCGACTCAAGGAGGGTCGCTGAACGAGACTTCACGACAGACAGAGGCCCGGGGCACCGGGCAAGAAAGGACACAGAATGTCACGAGCAGTAGGAATTGACCTCGGCACCACCAACTCAGTGGTGTCGGTGTTGGAGGGCGGCGAGCCCACCGTCATCGCAAACGCAGAGGGTTTCCGTACCACGCCATCCATCGTCGCCTTCGCCAAAGACGGCGAGGTGCTCGTTGGTGAGACCGCGAAGCGTCAGGCCGTCACCAACGTCGACCGCACCATTGCCTCGGTCAAGCGCCACATCGGCACCGACTGGAAGACCAACGACATCGACGGCAAGAGGTACACCCCGCAGGAGATCTCCGCACGCATCCTGCAGAAGCTGAAGACCGACGCCGAGAGCTACCTTGGCGACAAGGTCACCGATGCCGTCATCACCGTGCCGGCGTACTTCAACGACTCACAGCGTCAGGCCACCAAAGAGGCCGGTGAGATCGCCGGGCTCAACGTGCTGCGCATCATCAACGAGCCCACCGCAGCCGCACTGGCATACGGTCTTGACAAAGGCAAAGAAGACGAGCTGATCCTCGTGTTCGACCTCGGTGGCGGCACCTTCGACGTGTCTCTGCTGGAGGTCGGCAAAGACGATGACTTCTCGACCATTCAGGTGCGCGCCACCTCGGGCGACAACCACCTCGGTGGTGACGACTGGGATCAGCGCTTGGTCGACTACCTGATCAAGAAGTTCAAAGAGTCGACCGGCGTCGACGTCTCGAGCGACAAGATCGCCCTGCAGCGACTCAAGGAGGCCGCTGAGCAGGCCAAGAAAGAGCTCTCGAGCCAGAACAGCGCCAGCGTGCAGCTGCCGTATCTCTCGCTCACGGAGAACGGCCCGGCCAACCTCGATGAGACCATCTCGCGCGCCAAGTTCGAAGAGCTGACCGCTGATCTGGTCGAGCGCACCGCCAAGCCGTTCCACGACGTCATCAAAGAGGCCGGGGTCAAGGTCTCCGACGTCGATCACGTGGTGCTCGTCGGCGGTTCGACCCGTATTCCCGCGGTCGTCGAGGAGGTCAAGAAGCTCACCGGCGGCAAGGAGCCCAACAAGGGCGTCAACCCCGATGAGGTCGTCGCCGTGGGCGCGGCCATCCAGGCCGGCGTGCTGAAGGGCGAGCGCAAAGACGTGCTGCTGATCGACGTCACCCCGCTGAGCCTCGGCATCGAGACCAAGGGTGGCATCTTCACCAAGCTGATCGAGCGCAACACTGCCATTCCGACCAAGCGCAGCGAGACCTTCACCACCGCTGAAGACAACCAGCCGTCGGTGTCGATCCAGGTGTTCCAGGGCGAGCGCGAGTTCACCCGCGACAACAAGAGCCTCGGCACCTTCGAGCTGACCGGCATCGCACCGGCTCCGCGCGGTGTGCCACAGATCGAGGTGACCTTCGACATCGATGCCAACGGCATCGTGAAGGTTTCTGCCAAAGACAAGGGCACCGGCAAAGAGCAGGAGATCACCATCCAGGGCGGCTCGGGTCTGTCGCAGGAGGACATCGACCGCTTTGTGAAAGAGGCCAAGGAGCACGAGGAGGAGGACAAGCAGCGTCGCGAGGCCGCAGAGCAGCGCAACAACGCCGAGCAGCTCGCCTACTCGATTGAGAAGCTCATCAAAGACAACGATGAGAAGCTGTCTGACGAGGTCAAGACCGAGGTCACCGCTGACGTTGAAGAGCTGAAGAAGGCACTCGAAGGCTCTGACGACGATGCCGTCAAGGCGGCGTTCGACAAGCTCAACGAGTCGCAGGTCAAGCTCGGCGAGGAGATCTACAAGGCCGCTCAGGCAGATGCCTCGAGCGAGTCGGCTGACGGTGGGTCAGCCGCTGGCGGCTCCGGCGATGACGACGATATCGTCGACGCCGAGGTCGTCGACGATGACGACGACAAGAAGTAAGGCGGTCACTGATGGCTGACGACAACAAGAACGAACAGCAGTCAGCCGGTGTCGATCCTGCCGATGTGCAGGGTGCTGAGGAGGCGCTGGATGCTCAAACGGCATCCGGCGCCCCCGGCGCATCTGAGCCGGAGACCGAAGAGGTCACCGAGGCGCAGGAGCCCACTGGCGAAGCCGCTGACGCGGCTGAGGGCGCCCAGCCCGCGAGCCGCGAAGACAAGCTGCTCGACGAGCTGCAGCGTCTCGCCGCAGAATACAAAAACTATCGTGCTCGCACTGAGGCCCAGGCAGTCATCGAGCGGCAGCGTGCTGCCGGTGAGACTGCCAAGCGCCTGTTCCCCGTGTTCGACGATCTCGATCGTGCCGAACAAGCCGGCGACCTGGCCGAGGGGTCAGCGTTCGCAACCATCGCATCCAAACTGCGTGGCGTGGCCGAGGGGCTGGGGCTGGAACGCTTCGGCGCCAAGGGCGAGCCGTTCGACCCCAAGGTGCACGAGGCAGTGCTGCAGCAGCCCAACCCCGATGTCACCGAATTGGTGATCGGCGAGGTGGTGACTCCCGGGTATCGCATCGGCGAGACCCTGCTGCGCGCGGCCAAGGTGGTCGTGTTCGCACCCGCGGAATGACAGAAGGAGGCGGAACGCATGGCAAGTCAGGATTGGCTTGATAAAGACTTCTATGCCGTGCTCGGAGTGTCGAAAGACATCTCCGACGCCGACCTGAAGAAGGAGTATCGCAAGCTCGCTCGCAAGTATCACCCCGATGCGAATCAGGGTGATGCGAAGGCCGAGGCGAAGTTCAAAGAGATCTCCGAGGCGTACAGCGTGCTCTCTGACCCGAAAGAGCGCAAGGAGTACGACTCGCTTCGTGCCATGGGCGCCGGGGCCCGGTTCAGTGCCGGCTCCGGCGGCCCAGGCGGCCAGGCGGGGTTCGACGATCTGTTCGGCGGCCTGTTCAACCAAGGTGGCGGCGGAGGCGGGCAGCGAGTGCGCTTCTCAACCGGCGGCGCACCGGGCGCTGGCGGCTACGAAGATCTCTTCGGCGGCCTGTTCGGTCAGGCCGGTGGGTCTGCCGGGTTCTCGCGTGGGTCTGCGCCTGGTGAAGACGTTGAGGCGCGTGCTCGCCTGAGCTTCGAACAGGCGGTCAACGGCGCGACGGTCTCGCTCGGCACTCCGCAGGGCAAGACGGTCAAGACCAAGATCCCCGCCGGGGTGCATGACGGGCAGAAGATTCGTCTGCGCGGCAAGGGCAACCCCGGGCGAGGCGGGGGCCCCGCCGGTGACCTGATCGTGCACATCTCGGTGGGCACGCACCCAGTGTTCACCCGCGAGGGCGACAACCTCAAGGTAGTGTTGCCGGTGACCTTTGCAGAGGCCACGCTCGGTGCCACCGTCGAGGTGCCCACGTTCGGTGGCGCACGCGTCAAGGTCAAGGTGAAACCCGGCACACCCTCTGGGCGCGTGCTGCGCATCAAGGGTCGTGGGGTGAAAACCGCCAAGCGCACCGGCGACCTGCTCGCCGAGGTGCAGGTGGTGGTGCCCACCTCACTCAAGCCGAAGGCTCGTGAGGCACTTGATGAGTTCGTTAAGGCCGTTGCCGAAGACGACCCCAGAGCCGAGCTGTTTGAACGCGCAGGGGAGTAGTCAGCCATGACTGACGAGACCACTGCACTGTTCGGCATCTCGGCTGCAGCCGAGCTGGCCGGCATGCACCCGCAGACGCTGCGCCAGTACGACCGCATCGGTCTCGTGCGCCCACAGCGCACGGCCGGGCGGTCACGCCGGTACACGCTGCGCGATGTCGTGGTGCTGCGGGAGGTGCAGCGACTCTCGAATGAGGGTGTGAGTCTTGAGGGCATCCGCCGGGTCATTGAGCTCGAAAACCAGGTGCACGCGCTGCAGCAGCGGGTCAGCGAGCTGCAGACCGCACTGGCTGACGCGCTCATTTACCGGCCCGGTGGGCGCACCTTTGCCGCGGGTGCCGAAGGCGAGATCGTCACCCTCGACCAGGGGCGGCGCCGAGTGCAGACCAACGGCGGCGAACTGGTGATCTACCGGCCGATCAGCGTCGAGGTGCACACCACCGAGACGTCGGTCTGATGCGGTGACACAGAGCACAGGGCGGTGGCGCAACAAGCGCTGCCGCCCTTTCTGCGTGTCTCTGTGCGCTGAGGGGGAGGAGGCGCTGCATCATCACCCGTGCACGCCATCACCCGTGCACGCGGTCGTACGACCACTCGCGCTCGGTGAGCATGCGCGCAGCCGTCAGGCCCACAGCGAGCGCGACCACCGTGAACAGCGCCTGCACCCCGTAGGTGCCTGCGGCGACCATGTCGCCCTGGTTGAGATACACGAGCGCGCGGTACGCGCTCGACCCCGGCACCATAATCAGCACGGCGGGCACGGTGAGCGCGATGCGAGCCGCGTCGAGCCTCGTTGCCACCACATAGGCGAGCAGCCCCACCAGCAGCGCGCCGCAGAGGGTGGCAACCTGGTTCGGCCATCCTGCGTCGGTTGTGGTCAGGCGCAGGGTGTTTGCCACCGTGCCGATGCCCGCCGCACCCAGTGCGAGCGTGAACGGGGTGTTGAACATCATGGCGAAGCCGGTCACTGCGACGAAACCGGCCAGCACTCGCGAGGCGATCAGCACCCACAGCGGCCATTCGGGTGCGGGAGCCACCGTCGGCTGCAGATTGAAGGTCAGCGCCACCGCCCAGGCCCCGAGTGAACTCGAGAGCAGCACGAGCACGGCGAAGATGAGCCGGCCGATGCCAGCGCTCAGGTCAAGGCGCCCGAGATCGAGCGCGGCGGTCATCAGCGGAAAACCCGGCACCAGCAGCAGCAGCGCCGAGGTGAACCCGGCGTCATGCAGCGCGCTCTGCTGTCCGCTGACCACCGAGAGCAGCCCAGTGAACAGCACGTAGCCGAGTGCGGCGGTTAGGCCGCACAGCGCGTACATGGCTAGCTGGTTGATGCGTGCGCGAATGAGCATGGTGCGCAGCCACTGAGTGATCGCGACCGACAGGGCGACGCCGACGCACTCCTGCCAGCCGCCGTTGTTGAGAAAGGCGAACCCCGAGCAGGCCATGATCGCTGCGACCATGGTCAGCCAGGTGGGGTAGTGGCGTGGTCGCGCCGCGATGCGGTCGAGCCGACGATTGAGCTCTTCGGGCAGCATGCCGGCGGGCATGTGATGCGAGAGGCGTTCGAGCTCGACGATGCGGTCGGCGTCGACGGTGCCGATGCGCACCTGTGCGACGCGGGTGCGAAAGATCTCGCCGCGGAAGAACGTGGTGACGATCTCCGTGGCGGTGATCTGGGTGTGCAGATTCGTGATGCCCAAGGCACGCGCTGCGCGGCTCATCGCCTGTTTAATGCGAAACGACCCGGCTCCCGCCTGCAGCATCATCGACCCGAGCCGCATCACCGCATTGGATTTGCCGATGAGGTGGATGGGTTCGAGGGAGATCTCGTTGGTGGGAGTCGGGTCGTTGGGGGACATGCCTCATATTGTGGCACCCCAGCGGGTCACTCGGAGGCCGGAGCCTGTCCGCCGCCCGGGAAGGAGTCGGTCGCATCACCGGTGGTGATCGACTGCGCAGTGATGCTGTCGTTGTCACTCTCGCCACGCACGCTGATGGTGTCACCTGTGCTCAGTGCGTCGACGCTGCTCGACGTGCTCTCAGTCACAGAAGTGTCGCTGCCGACAGTGATCGTCTTGGTCTCGCCGTCATCGGTCTCGATGGTGATCGTGTCGCCGTCGATCGAAGTGATGGTGCCCGAAGTGAACCCGGACATAGCAGCCTGGCCGCCGCCCTCGCCGGATTCGCCGCGCGGCGCGCCGCCCTCGCCCTGACCGCCGCTCGGCATGCTGCCGCCCTGGCCGCTGGGCACCTGTGAGGCCTGCGTCGACGAATTCTGCGCCACGAGCGTGCCGCCGAGGAAGCCCAAGCCGATCAGCACGACGGCGGTGAGCCCGCCGGTGAGCCATTTCCCCACCTTGGACTTCTTGGCCTTCGCCCCGGGTGTGGGCTGAACGGGTGTGGGGGCCGCCGCGTTCGCGGGCTGCTGTGGAGTCTGGTCAGTCATGGTGTTCCTTGCTGTGTTCTGGGGGTCTGGATGAAAAGTGTGCTCGTCGCTGCCGTCACCGTGATGTGCGTTGGCTGCGATCCTGCTGTGCGCCTACGTGGCGCGCAGGGCTTGGATCGGCCGCAGCGACGCGGCTCGGGCTGCGGGATAGGCGCCGAAGAACACGCCGATCGCCACTGAGACCCCGAGCGCCAGCGGCACCGACCAGCCGAGAATCACCGGCTGGGTGCCGTTGATCGTGAAGTTCGAGCCGATGTAGGCGAGCACGACTCCGACGATGCCGCCGGTGAGCGTCAGCAGCGCTGCCTCAGTGAGGAACTGCGCCAAGATCACACCCTTGGTGGCACCGATCGCCTTGCGAATGCCGATCTCGCGGGTGCGCTCGGTCACTGTCACGAGCATGACGTTGGTGACGCCGATGCCGCCGACCAACAGGCTGATCGCAGCAACCGCGCCGAGCAGTGTCGTGAAGCTCGCTGCGCTCTCAGCCTGCGTCTCGAGCAGCGACGACTGGTTGACGATCTGGTACGGGGTCGAGCTTGATGAGTTCGATGAGCTGGTGGATGCCCCACTTGCACTGATCGAGCCGCTGTCAGAGACCCCGAGCAGCTGGTTGAGCATCACTTCGAGTTCCCCCTCAGCAGCGTCGACCGAGTCGGCATCGGTGGCGGTGACCGTCAGCGTGCTGATGTCGTCGAAGCCAGTGAACGAGCGCTGGATGCGCGTCAGCGGCGCGATCACCACCGAATCGGCATCAGTGCTGGTGGTCGACGACTGGGTGCTGAGTATGCCGGTCACGGTATATGCCGCGCCGTCGATGTCGATCGTCGAGCCGAGCGCTGCACGTGAAGACCCGAACAGGTCGGTGGCCACGCTTTGCCCGATCACCGCGACCTTCGATGCCAGGGTGACGTCGGCATCCGTGAAGGCAGACCCAGACTCGACCGAGTATGTGCCGATCGTGAAGTAGTCGGCGGTGGTGCCGATGATCGACACGCTGTCGGCCGAGTTGCCGTCGGCGATCACCGTCTGTGAGGTGCTCACTTGGGGCACCACTTTGTCGACGTGGCCGAGCCCCGCGTTGGCGATCTGGTTGCTGATCTCAGTGGTCAGCGTGCTGGTTGCCTGGCCGGTCGAGCGCACGGTGAGCGTGGTGGTGCCCAGACTGCTGATCGCATCTTGAATCTTCGACGCCGACCCATTGCCCACGGCCAGCAGCAGAATCACGCTGGCGACGCCGATGAGTACGCCGAGCATGGTCAGCAGCGATCGCAGCGGGTTGGCGGTCACCCCGTGCAGTGCGGAGCGGAAGATCTCTGCCGGGTTCATGCGTGGGCCTCCAGCCGGCGGGTGGCGCGCTCGGCGGCGCGCGCAGTGGTGCGATCGGCGACGATGCGACCGTCGCGCAGGGTGAGCACGCGGTCGGTGTGCTCGGCCACGTCGTCTTCGTGGGTGATCATGACGATGGTCTTGCCGGCGACGGCGAGCTCGTCGACGAGGGCGAGCACATCGTTGGTCGACACGCTGTCGAGGTTGCCGGTGGGCTCGTCGGCGAACAGGATGGCCGGCTCACCGACCAGCGCCCGCGCGATTGCCACGCGCTGCTGTTGACCACCCGAGAGCTGTTGCGGCAGATGGTCGGCGCGCTCGGCGAGCCCCACCCGGCCCAGCGCTGCGGCAGCGCGCCGGTGTCGCTCGGCGCGAGCCACCCCGGCGTAGACCAGGGGCAACTCGACATTGGCCTGAGCGCTCATGCGCGGAATCAGGTTGAACGACTGAAACACGAAGCCGATCTTGCGGTTGCGCACATGCGCCAGGTCGTTCTCGCTGAGGTCGTGCACGTCGATGCCGTCGAGCAGATAGGTGCCTGACGAGGCCACGTCAAGGCAGCCGAGCACATTCATGATCGTCGACTTGCCCGAGCCGGAGGGGCCCATGATCGACACGTACTCGCCGCGGTGCACGGTGAGGTCGATGCCTTTCAGGGCATGCACGGCGTTCTCGCCGCGCCCGTAGACCTGCTGCACGTCGTGCAGCTCGAGTACCACGTCATCGGCTGGATGCTCCTCGGTCGCCACGCCGGCCACCTCGATCACCTGCGTCTGTGCGAGCTGCTCGAACAGATCGTCACTGGCCACCGGGGCCTCCGCCCTGAGGCATCGAGCCAGAGCCGGAGCCGCCGCTGAAGCCGCCGCCGCTGCCGCTGTTGGGCATCGAACCGCCGCTGAAGCCTGATCCGCTGCCTGACGAGCCGCTAGAGCCGGAGCTCGAGCTGCTCGACTCGGTCACCGTGCCGATCACGATGGTCTGCCCCGAAGTCAGCCCTGACGTGATCACGGTGCCCTCGTCGCCGACGAGCCCCGTGGTCACGGTGACGGTCTGTGAGGTGCCGTCGTCGCCGACCACCTCGACCGTTGAGGTGCCTTCGGTGCCAGTGGTCACTGCAGCGGCCGGCACGTAGAGCGCGTCGGCGTCGGAGCTCGCGGTGGTGATGGTCACGTCGGCCGTCGACCCGATGTGCGCGCCCTCGGGCACGCTGTTGAGGGTGATCGTGGTGGCGAAGGTCACCACTGAGTTACTGGTGGTGCCGGTGGGCGAGATCGCGGTCACTGTGGCGTCGACTTCGGTGTCGTCAACGGCGGGCAGCGTGACCTTCGCCGCCTGGCCGACCGACACGGTCGAGATGTCGGCCTCGGGGATGGTCGCTGCGACGGTATAGGCCGACACGTCGGCAATGGTCACCACAGATGAGCCGCTCGATGAGCTTGAGCTGCTGGTGGTGCCGCTCGACTGCGTGCTGCCACTGGCCGATGACCCGCTTGACGAGTTTGACGATCCGCTGCCGCTGGTTGAGCCGACGCTGCCGTTGACGGCGATCACTAAACCAGAGATGGGCGCGGTCAGAGTTGCTGCGGCGAGGTCTTCTTTGGCCTCGGTCAGGGCGCGGGTGGCGGTGGTGACGGTGCTCTGGGCCTGCTCGACGCTGCTCTGTGCTGAGTTCACCTCTTGCGTGCTCACTGTGGTCGTGCTCGTGCCGGTGCGCTCGTCAGTGGTCGTGGTACCCGCCTGTGCACTGGCAAGGGTCGATTTGGCTCGACTCAGTGCGCTGTTCGCATTGGTAAGCGTGGTTTGTGCGTCGCTCACCGCGGTTTTCAGATCGTCTGTCTCGAGCGTGGCAATGGACTGCCCCTTGGTGACGGTGTCGCCAACAGCCACATCAATGGAGGCGATAGTGCCAGAGGTGGCGAAGCTCGCCTCAGATTCACTGGCAGCGGCGAGGTTGCCGCTGGCGGTTATGCTCGTGGTCACCGTGCCCTGCTGCACCGTTGAGGTCAGTTGGGTGGCGCTCGACGTGGTCGAGGAGCTCGGATGCAGCACGAACCAGGTCACGGTGCCGATGACGAGCACGCCGGCGACGAGGCCGCTGTTGATCAGCAGGGGTCGGGAAAGTCTCATGCTGCCAGCGTGGGGTGCCTGGCTGTCACCATCTTCGCGACAGCATATAGGCAGGCTGTGAGTATGGCCGTGATGGCATATGAATCTCGGCACACTCAGGGCACGCACAGCCGCAACCTGCGCATTCGGGGCGAGAATAGTCGCTCCCCGTGTGCAAGGAGGACGCATGAAGGCTTCGCAGCTGGTGCAACAGGTTGACCGCGAACACCGCCGACGCGAGCGCTTTGGACGCGGTCTCGACACCGTGATGATCCCGGCGCGCAACTTCTCATATGAGTGGGGCGTGATTCTCTACGACTGGATGAGCGGAGCTCCCGTGCCCACCCGCGCGAGACTCGGGGCACTGAGCACCGCATATGTCGAGTGGTTCGAGGCGACCGCCGATACACTCACCGCTCAGCTGGCCGCGACCCAGGGCATCCTCGGTGATGACGACCTGCTGCAGGCGATGGCAGAGTTCGGCTTTCATCGCCTGAACGCGCGCTGCCAGCCCATGTGGGCGGCCCTGCTGCATCGCCAGGCCACCGGGGTGCGGCGAGAGGATGCGCTGGTTGCGCAGCGCGATCTGCGTCGCGATCTCGTCGCGCTGCGGGCAGCACATGCTCAAGTGCGCATGGTGTTGGCCGACGACGAGCAGACGCTGGCCGAGCTGGCCCGTTGGAGTGAGACCGTCGAGCATCAGCTCGAGACCTTCATCGCGCTGCTCGACGTGTGCGGCCGCGCCGAGCCGATGATCGTGCTGCCGGCTCCAGTGCAGTTCAGCGACAACGGTGAGCATTCCATCGACGCAGTAGTCGTCGATCTGCGCACGTCATCGGTGGTGGGGCTGCGCAGCGATCAGGCAGATGCTGTGATCGCGTCGCTGCGGCCGGTGGCGGCGATCTCGGCGAGCAGCTCGTCGCGCGTGACGGCGTAGTCGCTCAGTGCAGCTGCGGCTCGGTTGCGGGCGGCTTCGGCCAGCAAATAGTAGGGCAGCGCCGCCTGCTGAGTTTCGCGAGCCTGACGGTCGGTGACGGCGACTGCCAGCACGTGGTCGGCGAACAGCAGGTCGTCGCGGTGATCGCCCAGCAGATCTTGCAAGGCCTTTGCCGCGGCAATGACCGCAGGATGTTCGGGCGCGATGGCCTCGTAGGAGTACCGCAGGGCGCGGGCATCTTTGCGTACCAGATGCAGCGCCGCTTCGAATGCGGCCAGTTGCGCGGGCTCGCCCCCGACCTCGTCAAGGGTGCGCCAGATCGCCACGGCGTCGGCATCGTGTGCGATCAGGCGCGCGGTGGCCTCGGCCAACAGGTCGGGCAGCACCTCGGCAGCCGGTCTGCGGCCCATGGCGCTGGCACGGTCGGTGTCGTCGAGCGCCGCCAGTGAGAGGTGCACGCGGGTGAGTCGCCCGCTGTCGAGCTGGGTGGCCAGGCGGCGCTGCGCAGCATCGTGCGCCTGCCATGCCGGCTCGGCCAGGCGCCCGACGAGGCGTCGTGTCTTCGGCACCTCGGGCAGACGGCGCAGCTGTTGCTCGGCATAGCGGGCGCGCACCTCAGCATCGCGCACCGCACCCAGATCGCGACCCACTGCCCGCAGGCGATGCAATGCACGAGTGACCGCTGCCGTCTCGAACACGCTGCCGAACACGTCGAGCAGGCTGCGCAGGCGGCGCACCAGAATACGCGCCTGATGCACGGCGTCGGGCTGATCGGCGACGGCTTCGCGCACGCGGGGGTCGAGTGCTGCGGCGATCTCGTCGAGGGAGTGAGCGACTGTCTGAGCAGCGGTGCGTGTGCTCGGTTGGTCAGCCGGGTCGAGACCGAGCGCTCGCTGCAGCTTGGCCACCGCACTCGACGGGCGGGCGCCAGCGCGGGCCAGGCGATGCTGCAGGCGGTCGAGCAGCAGTGCACCGGGGCTACCGGCCTGATCGTCGAGGCGTTCGGCCAGCTCGGTTTCCCACTCGCGCCACTGCCGCACGGTACCGTCGCGCAGATCATCGGTGTGCACCTGGTCGTCGGCGATCTCGGCCAGCTGGCGGTCGTGCGCATCGAAGAGCACCGTCGCGGTGCGGGTGGTGCGAATGCGGGCAACCGGGCGCAGGGTAGCTGCGTCAACCCATTCAGACACGGCTTCGATGAGTCCGGCGGGCGGCTGTTCGGGCGCTTCGTCATCGATCGGCCAGTGCCGCTCGATGCGCCCGTGTGCACCAGTGGTCTTCAGATGCCAGCCGGCGTCGTGGCCACCGGTGCGTCGCCGCACGGCGATGCGCCCGGTGATCAGCGTGAGGCCGTCGGTGTCGTAGTAGGTGGCATCAAGGTGAGCCGGAGCATCCTGCCGAATGCGGGCGACGCCCGCGACCGTGCTGAGGTCGGGCAGCACCGCATCGATCGGCACATCGAACTTGCGCTCGATCTCAACGTGGCGTTCACCGGCGACAGGGGTGCTCATGTCTCTCAGCGTAGTCGGGTGCGCAGGTCATGCAAGCACGCGTGTTACCAGCTGGCAACATCGCTCTGCGACACTGAGCCTCAGCAGGCGGTCTTCGATCGGGGGACAGTGATGAGTGAACTCTTCGCAGGGTACGACGAGTGCGTCAGAACGCACGCCTTCGGTGGCGAGGCGTGGGATGAGATGTTCACGTCTCTGCCCGATGCCTCGGGGGCGCACGGCCAGGTGCGCGACCGCTACCGCAGCGTGCACGACGTGTTCGAACAGCTGAGCCGCGAAGAACTGCAGGCCCGCGTCGACTCACTGGCCAACTCGTATCTGACCCAGGGCGTGACCTTCGACTTTGCGGGTGAGGAGCGGCCGTTTCCGATCGACCCGGTGCCGCGCATCATCGAGGCGCAGGAGTGGCAGCGGCTGGAGCGCGGCATCGCCCAGCGAGTGCGGGCGCTCGAGGCGCTGCTCGACGATGTGTACGGGCCGCAGCTGTCAGTGGCCGACGGGGTCATTCCCGCGCATCTGATCGCTTCGTCAAAGCACTTTCACCGGCAGGCCGTCGGGGTGCAGCCACCGAACGGCGTGCGCATCCAGGTGGCCGGCATCGACCTCATTCGTGATGAGCAGGGCACGCTGCGCGTGCTTGAAGACAACGTGCGAGTGCCCTCTGGGGTCAGCTACGTGATCTCGAATCGCAGCGTGATGGCCCAGTCGCTGCCCGAGCTGTTCGCTCAGCAGACCGTGCGACCGGTGACCGAGTACGCTACCCGGCTGCTCGGGGCACTGCGCGCCGCCGCGCCAGATCCGGCGGCCGACCCCACGATCGTGGTGCTCACACCGGGCATCTACAACTCGGCCTACTTCGAGCACGCGCTGCTTGCTCGGCTGATGGGCGTCGAGCTGGTTGAGGGCCGCGACCTGTTCTGCACGGGCGGGCGGGTCTACATGCGCACCACGGCCGGCCCGCAGCGCGTCGACGTCATTTACAAGCGCGTCGACGACGAGTTCATCGACCCGCTGAACTTCCGCGCCGACTCGGTGCTGGGCTCGCCGGGCATCATGCTAGCCGCACGGCTCGGTAACGTGACCCTCGCCAACGCCGTCGGCAACGGGGTGGCCGACGACAAACTGATGTACACATACGTGCCCGACCTCATTCGCTACTTTCTGCACGAAGAGCCGCTGCTGCCCAACGTGCCCACCTGGCGGCTCGAAGACCCCGAGCAACTTGAAGAGGTGCTCGATCGACTCGACGAGCTCGTGGTCAAACCCGTCGACGGGTCGGGCGGCAAGGGGCTGGTGCTCGGCCCCCAGGCCAGCCCGCACGAGCTTGCAGTGCTCAAAGAGAAGCTGCTGCACGACCCGCGCGGGTGGATCGCCCAACCGGTTGTGATGCTCTCGACCATTCCCAGCGTGGTCGGCGGGGGCATCCGGCCGAGGCATGTCGATTTGCGACCCTTCGCCGTCAATGATGGCAACGACGTCTGGGTGCTGCCCGGAGGCCTCACCAGGGTGGCGCTGCCCGAGGGGCAGCTGGTGGTCAACTCGTCGCAGGGCGGCGGCTCGAAAGACACGTGGGTGCTGGCCGGTCCGCTTGACGAGCTGCGTCTGTCGGGGGCTGTGACTTCGCCACGCAGTGTGCCGGAACCCGGGCGAGAGGCCGTGCCGCTGACCGGGCTGCTCGACCCCGAACAGGGCCCGGCCGCAGAGCCAGGGCTGCGCCGTCAGCAAGAGCAGGAGCAGCAGCAGGCCGCTGCCGCACCATGTCGAAGGGAGGACGACCATGCTGTCACGAATCGCTGAGAGTCTGTTCTGGATCGGCCGCTATATCGAGCGCTCCGACGGCACGGCGCGTCTGCTCGACGTGCACCTGCAGCTGCTGCTCGAAGACCCCTGGGTCGAAGAGTCGAGCGCCTGCGAGGCGCTGCTCGGCGTGATGGGCTCAGCACCGCAAACGTTCGCCACCCTGCGTCGCAGCGACGTGCTGCGGCTGCTCGGCACCGACCGCACCCAGCCCTCGTCGATCGGCTCGTCGTTGTGGGCGGCCCGCGAGAATGCCCGTGGCGCTCGTGACGTGCTGCCGACCGAGGTGTGGGAGGCGATCAACACCACCGTCACCCGCTCGCCGCGACAGGTGCAGCAAGAGAAAGCGCACGACTACTTCAGGTGGGTGCGCGAGCGTGCCGCGCTGGTGTTCGGGCTCATCGAGTCGAACGTCAGTCGTGATGACGCTTGGCGACTGATCACCTTGGGGCGCTGCCTCGAACATGTCGACATGACGGCGAGACTGCTGGCCACGCGGTCGCTGACTGAAGCCAGCGGACCGTCGTGGACGACCATCCTGCGGTCGTGTGGAGGCTACCAGGCGTACCAGCACACCTATCGCGGGCTGCCGAGCGCGCAGCATGCCGCAGAGTTCCTGCTGCTCGACCGCTTGTTTCCCCGCTCGATCGTGTTCTCGCTGAATCTGGCCTCAGAGTGTCTGCGCGGGCTTGACCCCACGCCTACTCGAGTCGGGGTCGGCGCCCGGGCCCAGCGCGCCTTGGGGCAGATTCGCAGCGAACTCGAGTATGCCGCCATCGACGATGTGCTCGCTGATCTGCCGGGGTACATGGCGCTGGTGCAGACCGCGACATTGGGGGCAGCCGAGGGTATTCGCGACCGGTTCTTCCCGGTGAATCCGGATCCGAGCTGGGTGGGAGAGAGCGCATGAGAAGACTTCGCATCGTACATCGCACGGGGTACACCTACGACGCACCGGCCAACGCCTCGTACAACGAGGCCCGTATGCTGCCGGCCAACGGCGGCGGCCAGTTCGTGATCTCGTCGCGGCTGAGTGTGCCCAACCGGGTGTCGCAGCACGACTACGTCGACTACTTCGGCACCCGAGTCAGCAGTTTCGAGGTGCTCGCACCGCATGACGAGCTCACCCTGGTGGCGTCGAGCCTGGTCGAGGTGCGCCCGCCCGAGCCGGTGACCGGCGGCGCCGGATGGGGTGACCTGGCTCGCCTGTCGCAGGCCACCGTCACCGTCAGCGAGCAGCTGCTGCAGACTGATCGCACCCGCCCGCCGGCCGAGTTGGTGGCACTGGCCGAGCAGGAGCGGGGGCGAAGTGCGACTCCGGCTGAAGCGGCCATGGGCATCCTGACTCGGGTGGGTGACGCGGTCGAGTACGTGCAGGGTGTGACGGGCGTGACCACCAGCGCCGCACAGGCGTGGTCGAAGCGCAAGGGTGTGTGCCAAGACATTACGCATATCGCGCTGGGTGCACTGCGATCGGCGGGCATTCCGGCCCGGTATGTGTCGGGGTACCTGCACCCGAAGGCCGATGCCGCCATCGGCGAGACGGTCGAGGGTGAGTCGCATGCCTGGGTCGAGTGGTTCGACGGGGTGTGGCACGGGTTCGACGCGACCAACGGCATCGACATCTGCGACAGGCATGTGCAGGTCGGGCGCGGGCGCGACTACACCGATGTGGCGCCATTGCGTGGGGTGTACTCAGGTGAAGGCGCGTCGCATCTGTTCGTGTCGGTGCAGATCACGCAGGAGGGGTGAGCCGAGCCGATCAGCTGAGCCGAGCATCCTGCCAAAAAAGTTGAGTCACTTTCGCTCAAGTTGGGAATAATTGCTGCGAGCGCACGTTGTGTTCTTCTGTACGTCACACACGTGGCAGCGACCACCGGTGACACAGAAAGGATGATTCATCATGGCAATGGTTTTTGACCCGTTCCGCGAGATCGATCGTCTCGTCACGGGAGCAGCGCAGCAGGGCCCCAAGGGCATGCCCGTCGATCTGTATCGGGAGGGTGACCACTATGTTCTGGTCGCCGATATTCCCGGTGTCGACCCGGGGTCGATTGACGTCGACCTTGACGGCCAGCAGCTGTCGATTCGCGCCGAACGCTCGGCACGCAGCGGAGAGGCGGTGCAGTGGATCGCGCATGAGCGCCCGGCCGGCACCTATCTGCGGCAGTTGACCTTAGGCGACGGGCTCGACGTCGAGCGCATCGCGGCCACCTACGAGAACGGTGTGCTCACCCTCACCATTCCGGTGAGCGCGAAGGCGCGCCCGCGCAAGATTCAGGTCACCAGCTCGCCGGCCGCTGAAGTGCCCACTGTGGTGTCAGCAGAACCCCACGAGGCAGTGGCTGAGGCCGACGGCAGCGCTGACGCTGCGGTCGAGGCAGATGCCGCACACTGAGTGGTAGCGCGCGAGCACTGAGACTTCTGCGAGGTTCCCCCTCCTCGCAGAACAGGCAGAGACGGGAGTCGGCTTCGGCTGACTCCCGTCTCTGTGTCTGTAGCTGCCTTCGCGCCCGATGTCAGCGGGCCTGTGTTGCACTGTGTTGCGCTGAGTGTCGCCCGCGGTCGTGCGACGTTGAGGCGTCTTTGGCAGGATGCCCGGTGCCGGTTCGCCTCCAGCACGTAAGATTCCTCTGATGAGCTCCTCACTGCTGCACAACCTGCGTCGGCTGCGCGAACCCGCGCGAGGATTCTGGCCGTACTTTTTCGCCGGACTGCTCAGCGCACTGGTGGCCGGGCTGATCGCATTGGCCATTCCGCAGGTGCTGCGCTGGATGGTCAACGGCCCCCTTGCCGCCGATGTGACAGGTGCTTCGCTGTGGTGGGGTGTGGCCCTCGTGCTCGGTCTCGGCATCGGTGAAGCGGCACTGATCACCGCACGTCGACGGCTGCTCATCACGCCTGGCGGAGTGTTCGAACGCAACCTGCGTGTGCAGCTGTATCGGCATTTGATGACACTGCCACCGAGCACCGAGCAGCGCTGGAGCCCCGGGCAGCTGCTGTCCCGATCGATGGGCGACATTCGCCGCTTCAAACGCTGGCTGACCTTCGGCGCGGTCATGATCGTCGTCAACATCAGCACCATCGCGGTCGGTATCGTCGTGCTGCTGGCCGCAGACTGGATGCTCGGCGCGGTTTTCGTGGCGGCGGCCGTGCCCGCGTTCGCGATCAGCCTGCGTGCCCGTCGTGAGTACCACCTGCTCGCGCGCCGCAGCATGCAGCAGAGCGGCGACATCGCCAACACCGTCGAGGAGTCGGTGCACGGCATTCGCGTGCTCAAAGCATTCGGGCGCAGCAGCGAGGTGCTCGCCGCCTTCACCGATCAGGCAGCCGAGTTTCGCGGCACCGAGCTGGCGAAAGCACGCTCGCGGGCGATCGTCACCCTCGTGATGACGCTGCTGCCGCAGATTGCTCTCGGCGTGATTCTCGTCATCGGGCTGCTGCAGCTGGCAGACGGCACACTGAGCGTCGGCGCCCTGCTGGCGTTTTTCGCCACTGCTGCGCTGCTGTCCGGCCCACTCGAGCGACTGAGCGAGCAGTTCGCAATGACCCAAGACGCAGCATCGGCAAGCGACCGCTATCTCGAGGTGCTCGACGCCCCTGACCCGCTGCCCGACCCTGCGCATCCGATGCCGGTGCCGAGCGGCCCGGGCCGGGTCGAGTTCGATCACGTCAGCTATCGCTTCCACGATGAGCCTCCGGGGCACAGCGTGCTGACCGACATCGACCTGACCATTCGCGGCGGAGAGACGCTGGCGCTCATCGGGGCCACGGGCTCGGGAAAGACGACGCTCGCTCAGCTCATCCCGCGTTTCGCCGATGTCACTGCCGGCGGCATCCGGATTGACGGGGTGGATGTGCGCGCGCTCACTCGGCACGATCTGCGCGGTCTGATCTCGATCGCGTTCGAAGATCCGGTGCTGTTCTCGGCCACCGTGGCCGAGAACGTGCGATTTGGCGCACCGGAGGCCTCTGACGCCGAGGTGCGCGAGGCGCTCGAGGTGGCCAGTGCCGATTTCGTCGACGACTTGCCCAATGGGCTCGATACCCGCATCGGCGAAGAGGGGCTGAGCCTCTCTGGTGGGCAGCGGCAGCGGCTGTCGCTGGCCCGGGCCGTCATCGGCCGACCGCGTGTGCTGGTGCTCGATGATCCGCTGAGCGCCCTCGATGTGCGCACCGAGGCTGCGGTCACCGAGCGGCTGACGGGCTTTCTGCAGCAGACGACCACTTTGGTGATCGCCCACCGGCCATCGACGGTGGCGCTGGCCGACCGGGTGGCGCTGCTTGACGGCGGCCGCATCATGCATGTCGGTGCCCATCGAGAGCTGCTGCGCGCCAGTGCCCGCTATCGCGAGCTGGTCACTGGTCTCGCCGAGCCAGTCGGTGGCCGATGATGAGCGTGATGACCGGTGTCGAAGGCGAGGACCGCATCCAGCTGGGGCGACAGGATGCTCGAACCGTGCGCCGTCGCTCCTTCCGCCTGTTGGGCTCGTTGCTGCGCCCCCAACGTGCGCGGGTGGTATGGCTGGCCGTGGTTATCCTCGTGGCGCAGGGAGCCAAGGCTGCTGGGCCACTGATCCTCTCGATCGCGATCGACCAGGCGCTGCCCAGAGTGATCGCCGGAGACGAGCGGTGGGCCTGGTGGTCGGGCGGAGCGTATGTGCTGGCCGGCGTGCTGGCCGCCGTGGCCGGGTGGCAGGGCATCATGCTGACCGCTCGGGTGAGTCAGAATGCGCTGCTCGATCTGCGCCGCAGGGTCTTTCTGCAGGTGCAGCGGCTCGACCTGGGGTTCCACGAGACCTATACGTCGGGTCGGGCGATCTCTCGGCAGACCTCCGACCTCGACTCGATCCGCGAGCTGCTCGACGGCGGGGTCAACCAGCTGCTCTCGAGCTTTGTCTACATGGCCTTCGTTGCGGTGACGCTGGTGAGCATCGACCCGGTCAGTGGCCTGGTGCTCGCCGTGGCCGTGCTGCCGGTGGTGTTGGTGACCCGGTGGTTCCATCGCGTTTCACAGGTGCATTACCGCCGCACTCGTGTGGCCAGCGCCAACCTCATCGTGCAGTTCGTTGAGACGATCACCGGCATCCGTGCCGTGCAGGCGTTCCGTCGGGAGGCGGCAGTCACCGCCGAGCATACCCGGCTGGCCGACGAATACCGCTCAGCCGATCAGCGGGCGCTTGCCGCCAACGGCACCTATGACCCGGCGCTGGTGCTCATCGGCAACGTCACCGTCGCCGTGATGCTCGCCGTCGACGGGCTGCGGGTGGCCGGTGGGCACATCGCCATCGGCGTGCTCATCGCTGCGGTGCTCTACGCCAAGCAGTTCTTCACACCGGTCGAGCAGATGGCGCGGTTCTACAACTCGCTGCAGTCAGCGGTCGCCTCTCTGGAGAAGATCTCCGGGCTGCTCGAACAGCGGTCGGCGGTCACCGAACCCGTGCACCCGAGAGCCCTGCCCTCTGGTGCAGACGTGGTCGAGCTCGACGCGGTGACCTTCCGCTATCCGTCGGCTGATGCGGCCCAGCCAGCCCAGCTGCGCGATGTCACCGTGCGCATTCCCGCCGGGCAGGTGGTGGCACTGGTCGGCAGCACGGGAGCGGGCAAATCAACCGTGGCCAAGCTCGTGGCCAGGTTCTACGATCCGAGTGCCGGGCAGGTGCGCATCGGCGGCGTCGACCTGCGCGAAGTCGCCGACGACCAGCTGCGCCGCTCGGTCGTGCTCGTCACGCAGGAGGCGTATCTGTTCAGCGGCACGATCGCCGAGAACATCGCCATGGGCAGGCCAGGCGCGTCGCGTGACGAGATCGAGCGTGCCGCCGGGCAGGTCGGGCTCGACGAATTCGTGCGCGGACTGCCCGACGGCTACGACACCGACTTGGGGCAGCGCGGGGCGCGTCTTTCCGCTGGTCAGCGCCAGCTGCTCTCCTTCGCACGGGCGGTGCTGGCCGACCCGCAGGTGCTGATTCTCGACGAGGCGACCAGCTCACTGGATCTCCCTGGAGAGGCGCTTGTGCAGCGCGCCCTGCACACCCTGCTGGCCGGGCGCACTGCGGTGATCATCGCGCATCGGCTGTCGACGGTTGAGGTGTCTGATCGCGTGCTGGTCATCGAAAGCGGGCGCATCGTCGAAGACGGGGCGCCAGCTGAGCTGGTCGCCGCCGGCGGGCGGTACGCCGAGCTGCATGCCGAGTGGGTAGCCAGCACCGGAGGCTGAGCGTCGGTCGACCCAATAAACTGGCAGCATCCACATCTCAGTGACAGGAGCGCCCGGTGAGCTTCAAAACCACGTTCGCCCGCGCGAGCATTCGCACCTACCGCTGGATCACCACGGTGCTGGGCGCGCGCTTCGACCTGGTCGGGTTGGTCTTCGGGCTCAACCTCTTCTGGATGTCGCTGACACCCTCGCTCATGCCGCGCGACTGGTACTGGCAGGGGCTGATCAGCGGCGTGCTCATGATCGTCGGCTACGCGATCGGCGTCGCGGTGCGCCAGGTGGTGCGTTGGATCATCCCGCTGTTGTGCCGTTGGTGGCCCACCGCGTGGCGCTGGTCGCCGCGCACGTCGCGGCGCATCGGGCTGGGCTTCATTCTGGGCATGTTCCTGATCAACCTGTACTGGCTGATCGTCTATGTGCGGTGGCAGCAGAGCGTGTATCCCTCCAGCGGGTTCGTCCGCCCCGACGACAGCACGGTCGGCAGCATGGTGACGACCACGCTGATGGTGTGCACCACCCTCGCGCTGGCCTGGGGCGTGCTCGCGGTGTTCCGACTGGTCACCAGGCTCATCGGCGTGCTCTGGCACTTTCTGCTGGGCCGCCACGGCATCCACCGGCTGCCATCATTCATCGGCTACACCGTCAGCGTGCTGGCCGTTGCGTTGGTGGCGATGCTCGTGTTCAACACTGCGCTGCGCCCCTTCGTGCTCAACGTGGTCGACGGGTTCTACACCGCCAAGAACTCACGCACGGCCGAGGGCGTCCAGCAACCGACAAGTCCGTTGAAATCCGGCAGCGATGCGTCGCTGGTGTCGTGGGACGAGCTCGGCTGGCCGGGCAAGCAGTTCGTGGCGGGGTCGCCCACGACCGACGACATCCAGCAGTTCAACCCCGGTGAGCCCACCACCGAGCCGATCCGCGTCTATGTGGGCAAAGAGTTCTCTGACAACATCACGGCCCAGGCGCGCATCGCCGTGGCCGAGCTCGAGCGCACCGGGGCGTTCGACCGCGAGGCCGTGCAAATCGTCGTCACCACCGGCACCGGCTGGGTGAACTCGAAGGCTGCTCGGCCGCTTGAGTACCTGTACAACGGTGATATCGCGACCGTCGCCATTCAGTACTCGTATCTGCCCAGCGCGTTCTCGCTGCTGCTCGACCGTGATCGTGTGGCCGAGGCGGCCACACAGACGATCACCGGGGTCAAGCAGGCCATCGCCGATCATGCGGCGGCCTCCGGGCACTCGCCCAAGCTGTACATCTTCGGCGAGAGCCTGGGCAGCAACGGCATCGAGCAGTCGGCGCCGAGTCTGGCCGACCTCGTCGCAGACACCGACGGGGTGCTGCTGGCCGGCCCGCCCGGGTTCAACCCGCTGCATCAGCGGCTGACGGATGCCCGCGACGGCACCGCTGCGTGCGTCCAGAGCGAGGGCGTGCAGGTGCAGTTCATCAGCGGGTCGGATGAGCCGGACGACTGCAGCTCGCCCACGCAGCTGCTCTACCTGCAGAACACCTCCGACGCTGTGGTCAAGTGGAATGCGAGCCTGGCCTGGCGCGAGCCCGCCTGGATCACGGCGGAGCAGGCGGCGGGGCAGCTGAGCCCCTATGTGGTGTGGCGACCGGGCATCACGTGGGTGCAGGTCACGCTCGACATGCTCATCTCGAGCTGGGCACCCGATCGGTACGGGCACAACTACGGCTCCTCCGCGGTGCGCGCCTGGCTGCATCTGACCGACGCGCAGTGGAGCGAGGAGCGGATCGAGCAGCTGGAGGCCACCATTCAGTGAGCTGGGCGGGCCGGGGGCCTTCCCGCTCGTTCGAGTCCCACGCCCCAAGTCGGTTGCGCTCGCCGCGGAGGCCAGTGCTCCGCGACCTGTCACCGGGTACGTGACGCACTGTTGCAACTCGGTTCGAGGTGCACGGGTGACCTGTTTATTCTCGGTTCACGAAGCCTGATCGACAACGATCAGCGAACCACCAGCTCCGCGCCAGTGACTCGCCCCGCCGGGCGAGGCGTTCACGGCGCCGGAAGAGAGGCAGCAGTGAGCCAGAGCGTCGAACGCGTCATCCCCGTCGCCGGGGTGATCACTGCGGGCACCTACCCGGCGGATGACCCCGTGGGCGGGCTCGAGCGCGTGCTGCGCCTGATCGAACGTGTCGAGCGGCTCGGCTTCGACACCGTGGGGGTGAGGCAGCGTCATCTCGAGCGCGGCATCTCCTCGGCACTGACCGTGCTGGCCGCGGCATCCCAGCGCACCACGCGCATCACCCTCGAGACCAACGTGGTGCCGCTGGGCTTCGAGACGCCCTTCAGACTCGCCGAGGACTTCGCCACCGTCTGGGCGCTGGCCGCGGGCCGCCTGCACGTGGGGGTGAGCTCCTCGGCCCCGCACGCCGACCTGCTCGCCTCCCTCAACCGCATCGCCGCGCTCGCCGACACCGACCCGTACCCGTTGATCGAGCGATTCCTCGAGGCTCTGCGCGGTCACACGCTCGGCGCCCAGCCGCTGCCGACACCCTATGGCGCAGAGGAGCACCCGCATGTGCAGCCGCACGTGCCGGGGCTCGCCGACCAGGCCTGGCTCGGCGGGGGCTCGAACCGCTCGGTCGACTGGGCGGCCGCCCACGGGCTCAATCTGCTGCTCGGCAATCTGACGGATGCGGAGGGCGACGCCGGGTTCCACGCCTCGCAGCGGCTGCGCATCGAGGCTGGTTCTCGATGTGGCGCACCACATCCGCGCTCGCGGCGATCGTGCGCTGCTGCATGCGGCCGCGGCCAACACCGGGGCGATCGCCGCCTACGAGAAGCTCGGCTTCGCGCTGCGCCGGCGCAACGCCTCGAAGGCGTACCGCATCCCCGGTGTCGCGGGGGAGTGAGCACGCCGGCGGTCTCTCGCATCATGCCCTTCAGCGTGAGGAGCGCTGCCGGATCCAGTCTTCGACGACCTCGGCAGCCCGGGTCGGGTCCTCATGCTCCCAGAAGCGGAGAACCGTCCAACCGGCCTGCTCCAGCAGTGTCCGGTCCCTCAGGTCACGTTCTCGGTTTCGAGCGAACTTGCGAGCCCAGAAATCGACATTCGACTTGGGCATCGTGGCGTGGATCGGGCAGGAGTGCCAGTAGCAGCCATCGACGAAGATGGCCAGCCGGCGATGAGTGAAGACGATGTCCGGACGAACGTGGGCGGTCGGATCGACAGTGATTCGATAGTCGACGCGAAATCGGAGGCCTCGGCGGAACAGCTCGCGCCTCAGAGCGATCTCGGGAGCGGTGTCTCTTCGTCGGTTGGCTCGCATCGTGGCCCTCGCGTTGGCCGATGAAGTGCCGGGCGTCTCCTCTGCAGTCACCCTCCCACGGTACTGCTACCGTGGACGCATTCATGGCACGACCGTTCTCGAGGAGGAAACGAGATGACGAATTCCGACGCGCGCGGATACTCGATGGAGTCGACGGCACCATCACCGCTGGCGGAGCGCGCCCTCGCGGAGGTGGAGAAGTCGGAGCTCTCATTCGCGAAGACACTCGCGGCGAACGACACCGGGGCCACCGGTGGTCACCAATCAGGTGTCCTGATAAACAAGCGCGGCGGCCGAGTGCTCTTCCCCCAAGGGGAGCCCGAGACCTCTCCAGTCACGGAGGACATCGAGATCGCCTGGCAGCCGGCAGGCACGGTCACTCAGTCCAAGGCGAAGTGGTATTCCTCGAAAGGCGAGTATCGCGTCACCGGCGGTTTCGGCAAGGTGATCGGAGCGGAGAACGCGGGAGACCTCTTCATCCTGATCCGCGTGGACGAATCCGAGTACCTCGCATTCGTGCTCTCCACCGAGGCCGATATCGAGTTCTTCCGCTCCAGCACGGGCATCTCCCCGGCGGAGTCGAGCGCTCTACTTGAGGCCGGTGCAAGGAGCGATAATGGCGGGATCGGAGCCGAGATCGACGAGGATACGCTGATCTCCCTCTTCGTCAGCGGTCTGGATGATGCGTTCCCCGCGGGTTCGCAGGTCGCGGCGGAGGCGCGGAGGATCTGCGAGCTGCTCGGCGGAGGCGTCGGGGACGCGATCGCGCGACCGGATCGGCGTCTTCTCGAATGGGTGGATCTCGAATACCGTCTCTTCCAGCGCATCGAGGAGCATAACCTGCTGCCAGTCGTCAGGAGCGGGTTCCGCACGCTGCAGGAGTTCATCGATCTCGCGAACAGCGTCAAGAATCGGAGAGCTTCGAGGGCGGGGCATTCCCTCGAGTACCACGTCGAGGCCCTTCTGATCGCGAATCGGGTGGCCTATACCGCGCAGGGGAGGACGGAGCTGCACAAGCGACCGGACTTCCTCCTGCCGTCCGAGGACGCCTACCACGATCCGGCCTATCCATCGAAGGCTCTCTCGATGCTCGCGGTCAAGACCACGTGCAAGGACAGATGGAGGCAGGTGATCTCCGAGGCCGATCGCATCCAGGTGAAGCACCTGCTGACGCTGCAGCAGAGCATCAGCGCGCACCAGATCGAGGAGATGACCGACGCTGGCATTCAGCTGGTGGTGCCGCGGCGATTCCATCCGATGTACCCTGCGGAGTCTCGCAGTCGACTGATGTCGGTGGAGGCCTTTCTGCGCGACGCTCCGAAACTGAGCTGACGCACTGA
Organism: Pseudoclavibacter soli DSM 23366; assembly: GCF_000423505.1. Taxonomy (GTDB): domain Bacteria; phylum Actinomycetota; class Actinomycetes; order Actinomycetales; family Microbacteriaceae; genus Pseudoclavibacter_A; species Pseudoclavibacter_A soli. The sequence goes on from NZ_KE384027.1 coordinate 424,640, forward strand.
CCTTCAGCCGTGTCGGTGGTCTGTGCCACGATTCGGACATGACTCCTCGACACTCCGCAGCCCCTGCCCTCATGGGGAAGATCATGGGACATAATGTCGGTATGATTTCCCCAGATATGCTCCAGTCCGCGCCCTCCGCAGTGGAGATGCTCGCGGAGCTGAGAACCATCTACAGCGTCGAACAGATCGCCTCCAGACTCGGTGTCAGCCCGAAGACCGTGGAGCGATGGTCTCAGGGGACCTCCTCGTGCCGCAGCGGTTATCTGCCGGCGCTTCGAGAACTGCTCGACCCCCCCTTCGCACATGAACTCTCCACGGGGAGGTTCCGCACGATCGATCTGTTCGCGGGCATCGGCGGCATCCGCGCGGCATTCGCGCAGCACGGGGGCGAGTGCGTCTTCACCAGCGAGTGGAACACGTTCGCGCAGAAGACCTACCGTGCGAACTACGCCGATGGCGAGCCCCTGGTCGGTGACATCGTTCCGTATCCGGCGTCGCAGATCCCGGATCACGACGTGCTTCTGGCGGGCTTCCCTTGCCAGCCGTTCTCTATCGCGGGCGTGAGCAAGAAGAACTCGCTCGGGCGCGCACACGGGTTCAAAGACAAGACGCAGGGCACGCTCTTCTTCGACGTCGCGAGAATCATCGACGAGAAGAGGCCGAAGGCCTTCCTGCTCGAGAACGTGAAGAACCTCCGCTCGCATGACAAAGGACGCACCTTTGAAGTGATCCGCTCGACGCTCGTCGAAGAGCTCGGCTACGATCTGCACGTTCAAGTGCTCGATGGACGTGACTTCGTGCCGCAGCATCGAGAGCGCATCATGATCGTGGGCTTCCGAGAGCCGCAGTCCGATTTCAGCTTCGATGACATCCGCCGACCGGAGCGTCGTCCGATCCTGGCCGACATCCTCCACCGCACTGATGGCACCGAACCGTACCTGCCATGGGACGGTGACCGATTCTTCGACCATGAACACGCGCGGGTGCTCGAGAAGTACACGCTGACTCCTCGGCTGTGGGCCTATCTGCAGGGTTATGCTGCAAAGCACCGAGCAGCCGGAAACGGCTTCGGCTTCGGCCTCGTGGGGCCGCAGGACACGTCGCGGACGCTCAGCGCCCGCTACTACAAAGACGGCTCCGAGATCCTGATCTCACAGGGTGACGACCGTCGTCCTCGGCGCCTCACCCCACGAGAGTGCGCCCGTCTGATGGGGTATCCAGACACCTTCCAGATCCCGGTCTCCGATACGCAGGCCTACCGTCAATTCGGCAACTCGGTCGTGGTTCCCATGATCAGCGAGGTCGCCCGACTCATCGCGGAGCGAATCGCCCCCTCCAGCGCCGATGGCGCCCGTGGCGCGGGGCGTGATGTGGTGGCGCGCATGCGAGGCACAGCCGGGCCGGGTCCCTCGAGCGATGAGGTGCTCGAACTGCTGCGCGGGGAGTGACCGGATGAGCTGGGCGTGATGACCCCGTTCACCCGGCGTTCACCCGGCCGGCGGCGCGGCGCCACCTGGTGCTCGCCTGCGTGCCACCGCCGGCTCCTACGCTGAGCGCGCGGTCGCCCGAGACCGCCGCGGTCGACTGAGGCCGCGCAGCCACCCGCGCGCCGCCATCGGCCGCGCCATCGCCGGAGGTTCCGAGTGTTCCAGCGCCGCAGACCCACCACCATCGCCCATCGCGCCCTTGCCGCCGCGGCCATCGCGCTGCTCACCGGCGGCGGAGCACTGCTCGGCCCCGTGGCGGCGCAGGCCGACGCGCTGGCCGAGACCGGCGCATCCACCGGGGAGGGCAGCGTGCAGTACCTGGCTGCGCAGGCCGATGACTTGGTCGATGTGCGCATCAGCGATGTGCATCCGACGCAGCCTTCGCTCGGCTATGACGAGGTCTATTACAAGCTGGGCCGCTACACGCTCGGCAAAGACGAAGACAGTGGGAAGTCCAACAAGAAGTTCGACGACTGGTGCGAGACCAACGGCCAAGGGGAGGCCGCCTCAGTGTCTGAGGGAGCAACTTTGGCAGACACCTCCTCGTTCAGCTGTGAGATCGCAATCGGGGAGGAGACCGAAGACAGTATCGCCGAGATGAAGACGGTCGTGATCGGCCCCGGCGGCACGCTGTATCTCACCGATGGACACCACACGCTCACCTCCTTCGCAGAGCTGACTTCCGACGGCGGCGAAGACATCCACGTGCGCCTAAAGGTTCTCGCCAACCTCAGCGACCTCTCGTCACGCGAGTTCTGGCAGACGATGGTCGACAACAAGTGGACCTGGCTGAAAGACGCCAGTGGCAACACCATCACGCCGGCACAGCTGCCGACCAGTGTCGGGCTGAGCAACTTCCAGAACGACGAGTACCGCAGCCTGCTCTACTTCGGCCGTGACATCGGCTATGAAGCCGGGTCGATTCCGTTCCAGGAGTTCTACTGGGGCGACTGGCTGGCCAACACTGCGCAAGTCGACATTGACGACTGGGACAGCGATGCCGAAACTGCGCTCGCGACGGTGGAATCGGTGACTGAAAAGCAGGTGGCCCTGGCTGGTGACGAGCCGGTCAGCGGCGGTTTCACGGCGTCAGCTCTTGGGGTATTGAGCAAATGGAACAACGGCAAGAACGCCACCAAGGGTGAGTTCGGTGATCTCGCTGCGCCGTACAGCGAGTCGAAGCCGGGCAAGATCGCCTACATGTTGCAGTACCGAGCCGCACTGCAGGCCAAGGGCATCAACCCGGACAGCGGGGCAGCACTCATCACCGTTGACGCCTCGCGCGGCACGCTCGTGGCTCCGGCGCAGAGCAGCCCGGGCGCGACAGTGACGGTCAGCGGCACGACCAACACACCTGAGGCTGTGGCCGACATCGAGCTGCACTCCGACCCGATTGTGCTTGCCACCGTCGTCACTGACGATCACGGCGCGTTCAGCACTCAGATCACGTTGCCGAACACTGTGGCGCTCGGCACCCATGAGCTGGTCGCCACGGTTGCTGGTCAGGCGGTGACTCAGACGGTGCGGGTTGCCCTGACCGACCCACCGACCAGCAGTGATGGCACGAGCAGTGACCAGGATTCGGCAGCGGTCGCGGCCGGTGATGAGACGACCGCCGTGGCTGGTGCGGCTGCAGCCTCCGGCGAGCAGCGGTTGGCTGCTACAGGCACTGATGCCGACGCGATCTCGATCGTGCTGGCTCTAGGCATGCTCGTCGTGACCCTTGGCGTGGCGCTGGTGGTTGCCGCGCGCTGTGAGCAGACTGCTCAAGAGAGCCACGACGTTGCCCCAGTCAGTGGGGCGTGACAGGCTGGAGATGCGCAGCGTGCACCAGACTCGCTGCTTTGCCAAACTGAGGAGGCCGTTGTGTCTGTTGTCGTCATCAATGCCCTGACCGTTCCCGAGGGCCAGGGGCTCGAACTCGAGAAGCGCTTCGCCGCACGCAAGCACGCTGTCGACGGGCAGCCCGGGTTCGAAGGCTTCCAATTGCTGCGACCCACTGCTGGCGAGTCGCGCTACTTCGTGGTGACGCAGTGGGCCACACAGGCCGATTTCGAGGCGTGGCGCGACAGCGAGGCCAATCAGAAGGCTCATGCACACAGCGGCGGAAAGACCCCGGTCGCGCATGGCGCCGAGCTGCTCGAGTTCGAGGTCGTCGATCTCGCCGCGCTTGCAGAGTGAAATCCTGCATCTGTGTAATGGCTGCTCGTGTGCCGCTGACGACCTCACGCTCGCGGCACGCCCATGAGTGAGCGACGTCGAGCGGCCTTACCTGAGGCCTTCGGAACTCGGGGGCCTCACCTGTCTCTGAGCGCTCCCGGGTTGAGGAACTGGCGGCCCCACAGGGAGCTCCGCTGGGTGTCGGTGAGGTGCGCGAAGTCTGCAGCCTCACTCCAGTTGTCTCGAATGGTGCCCACAATATAGTCGATTTCATCGTGAGCTTCGGCGCGAGTGACGCTCATATCGGCAGCATGTTTGGCGAGCAGGTTGAGGTTGCTTTCCCTCTCTCCGTTGCGCCCATAGGCGATCGCCTGTGATGCGGTCTCCCCTGAGCGTGACGTGGGGCTCAAGTCATATGCTGGCGTGAGGGTGAGTGCTGCCCCGTTCCAGAATGCAGAATGGTTGCGGACATGATCGTCCGTGTTGCCAATCGCGATGTTGAATGCCACACGACGAAACAGTTCACGCGCGGGATCATTATCCGAGTGGGTGCGAAGCGCTTCCAAGATGTCCGGATACGTTCCGTATCGCGCTGATACTTCATCCAGCCCCAGAAAAGTCAACGCGGTGACCACATGCTTTCGAGTGCCATCTGGCGGGCGGTCAAAACGGCGCATGAGGATCACCTCTTTTCCGAGCGATCGAACCACGGTTGTGTCTACCGTCTCGATTCCCACCTTCTTGGCAAGGAACATGCTTGCCGCTTCGGCACCAACCACTGGGTAGTGATCACTGCTTGAAGAGAACTTTGCCATCCACGGCTGACCGTCTACGGTGATAGTCGCTTTCGGGCGTGCGCCACCAACGCTTGTCCCATGCACAAGCGCGCGGTCAAGCTCCGCGGGAAGGGGCACACCCTCTTCTATGAGTTCAGCGGCTCGTTGAAGCTGCTCCAAGGTTGCAGGGTCTGGCGAGCGCGGCACATACTCAGCCGAAGATCGCTGCACATCGAGTGCGCCAATTCGGTCAGAGCCGGACCGCAGCAGATAATCGAGTTCACGGAGACCGGCGCTGTTGTCGGGAACTGCGCCGTGTTGCCCGGTCGTTTCGAGAATCACTCTGCGCCCCCACCCGTCAGGCGCTGCGTCTTGTACTTCGCCGGGAATCAGTGCATACCCCGATGACAGATACCGTGTCGGCGCAAGTGGCAGGCCAAATAGCGCCATTGCGTCGCCCCGCTCAAGGTAATGCCTCCCGTACTGGAATGCGAGACTCCCGTTGCTTTGTTCTGTGAGCATGCCGCATGGCACGGGAGACGTCTCCCCGGGTAACCAAGTCCAGACGAATCCGGTTCGTTCAGAAGTCAAGGTCGGACTCCTTGACACGTGTCGTTGGTGGGCGAACTCTGCTGGGCATCAGGGCGACAGTCTTGCGCAGCTGGTCAACAAACCGGCCGACTTCCTGCGGGCCAGACGATGAGAACAGGGGGTACCCAGCGGCCTCGGCGACAGCGAACGCGCTGCCCATAGTGATGTTCGGGCTCCCCTGCTCCACCTGAGCGACCGTATACCGGGAGACTCCAGCACGCACACCCACCTGAGCCTGCGTGAGATGGCGCTCGATGCGGTGGAATTTCACCTGCGCGCCGAACACCCCGAGCGCATCACGCACATAGGGGGAGGGGGAGAGTTTCTTCTGCATTGTCTACACCTCCAATGTGGCGTTATTTTAGCATAAGCTGCCTATATGCTCATGTCACACCATACACAGTGCATGCTACCCGCACGGCTCTGGCTCGGCCTGCCCCGCATCGTGACACAACAAGGTCATCTGCGCGCTGATCGCGGCGGTGGATTGCTACGTTGGTTTCGCATTCGCCAACCCGCAGCATTCTGATGAGAAGAGCAGCAAGACCATGACCGAAGACGCCAGCACGATCCGCCGAGTCCCCCTGCCCCAGGCATTCCCCGACGCCAGCGAGGCGAAGACCTACGCCGGGCCGCTGGGGCTCGTCGGCAACACCCCGCTGGTGCGGGTGAATCGCCTGACCGAGGGGCTGCCGGGCGAGGTCTACGTCAAGCTCGACCAGTACAACTTCGGCGGCTCGTCGAAAGACCGCATCGGCATCAACATCGTGCGAGAGGCCGAGGCGCATGGCGAACTCGCGCCCGGGCAGCGCATCATCGACAACGGTCGCGGCAACACCGTGCTCGGCTTGGCCTTTGCCGGCATCGCAACCGGACATCCAGTGACCATCGTGAAGACCACATATCTGTCTCCCGAGAAAGAGCGGCTGCTGCGCTTCTTGGGCGCGGATGTGGTGCCCGGTCGATCCGACGTCCCGCTTTCTCATCCCGATAACTGGCAGGCTGTGGCCAAACGTCATGCGGATGAAGACCCCGAGACCTGGTGGTCGCATCAGAGCGATATCTCGTATAACCCCGCAGCTCACTATCAGTCGACCGGGCCCGAGATCTGGCGGCAGACCGAGGGGCGAGTGACCCATTTTCTCGCGGCGCTCGGCACTGGCGGCACCACGAAAGGCGTCGGCACTTACCTCAAAGAGCGCAACCCAGATGTCACGATCATCGGCACCGAATTCGCCGAGAAGCTCAACGACCCGAACTTCAACCTGCTGCCCGCGTTTCGTCGCGATCCAGGGTGGGAGCAGCTCGAACGCAACTGGTCAGCCAACACCGACCTCGACGTGCTCGACGACATCCGCTCACTGCCGACCGCCGAGGTGATCGACTTCGGCTGGCACGTCGCACGCACCGAGGGCCTGGTGCTCGGCATTACTTCGATTCTCAGCTTGAAGATTGCGCTCGATCTGGCTCGCTCAGCCGGCCCTGAGTCAGTCATCGTTTCGTTCTCGGCTGACTCGGGGCGCGACTATCTCGAGCAGCAGTACAATGCTGATTGGCTGCGTGAGAACGGGTATGCCGAGATCGCCGACAAGTACGATCCGCAGCTACACTCACAGGTATGATCGAACGCCGCCGACTCCAGATCAAGGGGTTCATCGGGGTGCTTGTGGGCATCCTCGCCGGACTTTTGGTGCGCAATGCTCTCGTGGGCGTGGTGGTCGGCGTCATTGCAGCGTTCATCTTATGGATGCTCGATCCAGATTCCGACGACTACCATTCCCAGCGCACGCGCTGAGCGTGCTCTGAGCATCAGTCGTTGGTGCAACAAAAAAAGATGGTGCACAATCTAATCGCGTGCCATACTTATGGCATGACCGAATCACCGGCAGCCGCCCGTCTCGACACGATGCTCTGCTTCGCGGTGTACTCGCTGCGTCGCGACTTCGACCACGCATACCGTGAGATTCTGCGCCCGTTCGGACTCAGCTATACGCAGTATGTGGTGCTTGTGGCGTTGCTGCGTGAGAGCGGGCTGACCGTCGGCCGATTGAGCGAGCTGCTCGGCCTCGACTCGGGTACGCTTTCGCCGCTGCTGAAACGCCTTGAGGCCCGAGGGTTGCTTGAGCGTTGCCGCGACAGCGAAGACGAGCGCATCGTGCACGTCGAACTCACCGAAGCGGGTGAGGCGCTGCGCGCCGACCTCGATGACGTACCCCGTTGTTTCGGCCAGAAACTTGGCATCACTCGAGAAGAGGCAGATGCCTTGATCGCCCAGGCACACGGTCTGAGCGAGCATTTGAAAGAAGGTACCCCCGCATGAGTGCTCCCGAAAAGATCCTCTACACCGCCGAAGCGCTGTCGACCGGAGACGGCCGCAACGGCCACGTCGCCACCACCGACGGCCGCATCGATCTCGACTTGGCCATTCCCGCAGAAATGGGTGGGTCGGGCAAGGGCGTCAACCCCGAGCTGCTGTTCGCCGCTGGTTATGCCGGCTGCTTCCACTCGGCACTGCTGTCGGTCGCGCGCCAGCAAAAAGTCACCCTCGAAGACGAGACCGTCGGCACCCGCGTGGGCATCGGCCCCAACCGCCAGGGTGGCTTCGCTCTCGCGGTTGAGCTCGAGGTCACCATTCCGAACCTGCCGCACGAGCAGGCTCAGGCGCTCGCCGAGACGGCGCACCAGGTGTGCCCCTACTCGAACGCGACTCGCGGCAACATCGACGTGAAGCTCACCGTGACCGACGACTGATCGGCCAGACTCGCGCCTTTCCCGTTCAACCCAACGCGCCCGCTGCGTAGGCATTGCCTACTCCAGCGGGCGCGTTTTGTCGGTACGAGCTTCGGTCGCCATGCCCGCTACAGCGCTGGCATACCGTCCTGCCCAGCGATCACATGAATCGTGCGCGTGACGGCCACAAGATTCGCGTAAACGCGCGGGTATGTCTCGCAAAACGAGTGCAGGAATGCCCATCGCTGGGCAGGGCGGTACGGCTAATCGCACGGTGGCCGCGCCAGCACGGGTTCGGGCTGCGCTGACGCTTGATTGCAGAGCGTTTCACCGAGACTGTCGTCAGCCACAGTCGCGGAGTACGGTAGCGCTCGTCGTGCGTGAGGGCACGAGCAATCGAGGCGAAAGGGGCCGAGCTTGGCTGACGAAGAGATCGCGGTGCGTCTGATCAAATCAGGCGAAGAGCAAGAGGTCGCCGAGAGTCTGTTGGCCGCATACGAATCAAGCTACGAGATCAACGCCGAGTACCGCGCCTGGATTCTCGACGTGCCGGCCCGCGTGGCAGACAACGAGGTGTGGGTCGCTCGAGGCGTCACCAGCGGGCAGCTGTACGGGTCGTTCGTCGTGCGTCGACCGGGCGCCGAGGCGCTGCTCGATCACACTCAGCCAGACGAGTTCGACTTCAAACTGTTGGGTGTTGACCCTGGCGTGCGTCGTCACGGCATCGGCGCCTACCTGGTCGGTCAGATCATCGAGCTGGCCCGTCAGCGGGGCTTCACCCGTGTGGTGCTCAACAGCGTCGACTACATGAGGCCCGCGCATCGCCTCTACGAGCGGCTCGGCTTCGAACGGCTGCCCGAGCGCACCAAGGTCAAAGACGACGGCACCGTCGTCTACGTGTTCGGGCGCGACATCGGCGCGTCGACAGAAGGAGATCGCTCATGAGCGGCATTCACGACAGCATCCTCGATCTGATCGGCAACACCCCGCTGGTGCGGCTCGAGCGGCTGCGCGAGCGCCACGGGTTCGACGCGAGGGTGCTGGCAAAGCTCGAGCGTGCCAACCCCGCGGGCAGCTCGAAAGATCGCATCGCGCTCGCGATGATCGAGGCTGCAGAGGCACGCGGTGACCTCACGCCCGACTCGACCATTGTCGAACTCACCAGCGGCAACACCGGCATCGGCATCGCCGCGGTCGCCGCGGTGAAGGGTTACAAGACGAAGATCATCATGAGCTCTGCAGTCAGCGCCGAGCGCGCGAAACTGGTGCGGGCCTATGGTGCTGAGGTGGTCATCCTTGATGAGAACGAGATTCCCGACTCGCAGCGTCGGGCTGAGGCAGACCGCATCGCAGCCGAGACTCCCGGCGGCGTGCAGCTGATTCAGGGGCGCAACCCAGCCAATCCTGCGGCGCATGTGGCCACGACCGGCCCTGAGATCTGGCGCGACACCGAGGGGCGGGTGGATGTGCTGGTCGCCTCGGTCGGCACTGGCGGCACACTCAGCGGCACGGCGCGATATCTGCGTCAGCGCAACCCCAAATTGCATGTGGTGCTGGTCGAGCCGACGTGGGAGAGCATTCCCACCGAAGAGCACCCTCATCCAGCACGACGCATCGACGGCGTGCACCGCATCTCGGAGGTCGATGCCGATGTGCTGCCGCTGACGCTCGACCGCAGCCAGGTCGATGAGTCGATCGAGGTGTCGATCGACGACGCCTACGCAGCCGCACGAGAGCTGGCCGCACATGAGGGCATCCTCGCCGGCACGTCGTCGGGCGCCGCCACGTGGGCTGCTGTGCAGGTGGCTCTGCGTAATGAGCGAGCCGGGCAGACGATCGTCGTCGTGCTGCCAGACACTGGCGAGCGCTACCTGTCGACGGGCCTGTTCGGCTGAAGCGCTGCACGTGTTGATAAGTGTGACGCCATCTCGACACCGGGGCTGGCGGAACACTTAGGCTCGCTAAGATCACGAAAGGATGCCACATGAATTCCGCCCCGCAGATCGCCCTGGTATCGGGTACTTTCAGCTCGCCCTCGAAGACTTCGGCGCTGGGTCAGGCTGTCGCCTCCGCGGTGCAGCGCACCTATGGCGGTGCGGTGCACACGACAGAGGTTGCCGGGCTGCTGCGGGAGTTCGGCATCTCGTTGACTACCGGCTCGACCACAGCGACGCTGCAGCGCCACATCAGCGCGGTTGAGCAGGCCGACATCGTGATCGCGGTATCACCGGTGTTCAAAGGCAGCTACTCAGGGCTGTTCAAGCACTTCTTTGACCTGCTCGACCCCTACGCGCTCACTGGGCGTCCGGTGATCTTGGGCGCCACTGGGGGCAGCGAGCGCCATTCGTTGGTGGTCGACTATGAGCTGCGCCCCTTGTTCAACTACTTCAACGCGCACGTCTCTCCTGTGGGGCTGTTCGCCACCGACGCCGATTTCGTCGACTACGAGATCATCACACCTGCACTGGTGCAGCGGATTGACCGTGCGGTGAACTCCCTCGCCCCGTTGCTGCAGCGCGACGACGAACCGATCGCGGCGGCTGAGCGGTAAGTATTTCATCGCGCACGATGCGGCGCGCGACCCACCACACAGGTGTCACCGATTGCGGATAACCGCGGGGAGTTATCGCATTCGGTGACACCTCTATTGGGTTAACGAGCCAATGCCGACAGCTCGTCGCGCTCGGCGGCGGTCAGCGGAGCCACCTCGAGTGCGGCGATGTCGTGCTGCAACTGGCCGACCGAACTCGCGCCGAGAATCACCGAGGTCACTTCGTCGAAGGCGAGCAGCCAACGCAGGGCGAGTTGGGCGATGGAAGCTCCACGGGCATCCGCAGCCTGCTGCAGCGCCTGGACGACTCGCAGGTAGTGATCGTCGATGAATCCGGGCTTCAGGAAGTCGCTCCACGTTGAGCGTGACCCCTCGGGCACCGTGCCATCAAGATACTTATCGGTGAGCAAACCCTGGGCCAATGGTGAGTAGGTGGCTGCACCGATGCCGTGCTCGCGCAGCACATCGAAGAGTGGGCGATCGTCGAGGGTATCTGCGGCGCCGAATGCCGCGCGCTGATCAAGCAGCGAGAACCGCGTTTGATGGATGAGTAATGGCACTCCAACCTCATTCAGCCCGGACGCGATTTGCGCAGTTTGTCCAGCGGAATAGTTTGAGACCCCGATGTAGAGGGCCTTGCCTTGCTCGTGGATCCAGCGGAGCGCATCTACGGTCTCTTCGATCGGCGTCTCGGTATCGGGGCTGTGGTGGTAGAAAACATCAACGTAGTCAAGGCGCAGGCGGCGAAGGCTGTCATCGATCGATGAACGCAGGTGCTTGCGAGTGCCGCCACGCCCATACGGGCCGTCGAAGATTGGATTGCCGGCCTTGGTGGTGATGATCAGTTCATTGCGGTGGTGCTGCAGATCACGCTGCAGAATATCGCCGAGAGCTATTTCTGCGCTGCCTTGTGGTGGCCCATAACGGTTCGCATTGTCAAGATGTGTGATGCCGGAATCGACTGCGGTCAGCACGAGATCTCGCTGCAGGTCTCGTGAATGCGTATGGCCAAAAGTGTGCCAGAATCCGAGTGCGAATTCGCTCAGTGGCAGACCTGAAGACCCGGCGCGTCTGAGACCGACGTGAGGCGGTGTTGACGGTGATTCTGCGGTGGACGGTGACATCTGGCTACCTCTCTGTCGATGGAGAATGCGAACGCACTCGTATCGAACCTTACGGTCATCTGGATTGCGAAGCCGCAGTATTGCGCGAGAATATGCGAGAGAAATCTACTGTTTCTGGGGAGATGGTGTGTACCCCAAGAGGAATAGGAAAATGGAACGAAATACACGTACACTGTTGACATCGAAATACCGATCACCAACTGAGAGGAGTGCGCATGGCTCGCACCAAGGCAGACCCCAACCGCACATACGAAGTGGTCATCAACGAGTTCCAGATCGCGCGCGCTGAGGCTGACACACTCAAAGAGCAGAGCAAAGCGGCCAACGCCAAGGCTGCGAAGCTGAAGGCAGAGGCAACGCGTTTGAAGAAGCGTGCCGTGGCCGTGGCTGAGAAGAAGCTGGCGCAAGCCAAGAACGAGTACGAACGAGTGCTCACCCTCGTCGACAAAGAGAAGTGAGACTCGCGTTCACCGCTCGCGCACCGCAGTCGCGAGTCGGTGAACGATCTCGCTGATCACCGGGCGTGGTGTGGCGAAATTGACGCGCACGAACTGTTCGTAGCCTTCGCCACACTGCTCACCGGCGGTCAGCGCTACTTTTGCGTTTCGTGAGAAGAACGTACGCAGACTGGGCGTGATCTGGTACGCGCTCAGATCGATCCAAGCAAGATACGTCGCCTGCGGAATGACGATGTGTGCCTCTGGCAGAAAGTCGGAAACGAGGCGCACAAACAGATCTCGGTTGCCCTGAAGGTGTGTGCGCAATTCATCGAGCCATTCTCGGCCGTCGTTCAGCGCAGCCGCTGTCGCAATGATTCCTAAGAACCCGGTGGTGTGCTCGATCCATCTGCCGGTGCGGCGCCACACTTCGAGATCGTGGTCATTCGTATACACGAGCTGAGCGGTTTTCAACCCGGGGATATTCCATCCTTTCGACACCGAAGTAGTGGTGATCGTGTGCCGAGCGGTTGCTTCAGAGAGCGAGGCATAGGGGATGAAAGGGCGATCATCGAAAATCAGGGGTGCCCATACCTCGTCAGCCCAGACACGTGCCTCATGGGCCGATACCACCTGTGACAGCGCCAACAGATCGGCACGATCGAATACTTGTCCGGTGGGGTTGTGCGGGTTGAGCAACAGAACGAGCCCGGCTCCGGCAGAGAGTGCGCGTTCGATGCCGGCGAGATCGAACTGCCACCGGCCCTCAATGTGCAGCAGTGGAACCTGAATCACTTCGCGACCATGGTCGCGAATCAGATCAAAGATCGGCATGTAGGTCGGCGTCGGCACGATGACGGGCGACCCGGGGCGGGTATGGCGCTCGAGAACCACCTCTAAACCGGTGAGCACTTCTGGAATGAGCGCGACCTGGCGACGATCGATCTGCCAGCTAAATCGATCATGCAGCCACGAAACCACTGCGTCGAGTGCGGCCTGCTTCTGCGTGCCAGTGCTGTAACCGAAGTTCTGGGCATCGATCTGAGTGCGCAGGGCATCGAGCACCGCAGGGGCGGTGCCGTAATCGGACTCCGCGACGAAAGTGCCGATCTGCCCTGGGATGGCAGTCCATTTGTTTGCACCTGCGCGAATGAGTCGGTCGATGTCAACCTGTTCGAAATCCGTCATGGTGCGAGATTCTACGCGAGGCTGTGATCATAATGCCCGCGTGAACTTCGCGCTTCGTCATGGTGCGTGACCGGGGCGAGAACGCGTGAAGTGACGCCATGTTTCTTCAGCTCTCGGCTCTGTCACGTCACCTGTCTAGCCTGATCGCATGACGACTTCTTCGAATTCGCAAACGTTGCGGGCACCCTTCGACCGCGCCGAGTACATCGCTGCCTGGGAGCAGTGGCATCGCGAGGTCGAGCATCGCCGGGCCGATCCGCACGGCTTTCTCGCAGTGACCGATCTGGTCTGGCTCGACGAGCACCCCCAGCGCATCGAGGGCCTCCCCGGGCAGTGGCGAGTCGATGACGACCACGCCGAGGTCGTGCTGAGCGCAGACGAGGCACAGGCCACCCCCACCATCGACGTGCCCGACACCGTGGCGGCTGGCCGCACCGAGAATGCAGACGGCACGGTCGCCTATGCCTTCGCGCCCATCGCCGAGCGCGGTGGCGTCACGGTGCACTTCGGTGACATCGACATCGAGGTGGCTGTGCGCGGTGGCCACCTGATCGTGCGGCCGCGAGACCCGCGCAACCAACTGCTGGCCGACTACCATGGCACGCCCGTGTACCCGCCAAATCCCCGATGGATCGCCCACGGCCGTTTCGAGCCCTTCGACACGCCCCAGCCAACCACGGTGGGGTCTGCAGCCGAGGGCATTGAGCACGTGTATGAGGCCCCCGGGGTGATTGAGTTCGAGCTGCGCGGTGAGACGTTTCGCCTCACCGCCTTCAACGGGCATACCCCGGGATCGCTATTCGTGCTGCTCACCGATGCCACGAGCGGCCTGACCACGTATGCGGCCAATCGCAGCCTGCAGGTCGCAGCACCTGCTGCGGACGGATCGGTCACTCTCGACTTCAACCGGGCTACCAACCTGCCCTGTGCGTACACCGACCATGCGACCTGTCCGCTGCCGCCAGCGGGCAATCACCTGCCCATCGGCGTCGAGGCGGGGGAGAAGACCCCGCTCGAGCGCGGCTGAATCAACCGCCACGCCATCCGCAACCAGCGACAGATCTGCCGCACTTCAGAAAGATACCCATGCGATTCCAACTGCTCGACATCATTCCCTACCGCGTCAACCCGATCACCGGGCGGGTTGTCAGCCCCGCCGATCGCTTCGAGCAGACGCTGCTCACTGCGCGTCGGGCCGAGCAGCTCGGCTTCGACGCGTTCGCCGTTGGCGAGCGCCATGCCGGGCATTTTCTGTCGTCGTCTCCGACGGTGCTGCTCGGAGCCCTTGCGGTGGCGACCAGTCGCATTCGCCTGAACACCGGGGTAACCGTGCTCAGTCTGCTCGATCCGGTGCGGGTGGCCGAAGACTACGCCACCGTCGACCAGCTGTCGCGTGGCCGTCTCGAGATCACCATCGGCAAGGGCAACGAAGTGCAGCAGTACCCATTGTTCGGGCTCGAGATCGACGATCAGTGGGATCTGCTGGCCGACAAGTACGCGTTGCTGCGCGAGCTGTGGCGCACCGAGGGGCTCACTTGGCCCGGCACCGAGCACACCAGAGCCATCACGCAGCCGACCACGACCCTGCCCAGGCCTTACGCGGGCGCCCCGCGGGTGTGGCACGGCTCAGCGACCACACTGACCTCGGCCGCGCTCGCCGGTCGCTGGGGCGACCCGCTGATCAGCGCCAACGCGATTCAGCCGCTCAAGCCCTACACGGTGCTGGTGCAGCATTATCGAGACGAGTATGCCCGCCACGGGCACGATCCCCGCTACGCTTATGTCGGTGCCGGTTCGGGTGCGTTGTTCATCGCCGATACGTCGCAGCAGGCCAAAGAGCTCTACGGGCCGGTCTATGAGGCCATCGTCAAGGCCACCAATGTGCCGGGCAACAACACGCCCTTCCGTGACATTGATCACGCGGTGAATGAAGGGCCCGCACTGGTGGGCAGCCCACAGCAGATCGTCGACAAGATTGGGCGCTTTCATGAGGCGTTTGGGCACGATCTGCAGTCGGTGTCGCTGCCGACGACGGTGCCCTTCGAGCAGCAGCTCGACACCCTCGAGCGCTTTGCCGCCGACGTCGTGCCGGCAGTGCGAGATGCCTTTCCGACCACGCTGTGGGGCCCAGACGATCCGTACAGTTCACGGCCGTCATTCGCGGGCGCGAAGGCCGCGCCGGATGCCGAGGCTGGCTCCCGGCCCTCGGCCGAGCCGATCGAGGCGTACGCCGACGCCATCGCGCATCCGGTGATCTGATGGCTGGCGGTACAGCGCCTCGGGTGCCACTGTCAGTGCTCGATGTGGTGCCGATCGTCAGCGGCTCGACCTCCGCCGAGGCCGTGCGCAACGCGCTCGACCTGGCCCGACAGGCCGAAGGCCTGGGCCTCGCCAGATACTGGCTCACCGAACACCACCTCAATGAGGGCATCGCCGGTTCGCAGCCGCACGTGCTGCTGGCCGCCCTCGCCCAGGTGACCGAACACATCCGCTTGGGCACGGCGGCCACGCTGGTGGGCAACTATCATCTGCCGCAGGTCGCCGAGACCTTCGGCGTGCTCGATGCACTGGCACAGGGGCGAGTCGACCTTGGGCTGGGGCGCTCGGGCAGCATCCCGGCGGCGAGCCCAGAACATGCCGAGGCCGCCGGCGCGGCACCAGTGTCGACACGTGGCGATCACGTCGTGGAGGGCATCGTGTTTCCGGCCCCACGAACACCGAACTGGTTCGGCTCTGACCGGTTCGAGCTCACGCGCGAGCTGTTCGGCCGCACCGCCGGCGATACCTCCGACTTCGACGCCGTGGTCGATGCGCTGCTCGAACTGTTCGCAGGCACCTCGACTGACCCACGCGTGGGGCGATATGTGGCCCCACCCGCTGCTGGTGCGCATCCGCAGCTGTGGCTGCACGGGTCGAGCGCGGGCATCAGCGCGCGTGTCGCCGGCGAGCACGGGCTGCCCTTCGGGTCGAACTATCACACGGCACCGGCGAACAGCCTCGACGCGATCACCGAGTATCGTCGGCATTTCCGGCGATCACGCTGGCTCGATGCGCCATACGTGATCGTGTCAGCCGATGTCGTCGTGGCCGATGACGCCGCCACCGCCGAGCACTTGGGGCAGGGATATGCACAATGGGTGCACTCCATCCGCGACCGTCGGTCAACCGGCGCGATCGCCTATCCCACGCCAGAGGAAGCCGCTGCCGCACCACTCGACGACGAGGCGCGTGTGCTCGTGCATGATCGGGAGACCACCCGGTTCGTGGGCGCGCCTGAGCAGGTCGTCGAGCGCCTTGCCGCTCTGCAGCGGGTAACGGGTGCCGACGAGCTGCTGATCACCACAATCGTGCACGATCATGCGCTGCGCGTGCGCTCCTATGAGCTGCTTGCGGAGGCCTGGGGAGCAGCAGACGCACCGCTGCAGGCCACGCTGTGAGCGACAGACGCCGCACCGTCATCGTGCTCGCGTGCTGTTTGGGTGCGGGTTTCGGTACGCTGCTCGACTCGGCCGCCACCACTTACGCGGTGCCGAGCCTGCAGCAGTCACTTGGTGCAACGACTCAGCAGGTGCAGTGGTTTCTCGCCTCATACTCGCTGACCTTCGGTCTGGGGCTGGTGCCGGCCGGCCGGCTGGGCGACCGACTCGGCCGCAAAGCACCGCTGCTGTTCGGCCTCGCCCTGTTCTTGGGCGGCGGGCTGCTCTCGGTCTTCGCCGCTCAGATCTGGTGGAGCGTCGCCGGGCGTATCGTGCAGGGGTTCGGCGGTGGCACGATCAGCGCACAGGTGCTGGGGCTGATCCAAGACGAGTTCGAAGGGATGGCCAGACTGCGCGCGCTGTCAGGGTACGGCATGGCGTCGGCTGCGTCGGCGCTCGCCGGGCCCCTGCTCTCGGCGCTTGTGCTGCAGACACTGCCCGCCGACTGGTCGTGGCGGGTGATCCTTGGCCTGAACATCCCCTTCATCACCGCGACGCTGCTGGTCACACTGCTTTACCATCCACTGCCTCGCGACGGCCAGCTTGCTCAGACAACGCGGCGCCTGGGGCTCGACCTGCCTGCCGTGGCATTGCTCGGTGTGTTGGTGACCGTCATCACCCTGCCCGTGGTCGATCCCGTGCTCAGCGACTATTCGCTGTGGCTGATGCTTGTGGTGCCGCTGCTGGTCGCCGTATTGGTCTGGTGGGAGCGGCGCTGTCTCGCCGCTGGGCGGCTGCCGCTGTTCGTGCCGGCGCTGGTGCGCTCTCGCGGCTTTGTGATCGGGTGCGTCGTGGCGATGTTCTGGTTCGGTGCGATCCTTGCCAAGTCGACGGTGCTCACCCTCTACCTGCTCGAGCATGCGGCCCTCACCCCGCTGTGGGTGGCGACACTGTTCATTCCGGGTGCACTGGCACGCATCTGGGCGTCGGCGCAGGGCACACGTGCGTTCCGTCGATTCGGTGCGCATGCTGTGCCCCTGGCCCTGGGCGTCGAACTCGCCGCCGCGGCGCTGCTGCTGGTCGCAACGCTTGGCACTCCGAGCACTGCGCGCCTGATCTGGGTGACTGTGGCCTTCAGTGTTGTCTCCGGCCTCGGATCAGGCATCACCGAGCCCGTGCTGCGGGCGGTCACTTTCGCACATGCGCCCGCCCAGGCAAGGGGGGTGGCGGCGTCGTTCTTCCAGCTGGTGCAGCGACTGTCGGCGACATTCTTCGTGGCTCTGGCCACCGGGTTGCTGCTGGCCGGCGGCGAACTCGGGCTCACGTTCGGTGTGATCGCCGGCGGCGCAGGCACACTGGTCGCCGCAGCGTTGAGCCTCGACCGCACCTATCGGGTGCAGCCCGCCCGCTGAGACGCGAGGCCTACGCGCTCACCGTGTGCTGATGCAGGCGCTGTCGCACATGTCTGAGAGCGGCCAAGTGCGCTTCGAGGCGTTCGGCCACGACTGGGCGCTGTTCGGCCACGGCGAAAGGATGCGCGATCGGTGCGAGCACCGCATTGGGGTCTGCCGCAGGGTCAGGTCGCACAGTGACCACGGCACCTATCAGGCGGTGGTCGTCGCGCCGTTCCACGACCCACAGCTCATGCTCATGTGCGAGTGCCGACAGCTGCTCGGGTGCGCCGAGGCCCGCCGCAGCCCAGATTGACGGCGCGGTGTGCTCATACTCGTTGGGCCTGGCCAGGCGCACGAGCAGAGGGTCGCTCGGCGAGAAGTCATAGACGAACACGGCCAGCGGCTCACCGCTGAGCGAGGGCTGCGTCTCTCTTTCGGGAGCTCGTTCGAAGCCCAGGCGATGATAGAGCCGCTGCGAAGTAAAGTTGCGCGGGCCGGTGTCAAGCACCAGGGCGTGGGCTCCGGCTGCCGCGGAACGCTCAATGGCCGCGCGCATCAGCTGCCAGCCTGCTCCGGTGCTGCGCGCCTGCGGTAGCACTGCGAGCAGACGAAGCTCTGACTCGGCGGCAGATCGAGCCTGGCGGCTGAGCGCGGCATCGCCGGGCAACAGAGTGGCCGTGCCGATCAAGTGGCCGCCATCCTCAGCGACCAGCAGCGTGCCCTGTCGGGCTCGGGCCTCGGCATCGAGCAGCAGATGCAGTCGTTCTGGTGTTGGTCGTCGTGCACCCGGTGCGGCATGGCCGAAGCCGGCATATGTGAGTCGGCCGATCTCGTCGAACTCGCCAGGGCGAGCCTCTCGTACAGCAGTCATGACATCCAGTTTGCGCCAAATCTCAGCCAGTCTCTGCCTTCTGTGAAACAGGGCGTCGCGCAGGTCACAGACGGTAATACGAAGAAATGCAGTGAGAGAAAACGACGATCCATTGGACACCCATGCCAGCATGAACGACGTCAAAACATCGACTGCTGCCAGAGACAGCTGCCGCACAGGGCGAGCAGCGAGGGCTCACGAGATGAGCGGAGAGGGGCACAACATGACTGTTGTCGAAGAGAGCGCGGTTCGGGTGGCCAAAGGTGCCACCTCTGTCGAACCCGAAGAAACTGATGATCAGGTGCGACCACTGCGCGTAGTCCCGATCCGGCACTGGGGGCGCTGGATTCTCTCGGCGCTGATCCTGTTCGTCGTCGCACAGTTCGTGTGGTCGCTGTTCACAAACTCGCGGTACGGCTGGAACATCGTCGGCGAGTACTTCTTCGACCCCTTCGTGTTGCAGGGGTTGAGACTGACGCTCTTGCTGACGCTCATCTCGATCATTGGTGGGTTCGTCCTCGGTACGGTGCTTGCGGTATTCCGGCTCAGCGGTTCGCCGCTGCTGAATGCCGCGGCATGGTGGTACATCTGGTTCTTCCGCTCCGTGCCGCTGCTCGTGCAGATCCTCGTGTGGTACAACTTGGGCTACCTCTACCCCACGCTGGGGCTGGGCACGCCATTCACCAACGATTTCTGGCTGGTGGAGTTTCCAACCACGACCCTGCTGACGGCCTTCGCGGCCGTGGCAATCGGTCTGACGCTGCATCAGGCGGCATACTCAGCTGAGATCATCCGTGGTGGCATCCTCTCTGTCGATCATGGCCAGAAAGAGGCAGCAGCAGCGCTCGGCATTCCACGCAGCGTGCGCTTCTTCCGCATTGTTCTGCCACAGGCGGCCAGAGCCATTCTCCCCGCAGCGTTCAACGAGTTAATCGGTCAGGTTAAAGGCACGTCGGTGGCGTTCGTGGTCGCTCTGCCTGAGCTGTTCTACAGCGTGCAGGTGATCTACGGGCGCAACCAGCGGGTGATTCCGCTGCTGCTGGTGGCCGTCGTCTGGTATGCGATCATCACGACAGTGCTGTCGATCTTCCAGTTCTACATCGAGCGGCACTTCTCGAAGGGCAGTCTGCGTGAGCTGCCACCGACACCACTGCAGCGCGCCCGCACACAGTTGGTGGCGCTGTGGCACAGGCTTGGCGACGATTCCGCGAAGTCCGCGACTGAGGTGAAGGGACAGGTGCAGGCATGAGCACGGTGGCAATCGAACGCGACGGCGAACAGACACAGACGGTCGGTCTGGTCGAGGTCAGCCATGTGAGCAAGTCCTATGGTGCTGTGGAGGTATTGCACGACGTCTCACTGACGGTGCACCCCGGCGAGACGGTGGCCCTGATCGGCCCCTCCGGGTCGGGCAAGTCGACGCTGCTGCGCACCATCAACCATTTGGAGACGGTCGACAGCGGAGCAGTGACGGTCGATGGCCAGTACATCGGCTATGAGCGCCGGGGTGATCGCCTGTATGAAGTGCCAGAGCGCGAAGTTCTGCGGCGTCGCACGCAAGTGGGCATTGTCTTTCAGCAGTTCAATCTGTTTCCCAACCTGACCGTGCTTGAGAACATCACGTTGGCTCCGGTCTCACTCGGCCGGGCATCAGCCGAGCAGGCCGCGGCCCAGGCACGCGAGCAGTTGGCTCGGGTGGGTCTCGCTGACAAAGCCGACCGGTACCCGAGTCAGCTCTCTGGAGGGCAGCAGCAACGCGTGGCGATCGCCCGGGCGCTGGTGCTCAAACCCAAAGTGCTGCTGTTCGACGAACCGACCAGTGCACTCGACCCAGAGCTGGTCGGAGAGGTGCTCGATGTGATTCGCGTTCTGGCCAGACAGGGCACAACGCTGATCATTGTCACCCACGAGATCGGCTTCGCCAGAGAAATCGCAGACCGTGTGGCCTTTCTCGAAGACGGCCGCATTCTCGAGATCGGCACACCAGAACAGGTCCTGGTACATCCGACGAATCAACGAACCAAGGAATTCGTCGATCGGGTGCTCTGACCCCGCGACCCGGCGGAGCATGCGCGTCGAGTTGAACAGACCATCACAGAAAACCATTGAAGGAAAGCAGGAACTACATGGCAATCACAAAGAAGCAGGGAGGCTTGATCGTCGCAGCGGTTGCGGTCGTGGCCTTGGCCACTGGCGGTATCTGGGCCGGCGTGAAAGGGTTCGGCGGGAGTTCTGGCGAAAGTACGGAGTCACAAGTAGCCAGTGCGGTCTCGTTCGACCTCACCTCGCAGAACGCAGCCGACCGACCGCACATTGATGCGGTACCCGAGGCTGTCGAGGCGCTCAAAGAGAGTGGGTTCACGCCCATTGAAGCCGGCAAGCTGACCGTCGTCGGCACGGCTGGCTCAGGCGGGGCTCCGCTGGGCCTGTTCGCCTCCGACGACAACTCCACCCGAATCGGCAGCGAGGCGGATTTCGGCGCGCTGATCGCGGAGGGCCTCGGGCTTGAGTACCAGCAGGCGGTGACCTCTTGGTCAGACTGGCCACTGGGCATCCAGTCTGGCAAGTATGACTTGGTCACCTCGAATGTCACGGTGACTGAAGAGCGCAAAGAGCTCTACGACTTTGCCACCTATCGTGTCGATCTGCTGGGCTTTTATGTGAAGTCTGACAGCTCGATCTCCAGCATCCAGTCGGCCGAGGACGTCTCGGGCCTGAAGATCATCGTCGGTTCTGGCACGAACCAAGAGAAGGTGCTGCTGAGCTGGAATCAGACGCTCGAAAGCGAGGGCAAAGACCCTGCCGAACTGGTCTATTACGACGACGACTCGGCAGCAACGCTGGCGATTCAGTCAGGTCGTGCCGACGCGACGTTCGGCCCCAATGCTACGGGCGCGTTCAAGGCCGCATCGACCGCTGAGACCAAACTCGTCGGCACCGTCAACGGTGGCTGGCCCGAGACCGCGGAGATCGCTGCGGCCACGAAGAAGGACAACGGGTTGATCAAGGCCGTCAACATCGTGCTGAACAAAGCGATCGAAGAAGGCCAGTACCAGCAGATCCTCGAACGCTGGGGGCTGACAGCAGAGGCCGTCACCGAGTCTCGAATCAACCCGCCGGGGCTTCCCAAGAGCTGATCTCAGACCGCTCGTCGAGTCTCGCCCGCCACGATTGTTCAGAATCCGGCGGGCGAGACTCGACCCGGTTAAACTGCATGCCTGGCGCACACTTCGCCCGCACCAGCCCACAGGAGACTCAACTATGACCACATTGCTCGCCCGTTACGCTCGTCGACCGAGATTCGTGGCTGCGCCCACGCCGCTGCAGCGCCTCGACCGGCTGCGCGACGCACTCGGTGGTGCTGGTCAGGTGCCCGAACTGTGGATCAAACGCGACGACCTCACCGGGCTCGCCGGAGGCGGCAACAAAGCTCGTAAACTCGAATTCCTGCTAGACGACGCCCTCGCACAGGGTGCGGACACCGTGGTTACCATCGGCGCCGTGCAGTCGAACCACGCCCGACAGACCGCTGCCGCCGCCAACCGTGTCGGGCTCGCCGCACATCTGGTGCTCGAGGTGCCCGAGGGTGCCACCGACGAGTACCTGAACAATGGCAACGCACTGCTCGACGATCTGCTCGGCGCCGAGATCACACTGGTGCCAGAGGGCGACGACTCCTCGGCTGCGGCGGATGCCGTGGTCGCCAGGCTCCGATCGGCCGGTCGCGCACCCATACTCATCCCGGTGGGCGGTTCATCGCCCCTGGGCAGCCTCGGATATGTCGAGGCGTTCACTGAGCTGGTCGACAGCGGCCTCGATCTCGATGCCGTGGTGGTGGCCAGCGGAAGTGCCGGCACACAGGCAGGGCTTGTTGTTGGGGCGCAAGTGCATCGGGCATCCACCCGCATTATCGGCGTGACCGTCTCACGCAGCGTTGCCGACCAACAGCCCAAAGTGCTGAGTCTGGTGGAGCAGACCCTGCAGTTGCTTGACGTCGACCCGGGGCAGGCGGCTGCGCGCGTCGAACTCGACGACCGGTTTGTGGGGCCGGGCTATGGTGTGCCCACCGATGAGATGCGTCGGGCAGTGCGACTGTTCGCCGAGACCGAGGGCATTCTGCTTGACCCGGTGTACACCGGCAAGGCCGCTGCGGGCCTGCTGCAATTGGTGCGCGAAGGGGCCTTTGCCGCTGATCAGCGGGTCGCCTTTGTGCACACCGGCGGCACACCGGGGCTCTACGCCTACCGGTCTGCGCTCGTCTGAGTCACGTTGGGCTGGGTGGCCTCACGCAGTGTCGTTGTGGGCTGGTCTAGCGGCGGGCCTCAGTCGACGCGCAGCACCACGTCGGCGAGCGCACCGGCGGTCAGTGCGATCGACTCGAGGTCGACCCGCTCGTTATTGCCGTGCAGGCGCCGACGAAACTCGGCCAGCCCGAGGGCTCTCGAGAACAGCCCGAACCCGTAGACGTGGGTGCCGTTCGGGCGCAGGAATCGTCCGTCGCTGCCGCCCGGGCCGATGACCTGTGCCGGCACGGCGCCCGGGTAGACGCGTTGGAAGGTTTCGGCGATACGTTTGGTCAGCTCGGAGTCTGCCGGCGAGGTGCTGCCGGGCTGAAACCCCACGCCCTCGACGACGACGCTATCGGCCCAAGGCGCCAGAGCTTTGGTGAGAAACGCCTCGACATCTGCGGCTGTCTGCCCGGGCAGCACCCTGATGTCGAGGTCGACGGTCGCGCTGCCGGGAATGACATTGTGTTTGTCGCCTGCGCGCACGATGTTCGGCGACACCGTCATGCGGGTGAGGGCGTGCCCCAGCGGCGCCAGCTCACCGAGTTCGGGAAGCGCCGCGTCGAGGGTGTCGACATCGAGCAGACGGGCTTCGAGATCGGCTTCGAGCTGCAGACCGTGCACCAGGCTGACCCAGTGCGGCAGAATCTGCGGGGGAGCGGGCTCACGCAGCAGGTGCAGCACGATCTCGGCGGCGATTCCGGCAGCGTTGCGCGAGCCCCAAGGCACAGAACCGTGGCCTGGGATGCCGGTGATGCGCAGACGACGCCCGGCCCCGCCCTTCTCTCCGACGCCCAACGTGATGCCCGGATGCGCGCTGTCACGGTCGAGCAGCACGCCGCCCTGCTCAGTGAGCGCGTCGTCTACCGTGAGCAGCTCAGGTCGGTGCTTGGTGATCCACTCGGCGCCCCAAGCGCCGCCGGCCTCTTCGTCGGCCAGTGCCGCGAACAGGAGATCGCCGGCAGGCCGCAGCTCTGGGTGCGCCAGCGCAATACGGAAGACCGTGGCGAACGATGACGTGAGCGTGAGCATGTCGATGGCGCCGCGCCCCCAGACGTGACCGTCGGCGATCTCGGCGGCGAACGGGTCGTGTCGCCACCCTGCGGCATCAGCCGGCACGACGTCGAGATGGCCGAGCAGAGCGAGCGATCGGGCCGTTGGGTTGCTGCCATGCAGCCGCGCGATGATGGATGCCCGGCCCGGTTTGGGCTCGATGATCTCGACGTCGACTTCGGGCAGGTCGAGCAGCTCGCCAAAGAACGCCTGCAGCGTGCGCACGCTGGTGAGCTCGTCGCCCGAGCCGACCGTGCCGTCGTTCACCGCGGCATTGCGAATCAGGCGCTGCAGCAGAGCGGTAGTGTCGGCCGCGAGATCGGCCGCGGCGGGGTGATCGCTGAGAAGAAAAGGCTCCGGCATAGGGTACAACTTACCCTGTGCCGCGTCAGCGGCTGCCGAACGATGCACCGTGTGACGCTCTGTTGCGCAGCAATGCGGCGCTGTGGGGTACTCCGTCTTAGTCTGACTCCGGCTTCTCCAACACTCGTCGGTGAAGCTTCGAACTTCAACACACCTCTGAAGGAGTACCAGCATGGCGACATCGTTCACGCTCGGTCTGCACGTCGACGGCGACGGCTCACATCCCGCCGCCTGGCGCGACGCCCGGCACACGCCAGACCGGCTGTTGGCCGGCGCACACCCGGCGCACGTAGCCTCGCAGGCGCAGAGCGCAGGCTTTTCGTACCTCACGTATGCGGGTTCGCACCTGCCGCCGAGCGACGGCGCCGACGTGCGGGGGCGTTTTGACGCCGTGCAGTCTGCCGCATTCACCGCACCGCTGACTTCGAGCATCGGGCTCATTCCGCAGGTGCCGGTGACCTATATCGAGCCCTTCCACACCGCCACTCAGGTCGCCAGCATCGATTATTCGTCGCATGGTCGTGCCGGCGTGCTGTTCTCCGCCGAGAACTCGGCTGAGGCTGCGGCGCAGTTCGGGCGCGAGGCGCTCACCGCTGACGAGCTCGCTCAAGAGGTCGTCGACGTGGTGGCGGTCAACCGCCTGCTCTGGGACAGCTGGGAAGACGACGCGGTGATTCGCGATCTGCCGACCGGTCGCTTCTTCGACCGCGACAAACTGCACTATGTCGATTTCGCCGGCGCGGGTTTCACCGTGAAGGGGCCGTCCATCATCCCTCGCCCACCGCAGGGGCAACTGCCCGTGCTGGTGCCGGCCGAGCATGCCGCTGGTGTTGACGCCGATGCCGTGCTGGTGCCGGTCTCTGCCGATCTGGCTCAGGCAGCCGAGGCCGCTCGCGCCGACCGCAATGTGCGAGTGATCGCCGACCTTGAGATCGCGCTCGACTCGCGCGGCGAGCTCGGTGCCGACCGACTGGCCCGATTGGATGCCCGCACACCTTGGGCTGCCGGGGCGGCTCAACGATTCACCGGCTCGGCTGACGAGCTGGTCGCTCTGCTCACCGAGCTGTCCGCCACGGTTGACGGCGTGCGCCTCATTCCTGCGAGCCTCGCGATTGATCTCGACGAGCTCGCCTACGCGGTGCTGCCCCAGCTGCTTGCAGCTGGCGTGCTCGTCGCACCTCGCCCCGGGCAGACGCTGCGCGAGACCTTCGGTCTGCCAGTCGCCGCCAACGTGTTCGCCGCAGAAGGAGCCAAGTGACCATGGGTCAGAACAACAGCACACACCAGATTCAGTTCGGCGTCTTCTTTCAGGGCGTCAACTTCTCGACCATCTGGCACTGGCCGCAAAGCGGCGATCAGGTCGCCTTCGAATCGTTCCGTCGGGTGGCGCAGACCGCCGAGCGAGGCCGCTTCGCCGCCGTGTTCGTAGGGGAGGGGCTGCGCCTGCGCGAGCACCTCGGCCGCCTGCACAACCTCGATGTGGCCGGTCGCCCCGACGCACAAACGCTTGACGCGGCACTGGCCGCCGTCACCGAAAAGATCGGCGTGGTCTCGACGCAGAGCACCACCTACAACGACCCGGCAGACCTCGCCTACCGCCTGGCCAGCCTCAACCTGCTCTCTGGCGGCCGCAACGCCTGGAACATCGTCACCACGCACAACGCCTGGACGGGTGAGAACTTCCGTCGCGGCGGCTACGTCAGCGGTGAAGACCGCTACCGTCACGCGGATGCGTTCATTCAGGCGGTCAAGGCCATTTGGCGCAGCTGGGAGACCGGCACGGTTGCTGACTCCGCTGCCGCTGACGACTGGAGCACGGGCATTCCGCAGCACGTCGAGGTGCACAATGAGTTCTACGATCTCGACGTGCGGCGCACTCTGCCGATCACCCCCGGTGGGCGCCCAGTGCTGTTCCAAGCGGGCGACTCCGCTGAGGGGCGCGATCTGGCAGCCAAACACGCCGACGTGATCTTCTCGGCCCACCCCGAGTTCACCGACGCCACCGAGTTCGCCGCGGACATCGCTCGCCGCGTGGAGGCTGCCGGCCGACCCGCCGGAGCGGTCACCGCGTTCCCCGGCAGCACCTTCGTGATCGGCGACACCGATGCCGAGGCACGTGAGAAGTACCGCGAGGTGCGACTCGCGCAGATCACTCCGCAGACAGCGATCGCCTACCTCGAGCAATTCTGGGGGCGTGACCTCAGCGAGTACGATCCCGACGGCCCGCTGCCCGAGCTCGACCCCGCCGTCGAGGTGTCAAACGAGACACGCGGCAGTGGTTTTCAGAATGCCCGGGCCCGCGAGGTGGCCGAGCAGTGGCGCGCGCAGGCGGCTGACAACGGCTGGAGCATCCGCGAGTTCGTGATTCACCACACCGCACGCGGCAACGACGACAACGGATTCGTTGGCAGCGTGCAGACCATCGCCGACAACCTGCAGCGCTACGCCGACACCGGCATCGTCTCGGGCTTTAACATCACGCCGTACCTGACACCCACGGGGCTCGACGAGATCGTCAACCAGCTGGTGCCCGAGCTGCAGAGCCGCGGCATCTACCCGACTGAGTACGCCGGTGACACGCTGCGCGAGCACCTGGGGCTCTCACCCGAGCTGCCGTAACCCAATGTGCCGGTCGGGGGTGAACCTCGACCGGCACTCATCGGCCGCTGCACGCACGCCGTGCCTGAGCCACAGCGAATCGCTCGGTCAGCTGGCGTCGCCGGTGGTGGGCAGATCGTCGAGGCGCACCGTCGGCGCCGGGTGGTACTTGTGAGCCCACTCAATGCGGCGACGCTGGCGCCAGAAGCGCAGACGAGCTCGCAGACCCTTGGGGCGCTGCCGGGCAGCAGTCGGCGTGATGCGCTTCTCGAAGGCGAGGTGCACGACCGTCTCGGGGTCGGCATCCACATCGAACAGCGGGGTGAAGCCCGTGCGCAGATACAGATGCTTGGCCTCGGGCTGGCGCGGGCCGGTGGTCAGGTACACCCTCGAATAGCCGCGTGACGCAGCCTCGTGGTCAAGGGCCGCAAGCACGCGGCGCGAGAGGCCCTGGCGACGGTGTTTCGAGGATGTCCAAATGCGCTTGTACTCGACTGTGCGTTCATCGAGATGCATGAAGGCCCCACCGGCGATGGCCTGGCCGTCGCGCACGATCAACAGGGCGAGCCCGAGCGGCGGCTCGAA
This sequence comes from Pseudoclavibacter soli DSM 23366, assembly GCF_000423505.1. Lineage (GTDB taxonomy): Bacteria > Actinomycetota > Actinomycetes > Actinomycetales > Microbacteriaceae > Pseudoclavibacter_A > Pseudoclavibacter_A soli. The sequence goes on from NZ_KE384027.1 coordinate 452,250, forward strand.
TACGAAGGGCGGAAACAGCTCGATCTCGCTGGGGGCGTCTTCGGGCTGTTCGAAGCCATCGAAGTCGGCATAGCGCGTGGCGTACTCGTAGTCGAGTTCGTCGAGCAGTGGCTTGGCGAGGTCATCGGCCAGCGACACCACGACCACGCGGTCATTTGTCGACTGGGGGTCAGCAGGGGTAGCACGCACAGAATCGGAGAGATCAGTCATGACAGGAATGCTAGTCAGGGTACGAATCGCGACGTGCGTCATGACGTCACGTTGCACCTGGAATGGTGCCACCGTGTACCCTCACCTAGCCTTGTGCTGTTCTGGAGAGGATCAGGCATGAGCAACACGGCCCGAGTGGTGATCATCGGCGGCGGCCCACGCGGCATTGGCGTGCTTGAGCGGCTGATCGAGAACGCACGCCGAGACGCCCCCGACACTGCACTTGAGGTGCGTCTGATCGACCCGTACCCCGTGGGGCCCGGGCGAGTCTGGCGCCGTGACCAGTCGGGCGAGCTGCGGCTGAACTCGCTGGCCGGTGAGGTCTCGCTGTTCACCGACGTGACGTCGACCATCGACGGGCCGGTGGCCCCCGGGCCGAGCGTGGCCGAGTGGGCCGAACAGGTGCGCACCGGCGTCATAAAGGTGCCCATCGACGATGCCGGGGTCATCGCCGAGATCGAGGCACTGACCCCGCGCAGTTTTCCGACGCGACGCCTGCATAGCCACTACCTCGACTGGTTCACGCAGCGGGCCATCGCCCGTGCGCCAGAGCACTGGCACATCGTCACCCAGACCGGCACGGTCACCGCGGTGCGCGACGCGGCCAACGGCGCAGAGCATCCACTTGAGGTCGACGTGCATGAGAGCGCGAGCGAGGCTGCCACACTGGGGGCCGACGCTGTGATCTATGCCGTGGGGCACGTTGATGCGCAGATCGCGCCGCGGCATCGCGCGATCGCCGAGCAGGCCTCGGCGCTGGGGTTGCGCTATCTGCCCCCGGCCTACGCCTCAGATCTCGACCTGTCGAACATCGATGAACACGACACCGTGCTGTTGCGCGGCAGCGGGCTCAGCTTCGTCGACTTGGTGGTGCGCCTGACCGTCGACCGGGGCGGGCGCTATACGTTCGACCCCGAGGCGCCACTCGGCCACCGCGTGACGTATGCGGCGACGGGGCGTGAGCCGCGCATCCTCACCGGGTCACGGCGCGGGGTGCCGTATCACGCTAAGACCACCTCGCATCTGCAGGGCGAGAACCACGGCTTCGCCACCGAGTTCTTCACTGCCGACTGGCTGCGCGAGTATCTCGACACGCATGAGCAGGTCGATTTCGTCACCGAGGTCTGGCCTGAGATTCAGCACGAGCTTGCCCATGCCTATTACCGGGAGCTGTTCAGCGGGCACCCAGATCGGGTCACCGGCACGTGGGCTGAGCTGCAGCAGCTGTTTGCCGAGGGTGAGCGATTCGACGGGCCGGTGATCGCCGGCTGGCTCGCCGATCACGTCGCCGATGCCGACCGCATCGATTTCGAACGGCTGCAACGGCCGCTGACCGGCATTCACGAGACTGATACCGACCACTTGCAGCAACGGCTGCGCGAGTATCTGCTCGACGATCTGCTGCGCCATGAGAGCGACGAGTACAGCGAGCAGACCGCACTGGTGCAGGCGATTATCGGGGCGACGTTCGTGCTCGGCGAGCAGGTCGCTCACCCCGCCTGGAGCGATGCCACCCGTGTCGAGCAGCTGACCGGCTTCTGGCACAACCTCTTCAGCTTCATCGCCAGTGGCCCACCCGGAGAGCGCCTCGAACTGCTGATCGCTCTGGTCGATGCCGGCGTGCTCGAGTTCTTAGGCGTGCTCGGCGAGGTCGAGCTCACCGACTCGGGCTATGTGGTGCACAGCGAGACGCTCGGCGACACGCGCACCGCCAGCGTGCTGGTCGAGGCCTACCAGCCGCAGTGCTCGGTGTCGGCCTCGGCCAACCCCGCACTGACCGACCTGCACCTGAGCGGGCAGGGGCACGAGCGCGCGTTCGGCGAACCCGATCGGCTCCGCACCAACGGCAAGCTCGTGGTGCAGCCGGGCACCCTGCACGTGGTCGCAGTCGACGGCACCGTGCTGCCGAGGCGCTGGGCCAGCGGCGAGTTCACTGACGGTGGTCGCTCGGCGGCGTTCGCCAGACCCGGCACCAACGCGCTGACCTTTCGGCTCAACGACCGGTTGGCCCGCGAGGTGCTCACAACGGTGGGGCTTCTCGAGGGTACGGTGGATGCCGAGGGCGGCCGGGCTGCCGACCTCCCGCTGGTCGACATCGGGCCCGCGGCCATCGATGCGGTGGCAGCTCGCGAGGCGCTCGCGGCCACCGCGGCACATGACGGGCATCAGGCCAGAGAGAAAGAGAGCATCCGCTCATGACTGATAACCTTCCGCTGCGACGCCTGGGCTTTCTCACCCTCGGGCTGTTCGACGAGCACGATCCGCGCGGCGGGCACGAGACCACACTCGAGGTGATCGAACGCGGCGAGCGGCTGGGCTATGACTCGGCCTGGCTGCGACAGCGGCACCTGCAATACGGCATCTCTTCGCCAGTGGCGGTGTTGGCTGCGGCCAGCCAGCGCACCTCGCGAATCGATTTGGGCACTGCCGTGATTCCCCTTGGCGTCGAGAATCCGCTGCGCCTAGCCGAAGATCTGGCCACGGTCGATGTGCTCTCGGGCGGTCGTCTCAACCCCGGGGTGAGCGTGGGCACACCGTTTCACTACGACGACTGGAAGCATGCCCTGTACCCCGAGAGCTTCGATACCGAAGACTTCAGCTACCGACGGGTCGAACGCCTGATCGAAGCAGTGCGCGGCGATAGGGTCAGCGACTTCGCCGGAGCCGACGGCATCGTCGAAGAGTTCTCTGACCGGGTGCAGCCGCATGCCGAGGGTCTGGTCGATCGCCTCTGGTACGGCGCCGGCTCTGAGCGCTCGGTACGCTGGACCGCCGAACACGGGCTCAACCTGCTCACCTCCAGCGTGATCAGCGGAGAGCTCGGTGACGACTTCGACGAGAACCAAGCCCATCAGATTCAGGTGTACCGAGACGCGTATCAGGGCGCTGGAACGCCACGGGTGTCACAGGGCCTGGTGGTCATCCCGACCGACAGCGCCACCGGCGACCAGGTGCGCAAATACGAGGCCTACGTCGAGAAGCGACTGCCGCGCACGCAGGTGGGGCACGGCCCCAAGAACACGCTGTTCTCGCGCGACTTCGTCGGCACTTCTGCGCAGATCGCCGAGCAGCTTGCCGAGCTTGAGGCCTTCCGGCTGATCGATGAGGTGGCCTTCGCGCTGCCGTTCAGCTTCGAGCAGGCCGACTACGACCAGATTATCGAAGACATTGCCGGCGAACTCGGCCCCAAGCTCGGCTGGAGCCCTTCGGCCTGAGCCGAACCGGGCATCCACCACGCCAACCAAGAGAACGGAACACCTGATGAGCGAGCAGACACTGCCCACGGTCGAGCTGGGCGACGGGCTGACCACCACTGTGCAGGGCTACGGGGCCATGAGCCTGAGCGACGCCTACGGAGCCATCGACGACGAACAGGCGTGGCATACCCTGCAGCATGCCGTTGCGCAGGGCGTCACCTATCTCGACAGTGCCAACATCTATGGCGACGGGCGCAGCGAGCGCACCATTTCACGGCTGTTCGCCGGGGCCGGGGCGCGCGTGCGCGACTCGGTGCAGGTTGCCAGCAAGGTCGGCATTCTGCGGGTCGGCGGGGCCGGCAGTCGCAGTGTGCGCGGCGATCGCGCGTATGTGCGCGAGCAGATCGACGGCACGCTGGTGCGGCTCGGCACTGACCACGTCGACCTGTACTACCAGCACCGGGTTGACCCCGAGGTGCCGATCGAAGAGACCGTAGGCGCCATTGCCGAGCTGGTGACCGAGGGCAAGGTGCGCCACATTGGGCTGAGCGAGCCCACCGGAGACGAGATCCGCCGCGCTGCGCAGGTGGCACCGATCGCTGCAGTGCAGACCGAATACAGTATCTTTGCGCGTGACGTGGAGCACTTCGTGCTGCCAGCGGTGCGAGAGGTTGGTGCGGGGTTCGTGCCGTACTCGCCGCTGAGTCGCGGTCTGCTGACCGATGACTGGCGCACCCTCGACAACGCGGCACCGAATGTGCGCGCGATCTTTCCGCGACTCGGTGGTGAGAACCTCGCCATCAATCAGGGGCTGGTGCAGATCGTGGCCGATGTGGCCGCGGAGGTCACCCGCGCTCGCGGTGTTGAGGCCAGTGCGCCGGTGTCTGCTGGTCGGGTGAGCGTGGCGCAGGTGGCCTTGGCGTGGCTGTACGCCAAGGCGCGTGAGCTCGATGTGCGCATCTCGCCGATTCCGGGCACGCGCAGCCCCGAGCGCATCGATGAGAATCTCGGTGCCTTAGACGTGGTGCTCGACGCCGACCAGCTGCGCAGGCTCGACGCGCTGGCCGCGCAGGTGGCTGGGCCGCGATCGGCCAACCCGGGCTGGACATCCCAAGGTCGCGAAGGCCTGGGCAACGACTGATTGCCCGGGGTCAGACGCCCACGGCTGAGCCGAACAGGGCACCCACCGCATACGTGACGGCCATGGTGAGCATGCCCATGCCGACGTTGCGGGCGATCGCTTTGCCGAGGGCTGCCTTACCCAGGGCGGCGCTGACCCAGCCCGTCAGCAGCAGGCCGACGGCCACCGCAGCTACGACGAGCCAGACGCGGGTAGCGGCGTCGACGGGCAGCAGCACGACGCCCATCGGCAACAGCGCCCCGGCAGTGAAGGCGATCATCGACGAGAGTGCCGCAGCCCAGGGGTTGGTGAGTGCATCGGGGTCGATGCCGAGTTCGGCGTCGGCATGTGCACGCAGGGCATCGTGTTTGGTGAGGTCGCGTGCGACCAGTTGTGCAACTTCAGGAGTGACGCCGCGCTGCACGTAGAGGTCGGCGAGCTCGTCGAACTCCTCGTGCGGCATGGTTTTGAGCTCCCAGCGCTCTTTCTCGAGCAGGGCCTTCTCGGTGTCGCGCTGGGTGCTCACCGAGACGTATTCACCACCGGCCATCGAAAAGGCACCGGCCACCCAAGCGGCGAGTCCGGCCGTGATGATCGCGATGAGATTTGTGGTGGCACCGGCCACGCCGATGACCACGCCCGCCACCGAGACGATGCCGTCGTTGGCACCGAGCACGCCGGCGCGCAGCCAGTTGAGCTTAGCCCCGACCTCTTCGAGATGCTCTTCGCCCTCGTGTGCGGGTCGTGCGTTGTCTGCCATGGTCATCTCTCTGCGAGCCATTCGGTGATGCTCGCACCGTTCGCACTGTGCCGACTGTTGGGGCAGCGGCGCTTGGGGCACAAGCTCGTTGCAGAGATCATAGCCAGTGGCTGTGGGCGACGTCGAATCAGCGGGGTGGCCACGGCCACCGAGTGTGCAGAAGAGCGGCCTACGTGCCACGGGGTAGGCCGCTCTTCTACGCACTCGATGTGCTGGGGAGGCCCAGGTGGGATCAGTCGCGCGGGCGCAGATCGACCCGCCGTAGCAGCTGTGCATTGAGTGCGACCACCACGGTCGACGCCGACATCAGCAGTGCACCGACCGACATCGGCAGCACGAACCCGATGGGTGCCAGCACTCCGGCTGCCAGCGGCACCGAGATCAGGTTGTATCCGGCAGCCCACCACAGGTTCTGCCGCATCTTGCGATACGTGGCCTCAGACAGTGTGCGCACCGCGATCACACCGCGCGGGTCGTCGCTGGCCAGGATGACTCCGGCCGATGCGATGGCCACATCTGTTCCGGCCCCGATCGCGATGCCCACATTCGCCGCGGCCAGCGCAGGAGCGTCATTCACGCCGTCACCGACCATCGCCACCTGGCGGCCCTCTCGCTGCAGCTGAGCAACCTTCTTGGCCTTCTGCTCGGGCCGCACCCCAGCGAACACGCGATCGATGCCGAGCTCGGCGGCCACGGCGTCCGCCACCGGTTTCGCGTCACCGGTGATCATCACTACCTGCACGCCCTCTTCGTGCAGCTGTCGCACAGCGGCGCGAGATTCGGGCCGGATGCCGTCGGCCAGCTGCAGCACCCCGATCACCGTGTCTTCGTCGAGCACGTGCAGCACTGTGCCCGCAGCACCCCACGTGGTGGCCTCGGGCAACGGCTCGGCATGGTGCTGTTCAAGCAGCAGCGGGCCGCCCACGCTGATGCGATGCGGTGTGCCGCCAACAGTCACCGTGGCCACCACGCCCACTGCCGGTGACGAGCTGAACTGATCTGCTGTGGGCACGTCGAGCCCACGGGCATGCGCTGCAGCCACGATTGCGCAAGCCAGCGGGTGCTCCGAGTCGGACTCGGCTGCGGCAGCCAAAGCGAGCACGGCATCCTGCGCCGTCGTGCCGGCAGGGGCGTCGAACCCGGGGGCAGCGGCCAAAGCCGTGACCGTCGGCTCGCCCTTGGTGAGCGTGCCGGTCTTGTCGAACAGCACAGTGTCGACCGTGCGCATCGCCTCGAGTGCGAGCCGGTCAGAGATGAGCACGCCACTGCGGGCTGCGCGCTCGGTGGCAATCGACACCACCAGCGGAATGGCCAGCCCGAGCGCGTGCGGGCAGGCGATCACCAGTACGCTGATCGTGCGCACGATGGCCTGGTCGGGCTGACCGACCAGCGACCAAATCAGTGCCGTGAGTGCGGCGGCGCCGAGCGCGAACCAGAACAGCCAGCCGGCGGCGCGGTCGGCCAGCCGCTGCGTGCGAGATGTCGATGACTGCGCTTCGGCGACCAGACGGCGGATGCCCGCGAGGGTCGTGTCTTCGCCGACGGCCGTGACCTGTGCGTGCACTCCGGAGTCAGTGGCGACGGTGCCGGCCACGAGGTGGTCGCCGGAGGTGCGCCGAACGGTGGCCGACTCGCCGGTGATCATGCTCTCGTCGATGGCGGCCGAGCCCTCGACGACCGTGGCATCGGCCGGCACGCGCCCGCCCGGGCGAATCACTACGATGTCGCCGACGCGAAGGTCACCGGGCGCGACCCGCTCGACGGTGTCGCCGGTGACGCGCTCTGCTTCGTCGGGAAGCAGCGCGGCGAGAGTGTCGAGCACCGAGGAGGTCTGGGCCAGTGACCGCATCTCGATCCAGTGGCCGAGCAGCATGATCACGATGAGCAGCGCGAGCTCCCACCAGAAGTCGAGCTGATCGTCAAGCAGGTGCAGGGCCGACAGCCATGAAGAGACGAAGGCAACGGTGATGGCCAGCCCGATCAGCAGCATCATGCCGGGCTGTCGGCTGCGGATCTCGCTGACGGCGCCGGTCAGAAACGGGCGGCCGCCCCAGACGTACATGACCGTGCCGAGCACAGGGGTCACCCAGCTCAGCCAGGTCTGCTCGGGCAGCGAGTAGCCGACGATCATGGCGAACATGTGCGAGAGCGCGACCACCGGAATCGACAGCGCCAGCATGATCCAAAACAGCTGGCGAAAGCGTGCGACATGCGCGTGCATGTCGTGGCCGGAGTGGCCCGTCATGTCGTGGCCCGACATCTGCATACCAGGCATCTGCATGCCGGGCATGTTCGCCATGTCGTGGTGGCTATGGTCGCTGTGGCTGTGCTCGTGGTTCATGTGCATCTGCTCGGGGTCGCTGCTCATAGGTCGAGCATATACCCGGGTGGGGTATAGGTCCACCCCTGCGGAGGCTTCTGTGGACACCCTCGTGCACCATGGCGCGCACAGGCAGGCCACAGCCTCGACCAATATGTTTCGCGACAACGAATGGATGCGCGGGTCGCGCGGCACGACGGACGCCGCAGCCCCAGCCGAGGCCGCGCCGGGTCGATCCCCATCACGTTTGCCGACTTCGGCGTGACCGCCCCGAGCCTGGGCTTCGTCTCAGTCGAAGATCACGGCGAGGTGGAGTTTCTGCTGAACCTTGCTCAGGCCTAGGCGCGGGCGCGGGCGCGGTGACGCCGAATCGTCACAATCACTCGAGCGACGAGGGCAACGACGGCCGCAGCGATGCCCCCGACGGTCAGCCAGGTCAGCAGCTGCTCGGTCAACCGTGTGACGATCACCTCGCTGGCGTCGCCCAGCTGGGTCTCGAGCCTGCGGGCGGTGAGCCACGTGCCAGCGCGACCGAGAGCAAAGGTGGCGACGAGTGTGACTACGGTCCAGGCGGCCCAGCGGCTGAGCGCGAGCCATTTGTCGCGCACAGCGAGCAGCACGCCGAGCACCAAGCTCAGTGCTGTGACGATGATCAGTGGCACGCCGGCAGCATCGATAAGCTGCACCGGAGCTGAGGCTTGGGCAATGCCTGTCTCAGGGCCGACGGCAACGGTGATGTCGATGTCGCCCGAGGGCAGCAGCGCGGCCAACGTGCTGCGGTTAGCGGTGAGCTGGTCGCGCACCGCTTCGGCGAGACCACCCAGTTGAATGCCGAGTGCACCGTTCGCGTGGGGCTCGCTCTGCCCGCGCAGCTCGGCGAGGTTCTGCGTCAGCGAGTCAGAGAGCACCTGTCGCCAGATGCGCTGCGTGGTGTCTGCATCGAGTGCCGCGTTCACCGCATCTGAGGTGATCGTGAACACTTGGTTGTGTACGTCTTGCAGAGTGGCTGAAGAATCAAGCCCCAGAAGTGCAGCGAGTGCCCGGAACTGCAGAGTGCCAGCCTCTGGAATCTCCACTTTCGAGAGCATCGCATTGCCGGTGCGGGTTGCCAGCATGGTGCGCACTGCCGGGTCGTTGATCAGGTCGGCGTTGTCGGCCACGAAAGTGTCGGTGTCGAGCACGTGGGTCTGCAGCCAGGCCGCGGTGATCGACGCTGGGGCGCCGAAGGCGGCGATCACCAGCAGGATCGCCGAGAGCACCTGCCGCAGCCGCTGTACGGGTGAGACCGGCGGCTTCTCAGAATTGGCGCTGGCCGTCTCCAGAAGCTCGTCGATGCCGACCTCTCGATCGGTGCGTCGTGACATGCGCTGCTCCAGACTCTTCGGTGGATGTGCGAGCCCTCGGCTGGGTCGCTGGTCTGAGGCCAACTCTAATGTGCATCCTTGCCCCGGCCAACCGGGTGTGGGAACTGAGTGGCATTGTGCGCTGTGACAATTTTCAGCTGCGAAATGAAGTTGAGCGGAATAGACTCAAGTTGTCCGATGTTCGATTGGTTGTGAACTTGACGTCGTGGGCCTGAGAACCCCACGGCGGTGCAGACGAGACGACAGGGCTCGCTGCACGAGAGGAGACAGACATGGCACAGCAGCCACAGGGGCGTCAGCCCAACCAAGAAGAAGAGAAGTCCGCGCTCGAGCAGTACGGTACTGATCTCACTGAGATCGCGAAGGAGGGCAAGCTCGACCCGGTGATCGGTCGTGATGCTGAGATCCGTCGGGTCTCGCAGGTACTCACTCGCCGCACCAAGAACAACCCGGTGCTCATCGGTGAGCCCGGCGTCGGCAAGACCGCAGTGGTCGAGGGTCTGGCGCAGCGCATCGTGAAGGGCGACGTGCCCGACTCGTTGAAGGGCAAACGACTGATCTCGCTTGACCTTGGCGCGCTGGTCGCCGGGGCGAAATACCGCGGTGAGTTCGAGGAGCGCCTGAAGAAGGTACTCAAAGAGATCAAAGACAGTGATGGGGGGGTTGTCACCTTCATTGATGAGATTCATACGTTGGTGGGAGCAGGGGCTGGCGACGGTCAAGATGCGGCCAACATGCTCAAGCCGATGCTGGCCCGTGGTGAGCTGCGCTTGATCGGCGCCACTACGCTCAATGAATACCGCGAGTACATCGAGAAAGACTCGGCCCTCGAACGCCGCTTTCAGCAGGTGTATGTCGGTGAACCGAGCGTCGAAGACACGGTGTCCATCCTGCGTGGCCTGAAAGACACCTACGTGAACTTCCACGGTGTGCGCATCACCGACGGGGCGCTGGTCGCCGCCGCGCAGCTGTCGAACCGCTACATTCCCGATCGTCAGCTGCCAGATAAGGCCATCGACCTGATCGACGAAGCTGCCTCGCGTCTGAAGATGGAGCAGGAGTCGAACCCCGAAGAGATCGACGCGCTCAATCGTGAACTCGTTCGGCTGAACATCGCCGAGGTCTCACTGCGCAAGGAGAAAGACCCGGCCAGTCAAGAGCGGCTGAAAAAGGTCACCGAAGATAAGGCGAAGGTCGAGAAAGACCTCGCCGAGCTGCAGAAGCGCTGGGAGAAAGAGCGCCAGGTCTTCCAAGGGGCAAAGCAGCTGCGTGAGCAGAAAGCCGACATCGAGCAGCAGATCGAACGCACGCTCAATGAGCAGCAGTCCACTGGGTCCAATGATCCGTCGATCTGGAAACGTCTCGCTGAGCTCGAGGGCAAGCGCAAGGCTGTCGAGGCGAGCTTGGCACAAGCCGAAACAGCTGAGCAGACGGCTGACGAAAAGGGCGAGCGCATGGTGAGCACTGAGGTCACCGAAGACGACATCGCCGAGGTGGTGGCCGCCTGGACAGGCATCCCTGTGGGCAAGCTGTTGCAGGGCGAGAGCGAGAAGCTGCTGAACCTTGAGGCCGAGTTGGGCAAGCGTCTGATCGGTCAGAAAGAGGCCGTCAAAGCTGTCGCTGAGGCGGTTCGGCGCACGCGTGCCGGCATCGCCGACCCCAACCGCCCGACCGGTTCGTTCCTGTTCTTGGGCCCCACCGGCGTCGGCAAGACCGAGCTGGCGAAGGCGCTCGCCGAGTTCCTCTTCGACGACGAGCGTGCCATGGTGCGCATCGACATGTCAGAGTATGGCGAGAAGCACACCGTCTCACGGCTGGTCGGTGCCCCTCCGGGGTACGTCGGCTACGAACAGGGCGGGCAGCTGACCGAAGCCGTGCGGCGTCGCCCTTACTCGGTGGTGCTACTCGACGAGGTCGAGAAGGCGCACCCCGATGTGTTCGACATCCTGCTGCAGGTGCTCGACGACGGCCGTCTGACCGATGGGCAGGGGCGCACGGTCGACTTCCGCAACACGATTCTGATTCTGACGTCGAACCTCGGCAGCCAGTTCTTGATCGATCCGGGCATCAAACCTGAGGCCAAACGCGAGCATGTGCTCGAGGTAGTGCACCAGACGTTCAAGCCCGAGTTCTTGAACCGGCTCGACGACATCGTCGTGTTCAACGCGCTGACCAAGCCCGAGCTCACGCAGATCGTCGACCTGTACATTCAGCGGCTGGGGCACCGCCTCGCGTCTCGGCGACTGCAGCTGGCAGTCACGTCAGACGCCAAGGCCTGGCTGGCAGACAAGGGCTACGACCCGGTGTATGGTGCCAGGCCGCTGCGTCGCCTGGTTCAGCGTGAGATCGACGATCGACTGGCCAGCAAGCTGCTCTCTGGCGAGATTCACGACGGCGAGAGCGTACGGGTCACGGTTGACCCCGACGGCGATGGCCTTGAGGTCAACGCTGACGGAGTGGTGGAGCAATAACCGGATCGGGCAGGTAGACGCTGCCTCCGCTGGCGGTGAACTCGGCGCTCTTGAGCGCCATGCCGGCGATGGCCGCCTGAGCATCCGCGTCGCCATAGGCGTCGCGGATGTCCTGCGAGATGCGCATCGAACAGAACTTCGGTCCGCACATCGAGCAGAAGTGGGCGGTCTTCGCCGGCTCTGCCGGCAGCGTCTCGTCATGAAAGCGCTCGGCCGTCTCCGGGTCGAGACCCAGCGCGAATTGGTCGCGCCACCGAAACTCAAAGCGAGCCTTGGACAACGCATCGTCCCGACGCTGCGCACTCGGATGTCCTTTCGCCAGATCTGCCGCATGTGCCGCGATCTTGTAGGTGATCACCCCCGTTTTCACGTCATCGCGGTCGGGCAGCCCGAGGTGCTCTTTGGGAGTGACGTAGCAGAGCATTGCGGTGCCATAACGGGCGATCTCGGTGGCGCCGATCGCTGAGGTGATGTGGTCGTAGCCAGGTGCGATATCGGTGACCAGCGGCCCCAGCGTATAGAAGGGTGCACCATCGCACAGGCGCTGCTGGCGTTCGACGTTCTCGCGCACCAGATGCAGCGGGATGTGCCCCGGGCCTTCGACCATCACCTGCACGTCATACTCCCATGCGCGGTGGGTGAGCTCGGCGAGCGTGTCGAGCTCGGCGAACTGTGCCGCGTCGTTGGCATCGGCAATCGAACCCGGGCGCAGCCCGTCACCCAGCGAGAACGCCACGTCGTATTGTGCGAAGATCTCGCACAGTTCGTCGAAGTGCGTGTACAAGAAGTTCTCCTGATGGTGTGCCAGACACCATCCGGCGAGAATTGACCCGCCGCGCGAGACGATGCCAGTGACACGGTCGGCGGTCAGCGGCACATAGCGCAGTAGCACCCCGGCATGTACGGTCATGTAGTCGACTCCCTGTTCGCACTGTTCGATCACGGTGTCGCGATAGATCTCCCAAGTGAGTGCCTGGGCATCGCCGTGCACTTTCTCGAGCGCCTGATAGATGGGCACGGTGCCGATTGGAATGGGCGCGTTGCGCAGAATCCACTCGCGCGTGGTGTGAATATCGTCGCCGGTTGACAGATCCATCAGCGTGTCGGCGCCCCACTTGGCAGCCCACTGCAACTTGGCCACCTCTTCGGCGATCGAGCTGGTCACTGCCGAGTTGCCGATGTTGGCGTTGATTTTCACCGAGAAGGCTCGGCCGATGATCATCGGCTCGCTCTCGGGGTGATTGATGTTGTTGGGGATGATCGCGCGCCCGCTGGCCAGCTCGCTGCGCACGAGTTCGACGTCGCAGCCCTCGCGCAGCGCGACGAAGCGCATTTCGGGGGTGATTTCACCGCGTCGGGCATAGTGCATCTGCGTGACAGTGTGGCCGGGCTTCGCTCGCAGTGGCTGATGCGTGCGACCGTGCCACTGCAGCGAGGGGGAACCTCTGCGCACAGCAGATCGGCCGTCGTCGACCAGCTGACTGCCGTGCTCGACATGCGGCTCGACGTCACCGCGTGCGTCGATCCAGGGCTGACGCTGTGGTGCGAGACCTACCTCGGGCACGCTGCCGGGGCCCGCCGTGCGGTAGACGTCGAGTGGTGCGTTCGGTCTGCCCTGGGCATCGTCGCTCAGTGTGATGCGGGTGACCGGAACGCGGATGCCGTGCTGGGCATCCTCAAGCCAAGCCAGTGAGTGCGCCTCGTGCTGGCGCAGGCTGGCCGGGTCGGTGGTGTCGGTTGGTGTGTGTTGTTGAGTGCGCGCAGACATGCGTCGATCCTCACTTCCTCCGCCGGTATGAGCCGGATCAGGTTCGACGGTCCCGGGCGAAGTCAGCCCGGTCTCAGCTCCTTGGGGGAGCACCCGTGTGGTCTGGATCAGTGTATCGCAGCCGACGACCGACTACGGTCGGGTGGTTGCGGCGTAGCCGGTCGCCCAGCGTTCGATCGCGGCAAACGCGCGGTCGCGCACGCTGCGACGCGAGAGAAACACATCGTGCACGGCGTCGTCGACGCGGGTGACGGTGACCTCGTGGCCCAGACGCAGCGCTCGCCGGGCCACGTCTTCGACGTTGATCACGCAGTCGCTGTGGCGCATCGACTCACGCCACGTCGACGAGAGCGTGCTGGTTGACGACAGCAGCGTGAGAATGGGCGCCTGCACGTCGAGCCCCTCGGCTACGCGTCGATGCCCTGCGAGCACTGCCGACAGCCACACCGAGGGCACGCCGAAGCCCCGGTTGCGTCGCCACGTTTCGTTGTAGTGCCACTCGCCGTCGAACTCGTCGCTCACCGTGCGGGCATAAAAGCCCAGATCAATGCTCGGCAGGGTGAACGAGGGATCGACGCGTGTCTGCAGATCGAGCACCGGGGCGAGCACCTGGCGACCGACGGCGCGGGCCTGCAGCTCGAGCCAGGGGCTGTTGAGCAGCAGCGCCTGTGCCCGGCCCGGGTGCCGATCGGCCCACAGGCTCAGCACCAGACCGCCAGTGGAATGCCCGAACAGGGCCAGGCGTCGCCCGGCCAGTGCCGATGTGTCACGAGCCATGGCAGTCAGAGCCGCCTCAATGTCACGGTCGTATTCGTCGAGGTTGGTGATCAGCCCCGGGGTCTGTCCCTCGCGCAGGCTGCGGCCGTATTTGCGCAGATCGAGTGCGTAGAAACGCGCTCCGCGCTCGGTGAACCACTGCGCCACATGTGCTTGAAAGAAGTAGTCGTTCCAGCCGTGCACGTAGAGCACATCCCAGCCCTCGAACGCTTCGCGAGGATGGCGAGGGTACGGCAGACGCCGAATGATCGCGGCAGTCTCGCGCGGGTGGTGACGCACCAGAGTGGCCACCACGTCGCCCTCAGCATCCACCCCGAGTGGCAGGGTGAGAGCCTGAAAGTCTGGTCCCAGCACATCGGGCTGCCAGTCGTCGGTGTTGCGTGGCGAGCTCATGTTGTCGATTATCGCAGGAAGCATCCTCGGAAAACCGTGCGTCATGCGCACTTGGGCGGTCGGTGCGGTGCACTAGTGTGTCAGTGTGACTGCGACGACCACAACAAGCGTGCCCATCCGGGTGCTGGGGCTGGCCCCCGACCTGGTCGACTACCGCGAGGCCCTGCAGCTGCAGGAGCGCACCGAGGCCCAAGTCAAGGCCGGGGAGTCTCACGGAGCCGTCTACCTGCTCGAACACCCGGCGGTCTACACTGCCGGGCGACGCGCCGACCCCGCCGAATACCCCACCGACGGCACCCCGGTGGTGCCGATCAACCGCGGTGGCAAGGTGACTTGGCACGGGCCGGGCCAGCTCATTGGCTACCCGGTGTTCGAGCTGCGCGAGCATCTGCGTCTGGTGCCATATGTGCGGGCCGTCGAGCAGGTGCTCATCGACACGCTCGGCGAGCTCGGCGTCACCGCCTTCCGCGTTGAAGGGCGCTCCGGCGCCTGGGTCGACACCGGGCTGGTGCAGCCCGAAAAGATCGCCCAGATCGGCATTCACGCCTCCCGCGGCGTCACCACGCACGGGTTCTCACTCAACTGCAGTACCGACAATGAGGTGTTCCACAGCTTCATTCCATGCGGCATCACCGACGCCGGGGTCACCAGCATCTCGCAGGTGCTCGGCCGCACCGTCACCCCGGCAGATGTCGTGCCCATTGTCACCCCGCATCTCGAGCGTCTGATCCAGGAGGTCGCCGTCTCATGACTCCCGCGCTGCCCGAACACGTTGCTCAGCTAATGGCTGGCGGCGTCGACTCCGCCGCGGGCTGTGCCTGCGGTGGGTCGCACGAGCCCGGCACCGGCCACGGCTTCGCCACCCACGCGGCTGGGGCCTGCGGATGCGGTGGGCACGCGGGTGGGGCATCCACCGGGCCTGCGGCCCTCGGCATGCCGACCATGCCGTCGAAGCAGCAGAACACCGCACGACCCGGCGGGCCGTCACGCGGCAACCTGCGGCAGTTTATGGCGAGCCCCGATCGCAAGCTGCGGCGCGTCGAGCAGCGCAACGCTGAGACCCCCATCGAGAAGAAGCCCGGTTGGATTCGCACCCTGGCCAAGCAGGGGCCTGAATACAAAGAGCTGCACGGGTTGGTCAAAGACGAGGGGCTGCACACCGTCTGTCAAGAGGCCGGCTGCCCCAACATCTACGAGTGCTGGGAAGACCGCGAAGCCACGTTCTTGATCGGTGGTGCGATCTGCACGCGTCGCTGCGACTTCTGCGACATCATCTCGGGCAAACCCGAGCCGCTCGACATGGATGAGCCGCGGCGCGTCGGCGAATCGGTCGCACGCATGGGGCTGCGCTACGCAACCATCACCGGGGTCACCCGCGATGATCTGCCCGACGATGGAGCGTGGCTGTATGCCGAGACGATTCGGCAGATTCATCAGCAGAACCCGGGCACTGGCGTCGAGGTGCTCGCCGACGATCTGCGCGGCATTCCCGAGCGGCTGCAGCTGATCTTTGACGCGCAGCCCGAGGTGTTCGCCCACAATCTCGAGACGGTGCCGCGTATTTTCAAGAGTATTCGTCCGGCGTTCCGCTATGAGCGCTCGCTCGACGTGCTGACGCAGGCCCGCGCGGCCGGCATGATCACCAAGTCGAACCTCATTCTCGGCATGGGCGAGACCCGCGAAGAGATCTCGCAGGCACTGCACGACCTGTTCGACGCTGGCACCGACATCATCACGATCACGCAGTATCTGCGCCCGTCGAAGCTGCATCATCCCATCGATCGCTGGGTCAAGCCCGAAGAGTTCGTCGAGCTCAAGGCCGAGGCCGAGCAGATCGGCTTCCCGGGGGTGCTCGCCGGGCCGCTGGTGCGCTCGTCGTACCGCGCAGGGCGACTGTGGGCATCCACCATGCAAAAGCGCGGGCGCGACATTCCGCCGCATCTGCAGCATCTGGCCGATGCCGCGGCGCAGCCCGGCGGCTTCCGTCAGGCCGTCTGAGCCGGCGATGAGCGGAGTCTTCGTCGGCTTCGGCGTCATCGCGATCATAATCGCGGTCGGCTTCGGTCTCGGTCGAGGCGGCGTGTTGGGGCCGGATGCCCGACCGGTGCTGTCGAAGCTGATCTTCTACGTTGCACAGCCGGCACTGTTGTTCAGCCTGATCGTCAAGTCGCAGCCGCAGGATCTGCTCACTCCCGCGCTCGGCGTGCAGATCATTTCGGTGGCTGCGGCGATCGTGGTCTATCTGGTGGTCGTGCTGCCGATCTGGCGGCCTGCGGGCGGCGAGACCATCATCGGGGTGATGTCGGCGTCATATGTCAACATCGGCAACTTGGGTATTCCGATCGCGGTATATGCGCTCGGCGACTCATCGCAGATCGCGCCGATCATGCTCTTTCAGATGGCGCTTTACACGCCGATCGCGATGATCTGCCTCGACATCGCCGACGGCGGGGGCGCGGGCCTGTGGCCGACGCTGCGGCATGTGCTGCTGAACCCGGTGCTGATCGCCAGTGTCGTCGCCATCGCGGTGGTGGTCATCGGTGTGCCGGTACCTGAGGTGGTCTACGAGCCCATTCATCTGATCGCCGGCATCTCGGTGCCGACCATGCTGATCAACTTCGGCATGTCGCTGGCTGCCAAACGCCCGTTCTCGGCCGGCAGCCCGATCGGCCGCATTTCGGTTGCCGTGCTGGTCAAGAGCTTTGTGCAGCCGGCATTCGCCTGGGTGATTGCCACCCAGCTGTTCGGGCTCACCGGTCATGCACTCATGGTGGCGGTGGTGATGGCTGCGCTGCCCACGGCGCAGAACACCTACAACTACGCGACGCAGTACGGGGTTGGGCAGACACTGGCCCGAGACACGGCCTTCACCAGCACACTGCTGTCGGTGCCGGTGGTGGCAACGATCGTGGCGCTGCTGTACTGAGAGGGGGCCGTTTTCACCCCGCTGTGCACAATTTCGCGCGCGAAGCGTGCTGTCCTGTGCCCGTTTTCACCCCGCTGCGCACGTTTTCACGAGATTGACGTGGTCAGCGGCGATATCGTGCACGTTTGGGTGAATTTGCTGACGGCGGCCGTGGGGCATTGCCGGCATTTTGCACGGGGCGAATCTGGTGACGGGGTGGCGCGAGGTGGCAAGTCTCGTGCACGCGTCTCTTGCACAGCCTGACGAGCACCGAAGCCCTCCTGCAACGGCAAGCCACTGGCTCGCGCCTTACGAGGCGCTGGCGATCTTCTGCAACACATCGGCGTGCACCGCCGGCCAATCGAACAGGATCTGCCGGTAGCTGTATCGCGCGGGCACCTTGCCGATGGCGGTGATCATCATGTCTTTCTGATAATCGCGATCGCGCTGCTCACGGGTGAGATGCGTCGACCCGTTGATCTCAATCGCGAGAATGCCGTCGACCAACAGATCGATGCGCGTGCCGTCTGGCAGTGCCACCTGCGACTCGACGTGATGACCAGCAAGGGTCAGCAGCACACGCAGGATGCTCTCCAGCCCTGATTCAGCGGCGGTGTCAACGTATCTCAGAATGCGTCGCCCACAGGGCGAGCCGCTGAGCGCACGGATGAGGTCGGCATGCGTCAGCGACAGCACGGCATGTCTGCCGAGATAGCGGTTGTTCACGCGAGATCGGGCCAGACGCAGCAGAGAGTCGACGACAGCCACCGCCTGCTCGAATGGGACCTCGAAGAGGCCATGGAGCACAGCAGCATGAGGAGGCAGCACTCCGAAACCCAAATCGGTGGCGGGAATTCGCGGGTGCTGATGCCAGCGCACGGGGACATCCCTGTGCTGTGCGCTGAACCCCTGACCGCTGCTGAACACCGGGGCGATGCCATGCTGAGCCGTCGCGGGAAGAGCCAGCGGCAACGACGTGATCTGCCGGTGCGCGATGGTGACGCGAGGCGTGTGCAGGTGTACCGATGCCTCGGGCGGCAGCCACACGCGGTTCGTGTTGGTCTCGAGCAGTTTCAGCGCATGCAGACCGGTGAGCTGGCCGCCGCCGATGAGGGCCTGGCGAACCCAAGGATGGGCATCGTCGCGTGCGTACCAGCCTGGGCGCAGTCGGGTCAGCCGCCCGGTGCGCATCAGCGCCTCGATGGCGCGCCGGGAGTACCCTGCGTCGTGCAGTGACTTGGCGCTGTATACCCCGTATGGGCTGAACTGTGGCATGCATCCACTGTGCCTGTCTGGGGCGGGCACCGGTCGGGCTCAGCGCCGGCTGTGGACGAATTCGGCAGTATCTGCGACTGTGTAGAACCGGTGGGATGTGGTACCGGGCACCGTTTCACCCCGCTGCGCAGGATTTCACCGCAGGAGCGCACAAATGGGTGAAATCATGCACGCAGCGGCGAGATGCTGCACGGCGGCCAGCAGCCGCGTCAGAACACCATCGGTCGGTCATCGTCATCACCCGGCAGCTCGACGACCACCGGCACGTGGTCGCTCGGCTGCACCCCTTCACGCGCAGCGCGGTCGATGTAGGCATTTTCGACCTGAGCGGCGAAGGCTGGCGAACCCAGCACAAAGTCGATGCGCATGCCCTCGTCGCGAATAAACCGCAGCTGCTTGTAATCCCAATACGTGTAACCCGTAGGCGCAAACGGCCGTACCACATCGGCGAATCCGGTCTGCTCGAACGCCGAGAAGGCGGCTCGCTCCGGCGCCGAGACATGCGTCTTGCCCGCGAATGCGGCCACATCCCACACATCACTGTCGAGCGGCGCGATGTTCCAGTCGCCGACCAGCGCGATCTGGGCGTCTGGGTCGGCAGCAAGCCAACCGGCGGCATCCTCGCGCAGCACGCGCAGCCATTCGAGCTTGTAGGCATAATGCGGGTCATCGAGCTCCCGCCCGTTCGGCACGTAGAGGCTCCACACCTGCACGCCGTCGAAGGTGGCCCCGATGGCCCGCGCCTCGACCACGTCGCGAAAGCTCGGCTGCCCGGCAAAGCCGATCTGCACATCCTCGGCCGCAATTCTGCTGATCAGTGCCACGCCGTTCCACTGATTGAGCCCGTGCATGTGCACCTCGTAGCCGCGCTCTTCGAACGCCGCGAACGGAAACTGCGACTCGCGACACTTAATCTCTTGCACGGCCAACACGTCGACGTCGTTTTCGTCGAGCCATTCGGTGACCCGGTCGATGCGGGCCCTGATCGAGTTCACGTTCCAGGTTGCGATGCGCACGGCCCCCACTGTACCAATGGGGCGGCAGGATGCCCGGGCCGCCACCCCCACAGCGCACGCCGCGCCCCTCCCGCACTGGCCCGCTCGCGCTTGCGTAGAATGAGACGCATGACCTCAGCACGCGACCAGCTCATCTCGTACATCAACTCCGACGCCGTGTTCCATGGTGACTTCACGCTGGTCAGCGGCAAAAAGGCGACCTACTACGTCGACCTGCGCAAGGTCAGCCTCGACTATCGGGTGGCCCCGCTGATCGGGCAGGTCATGGTCGACCTCATCAAAGACATTCCCGATGTCTATGCCGTCGGCGGTCTCACGCTTGGCGCCGACCCCATCGCCACCTCGATCTTGCATCAGGGCGCGGCGCAGGGCCTGGCCTACCACGCATTCGTGGTGCGCAAAGAGCCCAAAGACCACGGCCGCGGCCGTCAGATCGAGGGCCCCGAGCTCGCCGGCAAACGGGTCATCGTGGTCGAAGACACCTCCACCACAGGCGGTTCGCCGCTCAAGGCGATCGCGGCGCTGCGCAAGGCCGGGGCCGAGGTCGTCGCCGTAGCGGTCGTCGTCGATCGGCACACGGGTGCCAAAGAGGCGATCGAGGCCGCGGGCATCCCGTATCTCGCGGCGATCAGTGTCGACGAACTCGACGTCTGAGACACGCGATCATGAATGCGTCATGCACTGTTCACCGCCCAGTTGGCACAGTGTGAGAGGCTGGCACCGATGACACCGCAGACGCAGAACCCGCAGAACGAAGCCCAGCTCAGTCGCGCGAGCATCCAATCGTGGCTGACCGACATGGATGGCGTGCTCGTCAAAGAGGGGCGCGCACTTCCCGGCGCGGGCGAGCTGATTCGCAGCTGGCGTGCGCAGCACAAACCGTTTCTCGTGCTGACCAACAACTCCATCTACACGCCGCGCGATCTGAGCGCGCGCCTGCATTCAATGGGCATCGACGTCGCCGAAGACGAAATCTGGACTTCCGCGCTGGCCACGGCTCACTTTCTGGCCGCTCAGAAGCCCGGCGGCAGTGCATACGTGGTGGGCGAGGCCGGGCTGACCACAGCCCTGTACGAGGCCGGTTTTGTGCTCACTGATCGCGACCCCGACTACGTTGTGGTCGGCGAGACCCGCACGTACTCGTTCGAGGCGATCGCCAAGGCCATCCGGCTGATACTCGGCGGTGCTCGGTTCATCAGCACCAACCCCGACCCCACGGGGCCGGGCCCTGAGGGGCCGCTGCCGGCGACCGGGGCCATCGCCGCACTGATCTCGAAGGCAACCGGGGGTCGCGAACCCTATGTGGTGGGCAAACCCAACCCGATGATGTTCCGCTCGGCGATGACACGCATCGATGCACACTCCAAAACCACCGGCATGATCGGCGATCGCATGGACACCGATGTCGTCGCCGGCATCGAGGCCGGTCTGCACACGGTGCTGGTGCTCATCGGCATCTCCGACCTCGCCGAAGTCGAGAAGTATCCGTTCCGGCCCGACGAGGTGCTGGGCTCAGTGGCCGAACTCATCGAAGAGCCCACCGCTGCGGGCGATACACTCGACGGGTGACCGACCAGCCGAGCCAGAGCATCCCACACACCAGCACCCCAGAACACACCACGCACGGGGTGGGGCCGTGGCCCGGTGGCCCTGAGGCGTGGCCCGACGACCCGCACTACGACCCTGAGCTGCTGGCGAACGGCGACACTCGCAACGTCATCGACCGCTACCGCTACTGGTCGATGGCCGCGATCGTCGCCGACCTCGACACCAGGCGTCACCCGTTTCATGTCGCCATCGAGAACTGGCAGCACGACCTGAACATCGGGTCGATAGTGCGCAGCGCCAACGCATTTCTGGCCGAGCGGGTGCACATCGTGGGCAATCGCCGCTGGAATCGCCGGGGAGCAATGGTCACCGACCGCTATCAGCACGTCGATCATCACGCCACCATCGACGAGTTCGTGGCCTGGGCCAAGCAGGCCCAGCTGCCGGTCATTGCGATCGACAACGTCGAAGGCTCGCAGCCCATCGAGCGCATCGAGCTGCCCGAGCGCTGCGTCTTCTTGTTCGGCCAAGAGGGGCCGGGGCTGAGCGCCGCTGCGCTTGCCGCGGCGGATGCGGTGGTCGAGATCACCCAGTTCGGCTCCACTCGGTCGATTAATGCGTCGGCGGCTGCGGCGATCGTGATGCACGATTGGGTGCGTCAGCACGCCCGCATAGACGGCGAGTGACGCTGCGTAGAAATAGTATTGCGGGTATAGTAAAAGATCCCCCGGAGGGTCGATGGCGCCCCTCACCGCTTCTCATGACAGAAAGCCGATGATATGGTCCAGCACATCGAGTCCGTTGCGCAGTGGGTGCAGCAGTTCGCCGACATCCTGCAGCCCGAGCGCATCCAATGGGTCGATGGCTCTGCTGAAGAGTGGGAGACGCTGACCCAGCAGTTGGTCGATGACGGCACCTTCATTCGTCTCAACCCCGAGAAGCGCCCCAACAGCTTCTTGGCGCGTACCGACCCCACCGACGTGGCACGCGTCGAAGACCGCACGTTCATCTGCTCTGCCCGCGAAGAAGACGCCGGCCCCACCAACAACTGGCGTGAGCCCGGCAAGATGCGCGAAGAACTCATTGAGGTGTTCCGCGGCGCCATGCGAGGGCGCACGCTCTACGTCATTCCCTTCTCGATGGGGCCGATTGGCGGCGATATCTCGCAGGTGGGCATTCAGCTGACCGACTCGCCCTACGTGGTGGTCAGCATGCACCTGATGACCCGCGTCGACAACGACCGCGTTGCCGAACAGATCGCCAACGGCGCCGAATGGGTGCCGGCAGTGCACTCCGTGGGCTACCCCCTGATCGACGAAAACGGTGACGCCCGCCCAGACGTGCCCTGGCCGAGCAACCCGACCAAATACATCGTGCAGTTTCCTGAGACCCGCGAGATCTGGTCGTATGGCTCGGGCTACGGCGGCAACGCGCTGCTGGGCAAGAAGTGCTATGCACTGCGCATCGCCTCGGCCATGGGGCACGACCAAGGGTGGCTCGCCGAGCACATGCTGCTCATCCGAGCGACCAGCCCGGCAGGCCGCAGCTACCACATCACCGCGGCGTTCCCTTCGGCCTGCGGCAAGACAAACTTCGCCATGATGCGCCCAACCCTGCCCGGCTGGAAGGTCGAGACGCTGGGCGATGACATCGTCTGGATGCGCCCCAAAGCAGATGGTCGGCTCTATGCGATCAACCCTGAGAATGGCTTCTTCGGCGTGGCACCGGGCACGGGCGTGACCACAAACCCCAACGCCATCGAGGCACTCAGTGAAAACGTCATCTTCACCAACGTCGCACTCACCGATGACGGTGATGTCTGGTGGGAGGGGCTCACCCCCGAGGTACCCGAGCATCTCATCGATTGGCGCGGTCGCGACTGGACCCCTTCGTCTGAGACCCCGGCGGCGCATCCCAACTCCCGCTTCACTGTGCGGGCCGACCAAGCGCCGTCAATCGCGCCCGACTGGGACGAGCCGGCGGGCGTGCCCGTTGACGCGGTGCTGTTCGGTGGTCGCCGTCGCACGAACACTCCGCTGGTCGTCGAGGCGCGCTCCTGGCGCGACGGTGTGTATATCGGTGCCACTATGGCCAGCGAGCAGACCGCCGCGGCCGAGGGTACGGTCGGTCAGCTGCGCCGCGACCCCTTCGCGATGCTGCCGTTCTGCGGTTACAACATGGCTGACTACTGGGGGCATTGGCTCGAGATCGGCGAGACGCTCGGCGAGGGAGCGCCACACATCTTCGGTGTCAACTGGTTCCGTCGTGCCGCCGACGGGTCATTCCTGTGGCCGGGGTTCGGCGACAATTCGCGTGTCATCGACTGGATCTCCAAGCGCTTGGAGAACGAGGTGACCGGCGAGTCCTCGCTGTTGGGCATCCTGCCGAAGCATGAAGAGTTCGAGCTTGAGGGCACCGAGGTGTCTGACGAGGATTGGCAGGCCCTGTTCGCACTCGACCCGGAAGCGTGGCTGCACGAGACTGACGATGTCGAGCGCTACTTCAAGATCTTCGGCTCACGTGTGCCACAACCATTGCGTGCACGTCTCGAAGAGTTGCAGGCTGCACTCGAAGCGGAGGCAAACCGCTAAGCTGATTCACAGGTCTGCTCGACCCCACAACGAAGAGAGGTTCAGACATGTCAGATCCCCAGCTGCTCGCCGAGGCCAGCAACCCCAGCACGCCAGCCGCTCGGCTGGCCGAGCTGGTCGTGCAAGACCCCTCCTTGGGGGCGCTAATCGCCCGACATCCAAATGTGTATCCAGGGCTTCTTGAGTGGCTGGCATCGAACGGCGACCCGGCTGGGCAGCGAGAGGCTTCTGCCGCTCTGGCTGGGCGCGCGCCCGGTCGGGCACCCCAGCTGCCGCCCGTGGCAAAGGCTCCGAGTGCTGCCGCAGCGCCAAGCGCACCCGCGCAGCAGCAGTATCAGCAGCCGCAAGCGTCGCCGAGTGGCCAGCCGACATTCGGCCAACAGGGCGCGGACGCGTCAGCAGGCCAAGAGCTGCAGTGGCATCCGGGTACCGACGACGCCCCGCGCAAACGGCGGCCGTGGGTGCTGATCACTGCCATTGCCTTGGTTGTGGCTCTCGTCGTCGGCGGTGGCGCTTGGTGGTGGTTCGGCCTGCGTGATTCCGGCGGGGTGGGCAGCGCTGGTCAGGCAACCCCAGAAGAGGCCGCCAAAACTCTGCTCAGCTCGCTTTCTGACAAAGATCTGTTGACCGTTGTCGGCGCAGTCGCACCGTCTGAGGCGAATGTGCTCACGCCTCTGACTGAACAGCTTGAGCAAGGGCGCAGCGCGTCCAATACCCAAGACATTGCGCGCCTGAGTGCTGAGGCGCTCGATCTCGTCGAGATCAAGACAGACGGGCTTGAGCTCTCGACAGAAGATCTCGATGGTGGCGCCGGCGAGGTGTCTGTGACTACGGTCACGGCAGGTACGCTCACAGTCAGCACCACCGATGAGCAGCAGCTGGCCGAGAAGATCGCCGAGCTGCAAGAAGCAGTCGACCCGACGAGTGCCGAAAGTGCTGACGAGATTCGTGGCGATCTCGACCTGCCACACACCTCAGATTTCGCTGACTTCTCCAGCGACTACGGGTACGACTTTCCGATCGTCACCGTCAAAGAGAACGATCAGTGGTACACCAGCCTGATGCTGACAGCGGCCGAGAACGCCTTCCAGTCGGCCAAGCAGTATGACTCCTCGCTCAAGCACGGCACACTCGTGACCGCAGACCAGACGGTTCGCAGTGAAACGCCGGAGGCTGCGCTGAAGGCGAGTGCCGAGGCGATCGTCGATGGCGCCAACACCGGTGACTACAGTGAGATTGCGCGCACGCTGCCGACGGCAGAGCGCCGACTGGTCAGCCTCTATGGCGACAGCGTCTTCGATGAAGTGGGCAGCACCCCGTCGGTTCTCAGCCTTGACGCCGACGGGGCGAGCACCGAGATCGACGGAGACAAAGCGAAGGTACTGCCCGACGACTACACCTTCTCGTTCTCCTCGGGGTCGCAGCGCATTGAAGTCATTTGGTCGAAGCTCGAGTTCACCATCAAAGTGACCAGCAGCTCGTACTCCTCGTACAACAACAGCGTGACTGTCGATTTGGCGGCTCCCGCAACCGCATCTGAACTGGGTCTCGACCAAGTGTCACTCGTGGCTGTGCAAGAAGACGGTTCGTGGTACTTCAGCCCCTTGGCCACACTTGCAGAGATCGCCCAGGTGATTGTGCCCAAGGTGACCCAGCTCTCCGACGACGGGCGGCTCGACAGCGTGCTCGAAGAGTATGGCGAAGACATCCAGCAGCAGCTCTACGGATACTGAGGTTGGCCCTCGAGATGGCCGACCTGTCATGAGGTGTCGCTAGACTGGTCGAGGTCGGTCGCAGTGGCCGATGAGATCACAACACACGTGAGGGGTGCAGCATGCCTGCCATTGTCCTGGTCGGTGCTCAGTGGGGCGACGAAGGAAAGGGCAAGGCCACCGACCTGCTCGGTTCCAGCGTCGACTACGTCGTCAAGTTCAACGGTGGCAACAACGCCGGGCACACGGTGGTCATCGGCGACGAAAAATACGCCCTGCACCTTCTGCCATCGGGCATTCTGAGCCCCGGCGTCGTGCCGGTGATCGCCAACGGTGTGGTGGTCGACATTGAGGTGCTCTTCCAAGAGCTCGATGCGATCGAGGCGCGCGGTGTCGACACGTCGAAGCTGCGGGTGAGCGCCAACGCGCATGTCATCACGCAGTACCATCGCACGCTTGACCGTGTCTCAGAGCGATTCTTGGGCAAACGTCAGATCGGTACCACCGGCCGCGGCATCGGCCCGGCGTATGCCGACAAGATCAACCGTGTGGGCATCCGTGTGCAAGATCTGTTCGACGAGAACATCCTGCGGCAGAAGGTCGAAGGCGCGCTCGAGCAGAAGAACCAGCTGCTCGTCAAGCTGTACAACCGCCGTGCCATCGACCCCGACGAGATCGTCGACGAACTGCTCAGCTATACCGATCGGCTGCGCCCGCTGGTGCATGACACCTCGCTCGAGCTCAACCAGGCTCTCGACGCAGGCAAAACCCTCCTGTTTGAGGGCGGTCAGGCCACCATGCTTGACGTTGACCACGGCACCTACCCCTTCGTCACTTCGTCGAACCCCACATCGGGCGGGGCCTGCACGGGTTCAGGCGTTGCGCCAAACCGCATCGATCGCGTGATCGCCGTCGCCAAGGCCTACGTCACTCGAGTGGGGTCGGGCCCGTTCCCCACTGAGCTGTTCGACGAGTCGGGCGAATATCTGCGCAAGACTGGCTTTGAGTTCGGCGTCACGACTGGCCGCCCGCGTCGCACCGGATGGTACGACTCATTGGTTTCGCGTTATGCCGCCCGCGTCAACGGCGTCACCGACTTCGTGCTCACCAAGCTCGATGTGCTCACCGGCATTGAAAAGATTCCGGTGGCGGTCGCCTACGACGTCGACGGTCAGCGCTTCGACGAGATTCCGGTCAACCAGAGTGATTTTCACCACGCCAAGCCGATTTACGAGTACTTCCCGGGCTGGAGCGAAGACATCACCACGGCACGCAGCTTTGAAGAGCTGCCGGCAAATGCCCGTGCCTATGTCGAACACCTTGAAGAGCTCTCTGGTGCACGCATCTCGGTCATCGGCAACGGTCCCGGTCGCGACTCAGTGATCGAGCGGCACAGCCTGCTGCACGACTGATGACCACGTGGGCCGATGTCGCCGACGAGACCCCGCTGGCACTGACGCGTCGGGCGCGAAAAATGGGGCGCATCCTCGCCGATGAATACCCCGAGGCCCATTGTGAGCTCGACTTCGCGAACCCGCTACAGCTGACCGTGGCCACCGTGCTCTCGGCACAGTGCACCGACAAGCGGGTGAACATGGTCACGCCCGCACTGTTCGCCAGGTACCCAACGGCCAAAGACTATGCCGAGGCCGACCCCACCGAGCTGGAGTCATACATACGATCGACCGGGTTTTACCGGGCTAAAGCCCGTAACATCATCGGGTTGGGGCAGGGGCTGGTCGAACGTTTCGGCGGACAGGTGCCCCATACCCTCGATGAGCTGGTGACACTGCCTGGTGTGGGTCGCAAGACGGCGAACGTGGTGCTCGGCAACGCCTTCGACGTGCCCGGGCTCACCGTCGACACGCACTTCGGCCGCTTAGTTCGACGCTTCGGCTGGACCGCCGAGACTGATCCAGTGAAGGTCGAGTTCGCGGTTGCGGAGCTGTTTCCCCGGCGTGACTGGACCGCCCTGTCTCATCGTCTGATCTGGCATGGGCGTCGCATCTGTCACGCTCGCAAGCCCGAGTGCGGCATCTGCCCTTTGGCGCGCCTGTGCCCCTCAGCAGCTGCCTGACGCTCATCAGACGATGTTCAGCGTTGCATGTGCTGGCTGTCGGTCGTGAACCACCGGCGGTAGAGTCTGCGGCATGAGCATCCTCATCTCCCTCCTCGTCTTCGCCCATATTCTCGGTGCTGCCGCTCTCGTCGGCGGCTGGCTGGCAACATTCAAGACCCCCACTGTCACACTGTGGCAGTGGATCGGCGCGCTGGTGCAGCTCGTCTCAGGTCTGGCTTTGGTCGGTATCTTCGAGGCCCAAGGCAGCGACCTCAACCACGCCAAGATCGCGGTGAAGCTGCTGCTGGCCATCGGCGTCGCAGTCGCCGCGTTCATCGGTCGGCGCAAGGCAGTGCGGGGCGAGACCGTGCCCACTGGGCTGGCTCATGCCGTGGGCGGCCTGGCCTTGATCAACGTCGCAGTGGCCACGCTCTGGCACTGATCTCGGTCGGCCCAGCGACTGAGAGCGGCGACGCGAACCCAGTCAGCCAGCGATCAGGTGAGTGAACTCATCGGGGTGGCGTTCAATCCACTTCGCCGCGTAGGGGCAGCTTGCGGTGACCTTCACGGGTGGCGTGCGGCTACGCAGTGCGGTGAGCGCGCCGTGGACCAAGCGCCCAGCCAGCCCCTGCCCAGCGAACGTCTCGTCGACCTCGGTATGCGTGAGGTCAACGAGCTGAGGCGCACCGCCGCTCAGGCTGTAGACGAGCTGACCAGCCGGGTGGCCATCGACCTGCAAGATGAAGGCTTGGCGCTCTGGCGCATCCACAATCGTGATTTCGGGCTGAGGAGACGACGTTGTGCTCATGCGGTCAGCATACGTGAGTCGACGCACTGTCTGCACTCGCGGCTGGTTGGCCGCTGCCGACATTGCGCTGACCGCGCCGCCATATCTCTGCGCGGCAAGGATGCCCGCGAGAGTTTTAGGCGAAATGACGCGGCAGGGTGCCCTGGTGCGTGGCGCGCAGGGCGTCGACGCTGATATCAAACAGACCCTGCACCTCGAGCGCATCACCGTCGGTGACCCCGATGCGCATCAGCGGGTAATCGCGGGCACTCACGAGCCCCTCGAAGCGAACCGCGTCTTCGCGAGCCACCGAGACCAGCACGCGGCCGGTCGACTCTGAGAACAGAGCGGCAGTGGCATCGATGCCGTCGCGACGCTGCAGCTCGTCAAGCCACACCCGTGCACCCACGCCAAAGCGCAGCACACCCTCGGCCAAAGCCAGGCCGAGGCCGCCTTCACTCAGGTCGTGCGCGGAGGTCACGAGGCCCTCACGGGCGAGTGCCGCCAGCACCTCGGCGAGATGCCGTTCGCCGGCCAAATCGACCAGCGGCGGGCGACCGCCCAGGTGATCGAAGAGCACACCGGCCCATGCGGAGCCGTCGAGCTCGTCGCGGGTGGCACCGAGCAGGTAGAGGTTCTGACCCTCGTCTTGCCAGCCGCTCGGCACGCGGCGTGCGACGTCGTCGATCAGCCCCAGCACGCCGACCACCGGCGTCGGGTGAATCGGGGTGTCGCCGGTCTGGTTGTAGAAGCTGACATTGCCGCCGGTCACCGGAATGCCCAGCTCGCGGCAGCCTTCGGCGAGGCCAGCCGTGGCCTCGGAGAACTGCCACATGACCTCGGGGTTCTCGGGGCTGCCGAAGTTCAGGCAGTCGGTGACGCCAGCAGGCACAGCACCGGTCACGGCCACGTTGCGATATGCCTCGGCGAGGGCGAGCCGAGCGCCCGCCCGCGGGTCGAGCTGGGCGTAGCGGCCATTGGCATCGGTCGCGATGGCGAAGCCGAGGCCGGTCTGCTCGTCGACGCGGATCATGCCGGCGTCTTCAGGGAAAGAGAACGCCGTATTGCCGAGCACGTAATAGTCGTACTGGTCGGTGATCAGCGAGGTATCAGCCTGGTTGGGGCTGGCAAGGATGGCCAGCAGAGCATCGCCGAGACCCTCACCTGAGTTGTCGCGTGCGAGGTCGGCCGTGGTGTCAGCCTGCAGCTCGTCAAGCCATGCGGGGCGGGCCACCGGGCGGTCATACACCGGGCCGTCGACTGCGACAGTGTGCGGTGGCACGTTGACGATCTCGACGCCGCGCCAGTTGATGACCAGTCGGTCGCCGTCGGTGACCTCGCCGATCACGGAGGTTTCGACCGCCCACTTCTCGGCGACGGCCAAGAACTCGTCGAGCTTGTCGGGCGCGACGATGGCCATCATGCGCTCCTGCGACTCGCTCATCAAAATCTCTTCGGCGGTGAGCGTGGGGTCGCGCAGCAGCACGTTGTCGAGCTCGATGTACATGCCGCCGTCACCGTTGGCCGCCAGCTCGCTGGTGGCGCAGGAGATGCCGGCTGCGCCGAGGTCTTGGATGCCCTCGACCAGGCCCTTGGCGAACAGCTCGAGGCACAGTTCGATCAGCAGCTTCTCGGCGAATGGGTCGCCGACCTGCACAGCAGGGCGCTTGGTCGGCCCGCCTTCGCTGAAGGTGTCAGAAGCCAGAATGGAGGCACCGCCGATGCCGTCGCCGCCGGTGCGGGCGCCGAAGAGCACCACCTTGTTGCCGGCGCCGCGGGCGTTGGCCAGGTGCAGATCTTCGTGACGCAGCACGCCGACCGCCAGCGCGTTGACCAGGGGGTTCGCCTGGTACGTGGCGTCGAAGACCGTCTCACCGCCGATGTTCGGCAGGCCCAGGCAGTTGGCGTACGAAGAAATGCCGCGCACCACGCCGTCGACAACGCGGCGGGTATCGGGGTGCTCGACGGCGCCGAAACGGAGCTGGTCCATGACCGCGACGGGGCGTGCGCCCATCGAGATGATGTCGCGCACGATGCCGCCGACGCCAGTGGCCGCACCCTGGAAGGGCTCGACGAAGCTGGGGTGGTTATGGCTCTCGACCTTGAAGGTGACGGCCCAACCGTTGCCCACGTCGATCACACCGGCGTTCTCGCCGATGCCGACCATCACGCGCTCGCGCTGTTCGGCTGTGGTGTCGCCGAACTGGCGCAGGTACTTCTTGCTCGATTTGTACGAGCAGTGCTCGCTCCACATCACCGAGTACATGGCCAGCTCGCCTGAGGTGGGGCGGCGGCCCAGAATCTCGCGGATGCGACCGTACTCGTCTTCGGTGAGGCCGAGTGCTGCGAAGGGCTGCTCGGTATCGGGAGTGGCAATGGCGTTTTCGACCGAATCGGGCTGGTGCACGGGCACGGCGGCTGTGCTCTCGGCGTCGGTCTGGGGGTGCTCTGAAGTGCTCATTCGCGAATTCCTGCGTCGGCGGTGTGTGGGGCTGCTGCTGTGGTGGCGGTCTCGTCGTCGAAGACGGGATCGATACCCAGCCAGGTCAGCACCGAGGTGAAGAAGGTGAGGCCGTCAACGCCGGAGCGCATGCGGTAGGGAGTGTCGGGGCCGAAACCAGCCACGATGGCGTGCTCAGGGTGGGGCATGAGCCCAACCACATTGCGAGCTTCGTTGGTGATGCCGGCGATGTCGTTGACCGAGCCGTTTGGGTTGACTCCAAGGTAGCGGGCGACGATACGCCCGTCGCCCTCAAGCTGCTTGAGCGTGTCGTCATCGGCCACGTAGCGACCGTCGGCGTTCTTCAACGGGATGATGATCTCTTGACCCTGCTCATACCCGTTGGTGAACGCGGTATCGGCCGCCTCGACGCGCAGCTGCTGGTCGCGACGAATGAAGTGCAGGTGCTCGTTGCGCACCAACGCGCCGGGCAGCAGATGCGACTCGGTGAGAATCTGAAACCCGTTGCAGATGCCCAACACGGGCAGCCCGTCATGGGCGGCCTCGATGATGGAGGTCACGATGGGCGACTGCGCTGCAAGCGCACCCGCGCGCAGGTAGTCGCCATAGCTGAAGCCGCCGGGCAGCACGACTGCGTCAACACCAGAGACGTCAGTGTCGGCATGCCAGAGCGGCACGACCTCGGCACCGGCGTAGCGGCCCGCCCGCTGCGCGTCGACATCGTCGAGCGAACCGGGGAAGGTGACGACCCCGATGCGTGCGGCGGCCATCAGGCTTCGGCCTCGTCAGCGATGCGCACGCTGACCACGTCTTCGATCACCGGGTTCGAGAACACATCGGCGGCAATCTCAGAGATGGCAGAAAGGGTCTCTTCGGTGATCGGGCCGTCGACGCTCACCTCGAAGCGCTTGCCGATGCGCACATCGGTGACCTCGGTGTGCCCGAGCCGGTGCAGCACGCCGGCGACAGCCTTGCCCTGAGGGTCAAGAATCTCGGGCTTCGGAACGATTTCTACAATGATCTTCGACACTGGGTGGGCTCGCCTTACCGTGAGTGATTGTTGCGTCGTGTGACGCCACCATTCTAGCCCACGGCACCGAGGCGTGGCGTCAGCCCTGGGTCAGCAGCTCGAACAGCTCGCGGTAGCGTGCAGCGGTCTGCGACACGATCTCGGCGGGCAGCTCGGGAGGGGTGCCGGTGCGATCCCAATTGTCGAGCAGCCAGTTGCGCACGATCTGCTTGTCGAAGCTCTCTTTGCGACGGCCTTCAGCCCACGCCTGCTGGCTCCAGTAGCGCGATGAGTCAGAGGTCAACACCTCATCAGCGAGCACCAGGTGGCCGAGGTCATTGCCGAATTCGAACTTGGTGTCGGCGAGGATCAGGCCATGCGCCTCAGCCACAGCAGCGCCCTGCGCGTAGATCGACAGCGAGGCGTCACGAATGGCGGCCGCAGCATCCGCCCCGACCAGCTCAACCGACTGATCAAAGGTGATGTTCTCGTCGTGCTGGCCGGCCGGCGCTTTGAACGCCGGAGTGTAGATCGGCTCGGGCAGGCGGTCGCCGAATGACAGGCCGGCAGGCAGCTCGATGTCAGTGACCCGGCCGGTCTGCTGGTACTCCTCCCAAGCGCTGCCCGCGAGGTAACCGCGCACGACGGCCTCAATGGGATACATGTCGAGACGTTTGGCGATGATCGCCCGCCCGGCCACGGCGTCTGGCACATCAGTGCTCAGAATGTGGTTGGGAAAGTCGATGCGGTCGAACCACCACAGAGCCAAGCGATTGAGCAGCTCGCCCTTGTCTGGGATGGGCGGCTCAAGCAGGTGGTCGAAGGCGCTGACCCGGTCGCTGGCGACCAGCAGCAGCTGATCGGCGGCCTCAAGTGACTCGCTGCTCAGGGGAATGTAGAGTTCGCGAACCTTGCCGGAGTACACATGCTTCCAGCCGGGAAGTTCAATCGGGGTGTTGACAGGTGACATGACTACCTCTCCAGGAGATCTGCGCGGGTGCGCTCGGCGGATGCGATGTCGTTGCGGTGATGCGAGCCGTCGAGGTGGATTTTCGCGAGGCCAGCATACGCTGCGCTTCGTGCCTGCTCGAAGTCATCGGCGACGGCCACGACGTTGAGCACGCGGCCGCCGGTGGCAATCAGCTCACCGTCGCGCACCTCGGTGGCGGCATGGATGACCGACACGCCTTCGCCCTCGGCGTCGGCCACTCCTGAGATGACTCGGCCGGTCTGTGCGTGCTCGGGATACCCCTCGCTGGCAAGCACCACCGTGATCGCGTGCTGGCTTGAGAACTGGGGCTCGTCGACCGAGTCGAGGCGACCTTCGGCCGCGGCCAGCAGCAGGTCGGCGAATGACCCCTGCAGGCGCGGCAGCACGACCTGGGTCTCGGGGTCGCCGAAGCGCGCGTTGAACTCAATAACGCGCACGCCCTTGGCAGTGACGATCAGGCCGGCGTAGAGCAGGCCCACGAAGGGGGCGCCCTCCGCGGCCAGTTGAGTGACCGTGGGCTGAGCCACGCGCTCGCGCACCTCGTCGACGAAGCCGGCCGGCAGCCACGGCAGGGGAGAGTAGGCGCCCATGCCGCCGGTGTTCGGCCCCTGATCGCCATCGAATGCGCGCTTGTAGTCTTGGGCCGGGGTCAGCGGCACCACACGAGTGCCGTCGGCCAAGAAGAACAGCGAGATCTCTTGGCCATCGAGAAATTCTTCGATGAGCACGCTCTGATCGATCCAGTGTTCGGCGTGTGCCAGTGCGGCATCGCGGTCGCTGGTGACGATCACGCCCTTGCCGGCGGCCAGCCCGTCGGCTTTGACCACGTAGGGGGCGCCGAAGCGGTCAAGCGCATCGGCGACCTCGGCGATGGTGGTGGCTCGCACTGCGCCAGCAGTCGGCACGCCAGCGGCCTCCATGATGCGCTTGGCGAAGCTCTTTGAGCCCTCTAACTGGGCGGCGTTGCGATTCGGTCCGAAGACCGGCACGTCGAGTGCGCGAACAGCATCAGCCACACCCGCAACCAGTGGAGCCTCGGGGCCGACGACCACGAGATCGGGCTGCAGATCGCCGACCAAGGCGACCACGGCATCCGGCGAACTCGCGTCGATGTCGACGACGGGTACATCGGCGGCGATGCCGGCGTTGCCGGGGGCAGCGGTCACTTCGTGGGTTTCGGGGTCGGCCAGCAGTCGGCGGATGATGGCGTGCTCGCGAGCGCCGGAGCCCAGAATGAGAATCTTCACTCTCTCAGGGTACCCGACGCGCGCAGAGCTCAGAACAGCGTCAGCCGTGCCAGTACAGTCTCGGGAACCGCCGACGCCGGGATCTCGGCGAACCAGAAAGCGCCGCCGACGGCGGGCAGATCTACAGCATCTTCGTGCCACAGCGAAGCAGGCACCACATCGGCGTGTTCACCGTCGAGGTAGTGTAGCTGCTCGGCATCTCGGATCAGCAGAGCCCAGCGCTGATGCCCGGCAACATTGGCGATGGGGGTATAGACCCCGGGGTCGACCTTGGCCGGCCCGTTCGTCTGTGGCCATCGTTCGTCGAGTATCACGCCGCTGACGGCCTCGGCCGGCAGACCTTGGATCCAGTTCGCGATGTACGGGGTGTAATCGTCGATGTCTTCGGGCGTGATCTCTGCAATGTCGCCAACTCCGGCCAGCTCGTGCGCCCAAGCGAGCCATACTCGCGGTGAGGGCAGTTGCACGAGCACCGGCGTACCGACGGTCTGCCCGATGACAGAAACCAGCTCCAAGAGACGCTCAGCGAGATCCTCATTGGACAGCATTGTGCGGAGTGCGTAGCCGATGCGGGAACGGGCACCCATGGCGTCGACGATGGCAGGGTGTTCATCAAGGTACGCCTGCATAGGTGAGCGGAGGTCGAGCACCACAGCATCGGAGTGCAGCAGTGACTGGGCCTGCCCGTAGTGGTTGGCGACCTCCTGCGGGCTCGACCACGGCACCTCGCGTCCCTGCCGGAGTACTGCCTGCGCATAGGCCTGTGAATCGAGTACGAGGGCACGCAGGCGAGGTGAGTAGGGGGTGCTCAGCAGCGTCTGGAAAGTTGTGTCGGTCATGGAGTGCTCCTTTGAGATGTTGTCGGGGTGGGGAGCAGGGGGCGACCGGCGCGTTTGCCGTTCACCCCCTGCTGCGTGGCCGACCCCAGATGAGATCAGTGCTTGGCCTGCTGATGATCGTCGTGTCGATCCTCGAGCTCGCGCACGCGCGACTCGAGGCGCGCGATTTTCAGCTCATCCGGATCAGGCATCATGATGATCGGCAGCCGGTCGATGGTGTCTTTGACTCGCACCGGGCCCCGATTCGTGAAGTGCGTCGCGAACAGCTCGTCGTCCTCGTCGCCCCAAGAACCGTAGTAGAGCAGGTTGTCGCCGGGCTCGTCGGTCACGAAGTCCTCGACGAACTCGGCATACGGGCGTCCTCTGGAGATCCTGGCCGCCCGCTCCCGCGCACGCAGCTTTTCGGTGGCCTCCTGATCGACAACGAGGGTCTGCTCGTCCCAGACCACACGGTAGATCTCAGTCGCGACATGCGGCGAGATGCGATCGAGTTCCAGATCGGCGATCACGTCGGCGGGGTCTCGCTCGAGCGGATCGCCATAGCCGCCCCCTGTACCCTGGCTGATCATGTAGAGCTCACCGTCTTTGGCGATGTCGTACTGCAGCCCCATGTGGCTGGTGGTGTACGACGCACCCTCGAACGGCTGCTCGTTCATGACCCGCTCGATCGACAAATCGAACTGCGAGGGGTCACGGCGGAGCACGTCGTAGACATTGACGCCCTTAACCCGGCACAGTGGGTAGGTGTTGCTGCCATAGCCGCCGAACGCGCCGGTGATCGAAGGGAACTTCGCACCCGAGGTCACGGTCATGAATCCCCACAACGGTGTGTTCTCAGCTGCGACGATCATCTCGTAGCCCATACCGCCACGGAACTTGCCGAAGCCCTGGTTGTCGCGCACGATGCGCTTCGACACCAGCTGCATAAACGGCACCTCCTCCTCCATGACCTCCTGCTCTGCAGTGTCAGCCATGGCGCAGAACAGCGGGGACACGGCATCCTCACCATCACGGAAGGCCTTCGCGCCGCCCCCCATGCCGTTGAGGTCGGCGCAGAGGTTGCCGACTTGGTCGCCGTGTTGGGTGACACCGCCCCACAGGAAGGTGTTGATCTGGTTGAACCACGGCGCGATGACGTTCGAGAACTTCTCGGGGTTGGAGAACTGCAGCTTGGCCCAGGGATTCTGCAGAGCAGAGAACCCGCGGAACGAGGCCTGCAGCGACTGTCCCATCGGAGCGTCGTACCCTGCGTCGGCCCAGGTGTGTTCGTCGGAGATGATGTCGATGCACGACATCGCCGAGGTGCAGCGGGGGAGATCCGGCCACCAGAAGGCGAGAATGGCCTGCATCATCATTGACTTCACCGAGCACAGCGGGGAGTTGATGGCACGGTTGAGGATCTCTGAACCAGTGCCGCGCAGATCGATTGTCATCTTGTCGCCCTTGACCGTGATCGCGCAGGCCATCTTTATCAGGATGTTCTCGCGCAGCGTCGAGTCCATGAACTGATTAAAGCGCACGGTGCCATCTGGCAGTTCGCTGATGCGCCGTCGAACCTCGTTGTCCACGTCTTCGACAGTGATCCGCAGGGCGGCCACGAAAGCCTCCAGCCCCACTTCGTCGATCACAGTGTCGATGCGTTCGATGATGCGGTTGACCGCACCCATTTTGACCTTCATATCGGCGAGCTGCAGTTTTGGATCGCGTACCGAATGTTGCAGGAACGTCAGCAGATCGCGGCGCAGCTGACCTCCCTCCACGACTTTGAACGGCGACATGCGCAGCCCGTCATCAAAGGCAGACTCCGACCCGGAGGGCATGCCTCCGGGTTCGATGGCACCGTTCTCTCCTTCGTGAATGGTGGCAGCGACCCAGGCAATGATGCGACCGTCACGCATGATCGGCGTGATCATCGACTGATCAGTGTTGTGCACGTTGCCGAACCGGGCGTCGTTGTGGATGAAACCGTCGCCTGGGTTGATGCCGACGGTCGGCTCATCTTTCCAGTACTTCATGATGTACCGGATCGGATGGTGCAGAATCGCAGAAAACGCGATCACCCCATGACAAGACAGGTAGGCGACATCGCCTTCGGCAGTGTAGATGGCTGTTGTGAGGTCGCCCCACTTCGCGCCTGGAGCGGCACCCATGGCCTCGCACATTTCATAGCCCTCATCGAGGGCGCCCGCTATACGTTTGCGAATGCGATCGACCTGCAATGGGTCGATGCCCTTGGCCATACACTCGTCTTCAAACTCACTGCGGGTCGTGATGCTGTGACTGCGCATGATCTCTGGGTCAGGGCCCAAGAAGAGCGTTGTCTCGTCCATGAACTCCTGCACCCACTGTTGCTCCTGTGGGGTCAGCTCGGCACGGGGTGTGCCCTCTGCAGCCGGACGGCCGCCGGTGATGTCTGCGATGGTCATGATGAACTCCTCGAAGTGTTGGATGCTGCCTTTGCGCCGAGATCGGCGAGGTCGGTACCGTGTTTCAAAAACCAGACGGCACCTTGAACGGTGGGCTCGAGTCGCCATCCCGGTTCGACGAGGTACGTCGTGCTCTCGGTAGTGACGATCGCTGGGCCGTGGATCACGCTGTGCTCCGTGAGTGCTGTGGCGTCATACACAGCGGTTTCGAGCGGTCGATCATGACCGACGAAGTGCGCGAGACGCGTCGCCTTCGGGGTCGGCTCGGTGCGTGGGACCG
Source organism: Pseudoclavibacter soli DSM 23366 (assembly GCF_000423505.1). GTDB lineage: Bacteria > Actinomycetota > Actinomycetes > Actinomycetales > Microbacteriaceae > Pseudoclavibacter_A > Pseudoclavibacter_A soli. The sequence continues at coordinate 489,776 of NZ_KE384027.1, forward strand.
AACTCACCAGGTCGTCGAAGCGCACGGTCTCACCGTCGACGAATGAGGCAACGCGCACAGCCTGCACGCGGATGCCCGCTTCCGGAGCCTGCGAACCCTCGCCGTAGCGCTGGCCGTAGATCTCCGAGAAGGTGCGGATCATGTGCAGCACATCTCCCACGTTGTGCATACGGGTGATGTCGAACGAAACTGCAGTGGTCACCAGCTGATTGCCGTAGCGCAGATCCATTTCGAGCCGGTGTCGCACTTGGCTTTCGTCGATGCCCTGACGCTTCAGATCGGCGACGCCCTGTTTTTCGAGGGCCTCGGCGATGGCGTTGAACTCGTCATAGCGTTCGTACAGGCTGCGATTCGTCGGGTTGTACAACACGATGTGCACGCTCTTCTCGTGGAAATGCAGCTGACGCATGTTTCCGGCACCGCAAGCCGAGAACACTGAAGAGAACGGCGGCGCGAGCACTCGCGTGATACCAGCCTGATCGGCGATACCGCACGCGTGAAGTGGGCCGTTGCCGCCGTAGGCCAGCATAGTGAAGTCCTCTGGCAGATAACCGCGCACGCGCAGCTCCTTGGCGATGCCGATGGCCATCTGCTCGTCGGCGGCCGACTTCACCACCTTGGCCGCCTCCACGGCGGAGAGATCCAGCGCGTCGCCGAGTTCCTCCTCCATGATGAATCTGGCCCGCCGCTGGTTCAGCTTGATGAAGCCGTTGGCGTAATCATCCGGATCGAGGTAGCCCAGCAACAGGTCGGCATCGGTTACCGTCGGGTGTAGTCCGCCGCGGTCATAGCAAGCGGGCCCGGGGGTAGAACCAGCAGACTCCGGCCCGATGCGCACAGCCTGGTGGATGCGGTCATAGCTGGCGATCGAGCCTCCACCGGCCCCTAGCGTGAGCAGGTGGATCATCGGCACTGACACCAGCCATCGGTCGATGGTGGGCTGGAAGTCATAGTGCCTCACCCCTCCTTCGGGGATGAGTCCGATGTCGAAGGAAGTGCCGCCCATATCGGTGGTGATGATGTTGCCGATGCCGGTAGACGCGGCCAGCGATTCGCCTGCGCCCACACCGGCGATGGGGCCGGAGTGGATGGTCTGCAAAGCGTCGGTGGAATTCATCTGCGCCATACCGCCGCTGTTGTGGATGAGCAGCATGGGGCGTCGGTAGCCGGAGTCGCGCAAATTGTTGCCCAGCTGTGCGAAGGCGTGAAACATGATTTCGTGCAAGAACCCGTCGATGATCGTCGAAGTCGACCGCACGTACTCTCCCTTGCGCCCGGAGACTTGGTGACCGAGCAGAACAGGAATGGCTCCCAGCTGATGCGCGGGGTACTCATCGAGGATGATCTCCTGGATGCGCAGCTCGTGCTCGGGGTTCTCGGTTGAGTTCACTAGCGACACCACGATGGCCTCGGCTCCGACGTCGATGAGCTCGCGAACCTTCGTGCGTACGTCGGTTTCGTCGAGATCGACGACGATCTCGCCAGCGGAGTTCACCCGCTGGCGCACCGAGCGCACGAGCTCTCGGGGAACCAGAGGGTCAGGACGCTCCGCCGCGGGCAGGTTCTGCTGGGCGCTCGGGTCGAGCCCCTCGCCGTAGCCCCGGCCGCGGGAGAGGTGAATGGTGTCCTCGAATCCGTGGGTCACCAGAGCGGCCACGCGGGGGCCCTTGCGCTCGATGAGCGCGTTGGTGCCGAGTGTCGTGGCATAGCGCACCGAATCCACCCCGGTGAGCACCTCGTCACGGCCGAGTCCAGCCCGCGAGCAGGCGAGGTCGAGGGCCTCATTGAATCCCAGGGCCAGATTCTGATGCGTGGTGAGCGCCTTGGCCTCGACGTACTGGTCATCCCAGACGAAGAAGCAGTCGGTGAAGGTGCCACCGATGTCGACCGATACGCGTCTCATGCCGCACCTCCCTGCGATCCATGGGCGTGACGTTCGCCCTCCGGCTCTGAGCCGTCCTCCGGGCCGTACTTGACGACCTCCTCGGGGTCGACGCCACGTGCTGCCCACTGCTCGCGCAGCGCGTCGACGTCCCATTCCATGTCGACGACGGGGGGATGCCCCGGTGGCAGATACTCGGTCTCCATCTGGGTGCCGCAGCCAGGGCAGTAGTACTCCAGGATCCGGCAGTAGGTCGGGTCGGGTGAGAACGTGAACTCGTATCTCTCCGGGTCGATGATGGGTTGGTGGATCTCCCTCGGATCACGGTCGTAGACGAGCGTGCCCTCCTTGTAGTTGCCGCGGGCGCTGCCGAGGTCGTGTCCGCATCGTCGACACTGCCACTTCTCTGTGTCCAGGTCGATGAGCAGATACTCGGTCATCGGTACTCGCATGTGCTTCTCCTCTCTGTGAATGGGGGTGGGAATTCAGGACGCCTGGACCGGGGTCTCGTCTGTCAGCAGCAGATCGCCGGCCGCGGTGACCTCGAAGCGCCATCCGCCGAGGACGCGGGCGGTGTAGAACGGCCCCTCGACGATGGCGGGCCCGTTGGCGCGGGCCCCGGGCTGTTGCTCCTCGAGGCGGTAGACGGGCACATCCTCGACCAGTGTCGCGTCAGCCCGCACAGAGCGCGTCGTGGCCGCCCGGGCCTCGACCGGCTCCGGGCGCTGCGCGGCGTCGATCTCGACGTGCGGCAGCTCCCGCGCGGCGGTCAGCGAGAGCGTGGCGACCTCTCCGTCGGCCAGCTCCAGCGCGTCTTCGGGCCGGTAGTCGACGACGCGGGCGTCGGTCTCGTCGTCGGCACGCTCAATGGTCACCGTCGTGCTGATCGTGCACTCTGAGAGGTCGTGCCCCTCCTGGAACATGTCGCGTTCTGCGCGCTTGAGCAGGCGTCGATACTGCTCTTCGAGATCTTCGGCAGAGGTCGCGTCGAGTGCCACCTCGTAGGTCTGGCCGATGTCCGAGAACCCGATGCCGAACGCCGAGAACACCGCGGCGAGTCGGGGGATGAGTACCTGGCGCACCCCCGCGAGGCGTGCCGCACCCGCGGCGCTCATGGGACCGGCGCCGCCGAAGGCCGCCACCGTCGTGTGGTCGGCGTCTTCGATCCGGTCGGCGAACGCGTTGGCGATCGCCTGGAAGTATGCCGCCTCCATCTGCACCAGGGCCTCTTCGAGTGTGATGCCGAGCGGGTCGGCGACGGTCTTCGTGATGACCGCGCGTGAGCGCTCGGCGTCGAGGGCGAGTGCACCGTCGAGGTAGGTGTCTGCGTCGAGCACCCCGAGCAGCAGGTTCACGTCGGTGATGGTGGCGTGCTCACCGCCGAACCCGAAGCAGGCCGGTCCGGGGGCGGCGCCGACGCTGCGCGGGCCCACGGTGATCCGACCGTCGCGGGCGGCGATGATCGAACTGCCGCCGACGCCTGCGGAGTGCACGTCGCTCAGCGGGAACGACACCGAGACACCGCCCACGGTGCCGCGACGCTGCGTGACGATCTCGGCTGAGGTGACCACGCCCACATCGGTGGTGGTGCCTCCGACGTCGATCATCAGCACGGTGTCGAGACCGTAGGCGCGGGCCAGGGCCCTCGTCCCTTCCATGCCTCCACGAGGCCCGGAGGAATAGGTTTTCAGAGCGACCGACTTGGCCACGCGGGAGGATGCACCGTCATTGCGGTAGATGAGCAGCGGGTTGCGCACACGGTGGTCACGGAGCCTGTGCTCGGTGTTGTAGAGGAATCGCTCGATGGTCGGGTGCAGGAAGCTGTTGAGCACCCCCGACCACATCCGACGCGCGGTGTCGCGATCGGCCACGAAGTCGGAGGAGTACAGCACGGGCACCGAGCCGAGCAGGTGCCGGGGGAATGCTCTCAGCAGCACCCGACGGATGCGTGCCTCCTCGGCGCCGTCCAGGCCGCCTGCCCCGATCACGATGCGGGCTGCACCGTCGATGGTGAGCCTGTTGACCAGGGGCACGATGTCGGCGGCGAGTCGCTCGTCATCGACGGAGAGATCGATCACCGCGTGGCGTTCGCCGATCAGATCGTCGAACACCTGGCGCTCTGCGGGGGTGTCACGCATCGCCTCGATGGTCGCCGCGTCATCGCTGATCACGCCGATCTTCGGCCCCTGGCGCTCCACCAGAGCGTTCGTGCCCTGCGTGGTCGAATAGCGGATGTGGTCGGTGCCGTGCAGCAGTCGGGGCAGATCCTCTCGGTCGAACAGTGTGGTCGAGGCCTTGGCGAGCCCGTCGAACAGGCACTGTGAGAGATCGAAGGGTGTAGTGAGCGTCTTGGTGTAAGTCACCCGCCCCTCGTCCCACACACAGATGTCGGTGAGCGTGCCCCCGTTGTCAATGTTGATCAGCCGTCCCATCGAATGCTCCTTTGCGCTGGATGAACGTGAATCGTCGGTCTGTGGTTGTCGGGTCCACGCCGTCGGCGCTCCAGATGACCCTCGATGATCAGTGTCGTGCGGCGGTCGGTGGGCGAACTGTCCGAAAATGAGACAGCGCCGTCGCTGACGTATACGGTTCGACATCGTCGGGCTCGATGGGGTAGTTTTCGTCCATCCGTTCACGGTGACAAAGGAGTCAGCTCATGAACGAGACTTCATCGGTGCCCCACGCCCACGAGGGCGGCCGGGCGCACGCGGTCGTCGACGAGGGATTCGTGCGCGCATCCTGGCGGCGCTCGCAGCTGGCCGGCGTGCAGCAGGGCGGGAAGGAATCGCCGTTTCTCGGCAAGGTCGACGACTCACGCCTGCTGCGCTGCGCCGGCGAGCCCTTGGCCAGACTCCGGGAGACGATCGAGCATCTGCCGGTCTCGATCGCGCTGTCTGACAACAGGGCCCGCATCCTCACCAGGTTCGACAACTCCACCAAGGTGGGCTCCGCCCTCGATGCGGTCAGTTTTGCGCCGGGATTCGATTACGCCGAGACCGCGATCGGCACCAACGGCATCGGCACCGTGCTCGCCTCCGGGCGTGCCGCGCACATTGCGGGGGAACACCACTTTCAGGAGCGGTTCATGCGTCTGACCTGTTCCGGCGCCCCCATCCGTGACCCGCTGACCGGCCGCATCGAGGGGGTGCTCGATCTCAGTGGCATCAGCACCGACGCCTGTGTGGTCATGCACTCGCTGGTGCGCTCGGGAGCCCGGGAGATCGAGCGTGCTCTGCTGCTCGATCGCAGCGTCGCTCAGCGGGCGATCTTCGAGCGCTTCGTGCTGGCTGACGCGCGGGGCCAGCACGCTGTGTTCGCGGCAGGGGAGCGGCTGTCCATGGCCAACGCCGAGGCGCAGCGTGTGTTCACCGTGACCGAGCAGCAGTGGATCGGCCAGCACGCCCTCTTCGTGCTCGAGGGAGGGCGCGATCGCAGAGAGGAGCTGGAGCTGCCCACCGGTGATCCCGTGCGTCTGGTGTGCCGAGTGGTCACCGTCGCCGACATCGCTGTGGGGGTGGTCTGCGAGGCGCGACGCGTGAACCGAGCGGTGCGGCGGCAGCTTGAGGCAGGCCCGTCGGATGCTGCCAGGCTCGGCACGCCGGATGCTGCAGAGCTCGGTGCGACGCCGAGCGTGCAGCAGGCCTGTACGCAGATCGAGCGCCTGATCAGTGCCGCACGGCCGGTGATCGTGCTCGGCGAGCCCGGAACGGGCCGGGTGTCTCTGGTCGAGAGCATCTGGCGGCGGTGCCGACCTCAGGGGCGCGTGGTGTGCCTCGATGCGGAGTCGCTCAACCGGGGTGAGTGCGCAGTGCGCCCGTCTGCACAGGCGGCAGACCTGCTGGTGCTCGTCCGTGATGTGCAGCGACTCTCGCCGGCAGGCGATCGAGCGCTCGACCGTCTGCTGGGTGACGAGGGCGAGCTCTCCGGGGCCGCGGTGGCCGCCACCATGACCGTGCTGCCCCAGGGCGTCCCCGAGGGCGCGGCTGCCGAACTGGCCCGCTTCGAGGAGACCGTGACGGTGCCGGCGCTCAGACATCGCCGAGCCGACATCCCGCTGATGGTCGGTCGCATGCTGGAGCGTCGGGGGTTCGGTGGGCGCAGCGCGCTCAGCCCCGAGGCGATGCGGGTGCTGTGCGCGCACGACTGGCCAGGTAACCTGCATGAGCTCGAGCAGGTGGTCGATCATGTGCTCGCGCGGCGGCCAGTCGGGCGGATCCCGCCCGAAGACCTTCCGGCCTCGTGTTTCACGCAGGGGCGCATCCCGCTCGGCGAGCTTGAACGCGCGGAGCGCGACGCGATCGTCGCCGCACTGCGCGAGCAGGGCGGCAACCGCAGCCGGGCGGCGGTCGCACTCGGCATCTCGCGCTCGTCGCTGTATCGCAAGCTTCAACTGTTCGGCATCGCGGAGTGCTGATGCCAGAGCTCGCGAGAGCCGCGTCCGTCCTCCGCGGGCGGCGCACGCTCCTCGGTGGCGACGGCACGGCATAGAATCTGGGCATGGCCATCAGACGCATCGACGAACGCACCGGGCTCGAGGCCTATCGGGCTGCGACGCGCGGGGCGGCGGTCAGTGACGTTGATCGCACCACTCTGGCCTGCGCCGTTCGCTTTACGCTGCAAGAGCTCGCGGCCGACCAGCCGGGGCATGCGGTGGAGGTTCGGGTGCCGCCGTTCGGTGCTGTGCAGTGCATCGAGGGGCCGCGGCACACCCGTGGCACACCGCCCAATGTGATCGAGACGGATGCACAAACCTGGCTTGATCTCGTGGCCGGTCGACGCACGTGGCAGGACGCAGTCGCCGGCGGGTCGGTCGATGCCTCCGGGGCGCGAGCAGACCTCGGGCATCTGCTGCCACTGCCGGGTATGGCTCGGCCGTTGGGCTGAGCGTGGTCAGGCGCGCTCGTGGAGTGGGGTAGTTTTAACAGGTGAGCGAACAGACGCAGCACGTACAGGTCGAAGTGCGCAGTGCCCCCAAATTTCTCACGTTTGCCGTGTTCGGCGCCGTCATCGGTGTGGTCGCGGCGGCGGTGATCACTCTCGTCTCCGGCGGCGGAACCTCTTCTGAAGAGTCTGGTGTGCGACAGGTCTCCACACTGCAGGCTTTTGGTCTGCTGGCCCTGGCTTTGGCTGCCGCAGGAGCAGTTCTCGCGCTCGCGGCGGCACTGATCGCCGAGCGAGTGCTGCGCAGTCGCACGAGTGTGGCCTTGGCCGTACACGAAGTCGTCGAACCTGATGCCGGCGAGTCTGCCCCTGTGGGTGGCGTGAGCGCTGCTGAGGGTGAGACAATTGATCTTCCCCAACACGATGATGACCGGCCAGCCGAGGCGACGGCTGACCGCCCGTCGTCAGACAAGGAGTGACCGTGGCTCGCGGTGACGGCATGCTCAATCACGACCTGCTTCCAGACGAGAAGGGGCCACAAGACGAGTGCGGCGTGTTCGGCGTCTGGGCGCCGGGCGAAGAAGTTTCTAAACTCACGTATTTTGGCCTGTTCGCATTGCAGCATCGCGGCACCGAGTCGGCGGGCATCGCCACCTCAGACGGTCATCAGATCACTGTGTACAAAGACATGGGTCTCGTTTCGCAGGTCTTTGATGAGTCATCGCTCAATTCTCTGGTCGGCCATATTGCGGTGGGCCACAATCGCTATTCCACCACGGGTCGATCCACATGGGCCAACGCTCAGCCGACCTTGGGCAAGACGGCCAACGGCACGGTTGCGCTCGGTCACAACGGCAACCTGACCAATACTGCCGAGCTGCTGCGCCTGCTGCACGATCTGCACCCAGATCAGCGTTTCGGCGAGCTCTCGCACGGCAACACCACCGACACGGCAGTGCTCACCGCGCTGCTCAGCGGCGATCCCGACCACACGCTCGAAGCCACGGCGATGCAGATTCTGCCGCAGGTACGCGGAGCTTTCTGCCTAGCGTTCATGGACGAACACACGCTCTATGCGGCACGTGACCCGCAGGGTGTGCGCCCGTTGGTGCTGGGTCGACTCGAGCGCGGCTGGGTTGTGGCCAGCGAGACCGCAGCCCTCGACATCGTCGGTGCGTCGTTCGTGCGCGAAGTCGAACCCGGCGAGCTCATCGCCATCGACGAGAACGGGGTGCGGTCGCAGCGTTTCGCCGAGAAGCATCGGGCGGGCTGCGTCTTCGAATACGTCTACCTCGCTCGGCCCGACACCACCATCAACGGTCGTTCGGTCAATGCCTCCCGCATCGAGATGGGCAAGGCGCTGGCACGTGAATATCCGGTCGAAGCTGATTTGGTCATCCCGACGCCTGATTCGGGCACACCCGCAGCCATCGGCTATTCGCAAGAGTCGGGCATTCCCTATGGGCAGGGTCTGGTCAAGAACGCCTATGTCGGGCGCACGTTCATTCAGCCCTCGCAGACCATTCGTCAGCGGGGCATTAGGCTGAAGCTCAACCCACTGCGTGAGGTCATCGCAGGCAAGCGCCTCGTGGTTATCGATGACTCCATCGTGCGCGGCAACACTCAGCGCGCCGTGGTGGCTATGCTCCGTGAGGCTGGTGCCTCTGAGGTGCACGTGCGCATCTCGTCGCCGCCGATCACCTGGCCGTGCTTTTACGGCATCGACTTCGCCTCGCGAGCCGAGCTGATTGCCTCGGGTGCCTCCATCGAAGAGATCGGCCGTATGATCGGCGCCGACTCGCTGGGCTACATCAGCAAAGACGGCATGATCGCCGCCACTGAGCAGTCTGAATCTGAACTGTGCACGGCCTGCTTCACCGGTCACTACCCGATCCCGCTGCCTGACGAGAGCGAGCTCGGCAAAGACCTGCTCGAGCAGCCGCCGGCATGCAACCCCGGACCAGACAGCGAACTCGACTCGCTGGTCGATGCCGCCTCTGGCATCACCCATGGTCAGCTCGGTCACACGCAGACCGTCCATCACGCCTGAACACCCACACTGAGAGAGAGCACCCTGTGAGCCTGTATGCCCAAGCCGGAGTCGACACCGAAGCCGGAGACCGCGCGGTCGAACTCATGAAAGCCTCTGTGCAGGCGACACACGGGCCGCAGGTCATCGGCGGCGTCGGCGGCTTTGCCGGGTTGTTCGACATCTCAGCAGTTAAAGGGCTCGAGCATCCGGTGCTCGCCACATCGACCGACGGAGTGGGCACCAAGGTCGCCATCGCGCAGGCGATCGACAAGCACGACACCATCGGACAAGATCTTGTCGGCATGGTCGTCGACGACATTGTGGTCGTGGGCGCGCGCCCGCTGTTCATGACCGATTACGTGGCCACCGGCCAGGTGGTGCCCGAGCGCATTGCCACCATCGTCGACTCCATCGCCCGTGCCTGCGCGGCAACCGGCACCGCACTGATCGGTGGCGAGGTCGCTGAGCATCCTGATCTGCTGGGCCCTGACGAGTACGATCTCGCCGGCGCAGCGGTCGGCGTGGTCGACTATGAGCGTCGTCTCGACCCCGCGCGAGTGCAGGCAGGCGACGTGCTGATCGCCTTGGCGTCCAGTGGTCTGCACTCGAATGGCTACTCATTGGTGCGGCGTGTGCTGGCCGATGCCGGTCTGCAGTACACCGATACGCTGCCCGAGTTCTCTCACACCATCGGCGAAGAGCTGCTCGAGCCCACTCGTCTCTATGCGGCTCCGGTTGTGCAGGTGCTTGGCGATGCTCAGCTGGGCGCAGGTGTGCACATGCTCAGCCACATCACCGGCGGGGGCATTGCCGCCAATCTGGCTCGCGTGCTGCCGGCTGGGCTCTGGGTCGAGGTTGACCGCTCCACGTGGCAGCCGCCTGGGGTGTTCAGCGTGCTGGCAGATCTCGGTGGTTTTGGTCTGCGCGAAGTCGAAGACACCTGGAACTTGGGCCTCGGCATGGCCGCCTTTGTGGATGCCCAATTGGCCGACGAGATCATCGCGGCGTTCGAGCGCGCGGGTGTGCCGGCGTGGCAGGTGGGTGTGGTCAGCGACCAAGCCCGAGATCTCGAGGGCTTTACCGTGGGGGCGAAGGGTGTGACTGCGGGAGCGGTGCGCTTGGTCGGAGACTATCGCGGCTGAGGCCGCGCGGCGTCAGCGCTCGTCGTCTTCGTCGGGGTCGTCTTCGGCCGGGTAGTCGTATTTGCTCCACTCATCAGTGGGGAGCTCATCATCATGACCATGCCCGGTCAGCTCGCGTTCAAGGGCGGCGTAATCGGTCGCCGGCACGTTGTACTTCAGTTGTCGGGCAACTTTGGTGTGTTTCGCCTTCTGGCGGCCGCGTCCCATGAACGAGACCTCCTGTCATGCTCAGATTCGACGACGTGCACCAGAGTAAGAATGCACAGAATGCCTAGCAGTCTACCACGCGCGGCACCGGCCGCCGAGATTCTTGGCGACCAACGACGTCACGGCAGGTGACAGTGCCGACTCTGGTGAGCATCCGCAGTCATACCGATGTGGAAGAATGCAGATATGGTCGGCTCAGTCTCGCGAGCCACCGGTGAGGATGACATGTTCCGTCTGGCCAAGCTGAGTCTGGCGAATCGCGCGTTGATCGCCCTGGTCACCGTGGTGATCGCTTTCTTTGGCGTCTACGCGATGACCAACGCCAAACAGGCGCTCATGCCCAACATTCAGCTGCCGATCGTCGTCGTGCAGACCAGCTCGCCGGGCAACGCGCCTGACGTGGTCGACGCACAGCTCTCGACACCGATCGAGAGTGCGCTGCAGAGCATCGACATCATCGACTCCACGTCGTCGACGTCGAGCACCGGGTCTTCGGTGGTCACCGCACGATTCGCCTTCGGCACCGATACCGTCGCTGCCGAGCAGAAAGTGCAACAGGCGGTCAATCGAATTTCCAGTCTGCTGCCCGAGGGCTCTGACCCGATCATTGCCACCGGCTCGACCGACGATATTCCCGTGGTGCAGATCGCCGCCACATCGACCACGCTGAGTGCTGTCGAGATCGGTGAACGGCTCGAAGACGGCACCACGAATACGATCGAGCATATTGACGGCGTCGCCGCAGCGACCGTCGTCGGAGCCGGCTCCCGCGAGGTGCGAATTGTGCCCGACGATGCCGCCTTGGCCGAACGCGGCCTGACCACCGCATCCATCACACAGGCCCTGACCACCAACGGCACTGTGGCCGGTGCTGGGCAGGTGACCGAAGGCGACCGTGACCTCTCGGTGCGGGTCGGGTCTAAATTCACCTCGATCGACGACCTCAATGCACTGCCACTGCTGCCGGTGACCACGTCTGCCTCGACCGCCTCGTCGGCCACAGCGACACTGCAAGAGACGACACTCGGCGAGGTCGCCACGGTATCGCTCGAGCAGCAGCCGGTCACCAGCATCAGCCGAGTGAACGGTGACACCGCGGTCACGGTGCAGGTGACTAAGCGTGCCGATGGCAACACGGTTGACGTCTCGCAGCAGATTAACAAGCAGCTCTCTGACCTGCAGGCACAGCTTGGCGGAGACGTGCAGCTGACGGTCATCTACGATCAGGCGCCCTTCATCGAGCAGTCGATCGAGTCGCTGTCAACCGAAGGGCTGCTCGGCCTTGGGTTCGCAGTGATCGTGATCCTGCTGTTCTTGATGTCAGTGCGCTCAACCATCGTGACGGCGATCTCGATCCCCACGTCACTGCTGGTCACCTTCATCGGCATCGAATTCGCCGGGTACTCGCTGAATGTGCTGACCTTGGGCGCGCTCACTATCGCGATCGGCCGAGTGGTCGACGACTCGATTGTGGTCATCGAGAACATCAACCGGCATCTCGAGTTGGAGCGGGGAGAGAATCGACAGACGATCATTCTGCATGCAGTGCGCGAGGTTGCCGGTGCAGTCACCGCGTCGACGCTGACCACCGCGGCGGTGTTTTTGCCAGTTGGCTTTGTCAGCGGTGTGGTGGGGGAGCTCTTCAAACCCTTCGCCTTCACCGTGGTCATCGCGCTGGCAGCATCACTGTTCGTCTCGCTGACCATCGTGCCCGTGCTGGCCTACTGGTTCCTGCGGCCGAAGTCGCGGCACTCCAATGCGCAGAACGACCCGGCCTCGGTGATCGAGCTCGCCGAAGAGCCCAAGACGCGTTTGCAGCGCTGGTACGAACCCGTGCTGGAGACCACGCTGCATCACCCCTGGACGACTCTCGTCTCAGCAGTCGTTGTGTTGGCCATCACGCTCGCGCTGACCCCGCTGCTCGAGACCAACTTCATCGGTGACTCCGGAGAGAACTCCGCGTCGGTATCGCAGACGCTGCCGAGCGGCACCACTCTCGAGGTGGCAAGTGCACAGGCGCAGAAAGTCGAAGATGCGGTGTCAGCCGTGCCTGGCGTTGAGACGGTGACTGCAACGATCGGCACGACTGGGCGGCTTACTACCTCGAGCTTTCTCGGCGGTGCCGAGGCGAGCGCCACATTCCAGATCGCCTTTGACTCCGATCGTGATGCCGAGCAGGTGCAGACCGATCTTCGAGCCGCGCTCGACTCGCTGACTGACGCGGGCGACCTGTCTCTGACGATGGGTGACTCCTCGGGCGTCTCGTCAAACGTCGAGCTCGACATTCAGGCTCCTGATGACGAGCGCCTGCGACAGGCGACCGATGATCTGACCACACGTCTGAGCGACCTCGACGAAGTGGCTGCGGTCGAGAGTGATCTGACCAGCACCATCGATACGGTGCATGTCGATGTCGATCGCGCACAGGCGGCAGCACATGGCATCACCGAGACGCAGATCGTGAGCACACTCGCACAACTGCTCGACCCGAGCCAAGTCGCCGAGGTCACGCTCGACGAGCAGAATGTTGCCGTGGTGGTTCGCTCTGACGACCAACCAACGACCATTGACCAGCTGCGCGACGTCGACATCACTACACCCGCCGGAGTGGTCAAACTGTCAGATCTCGCCTCCGTCGACCAGCAGCAGGTGGCTGCATCGATCCACAGTATTCGTGGCCAGCGCTCGGCGACCATCACCGTCACCCCGGTCGGCGATGACCTCACCAGCGTGTCGAACGCAGTGAGCCAGGTCACCGATGAAGTGCAGCTGCCCGACGGCGTCTCAGTGTCGACCGGCGGTGTGCTGGCCGACCAGTCCGATGCGTTCCACAGTCTGGGCCTCGCGCTGTTGGCGGCCATCCTCATCGTGTATGTGATCATGGTTGCGACCTTCCGCTCGCTGCGCCAACCGCTGCTGCTGCTGATTTCAATTCCGTTTGCCGCCACCGGTGCACTGCTGCTGCAGCTGATCGCCGGGGTGCCACTCGGTGCTGCTTCGCTGGTGGGCGTGCTGATGCTGATCGGTATTGTGGTGACCAATGCGATCGTGCTGATCGATTTGGTCAACCAGTTCCGAGCTCGTGGAGTGCCGGTGCGAGAAGCGGTTGTCGAAGGCGCATCGCGCCGTCTGCGGCCGATTCTGATGACAGCCGCGGCCACAGTGTTCGCACTGGTGCCTATGGCCATCGGCATGACCGGGCACGCCGGGTTCATTTCGCAGCCACTCGCTCTCGTGGTCATCGGTGGGCTGGTCTCATCCACCGTGCTGACGCTGCTGGTGCTGCCGGTGCTGTACTTTATGGTCGAAGGGCGTTCAGAACGCCGGGCGAGCCAAAAGGCCCTGGGCGAACCGAAGGAGGCAGTTGATGAGTGAATCGGCGTCAGAACCGCAGGAGGCATTGCGCCTGTCTGTGCTCGATCTGATTCCCGTTCGCACTGGCCAGAGCACACCACAGGCGTTGCAGGCCTCGCTACAGCTGGCTCAGACCGCCGATGCCCTGGGCTTTCACCGATATTGGGTCGCTGAGCATCACAACACCGCCGGTGTCGCCTCGACCACGCCTCCGGTGATTTTGGGGCTCATCGGCTCGGTCACCAATCGCATTCGGCTCGGCTCTGGCGGCGTCATGCTGCTCAACCATCAACCGCTGGTCGTCGCCGAGCAGTTCACGCTGCTGGCACATGCCTTTCCAGGGCGCGTCGACCTCGGAATCGGTCGAGCACCAGGCACCGACCCGGTCACCTCGTTTGTGCTGCGTGCCGGCAGCGATCAGCGTCAGCAGGTGGCCGAGTACCCGCAGCGGGTCACAGAGCTGCTCGAACTGTTGGCCGGGCAGTTCAGCTTCGAGCTGGCGGATGGCCGACTCTATCCAGTCGCCGCCTCGCCGACACTTCCCGCACGGCCTCCTGTGGTGTGGCTGCTGGGCTCCTCTGAGTACTCGGCGCGGCTGGCCGCAGAGCTCGGTGTGCATTACGTGTTCGCACACCACTTCTCGGGCGGCGACGCCACGGGAATCGTTGACAGATACCGATCTGCGTACTGTGGCACAGATCAGCCGCGCACATTCATTACTGCAAACGTGCTGATTGCAGACTCCGATGAGCAGGCGCAGCAGCTGGCCCTACCCCAGCTCATCGGCATGGCTCGACTGCACACTCAAGGTGGCACTGGTCCGCAGCTCACCGTTGAGCAGGCGGCGCGGGCCGAACTCACCGACGAGCAGCGTGGTCTTGTCGAGCGCATGCGCTCGAGGTGGGTGATTGGCACCGCTGAGAGCGTGGCCGAGCGCCTGCGGGCGACTGCGACCCATTTCGGAGTCGACGAGATCATGGTGCACCCCATTGGTGGCGCTCGTGAATCCGAACCACTCACTGAGAATGCTGCGCGAACCGGCACGCTGCAGCAGCTCGCTGAGGTCTTTGCGCTGAAGTGAGCATCCTGACGATGTCGCCCCGATGACCATCGTGTGAACCATTCACGGGATTGTGACATTCGCGGTTGCCAAGCAGACGAATGCGTCTACACTGAGCACTACGGTTTGTGTTTTTCGCCGTACCGTGTGCCTGGGTCTTTTCTCGGTCTCACAACGGCGGCAGAGTGATCTGCCGCTGAAGTGCAAAGCAACAACACCGCACAAGTCGCCTCGAAGGTCGAGGCGCATTTGCAAGAAAGATCACAACGCATGACTACCGGTACCGTGAAATGGTTCAACGCTGAAAAGGGCTACGGCTTCATCTCCCCCGACGAGGGCGGCGAAGACGTGTTCGCGCACCACAAGAACATCGTGGCGACGGGCTACCGCAAGCTCGATGAGAACCAGAAGGTCGAATTCGACATCGTTAAGGGCGACAAGGGCCTGCAGGCTGAGAACATCAAGGCTCTCTGACTCTTCGCACCACGCAAAAGACCCCGCCATGTGCGGGGTCTTTTGTTGTTCACGCTGATCGTTTCAGCGTCGCGCCTCAAGGCGGTTGTCGGGGTCGAGTGTGTTCAGCAGACGCTCTGTGATCGCGAACAGCTGATCGACCTGCTCGCTGCTGAGCTGGTCGATCACGTAGTGCCGCACATTGGCCACGTGACCAGGGGCAGACTCGACCACTTTCTGCCAGCCTTCTTCGGTCAGCCGGGCGATGGTGACGCGGCGATCGTCACTGCACGAGGTGCGCTCGACGTAGCCGCGCTTCTCGAGCCTTGAGACCACGTGTGAGAGCCTCGGGAGGGTGGCGTTGGTAGAAGCGGCCAGCTGGGTCATTCGCAGGGCGCGTTCGGGCGATTCTGAGAGCTTGGCCAGCACGAGGTATTCGAAGTGGGTCAGGCCGGCGTCTTTGATGAGCTGCGCGTCGAGTGCTCCAGGGAGCAGCTCAACAACCGCTTCGAGCCGCAGCCACGTCTTCAGCTGCTGGTCAGTGAGCCATCGAGTGTCGGACATGCCGCAATTGTAGCACTAATAGTTGCATGAACAATTGTTTTTTTGGGGGGGGCAGGCGGAAGTGGTGGCTCCGACGGGCGTCGATCCCGTGACCTCTCGATTTTCAGTCGAACGCTCTACCAACTGAGCTACAGAGCCGTGGATGCACAAGCACCCGGCGAGAAGACTGGCGAAATGCCTGTCGCCTCTTTCGACACAAGAGCCCTCCCAAGTGAGAGGGCCCTTGTCATCGAGCGACCCTGACGGGACTTGAACCCGCGACCTCCGCCGTGACAGGGCGGCGCGCTAACCAACTGCGCTACAGGGCCAGACTGCACTACGAGACTCTATCATCTCGTGACCCCAACGGGATTCGAACCCGTGTTACCGCCGTGAAAGGGCAGTGTCCTAGGCCACTAGACGATGGGGCCGCAACCGAGTTACAAGAACTCGGTCAGCAGTACCGACGACCTACTCTAAACGAAAACTCGCTCGATATGCAAAACGAGCGAAACTGAGTAGTCAGGAGTCGTCGTGTTCGACGCGAAAGACCCGCACTGCGTCGCGGTTTTCTGGGCGTTTGGTCGCGACACGCCGGTACGTGATCGTTGACTGTTCGGTGGGCTGCTCAAGTGTCGGGATGGCCGGCGCCGAGGCATGCTCATGCGGGGCACCTGCCACGATGATGAGGTCGCGGTCACCGTGATCGTTGGCGGCATGTACTGCCTCGACCAAGTCGTGCTTGACGATCGCCGCGTAGATACGTTCATGATCGGCAAGCTTCTCTTCGGGGGACGAAGACTGCACGCGGCCATCCCTAATGCCAGCCTTGACCGCGTGGGCGAGACCGTTGTAAAGCTCGGTGAGCAGGGGATTGCCGCTGGCCTCGACGAGCGCCAGGTGGAAAGGCCCTGGCGGCTCCATCACCTCGGCATCACGTTCGACGTCTGCGCGCTCTTGTTCAATGGCCTCGCGCAGCTGCTTGAGATGCTGGTCGCTGAGATCGAGTGCGGCTTTGCGTGCTGCCTCGATCTCAAGGGTGCGGCGGATGCTGAGGACGTCTTCGATGGCCTTCTCACCGAGGTAGTCGGTGAGCACCGCGCTGACGGGGCTGGTCGAACGCACGAAGGTGCCGCGCCCTGGTGCTGTCTCAAGAATGCCCAAACTCGCCAGAGAGCGCACTGCCTCTCGGATGGTGCTGCGCCCGACGTTCAGCGTTGCGCTGAGTTCGGGCTCAGTGGGGATCTTTGTGCCCACAGGCCATGTTCCGCTGGTGACGTTGTCTCGTAGCCAGGCGATGACCCGAGAGGCCCGCTTCGACCCTGTGGTGTGCATGTCGGCTCCTCGCTCGTTGCTGTCTATCCTAAGGAGCCAGTCAAATCGGGGCGAATCGTGCCGTCATGCCCACTTCTTGTCAGCTGTGAACTTGTCATAATCTGGGTGTGGTCGCGGGGCAGTCGTATGGTTACGTGTAGTCTTTCGGCGTTGTGGAGATTTTCGGAGGGTGACCTGGGCATGAGGATTCGCACACGTGGATGGCGGCTGTTCGGCAGTCTGACGCTTTCGGCGACCCTGGCGATCGGCGTTTCCGTGCTTACCCCTCCCACTCCGTCGTATGCGGCCTCTTACCCCTCTTGGGACGACATCAACAATGCCAAGCAGAATGAGTCGGCTAAGCAAGCTCAGATCACGCAGGTGCAGTCACTGATTGATGGTCTCAACAGCCAGTACGATGCCGCAGTGGCTGCGGTCGCCGCTGCGCAGAGCGATCTCGACCAGGCCCAGGCGGCCCTTGATGCTCAGCAGGCCGTCTACGACGACCTGCAGGTGCGACAGCTCAATGCGCAGGCGCAGGCTGACCAATCCAAAGCCGAAGCCGGAGCAGCCATCGCGCAGATGTATCGAAGTGGCGGTACGAACAACTCCAGCGTCAATATCTACCTCTCTGGTGATGAAGCCGACGAAGTGCTGTATCAGCTTGGAGTGATGGGGCGTGTTGGGGAGCGCAGCAGTCAGCTGTATGAGAGCGCCGTGACCGATGCCAACACAGCTTCGGCACTGCAGACTCAGGCACAGAGCGCGCTAGACCAGCTGACTGCGTTGGCTGACACTGCAGCGCAAAAGGCTCAGGCGACCCAAGAGGCACAGGCTGCCCTTGAAGACAACCTCGCCGAGCAGCAGAGTCACGCAGCAGAGCTCACTGCTCAGCTGTCATCGCTGCAAGGCGAGACTGCAGAGCTCCAGGCGCAACGTGCCGCCGGAATCAAAGCAGAGCAGGCGGCGCGTGCCGCGGCGGCTGCGGCAGAAGCTGCACGCAAAGAAGCCCTCGCGAATCAGCCCGGCGGTTCCTCGAGTGGTTCGTCTTCGGGCAGTTCGTCTTCGGGCAGCCCGTCAGCGACGACTCCGACCGCCCCGTCAAGCAGCGGCGTCGGCTTTCCGCTGCCGTATCTGAAAGCCTCCAGCGGCTACGGATTCCGCGTGCACCCGATCTACGGCACAGTGAAGTTCCACTATGGCACCGACTACTCGGTGCCGACAGGCACCGCGGCTCTGGCCATCGCCAACGGCACGGTCACCACTGTGGCCTTCCAGTCTGCGCGCGGCAACTACGTCGATGTTCGTTCAGTGGTCAACGGACAGACCATCTACGCGAGATATCAGCATCTGAGCGCCTTCAACGTCAGCGTTGGCCAGAGCGTCTCCAAAGGGCAGACCATTGCTTACACCGGCAGCACGGGCGCCTCAACAGGGCCGCATCTGCACTTTGAAATCCATATTGGCAGTATCAACTACGGCAATTACACCAGTGCTGGAACGAGCGTGAACCCGGTTTCCTGGCTCGCCAGCCACTGATCGCACGAGACACAAATCGGGCTCCGCCGTCAGACGGAGCCCGATTTACGTTCTTGCTGCGCAGGGTCAGTGCGACTGCTCTGCCTTGAGGCGGTCGAAGCCCTCTTGGACCTCGCGCTCGGCAGCCTCAGCGCCCTCCCAACCACCGAGGGTCACCTCTTTGCCCTTCTCGAGGTCTTTGTAGTGCGCAAAGAAGTGCTCGATGCGGTCTTTGAGCTCCTGGGGCACATCAGCGATGTCTTGGATGTGATCGAAGCGCGGGTCTTTGGGCACCGCGATGATCTTGGTGTCGATGCCAGCCTCGTCTTTCATGTTCAACAGGCCGACCGGGCGCACCTTGACGCCGACGCCCGGAAATACGGGGATCTCAGTCAGCACCAGCACGTCAACTGGGTCGCCGTCCTGGCCGAGAGTGTTCTCGAAGAAACCGTAGTCGGTCGGGTAGACGAAGTTCGTGAACAGCACGCGGTCGAGGTAGACGCGACCGGTCTCGTGATCGACCTCGTATTTATTGCGCGACCCGGCGGGGATCTCGATGACTGCGTCGTAGAACGCCATGTGATTGCTCCTTGTGGTTCGAATCGGGATTCGCTTGCGGTTGGCGGTGCAGTGGCAGGTGCCATGCCGTGGCCATCCGACCCGTTGCTATTAGATTAGTGCACGTGAGTCGACTGAACACCGCTGATGGCCGTGCCTGAACGCCGCCCGCGCCTCGATGCTGCAACTGGGAGCATCCGGCATCAAGTGCGCCTGTTGCTGCAGCAGCAGCACCCGACCGCTGTGCTCGTCGCGTTGAGCGGCGGCGCTGACTCGGTCGCCCTGACTGCCGCGGTCGCTCACGTGGCTCCGAAGCTCGGGGTGCGCTGGCATGCGGTGACGGTTGATCACCAACTGCAGCCTGGCAGCGCTGAAGTCGCCGAGCGGGCTCGCCGCACAGCCGCGCACCTGGGCGCCAGCACTGCAGCGGTGTTGCCTGTAGAGGTGGCTTCAGGTGGCAGCCTCGAAGAACAGGCGCGGGTGGCGCGTTACGCAGCTCTCGAGCGGCAGCGGCAACGCGTCGGAGCCGATCTCGTCTTGGTCGCCCACACGCTCGACGATCAGGCCGAGACCGTGCTCTTGGGCCTGGCCAGAGGGTCGGGAACACGTTCTTTGGCGGGAATGCGTCGTGTGTCGGGCACCGTGGCTCGGCCGTTACTGGGCGTGCGCAGGGAGCTGACCCGGGCATCCTGCCATGCGCAAGGCCTGCCAGTCTGGGACGACCCGCAGAACCTTGACCCGGCATTTCTGCGGGTGCGGCTGCGCCAGCATGTGTTGCCAATGCTCGAGCGCGAGCTGGGTGGTGGCGTCGCGGCGGCGCTGGCCCGTACCGCGGCTCAGGCTGCCGATGACGACGACCTGCTTTCGCAACTGGCCGGCGAAGCCTTGGAACGGGTGCGTGCTGACGATGGTGCACTCGACGTCGCAGCGCTGCAGGCCCTGCCGGCTGCACTGGCCACGCGGGTGATCAAGGATGCCGTCGGCGCGCGCTGCGGCCGTGGCCTGAGTGCTCGGCATGTCCACGAGGTGTATCGACTGGTGTGTGACTGGTGCGGCCAAGGCCCCATCGACGTGCCGGGCGGTCAGGTCAGGCGAGATCGCGGGCGACTGGTCATCGCGACTAAAGTGGGGAACACAACGCACGCGGAGGAGCACACCGAGCATGGAACTGTCTGATATCGCCGACGACCTGAAAGAGGTGCTGCTCACCCCTGAGCAGATCGACGAGCGCATTGCTGAGATGGCGCGCGAAATTGAGCGCGACTACGCAGGCAAAGACGTGCTGCTGGTGGGGGTGCTCAAAGGCGCGGTGATGGTGATGGCCGACCTGTCTCGCGAACTCAAGCTGCCGGTGAAGATGGACTGGATGGCCGTGTCATCGTACGGTTCGGGTACCAAATCGTCTGGCGTCGTGCGCATTCTGAAAGACCTCGACACTGATCTGCACGGCAAGCACGTGCTCATCGTCGAAGACGTCATCGACTCTGGGCTCACTTTGTCATGGCTGAAGCGCAACCTGCGCTCGCGTGGCACCGAGTCGATCGAGATCTGCGCGCTGCTGCGCAAGCCAGAGGCGCTCGCCGTCGAGATCGATGTGAAGTATGTCGGCTTCGACATTCCCGTCGACTTTGTGATCGGTTACGGACTTGACTTCGATGAGCGTTACCGCAACGTGAAGGGCGTGGGCATCTTAAAGCCCGAGGTCTACAGCTGATCTCAGAGCTCCTGCCAAGCGCATCGCTGCCCGCTCACAGCGAACACGCAGTAGGACGATGGCTCGCGTCAAGTAGCATGGGTGATCAGTACTTCTCAGGACGAAAGGGTGAGGCGCACGCCCGCATCTATGAACACTCTGAAACGCATCGCGAAGGGTCCCATCTTCTGGATCGTCGCCGCACTGGTCATCGTGCTGATCGGCATGAATATCGCATCGGCGTTCGGCGGCTACCAGAAGATCACCACCTCTGAGGGGCTCGATCTGCTCAAGCAGAATAAAGCCACCGAGGCGATCATCATGGACTCCGAGCAGCGGGTCGACCTCACACTCAGCGAAGGGTATGAGAATCACGGCACGCAGGTGCAGTTCTACTACTCGCAGGGGCGTGCTGCCGACGTGGTCAAGGCCGTCGACGACTCAAGCCTGAGCGACGGTTACGACGACACTGTCACTCAGCCCAACGTGTTCACCAACATGTTGGTAACGCTCATTCCGTTCCTGCTGATCGGCGTCGTGTTCTGGTTCCTGCTCTCACGTATGCAGGGCGCCGGCGGCGGCGGCGTGATGAACTTCGGCAAGTCGAAGGCCAAGATGGTCAGCAAAGACCACCCGCAGGTCACGTTCAAAGACGTCGCCGGTGTCGACGAGGCACTGGGCGAGCTTGAAGAGATCAAAGACTTTCTGCGCGAGCCAGAGAAATTCCGCGCCGTGGGCGCACGCATTCCCAAGGGTGTGCTGCTCTATGGCCCCCCTGGCACGGGTAAAACACTGCTGGCTCGTGCTGTGGCCGGCGAAGCCGGAGTGCCCTTTTTCTCGATCTCTGGCTCTGACTTCGTCGAGATGTTCGTGGGCGTTGGCGCCTCGCGCGTTCGCGACTTGTTCGAACAGGCCAAAGAAAACGCGCCGGCCATCATCTTCATCGACGAGATCGACGCCGTTGGTCGCCATCGCGGTGCCGGCATGGGCGGCGGTCACGATGAGCGCGAACAGACCTTGAACCAGCTGCTGGTCGAGATGGACGGCTTCGACCCCAATACGAATGTGATCCTGATCGCGGCCACCAACCGTCCCGACATCCTCGATCCGGCGCTGCTGCGCCCGGGGCGTTTCGACCGTCAGGTCGCCGTCGAGGCGCCCGATATGGAGGGGCGCAAGAAGATTCTCGAGGTGCACGCTGCCAATAAACCACTGGCGCCCGATGTCGACTTGGGCCTGGTTGCCAAGCGCACCCCCGGATTCACCGGTGCCGATCTGGCCAACGTGCTCAATGAGGCCGCCCTGCTGACAGCACGCTCCAATGCGCAGATCATCGACAACCGCGCGCTCGACGAAGCGATCGACCGCGTGATCGCCGGCCCGCAGAAGCGTTCGCGAGTCATGCGCGACCACGAGCGCCTGGTCACGGCCTATCACGAGGGCGGGCACGCATTGGTGGCAGCGTCGCTGAACCACACCGACCCAGTGACCAAGATCACGATCCTGCCGCGTGGGCGTGCCCTCGGCTACACCATGGTCATGCCCGCCGACGACAAGTACTCCGTGACTCGCAACGAACTGCTCGACCAGCTTTCTTACGCGATGGGCGGGCGAGTCGCTGAAGAGATCGTGTTCCACGATCCCACCAGCGGTGCCTCGAACGATATCGACAAGGCAACCTCGACGGCACGCAAGATGGTCACCGAATACGGCATGAGCGCGGCACTCGGCACGGTCAAGCTCGGTGAGTCAGACGGCGAGGTCTTCCTCGGCCGCAGCATGGGCTCCACCCGCGACTACTCTGACGGCGTTGCCGAGCAGATCGACGTCGAGGTGCGACAGCTGCTCGATAATGCCAACACCGAGGCTTGGGAGGCTCTCACCACCAACCGTGCCGTGCTCGACCGCTTGGCCACTGAGCTGCTCGAACACGAGACCCTCAACGAGCCAGAGCTCGAGCGAATCTTCGCCGATGTCAAAAAGCTGCCCGAGCGCAGCCAGTGGCTGTCGAACCCGGATCGTCCAGTCTCTGACCAGCCGCCGGTGCCGGTGCCGGCCAAGGTTGCCGCCGACCCCGAGATCGTCGAGACTGAGGCAGCCGAGCACTCGGCGCCTGCGAACGGCGACGACGAGAAGCACTAAATGATCGACCAGGCCGGAGTCGCCCGGGCAACCCGAGACTACCTTCGTGCGGTAGGGCTCGACCCTGATGATCCCGTGCTGCGAGAGACGCCACAACGGGTGGCTCAGGCCGCTGTCGAGCTGTTCGCCGGGGTGGGGGCCGCCCCCGAGTCTGTGTTTGCCACCACGCTTCCCGCGCCGTCAGGAGATCTGGTTGCGATGACGGGAATCCGCGTGCGGTCGGTCTGCGCTCATCATCTGCTGCCCGTCTATGGCACTGCCAGCATCGCCTACCTGCCAGGAGACCGCATCGCCGGGCTGGGAGCGCTGCCCAGACTGGTCGATCTGCTCGCTTCGCGACCGCAGCTGCAAGAGGGGCTCACCGCCGACTTGGCAGAGGCGCTGCAGCAGCATTTGGGCGCCCGCGGGGCTCTGGTGGTGTTGCGCACCCATCAAGACTGTGTGAGTGCCAGAGGTGCGCGGCAAGACGACGCACACACCGTGACCGTTGCAGCCCGGGGAGAACTCGACACCCCGGCGGGGCGCCAGCTGGCCCTGGCAGCGCTGCAGCTCGATGAGCGAGAGCGGTGATCATGGCCGATCTGTCTCTTCCGCTGGTCATGGGGGTACTCAACGTCACGCCCGATTCGTTCAGCGACGGCGGCCAGTGGCTGCAGCCGGATCGAGCGCTTGACCACGCTCGAACGTTGGTTGCCGAAGGCGCGGGCATCATCGACGTCGGCGGTGAGTCCACGCGGCCGGGCAGTATCCGAGTCGACGTGGCCACCGAACTCGACAGAGTGCTGCCCGTCGTCGAGCGCTTGGTTGCCGAGGGTATCGAGGTCAGCGTTGACACCATGAACGCCGAAACCGCGGTTCGTGTCGCGCAACTGGGCGTCCGATACATCAACGATGTCTCTGGCGGGCTGGCCGACCCCGATATGCTCGCGGCAGTCGCCAACACTGATGCGGTCTATATCTGCTCGCACTGGCGGGGGCTGCTGGCCGACGCGGATGCTGCAGCCACGTACCATGACGTCACCGAAGAAGTGCTCGCTGAGCTGTCTGCACGGCTCGACGCAGCGCGCTCAGCAGGCATTCCCGACGAGCGGCTCATCAGCGACCCGGGGCTCGGCTTCAGCAAACGCACTGACCACAACTGGCAGCTGCTGGCAAACCTCGATCGCTTTGTCGGGCTCGGGCTGCCGGTGCTGGTGGGAGCGAGCCGCAAGCGCTTCATCTCAGAGACCGTGCCGCAGGCGCTGCGCACCGGGCCCACGGCAGATGCCACACTGGCGAACCAAGCGCGTGATGCTGCCACGGCTGTGGTTGCTGCCATGCTCTTCGACCGCGGCATATGGGGGTGGCGAGTGCATAATGCGGCAGCCACCTCGGCTGCGCTCGCGGTCGCACATGAACTGAGGAGGCGTGGTGCCTGAGTCGAAGACGGGGTGCACGCTCGACGTAATTGCATTGCGCGGCATTCGGGCACGCGGCCGCCACGGCGTGTTCGAGGCAGAACAGCAGTTGGGGCAGACATTCATTGTGGATGTCGACCTGTACGTTGATCTGGCTCGAGCCGCAGCCACAGATGACTTGGCCTGTACCGTCGACTATGGCGCCGTCGCGCTGCGCGTGGTCGAGCGCATCACGGGTGCACCGGTGGCGCTCATCGAACGCTTGGCTGCGCTGATTGTCGACGATCTGCTGGTCATCGACGGGGTGCACGAGGTCACCGTCACCGTGCACAAACCGCAGGCCCCGATCACCGTGCCCTTTGATGACGTGAGCGTTCGTCTGCATCGCGCTCGTGAGTATCGAGGGGGCGCAGATGCCTGAACCAGTCGCTCGTCGTGCCGTCATCGCGCTGGGCAGCAACTTGGGACAACGGCATGAGACACTCGACTCGGCGGTTGCTGCGCTGAGCGAGCTTTCGCAGATCACGGTGCAGGCGGTTTCGCCCGTGCACGAGACCGTGGCCGTCTCGCTCGACGGCCCCGATCCGGAGCGTCCGCGTTTCGCCAATGCCGTCGCGGTGGTGACCACCACGTTGACTCCTGAGCAGCTGCTGGCACAGCTGCAGCGCACCGAGCGAGAGCACCACAGGGTGCGGCACGAGCGCTGGGGAGACCGCACCCTCGATCTCGACCTTATCGACTATGAAGGTGAGACTCGAGCATCCACCGCGCTGACCATCCCGCACCCGCGCGCGGCCGAACGCGCGTTCGTGTTGGAGCCTTGGGCCGATATCGAACCCGAGGCAGTGCTCGCAGGCACGCCGATTCGGCAGCTGCTCGAAAAGCTGCGAGCGCAATCCCCCGAGGAGACGCGATGAAACCGCTGAGGATCACTCGCCTGGCTCTGATCGCGGTGATTTTTGCGGGCTTCGGCTGGGCCGCCCAGACCAGTCTGTCGCGATTCGGCTGGCCGCAGATCGTGCCACCGTGGTCGCTTCCCGTGGTGCTCGTGCTGATCATCGTCATCGAGCTCGCGCTCGCTTGGCACGTACGATCACGGGTGCATCGCCGCGTAGAAGAGCGGCGTGAGCACGGCGAAGCACACACAGAACCAGTCGACCCCTTCTTTGCGCTGCGGGTGCTGCTGCTGGCCAAGGCCTGCGCAGTCACTGGAGCTGTGCTCGGCGGCCTGCTGATCGGGCTGCTGGTCTTTGCGCTGTTGCCGCCGGCGAGTCCGTCGACGGCGACGGTGCTGCCTTTGGCGGTGACTGCCGGGGTCAGCCTGTTGCTGGCCGTCGCCGGCTGGGTCGCTGAACGCTGGTGTCGACTGCCGCCCGACGACCCAACCTCGGGGTCTGAGTCGGGTACGTCGGGCACCGACCCATCGACCGCTGCCGCACGGCAGACGCTGCGTGCACGGGAGCACCGCTCATGAGCCAGTCTGGCAGCAGACTCGATGTCGGCGTTGTCGGCGCCGGACGGGTCGGCACCTGCTTGGCTCAGGCGCTCGCTGGTGCCGGGCATCATGTGGTCGCGGTCTCAACAGCCTCAGCCGATCACCGCGAGCGGGTAGAGGCGGCTCTGCCGGGGGTGGCGATCGTCGACGAAGCAAGCGTCATCTCGCAGGCCGACCTCGTGCTGTTGGCGATTCCTGGCGACCAAATTGCCGCATTCGTCGAAGGCAGCGCGGCCGCTGGCGTCTGGCATCCCGGGCAGATCGCTGTGCACACGGCGCCTGAGCTGGGGCACCGCGTGCTCGACCCGTTGGCCGCTCAAGGAGTCATCCCACTCGCGGTGAGCCCCACCATCGCCTTCAGCGGCACCAGCATCGACGTTCGACGGCTACGTGACGAGCCCATGATCGTGACCGCACCGCCAGCCGTGCTGCCAATCGCACACGCGCTCGTCATCGAGATGGGCGGCGATCCGATCGAGATCAGCGACGCCGATCGCCCGGTGTATGCTGAAGCGCGAGAGGTCGCGGGAGGCTTCTCGCGTGCCATCATCGATCAGGCAGCACGTCTGCTGCGTGAGATCGAGGTCGCCGACCCGGCCGCTGTGCTGCGGTCGGTCGTCACGACGAGCGTGGCTGACGCCCTGGACCGCTCTCGCTGGCCCGACGATCCGTTGAACCCGACGAACGAGAGATGAGCGACGTGCCTGCAGCCGAACAGTCCTCGACAACCCCGGTGACCACGCCATCCTCTGCGTCATCGCCAGTGCTCACCCATAGTGTTGCCGACGCGCGTGCCGCCGTACGGAGGCTGCGCGAGCGCGGTCTGAGCGTTGCGTTGGTGCCTACGATGGGCGCTTTGCACGCCGGCCACCTGTCATTGGTAGAACTCGCGCGTACTCAGGCCGATGTCGTGGTGGTCTCGATCTTCGTGAATCCCGTGCAATTCGGCCCAACAGAAGACCTCGCGGCGTATCCACGCACACTCGACGACGATGTTCGGCTGTTGGCCGGGTCGGCCGCCGTGGTTTTTGCGCCGAGCGCCGAAGAAATGTACCCCGACGGCTGGCCGCAGACGCTGGTGACACCCGGAGAGATCGCCACCCGATACGAGGGAGCTCTGCGCCCCGGACATTTCGCGGGTGTGCTGACCGTGATCAGCAAGCTCTTTCACATCGTGCAGCCCGACATCGCCGTGTTCGGTGAGAAAGACGCACAGCAGCTGGCGGTCGTGCGGCGCATGGTGGCCGATCTCGACGTGCCGGTGCGCATCGTCGGGGCACCGATTCGACGTGACACCGACGGCATTGCGCTGTCGAGCCGCAACCGCTACCTCTCGGAGAGTGAGCGTGCCACTGCGCTGTTTCTCTCGCGTGCAATCACAGCGGTGGCCGAGCAGGCTCGCGACGGTGTGTACCCGAGCGCCGCGCGCGCAGTGGGCATCAGCCTGCTCGAAGCTCAGGCAGGCATAGAGATCGACTACCTCGACATCGTTGACGAGAGCACGTTCACCGCAGTCGATGACGACTTCACCGGCGATGCCCGAGTCATCGTGGCCGCCCGAGTCGGCACCACGCGACTGATCGACAATACCCCCGCGCACTTCGGCGCAGGCACAGAGGAGACCGCATGAGCGACGCAACCGCAGAGCTGAGCGCCGAGCAGCAGCTCGCCGCCGACACCAACGAGCAGCGTGAGGTGCGGTTAGCTAAGCGCGACCGGCTGATCGCCGAGGGCGAGGCCTACCCAGTCAGCGTGCCGGTGACCACCACGATCGCCGCAGTGCGTGCCGCGCATCCTGACCTCGAGGCCGGTGCTGAGACCGATGACGAGGTCGGCATCGCCGGGCGCGTGGTGCATGTGCGCAACACCGGCAAACTCTGCTTCGCGGCCATTCAGGCGGGTGACGGCACCCGTATTCAGATTATGGTCAGCTTGGCCGCGGTGGGGGAGACTTCGCTCAAACGCTTCAAGGAGCTCGTCGACTTGGGCGACCACCTGTTCGTGCACGGGCGGGTCATCGCCTCGAAGCGCGGCGAACTCTCGGTATTCGTCGATCAGTGGCAGATCGCCTCGAAAGCCATTCGGCCACTGCCGAACCTGCACAGTGAACTCGGCGAAGAGTTTCGGGTGCGCAACCGCTACCTCGACCTGATCGCACGCCAACAGGCCCGACAGATGGTGATCACCCGGGCAGCGACCAACGCATCGCTGCGCAGCACCTTCGCCGCGCACGGCTTCACCGAAATCGAGACGCCGATGCTGCAGACCGTGCACGGCGGTGCCTCGGCGCGCCCGTTCACCACGCACTCCAATGCCTTCGACACCGAGTTGTTTCTGCGCATTGCGCCCGAGCTGTTTCTGAAGCGGGCACTCGTGGGCGGCATCGATCGTGTCTTCGAGATCAACCGCAACTTCCGCAACGAGGGCGCCGACTCGACGCATTCGCCTGAGTTCGCGATGCTCGAGGCCTATGAGGCCTACGGCGACTACAACTCGATCGCAGATCTCACACAGGAGCTGATTCAGAATGCTGCCCGCGCGGCCAGCCCTGATGGCTCGCAGACGGTGACTTGGGCCGACGGCACGCGCTACGACTTCTCTGGCCAGTGGGATCGCATCGACCTGTACGGCTCGCTCAATGAACAGCTGGCCGCCGCCTACACCGGCGAGGGGCAAGCCCCACAGATCACCGTCGAGACCCCGATCGACCAACTGCAGGCCCTGGCCGACGCTGTCGACCTGAAGCTCGACCCCAAGACCGCAACGCACGGCAAGTATGTCGAAGAGCTCTGGGAACACTACGTCAAGCCCGGGCTCGAGCGACCCACCTTCGTGATGGACTTCCCGCTCGACACTTCGCCGCTGACCCGTCAGCACCGCTCGAAACCCGGTGTGGTCGAAAAGTGGGACCTCTACGTGCGCGGGTTCGAGCTGGCCACCGGGTATTCCGAACTCGCCGATCCTGTCGTGCAGCGTCAGCGTTTCGTCGAGCAGTCACTATTGGCGGCCAAGGGCGACCCAGAGGCCATGCAGGTCGACGAGGAGTTTCTCGCCGCGATGGAATACGGCATGCCACCAGCTGGCGGCATGGGCATGGGCATCGACCGACTACTCATGGCACTGACCGGCCTGGGCATTCGCGAGACCGTACTGTTTCCGTTGGTGAAGTAGGCGACATGACCACGAACGAACTCATCATCGCCATCATCTGGGGGCTCACCCCAACCGTGCTGGTCGGCGTGATCTTCTACATCGTCTTTCGCGCGGTGCTGCACTCAGACCGCAACGAGCGCAAAGCCCAGGCTCGCATCGAAGCAGCCGAGCGCCAGCGCTTCGAGCGCAAGTACGGGGCTTCGCCCAAGCCAGCGCAGGATGCCCCCAACGGCGGCCCCTCGGCCGACGTCGACACCAAGGCCTGAGCTGGCGCGCCCGTGACCGCGTGCAGTGCCGAGCGCTGACCCCACGGCACTGTGCCGGCTGGAGTCGCCGTGTGCTTAGCCCACGGCACTGTGTTGGTTGGAGTCGCCGTGTGCTTAGCCCACGGCACTGTGTTGGTTGGAGTCGCCGTGTGCTTAGCCCACGGCGAACACAGGCATGTTCGCGCGGGGTTTCTGGTTGGATGATTCATAACCGGACTGCTCGCACCGGCGAGCCGTGAGGAGATGGCATGTTCGAACGTTTTACCGACCGCGCCCGTCGGGTGGTGGTGCTGGCCCAAGAAGAGGCCAAGATGCTCAACCACAACTACATCGGCTCGGAGCACCTACTGCTCGGGCTGCTGCACGAAGGCGAGGGCGTCGCGGCGAAGTCACTCGAGCAGGTCGGCGTCACACTCGATGACGCCCGCGAGCAGGTCGAAGACATCATCGGTGTGGGGCAGCAGCCGCCCACCGGGCACATTCCATTCACCCCGCGCGGCAAAAAAGTGCTCGAGCTCTCCTTCCGCGAGGCGCTGCAGCTGGGGCACAACTACGTCGGCACCGAGCACATTCTGCTCGGTCTCATCCGCGAGGGTGAGGGTGTTGCCGTGCAGGTGCTCGTCAAGCTCGGTGTCGACTTGGGGCAGCTGCGTCAGACCGTGGTGCAGCAGTTGGCCGGCTACCAGGGTGGTGGCAAAGACCCTCAGATGGCTGGCGTGGGCGCCGACGGGGCACCGCAGCAGCAGGGCTCGCAGGTGCTCGACCAGTTTGGCGAGAATCTCACCCAGAAGGCTCGCGACGGCAAGCTCGACCCGGTCATCGGGCGCGAGCGCGAAATTGAGCGCGTCATGCAGGTGCTCAGCCGTCGTACCAAGAACAACCCGGTGCTCATTGGCGACCCTGGTGTCGGCAAGACCTCCGTCGTTGAAGGTCTGGCGCAGGCCATCGTTGCCGGCGAGGTGCCCGAGACGCTGAAAGACAAGCAGCTCTACACCCTCGACCTGTCTGCCCTGATCGCCGGATCGCGCTACCGCGGCGATTTCGAAGAGCGCCTGCGCAAGGTGCTCAAAGAGATCAAGAACCGCGGCGACATCATCATCTTCATCGATGAGATCCACACGCTCGTCGGTGCCGGCGCCGCTGAGGGTGCAATCGACGCAGCCAGCATCCTGAAGCCCATGCTCGCTCGCGGCGAGCTGCAGACCATCGGCGCAACCACCACCGATGAATACCGCAAGTACTTCGAGAAGGACGCTGCACTCGAGCGTCGCTTCCAGTCGGTGCAGGTGCGCGAGCCGAGCTTGCAGCATTCGATCCAGATCCTCAAGGGTCTGCGTGAGCGCTACGAGAAGCACCACAAGGTCAAGATCACCGACGGCGCGATCGTCGCCGCAGTCAACCTGTCGGCTCGCTACATTCAAGATCGTCACCTACCTGACAAGGCAATCGACCTGATCGACGAGGCAGGCGCACGGCTGCGCCTGAGCGTGCTTTCAGCGCCGCCTCAGCTGCGTGAGTTCGACGAGAAGATCACCAGCGTGCGTGCGGCCAAAGAGCAGGCCATCGAAGATCAAGACTTCGAGAAGGCTGCCAGTCTGCGCGACGAGGAGAAGCAGTTGCTCGGTGAGCGGCTGAAATCTGAGAAAGAGTGGCGCAAGGGTGATACCGAGGTGCACGCCGAGGTCGATGAGGGTCTTATCGCCGAGGTGCTGGCACAGGCCACCGGTATTCCGGTGTTTAAGCTCACCGAAGAGGAGTCGTCGCGGCTGCTGTTCATGGAGGAAGAGCTCGGCCAGCGTGTCATCGGACAGCGCGAGGCCATCAAGGCTCTCTCGCGCAGCATCCGTCGCACCCGTGCCGGTCTGAAAGACCCGAAGCGGCCGAGCGGTTCGTTCATCTTCGCCGGCCCCACGGGTGTCGGTAAGACCGAGCTGGCCAAGGCGCTCGCCGAGTTCCTGTTCGACGACGAAGACGCACTGATCTCGCTCGATATGTCTGAATACGGCGAGAAGCACACCGTGTCGCGCCTGTTCGGTGCCCCTCCCGGCTTCGTCGGCTTCGAAGAGGGCGGTCAGCTCACCGAGAAGGTGCGTCGCAACCCCTTCAGCGTGGTGCTGTTCGACGAGATCGAGAAGGCTCATCCCGACATCTTCAACTCGCTGCTGCAGATCCTCGAAGAAGGGCGCCTGACCGACGGTCAGGGCCGGTCGGTAGACTTCAAGAACACCGTGATCATCATGACCACCAACCTGGGGTCGAAAGACATCGCCGGCGGCCCGGTGGGCTTCCAGATTGAGAACAACGCGACGGTCACCTACGACACCATGAAGGGCAAGGTCACTGAAGAGCTGAAGAAGCACTTCAAACCCGAGTTCCTCAACCGTGTCGATGACACCATCGTGTTCCCGGCGCTCAAGAAGGAAGAGCTGCTGCAGATCGTCGACCTGTTCATCGCTCGCCTCAACGATCGTCTGCTCGACCGTGACCTGACCGTCGAGGTGAGCCTGCCGGCCAAGGAGCGTCTGATCGACATCGGCTACGATCCGGCGCTCGGCGCCCGACCGTTGCGTCGCGCCATCTCAGTGCAGATCGAAGATCAGCTGTCAGAGCGCATTCTGCGGGGCGAGATCACTGCCGGTCAGAAGATCTCGATCGATCTCGATGACCAGTCGCAGTTCACGTTCGCGGTAGTTGACGGCGAAGGCCCCGAGCCTGAGCAGGGCAAGATCGCAGCCAGCCAAGTGCTGTGATCGCTGCAGATCTGTGAACAAGAGCCCCGACTCATTGAGTCGGGGCTCTTGTTGTCGCGGTAGGCTGGTGGCCATGCCACTGGTCATCCGCCCCGCCCGCACCCCCGACATTCGAGCGATCGCGGGGCTGATCGAGCCCTATGTTGCTGAGCGTGTGCTGCTCGGCAAAGAGCTCGTGGTGCTCTACGAAGCCACCCAAGAATTCGTCGTTGCCGAACTCGACGGCCGCATCGTCGGCGCCGGGGCGCTGCATGTGTTCTGGGAAGACTTGGGAGAAATCCGCACGCTGGTGGTCGATCGCACGTTGCAAGGCCACGGCGTGGGGCGCCACATCGTCGAACGGCTGGTCGAGCAGGCCGAGGGCCTTGGCATCTCTCGCCTATTCTGCCTGACCTTCGAAGTCGAGTTCTTCAAGCGCAATGGATTCAACGTGATGATCGACCCAGGAATCGACCCTGAAACCTACGTCGAACTGATCCGTTCGCCTGACGAAGGCGTGGCCGAGTTCCTCGAGCTGCAGCGGGTCAAACAGAACACTCTTGGCAACACGCGAATGATTCGACACCTCCGTTAAACTGTGGGGTATGAACACACCCCGCCGCAGGCACTCGCCGGCGATTTACCGTCGTCGACGCATCGCACTGCTGATTCTGCTGGTGCTGATCGCACTGGTCATCTGGGGCATCACCAGCTGCGTGACACGAGGCGACGACAGCGCATCCACCAATACCAACGCCACTGAAAGCGCAGCTGTGCCGACAGCCACAGCTGCCGCCTCGCCGAGTGCTTCGGCAGACGCTTCTGATAGTGACGATGCGACGAGTGATGACTCGCCAGACGCTGACGTCGCGACCTGTGCCGCCGGAGACCTGAGCGTTTCGGTGAAGACCAGTGCATCGACGTATTCGTTTTCTCAGCAGCCCCAGTTCGTGTACCAGGTGACCAATATCTCAAGCGTGGCCTGCAGTGCGAATGTCGGCACCACGCAGCAGCAGCTCGTGGTCGGCAGCGGGCAGGCGGAAATCTGGAAGCTGACCCCCTGTATCGCCAACCCTGCAGACGCCGTCGAGGTGCTGCAGCCTGACGAGCCGGTGAGCGGCACCGTGACTTGGGATCTTTCGTTCAACGACGGCACAGCGTGCACCAAGACTCGCCAGGCATCGACGGCAGGCACCTATTGGGTGCAGGCGTCGATCGGTTCGGTGTCTTCGTCGCAGTATGCCTTTGTGCTGCAGTAAGGGCGACAGCTTAGCGTTGTAACGCAGCGGAGAGTGCCTGGCGCAGGGTGTCGGCTGACTGATGATCGACTATTGACGAATAGCCGAGTCGGGTGGCCTCGGCGCTGCGCTGAGCTGCCTGCGTGCTGCGCCGCACCTGCCCGGCCAAGCTGATCTCGCCGAAGGCCGCAGTCTGCGGGCGCACGGCACGATTGAGCACCGCCGAGGCGATGGCCAAGGCGATGGCGAGGTCGGCGGCCGGGTCGCTCAGGCGCACCCCACCGACCGTTGACACATAGATTTCTTTGTCGCTGATGCGCAGCCCGGCACGGCGTTCGAGCACCGCGACCAACATGGCGACTCGCGAACCGTCGACCCCGTTGGTGACGCGCCGCGGTTGTGGGGCTGAGGTGTCGACGACCAGCGCCTGCACCTCGACGGGGAGTGCGCGGCGGCCCTCCATGGCGATCGTGACTGCAGTGCCCGGCACATCGGTTGCGCGGCTGAGAAACAGCCCGGATGGGTCGGGCACCTCATGGATGCCGTCACCGGTCATCTCGAAGCAGCCGACTTCGTCTACGGCGCCGAAGCGGTTTTTTTGTGCGCGCACGAAGCGCAGAGAGGTTTGGGAGTCGCCTTCGAACTGGCAGACCACGTCGACCAGATGCTCGAGCAGTCTGGGGCCCGCGATCGACCCGTCTTTGGTGACGTGGCCCACGAGCAGCAACGGGATGTTCCATTGTTTGGCCGCGCGGGTGAGCGCATGGGCCACGGCGCGCACTTGGGCAGTGCCGCCGGGGATGCCCTCGACGGTGGGGTCGGTGAGTGTCTGCACAGAGTCGATGATCACCAAAGAAGGTTCGGCGGCCTCGACCTGGGCGAGCGCAGAGAGCAGATCGGTCTCGGCAGCGAGCAACAGATGCTCGTGCAGTGCGCCAGTGCGCTCGGCGCGCAGTCGCACCTGCCCGGCCGACTCTTCGGCGGTGAGATAGAGCACGGTGCGCCCATCGGCGGCCCAGCGTGCAGCAACCTCAAGTAGCAGTGTGGACTTGCCCACCCCGGGTTCGCCGCTGAGCAAGATGGCCGCGCCCGGCACGATGCCCCCGCCGAGCACGCGGTCGAGCTCGCCGATGCCGGTGGGTACGTGTGTGGCGTCGTGGGTGGTGAGTTCGGTGACTGGGCGCGCGAGGCGGTCTTCGGGGAGGGCGGGGAGCACCCGTGCTGGCTCGGCGACCGTTGTGCCGTTCAGCCCGCGACGTGACCCGCCCGCGCTGACCAAGCCGGTGCGCGTGCCAACTTCGACGACGCTGCCCCAAGACTGGCACTCGGGGCAGCGCCCGACCCACTTGGTGCAGCGATAGCCGCACTCGGTGCAGTGATACGGAGCCGGGGTGTTTCGAGCCATGTCATCACTCTACGGGCGACCACCGACATGAACGACCCGCCATGCACAGGCTCGGTGGCTCAGGCCCGAAGATCATCTCCGAGCGGGCGCAGACGACGTGCTGCGACCTCGCGCACCACCTCGGTCACCGCATCGAGTGTGGGAGACGACAGCCTCCATCGTTGCCAGTGCAGTGTGACATCGACGAAACGTCCGGCATCCAGCGCGACCAGTGCATCCGGAGCGAAATCGGCAATTTGCTGCTCAGGCAACAGCCCCCAGCCGAGCCCGGCGGCGATAGCCTGCGCGAAATCGGCTGAGGAGGGAATGTAATGGCTCGGCGGGGGAGTGCGCCAGCCGAGCTTCTCACGCAGATAGTGGCGCTGCAGCATGTCGTCGCGATCAAAGTTGACCATCGGCGCGCGGCGATCGATCAGAAAACCCGCCTCTTGGCTCGACCAACGCGAGACCAGCGCCGGGGAGGCTACGGCTCGATAGCGCATCACACCGAGCGCGGTGCTGGTGCACCCCTGCACATTCGCCGGGTTTGAAGTGATGGCCGCCATCACCTCGCCACGCCGCAGCGATCGAGCACTGAGCTGCTCGTCTTCGCGTCGCACGTCGAACAGCGCGCCAGTGCGCTGTGTCGCCTCGCTCAGCGCCGGCACGAACCAGGTCGCCAAGCTGTCGCCGTTGACCGCCACTGGCAGCAGCGTCTCACCGGCGTCGCTGGTGCTGGTCAGTGCGGCTGTGGCATCTTGCGCCAGCAGCACCAGGGCGCGCGCGAAGCGCAGTGCCAGCAGCCCGGCGGCGGTGGGCGTGACCGGCTGTCCGCGTTCGACGAGCACGCTGCCGGTTGCCTCCTCGAGCGCGCGCACGCGCTGCGACACCGCTGAGGGGGTGATGTGCAGCACTCGGGCGGTCGCCTCGAAACTGCCCTCGTCAACGAGCGTGACCAGAGTCTGCGCCTGGTCGAGCTGGAAGGCGAACATGTCAGACTCCGTTCTCGGGCATCCTGCCGAACTGCTATGAAGTAATGCTTCATCAACATTAGAAACATTAGCTGTACTTTGCGTTGAGCGCATCGCACCATAGATCTCGTGCTCACTTCATCACTGCTGCTTTCGCTCGCCCTCGGCCTGACCACTGGGCTGTCGCTGATCGTTGCGATCGGCAGCCAGAACGCGTATCTGCTGCGTCTGGGCGTCACCTCGTCGCGGCGGATGATGCTGCCTGCTGTCACGGTCTGCGCGCTGTCAGACGCGGTGTTGATCAGTGCGGGCGTGCTCGGCGTGGGTGCGCTGATCGAGAGCGCACCCACGGTGATGTTCGTCGTCAGGATGGCCGGTGCGGCCTTCTTAGCCGGCTACGGTCTGTTCGCGCTGCGGCGCGTGGTGCATCCGGTTGCGCTGAGCGATGACGGTCAGCCGCCGGCGGCCAAGTCTCTGCTGTCGGTGCTGCTGACCGTGCTGGCGTTCACCTGGCTGAACCCCCATGTCTACATCGATAGCGTCGTGTTGCTGGGGGCCCTGGCGCATCAGCAGACGCATCCGCTGTGGTGGGCGGCTGGCGCGATTCTCGCGAGTTTCGTGTGGTTCGCAGCACTTGGATTCGGGGCACGTGCGCTGCGGCCGCTGCTGGCGCGCCCGCGTGCATGGCAGGTGCTCGACGCGGGTATTGCGGTGATCATGTTCGTGCTCGCGGCTCGGCTGCTGATCAGCGCCTGACTGCAGTTGCGGCCGCCTCGGTTTTCGTTTTGCGGGCGCTTTACGCTACACTCGACGACGGTGACGTGTCTGAGCGGCCGAAAGTGCATCACTCGAAATGATGTGTAGGGCAACCTACCGCGGGTTCAAATCCCGCCGTCACCGCCACGATCGAGGGCCCTGTTCCCCATATGTTTACTGGGGAGTGGGGCCTTCGTCGTTCTCGTTTGGCACCTGCGCCATCGCTTGCCACGGTGCGCGTTCGCTCGCCAGTGCAGGTGGCGCTGCTGACCAACGAGAACACGTGGTGACCAGCGAAGACGCACCCAGCACATGGGCGTACAGTAGTCGCATGAATGCCACCGTCCCCCGGCCGACCAGCTTGGTCGGCGCGCACATCAGACTCGACCCACTCACCGAAGACGACTTGCCGGCACTGTTTGCGGCGATCGGGCATCCTGAAATCTTCGCCAACGGCTACGGCGGAGGCTCGGCGAACTACCATGCCGACCTTGCCGGTTTCATCGACTGGGCTCATGGGTACTACCACTGGGCCGAGGGTCGCCCCTTCGCGGTGCGCTTGGTTGGTGGCCCCGACGACGGTCAACTTGTGGGCACCACGTCGCTGACCGAATTCGAGCCCAAGAAAGAGCGGCTGCACCTCGGCTGGACCGCCTATGACCCCCGCGTCTGGGGCACCGTGGTCAACCCTGAAGCGAAATTGCTGCTGCTCACGCATGCCTTCGACAGCGGTTTCGGGCGAGTAAAGATCCAGGCGGATGCTCGCAACGAGCGCTCGCGGCGGGCGATCCTCAAACTGGGAGCCACCTTCGAAGGCATCACGCGACGCGATCAGCTGCGGGCAGACGGCACATGGCGCGACGCCGCAGTGCACTCGATCATCATTGATGACTGGCCCGAGGTGCGCGAACGGCTGACGGAGCGTGTCGCTTCGTTCGGTGACGCTGCCGTGGTGCTCGACAAGTAGGGCTTCGGCCTACCCTCGGGGTGCTGCCAGCAGGGCTCGTACCGTCTGTTGTGCGGCCGCAAGGTCAGCCGACATGTCATGGTCGCGCAACGCTGAGCCGTAGTAGAGTCCGTCGCTGATCAGCAGAATCGTGCGGGCCAGCGCCTCGTCGGGCACGGTCTCTTCGATGAGGGCGAGCCAGAGCTGATCGGCCTGAGCCAGCGAATCGCGTGCCGCAGCGCTGCCCTGAGCCAGTCGCACCGCAGCGATCAGCGCTTGATCGAGTGGCGACCCCTGGCTGACCGAGGTGCGCAGCAACTCGTCGATCGGCTGCGACGATGACTGCCGAATCGACTCGGCATCAGCTGCAGTGAGCTCGACAAAGCGGGCCAAGAATGCCTCGAGCAGATGCTGTTTCGAGGGAAAGTGATACAGCAGCCCGCCCTTCGACACCTTCGCGCGGGCGGCGGCGGCCTCGAGTGTTGCCAGGCGCTCGCCCCCTTCGATCACCAGTTCGGTGTAAGCATCAAGGATGCGGCTGCGCGTGTCGTTGCTGGAACTCATCAACCCCATAGTGCCTGTCTCTTCTGGTGCACGGCAACCTGCCGCGGCTTTGGCTCTCGCTAACTATACCGTCCGTACGGTACAGTAGCAGTGTCGTTCGAATGTAGAAGGAGTGTGCGACATGACGCTGAGCCGAAAGCTCAGGGAGCCACAGGAGCGCAGCGCATCGTTTGCGCCGCAGTCGCAGCATGGCGAATCATCCAGCGCGGCCCGGGCGGGTGCGCGTCAGTGGGCGGGGCTGGCAGCACTCATGCTGCCGGTGCTGCTCGTCTCGATCGACAACACCGTGCTCTCGCTCGCGTTGCCGAGTATCGCCGAAGCGCTGCAGCCGAGCGCCACCGGGCAACTGTGGATCGTCGACGTGTATTCATTGGTGCTCGCCGGTCTGCTGGTGACCATGGGGAGCCTCGGCGATCGCTTCGGGCGTCGTCGTCTGCTCATGATCGGCAGCACCGGTTTTGTGCTGGCCTCAGTGGCCAGCGCCTTCGCCGTGAGCGCCGAGCAGCTGATTGCGCTGCGTGCGGTCACCGGCGTGTTCGGTGCGATGCTGATGCCGTCAACACTGGCTTTGATTCGCGGGATGTTCCCGGCCGATGCCCAGCGTCGGCTTGCGATCGCGATTTGGGCGGCGTGTTTCTCAGCGGGTGCCGCAGCTGGGCCACTGGTGGGCGGGGCTGTGCTCGAGCACTTCGCTTGGCCGGCAGTCTTTCTGATCGCAGTGCCACTGCTGTTGCCCACGCTGATTGCCGTGCCGCTGCTGGTCGAGGAGTCGAAAGACCCGGCGCCGGGGCCGCTTGACCTGCTCGGTGCGGTGGCGTCGATCATCGCATTGGGCGGTGCGGTTTGGGTGATCAAAGATCTCACGGCACACGGGCTGCGCACTGTGGCAGTGGGCATCGGGCTGACCTCGATCGTGCTCGGTGTCTGGTTCGTGCGGCGGCAGCTGCGCAGTACGGCTCCGCTGCTCGACATGCAGCTGTTCCGCAACCCCCGCTTCAGTGCTTCGATCACCGTGAACCTGATGAGCGTGGTGGCCCTGACCGGTTTTCTCTACTTCGTCTCGCAGCATCTGCAGTTGGTATTGCACCTGCAGCCGCTGGAAGCCGGCCTCACGCTGTTGCCCGGCTTGGTGCTCATGATCATCGCCGGTCTGTTCGTGGTGCCGGCAAGGCGGCGCTGGCATCCTGCGCTGATCATCACGGTGTCGCTGCTCATCTCAGCTTCGGCCTACGCACTGGTGGCGGTGACGGCCGCCGATGCCTCGCGCACGACGGTCATGGTGGCCTTCGCCCTGCTCGGAATTGGCATTGGTCAGGCAGAGACGCTCTCGAATGACTTAGTGCTTGCGGCTGCTCCGCCGGCCCGAGCGGGGGCCGCTTCTGCGGTCTCTGAGACGGCCTACGAGGTGGGCGCCGTGCTGGGCACTACGCTGCTGGGCGGGCTGCTCACGGCGCACTATCGTGCGTCGCTGCAGCTGCCCTCGGGCATTCCCGAAGCGCTCGAAGCGCAGGCCCGCGAGACGCTCGCCGGCGCCGAACGTGCCGCCGAAATGCTGCCGCAGAATGTGGCGGTGCAACTGTCACAAGCAGCCGAACAGGCGTTCAGCGGTGGTGTGGTGCTCACTGCGGGAGTTGGGGCTGTGCTGATGTGCGTGGCGGCTTGGGTGGCCTGGCGATTCCTGCGCCGATAAGCGTTGTGCCCGACACGCCGAAGCAGGCTGTCGGCACAGCTGCTGTTTGCCGAGAATTTACTTTCGAGGGGCAGAATAGAATCAGAGCAGGGGAACATCGAGCCCGAACCCAGAGTTGGCTGGAGTCCTCCCTCTGAGAGGAAAAGCGCAGTATGGAAGTGACCACGCTGGTCATCGTGTTGCTCGTGATTGCCACTGCTCTCACGTTCGACTTCACTAATGGCTTCCACGACACTGCGAACGCCATGGCCACGTCGATTGCCACAGGTGCGCTCAAACCGCGCACTGCGGTTATCTGGGCGGGCATCCTCAACCTCGTCGGCGCATTCCTCTCGACTGAGGTGGCCAAAACCATCTCGGGCGGCATCATCAACGAGAGTGACCCGTCGGTATCGATCGGCCCCGAAGTCATTCTCGCCGGCTTGGTCGGCGCAATCGTCTGGAACCTGCTGACCTGGCTCGTCGGGCTGCCCTCGAGTTCGTCGCACGCCCTGTTCGGCGGGCTCATCGGAGCGGTCATCGTCGCCGCTGGCGTGCATGGCGTCAACTTCGCCAATGTTGCCTCCAAAGTGCTGCTGCCTGCGGTCATCTCGCCAGTCGTTGCGGGGCTGGCTGCCTGGTGTGCAGTCAAAGTTGCGCTGTTCATCGTGCGCAAAGTGGACGAGCATCGAGTAGAGACCGAGTTTCGCCACGGACAGACCATCACCGCGCTGCTGGTGGCTCTGTCGCACGGCACCAATGATGCTCAGAAGACCATGGGCATCATCACCCTCACACTGATCACCGCCAACCTGCAAGACGCTGGCACTGGCCCGCATCTGTGGGTGGTCGCCGCCTGCGGCTTCGCGATCGCGGCTGGCACCTACTCGGGAGGGTGGCGCGTGATTCGCACCTTGGGCAAAGGCCTCACCGAGATCACCACGCCACAGGGGTTCGCCGCCGAGGCCAGCTCGGCAACCACGATTCTCGTTTCGTCGCATCTGGGGTTCGCCCTCTCGACGACCCAGGTGTGCTCTGGCTCGATCATCGGGGCCGGGCTGGGCCGCCGCGGTGCTGTGGTCAACTGGGCAGTGGCCGGCAAGATGGGCATCGCCTGGCTGGTCACCCTCCCGGCTGCCGCACTGGTCGGCGCAGCAGCTGCCGCACTGGCGCTCACTGGCTTCGGCGGTGTGATCGCCGTGGTCGTCATCGCTATCGGAGTGATCTGGGGCATCGTGCGCCTGTCGAAGCGCAACCCGGTGACCGCCAACAACGTCAATCATGTGCAGCAGCAGACTCCGGCGCCGGTGCCGGTGCCGGCTGAGGCCGCCTGAACAGGTGAAAGGAGCGTTCACTCATGCACCTGCAGCTCTCTGAACAACTGAGCGCCGCCTCGTCCACGATGACGTGGGGCGGTGTCGACTGGCTGTCTTTCCTCATCGTGCTGCTCGTCGCCACGGCGATCACCACAACCGTCACCTCGCTGTACGCTTTGGGCCTTCGGCTGTGGGCATCCAGCGTGGTCACCGCACGAGGCGAGGCAAACCTGCTGGCTCGCACCGGGTCAGTGCTCTGCTTCACCGTGTGCGTTGCCATCGTGCTTTTCGCGCTGTGGCTGATCGTGCCGCAGTTCCACTGACGCCTTCGCTGCGCATACTCAAGCGGGTCACCCTGGGAGGGATGAAATGACGAGCATTCTGGTCGGTCTCGACGGCAGTCTGCGCGGTGAATGCGCGCTGGCTTGGGCAGTGGCACGAGCAAAAGTCACGCAGGCTTCGCTGACGCTCATCACGGTGGTCGACCCGTCGATCGTGCGCGTCACCGGGCTGAGCGTCGACACCGCACGCCAAACTGCCGAGAACCTCCTGCGGGCGCATCGCGTGACACTTGCCAAAAGCGAGCCCGAGCTGGAGGTTCGCACACAAGTTGCCGAAGACGCCTTCATCGACGCGGTCGTGGACGCGGTGCCCGGCAACGATCTGGTGGTGGTCGGCTCCCACAAGGGGGCCACCCTTGCCGAGACCATCGGCGGTGCCAAAGGTCTGAAAGTCTCGCTAGCCGTCGACGTGCCCGTGGTCGTGGTGCCGGCGAACTGGAGCGATCAGGCGGCAAACGGTGCTGTCGTCGTGGGCGTCGGCCCCGATGACGTGTCTGACGCTGCGGTTCGCTTCGGCGCCGAAACCGCAGCAGCCACGGGAGTGCCGCTGCAATTGGTCTCGGTCTGGGGTGTGCCGGCGCTGCTGGCTCGCCCGGCTGAGGCAATGGGCGGTGGGCTGTCGCCGGTGCGCGATGAGTTCGAGCAGCGGCTTTCCGCGTGGGAGGCTCAGCTGATCGAGCTGCATCCCGGGCTGCACATCGAGACAAAGACTGTCGAGGGCTCGCCGGCCAAGGCGCTCTCTGACGTAGCCGCACAGGCGGGCTTGCTCGTGCTCGGCACGCATGCACGTGGCGCGGTTGGCCGTGCACTCTTCGGCTCGGTCACCCACGGAGTGCTCTCTCGCCTGACTGTGCCGACGGTTGTGGTGCCTAACCGCTGATCTGCCCCTGAGGTTCGCCGCCGCAGTGCTCAGCAGCATTCAGCTGCGGTCGTCGCCAGAGGCTGTCTCGGCAGCCCGCAGCTGGCTCTCGGCGTTGTCAATCAGCAGTCCGAGCTGGCGCAGCAGGGTGTGCTCGTCGATGCCGAGCAGAATGGTGCTCTGATGTGAGTTCAGGCCCTGCCACGCATCGGCCAGGCGTCGGGCGCCCCGTTCGGTAAGTGCGACTCGGTTGGCTCTGCGATCTGCAGGGGTCGAGAACACGGTGACTAGGCCAGCAGTGGTCAGGCTGCGCACGCGCTGTGTGACGGATGCCCGAGAGACTCCCAGCTCGGTGGCGATCTGGCGCTGAGTTGGCTGGTCGAGCAGCCCCACCGTCAGCAGCAGCCAGAAGTGGGCCGCGCTGATTTGCCACTCGCTGCGCAGATAGTGATCGGTGAGCCTG
Organism: Pseudoclavibacter soli DSM 23366; assembly: GCF_000423505.1. Classification (GTDB taxonomy): domain Bacteria; phylum Actinomycetota; class Actinomycetes; order Actinomycetales; family Microbacteriaceae; genus Pseudoclavibacter_A; species Pseudoclavibacter_A soli. The sequence goes on from NZ_KE384027.1 coordinate 532,102, forward strand.
TCGTTGAGCATGGCGGCGCGATGCAGACGAAAGCCCGCATCTTCGATGAGCGGTGGTGCGACAGAATCAGACATTTGTTAAGCACTAAACAGTCTTTATCTGCGGAAGTCAAGCAACGTGCACGATATGACACGTACTGTTCACTTAGTGGGCTTCAGCTGCGGCGTGCGAGACTGCTGACATCGATGCCGCGCAGCTCGGAAAACTCTCGGCTGGCACCGGTCACGAGCACCTGTGTGTGCGCCAAGTCAGCGACAGAGGCGGCGCCCAGCAGCGTGAGAATGGTGCGCACCTGATGAGTCCATGCGACCAGTTCGGCAGTGAGTGCATCGACGCCGCTGTCGATGAGCACGTGCAGAAAGTGCCCTGAGACACCGACGGCGCTGGCACCCAAGGCGAGTGCGCGCACAACGTCGAGCGGGGTGCGCACGCCACCGGAGGCCAACAGCTGTGCATCGACCGGGTCACCGCCCAAACGAGCGTCTAACAGACAGTCCACGCTCGACTGCCCCCAGCCGGCCAGATACCGGTATTCGCTGCGCTCCCGGCGTTGGTTCTCGATGTCGATGAAGTTCGTGCCACCGGTGCCGCTGACATCGACCGTGCGCACGCCGCGGTCGATCAGCGCAAGGATGCTCGCTCGGCTGAGTCCGAAGCCCACCTCTTTGACCACCACGGGCACGTCGAGCGCGGCAGTGATCTGCTCAATACGGTCGAGCCAGCCCCGGAAATCGCGGTCGCCTTCAGGCATGACCAGCTCTTGTGCGGGGTTCACGTGAATTTGCAGGGCGTTGGCGTCAAGCAGGTCGACGGCAGTCTGCGCCTGCTCCACGGTCATCTCGGCACTGACATTGGCGAACACGAAGGCATCGGGGGCGTGGTCTCGAATGACAGTGAAGGTGTCTGCAAGCGTGGCATCGCGCAACGCTGGGCTCACGGAGCCGCTGGCGATGGCGACACCGGCAGCTGCCGCAGCAGTGGCCAGCCCGGCGTTCAGGCGCCCGGTCATGGCGCTGCCACCGGTCATGGCGTTGATGTAGAACGGATGCGCCCAGCGTGCGCCGACGACTTCAGTTGAGGTGTCGACATCGTCAAGTCGCAGCCCATTGAACGAGTGGTGCACGAATGACACATCATCGAATCCGTTGGGGCGGCGCTCGTCGCGCAGCTGTTCGGCCAGGCGTACGTGTTCGTCTTTGCGCTCGCTGCTCATACAGACTCGCTTTCGGGTGTGCTGGGCACAAGGTCGAGGGGGCGGATACCGGCGTCGCGCCATGCCTGCTCGAGCCCGTCGATGTCGCGGCCGCGATCGATCAGCACGATGCCGCAGTCGCCGCCACCGGCGCCGGAGCTCTTGCCCGCACCACCGAAGCGCTCGGCAATGTCGGCCAGCTGCTCCAGCAGCGGCGTTTCGATCACGACCCCGGTGTGCTCGCTGAGCGCGCTGAGTAGCTGGCGGTCGCGCCGCAGCTGCTGCTGCATGCCAACGAGGTCACCGCGGTCGAACGCAGCGATGAGCTCGTTGACGCATTCGGCGGACTGTTGCAGAAAACGGTGATAATGCACCGTGCGCTGATCTTTGCGCGCCTGAATGCCACTGACCAGTCGGGCGGTCGATGCCGGGGTGCCCGTCCAGCCGACCACCAGGAAAGCGTCGGTGGGCGGGGTGAGGCGACGCACGCTGAGCCCGGGCCAAGGCATGGCCAGCAGGTCGTCGATGGCAGTGTCGGCTCGCCGCGAGCGAGCCCACTGGCGGTCAAAGGCGGTGTAGGCGATCCAGCCGCCATACAGGCTGGCCGCCACGTCGCCGCCCGACCCGGAGCGCTGCACATCGATGGTGGCCAGCAGTGACAGACGCAGCAGCTGCTCGCGCTGCAGCGAAAGCGAGTAGAACTCGGCGAGCGCACGCACTGTGGCCACAGTCACCGCGGCGGAGGAGCCGAGCCCGAACTTGCGCCCCGAGGCGTCGTCGAGCTCGCTGGTGATACTCATGTCGAACAGGCGCAACGGCACATCTCGTGCGCGGGCGACTTCTTCGACCAGCCGGATGGCCGCGAGCACGAAGTCGTAGGGGGCGTCATCGGGGTCGATGACCAGATCGTCATCGTCGCGATGCCAAGTCAGCGGCAGTGCATCATATTGGTCAGAGCGGATGTGCCCTTCGGTTTCGGCGGGATCGACCCGCACAGTGACGTGGCGGTCAACGCCAACGAGCACTGCAGGCTGGCCCGGTTCGACGACGGCGTATTCGCCGGCCACGTAGAGCTTGCCGCAGGCCGCCACCTCTACCGTCATGTCATCCCTTGTCGATCGCGATCCCCGGACCGGGATAGTCTACCGAGATCGTCAGGCCGGCAAGTCGTGCCCGCAGCCATTCGGCGAGCCGCTCGGCATCGGCTGCACTGGTGAGCACTTTCACATTGGCGCCGGCATCGATGGTGGCCCAAGCCGGAAGACCGGCAGCGCGCGCCTCGCGAACGGCGGCCAGAGCCTCCTGCGTGCCCGAGGTGAAATAGGAGATCGGCGGCACGGCGGCTCGCATCGTGGCATGCATGCCCAACGCGTTGGCCTCAGCGGTTTCGCCGAGCGTGGCAAGGTCTCCTTCGGCAACGGCTCGCAGTGCAATCTCCAAATCGCGGGCGCTGTCTTCGACCCAGCGGAAGAACAACGGTGAGGTGGCCACTGTGGATCGCATGGCCACTCGGCTTGAGACTGACTTGGCACTGTCGTCGACGAGAATCACCAGGATGGCCAGGTCAAGTGGGCTGTGTATCGGCTCGGCAAAGGAGCTCTCGTCGTCGTGCCCGGCGTGCCACAGCGCCAGACCGCCGTAGATTGATCTCGAAGCCGAGCCAGAGCCGCGTCTGGCCAGTCGTGACAGCGCGCGCGCATCGAGGTCAAGGCCGGCAGCAGCAGCAGCGGCGCCGGCGAGTGCGGCGAATCCCGAGGCCGAGCTGGCCAGCCCGGCGGCTGTCGGCACCTCGTTGCGGGAGGTCACCGTAGCGTGCGAGTGAAGGCCGGCGCGCTCGCGCACGAGATCGAGAAAGGTCGAGATGCGTGTGAGTGCGGTGCCGTGCAGCGGCTCGCCGTCGAGCGTGGCGGTGTCAGCGGGCAGATCGCCGAATTCGACGGTGGTGACCGTGCGCAGCCCGTCGAGAGTGAGCGACAGGCTCGAAGTGTAGGGCAGCACCAGCTCTTCGTCGCGCTTGCCCCAGTATTTGATCAGCGCGATGTTTGCATGAGCGGTGGCGGTGGCCCGCCGCTGCGTCACGCGGCGACCTCATACGCGTGTGGGGCGTAGACCCAGGTGCCGGTGGCTCCGGCGGCACCGAGCGCCTCTGTGATGCGGGCGGCGCTCGCCGCGCTGTCGGCAAGAGCGATGACGCAGCCGCCGCGCCCGCCGCCGGTGAGTTTTGCGCCGACTGCGCCCGCGGCTCGTGCGGCCTCGGTGAGAGCATCGAGGTGATCGTCACTCACGCCGAGCTGTGCGAGCAGCGCGTGTGCCTCGTTCATTTTGCGGCCCAAGCCCTGCACGTCACCGAGCTGTACGTCAGCAATGGCCTGCTGAGTGATCTCGCCAAGTCGCTCGAGCAGAGGCCTGGTGGTCTCTGGGCTGCGCTCGTGCTGCTCGCGCACGTGCCCCACGGTCTCACGGGTGCTGCCGTGCACGCCAGAGTCTGCGACGACGATCCAAGTGGCCAGATTGACCTGTACGGGGGTGGCCTGCCCCGACTGAAAATGAATCGGGGTGGCCGAAGAGGTCGCCGTGGCGTCGAGCCCAGACGGATGCCCATGGGCAACGCGCTCGGCGGTTTGAGTGAGCTCGAACAGGTCTTCGGCGTCAGCCTCAACGTCGAAGGCATCAAGGATGGCGCGGATCACCGCACCGGCTGCGGCGGCCGACGAGCCAAGCCCGCGCTCGGCGGGAAAGTCGCTGAGCGTGGTGATACTGAGGTGGGCATCCGGCCGGCCGATGAAATCAAGCGTGGCCTCGACGGCGCGAACGATGCTCGAAAAGCGGTCGGGCGCCTGATCGAGCGGGCCAGACCAGCCCAGACTGGCCAGCATCGACGGCCCCGGTGTCGGAGTGACCCGAGCGGTCATGCGCAGGTTGCGCAGGGGCAATGCGATTGCGGGGTAGCCGTAGACCACAGAGTGCTCGCCGAAGAGGATGATCTTCGCGACGGTGCGCCCGACGCCGACATGCGTGGGTGCAAGAGGGGGAGACGCCTGCACAGTCTCTTGGCCTTTCTCGGCGCTGCACGCCGTACGCAGTCTGCTCAGAGCAGATTCTGCACGATCCATGGTGAGGCGTAGAGCGTCATGAACTGCACGCCATAGCTCACCCCGAGCTTATTCAGGGTACCGCAGGCCACGCCCACGAGCAGCACGCCGAAGATGTTCATCACCCCGGCATCGAGATAGGCGAGCAGCAGGATGAACCCGATGAACAGACCGAGCACCGCCTCATGTGAGATGCGCTGCATCACGATGCGGGTGATCTGGTACGAGTAGCGCACCGCGATGATGTAGGTCAGCACCAGCGCGAGCAGGGCGCCGAAGACGACGGCGATCACAAACTGCTGCGTGCTCAGCAGAGAGTGGATGTTCACGATCTCGGGAGTGGTGGTGAACACCGGAGGTGCGCTGAACAGGGCCTGCGCGGGGCCGATCGATACCGGTGACAGCGGCAGGCCGATGGCCAGCAGAGGAATGATCGTGCCAGAGAGGTATGTGGCATGGGCGATGCCGTTCATCGCCGAGACTCCGCGGTTGGCCTGCTTGACGCGATCTTTGCCGCCACCGCGAGCGAGATTGCCGAGCAGGAAGGTCAGCCCGACCGGGCTGAGGAAGAACAGCGGTGTCGACAGCAGCGACCAGAGCCCGGTGCGACCCAGCTCGTCTCGCGTGAGCACCTTGTTCGGGCTGAGCGACTGACCCGACAAGTCGCGTCGAGAGATCTGAATGTGGGTGGGGGAGTGCAGCGGCAGGCGCTCGCGGGCCTGTTTGTTGAGCAGACCGAGCAGCGAGACCAGCAGCGGGCCGATCGTGATGCCGAGGAAGAACGAGATCGAGATGCTGCCGCTCTCGGGGATCACGCCTTGATCGCGATAGAGAGCGAGCAGCCCTTGGAAGAGCAGCGCCATGGGAATAATGGCGATCAGTGCGAGCAGGCGGTGGGCGCCCAGCAGCGCCAGGATCACCGCGCCGAAGACGAACAGCAGCGAACCGTACTGCCGAAGTGTTTCGGCGTAGGGCGCGATCAGCGAGGCCAACAGCAGACTGACCGGGATCGCGATGACCGTGCCCACAGCGCTGCCGGCAGCCATCTTCTTGATGGTTTCAGCGGCGCGACCCTTCGACTTCAGGTAGAGCGAGTCGTCCATCATGGGCGTCGACATCACTCCGCCGGGCAGGCCGACCAATGCGGTCGGAATGGCATTGGTGAGATTCAGCGTGACGATGGCGGCGATGAAGAAGGTGAGCACCACGATGGGAGCGGTGCCGGCCAGTACCAGCGCCAAGGTGACCGGCACCAGCACGCTGGTCTCGTCGGTGCCCGGAATGAAGCCGATGAAGGTGTACAGCGCGATGGCGCCGAGCGCGGCGAGCAGCATTTGGGTCAGCAGTGCGATATCCATCAGCGTTCGCCCTCTGCATCATTGTCAGCGCCATCGTCGGTGATGACCGTCGACACTGCGGCGTCGGTGATGGTGACCACTCGCTTGGGGCGGATCAGCGCGGCGGCGGCGATGAATCCCACGACCGAGCCGCCGAGACCCCAGAAAAACAGGCTCGAGCCGAGCCAGGTCGCGATGAGCAGCGCTGCGATGGTGGCACCGCTGCACAGCAGCAGCGACCAAACGAGATCACGTGGTGAGACGAGGTCGTTCCAGACCTCGGGATACTTGGGAGAACTCTGAGCAGGCGCGGAGTGCGTCTTTGCATCTGCGGGTGTCATGAGACCTCATCGTACGGCATGGTCATGCCGTTCGGCAGGGCGGATGCGCGGGTTCAGTCGGTGCCGCGAATGACGATGGCCTCGGTGCCGGGCAGGTGCGAGGCCTCATCGGCCAAGATGGCGTCGAGTGCGGAGTCGTCGCTGGCGACCAAGAACTCGTGCGTACGTGCCACCTCGTCGTCTTCGCCGATGAGCTCGGCTGCCTTGCCGAGCTCGAACAGCGAGAGCAGGAACCCGCGGTTGGGCTCGTGCTGCCACGGGATGGGCCCCTGGCCCTTCCAACCCTTGCGGCGCAGGGCGTCGAGGCCGCGATGGTAGCCGGTGCGTGCGTAGGCGTAGGCCTCGATGTACTGGCCGTGCGTACGAGCGTGCTGGGCGAGCAGCGCCCAGGGCAGCGATGCCGCCGGGAACTGCGCGGCGACCCGAGTCAGCGGATCGTTGGCGAGAGCCTGCGCGAGGCCGTCGACCTGATCGAGAAGCGTCGGAGGAACGTCAAGCAGATTGTGATCACCCATGGCTTCGATTATGCCCAACCGCAGCAGGGATGTCGATCTGGTTCACCGGTGATATACAGTCGCGAAACGGCGCAGCAACGCGTTCGCCCGCGAGGTGTCAAGAGCTGCCGTGTCACGGTCGAGACTCGCGAGCGCGCCCTCGGGGTAGTAGCCATGCCCGTCGTAGAGGGCAAGCCGATCGATGAATGCCGGTTGGTCGAGCTCGGGGTGAAACTGCGTGGCATACACGTTGGCTCCGACGCGAAACATCTGCACGGGTGCGGTCGCAGAGGTCACGAGCAGTGTCGCCTCTGCAGGGGTGGCCAAAAGCGATTCGCGGTGAGCGACGAACGAGTCGAATGCTTTCGGCAGGTCTGCGGTCAGCTCGTCGTCGGCCGCCGCCGCAGTGGGCGTGAGGCGCACGGCACCAGCGGTCTCGGCGTGGTCGGGGCCAAGCGGTGCTCCGAGTGCCGCACCGAGCGTGCCGATGCCATAGCAGGCGCCAAAGAACGGCAGGTCGGCGTCGATCACTCGTGCGACCAGAGCGCGCAGGTCGGCCTCGACGCGCAGTTGCGTCGCGTCTTTGTCTGGTTTTGTCCAGTCGTACGGGCTGCCGCCCAGCAGCACTCCCGAGAACTCGGTCAGGTTGAGTTTGGGCAGTGGGGCGGCCTCGAGGCGCACGTGAGCGAGCTGATCCGGCTGCAGACCGGTATGGCGCAGCAGCGCGAGATGCTCGCCATGCGTGGCGCGGTCGTCGGAGCGCACACTGAGATGCAGAAACGGCTTCACACCGCCAGCCTATGTTGTACCCCATGACGGTAGGGAAGTGTTTCGCTGTGCGTCATGTGGTCGCCCTCCGTGCCGCGGTGTGCACGTGCGAGAATGGCGCGGTGACTTTTTCGTTTGACATCGGTACCCGACTCGAAGGGCGCGCGGCCCGCACCGGGGTCATCCACACCCCACACGGCGACATTCAGACGCCCGCGTTCATTCCGGTGGCCACGCAGGCCACGGTCAAAGCAGTGCTGCCCGAGGCGATGGATGCCGTGGGTGCCCAGGCGCTGCTGTCGAACGCCTATCACCTGTATCTGCAGCCCGGGGCCGAAGTGCTCGACGCCGCCGGTGGTCTCGGCTCGTTTATGAACTGGCCCGGGCCCACGTTTACCGATTCAGGGGGCTTTCAGGTGATGAGCCTCGGAGCCGGCTTCAAAAAGGTGCTCGCGATGAGCACTGAAGGTCGGCAGTCTGACGAGGTCATCGCAGCCGGCAAAGAGCGGCTCGCCCACGTCGACGACGATGGGGTGACGTTCAAATCGCATCTTGACGGGGGCATCCATCGATTCACCCCCGAGGTGTCGATGCAGATTCAGCACCAGATCGGTGCCGACATCATGTTCGCGTTTGACGAGCTGACCACGCTGATGAACACCCGCGGGTATCAGGAGCGCTCGCTGGAGCGCACCAGGCTTTGGGCCGAGCGCTGTCTTGCCGAGCACAGGCGTCAGACCGAGCAGCGTGCCGACCGACCGTACCAGGCGCTGTTCGGTGTGCTGCAGGGGGCCAACTATGAAGACCTGCGGCGCAAGGCGGCGCGTGATCTTGGCGGTATGGAAATTGACGGCCAGCGCTTCGACGGGTTTGGGCTTGGTGGCGCACTTGAGAAGCCTCGCATGGCCGAGATCATCGGCTGGATGACCGAGGAGCTGCCCGAAGACCGCCCGCGACACCTGCTCGGCATCAGCGAACCCGACGACCTGTTCGCGGCGATCGAAGCCGGCGCCGACACCTTCGACTGCGTATCGCCGACGCGGGTGGCGCGCAGCTCTGCGGTGTACTCGCGGTTCGGGCGTTACAACCTGAAGCAGGCGCGCTTTCGCACCCGCTTCGACGCCATTGACGAGGGCTGTGACTGCTACACCTGCACCCATTACACCCGGGCATACCTGCACCATCTCTTCAAGGCCAAAGAGATGAATGCGGCGACGCTGTGCAGCATCCATAATGAGCGCTTTGTGGTGCGGCTGGTCGATGACATCAGGGCGTCGATCGAGCGCGGTGACTTCGATGAGCTGCGCGCGCAGGTGCTCGGTGACTACTACGGAGAGACGCCCGCGGGGCGGTGAGCTAGTGGCGTAATCTCAGCAGCTCCTGCGCATCGTCTGCAGCTGCGCCGCGTGTTGCGCAGACTTTGTGCTGCTGCTGCGGAAATTGCGTGGGTGAGGGGAAGGCAGGCGCCGCGCGTCAGTGCTGGCTGACTGGCTGGTAGCCCGGCTCATGCTGCTTGACCCACGCGATCACCCGGTAGGTGAAGGGCAGCAGGGCGGCCTCAACCGCGGTCTTGTAGACGAAGCCCAGCACGATGTAGATCAAGATGTCGCTCGGCTCGGTGAGGCCGAGCACCGGGGCGGCCACCAGGCAGAAGATCGTGGTGTCGGCCAGCTCGCCGACGACAGTAGAGCCCAAAAGGCGTGCCCAGAGCTGGCGCTCGTCGGTGCGACGACGCTTCATCGCCGTGACCACCCACGCGTTGAGCGTCTGCCCGACCAAGAAGCCGAGCAGCGAGCCAAACAGAATCTGCGGAGCGCTCAGGCCGAGCAGGGTGACGAACGCGGAGTCATCCCAGCCCTCGGTCTTGGGCAGGCCGATCACGATCTGAAAGTAGAGCATTGCTCCCAATGCGATGCCGAACCCGATGAATGTGGCGCGTCGAGTGAGCCTGAAGCCATAGACCTCGCTGAGTACATCACCCAGCACATACGCCAGAGGGAACAGCAGAAAACCGCCGTCGGTGATGATGGGGAAGTCGCCGACCGGGCCGAAGAGCACGGGCTGGGTGGCTGCAATATTCGAGATGAGCAGCAGCGAGGCGAACACGGCGACGATGGTCGCGTAGTGCCGAGTGTTCGAGGTGGCGAACGCCGTGGTCTCTGGGGTGCGTGACTCTGTAAGGCTCATGATGCCTCGATTCTATGCGGGTGCGTGCCCAGGCGCAGCACTGCTGCGATAATGGGCACATGAGCATCGTGGGCACCCCGGATCCACAGGATCCTGACGACAGTGTGGTTCAGCCCGGCGCGGGCGACGCCGGGTGGCTGACCGAAAAGCAGCTCGATGAGGCCAGACGGCATCTGCCAATGGTCTACGTCGAGGCTCTTCCGGTGCGCATCGACGATGCAGGCAGAGTGGTGCAGGTGGGGTTGCTGCTGCGCGTCAGCGACACCGACTCGATGACTCGCACCATCGTCTCAGGGCGAGTGCGCTTTGGCGAAAGCGTGCGCGACGCGTTGGCGCGCCACCTTGAGAACGACATCGGCCCTATCGCGTTTCCGCAGCTGCCGCTGTCGATTGTGCCTCAAGCGGTGGGCGAGTACTTTCCAGTGCCCACCAATGCGTCTGACCTGTTCGACGGCCGCCAGCATGCGGTGTCATTGGCGTTCGTGGTGCCCGTCACCGGCACCTGTCAGCCGCGCACCGACGCGCTCGAGCTGACGTGGCTGAGCCCCGCCGAGCTGCGCAGCCCCCGGGTGCAGGCCGATCTCGAAGGCAACCGCGGGGTGCTCATCGAGCGGCTGTTGGCCGCCGTCGGGGCGTAGCACGCGCCAGCCACCGGGTGACCGTCACTCGTCACGCACCTCGACCTCGAGTGCGGGTGCGAATCGATACGGTGCGGCCACGATCACTGCGCCGAGCGCACGCCTGATGCGGCTGATCTCGGCGCGTACAGTCACGGCGTGGTCGGGCTGACCAAAGATGTGTTGTGACAGCTCCGCGGCACTCAGCCCTGCCGGGGCGTCATGAATCGCCTGCAGCACACTGAGCTGCCGAGGCGTGATCTCGACCCGCCAGTGCGCCTGAGTCGAGGTGAGCTCGGCCTGGGCGCCGGCAGCCGTCGGCGTCACGATCAGACGCCCCAGCGCGCTCGACGACCGTGGGGCGCTCGCGGCCTGCACCGGCTCCAACAGCCACCCATCGGGCACGGCGGTGGCCTGCACAGCACCCATCGACGGCACCCACAGGTGCTCGGCGGTGGGGTCGGCGGGCAGCAGGATGCGCGGCTCGGCCACCGGCGGACGGCTCGCGGCGACCCAACCCCAGCGGTCAGTCACCAGCCACGCACCCTTGTCGTGCTGCATGGGCTCAGTGAGCTCGCGCAGGCGACCGAGTGCACGACGGTGCGTGTCGCGCAGCTCGAGAGTGATGTTGCGTGCGATCAGCGCGACAAGCGTCAGCATGGTCGGGTGCGCATCGGCCACGCTGCACGAGATGTTGACCACTCCGGCACAGCTCTGCGACCTCGGATCGGTTACGGGTGCTGCGGCACAGCTCCAGTCGTGCTGGCTGACCAAGAAGTGCTCGGCGCCGTGCACTTGCACGGGGTGCCGCACCGCGAGAGCGGTGCCGATCGCATTGGTGCCGACCGCCTGCTCGCCCCACTGGGCTCCCACAGAGAAGTCGATGGCATCTGCTCGCCGTTCGGCGGCGGGGCTGCCATGCCGCCACAGAATGGTGCCGTGTGCATCGGTGAAAACGATCAGGTGGGTGCCGCTGTCGAGACTCTGACCGCCGACGCGCGGCAGCAGATCATTCAGCAGGGCGATGATGTGGCGCTGCACCGCGGCGATCGGGGCAGCAGGTGAGGTGCGCTGGGTGGTGACCACGGCATCCTGCCGAGCAGTTTGGCGTCGACACCCGTTGTCGGGTCGCAAGCCGGCGCGGCGCGACCGCAACCATGACTGTGTGATCAGTGATCGGCCGCGGGCCGGAGCACGCCCACCGAAGAGTGTGGCCTGATGCACTTGACGCAGCAGGCGATCGTACTCGACCGGGTTCTCGCCCAGCGGCAGCGATGGCTCGTGCAGGTCGCTCGACATGTGACTCCTGTTCTGCGCCGGTCGGGGGTGGCGCGTCGGCGATAAGCACTCGCGTTGCACGACGTTGCAGTCGCTCGCGATCCGCGTGATTCCGCCGTTGACGAGCCTACCCGCTGACAGGTCGGTCGGCAGGCTTTCGTCAGCTGCGGCGCCCTCCTAACGTGGGAGCCGTATTCGATCCGTCGAACACGGATCGATCTGTCGAACACAGGAGAGAATCATGAGTGATCAGAAGGTTGCGCTCGTCACGGGCGCTGGGCAGGGCATTGGTCGCGGCATCGCGCTGCAGCTGGCTCAGGACGGCTTCGACATCGCCGTCGCCGACCTCGACTTCCAGGCCGAAAAGGCCGAGGGCGTCGTCAAAGAGATCGAGGCGCTGGGGCGCCGCGCGTTCTTCGTCGCCGCCGACGTCTCGAAGCGCGATCAGGTGTTCGCGGCGGTTGATGCCGCAGCCGAGCAGCTGGGCAGCTTTGACGTGATCGCCAACAACGCCGGCATCGTGCAGGTCAAGCCGGTCAGCGAGATCACCACCGAAGACCTCGAGAAGATCTTCAACATCAACGTCTTCAGTGTCATCTACGGCATTCAGGCTGCAGAGAAGAAGTTCGCCGAGCTCGGCAAAGAGAAGGGCAAGATCATCTCGGCCTCCTCGATCGCCGGCATCAAGGGCTTCCCGATTCTGGGCGCCTACTCAGCCACCAAGTTTGCCGTGCGCGGCATCACTCAGGTTGCGGCCCAGGAGCTCGCTCCCCGCAACATCACGGTGAACGCCTGGGCTCCTGGCATCGTCGGCACTGGCATGTGGGACACCATCGACGAGGAGCTCGGCAAGCTCAACGGCAAAGCCAAGGGCGAGAACCTCAAAGAGAACGTGGGCTCGATCGCCCTCGGCCGCATTGAGACGCCGCAAGACGTCGCCGGTGTGGTGTCGTTCTTCGCCAGCGAGAAGGCCGACTACGTGACCGGTCAGACGCTGCTGGTCGACGGCGGGATGCTCTACAACTAAGTCGACGCATCGCACGTTGCGAGGGCGCTCCGAGGATTTCCTTGGGGCGCCCTTTCTGCGTGTGGATGGGCGTCGAAATGTCGGCAGCTGCAACACAATGTCTGCAGGTGTGCGGCGGGTTGCGCAGACGGTGTGTCAGAGGTGCGGACATTGTGCTGGGCAGCGGCTGCCGCACCAGCGGCGGCGCGAGCTACCTCTGTGCACGCACCAGCTGCCGGGCAGCCTCGATCGCCGCAGGCGTCGTGTCGAACACCTGGCCGTCATCCCAGAGGCGCTGCAGCTCGGGCACTTGGCGCAGCGGCTTCTCGTGGGCTGGCCGCACGGCTGAGAGCAACACGACGATCCCGCGCTGGCGTAGCTCGGCGACGGCCTCGCCGATCGCCTGGGCTCCGGTGGCGTCGACCGCGCTGAGGTGCCCCATGCGCAAGATCACCACTTTCGTCTGATCGATCGCCGTCAGGTCGAGCAGGAAGCGTCGGGCCACACCGAAGAACAGGGCACCCTCGAGGCGGTAGGGCACGATGTGCTCACGCTGCAGCTCGCGTTCGCGCTCAAAGTCTGCTGCCGTGGTCTCGGGCACCTCGCGTGCCACCCCGTCGTCATCGAGATGCTGACGGCGCACCTGCGTAGTGTCTGAGACGGCCTTCAACGTCAGGAGGGCGGCCAGCGCGAAGCCCACGATCACGGCGGTGATCACGTCGATGGCAACCGTGGTGACGAAGGTTGCGAAAAAGACCCAGGCATCCCCTCGGGTGGCGCGCACGGTGGCGCGCACCGTAGGCAGCGACACCATGCTCACGCAGGTGGCCAGCAGCACGCCGGCGAGCACCGCCAGCGGAATCTGCCCGACGACCGAACCCGCCACCAGCACCACGATCAGCAGCACCAGCGAGTGGGTGACCGCCGAGGTGCGCGAGCGCGCGCCAGCACGCACGTTGACCGCAGTGCGCGCAATCGCAGCGGTGGCCGGCACCCCGCCGAAGAACGGCACCGCGATGTTGGCCAGGCCTTGGCCGAACAGCTCGCGATCGGGATTGTGATGCTCGCCGACGGTCATTCCGTCGGCGACGCTCGCGCTCAGCAGGCTTTCGAGGGCACCGAGCGCGGCCACTGCCACTGCACTCGGCACGAGCGAGCCGAGTGCACTCCAGTCGAAGAATGCTGCCGACGGCGCGGGCAGACCAGCAGGCAGGGCACCGATGCGTGCGGTCTGCAGGTTGAGCGCCCAGCTCAGGGCGGTGAGCACCACCACCAGCACCAGTGGCCAGGGCAGGCCTCGGCGCAGGTGATTCAGCGTCAGGATGGCCGCGGCCGTTCCCAGCGCCATGGCCGGCTCGATCCATGTGGGGTTCGCAAACCAGTGCTGCAGCGCATCCCAAGCGGTCGCCCACACCTGCTCGTGGCTCGGCACGGTCACGCCCAGCAGATTGGGCACCTGTTGCAGGGCGATCACCACGGCAATGCCCGCGGTGAACCCCTCGAGCAGGGATGCGGGCAGCATCTGTACGTAGCGCCCGGCGCCGGTGAAAGCAACGATTACGAGCACCACACCGGCCATCGCGCCCACCATGAGCACGCCACCCGCTCCGTGCTGCGCCACGATGGGCAGCAACACCACGGTCATCGCCCCGGTGGGGCCGCTGACCTGCAGGTTGCTGCCACCGAACACGGCGGCGATGATGCCGGCGATGACTGCGGTGGTGAGGCCGGCGGCTGCACCGAGCCCGGAGGCCACGCCGAACGCGAGGGCGAGTGGCAGGGCGACGACAGCCACGGTGAGGCCAGCCAGCAGGTCGGTGAGCGGAGCGCGGCGGGCATCTCGGAGATCTTGTGGGCCGGGCAGCAGTGCGGCCAGCCGAGTTCGGAACGTGGGTGTGTCGGTCGTCATGGTGTTTCCCCCTGACCGTGGGTTGTCGCGCTGATCGACGCAGCGCCGCGCCGACGCCGGGCAGAGGCGTCACAAGAATGGTACGACACGTACATGTTTTCGGTGCAATCGAAGACGCAGATCGTATTTCGCACCGCAGGCGACGTTATGGCGGAAAAGTTGGACAATTCGTGCTATAGAGCCATATACTGGTTTTTTGGTCTGTGCGGTGTTCTTCTCTGCCCTCAAATGACGGTGGGCGAGCGGTGTTTCATATGACGGTGACATCGCTCCTTGACGTGTCGACGTGGTGCTCTCGAGCATCCTGTCGACCGCGTGCTCGGAGTGAGCGCCAGCTGCAGACGACTCGTCAGTACCGACAAGCCTGATGGCTGCAAATGGAGGAATTCTCTTGGCTGCTGCGCCCCGTTCAACCGATAAGAACAGTGCATCCAACAAAACCGTCAATACCGAGGGCCGTAATTTCAAGCGGCTTTCCTTCGCAAAGGTCACTGAGCCGCTCAATGTTCCCGACCTGCTCGCGCTGCAGACCGAGAGCTTTGACTGGCTGGTCGGCAACGACGCCTGGAAGCGTCGTCTGGCTGAAGACCAGGCTGCTGGCCGCACTGACGTTCCCACCAAGAGCGGCCTCGACGCCGTCTTCGAAGAGCTTTCGCCCATCGAAGACAACCTCGAGAAGATGCACCTGAGCTTCGCCAACCCCACGCTCGAGCCAGAGCGTTACACCATCGACGAGTGCAAAGAGCGCGGCAAGACCTACGAGGCACCGCTCTACGTCGAGGCCGAGTTCATGAACTACGAGACCGGCGAGATCAAAACGCAGACGGTCTTCATGGGCAACTTCCCCCTGATGACCAAAAAGGGCACGTTCATCGTCAACGGCTCTGAGCGCGTCGTTGTCTCGCAGCTGGTGCGCAGCCCCGGAGTCTACTTCGAGCGTCAGTTCGAGAAGAACTCCGACAAAGAGATCTTCTCGGCACGCGTGATTCCGAGCCGTGGTGCCTGGCTCGAGTTCGAGATCGACAAGCGCGATCAGGTCGGTGTGCGCATTGACCGCAAGCGCAAGCAGTCGGTCACCGTCTTCCTGAAGGCTCTCGGCCTGTCGACGGGTGACATCGAGAAAGAGTTCGCTGGCTACGCCTCGATCGAGGCCACGTTGGCCAAAGACACCATCGCTACCAAAGAAGAGGCGCTGCGCGATATCTACCGCAAGCTGCGCCCGGGCGAGCAGGTGGCCGCTGAGGCTGCTCGCGCTCTGCTCGACAACTTCTACTTCAACGACAAGCGCTACGATCTGGCCAAGGTCGGCCGTTACAAGATCAACCGCAAGCTGGGCCTCGACGCCCCCATCACCGACTCGGTGCTGAGCGTCGAAGACATTGTCAAGACCATCAAATACTTGGTCGCGCTGCATGCCGGCGAGAAAGACTTTGACGGTCTGCGCGACGGCAAAGCTGCCAAGCTGCCTCTCGACGTCGATGACATCGACCACTTCGGCAACCGCCGCATCCGTGCAGTCGGCGAGCTCATCCAGAACCAGGTGCGCACCGGCCTGAGCCGTATGGAGCGGGTGGTGCGCGAGCGCATGACCACGCAAGACGCCGAGGCGATCACCCCGCAGACCCTGATCAACGTGCGCCCCGTGGTCGCTGCGATCAAAGAGTTCTTCGGCACCAGCCAGTCGTCGCAGTTCATGGACCAGAACAACCCGCTGGCCGGCATCACGCACAAGCGTCGTCTGTCGGCACTGGGCCCCGGAGGTCTGTCGCGTGAGCGTGCCGGCGTCGAAGTGCGTGACGTGCATCCCTCGCACTACGGCCGTATGTGCCCCATTGAGACTCCTGAAGGCCCGAACATCGGCCTGATCGGCTCGCTGGCGACCTTCGCTCGCATCAACGCCTTCGGCTTCATCGAAACCCCGTACCGCAAGGTGGTCAAGGGCAAGGTGACCGAGCAGATCGACTACCTCACCGCATCCGACGAAGACGAGTTCGTGGTGGCACAGGCCAACGCGCATGTCGACGCCAAGGGCAACTTTGTCGACGACCGCGTGCTGGTTCGCCTCAAGGGCGGCGACGTCGAGCTGGTGGCTCCCGAGCGCGTTGACTACATCGACGTGTCGCCGCGTCAGATGGTGTCGGTGGGTACTTCGCTGATTCCGTTCCTCGAGCACGATGACGCGCACCGCGCGCTCATGGGTGCCAACATGCAGCGTCAGGCTGTGCCGCTGCTGCGCACCGACAGCCCGTTCGTCGGTACCGGCATGGAGGCCTACGCCGCCGTCGACTCAGGTGATGTCATCACCTCAGCAGTCGGTGGTGTGGTCACCGAGGTCTCGGCTGACCGCATCGAGATCAGCAGCGACGAGGGTGAAACCGTCAGCTACGTGACTCGCAAGTTCGATCGCGCCAACCAGGGCACCTGCTACAACAACCGCGTGCTGGTGCGCGAGGGTGATCGTGTTGAGCCCGGTATGGTCATCGCTGATGGCCCGGCCACCGATCACGGTGAGCTGGCGCTGGGCAAGAACTTGCTGGTTGCGTTCATGCCCTGGGAGGGTCTGAACTACGAGGATGCGATCATCCTGAACCAGAACCTGGTGAAAGAAGACGCACTCACCTCGATTCACATCGAGGAGTACGACGTCGACGCACGTGACACCAAGCTCGGCAAAGAAGAGATCACCCGTGATCTGCCGAACGTCTCGCAAGAGATGCTTGCCGATCTCGACGAGCGTGGCATCGTGCGCATCGGTGCCGAGGTGCGTCCCGGCGACATCCTCGTCGGCAAGGTCACCCCGAAGGGCGAGACCGAGCTCAGCGCCGAAGAACGTCTGCTGCGCGCCATCTTCAACGAGAAGAGCCGTGAGGTGCGCGACACCTCGCTGAAGGTTCCTCACGGTGAAGAAGGCACGGTCATCGCGGTCAAGGTGTTCGACGCCGAAGAAGGCGATGACGAGCTCGGCAACGGTGTAAACCAGCGCGTAGTCGTCTACATCGCTCAGAAGCGCAAGATCACCGAGGGCGACAAGCTCTCGGGTCGTCACGGCAACAAGGGTGTCATCTCGAAGATCGTGCCTGCTGAAGACATGCCCTTCCTGCCCGATGGCACCCCGGTCGACATCATCCTCAACCCGCTGGGTGTGCCCGGTCGAATGAACTTCGGCCAGGTGCTCGAGCTGCACTTGGGCTGGGCTGCGAAGCAGGGCTGGAAGGTCGACACCACTCAAGAGTGGGCCAAGGAGCTGCCGCAGGTCGCGCTCGAGGCCAAGCCCGGCACCAAGGTTGCCACCCCAGTGTTCGACGGTGCCTCCGAAGAGGAGATCGCCGGTCTGCTCGACTCCACGCTGCCCAACCGTGACGGCGATCGTCTGATCGACCACAACGGCAAGGTGCGACTGTTCGATGGCCGCTCGGGCGAGCCGTTCCCCGAGCCGGTGTCAGTTGGCTACATGTACATCCTGAAGCTGCACCACTTGGTCGACGACAAGATCCACGCGCGTTCGACCGGCCCGTACTCGATGATCACCCAGCAGCCGCTTGGTGGTAAGGCGCAGTTCGGTGGTCAGCGCTTCGGTGAGATGGAGGTGTGGGCGCTCTATGCGTATGGCGCGGCACACGCCCTCCAAGAGATGCTCACCATCAAGTCCGACGATGTCACTGGTCGCGTGAAGGCCTACGAGGCCATCGTCAAGGGCGAGAACATCCAGGAGCCGGGCATCCCCGAGTCGTTCAAGGTGCTGATCAAAGAGATGCAGTCTCTGTGCCTGAACGTCGAGGTGCTCAGCGCCGACGGCAAGATCGTCAGTCTGAGAGACAGCGATGACGATGCCTTCAACCCGGTTGAAGAACTCGGCATCAATATCTCCAAGCAGTTCGAGTCCGGTCCGGTCGACGAGATCTGACCCGAGACCACTCAGACAGCGACAGAATTTTCAGAAAGAGAGAAACAGTGCTCGAGTCAACGACTTTCGATGAGCTGAAGATCGGTCTTGCCACCGCCGACGACATCCGCAACTGGTCACACGGCGAGGTCAAGAAGCCAGAGACCATCAACTACCGCACGCTCAAGCCCGAGAAGGAGGGCCTGTTCTGCGAGAAGATCTTCGGCCCGACCAAAGACTACGAATGCGCCTGTGGCAAGTACAAGCGCATCCGCTACAAGGGTGTCGTCTGTGAGCGATGCGGCGTCGAGGTCACCAAGTCGGCTGTGCGTCGTGAGCGCATGGGCCACATCGACTTGGCCGCCCCCGTGACGCACATCTGGTATTTCAAAGGCGTGCCCTCACGCCTGGGCTACCTGCTCGACATGGCGCCCAAAGACCTTGAGAAGGTCATCTACTTCGCCGCATACATGATCATCTCGATCGACGAAGAGGGCCGCCACGAAGACTTGGCGACGCTTGAAGCTGAGCTGCGCCTCGAGGCCCAAGAGCTTGAGCAGGCCCGCGATGCAGAAATCGCCGAGCGCCTGCACCAGCTCGAGACTGATCTGGCGGCCCAGGAGGCCTCTGGAGCAAAGTCCGACGCCAAGAAGCGCACCAACGAGGCCGCTGAAAAAGACCAGGCTCGCATCCGCAAGTCGTACGAAGATCAGCTGGCCCGTCTTGAGCAGACCTGGGAGCTGTTCCGCACTCTCAAGGTCGGTCAGCTGCTTCCCGAAGACGCTGTGTACCACGAGCTCGAAGACCGTTTCGGCGAGTACTTCGAGGGCTTCATGGGCGCTGAGGCGATCAAGCGTCGCCTGCTCGACTTCGATCTCGAGGCTGAGGCCGAAAGCCTTCGCCTGCAGATCGAAGAGGGCAAGGGCCAAAAGAAGATCCGTGCGATCAAGCGTCTGAAGGTCGTCAGCTCGTTCCTGCAGACCGGCACCTCGCCGGCTGCCATGGTGCTCGACGTCGTGCCGGTGATTCCTCCGGAGCTTCGCCCGATGGTGCAGCTCGACGGTGGCCGCTTCGCCACCTCTGACCTCAACGACCTCTACCGTCGTGTGATCAACCGCAACAACCGTCTGCGTCGACTGCTTGACCTCGGAGCTCCTGAGATCATCGTCAACAACGAGAAGCGCATGCTGCAAGAGGCCGTCGACGCGCTGTTCGACAACGGTCGTCGCGGCCGTCCCGTCACGGGCACCGGCAATCGCGCGCTGAAGTCGCTGTCTGACATGCTCAAGGGCAAGCAGGGTCGATTCCGTCAGAACCTGCTCGGCAAGCGCGTCGACTACTCGGGTCGTTCGGTCATCGTCGTCGGCCCGCAGCTGAAGCTGCACCAGTGTGGTCTGCCCAAGCAGATGGCGCTGGAGCTGTTCAAGCCCTTCGTCATCAAGCGGCTGATCGAGCTGGGCTACGCCCAGAACATCAAAGCGGCCAAGCGCAAGGTTGAGCGTTCGAACCCCGACGTGTGGGATGTGCTCGAGGAGATCATCAAAGATCGCCCCGTGCTGCTCAACCGCGCACCTACGCTGCACCGTCTGGGCATCCAGGCGTTCGAGCCGCTGCTCGTCGAGGGCAAGGCGATCCAGCTGCACCCGCTCGTCTGCTCGGCCTTCAACGCCGACTTCGACGGTGACCAGATGGCTGTGCACCTGCCGCTGAGTGTCGAGGCGCAGGCCGAGGCCCGCATCCTGATGCTCTCGAGCAACAACATCCTGAAGCCGTCGGATGGCCGCCCGGTCGCCCTGCCTTCCCAGGACATGATCATCGGTCTGTTCACGCTGACCGATCTCATCGAAGGTGCGGCCGGCGAAGGCCGCGCGTTCTCGTCGCTGTCTGAGGCCATCCTGGCTCGTGACCTCGGCGACCTCGACCTGCATGCCAAGGTGCGGATTCGTCTCGAGGGCGTGCACTTCGCGCCCGGCACCGAGCCCGAGGGGTACGAAGAGGGCAAGCCGTTCCGTCTCGAGACCACCCTGGGTCGTGCGATCTTCAACGAGCTGCTGCCGGCTGACTACCCGTACTTCGAGGCTCAGGCCGACAAGGGCGCGCTGGGCAAGATCGTCACCAACCTCGCCGAACGCTACCCCAAGGTGGTTGTCGCCGAGACGCTCGACCGCATCAAAGACGCGGGCTTCTACTGGGCGGCTCGCTCGGGTGTCACCGTCGCTCTCAGCGACGTGATCACGCCGAAAGAGAAGCCGGCGATCATCGCGCAGTACGAGAAGAAGGCCGTCGAGGTGCAGGAGCAGTTCGATCTCGGTCTCACCACCGAGAACGAGCGTCGTGCCGATCTGATCAAAATCTGGACCGAAGCGACCGACAAAGTGGCCGAGGCCATGCGTGCCGACTTCCCGCGCGAGAACAACATCAACCGCATGGTGGTCTCTGGTGCTCGAGGCAACTGGCTGCAGATCCGAAACATCGCGGGTATCCGCGGTCTGGTGAACGACGCCAAGGGTGATATCTTCCCGCGCCCGATCCTCTCGAGCTACCGTGAGGGTCTGTCAGTGCTGGAGTACTTCATCGCTACGCACGGAGCTCGAAAGGGCTTGGCCGATACCGCTCTGCGTACCGCCGACTCGGGGTACCTGACCCGTCGTCTGGTCGACGTCGCTCAAGATGTCATCATTCGCGAGAGCGATTGTGGCACCACCAAGGGCATTGACGTCACCATCGCCAATGACTTCGACGGCGTGCTCGAGCGTGATGAGAACGTCGAGAACTCGGTGTACTCGCGCACGCTGGCTGCAGATGCGGTTGATGCCAAGGGCAACGTGATCGCCAAGCGCGGCGCCGACGTCGGCGACGTGCTGATCGACGAGCTCATCGCTGCCGGCATCACCCAGGTGAAGGTGCGCTCCGTGCTGACCTGTGAGTCGGCCGTCGGCGTCTGCCAGGAGTGCTACGGTCGCTCACTGGCGACCGGCAAGCTGGCCGATATCGGTGAGGCTGTGGGCATTATCGCCGCGCAGTCGATCGGTGAGCCTGGTACCCAGCTGACGATGCGTACCTTCCACACTGGTGGTTCGGCTTCGGCTGATGACATCACCCAGGGTCTGCCCCGTGTCACCGAGCTGTTCGAGGCGCGTACGCCGAAGAATGCCTCGCCGATTTCTGAGGCCGACGGTCGTGTGCACATCGAAGACACCGAGAAGGGTCGTCGCGTGATCGTGACGCCTGACAACGGCGACGAAGAATACGTGTACCCGGTGCTCAAGCGAGCCAACCTCTTGGTCGAAGAGGGCCAGCACATCGCTCTGGGTGAGCAGCTGCAGGCCGGTTCGCTCGACCCCAAGGAGGTGCTGCGCGTCAAGGGCATCCGTGCCACGCAGCAGCTGCTGGTCAGCGGCGTGCAGGGCGTGTACCGGTCACAGGGTGTGCCGATTCACGACAAGCACATCGAGGTCATCGTTCGACAGATGCTGCGCAAGGTGACCGTCGTGGAGCACGGCGACACCACGCTGCTGCCGGGCGAGGTCATCGACGTCGACCAGTACAACAAGGTCAACCGTCAGACGGTCATCGAGAAGAAGAAGCCGGCCACGGGTCGTCGTGAGGTCATGGGTATCACCAAGGCCTCGCTGGCCACCGAATCGTGGCTGTCGGCGGCGTCGTTCCAGGAGACCACTCGCGTGCTCACCCAGGCGGCGCTCGACGGCAAGTCCGATCCGCTGGTCGGTCTCAAAGAGAACGTGATCATCGGCAAGCTGATCCCGGCTGGCACGGGCCTGAACGTCTATCGCGACGTCAAGGTCGAGCCCACCGAAGAGGCCAAGGCCGAGCGTTACCCGAACCGTCTGTTCAACGAGTCAGTCGACTTCAGCCAAGACGACCTTGGGTTCGCCGATCTCGAAGACTTCGGCAACTTCGAGCCGGGCACCTACAACTAGGCCCGACTCGCTGAGTCTGATCGCCAAACGGGGCGAGGATGATCTTCGGATCTCCTCGCCCCGTTTCGTGTTTCAGCAGTGCAGCTGATCTTGTCGGCGCACCGCGTGGCATCGTGATGCCTTAGAGTGGTACCGACTCTCATGAACTCTGAAACTCATACCGCGCGACCGCGTCTTGATGCGCTGGATGGCCTGCGCACCATCGCAGTCTTTGCTGTGCTCGTCTACCATGTGAACGCATCATGGCTGCCCGGTGGCTACTTGGGCGTCGACATCTTCTTTGTGATCAGCGGGTATCTCATCACCTCAAGTCTGATTCGTGATCATTCCCGTGGCGGCATACATCTGCTGAAATTCTGGACGAGGCGCTTTCGGAGGCTCCTGCCGGCACTGTGGGCCATGGTCTTGGTCGTCACAGCAGTGCTGGTCTTCTTCCCGCCCGACATGCGCGCAGGCTTGGGCAGACAACTGCTGGGTGCATTCACGTACACCTCTAACTGGCTGTCTATCGCCGCAGGAGACTCGTACTTCACGCATGACAACCCGCTGATTTTCGTGCACCTGTGGTCGTTGGCCATCGAGGAGCAGTTCTACCTGGTCTGGCCATTCGTCGTGATGCTGCTGGTGCTGCTGCGACGGCGTTGGGGGGTCACCGTCTCGCTGGTGCTGGCAGTCACCTCGGCAGGGCTTATGTCGGTGCTCTACCGGCCTGAAGGCGATCCAAGCGCAGTGTATTTCGGCACGCACACGCACGTGTTCGGGCTCATGCTCGGCGCAGCGCTGGCCTTCGCCAGGCCGTTGTACTCGCAGCGATCCATATCGCGGTGGCGGCGTGACGGCTTTCCGGTGGCCGGGGTGTGGGTGAACGTCGTTGCTGTGCTGCTGACCTCGGCGTTGTTCGCGTGTCTTTGGTATATCGGCGACCAGACCGCGTTCGCCTATCGTGGTGGCATCCTGCTCGCTTCAGCGATAACCCTCGGCGTCATCTCTTCCCTGGGCGACACTCGCTCGGTGGTGACGAAACTGCTTTCACTCGGCTGGATGCGCTGGCTCGGCCAGCGTTCCTACGGTATCTATCTGTGGCACTGGCCGCTCATCATCATTGTTCGGCAGCTGACTCCCGTAGAGTCGCCAGTGCGCTCCGTGCTCACCGCGGCTGTCGCCACTGTACTGACTGTGATGGTGTCGGCGATCAGCTTCAGGATGCTGGAGCAGCCAATCATCCATCTCGGGTTCGGCGGCTGGTTGCGTGGTCTGCGCTCAACAGGTGAACAGCAGCGCAGCGGCGCAACTCGAATGGCGGTTGCGACTGCCGCCGCAGCCGTCAGCGTGCTCTCGGTGGTCTCCATTTTGCATGCCCCCGAGAAGTCATCTGCGCAGACGTTTGTTGAGGCAGGGGCGCAGTACGCGCAGACGGCCTCGGCGCAGCACCAGCTTGAGGTGCAGGGGGCGCCCGTCCCAGAACCGCTCTTCCCCTCGAAAGACCCCATTGCCTCGGTCACGGGAGATGAGATGCTGGCTGTGGGCGACTCTGTGATGTTGGCGTCTGCCGGTGCGCTCCAGCAGAGCTTCCCCGGAATCAAGATCGACGCAGAAGTGGCCAGACAAAGTGGCGACACCCTCGCAGCAGCGAGGCGTGAGCTTGCTGCCGATCGGTCGAGGCGGCTCGTGATCATCCACACCGGTACCAATGGCAGCATCGACGCAAACGCGTTGGAGAGTTTCGTCTCATGGGCCGGTCCGAACCGTCGGGTGATTTTGGTCGACGTTTTCGCCGACCGTAGCTGGCAAGATTCCGACAATGCTGCGATTCGCAATGTGGCTCAGACTCATCCGCAGACGGTGGCGGTCGCAGAATGGCATGCGGCCATTCAAGATCACACCGATGAGCTCGCCTTGGATCGCATTCACCCTGGAGCCACTGCTGCAGCGCGCTATTCTCAGACGATCATCGCCGCTATGCAGCAGCTGGGCGTGAGCGCCTCTGCGTAGCTGGGGAGTGCGCAACGGTGGGATACTTGAGGTGTCCCTCATACATATAGACAGGAGTGGTTTTGGCCGGAAAGAAGCTGCCGAAGAAGGCCTATGAGGCTGAGCTGCGTCGACTGCAGGCTGAACTGGTCAACCTGCAGCAGTGGGTCAAGACCACCGGAGCCCGTGTGCTGATCCTGTTCGAAGGGCGTGATGCAGCGGGCAAAGGCTCGGCGATCAAGCGCATCACCGAGTATCTGAATCCTCGCACGGCAAGAGTTGTGGCGCTGCCTGCGCCGACGGAGCGTGAGAAGGGCCAGTGGTATTTCCAGCGCTACATCGAGCATCTGCCGTCGGCGGGCGAGATCGTGCTGTTCGACCGTTCGTGGTACAACCGCGCCGGAGTGGAACGAGTGATGGGGTTCTGCACCTCCGAAGAATACCGCCGCTTTCTGCACCAGGCACCGATCTTCGAGAGGCTTCTGGTAGAAGACGGTATTCTGCTGTTCAAATACTGGTTCTCAGTGAGCGACGTCGAGCAGGAGAAGCGATTTGCGTCGCGTCTGAACGACCCGATGCGTCGCTGGAAGCTCAGTGACATGGACCTCCAGTCGATTACCCGGTGGGAAGACTACTCTCGTGCGAAAGACGAGATGTTCGTGCACACCGACATTCCAGAAGCGCATTGGTACACCGTCGAGAGTGAAGACAAAAAGCGTTCTCGCCTCAATGTGATCCACCACCTGCTCGAGAGTATTCCATACGAAGTGCAGCCGCAGCCTGAGATTGCCATCCCGGAGCGCCCAAAACGCAGCACGTACGAGCGGCCGCCCCGTGAAGAAAACATTTACGTGCCAGACTATGCCGCGAAGCTTGTCGAATAGCACTAGAAGACGAGAGACGCTACGCACAGTTGTGGCGTGTCGGACAACCCGCTATTTGACGCGGGTCGAGGGCATTGGCTAAGCTTGCCCATTGGCGCACTATGTGTGCCCAAGAGTTCTGATGTTCGCGCGGCAATCGTGACA
This sequence comes from Pseudoclavibacter soli DSM 23366, assembly GCF_000423505.1. Classification (GTDB taxonomy): domain Bacteria; phylum Actinomycetota; class Actinomycetes; order Actinomycetales; family Microbacteriaceae; genus Pseudoclavibacter_A; species Pseudoclavibacter_A soli. The sequence continues at coordinate 557,146 of NZ_KE384027.1, forward strand.
AGATGAGCTCGCGACATCCAGCCGAGCGGCGGGCTCTCCATCGGGCTCCTCGTCACACGGTCGAGAAACGTAGTAAGTACGAAACAAGGAGAAGTTGTGCCAACAATCCAGCAGTTGGTTCGCAAGGGCCGCAAGCCGAAGGTCACCAAGACCAAGGCTCCGGCGCTGAAGGCCAACCCCCAGCAGCGCGGTGTGTGCACCCGTGTGTACACCACGACCCCGAAGAAGCCGAACTCGGCTCTGCGTAAGGTCGCTCGTGTCAAGCTCAGCAATGGCATCGAGGTCACCGCGTACATTCCTGGTGAAGGGCACAACCTGCAGGAGCACTCGATGGTGCTCGTCCGTGGCGGTCGTGTGAAAGACCTCCCCGGTGTTCGCTACAAGATCGTGCGCGGCGCGCTCGACACCCAGGCAGTCAAAGACCGTCAGCAGGCTCGCAGCCGCTACGGCGCGAAGAAAGAGAAGAAGTAATGCCACGTAAGGGCCCCGCACCGAAACGTCCCGTCGTCGCAGATCCGGTCTACGGCGCACCTGTGGTCTCGCAGCTGGTCAACAAGATCCTGCTTGACGGCAAGAAGGGTCTTGCTGAGAGCATCGTCTACAGCGCTCTCGAGGGCACCCGCGAGAAGACCGGCGAAGATCCGGTTGCGACGCTGAAGAAGGCGCTCGACAACATCCGGCCCACGCTCGAAGTGCGTTCGCGCCGCGTCGGTGGTTCCACCTACCAGGTGCCGGTCGAGGTCAAGCCTCACCGCGCCAATACTCTCGCACTGCGCTGGCTGGTGACCTACGCCCGTCTCCGCCGCGAGAAGACCATCACCGAGCGCCTCACCAACGAGATTCTCGATGCATCCAACGGTCTCGGCGCAGCTGTGAAGCGTCGCGAAGACACCCACAAGATGGCCGAGTCGAACAAGGCCTTCGCTCACTACCGCTGGTAGCACTTCCGATCGCCGCCGTCGAACGGTCGACGGCGGCGATCGCTGCCTCAACAACTTCTCTCACCTCATACTCTCGGAAGGAACATCGTGGCGCTCGACGTGCTGACGGACCTCAAGAAGGTTCGCAATATTGGCATCATGGCTCACATTGATGCGGGCAAGACCACCACTACTGAACGCATCCTGTACTACACGGGCATCACGCACAAGATCGGCGAGACCCACGACGGCGCCTCGCAGATGGACTGGATGGAGCAGGAGCAGGAGCGCGGCATCACCATCACGTCGGCCGCGACGACCTGTTTCTGGAAGAACGACCAGATCAACATCATCGACACCCCCGGCCACGTCGACTTCACTGTTGAGGTTGAGCGTTCGCTGCGCGTGCTCGACGGTGCCGTGGCAGTGTTCGATGGTAAAGAGGGTGTTGAGCCTCAGTCTGAGACGGTGTGGCGCCAGGCTGACAAGTACGACGTGCCTCGCATCTGCTTTGTCAACAAAATGGACAAGCTGGGTGCTGACTTCTACTTCACCGTGCAGACCATCAAAGATCGCTTGGGTGCGACCCCGCTCGTCATCCAGCTGCCGATCGGTGCGGAGTCCACGTTCGAGGGCGTCATCGATCTCGTCGAGAACCGTGCGCTGACTTGGCGCGGTGACGTTGAGCTGGGCACGCACTACGAGGTCGAAGAGATTCCCGAAGATCTCAAAGAGAAGGCTGCGGAGTACCGCGAGAAGCTGATCGAGACTGTCGCCGAGACCGACGACGCTCTGCTCGAGAAGTACCTCGGTGGCGAAGAGCTCACGATCGCCGAGATCAAGGCCGGCATCCGCAAGCTCACGATCACCAGCCAGGCATACCCTGTGCTGGCCGGCTCGGCGTTCAAGAACAAGGGCGTGCAGCCCATGCTCGACGCTGTGATCGACTACCTGCCGTCGCCGCTCGATGTGCCGCCCATGGTCGGCTACGTGCCGGGCCACGAAGACCAAGAGATCACTCGCAACCCCGATGCCAACGAGCCTTTCGCAGCTCTGGCGTTCAAGGTTGTGGCGCACCCCTTCTACGGCCGTCTCACCTACATTCGTGTGTACTCGGGCCATGCCAAGTCGGGCGAGCAGGTGCTCAACTCGACCAAGGGCAAGAAAGAGCGCATCGGCAAGCTCTTCCAGATGCACGCCAACAAAGAGAACCCGGTCGATGAGATCACCGCTGGTCACATCTACGCGGCGATCGGTCTGAAAGACACCACCACCGGTGACACCCTGAGCGATATCCACGACCCGGTCGTGCTCGAGTCGATGACCTTCCCGGCCCCCGTGATCTTCGTCGCGATCGAGCCGAAGACGAAGGCCGACCAAGAGAAGCTGTCGCTGGCCATCCAGAAACTCGCCGAAGAAGACCCGACCTTCCAGGTGTCGCTCAACCCCGAGACCGGTCAGACCGAGATCGGCGGCATGGGCGAGCTGCACCTCGACATCCTGGTCGACCGCATGAAGCGCGAGTTCAAGGTCGAGGCCAACGTTGGCAAGCCGCAGGTGGCCTACCGCGAGACCATTCGCAAGCCCGTCGAGAAATACGACTACACCCACAAGAAGCAGACCGGTGGTTCAGGTCAGTTTGCAAAGGTGCAGATCGCGCTCGAGCCCATGGAGGTTGAGGGAGACAACACCTACGAATTCGTGAACGCTGTTACCGGTGGTCGCGTGCCTCGTGAGTACATCCCCTCGGTCGATGCGGGCATCCAAGATGCCATGGCATCAGGCATCATCGCCGGCTATCCCGTGGTCGGCGTGAAGGCAACTCTGCTCGACGGTGCCTACCACGATGTTGACTCGTCAGAAATGGCGTTCAAGATTGCTGGTTCGATGGCCTTCCGCGAGGCGGCAAAGCTCGCCAAGCCAGTGCTCCTGGAGCCGGTCATGGCTGTTGAGGTTCGTTCACCCGAGGAGTACATGGGTGACGTCATCGGCGACCTGAACTCTCGCCGTGGCCAGATTCAGTCGATGGACGACGCCAGCGGGGTGAAGGTGATCAAGGCCAACGTGCCGCTCTCAGAGATGTTCGGTTACGTCGGCGATCTTCGCTCACGCACCCAGGGCCGCGCTGTTTACTCGATGCAGTTCGAGACCTACGCCGAGGTTCCGCGCGCAGTGGCTGACGAGATCGTTCAGAAGGCCAAGGGCGAGTAGCACTCAGGGTCTGAAAAGCTTGGGGTTCTGATGCCCGTTTGGTCACACAGACGGGCATCAGGGCTGTAAGATAGGTAAGTACGCAAGAAAAAGAAAACAGTAGGTAACTCACCGACACACACAGTGCGCGTTCGCTGTGGGTTTGAGCCAACTACTCGAGAGTCCTGAGGAGGACCCACAGTGGCGAAGGCAAAGTTCGAACGGACAAAGCCCCACGTCAACATTGGCACGCTTGGTCACGTCGACCATGGTAAGACCACGTTGACGGCGGCGATCACCAAGGTGCTGCACGATAAGTACCCCGATCTCAACCCGTTCACCCCGTTTGATCAGATCGACAACGCTCCCGAGGAGCGCCAGCGCGGCATCACGATCAACATCTCGCACGTCGAGTACCAGACCGAGAAGCGCCACTACGCGCACGTCGACGCACCTGGTCACGCCGACTACATCAAGAACATGATCACCGGTGCTGCTCAGATGGACGGCGCGATCCTCGTGGTTGCCGCTACCGACGGCCCCATGCCCCAGACCCGCGAGCACGTGCTGCTCGCTCGCCAGGTGGGCGTGCCCTACATCCTGGTGGCGCTGAACAAGTCCGACATGGTCGATGACGAAGAAATCCTCGAGCTCGTTGAAGAAGAGGTCCGCGACCTCCTCGAGAGCCAGGATTACGACCGCGACGCTCCTGTCGTGCGCGTTTCGGCCCTGAAGGCTCTTGAGGGCGATGAGAAGTGGGCTGCCACTGTTGCAGACCTCATGGACAAAGTCGACGAGTTCGTGCCGGATCCGGTTCGCGACACCGACAAGCCCTTCCTGCTGCCGATCGAGGACGTCTTCACGATTACCGGTCGTGGCACCGTTGTCACCGGTCGCGTCGAGCGCGGCATCATCACCGTCAACGACGAGGTCGAGATTGTCGGCATCAAGCCCGACATCCAGAAGACCACCGTCACGGGCATCGAGATGTTCCGTAAGCTGCTCGACGAGGGTCGTGCCGGCGAGAACGTCGGTCTGCTTCTCCGCGGCACCAAGCGCGAAGAGGTCGAGCGCGGCCAGGTTGTCGTCAAGCCCGGTTCGGTTACCCCGCACACCGAGTTCGAGGGCAACGCCTACATCCTGACCAAGGATGAGGGTGGTCGTCACAACCCCTTCTACACGAACTACCGTCCGCAGTTCTACTTCCGCACGACTGACGTGACCGGCGTCATCACTCTGCCTGAGGGCACTGAGATGGTTCTGCCCGGTGACACCACCGAGCTGAAGGTCGACCTGATCCAGCCAGTTGCCATGGAAGAGGGCCTGCGCTTCGCTATTCGCGAGGGTGGCCGTACCGTTGGTGCTGGCACGGTGACCAAGATCATCAAGTGAGTCATCGGGGCTCGCTCAGCAACTGAGCGGCCATGATGCAACAGAAGACCCGAGGCGCAAGTCTCGGGTCTTCTGTCATTTCCCGCACGTTTTCGATGGATATACTCACAGTGTCGTGGTCACTGGGGCCACACAGCTCCGAGGAGGACACATGGGACTGGAAGATCTGGTCAACAAGGCCAAAGAAGCAGTCGCCGGTATTGGCGAACAGGGGTCGAACGTCGCGGAACAGGCCAAGAGCCTTCTGAATAGCGATCAGGCTGAAGGCGTGACTGATCAAGCGCTCGACGGTGTTGCAAACTTGGTGAACAAGGTCACTGGCGACAAGTTCGCTGACCAAGTCGCACAGGCGAAAGACACGCTTGACGGCAAACTCGGCAACGAGTGAGTTCGTCATTCACAAAAATCTTGGGCCGAGCGCATGCTCGGCCCAAAATCATTTCAGGGGTGTTTGTCAGGCTGCATCTCGCACGTCTTTCACGTTGAGCACGACTCGCCCATTGATGGCACCGTGGCGCATGTCGTCGAACACCTGATTCACGTCATGCAGGCTGCGTTCGGTGACCGTGGTGTGAACCTTGCCAGCAACAGCAAAGGCCAGAGCTTCTGCGAGGTCGAGGCGCGTGCCGATGATCGAGCCTCGGAGAGTGACGCCGCGCAACACCGTATCGAAGATGTTTACTGGGAAATCTCCGTCGCATTCGCCACAGGCGCTCCACAGCCAGGCATTGCCAACGCGATCACCGACAGCGACATTCTCGATACCCAACGAGGCTGGGGCAGCAATAGGGGCGAATATGAATCCGCCGGCGATTCGCTCGGGCAAACGTCTGATGATAGGCTGGCGAGCGTGTCTGATCCACAAAATCTCTCGGCCCATTCCTCCCTAGACCCCTATGACGCGGTGCTTCTGCTGTCATACGGTGGGCCGAACAAACCAGAAGACGTGCTCCCGTTTTTGAGAGACGTCGTCAGCGGCAAGAACATTCCAGACGAGCGCCTGGTCGAGGTCGGAGCGCACTACTCGCTCTTCGACGGTCGCAGCCCGATCAACGGTGAGAATCTGCGACTGATCCGAGATCTCGGCGCGGCGCTTCACGCACGAGGTGTGCAGGTGCCCATCCTCTTCGGCAACCGTCACTGGAACCCATACACCGTTGACACACTGCGGTCGGCCATCGCGTACGGTGCCAAACGCATCTTGGTGATCATCACTGCTGCGTATGTTTCGTACTCAGGTTCACGTCAGTATCGCGAACACCTAGCGGAGACCGTCACCGCGCTGGAAGCTGAAACTGGCGTTCGTCTCGAGGTGGACATCCTGCGAGCTTTCTACAACGACCCCTCTTTCGTCGAAGCAAATGTCAATGCCGTGCGTGAAGCTGCCAAACAACTGGCAGATGGGCCGGTACACATCGCTTACGTCACCCATTCAATTCCAAAAACCATGAACGTTGCCAGCGGCGCGACTGGACCCACATACCTCGAGCAGCATCAGCTGGTCGCTGAGCTCGTCGACGAAGCACTACACGCTGAACTCGGCAATCGCATCTCAGGCAGCAGTCTGTCGTTCTGTTCCCGTTCGGGCAGCCCACATCAGCCGTGGCTCGAACCCGACATCAACGATCGACTTGATCAGGTGCACGCCGAGGGCGTCTCCAATGTCGTGATCGCGCCAATCGGATTCATCTCAGATCACATGGAGGTCGCTTTTGACCTCGATACTGAGGCTCTGGCGCACGCCCGAGAGCTCGGGCTGAACGCGCGGCGATCGGCGACCGCCGGCTCCAGGGCAGAGTTCGTCGACGGTCTCGCGAGTCTGGTCATCGACAGAGCCGCTCGCGAGCGGGGCGAGGCGAGTGACCGGCCAGTGGTCGGTGAGCAGCCTGTTGCGCCGGATGTCGCGCCTCCGAACAGCGCACGCCAACGTGACGGCGTGGTCACCGGCGTTCCCGTGGTGGCCGGCGACGAAGACTGAACGAGTCAGCGAAGGAGTCAATAATGAGTGATCAGACACATGCATCGGAGGCGGCAGCGCCGGTGATCGCAAAGCCAGAGAGCTTTGATGAGAAGGCGGCGCGCATTAATGCCACGGTGACCTACACGCAATGGGCAGTGTTCACGGTGGGCGAGGCGTTCGGCGACGATGCCGAGGTGCGCGATGCTGAGGTGCGCGAGACGTTGGCGGCACTCGAACAGATCAGCGGGCTGACCGTACGCGGGTACTACGATGTGTCGGGGTTCCGCGCCGAGGCTGATCTCATGGTGTGGTGGTACTCAGAAGACCCGAAGACCGTGCAGCGCGCGTATCACAAGTTCTTGGCCACACCGGTGGGGGAGCACTTGGTGCCATTCTGGTCGGCAATCGCGGTGCATCGCCAGGCAGAGTTCAATGCTCGGCATATCCCGGCGTTCCTTGCCGGAGAATCGCCGAAAGACTACCTCTGTGTATACCCGTTTGTGCGGTCGTACGACTGGTATCTGCTGCCAGATGCTGAGCGGTCGGCCATTCTTCGTGAACACGGGCAATACGCTGTTGACTATCCGGATGTGCGTGCCAATACGATCAGCTCGTTCGCGCTGGGTGACTACGAGTGGATTCTTGCGTTCGAGGGCAATGAGCTGCATCGCATCGTCGACCTCATGCGCCATATGCGAGGAACGAAGGCCAGGCTGCATGTGCGAGAAGAGACCCCCTTCTTCACCGGGCCGCGCATCGACCTCGCAGACTGGGCACGCTTGGTCGCCGCAGGCGAATAACTCCGTTTATGGCGCGACACGCCCGGGTTGCACGTAAGGCCTCGGGTGTGCCAGAATTATTCGGTTCCAGAAATCCGCGTTCGCGGGTCACTGCGAGGCAGTGTCGAGTCTGAGGCTCGGCCGCTTGCAGCAGAACTGCGCCGCGAGGTGCACAATCCAGAAGAAGAGTTCTCGGCGTCTTTGTGCCTACCGCTCTTCTCTTGGAGAGTCCGCGTCGGCGTAACGATGCTTTGACAGATGAACAGTGGTGCGTGAAATGAGCGCCAGCTCATAGAGCGTCCTGAGGGTGGTGACACCCGAAGAAAGCTCGGCAGCAATGCCGAAACGAAGAAGAAAGCGAGTCAGCAATGGCGGGACAGAAGATCCGCATTCGACTGAAGTCGTATGACCACGAGGTGATTGACTCCTCGGCACGCAAGATCGTCGACACGGTGACCCGTGCCGGTGCAACGGTGGTCGGCCCAGTGCCGCTGCCGACCGAGAAGAACGTCATCGCGGTCATTCGTTCACCTCACAAGTACAAAGACAGTCGCGAACACTTCGAGAAGCGCACCCACAAGCGTCTGATCGACATCGTCGATCCCACGCCGAAGGCTGTTGATTCGCTCATGCGTCTCGACCTCCCCGCCGACGTGAACATCGAGATCAAGCTCTGAGGAACACGAGAGAATGACTACTGAAACCAAGACACGCAAGGGTCTGCTGGGCATCAAGCTCGGCCAGACCCAGGTCTGGGACGCAGATAACAACCTCGTCCCCGTGACCGTCGTCGAGGCCACGACCAACGTCGTGACCCTCGTACGCAACCTTGAGCGTGACGGCTACCAGGCCGTGCAGATCGCCTACGGGCAGATCGACCCGCGCAAGGTCACCAAGCCCGCTGCAGGCCACTTCGCCAAGGCAGGCGTCACCCCACGTCGTCACCTGGCCGAGGTACGTACCCCCGACGCTGATCAGTATTCGGTTGGCCAGGAGCTCACGGTGGAGCAGTTCGAAGCCGGCGTGCTCGTCGACGTGACTGCCACCAGCAAGGGCAAAGGCTTCGCCGGTGTGATGAAGCGCCACAACTTCAAGGGCGTCAGTGCTTCGCATGGTGCGCACCGCAACCACCGCAAGCCCGGCTCGATCGGCGAGGCCTCGACCCCGTCTCGCGTCTACAAAGGCCTGCGCATGGCTGGTCGCATGGGTGCTGAGCGAGTGACCGTGCAGAACCTGAAGATCCAGGCTGTCGACGCTGAGAAGAACCTTCTGCTCATCAAGGGCGCGATTCCCGGCCCCAAGGGCCAGGTCGTGTTCGTCCGCAACGCTGTGAAGGGGGCCTGAACATGGCTGCCACCAAGATTGACGTCGTGAACGCCGAGGGCAAGAAGGCCGGCAGCGTCGAGCTGCCCGCCGAGGTCTTCGACGTCGAGACCAACATCCCGCTCATCCACCAGGTTGTCGTGGCCCAGCTTGCAGCTGCTCGTCAGGGCACGCACAAGGCCAAGACCCGTGGTGAGGTTTCGGGTGCCGGCCGCAAGCCCTTCAAGCAGAAGGGCACGGGCAACGCCCGTCAGGGGTCGATCCGTGCGCCTCACCTCACCGGTGGTGGCGTCGTGCACGGCCCCGTACCGCGCGACTACGCTCAGCGCACCCCGAAGAAAATGATCGCTGCCGCACTTCGTGGCTCGCTGTCAGACCGCGCCCGCAACGGACGCATCCACGTGATCAGCGAGATCGCTGGTGAGAAGCCATCGACGAAGGCCGCGAAGGCCGTGCTCGACACCGTGGTCAAGGGTCGTACCACTCTGGTGGTCGTCTCCCGTGGCGATGCGCGCTCGACAAAGAGCGTGCGCAACCTGGCCACTGCCAAGGTAATCGAGGCTGGGCAGCTGAACGCCTATGACGTGCTGGTCGCTGATGACGTGGTCTTCACTCAGGCTGCCTTCGAGCAGTTCGTGACCAAGAAAGGTGACGCATAATGACTGAGCTCAATAAGCATCCCCACGACGTCGTGATCGCGCCGGTCGTCTCTGAGAAGAGCTACGCGCTGATCGACGAGGGCAAGTACACCTTCGAGGTTGCCCCCGACGCCAACAAGACCGAGATCAAGACGGCCATCGAGGCCATCTTCGACGTCAAGGTCGCAGACGTGCGCACGCTCAACCGCCAGGGCAAGTCGCGCCGCACCCGTTTCGGAACCGGTCGTCGTAAAGACACCAAGCGCGCCATCGTGTCGCTGAAGTCCGGCTCCATCGACATCTTCTCGGCTGCGAACTAGGTCGGGTGAAAGGTCAAGATCATGGCTATTCGCAAGTACAAGCCCACGACCCCGGGTCGCCGCGGCTCATCGGTCGCTGATTTCGCTGAGATCACGCGCTCGACTCCTGAGAAGTCGCTGCTTCGTCCGCTGTCGAAGTCGGGCGGTCGCAACTCGTCCGGTCGCATCACCGTTCGCCACCATGGCGGCGGGCACAAGCGCCAGTACCGCGTGATCGACTTCCGTCGTCACGACAAAGACGGCGTGCCCGCGAAGGTCGCTCACATCGAGTACGACCCGAACCGCACCGCACGCATCGCGCTGCTGCATTTTGCCGACGGAACCAAGCGCTACATCCTGGCTCCGAACAAGATCAAGCAGGGCGACGTCATTGAGTCAGGCGCCAACGCTGACATCAAGCCCGGCAACAACCTGCCGCTGAAGAACATCCCTACGGGTACGGTCGTTCACGCGATCGAACTGAAGCCGGGCGGCGGCGCGAAGCTCGCTCGCTCAGCCGGCGCCAGCGTGCGTCTGGTCGCCAAAGACGGACCATACGCCCAGCTGCGTCTGCCGAGCGGCGAAATCCGCAACGTCGACGCGCGCTGCCGTGCCACGGTGGGCGAGGTCGGCAACGCTGAGCAGTCGAACATCAACTGGGGCAAGGCCGGCCGCAACCGCTGGAAGGGCATTCGCCCGACCGTGCGTGGTGTGGTCATGAACCCCGTCGATCACCCGCACGGTGGTGGCGAGGGTCGCACTTCGGGTGGTCGTCACCCGGTGAGCCCGTGGGGTCAGCCTGAGGGCCGCACCCGCCGTCCCAACAAAGAGAGCGACAAGCTGATCGTTCGTCGCCGTCCCTCGAGCAAGAAGCGCAAGTAGGAGATAAAGAAGAATGCCACGCAGTCTGAAAAAGGGCCCCTACATCGACGAGCACCTGCTTCGCAAAGTTCTCGCGCAGAATGAGGCCGGCACCAAGAACGTGATCAAGACTTGGTCACGTCGCTCGCTCATCGTGCCCGCGTTCCTCGGGCACACCATCGCCGTGCACGACGGCCGCAAGCACGTCCCGGTGTTCATCACCGAGTCCCTGGTCGGCCACAAGCTCGGCGAGTTCGCACCCACTCGTACCTTCCGCGGGCACGACAAAGACGACAAGAAGGGCCGCCGCCGCTAAGGCGTCGGCGCTCACGAAAGAGAGGTCATGATGGTAGAAGCAACTGCGCGTCTGCGTCATATCCGTATCACGCCCCAGAAGGCCCGTCGCGTCGTCAACTTGATCCGCGGCAAGCAGGCCAATGAAGCCCTCGGCATCCTGAAGTTCGCACCGCAGGGCGCTGCGGAGCCGGTCTACAAACTCGTTGCGTCGGCAGTGGCCAACGCTCGAGTCAAGGCTGACTCTGACAACGTCTCGCTGAACGAGGACGACCTGTTCATCGCTGAGGCGTATGTCGACGAGGGGCCGACCCTCAAACGCATTCGTCCGCGTGCCCAGGGCCGCGCCTATCGAGTGCTGAAGCGCACCAGCCACATCACCGTGGTGGTGGCCACCCCTGAAGACGAGGCCACGGCCGCGAAATCCGCAGAGAAAGTGAGCAACTGATGGGTCAGAAAGTCAACCCATACGGCTTCCGTCTGGGCATCACCACTGACCACGTGTCACGGTGGTTCTCCGACTCGAACAAGCCGGGTCAGCGTTACAAAGACTATGTCGCAGAAGATGTGAAGATCCGTCGCTTCCTCACCGACAGCTTGGATCGTGCAGGTATCGCACGCATCAACATCGAGCGCACCAAAGATCGCGTTCGCGTCGACATCCACACCGCGCGTCCGGGTATCGTGATCGGCCGCCGCGGAGCCGAGGCCGAGCGCATTCGTGCTGATCTCGAGAAGCTCACCGGCAAGCAGATCCAGCTGAACATCCTCGAGGTGAAGAACCCCGATGCATCGGCACAGCTGGTGGCACAGGGTGTCGCTGAGCAGCTTGCTGCTCGCGTGGCATTCCGTCGTGCGATGCGCAAGGGTCTGCAGGGTGCACTGCGTTCGGGCGCTAAGGGTGTTCGAATTCAGGTTTCAGGCCGTCTCGGCGGTGCTGAGATGAGCCGCTCGGAGTTCTACCGCGAAGGCCGTGTGCCCCTGCACACCCTGCGTGCGAACATCGATTATGGCTTCTACGAGGCAAAGACGACTTTCGGCCGCATCGGTGTGAAAGTCTGGATCTACAAGGGTGAGATCACCAACCGCGAGCTGGCAACCCTCGAGGCTGCCAAGCCTGCACGCGGAGATCGCCCGCGTCGTGCACCGCGCGGCGGCCAGCAGGCCAGCCACGAGGCGCCGGCGAAGGCAGGAGCGGAGGCCTGACATGCTGATTCCACGTAAAGTTCGTTACCGTAAGCAGCACCATCCGGGTCGCTCGGGTCAGTCGAAGGGTGGCAACACCTTGGCATTCGGCGAGTACGGCATTCAGGCGCTGAGCCCGGCGTACATCACCAACCGTCAGATCGAGGCCGCTCGTATCGCCGTCACCCGCTACATCAAGCGCGGCGGCAAGGTGTGGATCAACATCTTCCCTGACCGTCCGCTCTCGCAGAAGCCGATCGGCACTCGTATGGGTTCTGGTAAGGGTTCACCTGAGTGGTGGGTTGCCAACGTGAAGCCGGGTCGCGTGCTCTTCGAGCTCAGCGGCGTGTCTGAGGACGTCGCCCGTGAGGCACTCAGCCGTGCGATTTACAAACTGCCCCTGAAAGCGCGGATCATCAAGCGTGAGGAAGGTGACGCATAATGCCCATCGGTTCGAAAGATCTCGCCATCGAGAAGCTCGAGCACCTCGATACCGAGGCCCTGGCCGTAGAGCTGAAGAAAGCCAAGGAAGAGCTGTTCAACCTGCGCTTCCAGTCGGCAACCGGCCAGCTCGCATCGGGTGCGCGTGTGCGTGCCGTCAAGCGTGACATCGCCCGCATCTACACGGTCATTCGTGAGCGTGAGCTGGGCATCCGCCCGGAGCCTGAAGTGGCACCGGTCGCGGCGAAGAAGTCCGCCAGCAAGAAGAAGGCGGCTGACAAGGCCGACGAGGAGGCTCAGGCATGAGTGAGAAGAAGCAAGAGTCGACCACAGTCGAGCGCGGCTACCGCAAGACTCGCCGCGGCTACGTGGTCAGCGACAAGTCCGACAAGACGATCACCGTGCTGGTCGAAGACCGCGTGAAGCACGCGCTCTACGGCAAGGTGCTGCGTCGTTCGGCCAAGGTACACGTTCACGACGAGAACAACGCCGCCGGCGTCGGCGACCTCGTGCTGATCAGCGAGACCAAGCCCCTGTCCGCCACCAAGCGCTGGCGCCTGGTAGAGATTCTGGAGAAGGCCAAGTAGGCCTGATCCCAGCCAAGGAGAATTGACATGATTCAGAACGAATCGCGACTGAAGGTGGCCGATAACACCGGCGCCAAGGAGTTGCTGACGATTCGTGTGCTCGGGGGCTCCAACCGCCGGTACGCGGGTCTTGGCGACGTCATCGTGGCGACCGTCAAAGATGCGATCCCCGGTGGCGGTGTGAAGAAGGGTGAGGTCGTGAAGGCCGTCATCGTTCGCACTGCTAAAGAGACTCGCCGTCCCGACGGCTCGTATATCAAGTTCGACGAGAACGCCGCTGTGCTGCTCAAGGGCGATGGCGAACCTCGTGGCACCCGCATCTTCGGCCCGGTTGGCCGAGAGCTTCGTGACAAGAAGTTCATGAAGATCGTTTCGCTGGCACCGGAGGTGATTTAACATGGCGAAGATCCGTAAAGGCGACCTCGTAGAGGTCATCTCAGGGCCGAGCCAGGAGCGCGGCGGTTTCCGCGGCAAGCAGGGAACGGTTCTGCGTGTGCTGCCTGAGAGCGACCGAGTGGTCGTCGAGGGCATCAACATCGTGACTCGTCATCAGCGCGCCGGCGTGAACGGCCAGCCGGGTGGCATCCAGGAGTTCGAGGCACCTATTCACGTCTCGAACGTCGCGTTGGTCGACCCCGAGACCAAGAAGCCCACTCGCGTGGGCATCCGTGTCGAAGAAGTTGAGACGAACGGCATCACGCGCACCGTGCGCACTCGGTATGCCAAGAAGTCGGGTAAGGACATCTGATGACTGAGACTGCACAGGCTGAGAAGATTCAGCCCCGCCTCAAGGTCAAGTACCGCGAGACCATCATTCCCGCACTCGAGCAAGAGTTCGGTTTCACCAACGCCCATCAGGTGCCCAACGTCGTCAAGGTCGTTGTGAACACCGGTGTCGGCGATGCAGCTCGTGACGGCAAGATCATCGAGGGCGCGATTCGTGACCTGACCCTGATCACCGGTCAAAAGCCGCAGGTCAACCACGCTCGGAAGTCGATCGCACAGTTCAAGCTGCGTGAAGGCCAGGCTATCGGCGCACATGTGACCCTTCGTGGAGACCGTGCGTGGGAGTTCCTGGATCGCCTGATCAGCCTCGCACTGCCGCGCATCCGCGACTTCCGCGGCCTCAGCGATCAGCAGTTCGACGGTAATGGCAACTACACCTTCGGTCTCACCGAGCAGTCGGTATTCCACGAGATCAAGCAGGATGAGATCGACCAGGTTCGTGGGTTTGACATCACCATCGTCACCACGGCCAAGAACGATGACGAGGGTCGGGCACTGCTTCGCCAGCTCGGCTTCCCGTTCAAGACCAACAACAAGTAACACACCGATTGCCGCAGGTCCCGTCTCTGTGTACAGAGGCGGGAAACCGGGCGAGAACAGGAAAACCCACAGAATGACACTCACAGATCCGGTCGCAGACCTGCTGACCAGACTGCGCAATGCGAACAGCGCTCATCTCGAGCGCGTCGCGCTGCCTTACAGCAAGCTCAAGCGCAATATCGCCGATATCCTTCAGCGCGAAGGCTATGTCGCCGAGGTTGGCGAAGAGCCTGCCCGCGTTGGCAAGACCCTGCTGATCACCCTGAAGTACGGCCCGCAGCGTGAGCGCACGATCACGGGCATCAAGCGCGTGTCAAAGCCCGGTCTGCGGGTGTACGCAAAGTCGACCGAGCTGCCTCAGGTGCTCGGCGGCCTGGGCGTTGCAATCCTGTCCACCTCCTCGGGTCTGCTCACAGACCGCGAGGCCAAGAGCAAGGGCGTGGGTGGGGAAGTCCTCGCCTACGTGTGGTGATCGAATATGTCACGTATCGGCAAACTTCCCATCCAGATTCCTGCTGGCGTCGACGTCACCGTTGAGGGTCAGCACGTTGCAGTCAAGGGGCCCAAGGGCCAGCTTGACGTCGTCATTCCCGCGCCCATCGCCGTCGCCATCGACGGCGGGCAGGTCGTGGTCACTCGACCCGATGATGAGCGTCAGTCGCGTTCGCTGCACGGCCTGAGCCGTACCCTGATCGCCAACAACATCATCGGCGTGACTGAGGGCTACCGTAAGAGCCTGCAGATCGTCGGCACCGGTTACCGTGTGGTGGCCAAGGGCAGCGCGATCGAATTCGCTCTCGGCTACTCACACCCGATCGTGGTTGACCCGCCGGCTGGCATCTCGTTCGAGATCGAAGGCCAGAACAAGGTCACCGTCGTGGGTATCGACAAGCAGGCGGTCGGCGAGGTCGCCGCGAAACTGCGCAAGCTTCGTCTGCCAGAGCCCTATAAAGGCAAGGGCGTGCGCTACGAAGGCGAGCAGGTGCGTCGCAAGGCTGGAAAGGCTGGTAAGTAATCATGGCTTCACGCAACAACAGCAGGCAGGCAGCTCGTCAGCGCCGCCATGCACGTGTGCGCAAGCACATCCAGGGCACTGCGGTTCGTCCCCGTCTTGTCGTCAACCGTTCGGCGCGCCACGTGTTCGTGCAGGTAGTCGACGATACCAAGGGCATTACCGTCGCCAGCGCATCGACCCTCGAGGCCGATCTGCGCTCGTTCGACGGTGACAAGACAGCCAAAGCCAAGCGCGTTGGCGAATTGGTCGCGGAACGTGCCAAGCAGGCAGGTGTCGAGGAAGTCGTGTTTGACCGCGGCGGCAACCGCTACGCCGGTCGTGTCGCAGCGATCGCCGACGGCGCACGTGAAGGTGGGCTGAAACTGTGAGCGAACAGACCAAAGATCAAGCATCGAAGGAGCACGAGGTGACCGCAACGGCAACCGAGGGCCAGCAGGTGAAGGGCCAGCAGGCCACCGATCCCAACGAGCGTGAGCGTCGTCACGGCTCGCGTGAGCGTCAGCCCGGTCGCGAGCGCGGCGGACGCGGCGGTGATAAGGAGAGCCCCTTCCTGGAGCGCGTCGTCACCATCAACCGTGTCGCCAAGGTGGTCAAGGGCGGCCGTCGCTTCAGCTTCACCGCTCTGGTAATCGTCGGTGACGGCGATGGCCTGGTGGGCGTCGGCTATGGCAAGGCGAAAGAGGTTCCGGCCGCTATCGCCAAGGGCGTTGAAGATGCCAAGCGCAACTTCTTCCGGGTGCCGCGCATCAAGAAGACGATTCCGCACCCCGTGCAGGGTGAGGATGCTGCAGGCGTCGTGCTGTTGCGCCCCGCCGCAGCCGGTACCGGTGTTATCGCCGGTGGCCCGGTGCGTGCCGTGCTCGAGTGCGCAGGCGTGCATGATGTGCTGAGCAAGTCGCTCGGTTCGTCGAACACACTGAACATCGTGCGCGCCACTGTCGCAGCACTGAAGCAGCTCGAAGAGCCTCAGGCCGTGGCCGCTCGCCGCGGACTGCCGCTCGATGAGGTCGCTCCGGCGATCCTGCTGTACACCGAAGAGAAGGCGAGTGAGTGATGGCTGCCCAACTGAAGGTAACCCAGATCAAGAGCAAGATCGGTGGTAACAGCCAGCAGCGCAACACCCTGCGTTCGCTCGGCCTGCACCGCATCGGTCAGACCGTCGTCAGAGACGACAACCAGGTCAACCGCGGCTACGTCAAGGCAGTCGCTCACCTGGTGAAGGTGGAGGAGGTTCAGTGATGGCTGAAGACAAAAAGGCTCAGGCCGAAGACAAGGTGAGCCTGCTGAAGGTTCATCACCTTCGTCCGGCTGCTGGTGCCAAGAAGGATCGCACCCGCGTGGGTCGTGGTGAGGCCTCTAAGGGCAAGACCGCGGGTCGCGGCACCAAGGGAACCAAGGCACGCTACCAGGTGCGTCAGGGCTTTGAAGGCGGCCAGATTCCGCTGCACATGCGCCTGCCGAAGCTTCGTGGCTTCAAGAATCCCGCCCGTGTCGAGTACCAGGTGGTCAACCTGTCGAAGCTCGCCACGCTCTTCCCCGAGGGCGGTCAGATCGGCATCGAAGACCTCGTCGCCAAGGGCGCTGTACGCGCCGGCGCTCCGGTCAAGGTGCTCGGCGACGGTGAGATCAGCGTCAAGCTCGATGTCCGCGTCGACAAGGTCTCGGCCTCGGCACGCGACAAAATCGTCGCAGCCGGCGGATCGGTAGAGTAGTGTCGGATCTCGGCTGTGGGAAACCACAGCCGAGATTCTTCAATTGACAGGAGCCAGAAGGTTGTCGAACGCGGTAGCCCGAATCTTGAAGACCCCAGACCTACGACGGAAGATTGGCTTCACACTGCTGATCGTTCTGCTGTTCCGGCTTGGGTCCTTCGTTCCGACCCCATACGTCGACTATGCGAACGTGCGCGTTTGCGTCGAGGCGCAGTCGTCCACCTCCGGGCTCTACGAGCTCGTCAACCTCTTCAGCGGCGGTGCGCTCCTTCAGCTATCGATCTTCGCGATGGGCATCATGCCCTACATCACTGCGTCGATCATCGTGCAGCTGTTGCGTGTCGTGATACCGCGTTTTGAAGAACTCCATAAAGAGGGTGAGAGCGGCCAGGCCAAGCTGACCCAGTACACTCGCTACCTTTCCTTGGCATTGGGCCTGCTCCAGGCCACCACCCTGATCACCGTCGCTCGCACCGGAGCGCTGTTTGGCACATCCTGCAGCGCCGACCTCATCGCCAACGACTCGTGGTACGTGATCGTTCTCATGGTCATCACCATGACTGCTGGCACCGGCCTCATCATGTGGTTCGGCGAGCTCATCACCGAGCGCGGAATTGGCAATGGCATGTCGCTGTTGATCTTCACCTCGATTGCCGCCCAGTTCCCGAGCTCGATGGGCGCCATCTGGAATGGCTCAGCTGGCCCCCGCGTCTTCTTCCTCGTCATCGCGGTTGCGCTCCTGCTGGTGCTGGCAGTCGTGTTCGTTGAACAGTCGCAGCGCCGCATTCCCGTGCAGTACGCCAAGCGCGTCGTCGGGCGTCGCACCTACGGCGGCAACAGCACCTACATTCCGATCAAGGTCAACATGGCCGGCGTCGTGCCCGTCATCTTCGCCTCGTCGTTGCTGTACCTCCCCGCACTGATCGCCCAGTTCAACCAGGGCGACGGCACCAACCCGCCTGAGTGGGTGCAGTTCATCTCGAACTACCTCACCCGCGGCGATCACCCGCTCTACATGGCGCTCTACTTCCTGCTCATCGTGGGCTTCACGTACTTCTACGTGGCCATCACGTTCAACCCTGACGAGCAGGCTGAGAACCTCAAGAAGTATGGTGGCTTCATCCCGGGCATCCGCGCCGGTCGCCCCACCGCAGACTTCCTCAACTACGTACTCACCCGCATCACGTTCCCCGGTTCGCTGTACCTCGGCATCGTGGCCCTGCTGCCGCTGATAGCACTGAGCTACCTCGGGGTGAGTCAGAACTTCGCCTTCGGCGGCACATCGATTCTGATCATCGTGGGTGTCGGCCTCGAGACGGTCAAGCAGATAAACTCACAATTGCAGCAACGTCATTACGAAGGACTACTGAAATGAGGCGATTCAATTGACTCAGCGACTGCTTCTCATCGGCCCGCCTGGGGCTGGCAAGGGCACCCAGGCCGCTCGTCTGACCACCGAACTCGGAGTGCCAGCCATTTCGACTGGTGATATTTTCCGCGCGAACGTCAAGAATGAGACCGAGCTCGGCCTGCAGGCCAAGCGGTACATGGATGCGGGGGAGTACGTCCCCGATTCACTCACCAACGACTTGGTGCGGTCGCGCCTGGGCGAGCCCGATGCCGCTGAAGGCTTCTTGCTCGACGGCTACCCCCGCACCGAAGACCAGGTGAAGGAGCTTGACGACATCCTCAAAGCACAGGGCACTTCGCTCGATGCTGTGGTGCTCATCGAAGCTGACCAAGAAGAGCTGGTACAGCGCCTTCACAAGCGTGCGCAGGAACAGGGCCGTTCCGACGATACCGAAGAGGTCATCCGTCATCGTCTCGAGGTCTACACCGAGCAGACGCAGCCGCTGATCGACATCTACCGCGAACGTGGACTGCTCGTCACTGTCGACGGGCTGGGTGCGGTCGACGAAGTGACCAAGCGCATCCTCGACGGGCTCGCAGCCCGCTGATGTTTCGCAGCAAGTTCGACTACAAGACCCCAGAGCAGATTCTGAAGATGCGAGCCGCGGGGCTCGCCACGCGGCACGTGCTGGATGCGATCGCTCCGGCCATCGTGCCCGGGGCAACCACTCGATCGCTCGATGACATCGCCTTGGCCTCGCTGAAGGCCGACGGCGCGATCGCCAACTTCGCGCTCGAAGAAGATTATTACGACGCGATCTGCGTGTCGCTCAACGAGCAGGTGGTGCATGGCATCCCCGGTGACCGCGTGATTCAAGCTGGCGATATCGTTTCGGTGGATGCCGGGGCTGAGCTGGGTGGCTGGAATGGCGATTCTGCGATCACAGTCGTCGTGCCTGGGGGCGATCCTGAGGTGCAGGCTCGCCGCGAGGAGCTCAACCGAGTGACCGAGCAGTCGATGTGGGCGGGCATTGCTGCGCTGGCATCGGCCAAGCACGTCAACGAGGTTGGTGCTGCCATCGAGGATTACATCTTGGGGCAGGGACAGTTCGGCATTCTGCGTGAGTACATCGGGCACGGTATTGGGCGACAGATGCACGAAGAACCTCCGGTGTTCAACTACGCCATCGCGGGGCGCGGGGCCAAAGTGGCGCCGGGCCTGGTGATCTGCATTGAGCCAATGGTGACCAACGGCACTGAAGAGACTGCGATCGAAGCTGATGGCTGGGCCATCTCGACCGTCGACGGCTCCGACGGCTCGCACTGGGAGAACGCAGTTGCGGTGACTGAAGGTGGTGTCTGGGTGCTGACCGAACATGATGGTGGCGCCGCGGGGCTGGCGCCATTTGGCGTGACGCCTGCGCCGCTCAGCTGATTTCGGTCGAACTGCGACACGCCCGACTAGATTAACGGCCTCTAATACCATACAATTCTTGTTTGGTGTCTCATGGCATCATTGTGATCGACGACAGAGAAATGAGTAGGTAAGCATTCATGGCGAGTAAAGAAGGAGTCATCGAGATTGAGGGTTCAGTCTTGGAGGCTCTCCCCAACGCCATGTTTCGCGTCGAGCTGACCAATGGTCACGTTGTCTTGGCGCACATTTCCGGCAAGATGCGGCAGCACTACATCCGCATCCTCCCTGAAGATCGCGTTGTCGTCGCAATGACTCCCTATGACCTGAGCAAGGGGCGCATCGTCTATCGCTACAAGTGATAGTGCTGCGTCGACCGGCGTTCGCGCCATCCAACTGAATATTCCAAGCAGTGTCGTCGGGCAACCGACACACCCCCAGACTGAAGGCTGGGGCCGCTATTGCGGGTGACACTGCCACACACCTTCAATCGCACCACTAGGAGCAGCCACTATGGCACGTCTGGCCGGCGTCGATCTGCCTCGCGAGAAGCGCGTCGAGATCGCACTCACATACATCTTCGGAATCGGGCGCACCAGTGCGCACAAGATTCTCGAAGCGACTGGCATCAGCGGAGACATCCGCGTCAAAGATTTGAACGACGATCAGCTCGTCGCTCTGCGCGACCACATCGAGCACAACTACAAGGTTGAGGGCGATCTCCGCCGCGAGGTTGCCGCCGACATTCGCCGCAAGGTCGAGATCGGCAGCTACCAGGGCCTGCGTCACCGCCGCGGCCTGCCGGTGCACGGTCAGCGCACCAAGACCAACGCGCGTACGCGCAAGGGTCCGAAGCGCACCGTCGCAGGCAAGAAGAAGTAGTAGAGAGCTCAGGAGACAGCAACCATGGCAGCAGCAAAGTCAGCAGCCGCAGCGCGCAAGCCGCGTCGCAAAGACCGCAAGAACATCGCGGTGGGTCAGGCTCACATCAAGTCGACCTTCAACAACACCATCATCTCGATCACCGATCCTTCGGGCGCGGTCATCTCATGGGCCTCTTCTGGCGAGGTCGGGTACAAGGGCAGCCGCAAGTCGACACCTTTCGCCGCCCAGCAGGCCGCCGAGCAGGCCGCCAAGCGCGCCCAAGAGCACGGCGTCAAGAAGGTCGACGTGTTCGTCAAGGGCCCGGGCTCGGGTCGTGAGACCGCCATCCGCTCACTCCAGGCCGCAGGCCTCGAGGTCGGCTCGATCAACGATGTGACTCCTCAGGCGCACAACGGCTGCCGCCCGCCGAAGCGCCGTCGCGTCTGACCCTTTCGTCTTTCGTGCGGGGTGTGCCCCGTTCGCCCTAGCTGGGCGCACTCCGCAACAACCATCCAAACCCAACTCCTGGGAGGCCTCCCAGAGCAAGCCGAGTGTCATATGGCGGACACTCAGCCGAAAGGAAACACACGTGCTGATTGCACAGCGACCCACACTCACTGAAGAAGTCGTCTCTGAGAACCGTGCACGGTTCACCATCGAGCCGCTGGAGCCGGGCTTCGGCTACACGCTCGGCAACTCGCTGCGTCGCACCCTGCTGTCATCCATCCCGGGCGCTGCTGTCACCAGCATCCGTATCGACGGCGTGCTGCACGAGTTCAGCACCATTCCCGGCGTTGTCGAAGACGTGTCTGACATCATCCTGAACATCAAAGAGCTGGTCGTCTCAAGCGAGCACGACGAGCCGATCACCGCTTTCCTGCGCAAGCAGGGTGCCGGTGAGGTGACCGCTGCCGACATCACCGTGCCGGCCGGCGTCGAGGTGTTCAACCCCGAACTGGTCATCGCGACCCTCAACTCCAAGGCCAAGCTCGACATCGAGCTGGTCATCGAGCGCGGTCGTGGCTATGTGACTGCAGCGCAGAACCGCAGCGAATACGCTGAGGTCGGCCAGATTCCGATCGACTCGATCTACTCGCCCGTGCTCAAGGTCACGTACAAGGTCGAGGCAACTCGAGCTGGTGAGCGTACCGACTTCGACAAGCTGATCGTCGATGTTGAGACCAAGCCGGCAATCTCACCTCGTGATGCGGTGGCCTCGGCCGGCAGCACACTGGTTGAGCTGTTCGGCCTGGCCAAAGAGCTCAACACCGAGTCAGAGGGCATCGAGATCGGGCCCGCTCCGGTCGACGTGGCCACCAGCACCGAACTGTCGACGCCGATCGAAGACCTCGATCTCTCGGTTCGCTCGTACAACTGCCTCAAGCGCGAGAACATCAACTACGTGCATGAACTGGTCGCGCTGAGCGAACAGCAGCTGATGAACATCCGCAACATCGGGCAGAAATCGGTCGACGAGGTACAGGACAAGCTCGAAGAGCTGGGTCTTTCGCTGAAAGACGCAGTTCCAGGCTTCGACGGGGCCCACTTTTACACGGGCTTCGACGACGAGCCCCAGGCCTGACACAGACATTTTTTCACTGACAAGGAGAATCCAACATGCCGAAGCCAGCTAAGGGTGCACGCCTCGGAGGCAGCCCCGCACACGAGCGGCTGATCCTGGCCAACCTCGCGACGCAGCTGTTCGCTCACGAGAGCATCACCACCACTGAGAGCCGTGCCAAGCGTCTGCGTCCGTACGCCGAGCGTCTGGTGACGTTCGCCAAGCGCGGCGATCTCGCTGCTCGCCGCAAGGTGGCCACGGTCATCCGTGACAAGGCCGTCGTGCACAAGCTGTTCACCGAGATCGCACCGCAGGTCGACGAGCGCGAGGGTGGCTACACCCGCATCATCAAGCTCGGCTACCGCAAGGGCGACAACGCGCCTCTGGCGAAGATCGAGCTCGTGCTCGAGCCCGTCGTCAAGAAGCCGAGTGCCAAGAAGGCGGCTGAGGTCGTCGAGGCAGAGGTCGCCGACGGCGCCAGCGAGCAGGCCGAGGAGATCCGCGACGAAACCATCGCGGCTGAACCCGACACTCAGGCCAAGGGCACCGAAGAGCAGATCGAGGCTGAGGCGCAGGCTGAGGCTGAGGTCGCCGAGGCCGCTGAGCAGGTCGACGAGGCCATCGAGGCCGACGAGGCGAAGTAGTCTCGCGAGAGCACCGCGTATGAAGAACCCATCGGCCCTCGGGTCGATGGGTTCTTCGCATCTGCAGACTTCATGAGAAGGGACGAGACGATGGGCGACTGGCTGTATGGTCCGGCAGAAGGCCGAGTACGCATCCGTATCGACCTCGCCTACGACGGTTCGGGCTTCGCTGGATGGGCACGGCAGCCCGGTCTGCGCAGCGTGCAGCAGGTGGTCGAAGACGCGTTGGCTCTGGTGTTGCGTGAACAGGTGACTGTGGTAGTGGCCGGTCGCACCGACGCCGGTGTGCACGCCTCAGGACAGGTGTTGCACGTCGATGTCGATGCCGGCACTCTCGAGCGGCTGGCCGACGGTCATCGCTCTGGAGCGTGTTCGGCTGCGGAGAGCGCTGCAGTCACGGTGAGTGAACGAGGTGCGAGGCTGCTGCTTTCGCGGCTGCGCAGTGCGCTGGGCAGAGTCGCCGACATCGCCATCCATAATGTGCGCGTTGCCCCGTGGGGGTTCGACGCCCGCTTCTCACCAGTGTGGCGGCGATATGAATACCGCGTGAGCGACCAACAGGAGTCGCGAAACCCGTTGCAGCGAGGCTTTGTTCTGAACTGGCCGAGGCCGGTTGACGTGTCGCTCATGCATGATGCAGCGCAGACACTGCTGGGCCTGCATGATTGGCGCGCCTATTGCCGTCCGCGCGACGGAGCCACGACCGTACGCGAACTGCAGCGGCTGGATTGGCGGCGCGATAACCAGGGCGTGCTGGTCGCAACCGTGCAAGCGGACGCATTCTGTCACCACATGGTGCGCTGCTTGGTTGGCGCATCGCTTGCTGTGGGCGAGGGGCGACTGAAGCCCGACGACCTCGTGGTGATCAGAGACCGGCGCGACCGCGGCAGCGCGTTCACTATGGTGGCTGGCACCGGGCTGGTGCTGGCCGCTGTCGGCTACCCGCCTGACGACGAGCTTGCTGCACGTGCTGCGCAAACGCGCGCCAAGCGAGAGCCTCTCCCTGAGCGCTAAGCGACGGAGCTGCGCAGTCAGCGTGCTTCGGCTCAGCAGCAGCGCGCTGACGGGTTGCGGTCTTCTTCGGCTGCCTTGTGCCGCCAGAACTCACGCTCAGACATCACTGGTTCACCTGGGTGTACCTGGCGGTGGTGGTCTACGTAGTTCTGATATGCATTGGCACCGAGCATGCCGTTGAGTATCCAGACCACCTTGGCCCACCAACCGGTGGGGGCGGCAGAACGGCCGCGCCCCACCAGTACTGCGGGCATATCGTGCTCAGTCATCGACCGGCCTTCAGGATGCCCGACCCGGTTGGCAATTCAGCGGTGAATCGAGTCATCAGTGCACCTGAACCTTGACCTTGTCGGCGGGCAGTTCAGCCCACTGCTGCTCCAAGGCGCGCTCCTCAGCGGTGGGGATGAATCCGCTGGGTGCATACGTCTGGCTGGCCACAGGTTCTGGCTCGGTGGTGGGCAGGCCGTTGTTGCGCCAGGCCTTCACCACGGCGACGAGAGCAGAGATGATCACGATGACAGTCAGCACTGCGAAGAGCACCGAAAGTGAGCCCTGAACTGCGGTGTTGCGAATTGTAGCCTCGAAGGTTTTGATCTGTGCTGCGACCTTCTCATCGGCGATCTGTGTGCCGGCAACGGTGCCGAACTCACGCAGCTCGTCGAGCTTGGCTCGTGTGGAGGCGTTGTTGGCCCAGTACCCGATCTTCGCGTCGGCAGAGAAGATCTTGTACCACGATCCGGTCAGCGTGACGGCGAGGTCAAACAACAGTGGAAGCACGGTGACCCACAGGTACTTGAAGTACTTGCGGCCTTTCTTGGCCAGGATGGCCGTCACAACAGACAGCGCGATGGCGGCCAGCAGCTGGTTGGCGATGCCGAAGAGCGGGAAGAACGTATTGATGCCTCCGAGCGGATCGGTCACGCCGAGAATCAGGATGTAGCCCCAACCAGCCACCATGAACGCGGTGGCCAGCCAGACGGCGACTTTCCAGTTATTGTCTTTGAATCGTGGCCAGAAGTTGCCCACGGCCTCTTGCAGCTGGAAGCGTGCGACGCGAGTGCCGGCGTCGACCGCAGTCAAGATGAACAGTGCCTCGAACATGATGGCGAAGTGGTACCAGAACGCTTTGAGCCCGGGGGTCAACCCGTGCATGATCTCGGCGATGCCCACGGCGAGCGTGGGGGCGCCGCCGGTGCGCGATACAACGGTGGTCTCGCCGACCTCGTTGGCCACCTGCTGAAGAGCTGAGCCTTCGACGTGCACGCCGGTGAGCCCAAGACCGTTGACGAATGCAGCAGCGCCCTCCGCTGTGCCCCCGGTTGCGGCAGATGATGAGTTCATTGCGAAGTAGATGCCGCGGTCGATCGACAGCGCGGCGACGAACGCCATGAGTGCCACGAGCGATTCCATGAGCATGCCGCCGTAGCCGATGAAACGAATCTGGCGCTCTTTGTGCACCATCTTCGGGGTGGTGCCCGAAGAGATCAGCGCGTGGAATCCGGAGAGTGCGCCGCAGGCGATCGTCACGAACAGGAACGGGAAGATGGGGCCGGTGAACACTGGACCGTCTGATCGGCTGGCAAATTCGCTGATGGCGGGCACGTTCAGATCTGGACGCACGACGATGATGGCGACGGCCAAGAGCAGGATGACGCCAATCTTCATGAAGGTCGAGAGATAGTCACGTGGCGTGAGCAGCAGCCACACCGGCAGAATGGCGGCGATGAAACCGTAGATGATGATCGCCCACGCGATGGTCAGGCGGTCGAGATGGAAGAATGCAGCGCCCCATTCGGTGGCGGCGATCTGGCCACCGAAGATGATGGCGGCCATCAGCAGCGCGAAGCCGATGATCGACACCTCGAGGATCTTGCCGGGGCGAAGGTAACGCAGATAAACACCCATGAACAGAGCGATGGGGATGGTCATACCGACGCTGAAGACACCCCATGCGCTCTCGCCGAGTGCGTTGACGACCACCAGCGCGAGAATGGCCACGATGATGATCATGATGCTGAGCGTGGCGACAATGGCGGCAGTTCCGCCAACGACGCCGAGGTCTTCCCGAGCCATTTGACCGAGCGAGCGGCCTTTGCGGCGAGTCGAGACGAACAGCACGATGTAGTCCTGCACGGCCCCGGCGAAGATCACGCCCAAGATGATCCAGATAGTGCCCGGCAGATATCCCATCTGCGCAGCGAGCACCGGGCCGACCAGAGGGCCGGCGCCGGCGATGGCTGCGAAGTGGTGCCCGAAGAGTACGCGTCGGTCGGTTGCGACGAAGTCGCTGCCGTTGGCTGCGTATTCAGCCGGCGTCGCGCGACGGTCGTTCGGTCGCAACAGGTGGCGCTCGATGTACTTGGAATAGAAACGGTAAGCGATCAAGTACGAAGAGATGCCGGCGAACACGAACCAGATGCCGTTGATTGATTCGGAGCGGCTGATGGCGAGAACGCTCCAGCCGATCGCACCAACGATTGCGATGAGGATCCACACCACAACCTTGAGCGGTGTCCACTTGGGGCGGTCGAGCGCATTGTCTTCGACTGCGGTAGGGGGAAGGCCAGGGGCGACGAGCTGCGACTCGTCCCATTCAGTCGGCGTGGTGGAACCACGGGAGGCCGTCGACGTTGACATTTCATTCTCCTTTGAATGATGCGTGCGGCAGCGCGAATGCGCGGCGGCGGTGAACAGCATCATAGGCGAAGCACCGTCAAGATGGGAGGGTGCAACCGGGTGCAGCTCCTGTCGACAATTCGCCACCAGCCCCTGTTGGGGGACATTCCCAGCGATAATTCGCCGGCTTCTGGCGAATTCTCGCGAGCCCGCACGACACGTGGCGAGTCTTTGAAAGTGCTGCGCCCCGGAGTACCCGGCCGAGCGCACCCGTACACCTGTACGCGTGCACGGACCCAGCAGCTCAACGTTTTCCACAGCGACCACTCACCCAAGTTGCGCCAGCGCTGAGATGGGGAAGTCTGAAAGGGACGGGGAAGGGGAGGCGATGAGCGCAGGCGAGCCCAGCAGGCAACGAGTTGAGCATTTGCTCCGACGCCTGGACGGCAAAGGACATGGCGTCTGGCGAGTGTCGAACCTCCTCAACATTGGCTTCACTCGATGGCACATCTCCGTACTCATCAAAGCCGGATACTTGCGCCGAATTCGCCAAGGTTGGGTCGCCGCTGAGAACGCACCATACGACCTCGTACGAGCAGTCGCGGCTGGTACCGTGCTGAGTGGCTCCCACCGGCTGAAACTCATAGCACCAGAAACAGTCTGGGGGCCACACCGAGCAGCGCCACAACTCTGGGTGCCATCCGCTCCATCGACCGCCCAGGTAGCAGCAGCAGAACCGCATGCTCGGCTCCACTCCCGCCCACGCATCTCCAAACGACACATCGGGCACGGGGTAGCGCCTTGGCGCATCGCCCTCAATCATGCGTTGCAGCATTTGACGTTGCAAGACAGCGTCGCACTCGCTGACACCTTGCTCTCGGTGCCTAGCCATACGCTGCTCACGGGCGAATACTTCGAGCCGTCCGACATAGAGGTCGTACTCGCTGCCACGCAGCGTGGACGTGAAGTGATGCGCTGGTGGCGATTGGGGTGTGAAAACGGCTTCGAGTCGTATGTCTTCGCAGGACTGCGTCTCGAAGGCTTCCATGTTCAGACCCAAGTCGAACTCCCCAATAAAGCGCGTTTCGACGGCCTAATCGATGGCCGCATTGGCATCGAACTCAATGGCCCCCACCATTTCAACGCCGAGCAGCATTTCAGAGACATCCGTAAAGCGTCGCTCGGAACTCGCTGCGGGTACATAGTGCTTTCATTTGACTATGACATGGTGATGAACCACTGGGAGGTTGTCCTCGAGACGATTCGAGCGGCTCTTGCTCAACTCCATGTTGCATGAGCGGCACGTTTGCAACACGCCCGGGTTGCCGCGGGGCTCGCAGTCGCGTAAAGTAGCCCATTGGTATGTGTCTGTGCGTCTTGGCGTGCAAACGGCAGCCCGACTTGAGCCCTCCACCGTTTGGATTGCCATCAGGCAATGCGCATCGGAGCGGGATTCACGACCACCTCAAATCGAGAGAGAGAAACCTGTGACACGCACATTCTCGCCCAAAGCCGGCGAAATCAAGCGCAACTGGGTCGTCATCGACGCCACCGATGTGGTGCTCGGCCGACTCGCCAGCCATGCTGCAGCCATTCTGCGCGGCAAGAACAAGTCCACCTTCGTCAACCACCTTGACACTGGTGACTTCGTCATCGTGATCAACGCTGAGAAGGTTGTGCTCTCGCACGGCAAGGCAGCCAAGAAGATCGCTTGGCGCCACTCGAACTACCCTGGCGGCATTACGGGTGTCAGCTACACCGAGCTGCTGGCCGAGAATCCCGAGCGCGCCATTGAAAAGGCCGTGCGCGGCATGCTGCCGAAGAACAGCCTGGGTGCTGAGCAGCTGAAGAAGCTCAAGGTTTATAAGGGTGCCGAGCACCCACACGCCGCGCAGAAGCCGGTGCCCTACACCTTCGACCAGATCGCCCAGTAGTCGGCGCCGAGACTTTCACAGGAGAACAACGTGGCAGAGAACACTGAAACACTGACTTCGTACAGCACCGCGACGCCTGAGGGCGCCACCGAGACCGTTGAGCGCGCTCCGCGCAACCTGAGCGTTCCCGGCGCAGCCGTGGGCCGCCGCAAGCAGGCCATCGCCCGCGTGCGCTTGGTGCCGGGCACTGGCGAGTTCGAGGTCAACGGCCGGTCGCTCGAAGATTACTTCCCGAACAAACTGCATCAGCAGCTGATCAAAGATCCGCTGACCCTGCTCGGCCTCGAGGGCGCCTATGACATCGCCGTGCGCATCCAGGGTGGCGGCGCTTCGGGTCAGGCTGGCGCACTGCGTCTGGCCATTGCTCGCGCGCTCAACGAGATTGACGCAGACAACAACCGTCCCGAGCTGAAGAAGGCTGGCTTCCTCAGCCGCGACGCTCGTGTCAAAGAGCGCAAGAAGGCTGGTCTTAAGAAGGCCCGCAAGGCTCCTCAGTACTCCAAGCGCTAAACCGCAGGGGGACTATGCCTCGCCTTTTCGGCACCGATGGTGTCAGAGGACTCGCCAACCGCGACCTGACGGTCGAGCTTTCGCTCGCACTGGCTCAGGCCGCGGCGCGAGTTCTTGGCGCATCTGCCAGAGAACTCGGCCGCAAACCGACTGCTGTCTTGGGGCGCGATCCGCGAGTGTCCGGTGAGTTCATCGGAGCTGCCGTTGCTGCTGGTCTGGCCAGCGGCGGTGTAGACGTCTACGATGCCGGCGTGCTGCCGACACCGGCTACAGCGTTTCTGGTGAGCGATCTGCACGCTGATTTTGGTGTGATGATCTCTGCCTCACACAATCCGGCTCCCGACAACGGCATCAAGTTCTTTGCCGCTGGTGGGCTGAAACTCCCAGATGAGCTCGAAGACCAGATCGAGGTTGCACTCTCGCTCGAGAAACTGGCTCCGACTGGTGCAGGCGTTGGGCGCATTCGGCGTTTCGCAGACGCCGAAGATCGTTATCTCGTGCATCTGCTCGGCACTCTGCCGAACACCCTTGATGGCATCTCTATGGTGCTCGACTGCGCGAACGGTGCCGCTGCTGGGGTCTCGCCGCAGGTGTTTACCGACGCCGGTGCAACCGTTACCGTCATCGGGGCAGACCCCGATGGCTACAACATCAATGCTGGCGTTGGCTCGACGCACCTCGAGCGCCTGCAGCAAACCGTCTTGAGCTCTGGGGCTCAGGTGGGCATCGCACATGACGGTGACGCTGACCGGTGTCTTGCCGTTGACGAGAACGGCCGTGTGATCGACGGCGATCAGATCATGGCCATCCTTGCGCTGTCGCTGCACCGCCGCGGGGTGCTTCCTGGTGACACGCTGGTCTGTACTGTGATGAGCAATCTCGGGTTGCATCTCGCGATGAAGCGTGCGGGCATCGAAGTGCGACAGACATCAGTTGGCGATCGCTACGTGCTCGAAGAGCTGAATCGGTCGAATCTCGGCCTCGGCGGCGAACAGTCAGGGCATGTGATCTTCCGGAAGTTTGCGACGACTGGTGACGGTCTGTTGACGGGGCTGCAACTCTTGGCGGTGATGGCGAGCACGGGCAAGCCACTGTCGCGGCTGGCCGATGAAGCAATGACTGTGTATCCGCAGGTGCTCATCAATGTGCGCGATGTCGACAAGACCGCTCTCGCAGGCAATGCGATCGTCGCTCAGGCTGTATCGGAGGCTGAGGCCGCTCTTGGCGATCAAGGGCGTGTTCTGCTTCGCCCGAGTGGAACCGAACCGCTCGTGCGTGTGATGGTTGAAGCCGCAGACGAACAGACTGCGCAGCATTGGGCAGAACAGCTCAGTGAGGTCGTGCGTTGGCAGCTGACTTCGGCTGCCTGAAGAAGGTGGCGGCGGAGAAGCAGGGGGAGGACCTCTCCACCGCCGGTTCTGCAGCGTGGCCAGACCACAGCTGCAGAAGTCAAATACTCTATCACGTCTAGCGCTCAGCATGTGTCGGTGGGGTGTCTCAGCGCGGTCGTATGCAGTGTTGAACCGCTCGAGGTTCCCCAAGGAAGCAAATCATTTTGCGACACGCCTCCGTTATGCTTCGTGTGGAGGGCTGAGTAGACTAGGTGCACCTCTCATGTTCAAGCTGAGCCTGAGAGCTTCCTCATGACAAAGGAGTGTGGACGTGGCCTCACGAGTGCTGACCGGTCTGGTGGGCGGTGCCTTCGCGTTGGCGTCAGTGTTCGCAATGGGGCTGCCGGCAGTGGCCGACGTCGATGTCTCCGCACCCACGTGGGACGAAGTGCGAGCTGCCGAAAGCGATCAGGCGCAGCGCACAGCCATGCAGCAGCGCATTCAGCAGGTTCTCGACGCGTATGACGCTGAGTACCAAAGCGCTGCATCCAGCTATCAGAGCGCAGCGCAGGCCGCGGCTGTCGCACAACAGACTCTGGGCGACACTGTGGTGAGTTTCGTCGAGCTGCAGGAACAAATCGAACAGGCCAAGAGCAAAGCGGAGCAGTCGAAGCGACAGGCTGGCTCTATCTCTGTGCAACTGTATCGTTCCGGCGGCATTGGCACCGGAACTGAGGCGGCGGCGATCGCCAGCGTCGAAGACCCAGATGCTGCGTTGAAGAAGATGGCTGCGCTTGATCGACTGGGCGGACAGTTCACTGACACACTCGACAGCGCTGTTGCTGATGCCAACACCCTGCAATCACTGAGTGACACTCTCGAGCAGCAGAAGAATGCCCTCCAAGATCTCTCTGACCAGGCACAGACCAAAGCCGATACCGCTGCGCAGGCGCAGTCGACGGCTTACAGCCTGTACAGCGGTCAGTCGGATCAGGTGGTGCAGTTGAGTGCTCAGCTCGCCGAGCTGCAGGGCAGGGATGCCGAAGCGGCGGCGGCTCAAGTCTCGGCGCAGCGTGCGCAGACAGCCGCTTCCATCGCGCCGGTGGCTGGAGGCACCCAGGCTGATGAGGCCAGGGGTGCGGTGACGCCGGTGGCCACAACGCCGAGTACG
Source organism: Pseudoclavibacter soli DSM 23366 (assembly GCF_000423505.1). Taxonomy (GTDB): domain Bacteria; phylum Actinomycetota; class Actinomycetes; order Actinomycetales; family Microbacteriaceae; genus Pseudoclavibacter_A; species Pseudoclavibacter_A soli. The sequence continues at coordinate 588,477 of NZ_KE384027.1, forward strand.
AGCAGCTCGTCATCTAGCGGCACGACGACACCGGCTGCGACCACGCCGAGTACGCCCGGGTCGAGCTCATCATCTTCGTCATCGACAAGCGGTTCGTCGGCATCTTCAGGGAGCTCATCTGCGGGCAGCTCGTCTTCGAGCTCGTCGTCAAGTAGGGGCGCCGCGGTGGTGGCTACCGCTCGACTGTACTTGGGCGTGCCTTATGTCTGGGGTGGAACGACTCCGGCAGGTTTCGACTGCTCTGGCTTCACCAACTATGTCTATGCCAAGAACGGCATATCTTTGCCGCGAGTGTCACAGTCGCAGATGAACTCAGGGCGAGCAATATCATATGGAGAAGCTCAGCCCGGCGATCTCGTCTGGATGAACTCTGGTGGCCACGTGGGTATTTATCTCGGAGGCGGAATGGTCATTCACGCCTCGAAGCCGGGAGATTTCGTGAAGATTTCTCCGGTCAGCGTGTGGTCAGACGCTCATTTCCGTCGTCTCTGGTGATGCTGACGACGAAACGGGCGGTTCGCCCATGTCAGTGATCATCGACAACGAACCCCGCGATTACGCGTGGGGCGGGCCGAGGGCAATCCAAAATCTTCGGGGGCAGCCCTCCATCGCGTATCACACGAGTCGGCATACTTCGGCAGGATGGGCGAATACCGATCCAGCCGCGCCCGAAGCCGAGTTGTGGCTGGGTACACACCCGTCGTGGCCATCCATCGTCGTGAGCGAACCTTTCGAGGGAATCACCCTGCCTGAGGCGCTCAAGGCCTGTGAGCAGCCTGCTGAACTCGGGTACCTGCTCAAGCTGCTCACCGTAGAACGCCCGCTGAGCTTGCAAGTGCATCCCGATGACGCCCAGGCTCGTGACGGATACGCACGTGAGAACGCAATGGGCATCCCGGTGGGTGACGCCACCCGAAACTATCGTGATCCTCACCCGAAGCCGGAAATGCTGCTGGCGCTTTCGGATCAGTTCGAACTCTGTGCGGGAATCCGCGAGATCGACGACATCTTGATCGACCTGCGGCGTGCTGGGCGCAGCGCCGAACGAGACGGATCGGCAACGCGTATGCTGCGGGCGATTTGGCAGGAGTTCGCGGACACCCTGATTGATCAGCGCACGGTTGATCGTGCCGTGCACTGGCTGCTCGACGACGGCGCGAGCCGTGCTGCGGAGGTGACCGAGGCGATCGTGCAGCGCAGCCGCCGTGGAGCTTCGACGTTCGGTATCGAGCGAGACACGCTGATCCGTCGTCTCGACGAGTGTTTTCCAGGCGATGTCGGCATTGCGCTGAGTCTGCTCCTGAGGCATGAACTACTGCGCCGAGGGCAGGCGATCTACCTCGAACCCGGCACGCCCCACTTCTATATCCGCGGTGCCGGTATTGAGCTGATGGGGCCCAGTGACAATGTTGTGCGCGCTGGGCTCACGGGCAAGCATGTCGACAGGCTTGAAGCCATGCGCCTCATGAAGACGGTGCCCAGCGCTCCTCGCCACCTCTTTGAGTATCACAAGGGTGCGACCACTGTCTTCCATGCTGCGGGTGCTGGGTTACGGCTGGCTCACGCGACGGCAAGAGCAGGAGAGCACATCGCGCTGCCGTTTGAGGCGGGGGATGCCGTATACGTACTGAGTGGCTCCGCAGTCGTCGACGATCGCGATGGAAGTCGTCAGACGTTACGCCATGGGCAGGCAGCGATTCTCATAGATGCTCTGCGGCTTGAATTGCACGGCGGCGAACACGAGCGTGCACAGCTCGTGCTCGCTGGCGCCACCGTGCCGGAGGCCTGACTCATCAGCGTGACGTGAGAGGTATTAGTGCGGTGGTGCATTCGATCCCAAGTAGGAATGATTTTTGGGGTGGTTTCATCTCATGGCTCAGACGCATCGCACCAAAGCGACTATGGTAGACATCTTTTTCATACGCGATGACTGGGCTATAGTTAACCTCTGTCGCTGAGAACAGCCGTTTTGAGCGTATAGCTGCTCAGGGAATCACCTCTGAAGCCATCGAAGGGGGAATGCTTTGAGGCGACAGCGCTGATGGGTGCAGCAATGGCCGTTTCACAGTCGTCCAACGGTTCACGTAGTGCGCGACGCACGGATCTGCTCCGTCCGTACATAATCCGCCTGCTCATGACCGATGCACTAGTCATTATGTTGACTATGTCGTTTGCGCACCTTGTGCGTTTCGGCGTCGACGACCCTGACGTGGGGCCAACGATTTGGCTCGAACATCTGCAGCTGAGCTACTTGCCTATCACCGCGATTCTCGTTGCCTTGTGGCTGTTGGTGTTGGCTGCCTATCACACCTACGACGCACGCTACCTCGGCTCAGGAACTGAGGAGTATCGCAACGTCGGAGGCGCAACATTCCTGTTATTCGGCGGACTCGCAGTGTTCAGCTACCTGGCAAAACTGCAGATCTCTCGTGGGTACTTTCTGATCGCGTTCCCTCTGGGCCTCGTGCTGTTGCTGATCGGGCGGTGGCTGTGGCGCAAATGGTTGAATCGCCAGCGCGCAGCAGGTCGATACGTCACAAGAGCCATCATCGTTGGAGGTCTAAATACGGCTGCAGCCATCGCCAAAGAAGTTGCTGCGAGCCCTGACTCTGGTTTGAAAGTAGCTGGCTGTTGCGTCGCAGATCACCTTGAGGAGAAGGTCTTGCCGGGTACCGATGTTCCGGTTCTTGGCACGCTTGATGACTACATGCAAGCTGCTGACCAGACTGATGCCGACACGATCATCCTTACGTCGTCGAGGCATCTGACGCCGGCCAAGGTGCGCCGCATCAGCTGGAGCCTTGAGCCCACACAGCGGCATTTAGTGCTCGCGCCGAGTCTGGTCGATGTCGCGGGGCCGCGCATTCACGTGCGCCCGATGGCCAGCATGTCGCTCATGCACGTCGAGACCCCTCGATTTGACGGCCGCACCCAACTAATCAAGCGTGCTTTCGATCTCGTAGCCTCCAGCTTGGGGTTGATCATTTTGTCACCGCTGTTCGCGCTGGTCGCCGTAGTCGTGAAGGCTCAAGACGGTGGGCCTGTGTTCTTCAAACATCGTCGGGTCGGCCGCGGCGGTGAGCATTTTAAAATGTGGAAATTCCGTTCTATGCGGGTCAACGCAGACGCTGAGCTCCATACCCTGCTTGACAAGCAAGGTAAGACAGGAAAGCCATTATTCAAGATCGATGACGACCCACGAATCACTCGGTTCGGTCACTTCATTCGAAAGACCTCCATCGACGAGCTGCCGCAACTCATCAACGTATTGAAGGGTGACATGAGCTTGGTCGGGCCGAGACCACAGGTCGATGCGGAGGTCGCGTTGTATGACAAAAGCGCTGCCCGTCGACTGAATGTGCGCCCTGGGGTTACTGGTCTCTGGCAGGTGAGTGGTAGGTCGAACCTAACTTGGGAAGAAGCGATCAGGCTTGATCTGTACTATGTAGAGAACTGGTCGTTTGTGGGCGACTTGCAGATTCTCTTTCGCACGTTCAGAGCAGTTTCGAAAGCTGAAGGGGCAAAGTGAATCACGACGGTGAAATGGATGCGAGCGCGGTACAACCAAAACCGGATCCTCGCGCTGATACTATCGCCCCTGCTTGGGTCCTCATTCCTGCTCGAGGCGGGTCAGTAAGTGTGCCAAGAAAGAATGTTCGACTCGTGGCAGGTCAACCGCTCATCTCCTATGTGATCACGACGGCGCTGCAAGTCGTGGACTCTCGCCATGTGATTGTCATTACCGACGATCGGCAAATAGAAGATGTGAGCCGAGCAACAGGTGCGTCTGTGATTTTTGAAACCCAGTCAACTCCATCCGAGGAGACTCTCGACGAAAAGATTCTTCGAAACCTTCCAATATTGATAAGTATGGGCGCAACCGATGCTGATGTGATTGTCACGGTTCAGCCGACCTCACCTCTACTAACGCAAGAGACGTTGCTCAAAGCGATATCAATCGTCGGCACAGGTCAAGCGCATACTGCGATGACTGTGACTGATGACCGCCATCTAAGTTGGACTCAAGACGAGGATGGCCACGCGAAGGCACTGTACAAAGCCCGCGTTAATCGCCAGTACCTTCCCTTGGAATTCCGAGAAACTGGAGGCGCGATAGCGAGTCGTCTCGGAGATGCCCTTAGCTCAGGTACACGAGTCGTGCCTCCTGTGGCCCTAGTGCCAGTCTCCGCGCAAGAAGCGATCGACATCGACCATTTCGGGGACCTTTATGTGGCGGCTCACTTCTTAACGCGGCGGCGTATCGTCATTCGAGTTGATGCTGGTCCGAGCCTTGGCATGGGGCATGTGTATCGTGCATTAGCCTTGGCCACTGAGCTCGCACGCCACGAAATCCTAGTGGTCACTAGGGCAGATCATGAGCTGGGTGCAGAGTTTTTCTCACGTTTTCCGTATAACGTCCATGAGGTCGCTGATGACGAAGAGTTCTTTGACGTACTGAGCGATTTCGCACCAGATCTGACTGTTTTAGATATCCTTGACACGACTTCTGCGTTCATTGAGCGCATTCGGGCGAGTGCACCCGCTACTAAGGTGGTCAGCTTTGAAGACACCGGCGAAGGAGCTCAGCATGTTGACTTGTTGGTTGCGGAGTTCATCGACAACCATGAAGTGCCCGAGTCACGGCAACTTCGTGGAATTGAATACTCGCTACTGTCGCCACACTTTGAGACGGTGTCCGCAGATCATGCACCTGCGGACAAAGTAGGACACATCCTCGTCCTGTTTGGTGGCACTGATCCATCAGATCTCGCCAAACGCTCGTTAGAAGCGCTAGCACAGCTGCGGTTCGCTGGTGCGGTGACTGTCGTACGAGGACTCGGTGCTTCCCCCCTTGAGGCGCCTCAAGATCTGCCGTATTCGTTAGAAATCCTCAACGACGTGAGATATATGCCTAGCGTCATGCAGCGCGCCGATATAGCGCTGACCTCTGCAGGGCGAACAATTATCGAACTTGCTTCTCTCGGGATACCTTCGGTTTGCATTGCTCAGAATGAGCGAGAGATGACTCATACGCATGCCTGTGAAGAAAACGGCGTGTACATGCTGGGGCTTGGATCTGCCTTGCGTGATGATGAGATTCGCGAAGGCATTCGCTTGATGCTAAATGGCGATGTTCGCCTGCAACTGGCGAATCTTGCGCGTCTTTCAGGAAGTCGGCGAAGTAACCGTCGTACAGTTGAAACTATCTTAGACAGAGTCGGCCTAAATGTATTTCCGAATCTGTGATGATCGACACCAGATGAAAGTGAGCACCTGTGTCAACCCAAATGATGCAACGAACCTATTGTGACCCCTACATCATCGCTGAGATTGGCGTGAACCATGAGGGTTCGCTCGATCGCGCCAAACGAATGATTGACGGTGTTGCACGTGCGGGCGGTCATGCCGCCAAGTTCCAGACCTACAAGGCCGCAACTTTGGCAAGTAAGACGACCAGCCCGGCCTATTGGGACACGAGCAAAGAGTCGACACCGTCACAGTTCGAGTTGTTCAGTAAGTATGACTCTTTTGGCGAAAAAGAATATCTAGCTCTGGCCCAGCACTGTGCCGATAATGGAATCGACTTCCTCTCAACGCCATTCGACTTGACCTCAGTCAGCTTCTTGGCTCCACTCATGCCGGCAATAAAAATCGCCTCAGCCGACCTCACTAATATTCCACTTCTCAGAGAGGTCGCAGCAACGGGGAGCCCCGTTATCATGTCCGTGGGTGCATCGACTTTCGATGAAATAGACCGCTCTGTCGATGTGCTAAAGACAAGCGGAGCAGCAGAGATTTGTCTCCTGCACTGCGTGCTGAAATACCCTACTCCGTCTGAAGATGCGAATCTCCGAGTTATAAGCTCTCTGACTGCTCGATATGGTGATACCGCGACTATCGGATACTCTGATCATGTTGCACCTGAAGCAGACGGCAGCGTCCCCGCACTGCTGCTGGCAAGCGCCTTGGGTGCTCGTGTTCTGGAGAAACATTTTACAGATGACCGGACAGCACCCGGAAACGACCATTATCATGCCTTCGATGAAAAAGGGCTCCTCCATTTTACCCAAGCGCTGAAGGAGCAACGCGAACTCGCGGGGTCGGACGCCCCAGATATTGATTCTCAGCGCTCGGCTATCGCGAATGCGCGCCGACGAATATTCCTGGCACGGGACCTTCACGCAGGGGAAGTGATCGCGCCGGAGGCACTTATCCCGCTCAGAGCCGATGATGGGATCGAGATTGCTGAATGGGATTCAGTTGTTGGCAGGCGAATACGCTGTGCGCGTTTTGCTGGGGATCCGCTAAATGTAGACGATATCGAGTAATCCTTTAGAGTTCCGTCGCATAGACCTCGAATTCAAGGTGAATCACAAGGCTATATCGAGCCATATGCGACTCATGAGTGAGAGGGGTGAGTAGGGGGCAGCAGACGATAGCTGTATACAGTTGCAGAGGTCGTGCCGTTGAAGGGAAACAGGTAACGCCAACCACGGCGGAAGTCGGACTGTGGAGTTATCAGATGCAGCACCTAGTTCGTGACTCTTCGATAGGTGTCAGTAGGCGCTTTTCGTTCCTTATAGCAAGAATATGCCTCATCTGGTAGGGATGTGCAAATGCGCATCACTAGTCACACCTCAAAGTGATGACCTTCGAAATCAAAGCGATTGCCCCACAAGCATGACCCTCATATATGGATCGATGCTCGTATGGAACCAACCCCATGACGGTGTCTTTGGAAATAGAAGAATGGTGCAGAATGAACGAATGTATCGAATTGATAGTGGTGGAGATGGAGACTCGACGGGAATGTTCATGCAGAAGCAAGAAATGAGAGTTCTCGTTGCGACTCATAAACCCTATTGGATGCCGCGCGATGACCTCTATCTTCCCATTCAAGTGGGGGCCGCTGTACCGGGTCGGGCGCCAGTGCCGAATACTGTCGCGGACAATAATGGGATAAACATCAGTGCGAAGAATCCAAGCTATTGTGAGCTGACAGCGCTCTACTGGGCTTGGAAGAATTATGCGGTGCCATACATCGGGCTCGCGCACTATCGCAGGTACTTTCGCGGTCATGGCGAACGAAAAATCGCGCAAAAAAAAGACTTGGCTAGGCGCCTAGCTCCCGATACGGTACTAGTGCCCAAAAGGCGAAGATACTATATCGAAACCGTATACAATCACTATGTTCATGCTCATCACAGCGCGCCGATGGATCTCGCGCTGGATATCATTCGTAGGGACTACCCAGGACAAGTTGAAGCAAGCGAAAGGGTTATGAACCGAACTTGGCTATATCTATTCAATATGTTCGTAATGTCTAAGCAGAACTTCGATGCATATTGCGAATGGTTATTCGCAATCCTCGAGGAGATAGAATCTCGAATTGATACATCACACTGGTCTGCCTATGAGACGCGAATGCCAGGCTTTTTAAGCGAACGATTGTTCAATATATGGCTGGAAGCCAGGGATGACCTAGCAATTGTCGAATGCCCGTACGTCACCCTTGAGAAACAGCATACCGTGGCGAAAGTTGTGAACGTTATTCGAAGGAAGGTCGATCGCCGCAACATGGGAGCGGGGGAGGCCCCCTGAGTAAGAGCTGAAAGAAATAAAGGGACAGACAGGAATTGGAGTAAGCATGCCGGGCAACGAGATGGTCGTCTCAGTCATAATTCCGTTCTATAATATCGCGGATTCTGTGCAGTACTGTGTCAAGGCGATTGGCGAGCAAACTTATTCGTCACTTGAGATTATCTGCGTAGACGACGGTTCAACCGATGAAACCAGCCAAATACTTGATTCTATGGCAAGTTATGATTCAAGGATCCGAGTATTCCACAATAAAAACGGAGGTCTCTCAGCCGCGAGAAATTTCGGAATTTCCCAGGCCACAGGAGACTACATTACGTTCGTAGACGGTGACGATCTAGTCAGCCCCATCTATATCGAGTCGCTCATTCGGGGCGGGAAAATCGACGACGTTGCGCTTGTATACGGACGTGCAAAGACGATCAGTTATGAATGGGCAAAGAGGGGGCAAATCGATTGGGACAACGATGTCACGTACACCGTGCTCAATGAGCGCCAACTATACGAGATGTTCATGTATGAAGAGGTTCTTCCGAGTGCTTGGGCTAGACTGGTGCCGCGTGCATGCTATGATGACAAATGGTTTCCTGTAGGTCACATCTACGAAGAGATTTCGACGATCGGTAAGTTGGTCGCATCGGGATCTCCGCACGTACTGATCAACGAACCGATCTATGGTTACGTGATGAGACAGGATTCGATAGTGCATAAAAGAGAAGTCCGCCCATCTCAAGTGCGTGACTACATAACGGCGCTCAAGGCGTTCGAAGAGTATGCCTATCGATATGTTCCCTCAACTAGCGCTGCGGCAGTATTCTTTAGGAGCCTTCACTACTCTAGGATTGTCAGGCTCATGGGGAAGGCCAGCAATGTGAAGGTTTCTAGGTGGCGTCAACCTGCTTGTCATTTTCTTCAGGAAATACGAGACAATATCTCGTCTCTCCTTAGAGATCGCCGAGTCTCAATTGGAAATAAGATTCGTTTTATAGTCATCGCGTACTGGCCTTCACAATACGAAAGACTGATCGGGATATATGAAAAATATGTGAGCCGGACAATCTAATGGTAGCTTTGGAATTAGGGTAGATCCTGTGGTATCAATAGGAAAAGTGTTACGAGAGGCCTCAAAGTACAGTATACCTACTGTGATGTCTGCGGTTCTGTCGGTGGTTCTGATACCGTTTATCTCACGATCGTACCCCGCGGAGCAGTACGGGATCATAAACGTATTCTATACCGTCGGAAACAGCATAATGATGTTCAGTCTCTTGGGGCTTGACAATGCAGTATTGCGGTTCTATCAAGCTCCTCTACCAGGGCTCACCAACAGGCGCGCTGTCAGTATTTCCCTCGGAGTGGCTGAATGTATCATTCTGTCTATTACTGTCTTGGCTGCGGTGTTTTGGCCTACTGAGATTTCTGTTTTTCTCTTCGGTGAGTACAATAGGCTAGGGATTCTAGAACTCGGTCTCTTCGCAGCTGCGCTGGTCATGTTTCGATTGCTCAGTATAGTGACGCGTCAGGAATTCAACGCAAAAGGATATAATGTACAGCAAATCGCGCTGACATTGTCCACAAAGGTGCTGTTCGTTGTAGGTTTGTTACTCTCTACCGGGTACATGAGCTCGATTACCATGATGACCCTCTGGACTGTATCATTCGCGCTTTTGTTCTCGACTGGATTTGCGCGTAAATACGTTACTTGGTCTTTCAAACGCGTCCCGAGTTCCTCGCTGAACGCCTTTCTCCGGTTTGCGTTGCCAACTATGCCAGCGGCTTTGCTGGTCTGGCTGAATACATCGATCGCTAAGTTAATAATGGCCGGTCTGGGAGATTTTCAAGGAGCGGGAGTATTCGCACTAGCATTCACAATTGCTAACGCATTTTCTGTGATTCCTGCTGCGTTTTCAATTTACTGGTCGCCGTTCGTCTACAAGCATTACGCAGCGGAACAAGACTTGATCAAGCGGATGCAAGATCTTATCACGGGCATCACCCTGTTCCTGGTTTTGATGTTCCTTTGTTTCCAAGATCTGATCTACTTGCTGGTAGGCCAAGAGTATGAAAGCTCGCAGTCATACTTCATGCTAATCATGCTCGTCCCAATTCAGCTACTTCTCGTAGAGACGGTGGGGTATGGGATCTACTTGAGGAACAAGAGTTATCTGCGCCTAGTTGTTGTCGCCATTGCTGCACTCATCAATCTTTTCTTATGTCTTCTGTTTATCCCTATCTGGGGAAGTTTGGGAGCGGCAATTGCACTTGGTGGATCTTCTGTCGTCATGCTTTGGGGAAGCTACTATTTTGGCCAGAGGTACTATGTTAGCGTCAAGAATGTGCATCGCACACGCATCGTGTATTGGCTGGTGATTCTGCTCTGCGGCTCTAACTACTGGGGAGCTCATAACCACTGGTTGCGCACGGTACTAGTTTTCATAGGTGCAGGAGTAGGTGCTCTCCTTTACGGTAGGGCTGGATTGGCGTGGTTCTCTGCATCCCGTATTTCAAAAAGAAGGAACAATGGAGCGTAATGGAAGTTATCGCATTTTTCGAACATAAAGTTCGAGAGCTAGCGGCTCTGAGACGGCTAAGGTCCGAGTTGCAGAAACGTGGAGATACTGTCTCTATCTATTCGATCGCATTCGAATGGTCTGACGCTTATGCATCAGCCAAAAAACATGGTATTGATGTCCTACTTGTGCCGTGGTGCTATAGGGCCGATCAGTTTTGGCGCTTTTCTCCATTTTACGAGCTAAACCCAGAGTTGAAGATGATAAATCTTCATCATGAGCAGATTACCCCTCAACTCACTAAAAATGTTCTACTGCCTAGAGATCAAATTGCTTGTGAGTACCCATGGCACTTCAGCTGGACGGAGTATTTTAGGGACTTGCTCATTTCGGCCGGAGTAGACGAAAGTCGAATTCGGGTCGTCGGGAATCTACGTCTTGAGCCCACAGCTTCCGATTGTGAACGGTTCAGTACCCGCGCCTCCTTTGCTGAAAGGTATCATCTAGATACCTCGAAGAAATGGATTCTCTATGCAGAATCTCGGAGAATCGACGCGATCAGTTTGGAAAAGATTGGGAACGATCTTACCGTACTATCAGATGTTTCCGTAGCTGATTGTGAACGTTATTTTGAGCGCTGGAAGCTTTCCTTGCGTCGTACGATTGATCAGATTAAGTCGTTGCCGAGTTCTTTTTTCGATGAATTCGAGATAATCTATCGTCCGCATCCTGGGTCGACTATCGACTTTAGTCTTGGCGAATATGCTCGGATCATATCAGACGGACCAATAGCCCCTTGGATCAACAGTTCGGATGTATTTTGCACTTGGCAAAGTACGTCAGCATTCGAGGCTGACATGGCAGGACTTCCAGTATTCTTTCATGAATCTGTCCCGATCCCCGAATCTGAGCGCATGCCTGGCGTTAGTGATTACTACGCAATTCATAATATCGACGAGATCAACTCTGCATCAATCGAGAAGTGCCTGTTAAGTCGAGAGCAGGATCCGATTTTCACTCGTTACGTTGGTAGGTGGAATCCGGATGCTGATCATCATTACGCAGATGCAGTTCATGGTGTCGCTGCTCTGGCTGAATCAAAGAGCATAGTTCCATACAACAGAGTCTGGAAAATGAAAATGTGGGGATCTGAACTCGTGATTCGTTTTTTGAAACGTTACTCATTGATAAGGAAGTTGCACTGGCCTAAGACCGCATCCATGATGTATGACGATATTCCATTCGGCGATAAATCGTGCATCGATCTACATCGTTGATCTTGCTCAATATGAATATGACAATGGGGCTCTCGACACCCAGAAGCGCGAAGCGTAGAGAATCCTGGTTTCTTGGCGGGTTGAGCCTTTGGCTGCTCGCGAAGGTGCTTCGTTACTCTATGTTTGTAGTTGAAACGCCTCAGCTCGAGCTGGTGTTCGTGGGAGTTGAATTCCTCGCCTTAGTAATTCTCATTTTATTCGAGCTGATTTTCAATTTTTCGCAAGCTTCAAAGGTGCTCACGATATTCGTCATCTTGCTGTTGACCGTCGTCATAACGATGACAACCGGATACTTTTACTTGGCTGAAAGCGCCCTTATAATTGTCGTATCGCGCAACTGTAATTTGCGGTCAATTCTTCGTATCGCTTTTTGGACTTTGTGTATCGCTGTTGCGGTAGTTGTACTGACCTCTTTGGCTGGAATAATTCCGAACTATATCTTCACTTGGGGAGAACGAGTCAGGTTGGGGTTAGGATTCAAGTATGCTACATATGTTCCAGCTTTCGCGTTCGCGTTGATCGCTCTATATGGGTATCTTCAGTTCGAATATCTGAAACTGAGTTATTTGCTTTCCGCATTTTTCATCGAGGCCATTTTATTCTACTACACGGATACTCGTTTTCTAGCTGTCTTGGGCGCAGTTGGCGCGTTGTTTATGTTTATAGTTTCGAGATTCGTGATGCGTGATTCAAGAGTACTTCGGTTGTTGTGGATCACGCCTGCTTTATTTCTCGTTTTTCTTATCGGATCTTACTGGTTGGCAGTCATGTATGATCCGGGGAGCAACTCGTATAATTCGTTGAATGTCCTACTCAGCGATAGGCTCGCCTTGGGCCAAGCGGCGATATCAGACTGGGGTATTGCGTTGTGGGGACAAGAAGTTGAATACAATGCAATTACGTGGAACAGTGGTGTGCCAAGTCTACCTGACACCGTTAACGTCGTGGACTCATCATATTTGAGTGCCTTGTTGCTCTTTGGGCCAGTTGTCTCAACTGCAATTTTTTCTTGTCTAACTATGCTGGCAGTAAATGGCTGTCGGCGCAAAGATTGGGGGCTGGTCATAGGCCTGTTGCTTATGGCGATCATGGGGCTGTTTGAGCCTCGGCTCCTTCTTTTAGAGTACAATCCGTTCTTATTGTGCTTCGGGCCTTTATTCCTTCGTGCGAAGTCGAAACCAAACATTGCCGACTCCCGCGTGGTATATCGAGGCGGGTGAAGTCTGTAAGTTCACTCGGTCTGCTGAAGGTTTGGTTGGCTGTTTTCCTTATGCTGCGGTTGCAGTTGGTTGATAGGACAGTGTCAGGTGGCACCGTTTTTCTCTTTAGGCACACAGCGATTCACGTTGGCGAGTGTTCGCGGGAGCAGTGGGAACAGAGGCGCTTCATCCAGCATTTACATCTTGGGGCCGCTTCGAAGCGGTCGCAAGAAGAACGCCAATGAACCCCCCGAAACTATTCATCGCCACATCAAATATGGAGGCGAAACGCTCGGGCAGTAGCAGCCCCTGACCGAGCTCAATAGTGACTGACACGGCTACGCAGCACAGTACGGCGACCCAAGCGAGACGGCGGGGCAGAAGCAGCGCGATCAGCAGGCCAGCTGGAATGAATAGCAGTACGTTCGCCGTGCGTTCCACGAAGGAGTAGTTGAGAAAGCCTGGTGCTCCGTGGGCGTGAAGCCACGCGAGAACGTGAAATAGTGTTCCATCGAGATCTCGGTCAACAGGTGTGGGCCAGAACGCGATGAAGCCAAGCGTCACCACATAAGCGGCTAGAGCAACGCTGACCCAAGCCCTGTGGCTGGGCGTGGGACTACGAGCGTGCGATTGGCGCATCCATTCATGCTACGCGGGGTAAAGCCTATCGGCGCGGTAAGCTGAAGCGCATGCCCAAGCACCAAGAGAAATCTCGAGCAACGCAACGACATCGAGGCGAGAAACGACGTCGCCGCTGGCCGTGGGTCGTTGGGGCTATCGTGCTGCTGGGGCTCCTTCTCGGTATCGCAGGGGCGGTCATCGCGACCAGTGCACTCAGCGCCCGAGACCACTTGCAGGCTGCGAAATCCAACTTGAGCAGGGTCTCGGATCTTTACAAGGCGGGTGACCGCGATGGCGCAAAAGCCCAGTACGTCAGCGCGCGAAACGAAGCCAGTGCAGCCTCTGACGATGTCTCTGGATGGTTGTGGTCTGCCGGGCAGGTGACTCCTTGGGCAGGGAGCAACCTCACTGCAGTGCGAACTGTCGCTGATCAGACGGCTGGAGTGCTGACTGATGCGCAGCCTCTGGCCGAGGCCGCGTTCGCGCTCAACCCGGATGAGCTCGTTCACGACGGGGCCTTAGATCTCGATTCTCTGACATCGTTGATCGGGCAGCTGGATCCGCTGGATGCCCGACTGGAGGACGCCAAGCAGGCGCTTGACGCGGTGAACACGGATGGGTTGGTTTCACAGGTTGCCGACGGGGTGACCCAGTTGCGCGATCAGGTGGATTCGCTGCAGCCAGGAGTGCAGCGAGCAGCAGATCTTGGACAGTATCTTCCGACCTTGCTTGGCAGTGACGGGCCGAAGAACTACCTGTTGCTCTTCCAGAACAATGCAGAGGTGCGAGCGCTTGGTGGAAACCCTGCTTCTCTGATGCTGCTGACCGTGGACAACGGACGACTTGAGATCAGCGACCAAAAGTCGAGTGGTGATTTCTCGAATGGGCGTGCCACGCCTATCGCAGACATAAACGAAGATACGTACAGCGTGTTCATCTCGAACGTGGCTCGCTATGAAATGGACATGACCGGCTTGCCCGACCTACCGCAAGTTGCCACGTTAGCTCAGGCCTGGTGGAAGGACGCTGGAGGGACGCAGCAGATCGATGGTGTGATGACGTTTGATCCGGTTGGGCTCAGCTATCTGCTTCGCGCGACTGGGCCGGTCACATTGCAGAACGGCGATGTGCTGACCTCAGACAATGTTGTGCAGGCGGTGCTCAGCGACGTGTACGCGAAGTATTCGCTGCCCGCCGCTCAAGATGCGTACTTTGCGGCAGCGGCTGCGTCGGTGTTCGACGCGTTGACGGACCAGCCGGTGGATGCGCAAAAGCTCGTTGAAGCACTCGGGCAGTCAGTCGACGAACGCCGCCTGCTGTTCTGGAGCGCTGACGAGAACGTGCAAAATGCACTCTCTGACAACAGTGACCTGCAAGGGGTTATTCCGGAAGACGGTACAGGGGCTGACGACACGACCTCGGTCGGCGTCTATCTCTGGGACACTACCGGCTCGAAGATCGATTACCACGTGCGTAACGACAATGACCTAGTCAAGAAAGTCTGCCAGAGTAGTGGAACGACAACGTATAGCGTCGACATCTCGCTGACCTCAACCATCACACCGGAGGAAGCGCAGCAGTTGCCGGCGTATGTGCTGCCAGACGGGCCAAAAGCGGCCCAACGCTTCGGCACGGACATCTACGTCTTTGGGCCGCAAGGCAGCACCTTCGCTGGCATGGAAGTGATCAGCGGTGGGCTTGACCAAGGAGTTCGACAGGAAGGTGCGACCTTGGGGCGGCCGGCGGTGCGAATCGGTACACAGATGGCGTTCGGCACTACGACAACGGTTCGGGTGACTTTCACGGCGCCCACCGCAGCCAACGACCTCTCGACCCTCAACCTGCTGACTACGCCGATGGTGCAGCCAGTCGGCGCGAAGGCCTCAACCACTGACGAGTGTGAGTAATGCCTAAGTCAGTTGTGCAGAAAAAGTCGGCTAAACTGCCTGAGACCATAGAGGGGGTTGCCGCGTGACGGTACAGGAGTACTGGAAGATCGCCCGACGATACTGGATGCTGATCGTCGGGGCGCTGATCGCTGGCGTGGTATTGGCGACAGCGGTGACGCTCTTCATGCCCAAGAAATATCAAGCGACGGCAAGCGGGTTCATTTCGGTTCCCGCCTCGCAAGAAACAGCTTCAGGCTCCGTCTCGGCAGATACTTATGCCAAGTCGCGGGCCAAATCGTATGTGGAACTGGGGCAGAGTAAGTCCGTAGCGGAAAAAGTCATCTCTCGGCTCGGATTGACCACGACACCGGCAGCGCTGCTGGGGCAAGTCTCGGTGACTGCACCTACCAACACTGTGACCATTCAAGTCACTGCGACTGCGCGCACCGCCCAGGCATCAGCGGATTTGGCCAATGCATGGATTGATGAACTGACCGAGCAGATTAACGAAGTTGAATCTGCATGGAAGCAGACTGGCACTGAGGGCAGCGAAACCCCCGTGTCGACTCTGGTCACGTATGACGAGGCGACTGCGCCGACCTCAGCGAGCTCTCCGAAACTCATGCTGAACGTCGCCATTGGCGGGTTGGCCGGGCTCGTACTCGGTGCAGGTGCGGCAATTGCCCTCACCGTCTTCGACCGCCGCCTGCGCAGCGCCGAAGCCATCACCGAACAATTCGATGTGGCGATTATGGGCAAGCTGCCCGAGACGAACTGGTTCACGAAGCACAAGTCCCGGCTGCTCGCAGAAGAGACACAACACAGTCGCACGAAGGGCGACGCAACCACGGCGTTCCGCGAGGCACTGCGCGAACTGCGCACGAACATCCAATATGTCGACGTGGATCATCCAGTTCGGGCACTCATGGTGACTTCATCGTTGCCCGGCGAAGGCAAATCAACGGTGGCTGCAAACTTGGCTGTCGCACTCGCTGATGCAGGAGAGACAGTCGTACTGATCGATGGTGACCTGCGTCGCCCCACGGTGGCCAAGACCTTCGGCCTGTCATCAGGTGCCGGTGTGACCGATGTACTCGCCGGGCGAGCCGAGTTGGGAGCAGTGCTGCAGCGCTGGCGTTTAGGCACGGAGCTGTACTTGCTGCCGGCAGGGCATTTGCCGCCGAACCCGAGTGAGCTTCTCGGCTCTGATGCGATGACTGACCTGCTGCGTGAGCTCTCGGGGTATGCAATTATCTTGATCGATGCTCCGCCCACGTTGCCAGTAACCGACGCTGCCGTGCTGAGCACCAAAGTCGATGGCGTGATTGTCGCGGTAGTCGCAGGCAAGACCACCAGTGACCAGCTCGGCACGACGCTTGAGCATCTGCACCGAGTCAAGGCCAACATCTATGGCGTGGTACTCAACCGTGTGCCGACCAAGGGTATCGACTCTGAAGGGTATGGCTATTACTCCAGCGGGTACACCTCCAACGCTCCGGCAAAGCCCGTGACCGTAGAACGGGTGGCCCCTCTGCGCGCAGATGTGACTGCCGATGGGCGGTTACGAGTCACCCCCGATGCCACCGCAGCGCAGGCTCCGGTGAAGTCTTCCGCCCGGCCACCGCGTGCAGAGCACGCAGACAAAGACTTGAGCTTTGATGATCTTCTAGCATTCTCCAAGGATGAGAACTGAGCATGCCGACTCGACGCTCTTTGCGTGCGCAGGAGCGAGCGAAACAGCAGCAACCGACTGGGCCAAGAAGGTTTCTGACACCCGGGCACTCCCTTTCTCGAGACGATGCTTCTGAGCTGCAGGATGAACACGCACGGCGATTTCGAGTGCTCACCGTCTGTACTGGCAATATTTGTCGCTCGCCACTGGCTGAGCTACTCATAGCGAGTCTCGTCGATCCGAAGCAGATCGAAGTGTCAAGCGCAGGGACAGGTGCGCCTGCGGGGTCACCTGTCGACGAGACGGTTGCGGAGCTGGCTAGCCTTCGTGGACTCGACCCCAGCAGACACCGAGCGCGCCGAATCACTGAGGAGATCATCGCTGGTAGCGATCTCGTGTTGGCGCTGACGGAACGGCACCGAGAGCGCGTGGTGGCGCTGCATCCGGCTGCGATTGGCCAGGCATTTACGCTGCGTGAGTATGCGACGATCGTCTTGGCCATCCAACGTGGCGTGGCAGCGGGGATTACTGAGGTGCCGAGCGGCCCGGAAGGATGGCGTGCATTGGCGGGAGACCTGCGCTCGTCAGTGCGACGTGCTGCACAGCAACGTGGGGATTCAGCCGATTGGCTGGATATCACCGACCCGATCGGTGGCACTCGAGACCTGCATGAGCGAGTCGCTGCTCATATCGAAGCTGCGGTGCAGGCAGTGGTGCCCGCATTGCGCTATAGCGCTGACCGTTAGTAGCCTCTCCGGGCCTCTTGTCGGTTGTCGCCGTACAGCTTTCCCGATAAGCTGGAGAGAGACAGCAGGTGTTTCTAAGGCAAGCCTAAATTACTTGGATGCTGAACTCTGCTGCTGACAGGGGAGGGCGTTTATGGCCGGTGCAAGTGCACTTAGTCTGCAGGGTGTTGAGGTCGCGGCTGCGGGCCGTACCGTGTGCCGTGGTGTCGATCTTGACCTACCTCATGGTGAGATTCACGTGTTGTTCGGCCCTAATGGGTCGGGCAAATCATCTCTGCTGAGCGCGATCATGGGGTTGCCTGGGTATGAGCTCACTGCCGGGCGGGCGCTGCTTGACGGCACAGACCTTACCGAACTCGACTTGGCCGGGCGCGCTCGAGCTGGTCTCGGCATCGCTTATCAGCGGCCCCCTGCGATCAACGGTGTGTCGATCGCGGCGCTCGCCGAATCGCTGGGCGCAACCGGGCATCTTCGCGAAGAAGAAGCCGCTCTCGACTTGGTGAATTTCGAATCGCGCGACGTGAACTCAGGGTTTTCGGGCGGTGAGATCAAACGCTGGGAGATTCTCAAACTGTTCTTGCAACAGCCAGAGGTGTGCCTCTTTGACGAACCCGAGAGCGGTGTTGACCTCGAACACATCGCCGCTGTCGGTGCCGCGATCGAGCGGCTGCTGGCCCAGCCCGCTCCGAGCGGACGCCCCCGATCTGCGCTGATCATCACCCACACCGGGTTCATTCTCGACTACGTGAAAGCGACCACCGGGCACATGATGATCGACGGTCACATCGTCTACTCGGGCCCAGCCGCCGAACTGTTCGACCACATTCGCAACCACGGATACTCGGTGCCGGGCGCATCCGCCGCCTGAACCCGACCCAAGAGAAACGGAGCTCAAAGATGAGTACAGTCGCACTGAACACTCCACTGCCGGTCGCGGTGCAAGACAGCCTCGCCCCGATCGGGTACAGCGACGAAGCACAGCGCGCCGCTACGGTCGTGATCGTCGACCAGAACGTCGGGCATGTCTCGGTGACCGATGCCAACGTTGAAGTGCTGCCGCTTCAAGAGGCGCTGAAGACGCACGACTGGGTGCAAGATCTGCTGTGGAGCCTGATCGCGCCCGAGGAGAATGACGATGTGCGTCGCGTCGCCGAAAGCACAGAGCCGGTGAACGGGCATTTCATTCATGTGAAGGCCGGTGCTGATGTGAAACTCCCCTGCGGGCGTTCACCGTACTTGAGACTCCGCAGGGGCGACAGCACGTGCATAACCTCACCGTGATCGAAGAGGGAGCCCGCGTCGAGGTCGTTTCAGGAGACGCGGTTGCGCCCATCGTGCGCGCCGGTGAGCACGTCTCGATTTCAGAGACCTTCATTCGAAAGGGCGCGGTTTACAACGAGACCAGCTTGGAACACTGGGGCGGCGACATGCAGGTACGCTCCTATTCTCGCACCCTGATCGAAGACGACGCCACGGTCACGACGACGCCTATTGCGCTGCATGGCATCAAACACCATCAAGACGAGGCCAAGGCCGTAGTTGGTCGCAATGCGACCTACAATTCGCAGTCGGTTGTCTATGCACCAGAAGGCACCGAACGCGTCAGCATCAGCGAGCTCGAACTGCTTGATGACGGCGCCAGTGCGGAGAACCTCGCGCGCATGGTCGCCGCCGGAGGGCGCATCGAGCACCATTCCAAACTGGTGGGTACCGGTACCAACACCAAGGGCTACCTGGGCTGCGACGGGCTGAAGATCGATGACCAGGGCTACATCGAATCGGTGCCGTCGCTGCGCGCGATCAACGACCAGTCGCAGTTGTCGCATGAGGCCTCGATCGGCACGATCGACCAAGAGAAGCTCGGCTACCTGATGGTCACGGGGCTCGACGAGGAGGCCGCACGTAACCTCATCATTTCGGGCTTCCTCGACCTTGAAGAAGGCGTACTGCCAGAGTCGGCACGTGAGCAGGTGCGGGGATTTGTCGCCCAGGCGCGATCAGGTGCGCTCTAGAAGTTACTGGAGCGCTCGCTGACGGTCTACAATCGTCAGCGAGGGTGGGAGCCCCCCATCGTCGAGTCAATCTACGAGGTGTTGGGTTTCGTGCTGCCTGGCAAGTGATTTTTGACCCGCACCGGTGGGAGAAAACGCCGCATGGCCTGACTGCGGACTACGAATCTGGAGACGGATCGTGATGATTCACACACTGCGCAAATCGGTATGATTCATAGTGTGAGCTGAGTATCACCTCATGTCTCACAGCCTGATGCGCCCGGGGGAAGACGGCGCGTGAAGAGGGAATCATCATGGAGCTGTCAGCGCTGGAAGTATGGCTGGTTCGGCTGGCTGTGAGCTTCTTTCTGATCGCTGCGGTGACCGTGGTGACGTATTTCGTCTACTCGCGTCGGCGGGCTACCAGCGCGTTGGCAAGCGACGATGTGAAGCTGCGCTATTTCGTGCAACGGCAAGTCGATGCACAAGGGCAGCTCAGCGGGTATGAATGCCTGCTGCGCCAACGCACGGAAGACGGCAGCTGGGTTCTGCCCGCACAGCTCGAGAGTCTGCCGCTGCGCCGCGCCATCGAGTTGCTCGACGACACGTTTGCGGCACTGCCCAGCGAAGCGACCAGACTCTCGATCAACCTCTCCTACGAACAGATTATGAGCTCCGAGTTTCTCTACTTCGTGCGCTGGGCGGTCAGCAAGATTCGGCCGATGCAGCTGGAGATCGAGATGAACGTGCATACCCGTCAGCTCTCGCGCAGGCGTTGGAGATTCCGCCGTCACATTCGCCGCGGCAAGGCCTATGGCATGCAGTTTGCGCTCGACAACATCGGCTCAGACAACAACGACCTCGACCGCATCCAATGGATGCTGCCGCTGATCGATACGCTGAAATGCTCGATGAAGAGCTTTCGCAAGAAAGACCCGTCGGTCTGGCTCGATGTGAACCTGCAGTTCTGGAATGTGTTTGCGCGAGAACACTCCATTCGGCTGGTGCTGATCGGTGTCGAAGATGCTCAAGATCTCGCGCTCGCCGAGCAGCTTGGCATCAGCCTGCGGCAGGGGTTTCTCTTCGATCGCCCGTCTGACCCCGTCGCCGCCCGAGCTGCTCAGACGGTTTCTCCTCAGCCCTCCGCACCTGGCGCGGAGTCAGCCAGCCCGTCTGCTCGGCGGCAGATCTACACAGATCTCTATTTTGAGCCGGGGCACTGGTGGCGCAAGATATGGCAGACCGTTGTCGCACTGGTCGGCTGGTGCGCAGTCATTGTGCCGGTCATCGTGACGGTGCAGAGTTACACTGCCGCGCGAACCGGTTTTGGCACGCCTTTCTGGACGTACTCCGAAGGGCTCTTCGAAATCGAGTTTATCGGCATGATCTTGGCCTTCTGTGCGGTGATTATATTGACCTATACGCTGTCGATGACCATCATCCAAGTGCGTAAGCGGGCACGCTTGGTCGATCAGTGGCCGACTTTCGACCCGATCGAGCGTGATCAACGCAGGGATGCTGTGGCCGCGTTCATGGACCAACGCTTCGGCGATGCCGACTTTCGGCATACCGTGCGCACCTATTGGGTAGAACCCGAGCAGAATCTCGAAACCAATGCGCTGCAGCGGCTGTTCACTCGTCGGCATGCGGCGCAGCGTCGCGGGCTGGGGAAGTCGCGATGATCGACCATGTGCTAGAAGCAGGCCCTTGGGAGACCACTGGGGTTATAGCGCTGCTCATCCTGATCCTCTACCCGGTGCTCGGGTCGTTTTACTGGTCGTTCGGTGCCCTGGCCTATCGTTTTCTGGGGCCGGCGGCCGATGATGACACGTGGGAACAGCTCGCACCCGAGGAGCAGCCCAGGGTCACGATCATGATTCCGGCACACAACGAAGAGCTGATGATCGAGTCGACCATTGTGTATCTGTTCGAGCAGATCAACTACACAAACTACGACGTGCTCGTGCTTGATGACGGGTCAACTGACCGCACTGCTGAGATCGTGCGCACCCTGCAGGTGCGCTATCCACAGCTACGCATGATCTCGATCCGGCACAACAAAGGCAAGGCTCATGCCTTCAACATCGGCATGCACTTTGCCAACAGTGAGTACATTCTGAGTAACGACGCCGACACCGTGCCCGAACCAGATGCGCTGATGAAATACATGCAGTACTTCATTCACGACCGCGATCTGAATACTGCTGCGGTGACGGCGAATATGGATGTGCAGAATCGCACCAAGTTGATCGGCAAGTCGCAAACTGTCGAGTTCTCAAGCATTGTCGGAGTGATCAAGCGCAGTCAGGCGGCAGTCAACGACGCTATGTACGCATACAGCGGCGCAAACACGATGTATCGAAAATCGTTTCTGGTCGATGTGGGCGGTTTTCGGCAGGATCGGGCAACCGAAGACATCAGCATCTCATGGGACCATCAGATGCGCGGAGCAGTGCCGCGATTCGCACCCAACATCATCTTCCACATGAACGTGCCAGAGACGATCCGAGACCTCTATCGACAGCGTCGGCGGTGGGCCCTTGGCGGCACTGAAGTCTGGTTGACGAATATCAAAGAATTCGTATTTCACCCTTGGCGCCATCGGTACCAGTTGTCGATGTTCATTGATACAACCCTGTCGATCCTCTGGTCGTTCTTCTTTCTTATCACTTCGGTGGTCTTCTTCTTGACCTTGATCCTTTTTGCATCGACTGGCAACACAGAACGACTGTTACACGCTATTGAGATGTCGTTCATCTTCGTCACGTTCGAGATGTTTGCCGGCTCGGTGCAGCTGCTGACCGCGCTCATCCTCGACAGCCGAGGAGCCAAATTAAAATACTGGTTCTTCGCCCCGCTCTACATGCTCTTTTTCTGGATGATCAACCCGATCACCATCGTCACGACTTTCCTGCCAGCAGTCGAGTCAGTACTCGGTCTGGGGTCGGGAGTCTGGCGAAGTCCGAAGCGCGTGCAGCTTCTTACCGACGGCGACGAGATGAGGCAGCGGTGCACACTGAATACTGATCTGCGAGCTGAGAGTGACGTGTGGTCTAACCGCTAGAATCAAAGCGATGGCACACCTGAACTCACGCCTCCCCATCACAGTCGAAGATCAGACTGTGGTCGACAGCATGTCCAGGTATCCCTACCGAGTTCGTGCAATTGTCGCTGCAGCTGCTGCACTGCCAGTACTCATCGGCGTTGTCGCATCGGTTGCGTTGACCACGCTGCAGATGCTCGAGGGCGACACCCAGCGAAACCTGCCGTACTTGGCCGTGCTGGTTTTCTGCATGTATATGATGCGTGACGTCGGCGTGCAAATTACCCGCGGTGCACACGCACTGCGCATGACGCTGTTAGCCCCAACACTGGTGTTCTTGTATACCGGTGGGTTCTATAACTCGTCTTACGCGATCTGGACAGTGGTCACGTTCATCATCTTGCAGCTGTCCGCCTATGACCGCAGATCGGCTTGGCTGCAGGCCTTGGTGACTTCTTTTGTCGGCTTGGTGTTCAGCGCTGTCGCGGCGATTGCCACCGCGTTTGACCTGCCGAGCATGATTTCCACAATGATCGGTTGCACCGCATCAGTGTTCGCTGCCGGGCCGCTCTACAAACACATGCTGCGCACCTCGCCAGGCACGACTCTAGTGCGTATTCACTGGACGAGGCTGGCCGCGATCGCCGCGGGTGAAACGGCCCTGTGCTGGTTGGCCATTGGAGCGCACCACCTCTCTCAAATAGCTGGCGCCAGTGCATTTCTCGATGTGCGCGCGGTGACCGCCTTGATCTGCACAATGGTCATCGTCTCGTGGTATCAGAGCTATCGGCGACGTCTGCTGCGTCGCCAGCTCGATACCGTGGTGAATGCCTCGCTGGCACTACCTTGGAATCCCACGCGTCAGCCCGTGCTCGACCAGCTGGTGGGGTTCGTTCGTCGGGCTATTCCCACAGGGAGAGTGCTGCTGCGTGAGCAGCCGCCCACGGCTGCAGAGATCGGTGAACGTGTCGATGTGCCAGGCGAACACGACGAGTACCTGGTGGTCACCAGCCAGAACAATATGGCACCGTTTTCGAGAACCGAGCAGCATATCGTCGAAGGTCTTGTGCATATGGCTTCGGTGACGCTCGCGTCACAGCGCGAGATCAGCGATCTCTCGCAACGAGCCAACACCGATGAGCTCACGGGGCTGCTCAACTACCGCGGCTTCAAGCTGGTGACGAAACAAGCAACACAGAACGAGGGGCATACACCGCCAATCATCTTCTTCGACCTCGACGGCTTCAAACAGGTCAATGACAGTCTCGGCCATGGCGTGGGCAATTTGGTGCTGCAGGAGGTTGCCAAACGTCTGCGCGGCGCCCTGCGGCCGACCGACATCATTGCGCGCATCGGTGGCGATGAGTTCGTCGTCGTGCTGCCGGGCACCCCTGACGAAGACACTGCGCGTGCGGTTGCGGCCCGTGCACAAGAGAGCATTCAGCGCCCGATGCACATCGACGGTCACACCTTGGGCATCAAAGCCAGCTACGGCGTCGCCGCTGCGGCGCAGGGGCGCAGCGATCCGGCGGAGATTCTCGAAGAAGCTGACGAGCGCATGTATGAGGGCAAGAAGCGGCGCATCCTGCCTGGGTCAAAGCAGCACACTGAGCACTCGTCTGACATGGAGATGAGCGTGCGCCACGCCATCCTTGAAGAACGCTTGACCATCGCGCTGCAGCCGACCGTGCGCCTGGCCGATCAGAAGATCATCGGCGTCGAAGCCCTCGTGCGTTACCGCGACGAGAGCCTGGGCGACGTCCCGCCGCAGTTGATCGTCGATGTGGCAGACCGTTCGGGGTTGCTCCCTCAGCTCACCCGTCAAGTGGTCGACGCGGGCTTTGCCGCCATGGAGCGCATTCAGAAGATCGAGCCATCAGTCAAGAGCCTGAATGTCAATTTTGAGGCTGGGCAGGTGCTCGATGCAGAGCTGATGGCTCATGTTGCAGAGCTGGCGCAGATGCATCCGAATGTGCAATTCGTGTTCGAGCTCTCCGAGCGCTCGCTCGACCAGGCCACTGACAGCGTGCTGCAGCATCTAGTCGACTTCACCGAGCACAACGGCATTCTGTTGGCTCTGGATGACTTCGGTAAGGCGTTCTCTTCGGTGAACAGTTTGGTGCGGTTCCCGGTCAATCTGGTGAAGCTCGACAAATCGCTGACTGACTACTTGGTGACGCGACCAGAGCGGGCGCGCGAACTCATCGGCGGTGTGGCACGCCTCGCCAAGCGCATGCACTTTGCGATCAGTGCTGAAGGCGTCGAGCATGCAGACCAGTGTGTGTTGCTGCAAGAGGTGGGCATTCGATATGCCCAAGGGTTTCTTTACTCGAGGCCACTGCCGCTCGATCAGCTGCTCACGCGGCTGCGCGACTACAGCGCCGAGGCCCTGCTGATCGACTGCAAGCCGCAATCAGACCGGGGTGCCTGAGGCGAGCTCGGCAAGATCTTCGCCAGTGGCCTGTTGCATCGCGGCCAGAATGTCATCGGCGATCACCTCATTGCCCCAGTCATTGGGGTGGTCGCCATCGCCGAGCACCAGCTCCGGGCGGTTTTCGAGCGGATGGCCGATGTCGAGATACGTTGCCCCGGCTTCCAGCGCGGAGCGTCGCACATCGTCCCGGATGCCGGGCAGATCAGCCGGTTCTTCACTGGCATTCCAGAATGGACTGACCACGTAGACCGGAGTGTGCGGAAAACGCTCGCGCAAGCTGGTGAAGAAGTCGTCAATGAGCGTCGCCTGCGTGGCTGTGGAGAGGTCAGAACCGGTGTCGTTGCCGCCTCCGGTGACCATGATCGCGTCAGGCGCCAGATCGGCGGGAAGCTCATCGAGCACATTGGTGTAATCGGGGCGCACCTCGCCGTCGTCGTCGACAACTTGGGTAAAGTAGCCGGTTCCCCCCAAAGCCACATTGTCTTCCTGCCAGCCGAGCTCGTTGCTGATCAGCGTGGTGAAGCGCTGATCAGGGTCGTCGAGCACCTCGCCGGAGGTGTAGGAGTCGCCGATGAACAGCACCGACGGAGAGACTGAGTCTGCCGCCGTGACCTGCTGATCAGGGCTCTGTTCGTCTCGTGCCTGTGCCGCGTCGGACGCATCGGTCGCTGCTGGATCTTGCAGGGTGTATTGGTGTGAGGCGAGCGTCGAGGCGGTGACCAGCACAGCACCGACAGCCAAAGCCGCAGGTACACTGATGCGCAGACGAGTGAGACTGCGCCGCCGTTTCTGTGTCGCACGCCGGGTGGTCATCCCTCACACTGTACTCGCGTGTAGCGGCGGAGAGATTGTGAATCTCGCGTAGGCGAGTACACACAAAGGAGAATCTGATGATTGTTCACGATGTTGCTTTTCCGACCCTGGTCGCCTTTGACCTCGATGACACCCTCGCGCCATCGAAGTCGCGCGTGCCGCAGCAGATGGCGCAGGTGCTGCGTCGCCTGCTCGATCGGGCACAGGTCGCGGTCATCTCGGGCGGTAACCTCGAGCAGTTTCAGAAGCAGGTGTTGGCGGCACTCGGCGACGCTGGTGTGACTGATGCCGAACTCGACCGGCTGCATCTGCTGCCCACCTGCGGCACGAGGTACCACAGGCATCGCGATCACGCCTGGCACGAGGTGTATGCACAGGATCTGACGGCTGACGAAAAGCGGGCGGCAACCCACGCGCTGACCGACGAGGCGAAGCGGCTGGAGCTGTGGCCGGCATCCCCCTGGGGGGAAGTGATCGAAGATCGCGGATCACAGATCACCTTCTCAGCGCTGGGACAACAGGCTCCGGTTGAGGCGAAGCAGCAATGGGACCCAACTGGTGAGCGAAAGGATGCGCTGCGGCGCGCGGTGCAGCAGCGACTGCCCGATCTCGAGGTGCGAGCCGGAGGCACCACCTCGGTCGACATCACCCGACGCGGTATCGACAAAGCCTATGGCATCAAACAACTGCGGGATGCGACCGGCATCGGTCTCGATCAGATGCTCTTCTACGGCGACAAGCTGCACGAAGACGGCAACGACTATCCGGTGAAAACGCTCGGTGTGCGCTGCATCGAGGTCACCGGTTGGCCCGACACGGTGGCCGAGCTCGAGACGCTGCTCGATCAGGCCTGAGCGAGGCCCAGCTCATTGAGCTTGCCTTGAAGCTCGGGATTGCTGGGCTCGACCTGGTGAGTGCCGTCGGGGAAGGCGATCACGGGGATGTTGGTGCGCCCGCTGATGTCTTTGGCCTCTTGCGCACGGTCTGGCTCGGCTTCGAGGTCGATGTAGGTGAAGGCGACGCCTTCGCGGTCAAGCAGTGCTTTGGCACGGCGGCAGTCGCCGCACCACGATGCGCCATAGAACGTGATGCCGCTGTCGGGCGTCGAAGTGGAGTCTGCAGAAGTCGTGGTGTCTGTCATGGGAGCATCCTACCTGTGCGCGCGCTTCTGCGGTTTTTCGCGCACGTTGGCACATTTCGGTGTGCACCGGCAGGAGGTCGCGGTGGCTCGGTAGACTGAGGGCCGAGCGCGGTCGGCGCGCAGGCGAAGCGGCTGAAGGGATCCCAGTGACCAACATCCTCAACTCCGAGACCAGGCAACAGGCGATCGACACCATCGCCTCGACAACCCTTGACGTGCTGGTGATCGGCGGCGGAGTCACTGGCGCGGGTATTGCGCTTGACGCGGCCACCCGTGGGCTGAAGGTGGCCATCGTCGAGAGCGACGACTGGGCATCAGGCACGTCGAGCTGGTCGAGCAAGCTGCTGCACGGCGGCCTGCGCTATCTCGAAATGCTCGACTTCGCGCTGGTGCATGAGGCCATTCTCGAACGCAATCTGCTGTTGAAGACCATTGCCCCTCACCTCGCCGTGCCGGTGCCGTTCATCTACCCGCTGCACCAACCGGTGATCGAACGTGCCTACGTGGGCGCGGGCATCACTCTCTACGACGGGTTGGCCTGGCTCGGGGGAGTGCCCGCGGTGCCGGGGCACCGCCACTTGAGCTCTCGGGGCGTGCACGAGCTGTTTCCCGGGCTCGACGCCGACAAGCTGACCGGCGGCATCCGGTATTTCGACGCACGGGTCGATGATGCGCGCCTGGTCGCCACGCTCGTGCGCACGGCCGGCCACTTCGGTGCGCGGGCCATCAGCCGGGCGCAGGTTACCGACCTCACCACCGACGAATTCGACCGGGTACGCGGAGCCGAGGTGCTCGATCGAGAGAGCGGGCAGACGTTCACCGTGCGGGCGAAGAACGTGATCAACGCAACTGGGGTCTGGACAGAACAGACCGAGTCGCTGTCGGGCGCCACCGGCGGGCTCAAGGTGCTCGCTTCGAAAGGCGTGCACATCGTGGTTGCCCGTGACCGCATTCCGGGGCACGCCGGCATCATCTCGCAGACCGAGAAGAGTGTGCTGTTCGTCATTCCCTGGAAAGACCGCTGGATCATCGGCACCACCGATACACCCTACGAGGGCGATTACCGCGACCCGATCGCCACCGAGGCCGACGTCGCCTACCTGATCGACCATGTCAATGAGCTGCTGGCCGCACCGATCATCCGTGACGACGTCATCGGCGCCTATGCCGGGCTTCGCCCGCTGCTGCAGCCGGGCACCAAGGCGGGCACCGCATCCACCAAGGTGTCGCGTGAACACACGGTGGCTTCGCCCGCACCCGGGCTGACCGTGATTGCTGGCGGCAAGCTCACCACGTATCGCGTCATGGCCGAAGACGCGGTCGATTTCGCGCTGGGTGCCAGCAAGGCGCGCAAGAAGCCGTCGCGCACCAAGCACACGCCGCTGCTGGGCGCGGTCGGGCTGGATACCATCGTGGCCAAGCGGCGCGAGATCGCCCGCATCTACGGGTGGGAGGCCTGGCGGGTCACCCGCCTGATCAACCGCTATGGCACGTTGCTGTACGACCTGCTCGATCTGATTGGCAGTGAGCCTGATCTCGGCGCAGAACTGGCTGGCGCTCCCGGGTATCTGCGTGCCGAGATCGTCTACGCCGTGACCAACGAAGGCGCGCTGCACCTCGACGACGTGCTCGAACGACGCACCCGAATCAGCTTCGAATACCCGGAGCGCGGTGCGGCTGCCGTCGACGAAGTCGCAGATCTTGTGGCCGCACAGCTCGGCTGGACGCCCAAACAGCGTGCTGCCGAGGTTGCGTCGTACCTCGCGCGGCGCGCGAACACCGGCACCGTTGCGGCAGATGACGAGCCCGCTCGTGGAGCCGACGAAGGACAGACGCCTACGCCGAGCGCCGAGGCATGAGCGCCGAACGCTACGTGCTCGCGGTCGACCAGGGCACTACGAGCACCCGTGCGATCGCGTTCGATGTGCAGGGGCGCGCGCTCGCGGTGGCGCAGCGCGAGCATGAACAGGTGTTTCCGCACCCCGGTCAGGTGCAGCAAGATGCACTCGAGATTTGGGCGAACGCGCGCGCGGTGATCGCCGAGGTCGTTGAGCGCCTCGCCGCCGACCATGGGCGCTGGCAGCCCGCGGCGGTGGGCATCACGAATCAACGCGAGACCACACTGGTCTGGAACCCGCGAACGGGCGAGCCCTGGCACCATGCCCTCGTCTGGCAAGACACCCGCACCCAGCCGATCGTCGAGCGGTTGACTGAGCGCCTCGATGAGGCAGTGATCGCCCGGCTGCGTGAGCGCACTGGGCTGCGTCTGCACCCGTACTTCTCGGCGACCAAACTGGTCTGGCTGCTCGAACATGTCGAGGGGCTGCGTGAGGCGGCCGAGCGCGGCGAAGCCGTGTTCGGCACCATGGACACCTGGATGCTGTGGAACCTCACCGGTGGAGTGAAACCCAGCCCTGGGCGCACCGCGACGCATGCGACTGACGTGACCAATGCATCCCGCACGCTGCTGTTTGATCTGCATACCCTGGCTTGGAGTGACCAGCTGCTGGCCCTATTCGACGTGCCGCGGGGCATGCTGCCGAGCGTGCATCCATCGGTGCATCGCTTCGGCGAGATCGATGCGGCTGCGGCAGGGCTGCCCGCTGTGCTCGACGGCGTGCCGGTGACGGGCATCCTGGGCGATCAGCAGGCGGCGGCCTTCGGGCAGACCGCTACCCGTGCCGGTGAGGCGAAGAACACCTACGGCACCGGCAACTTTCTGCTGGTCAACACCGGCGCCGACGCCACGGTGGATGCCGACGGCGGGCTGCTCACCACTGTCGCCTATCAACTTGAGGGCGAGCCTGCGGTCTACGCTCAAGAGGGGTCGATTGCGGTCACCGGATCGCTCGTGCAGTGGCTGCGCGACAACCTGGGGCTGATCGAACGCGCTGCCGACATCGAGGCGCTCGCGGCGTCCGTCGAAGACACCGGCGGCGTCAGCATTGTGCCAGCGTTCTCGGGGCTGTTCGCCCCGCACTGGCGGGCAGATGCGCGAGGAGTCATCGTCGGTCTCACTCGCTACGTCACGAAGGCGCATATCGCGCGGGCGGCCTTAGAGGCGATCGCGCAGCAGAGTGTTGACGTGGTCGAGGCTGCGGGTCGCGAGGTGACGGAGCTGCGCGTCGACGGCGGGGCGAGCACCAACGATCTGCTGATGCAGCTGCAGGCAGATCTGCTCGGCGTGCCAGTGCAGCGGCTGTCAACCTTTGAGACGACGGCGCTCGGCGCGGCCTATGCTGCGGGGCTCGGGGCAGGGGTGTGGCGAGATCTTGACGAGCTGCGTGAGCTCACCGGGCTGGGGGTGCGGTTCGAGCCGATGATTGATGAGGCGGAGCGTGAGCGTCGGCGTGCAGCGTGGCGTGACGCGCTGCCGCGCAGTTTCGGGCTGGCCTGAGCAGGGTGCGCTGCAGAGAGGTGTCGCGGAATGCTGTTATGTGGGATCAGAGTCGCACTTTATGACACCTGAACGTGGTGCACAAGGTGTGCAGCGCCGAGGTACCCGGGCCAGTGCAGCTCATGTGAGAAAGCGCAGCGAATCTCGGCACCGAAACCTCAGTCTGCTGAGAGAGCCGGGTCAGAGCTTGCGCAGCAGCACACGATTGACGGTGTGATCGCTGGCCTTCTCGAGAATGAGATCGGCTCGCGATCTGGTGCGAGCAATGTTCTCGCGCAGATTGGGCAGATTCACCGAGCTCCAAATCTGCTGGGCGACAGCCTCGGCCTCTTCGGCATTGAGCCCGGCGTACTTGTGAAAGTACGAGTCGGGCTTGGTGAACGAGTCATGCTGCAGTTTCATAAAGCGCTCGACATACCAGCGTTCGATGTCACTGGTGCGGGCATCTACATAGATGCCGAAGTCGAGAAAGTCGCTCACGGCCGCCTGCAGGCTGTCGGCAGGAGGCTGCAGTACGTTGAGTCCCTCGAACACGAGTACCTGTGGGCGACGCACGACAATCTGCTCGTCGGGCACGATGTCGTAACGCACGTGAGAGTACTTGGGGGCCCGTACCTCTGGCACGCCGCTCTTGATCTCGCTCAGAAAGCGCAGCAGCGCGCGACGATCGTACGACTCGGGAAAGCCCTTGCGAGAGAGTAGCCCGCGGCGCTTGAGCTCGGCATTGGGCAGCAGAAAGCCGTCGGAGGTGACCAACGCGACGTCTGGCGTGTCGGGCCAGCGGGAGAGCAGCTCACGCAGCAGGCGTGCCACCGTCGACTTGCCGACGGCAACCGACCCCGCCACCCCGATGATGAACGGCGTGCCGTCACCGGGGGTGTGCAGAAACTGCTGGAGGCGCTGATCGAGCCCGCGGCGATTGGCCACGACGTTGTTGAGCAACAGGCTGACGGGCAGATAGACCTCGGCGACTTCGCGCAGGTCGAGAGGATCGCCGAGGCCGCGCAGCGCTCGCACGTCGCTGACGGTCAGCGGGTTGGGCACACTGGGGGCGAGCTCTGACCAAGCGTCTCGAGCAATCTGCCAGAACGGCGACGGGCGGTCGGGATGGTTATCGATGGGCGCGAATTGCAGGCGCGCCGGGGAGCCCTCGTCGTTGGTAGGCATGACTTCCATCATGCCGTAAAATTGCGGCCATGTGTGGAATCGTCGGCTATGTGGGCCCAGGAAATACTGTTGATGTGCTGCTGGCCGGGCTGCGCCGCCTCGAATACCGCGGCTATGACTCTGCCGGAGTCGCCGTGGTCTCCGACGATGGGTCGCTCGGTGTGCGCAAGCGGGCCGGCAAACTCGACAACCTGATCGCCTCGCTCGACGACGCCCCGCTCGCCGCGGGGGCCACGGGAATCGGTCACACGCGGTGGGCAACCCACGGCGGCCCCACCGACACCAATGCGCATCCTCACCTGGGCGATGACGGCAAACTCGCGGTCATCCATAACGGCATCATCGAGAATTTCGCTCAGCTCAAGCAGCAGCTGACCGATGAGGGGTTCACCTTCGTCTCTGAGACCGACACCGAGGTCGCAGCAGTGCTGCTCGGCCGCGAATACCGCCGCACCGGAGATCTGTTTGAGGCATTTGTCGCAACGGTCGCTCAGCTCGAGGGAGCCTTCACGCTGCTGGCTGTTCACCAAGATCAGCCCGGCACCGTCATCGGCGCACGTCGCAACTCCCCGTTGGTGATCGGCCGTGGCACCGGCGAGAACTTTCTGGCCAGCGATGTAGCGGCCTTTGTTGAGCACACGACTCATGCCTACTCGATCGGCCAAGACCAGATCGCGGTGATCACCGCCGAGTCGATCACCGTCACCGACTTCACTGGCAATCCAGTCGAGCCTGAACCTTTCGAAGTCGAATGGGACGCTTCGGCGGCCGAGAAGGGCGGCTGGAAGAGCTTCATGGCCAAAGAGATTGCCGAAGAGCCGACAGCCGTGGCCAACACCCTGTTGGGGCGCATCTCCGACGGGCAGGTGGTGCTCGACGGTCTCGACGCAATCGATGACGATGTGCTGGCCAAGATCAGTCGCATCATCGTAGTCGCCTGTGGCACCGCGTCGTATGCCGGGCAGACCGCGGCCTACGCCATCCAACGCTGGACTAACGTGCCGGTGAGTATCGAGCTCTCGCACGAGTTCAGATACCGAGACCCGGTGCTCGACGACTCGGTGCTGGTGATCGCGATCTCGCAGTCGGGCGAGACGATGGATACCTTGATGGCGATTCGCTGGGCGCGCGAGCAGGGCGCTCGAGTGCTCGCGATCTGCAACACCCAGGGCGCGACCATCGCACGCGAGTCTGACGGCGTGGTCTACACCTACGCCGGGCCCGAGGTCGCCGTGGCCTCGACCAAGGCGTTCGTCGCGCAGGTCGCCGCACTGTACCTGTTCGGGCTTCACCTTGCCCGCGTGCGCGGCACGCTCGGCGCCGATGAGATTGCGGGGGTCACCGCTGAGCTGACCGGCCTCGAGGCCGCTGTGCAAGAGGCCGTCGAAGCCAGTGCGTCGATCCCGAATCTCGCCCATTGGATGGCCGACACACGTTCTGTGCTGTTCCTCGGCCGCAACGTGGCCTACCCGATCGCGCTGGAAGGTGCGCTGAAGCTGAAAGAGCTCGCGTACATCCATGCGGAGGGGTTTGCCGCCGGCGAGCTGAAACACGGCCCGATCGCACTGATCGAGCCGGGCCTACCGGTGTTCGTGGTGGTGCCGAGCCCGCGTGAGGCGCCGCTGCTGCACGCCAAGGTGATCTCGAATATTCAAGAGATTCGCGCTCGCGGTGCGCGAGTGCTCGTCGTGGCCGAGAAGGGCGACACTGCGGTGCTGCCCTTCGCCGACGAAGTGATCTCGCTGCCTCTGGTGTCACCGCTGATGCAGCCGTTTGTTGCTGTGGTGCCGCTGCAGGTGTTTGCGATGGAGCTCGCCGAGGCCAAGGGGCTCGACGTCGATCAGCCGCGCAACCTCGCCAAGTCGGTCACCGTCGAGTGATGCGGTCGTGATTGTCGGCATCGGCGTTGATAACGTCAACATCGAGCGGTTTCAGGCCAAGCTCGCCGGAGCGCCCCTGCTGCGTGAGCGGCTGTTCTCACCGGCTGAGCGGGCTCAAGCACTGCGGCCCGTGCAGTTGGCGGCGCGTTTCGCGGCCAAAGAGGCGCTGATCAAGGCGTTGGGTGGCGGCGGTGAAGGGTTCGCCTTCGCTGACATCACGGTGACCAAGGATGCGCTGGGCGCGCCGCGCTTGGAGCTCGCGGGGCCCATCGGGGTCACCGCGCAGGGGCTCACCCTGCACTTGAGCATGACGCATGAGCACCCGCTGGCCACCGCGTTCGTGGTGGCTGAGCGTGGGTGAGACGGCGGCTGGGCGCCGCTCTCATCGGCTGAGGTTGTCACTGAGCTGAGGCGTACTGCATTCGGCAGACAGATTCTCGGCTTGGTCGACCTGCGAGCCGAGTCAGGGCTTGAGAGCATCGTGCGCGTGCTGCTGACGTTGGGCGGGCACAGAGTCGAGAGCCGAGTCGAGCTGCCTGACGGCACGTGGATCGATATTTTGGTCGACGGGGTGCTGGCAATAGAGCTCGACGGCTCGACCCATTTGGGGCGCGAGCAACGCGACCGTGACCGCTGCAAAGACCAGATGATCACGAGAGTGGGTCACGTTCTGGCGCAGTACAGCTCTCGGCAGCTCATTGAGCAGTGGGATGCGACGTACCACGACATCCTGCTCCGGCTGTCGGTCGCGCGGTGACGCATGGGGTGAGAGAGTTCTGCCGTGGTGAGCAGGGGGGGGGCGGACATTGCGCTGGGCGCGAGCGGGGCAGTGGGTGTGGGCGCAGCTCCAAGGGCATCGTCTCGAGAAGATCCTCAGCCATTGCGGCACCGCGCGTGACCATGAGTGCCACAATAGAGGCCATGACTTCACTGCAAGAGGTGCGCATCGATCTCGACGCGTACCGTCGCAATCTCGAGAGCATCATCGAACGCGTGGCTCCGGCCAAGGTGCTGGCCGTGCTGAAAGCGAACGCCTATGGGCACGGGGCGGCACAGCTCGCCCCGGTCGCCCAGGCCGCCGGGGTCGACCGCGCGGGAGTGGTCTCGCTCGACGAAGCTCTCGAGGTGCGCGCCGCGGGCTTCACCAAACCGATCATCGCCTGGCAGCACCTGCCTGGTGCCGACTTTGCCGCCGCGGCTGCGCACAACATCACCCTCGGTCTCTCGACGGCCGATCAGTTGCAGGCCGCGGCCGACGCAGGTGCCAGCACCGTGCACCTGGCCATCGACACCGGCCTGGGGCGCAACGGCTCGAGCCCCGAGCAGTGGGAGCGCTTCTTCAGCACCGCGGCCCGTCTCGAACACGCAGGGCTGATCGACGTCGAGGGCATTTTCTCGCACCTGTCGAACACCTCCACAGCCGACGACACCGCACAGCTGCATGTGTTCGACGCCGCGATCGAAGCCGCAGCCGAGCACGGGCTGCACCCGCGCATCCGCCATATCGCCGCCACGCAGGTCGCGCTCGACCGCCCCGACGCACGCTACGACATGGTGCGCATCGGCATCGGCGGCTACGGCCTCTCGCCAGACGACCGCACCAGCGCCGAGCTGGGGCTTGAACCGGTCATGCGGGTCTCGACTCGCATCGCGCAGGTCAAGCGCGTGCCCGCGGGCACTCCGGTGTCATACGGCTACCTGTATCGCACGGCACGCGAGACGACCCTCGCGCTCGTGCCCTTCGGATATGGCGACGGGCTGCCGCGACAGGCCTCCGAGGCCGGGGGAGTGCTCGTTGACGGACACATCTACCCAGTCGCCGGTCGCATCGCCATGGACCAGTTCATCATCGACGTGGGTGATGCCGACGTGCAGATCGGCGATGAGGCGGTGATCTTCGGCGATCCCAAGCGAGGCGAGCCCGCGGCCACGCTGTGGGCCGAATCGGCCGACACCATCAACTATGAGATCGTCACGCGCATCGGCACGAGGCCGGGTCGCGTCTACGTGGGCGGCGCTACCTCGCGCAGCAGTGCCTCGCAGGATGCCCGAGATGCCTGATCGGCCCGGCTCGCGTTCGTTGGCTCGGCTGAGTGGTGTGACACAGGAACGTCTCGCCGAGTTGGGTCGTGGTATCGGCCAGGTGATGCGCGCTGGCGACGTGCTGGTGCTCAACGGGCCGCTCGGCGCGGGCAAGACCACGCTGACTCGATCGCTCGGAGAGGGCCTCGAGGTACGCGGCCCCGTGACGAGCCCCACGTTTGTGCTCGCCCGCACGCATCCGTCTCTGGTGGGTGGTGCTCCTCTGGTGCACGTCGATGCGTATCGGCTGACTGAGGGCATCGAACTTGACGATCTCGATCTCGACATCGAGGGCTCGGCCACCGTCATCGAATGGGGAAGAGACTGGGCGCAGTTGCTGACCGACCAATGGGTGCAGATCGACCTGCAGCCAGAACCGACCCTCGCAGATGTCGACGCCGCCCCAGACGCCGACCCAGACGCAGCCCCGGCCGAGACGCGCAGGGTCACCATCACAGCCCATCGCCTCGACGCGGCACCAGATCATGCACTGCCGACCGACGACTTCGCCGCCCGCGTAGAATCGCTGCTGTCATGAACATCCTCGCACTCGACACCTCCGCCGGCACCAGCGTCGCGATCGCCCGTGACGGCGTGACGCTCGCCCGCCGCGACGAATCAGACACTCGCGGCCACGCTGAAGCGGTCGGTCGCTTGGTGAGCGAGGTGCTCGCCGAGGCTCAGCTTGTCGCCGCTGATCTCGATCTCGTGGTCGTGGGGGTCGGCCCGGGGCCGTTCACCGGGCTGCGGGTCGGCATCGCCGCGGGCATCGGGCTGGCTGCGGGCATCGAGCGCCCTGTAGTGGGCGTGCCAAGCCATGACGCCGTGGCGCTCGCTCGGCTCGAGATCGAGCCCACTGCCACAACGGTCATCACCGATGCGCGACGGCGAGAGGTGTTCGTCACCGACTACTCCGGTCTTGACGCGCATGGGCTGCCTGTCGCTGCAGCCGATGCCCGCACCGAGCCTCGCGCGTGGGCCGACGACCGGCCCGAGCCAGTGGTCGCCGAAGTTCCCGCCGCACAGCTTGCGCATATCGCCTGGCTGCGTCAGCAGGCAGGTGTGCCACAGCGCGGCACCGACCCCATCTACGTGCGGCAGCCCGACGTGAGCCGCGCGAAACCGAAGCGTGTGCTCTGATGGTGACTGAAGCATCCACCCGACCGCACGTGCGGCTGGCGCGTGAAGCCGATCTCGCAACGGTTCACCGCATCGAAACCGAGTCGTTCGCCGATGACCCGTGGAGTCTCGGCATGCTCACCGAGACGCTGCACTCGGCAGACAGCGTGATGATCGTGGCCGCCGACTCGCACGAGGTGCTCGGCTACGCGGCAGTGCTGGCGGCCAAGGGCGCCGGCGAGGCCGATGTGCTCACCATCGCGGTGGATGCCCGAGCCCGTGGTCGCGGCGTCGGACGCACCCTGCTGGTCGCCTTGGCCACCGAGGCACAGGCCCGAGGCGCGAAACTGCTGTTTCTCGAGGTGCGGGAGAGCAATGCCACGGCGCGCAGTCTGTACCGCAGCGAGGGCTTCGAACACGTCGGGGTGCGCCCCAAGTACTATCCGGCCGGAGACGACGGCCAGCGCGAAGACGCTGTGATGATGCGTCTCGACCTGCACCACTGGTGCGAGACCAAGAAGGAGTCGGCATGAACGACACCGTGCACCACGAGCCCATTGTGCTCGGCATCGAGAGCTCCTGCGACGAGACCGGCATCGGCATCGTGCAGGGCACCCGGCTGCTGGCGAACGCTGTTGCCTCGTCGATGGATGAGCACGCGCGTTTCGGTGGAGTGGTGCCCGAGGTCGCGGCGCGTGCGCATGTGCAGGCTTTCGGGCCCACACTGCGGCAGGCACTCGACACTGCCGGGCTCGGCATCGACGACGTCGATGCGATCGCGGTGACCGCCGGGCCAGGGCTCGCCGGAGCGCTCATGGTCGGCGTGGCAGCAGCCAAGGGGCTGTCGTTGGGCAGCGGCAAGCCGCTGTACGCGGTCAACCACCTGGCTGGGCACGTCGGGGCCGAGATCCTCGACTCGGGCAGTCTTGCAACGCCAACGGTTGCTCTGCTGGTCTCGGGTGGGCACACCTCGCTGCTGCTGGTGCGCGACTTGGTCGATGACATCGAGCTGCTCGGCGAGACCATCGATGACGCGGCCGGCGAAGCGTTCGACAAAGTGGCGCGTCTACTGGGCCTCGGGTACCCGGGCGGGCCACGCATCCAGCGCGCCGCAGCCGAAGGTGACCCCAAGGCGATCCGATTCCCGCGCGGGCTCAGCACAGCTAAAGACCTGCGGGCGCACCCGTACGACTTTTCGTTCTCCGGGCTGAAAACTGCAGTGGCGAGGTGGGTGTCGCTGGCCGAGACCCGGGCTGCGGCTGATGCCGGGCATCCCATCGACGTCGGCGGCGAACTCGACGAGGCTGCTGCCGCCGCTGCGCGAGCCGATCTGCCCATCGCCGATATCGCTGCGAGCTTTCAAGAGGCGGTCGTCGATGTGCTGGTGACCAAGGCGCTCGCAGCCTGCGAGAACCTCGGGGTGCCGCGTCTGCTGCTGGGCGGTGGCGTGGTGGCCAACGCCCGCTTGCGCGAGGTGGCTGCTGAACGGTGTGCGGCGGCGGGCGTCGAGCTGCGGATACCCGATCTGTCGCTGTGCACCGACAACGGGGCGATGATCGCGTCACTCGGGGCACAGCTGGTTGCTGCTGGCAAACCGCCGACCGGTCTGGCCTTCGGAGCTGACTCCACTCTGCCGGTGACCGAGTCGTATCTGGCGCCAAACGCCTGAGTACGGGCTGTGTGTGACCAGACACGCGAATGCGCCTCTGCCGACACGGCCCACGGTCGTTAGACTTGCCGTGACCTCGGGTCGCGGTGCCCTGAGGCGGCAGAACGATTGCACCGTGTGGCAGCAGAGGAGCACATCGGCATGACCGATCAGACCAACCCGTCGAACAACGGTGAACCCGCGGCAGATGACGTGAACAAGGCGCGGCCAGCCCCCGAGTACGGGTGGTACGCGCCCGGCTTCGATCCGAATGCGCCCGCGCAGGCCGCTCAGCCGACGCAGCAGGCACAGTACGTGCAGACGCCGCAGTACGGGCAGAGCCAAGCGCAGAACTCGCCATACGGCCCACCAGTGCCAGCTCCGCAGTTTTCGGGGCACAAGGGTCTATGCTGCCGCAGGCGCCGGCGAAGACCAATACGCTGGCAACGGTTTCTCTGGTCGCGGGCATCGTCGGGCTGGTCGGCTTCGCCTGGTTCTACGGGCTGGTCTCGGTGGTTGCGGTGATCACCGGTCATATGGCGCTGTACCGTATCAAGCGGAGCCACGAAAAAGGCCGCGGCATGGCGATTGCCGGGCTTGTGCTCGGCTATATCGGTATCGCGATCATCCTGCTGATTGTGGCGGCGGTCGTCTATGTGATGGCGAACCCTGACATTCTGCGCGAAATGCTCAACGATCCGACGATCACCAGCCAGCTCACCCCTGAGCAGCTCGATCAGCTGCGAGATTTCATCGGCGAGTCGGGCAGCGCTACGGGCACCTCGTTTGGCACCAACGGCGGGCAGAACGTCTGAGCCTGTGGGCTTACGCCGTTTTCGTCAGGATGGCGCAGTGGCGGTCACCGACTCGGGTCACGAACACGGTGAGGTCGTCGGCGCCCTGGGCTGATGCCTCAGCGTCGCGGCTCTTTGCCAACTGCTTCTGCAACTGCTTGGCCAGTGCGGCCGGGTCGATGTCGGCTCCGCGCTTCTTGACGGTCACCCGTCGTGCACCATGGGCTCGCAACGACTTGAGCAACGCACGCCGGTCGAAAGGCAGTTGCTCGAGCACTTGGTAGCGCCGCAGAAATGGGCTGTCGACGCGGTCGTCGCCGGTGAGATAGGCGATGTGAGGGTCGATGGTGTGCAGACTGTGTTGCGCTGCCAACGTGCCCAGCGTTCGCGCGCGAATGGCAGCACCGTC
Organism: Pseudoclavibacter soli DSM 23366; assembly: GCF_000423505.1. Classification (GTDB taxonomy): domain Bacteria; phylum Actinomycetota; class Actinomycetes; order Actinomycetales; family Microbacteriaceae; genus Pseudoclavibacter_A; species Pseudoclavibacter_A soli. Next base: position 627,908 of record NZ_KE384027.1, read on the forward strand.
GGGCTCGTAGAGCCAGGCGCCCACCGGGCCGGGCTGTGGGTCGTCTTGCTCAGCGACCACACGATGCCAACCGTCGGCGTCGTGTCGCAGCGCACTGGTCTGGCCCGGGCGCTCGGCGGCGTCACCGAACCACAGCCCGACTTCAACCACCTCACCGCCGTCAGAGACCCACTCTGCTTCAGCAGCAGCCGGGATGAGCTCATGCGGCAGCCCGGGGCCGAGCTTCACTCCGGCAGTGCGCCGGGCGGTCAGGTCGAACACCCAGTCAAGGCTGGGAGCGAACTCTTCTGGCCGCCAAGTGCGCCGCCCGGCCACGCGTCGGGCCGGGTCGAGAAAGACGCCCCAGTCAGCAGGCAACGTCACATCTTCGGCGCGCTGGTAACGCACTTCGACGGGCCAGTCGGCGAGGTTAAAGGCGGCGAGCGCTGCGGTGAGCTCGTCGGCGTCGACAGCGAGGCCGCTCATTCCCGCGGCGGCAAAGGCGAGCGAATCGGCGCCAAGGCCACAGCCGAGGTCGGCGAAGTGCGTGATGCCGGCGCGCTGCAGGCGAGAGGCGTGAGCTGCTGCCACAGTCAGCCGCGTGGCCTGTTGCAGGCCGTCGGCGGTGTACAGCAGATGCTCGGCGAACGGGCCGAACTTGGCGCTGGCCTCAGCGCGCAGCCGCGACTGGGTGAGTGCTGCAGCGATCAGCTCAGGCGAGTGACCTTCGCGACGCAGTCGAGTCGAGAGGGCCAACGTGTCGTCGGCCGAGCGGTACGGCGGCAGACTGCGCAACAGCGCCATGCCCTCGGGGGTCAGCAGTGCACGGGCGGGTTCGAGTGTCATCGGCTCAAGACTAACTGGCGAACAGTGGATGCTCGGGTCGGCACTGCGGCAATGTGACGGCTGGTTAGCACTCGGCTTGCATGAGTGCTAATGGGTGGCTACAGTTCTAATTGCACCTCATACAGGGGTGCCTCAGAAGTGTATTCCGTCCATCACATGGATGCAGTAGGAAGAGGTCAAAGTGTCGGTTTCCATCAAGCCACTCGAAGATCGTGTCGTCGTCCGCCTTGTCGAGCAGGAGCAGACCACCGCTTCAGGTCTGGTCATCCCTGACACCGCCAAAGAGAAGCCCAGCACGGCCGAGGTCGTCGCAGTGGGCCCGGGGCGTGTCGACGATAACGGCAACCGCATCCCGGTCGACGTCAAAGAGGGCGACAAGGTGCTGTTCAGCAAGTACGGCGGCACCGAGGTGAAGCTCGGTGGCGAGCAGTTCCTCGTGCTCTCGGCACGTGACCTGCTGGCAGTGGTCGACTGATCCTTCACCGATCTGTCTCATCGAGGCGGAGGCGCATTATGCGCCTCCGCCTCGAGTCGTATATGACCTGTTTCTGCAGAATTGGCCGTGGTGACGCCGCGAGATGTCTGCAGCAGTGACGCATTGTCTGCACAGGAAAACAGCGGGCTGCGGACATTGCTGCTGAGGTGCCGACATTCGGCCACACAAGTTTTGCAGAAGAAGTTGAGCCAGAGCTGTCAGCGGGCTTCGAAACAGATTCGAAACACTTCGTTATACTGCTGAAACCCGCTGTCCATACGCTGAAGTGTGCACGGGACAACTCGATGCAAAGGAGCAGGAGTACATGATGAAGAAGAACACTGAGTCGGCCATGATGCGCCGCGGTGCCCAGATCGTTGCGGTCGGGGCCATCGCAGCTCTCGCACTGACCGGCTGTGCCAAATCAGGCGGCACGGGCAGCGGTGACGCTGGCACGCTGAACATCGGCGCGATCGTGCCGCAGACCGGCACCCTGTCGTTCATGGGGCCGACCCTGACTGCGGCCATCGAACTCGCAGCTGAAGACATCAACGCAGCCGATGCGGGTATCAAAGTCAACACCGACATCAAAGACGAAGGCGACTCCAGCACCGACGTTGCGCTGACCTCGGCCAAGTCGCTGCTCGACAGCAGCTCAGTGATCCTCGGTGCGGCTTCGTCTGCCGCCTCCAAGAACATCCTGCCGACCATCAGCGAGCGCCAGGTCGTTGAGATCTCAGCCTCGAACACGTCACCTGATTTCACCAGCATCGACGATAACGGCGGCTACTACTGGCGCACCGCACCGAGCGACCTGCTGCAGGGCAAGAGCCTGGGCAAGCAGATTGTCGATGACGGCAAGAAGAACGTGGTCATCCTCTTCCAGAACGATCCGTACGGCCAAGGCCTGCGCGACGCAGTCAAGGCAGAGCTCGAGGCCGGTGGCGTCACCGTCACAGAGAAGGGCTTCGACCCCGCAGCCAAAGACATCTCGGCTGAGGTTCGCGATGCGCTGAGCACCAACCCCGACGGCTTCGTGGCAATCTCGTTCGACCAGTTCAAGGGTGTGGTCAACACGCTGAACCAGCAGGGCTTCGACTTCACTGGTCTCTACGGCACTGACGGCAACAACGGCATCCAGGGCAAGGGCGACACCTCGATCAAGGGTGCCACCTTCTCGCAGCCCGGCCCGTACACCGGCCTCGACGAGTTCCTTGACCGAGTCAAGGAGCAGGCCGGCGGCTCACTGACCTCAACGGTGTACGCGCCCGAGATGTATGACGCAACTGTGCTCTCGGCTCTCGCAGCTCTGCAGGGCGGCGCCACGGACGGCACCACCATCAAAGACAACCTGCAGTCGGTTTCTGAAGGTGGCGAGAAGTGCACCGACTTCGCTGCCTGCGCCGCGCTCATCAAAGACGGCAAAGATATCGACTACGACGGCAAGTCTGGCCCGATCGACTTCGATGACAACGGCGACGTGACCAAGGCGACCATCTCGTTCTACAAGGTGGTCGACGACGACAACACGACCGAGTTCCTGCGTCAGGAAGAGGTCGAGGCGCAGTAAGCGCGCTCAACCGAGAAACGAACGGCGGGAGTCACCCTCAGGTGGCTCCCGCCGTTCGTCGTCTGTGCACTGCTCAGGCGAGCATCAAGAAGAGTTTCTCGAGCTCTTCAGCACTCAGCTTGGGCTCGTCGTCTGTCGTTGCCTCGGCATCTGGATTGAGGCATTCGCGCATGGCCGTCGAGATGATGGCGAAGCCGGCTTTGTCGAGTGCACTGGAGACGGCGGAGAGCTGAGTGACGACATCGCGGCAGGGTGCCTCTGATTCGACGGCACCGATCACGGCGTCGAGCTGGCCGCGCGCACGGCGCAGGCGGTTGAGAATGCGGCGTACGGCCTGGGGGTCATCGCTGATCATGGGGGTCCTCTCGTCGCGATCTGAAAAGCCTGTGCTCACAATATACCCGCGGGGCATCCAGCCGTGCGCTCACGCGAGATCGACGAACTCCTTGAGCGCAGGCAGCCACTGCGAGAACTGGGCCTCGCCCTCGGCGTATGAGCGAGCCAACCGGTCGACCCGGCGCTCCTGGTTGCTCACGGTGTAGCCAGTGGGGGCGAAGACGAAGGCACGCCCGTCGTGTTCGAGATCGAAGACCTCTTCGCGAGTGGCGTTGTAGCGCTCTGGCCGAGCGGCGAGGGCTTCAGGCACTGCAGGCAAGCCACGGAACGCCAGCCGAGCCGCTGCGCCCGCTTTGAAACGCGTCTTCACGTAGTCGCGCGGCCGACTGAGCACCACCACGAAACGTTCGAAGCCGGCGGCCTTGGCAGCATCCAGCGCAATGCCCCCAGTTGGGCCGAGGGCGCCGTCGACGTAGACGTGCCCGTCGAGATGCACCGGAGGCATGAAGATCGGCATGGTCGACGAGGCCTGCACCCGAGTCAGCAGCGCGTCGAAGTCGGTGATGTCATCGCGCCCCCAGTACACCTCGCGCCCCTCGTCGGCGCAGAACGCACCGATGCGAAAGTCGGCCGGATTGTGCTGAAACATCGCCCAGTCGAGGGGCAACACCTCGCCGGGCCTGGAGGTGTGGTGGTAGATGTACTCAGAGTTGAAGGCGCCCTGCCCGCGCAGCCAGGTGCCCAGGCCGCCGATGTTGGGATCAGCGCCGAACTCAACGAACGAGCGCCGTGCGCGCAACGGGTCACGCGACAGATAGTTGATGGTGTGTGATGACCCAGCTGAGATGCCAGCTACGAAGCCAAAGTTGACGTCGGCTTCGACAAGGCCAGCGACCACCGGTGCGGTGCACGCCGCACGCATGCCGCCGCCTTCGAAGATCAGCGCGGTGTCGTGCACATTTATCTGCGGAACGGTGGATGCAGTGGTCTGGTCTGCGGGCTGGCTTGTGTCGTTCACCCCTCTATTGTGGCCCCTCGAGCTGAGACTGCGGTGCAGCGTGTGCTCAGCCCGCGGTGTGATCCTCGGCGAGGGTGCCGAGATACAGCTCGACCACCTTGGGGTCGTTCAGCAGCTCATGGCCGGCGCCGACGTAGGCGTCACGCCCCTGATCGAGCACATAGCCGCGGTCGCAGATCTGCAGGGCGCGGCGGGCGTTCTGCTCGACGATCATCACCGAGACACCCGCAGCGTTGATTCGTGCCACGTTGAGGAAGGTCTCGTCTTGGCGCACGGGGGAGAGGCCGGCAGACGGCTCGTCGAGCAGCAGCACCTGGGGATCCATCATGAGCGCCCGAGACATGGCTACCATCTGACGCTCACCGCCCGAGAGGCCGCCGGCGCGCTGCCCCAGGCGTTTGCGCAGCTCGGGAAACAGCTCGGTGACGAACTCGAGGCGCTCGGTGAACAGCGAGGGCTTTTGATAGCAGCCCATCTCGAGGTTCTCGCGAATCGTCAGGCTCGGAAAGACGTTCTCAGTCTGCGGCACAAACCCCACGCCGGCGCGCACGAGACGATCAGCTTTCAGCCCGGTGATCTCCTCGCCGCCGAGCACAACTGTGCCGGATCGTACGGTGACCATGCCGAAGATCGTTTTCAGCAGCGTCGACTTGCCAGCACCGTTCGGGCCGATGATGCCCACCAGCTCACCTTTGTCGACATAGGTGTTGCACCCGTTGAGAATGTTGACACCGGGCAGATAGCCGGCCACGAGATCGTGAGTCTCAAGTACGCGTTCGGTCATCACTGCTCCTTCGCTGCAGCTGCAGTGTCGACGGCGGGGGAGGCACTGCGTTCGGCCCGAATCTCGGCCACCACCTCGCCCAGATCGCGATCTTTGTTCGAGCCCAAGTAGGCGTCGATCACGGCCTGATCGCGCATTACCACGCTGGGTTCGCCCTCGGCCACGATGCTGCCCTCGGCCATGACGATCACCCAGTCTGCGATGGCCTGCACCATATGCATATCGTGCTCAACGAACAGCACGGTGACACCATCGTTCTTGAGATTGACGATGTGGCCGAGCAGTGACTGCGTCAGGGCCGGGTTCACGCCGGCCATCGGCTCGTCGAGCATGATGAACTGCGGATCGCTCATGAGGGCGCGTGCCATCTCGAGCAGCTTGCGCTGGCCTCCTGACAGCGCTGCGGCGTAGTCGTCTTTTTTGGCGTCGAGCTTGAAGCGCTGCAGCAGGTCAAGGGCGCGCTGCTCGATCTCTCGCTCTTGGGAGCGCCAAAGGAGGGGGAACAGCGATGCCCAGAAACGCTCACCACGCTGATTTTTCGCGCCGAGCTTCATGTTCTCGAGCACGCTGAGCATTGCCAGCGACTTGGTGAGCTGGAAGGTGCGCACCTGCCCCATGCGCGACACCTTGAACGACGGGATGCCGCTGAGCGTGCGCCCGTCGAACGACCACGTGCCGGTGTTGGGGCGGTCGAAGCCGCTGAGCAGATTGAACAGCGTGGTTTTGCCGGCTCCGTTGGGGCCGATCAGCGCGGTGATCTTGCCTCGCGGAATCTCAACATGCTGCACGTCGACAGCGGTGTTGCCGCCGAAGCTGCGGGTGATCTCGTCGGCGATCATGATCGGGTCGGTCTTGGCGCAGCCGGGGCCGATCTCGCCCTTGGCAATTGACGCGGAGGTCGTGGGGGTGGTGTCAGGCATTGAAGTAGACCTCCGATTTCTTGCCGAAGATGCCCTGTGGGCGGAAGATCACCAAAAGCATCAGCGCCAGGCCCACCAAGATAAAGCGGATCTGGCCACCCTGCACGCCGGTGATCGGCAGCAGATCGTTCGAGATGAGCTCGGAGACGATGCCGTCTGTAGCGACGATGACCACCCAGAAGATCATCGAGCCCACGATGGGGCCGAGCACCGTGGCCGCGCCGCCGAGCAGCATGATGGTCCAGAGGAAGAAGGTGGTCTGCGTGCCGAAGTTATCGGGCTGCACCGATCGAGGCAGCACGAAGATCATGCCACCGAGACCGCCCAGCACACCGCCGACGATGAGTACCTGCATTTTGTAGGCGAACACGTTTTTGCCGAGCGAACGCACTGCGTCTTCATCTTCGCGAATGGCCTTCACCACTCGGCCCCATGGGCTGCGGATCAGGCGCCAGACGAACAGAACGGCCAATGCCACGATGCTCCAAGCCACGATCATTACCCAGACGTCTTTATCGGTGAGCGTCAGCGAGCCGATGCCATAGAGGCCTTTGGGCACCGGGCTGAGCGCTTGCAGGCTGTCTGCGCCGCTGTCGAGGCCGGCAGAGCCGCCGGTTAGCCACGAGAGTTCGGGGGTTTTGGCCACGAGCCTGATGATCTCGGCGGCGCCGATGGTCACGATGCTCAGATAGTCGGCACGCAGCCGCAGCGTGGGGATGCCGAGTAAGAGCGCGAACACCACAGCACCGATGAGGCTGAACAACAAGGCGAGGAAGAACGGCGCGCCGAGTGCGTTTGAAGTGATCGCGAATCCGTAGGCCCCCACGGCCATGAACCCGGCCTGGCCGAAGTTCAACAGCCCGGTGTAGCCGAAGTGCACAGTGAGGCCAAGCGCAGCGAGCGCGTAGGCGGCTGTGGTCGGCGAGATGGCCTCGCCGAGCGCCTGAGTCAGAAAGCTGAAATCCATGCGGAGGCCCCCTTATCCGATGCGCTCTTTGCGGCCCAGGATGCCCTGGGGACGGATGAGCAGCACGATGATCATGATCACCAGTGCGGTCACGTATTTGAGACTGCCGGGCAGCCACAGGCTGGAGAGGTTCACGGCGATGCCGATGATCAGCGCGCCGACGAGTGCGCCGTATGCGGTGCCGAGCCCGCCGAGCACGACCGAGGCGAAGATCAGCAGCAGAATCGAAGCACCTGAATCCCACTGCTGGGTTTGGTAGAACGCCAGCAGCACGCCGGCGACACCGGCCAGTGCGCCGCCGCCGGTCCAGACGATGCGGATGATGCGGTTGACGTCGATGCCCGAGGCGGAAGCCAGTGCCGGGTTGTCGGCCACCGCGCGAGTGGCCTTGCCGATGCGCGAGCGGGTCAGCGCCAACGCGGTGATGACGATCAGCACGATGGCGATGACCGAGCCCCAGACATCCCAGAAAGTCAGGCGAACCTGGCCGATCACGAGCCAGGCGTCGCTGGCGACCGGCAGCACGAGACGGTCGGGGCCGAACAGGAACGCGTAGAGATAACGGAGCACGAGAGACAGGCCGATGCTGACGATCATCAGTGGGATGATGCCGACTCGGCGGCGGCGCAGCGGCTTCCAGAGCACGAAGTCTTGGAACCATCCGAAGGCGCCGCCGATGGCGAACGCCGCGAGGATGGCGATCCATGCGGGCAGCCCCTGGGATGTCATCACCACGACGGCAACGAAACCGCCGAAGGTGACCAGCTCGCCATGAGAGAAGTTATTGAGCCCGGTGGTGCCGTAGATGAGTGACACGCCAATAGAGGAGAGCGCGAGGATGAGGCCGAAGACGAGACCTCCGGCCAATGCTGGCAGCAGACGATCGGTGAGGAATCCACCGCTGTCTGCCACGGTGATGGTCGCGAGCTCTGCTTGAGCTGCGATCAGCGGTGAGATCACGGTGCCTCCTGGTGGCGATCGACGTACGGGTACGAGGGCCCGGGGTCGGCCGCGCCTCGTTGCGCCTCGACCTGGCGTCAAGCTACCAAGCCAATGTGTCGCCCATGTTACACAATCACAGGAGGTTCACATCGAGGGCAATCACGCAGTGTGCCGATGTCGGAGCGGGGCGGTAGACTGGGCGCACCGCGTTCGGAAGGAAGAAATGGCCCACGACCCCTTTGGCTACATCGGTCTCACCTACGATGACGTGCTCCTGCTCCCGGGGCATACGAACGTCATCCCGAGCGAGGTCGACACCAGCTCGCAGCTCACTCGCGAGCTGCGCGTCAACATCCCCCTGATCTCAGCAGCCATGGACACCGTGACCGAAGCTCGCTTGGCCATCGCCATGGCCCGCCAGGGCGGTATCGGCGTGCTGCACCGCAACCTCTCGATTGCAGACCAGGCCACCCAGGTCGATCTGGTTAAGCGCTCTGAGTCGGGCATGATCACCGACCCGGTCTCGACCACTCCCGACGCAACGGTGCAAGAGGTCGACGACATCTGCGCCAAGTTCAAGGTCTCGGGGCTGCCTGTGGTCGACGAGCACAACGTGCTGGTCGGCATCATCACGAACCGCGATATTCGTTGGGTGCCCATTGAAGACCGCACCACGGCCAAGGTCAGTGAGGTCATGACCCGCGACAAGCTGGTCACCGGGCGTGTCGGCATCAGCCGCGAAGAGGCGTACAACACCTTTGCTCAGTACAAGATCGAGAAGCTGCCGCTGGTCGACGAAGAGGGCCACCTTAAAGGGCTCATCACAGTCAAAGACTTCGACAAAGCTGAGCGGTACCCCAACGCCAATAAAGATGCCTCGGGCCGCCTTGTGGTGGCTGCGGCCATCGGTGTGTTCGGCGATGCCTGGGAGCGTGCAAAGGCTTTGGTTGAAGCCGGTGCCGACGTTATTGTCACCGACACGGCCAACGGAGACTCCCTCGCCGAGCACGAGATCATCAAGAAGCTCAAGACCGACCCGGCAACTAAGCACGTGCAGGTGATCGGCGGGCAGGTCGCCACGCGTGAGGGTGCGCAGGCGCTGGTCGATGCTGGCGTCGATGCAGTCAAGGTCGGCGTTGGCCCCGGGTCTATCTGCACCACGCGCATCGTCGCTGGTGTGGGCGTGCCGCAGATCTCAGCTATCTACGAGGCGGCCAAGGCGACCAAGCCCGCGGGCGTGCCGCTGATCGCCGACGGCGGTCTGCAGTACTCCGGCGACATTGCGAAGGCTATCGTCGCGGGTGCCGACACGGTGATGCTCGGTTCGCTGCTGGCCGGCACTGACGAGAGCCCGGGCGAGCTGGTGTTCGAGGCTGGCAAGCAGTTCAAGCGCTACCGCGGCATGGGGTCGCTGGGCGCACTGCGCACTCGTGGCGAACGCACGAGTTACGCCAAAGACCGCTACTTCCAGGCTGATGTGCCCAGCGATGACAAACTCATCCCTGAGGGCATTGAGGGATCGGTGCCCTATCGCGGGCCCGTCGAGGCCGTCGCCTACCAGCTCGTCGGTGGCCTGCGTCAGTCGATGTTCTACGTCGGCGCCCACGATATCGACGAGCTCAAAGAGAAGGGCAAGTTCGTGCGCATCACGGCTGCCGGTCTCAAAGAGAGCCATCCGCACGATGTTCAGATGGTGATCGAGGCGCCGAACTACCACGGGCGCTGAGCCCCACCGACACCAGTGTCGACGTGACCCCCACGTCGGCCGACAACAGACATGCGACGAATGCTCGCGTGTGAGAGGGAGAGTGCAGCGTTTATGAGTGAGACAGTGCAGATCGGTGTCGCGAAAGCCGGCCGCATCGGCTATGGGTTCAGCGATATCGCAGTGGTGCCAGACCGGCGCACACGCGACGCCGAAGACGTCTCGGTCAGCTGGAGCATCGATGCCTTCCATTTCGACCTGCCGGTGATCGGCGCACCGATGGATTCCGCGTCGTCTCCGGAGACGGTGATCGCGCTGGGTCGAGCGGGCGGTTTGGGCGTGCTCGACCTCGAGGGCCTCTGGACTCGCTACGAAGACCCGACCGATGCCTACCGTCGCATCCATGAGGCCAGCGACGAAGATGCCGGTTCGGTGCTGCAGCAGGTGTACGCCGAGCCGGTCAAGGCTGAGCTGATCACCGCGCGTCTGGCCGAGATTCGTGCAGCCGGGGTCACCGTGGCCGGTGCGCTCTCGCCCCAGCGCACGCAGCAGTTCTACCAGACAGTGCTCGACGCTGGCGTTGATCTGTTCGTCATCCGCGGCACCACCGTCTCGGCTGAACATGTGTCGAACACCACTGAGCCGCTGAACCTCAAGAAGTTTATTTATGAGCTCGACGTGCCGGTCATCGTTGGCGGTGCCGGCACCTACACCACCGCACTGCATCTGATGCGCACCGGTGCTGCGGGCGTGCTTGCCGGGTTCGGCGGTGGCGCCACCTCGTCATCGATCAAGACTCTCGGCCTGCGCACCCCGATGGCCACCGCCGTCGCCGACGTCGCCGGTGCGCGCCGCGACTACCTCGACGAGTCGGGCGGTCGGTACGTGCACGTTATCGCCGACGGCAGCCTCGGGCTGGCTGGCGACATTCCGAAGGCCATCGCTGTCGGTGCAGACGCCGTCATGCTCGGCACCGCACTCGCGCGTGCCAGCGAGGCGCCGGGCGCCGGCTACCACTGGGGTGCTGAGGCGCGCCATGCCAAGCTGCCGCGCGGCTCGCGCGTCAACGTGGGCACCGCCGGCTCACTCGACGAGGTGCTCTTCGGCCCGGCGCACAACGCCGATGGCAAGCTCAACCTCATCGGTGCGCTGCGCAAGTCAATGGCGACCACCGGTTATACCGATCTCAAAGAGTTCCAGAAGGCTCCCGTCGCGATCTCGCATTACGAGGTCTGAGAAGTCACGAGCGCTCACTGATGCAACCAGCCGAGGCCAATGCGCTGATCGATGTGCTCGAGGCCGAACTCGCCGATCCACCGCGCTCGACCGCGCAGGTGCTGCTCACCCCAAAGTGGCTGGGCGCGCTCGCCTTCGTTCTGGTCATCGTCAGCGCATTCTTGGGGCTCGGTTGGTGGCAGATGAGCCGCGCCGTCACTCCCGGTGACGACGGGTCGCGCAACACCGAGACCCCGGTGGCCATCGACACGCTGCTGCAGGCCGGCGCAGAGATCGACGCGCAGGCTATTGAACACCGCACGCTCGTCGACGGCACGCTGCTGCCACAGACCGCCACAGTCATCGCCAACCGCGATCAGTCGGGCACCGTCGGGTATTGGGTGGTCGCCGGGCTGGCCACGGTGACGACATCGGGCGCTCCTGACGGTCTGGTGCCGGTCGGCATCGGCTGGACCGCCACGCGCGAAGAGGCCGACACGCTTGCAGAAGAGGTTGAGGCGGTTGCCACGCAGGCAGAGCAGCTGCAGCTCGTCGGGCGCATCATGCCCAACGACGGTCTCGAGGTCATCGTTTCGAGTTCGGCCGACTATGTGCCGCAGTACGTTGCCGCCGCAGAGCTGGTCAACGAGTGGCCAGACACCGATCTGCCCTGGTACGACGCCTACGTGGTGGTCGCCTCTGGGCTGCCTGACAGCCTGACCGCTCAGGCCGAGACGATCGTGTCGCCGCCGCCGTCGACCGAGTCGACCGTCAACTGGCTGAACATCTTCTACGCGGCCGAATGGGTGGTGTTCGCAGCCTTCGCGATCTTCCTGTGGTGGCGCCTCGGGCGAGACGAGTACCAGCACGCGCTCGAACGGGCCGCAGCCGACCGCGAAGAGCTCGAACTGCTGCGTGCGGTGGCCGTGCGCGGGGCCTCCGACGGCGATGGGGCACGGTAGACTGTCACCCATGACCCGCCAGTCCATTCTGCCAGCGCGCGACCGCGCCAAAGTTCCCGGGGCCATCCGCTTCTACAGTATCTTCGCCTACGTCACCGGCGTCTTTTTGCTGCTGCTGGTGGCCGAGATGATCATCAAATATGTGCCCTGGAACAGTGAGTTCGGCGTCGGCTACGAGGTGTTTGCCGGCGGCGGTCATCTGCTGCACTTTGTGCCCTCCACAGCAGAGTTCATCGACAGCACCTCGGGGCTGAACCTCTCTATCGGCGTGCTCATCGTGCACGGCTGGCTCTATGTCATCTACCTGATCGCCGACTTCCGCCTGTGGAGCCTGCTGCGTTGGCCACTAAAAAACTTCATTCTCATCGCGCTCGGCGGTGTCATTCCATTCCTCTCTTTCTTTGTCGAGCATCGTATGTCGCGTCAGGCGCGGGCCGATCTCGCCGATCACAACACTCGCGCAGCTGAGCACGATGCCGCGATCGCCAAGCTGCGCGCGCAGGTGGCGACGTCTGGCAGCGACGCAACTGGCGCATCCCCCGATGAATCACACCCGGCCGAAGGAGCCAAGTGACACAGACCGTTCTCGTCATCGATTTCGGCGCGCAGTATGCGCAGCTGATCGCCCGCCGAGTGCGTGAGGCGCACATCTACTCTGAGGTGGTGCCTCACACGTGGAGCGTCGAGCAGATTCTCGCCAAGCAGCCTGCTGCGATCATTCTTTCAGGTGGCCCGGCCAGCGTGTTCGAAGAAGGTGCGCCGCGCGTTGACCCTGCGCTGTTCGATGCCGGGGTGCCCGTCTTTGGTATCTGCTACGGGTTTCAGGCCATGTCGTATGCGCTCGGTGCCGTGGTCGATCAGGCTGCGGTTGGCGAATACGGTCACACCGAGACGCAGGTGGCCTCGACCGGCACGCTGCTTGAGGGCTCGCCTGCCGAGCAGTCGGTATGGATGAGCCATGGCGTCGCCGTGCAGACCCCACCGCCCGGTTTCGATGTGCTTGCTTCGACTGCTGGGGCGCCAGTGGCTGCGTTCGAAAACCCGGACCGGCGTCTCTACGGTGTGCAGTGGCACCCCGAGGTGCGGCACACGCCGCTGGGGCAGCAGGCCCTGGAGAACTTCCTGTATCACGGCGCCGGGCTCACCCCCGACTGGACCAGTGAGAACGTCATCGACCAAGAGGTCGAGAAGATTCGCGCTCAGGTGGGCACGGGCAAAGTCATCTGTGGGCTGTCGGGCGGTGTTGACTCGGCGGTGGCCGCGGCCCTCGTGCAGCGTGCGGTCGGCGATCAGCTGACCTGCATCTTCGTCGACCACGGCCTGCTGCGCAAAGACGAGGTCAAGCAGGTGCAAGAAGACTTCGTTGCGGCCACGGGCATCCGCCTCGTGACTGTCGACGCGTCGGAGCAGTTCTTGAGCGCGCTGGCCGGGGTCAGCGAGCCCGAGGCGAAGCGCAAGATCATCGGCCGCGAGTTCATTCGCACGTTCGAGCGAGCCGCGCGCGACCTGCAAGACGAGGCGCAGGCAGATGGCGAGCCCATCCGCTATCTCGTGCAGGGCACGCTGTACCCCGACGTTGTCGAATCGGGCGGCGGCGAGGGCGCGGCCAACATCAAGAGTCACCACAATGTGGGTGGGCTGCCAGACGACCTGCAGTTCGAACTGGTCGAACCGCTGCGCAGCCTGTTCAAAGACGAGGTGCGTGCGATCGGTCGCGAACTCGGTGTGCCCGAGGTCATCGTGTCGCGCCAGCCCTTCCCGGGGCCGGGCCTGGGCATTCGCATCATCGGCGAGATCACGCGTGAGCGTCTCGAGATTCTGCGTGAGGCCGATGCGATCGCGCGCGAGGAGCTCACCAAAGCCGGGCTCGACGATCAGATCTGGCAGTGCCCGGTGGTGCTGCTTGCTGACGTTCGCTCGGTGGGGGTGCAGGGCGACGGCCGCACCTACGGTCACCCGATTGTGCTGCGCCCGGTGTCGAGCGAAGACGCGATGACTGCCGATTGGTCTCGTCTGCCCTACGACGTGCTCTCGGTGATCTCGAACCGCATCACCAACGAGGTGCGTGAAATCAACCGAGTGGTGCTCGATGTGACGAGCAAGCCACCGGGCACCATCGAGTGGGAATGAGCTGAGGCTCGTTCTCGCTCGCCGAGTGTGCAGAAAAGCGGCCTATCCGAGTGGTGGTAGGCCGCTTTTCTGCACACTCGATGTGGGTGCGGGGTGGTTTCCACAGGCGACGGTTGTCAGGTATTTTTGTCCACAGGGCTGCTGGTCAGGCGGTGGGGCGCGTTCCGCGACGCGAGACTCGAGGGTATGACTCCACGTGAACCCGCTCAGCTGCCGGTGCCCTTGCGGCAGCGCTCGTTTACCGTGTCTGAGGCGCTGGCCCTGGGACTCAACCGGCACCGCCTTGCAGCCGGCGATCTGACGCGGCCGTACCGCGGCATCCGGCTGCCCGCCCCAGCCGAGGCCCCGCACAGCGAGCAATTGCCTCGTTCGGTGGCCCTTCGCGCCGAGGTGCTGCAGCAGGCCCATGCCTACCTGCCGCTGATGAAGCCAGGCATGGCCTTCAGCCACTTGAGCGCGGCGGTGATATGGAACCTGCCGCTGCCGTTGCGCCTGGTGTTGGGCGAGCAGATGCCCACCCACCTTGAGGTGTGTGCGCGACCTGGCCTTTCGCGACCTCGTCACCAGGGCATCCGCGCGCATGTGCTGCCTGCTGACGCGCACATCGCTGTGGTCGACAGGCTGCCGGTCTGTGACGCGCTCACGGTCTGGCGGATGCTGGCCGGGCATCCTGCCTACACTGACGCAGATCTCGTGGCCGTTGGCGACCACCTGGCCTGCCGGGCTGCGTTGCGGTCAGACCAGCGGTGGCCTGTGGTCTCACCTGCAGAACTGATCGGTTGGGCGCATGGCCTCACCGGGCGGCACTGTCGACGCATGCGCCATGTGGCTGGGCTCGTGCGCGACGGCGCACAGTCGCCGATGGAGTCCCTCACTCGCATGCTGCTGATCGACAGCGGCCTGCCCGAGCCGGAGCTGAATGTCGACGTGCACGACGCACGGGGCCGCTTCGTCGCTCGACTCGACATGCTCTACCGCCATGCGCGTGTGGCTCCGGAGTTCGACGGTGATCAGCACCGCACGTCGCGGGTGCAGTACGAACGGGATCGGGAGCGTCTCAGGGCCCTGCGTGTGACTGGGTACGACGTGATTCAGGCAGACCTGAAAACACTGATCGTGCCTCCGCGGGCCAGGAAGTTTGTTGCTGAGGTGCGAGATGCACTCGGGCGCGGTGCACCGAGTGTGTAGAAGAGCGGCTTATCCGAGTGGTGGTAGGCCGCTTTTCTGCACACTCGATGTGGGTGCGGGGACAAAACCTCAGAGGCGCTTGGTGGCGGCCATGATCACGAGCACGCTGACCGTGGCAATGACTCCGCCGGCGATGAACATCACGCCATAGCTGATCATCGGAGCGAGCGCCGAGAGAATGGCCGGGATGAAGAACCCGAGATAGGTCAGCGAGTAGTAGACACCGACCATGCCGCCCAGATGCTCGGGACGGGCCGTGCGTTGCGTCTCTTGCAGCCCGGCGATCAGCAGAAGACCGTAGGAGAAGCCCAGAGTCGCGGCGGCCGCGATGGTGATGGCCATGTTCAGTGTGAATGCAGCCACAGCGGCCACGGCCACACCGACGATTACGGCAAGCATCGCCGAAGCGATGGCCCGCTGACTGTGCGGCTTGATGAACTTTCGAGCCAGCTGCTGACTGGCCACACCAAAGCTCAGCGCGATGAAACACAGGATGCCCGCGAAGGCCACCTCGAAACCTGGCACCTGATCGGCGACCAGCGAGGGGAGTACCGCGTACGCACTGGCGGCTGCCCCGAACACCCAGGGCGCCATCGGCAACACGATGAGCAGGAATCGTGGTGAGACGGCCTCGCGCAGGCGCAGTGCATCCAGCAGGCTCTCGTGGTGGCCCCCGGTGCTGTTCGGATGCGTCTCTGGCGTGCCGATCAGTACGAACCACAGCACCGAGGTGAGCACGATGTTCACGAGGTAGGGCGCGATCTCGGGGATGGGGGTGAACTGTGCGAGCAGTGCTGCGACGACTGCACCGAGAGCGAAGCCGACGGTCAGCGCCATGGTGGCGCGGCGGGCGCCGGCGCCGGGCTCAGCGTCGGGTGAGAACGGTGCCGCCGAGAGCTCTTTGATCCACGATGAGCCAACGGCCATCACCAGCCCCAAGGCGAGCCCAGAGAAGATGCGCCCGACGAACAGCAGAGGGTGCGATTCGCTGCCGAACATCAGCAGCAGGCTGCCGGTGATCGACAGTGCAGGCGCGAGGTGCATGAGCGGGCGGCGGCCCCTGAGGTCTGAGAGCGGGCCCCCGATGAGCAGAGCGGGGATGATGCCCAAGACATATGCGCCAAGCAGAATGTTCACACTCTGCGTGGTCATGTGTTCGTGTATGCGGTACATCGCAAGCAGTGGGGTGAACTCGTTGCCGCCCCACGCAACGGCGAAAAGCACGCCGGCGGCGGCAAGCCAGTGTGGGCGACGCACCTGCCACTTCGGCAGGGGAAAAGAAGATTCGGGCAGGGGCAGGGCAGGAGTGGAGGAGGTCATGTTCTTCGTGGTGTGTCGGGTGGTGCGGTGAAACGGTCAGTGGGTGGTGTCGGTGTGGTGAATCTCGGCGAAGTGCTGCTGCAAGACGGCGGCGAACTCGTCGGGGGAGGCGGATTCGAGAGCTTCAAGCAGTTTGTGGTGGTGTGCTAAGACCCGGTGGGCTTTGTCGAGACCGACCACAGCCTGTGAGGTCATGCGGCGCTGGCGATCGCTGAGCTGCTGATACACGGCGGTGAGGATGCTGTTATCTGCGGCAGCGACGATGAGCTGATGGAAGTGCAGATCGGCAACGGTGAATGCGGGCATGTCGGGCTCGCCAGTGAGGGCTTCGCTCTGCTGCTCGAGCGTTGCACGCAGTTCTTCGAGCAGGTGCGCGCGAGCGTCGGGAAGGGCGCTGATGCGTCGGGCGGCCCAGTCTTCGATGAGCGTGCGGGCCTGCAGAATCTCGACACCCTCGCGTGGATCGATGCCGAGTACCAGGGCGCCGCGCTTGGGGTACAGGCGCATCCAGCCTTCGGCCTGCAGACGCAGAAATGCTTCACGCACCGGAGTGCGGCTGACACCGAGCTGCTCGGCGATTTCGCCCTCGCTCAGCAGTGCGTTGCCGACGATCTGGCCGAGAATGATCTGATCTTTGAGATGGGCATAGACGCGGTCAGAGGCAAGTTCCGCCATGACGCCAGCTTCCTTAGATACAACAGAGATACAAGATGCATGTACGACGATAGCACTTCAGGCGGCGAATGTGCGCGCGATGGTGCGACGGGGCAGCGCAAAACGCGGGCCCCAACATCCGTGAGGATGCGGGGCCCGCGTTTCGAGAAAAGCGTGCGGTCAGTCGCGGCTCGAGGCGAGGATCGCGAACAGTCGCAGGAACTCGATGTAGAGCCAGACCAGGGTGACGACGAGGCCGAAGGCGGCGGTCCAGCCGAAGCTGGCGGGAGCGCCGGAGCGGACGCCGTTCTGGATCTGGTCGAAGTCGAGCACCAGTGAGTACGCGGCCATCAGCACGGCCAGCACACCGACGATGACGCCGAGCGGGATGCCGAAGATCTCGATCTGGGGGTTGAGGCCGAATGCCGAGGTGGTGCCGCCGAAAAGCATCATGCCGACGTTGATCAGGCTGAACACCATGTAGCCGACCATGGCGATCATGAGGATCTTGGCGCCGCGAGCCGAGGCGCGCACCTTGCCGCTGGCGAACAGCGCGAGCGTCACGCCGAACACCGAGAAGGTAGCGATGACTGCCTGCACGACAACACCGGGGTAGATGCTCTCGAATACGCCCGAAATGGCACCGATGAACACGCCCTCGGCTGCGCCGTAGAGCAGAATCAGCGGCACAGA
>NZ_AUIC01000003.1 GCF_000423505.1 Pseudoclavibacter soli DSM 23366
CCTTGAGGATCGCGACGTCCTCCCGCAGACGCCGGTTCTCAGCCTTCAACGCCTTGATCTCGGCGGCCTCGTCACTAGTGACCCCTTCACGGGCACCAGCATCGATCTCGGCCTGCACGACCCACCGGCGCAGCGACTCACGTCCCACGCCTTCCTGACGGGCGACCGCCGCTATCGCGGCCGCCCGAGACGGGTACTCACTCGCGTGCTCCAGCACCAGACGCACCGCCCGGTCCTTCAACACCTGATCAGTTCTCTTCGGCATGGAAACCATCCTCTCAACTCAAAAGAGAACGGCACAAAACCCCAGGCGCTTCACACAGCAGCAATCGCCATGATCCCCGAAGCCACCCCCAGCACTACCAACCCGCCTCCCACTGGCGCTCCGTAGCGGCTGAGTCGCGAAATGCTGCCAACCCCATCGACCATTCCGATAATGGCGACAACCAGCGATGCACTTCCCACTGCAATATGTGTCCAGCGTCGCTCGTAGAGCAGCACTAAGCACCCGCCGGCAATCAGGATCAGCATCAGGCCCAGAAGCTCGAAGCCATCACCGTTGGTCACCGTGCTGAAGGAATTCATCGAAGTCTGCCCGATACTCACAACCGGCAAGAACAGCGACACGATTCCGAGTGCTGCCGCCCCGATGAGCACAAACGGTGCTCTGTCAACTGCGCGCAGCAGCACAGACCTGCTGTGATTCGCTTCTGGCACTTTTGAAGTAGTCGATAAATCAACCGCTGTCTGAACGTCGTCGCGACTCACCACCCACCTCCCCAACCTGACATATTGACATTATATGCCGCGTGAAGCTGTCAGCAGCAGGCGGATGCCTTTAACAAGCTGCGGCGCTGTCGTGCAGGTCTTCGGCGTTGTCGACCGCTCCGGCCACCCGTTCGGGCAGCAGAGCGAGACACACGAGGCTCAGCACCATCACCACGATCAGATAGATCGAGATGGACATCGTGCTGCCCGTGGCTGCCAGCAGGCGATTGGCGATCAGCGGGGAGAAGCCTCCCCCCAGAGCCGCACCCAGCTGAAACGCAAGCCCCACTGCGGTATAGCGCTGGGCCGCGGGAAACAGCTGTGCAAACCAAGTGACCACTGGTCCGAACATGATTCCAGACAAGGTAAAGCCAATGATCATCGCCAAAAGTGGCCCCGTCGAGCTCGCCTCCGCTCCGGTGCCAGCAGATCGGAACAACGGAAACATCGGCACCGCGTACAGTGCCAGGGCAACCGCGCCAGTAGCGATCACTGGTCGTCGCCCCACACGATCAGACAGGATGCTGCCCACGAGAATCGCGATGGCGTGCGCCAGACACCCCAAGAGCGTGCCCACGATCAGCATGCTTCGAGAAAGCCCCAGCCCATGGTTGTCGACAGCCTCAGAGCCATATGACAGCAGGAAGCTGAACAGCACGAACTGAAACGCATTGAATCCAAACACCACACCGGCGGCGCCAAGCAACCGAAGCCCTCCGGCACGTAGCGCGTCGACCAGGGGTCGACGTGAGACCTGAGTCTGGTCGCGCATCCGTTCGAACACCGGAGTCTCATCAACGTGCAGTCTCGTCAACAGACCGATCACCAGCACCAAGCCACCGAGCAGGAAAGGAACCCTCCAGAGCCCAGCGATCACCGCATCCATCGGAAAAGCCAACACCCCCAACACCGCGAGATTCGCCAGCCCTGCACCGATGGGGGAGCCCAGAGTGACGAAGCTGCCATAGAGCCCCCGACGGTCGGTAGGAGCATGCTCGATGGCAAGCAGCCCCGCACCACCAACCTCGCCGCCACGTGCTACCCCATGAGCCAGACGCAGAATCAGAAGCAACACGGGAGCGGTGACGCCGATGGAGTGGTAGTCGGGGAGCAGCCCCATGAGCACCGTGGCGACGCCCATCAGGGTGAATGTCGACACCAGGGTACGCTGACGACCAATGCGGTCGCCAAGGTGACCGAAGAGCACAGCGCCAACCGGAGCCATCAGAAACCCGACCGCAAAGGTCACAAACCCGAGAAATGCTCCGAACCACGGGTCGTCGACCACAAAGAATACCCGGTTGAACACCAGCGATGTCGCAGTCGCGTAGAGAGCGAAATCGTAGTATTCAAGAGCCGTGCCGGCGCCAGAGGCGACCGCGAGTCGGGTAAAGAGCCGAGTGCTGCTGGGGGTCGCAGTGCTCGTGGCGTTGGTTGCCATGTGCGTTTCCTTTCGCATCGCGCTCATGCGATGCATCTCATTCGCCGTCGCTGCGAGCGAGACCGCACAGATGACACGGGCCGCTCGAACGGCGGCCTGGTCGGGAGCTCCCGGTTATGACCGTCGTGCAGACGGCCACCACCACGCACCCTGTGCGCGGCAGACGCGCACAGATGCACCCTGCAGGGCACTGCGGTTGCGGTGGAGACTCATGGCAAGAACTTTACTCCATTCGCGCGCGCATCCGCGCCAACGTCAAAGAATCAGTCGCTCAGCTGCGCGCCAGTGTGCTCGCTCAGTACGAGAGCTGCAACGCCCGCGAGCAAGAACGCCACCGCGAACACCGCAAACAGCCAGCCGACGCCGGCGGCCGCCAACAGGGCAGGAACCAGCAAGGGAGCGATGATGGAGGCAATGCGGCCAAAGCCAGCGGCAAAGCCGGTGCCCGATCCACGAAGACGCGTGGGAAACACCTCAGGCGAGATCGCGTACAAAGCACCCCATGCGCCCAGGTTGAAGAAGCTCAGCAAGGCCCCAGAGACAAGCACCATGGTCAGTGAGCCCGCACTTCCGAAAAGGATGGCCGAGGCTGCCGATCCGGCGAGGAAGACAGCCAGCGTCGTACGTCGACCCCAGCGCTCGATCAACCACGCGGCCACCGCATACCCTGGCAGCTGAGCCAGAGTCATCAGCAGGGTATAGCCGAACGACTTGACCACTGAGTGCCCCTGGGCCGCCAGCAGCGAAGGCATCCAGATGAATGCCCCGTAATACGAGAAGTTCACGAAGAACCACACCAGGCTCAGTGCAACCGTGGCCCGAAGCTGCCCACCACGCCAGAGGTCTGCGAATCGCGAGGGGCGCTCAACAGCTGAGTCAGGGTGGTTCGAATGGATGCGATCGGCCGCTGGCGCACCACCAGAGACCTGGTACAACACTGGTGACTGTTCGAAACGCTCAACGACCGCTGTCGCCTCGTCGTGGCGCCCTCGAGATTGGAGAAAGCGAACAGACTCAGGCAATCCAGAACGCACGTATGCCGCATACAGGGCCGGAAGGGCACCGACGGCGAAAGCGAGGCGCCACCCCCAATCGCCGAGCGGCACCACGAGGAAGCCGAGGAAGGCAGCTACCAGCCAGCCAATGGCCCAGAATGCCTCAAGAATCACCACGATTCGACCGCGAATAGCGGGGGGAGCGAATTCACTGACATATGTGCTGGCAACCGGCAATTCGGCCCCCAAGCCGAGTCCGATGATGACCCGGAGCACGAGCAGCACCGCCAACGAGGATGCGAAAGCGGCCAAAAGCGAGCCCAACCCGAAAATCACCAGCGTCAGTGCGAAAACGCTGCGACGGCCCAGACGATCGGAAAGACGCCCGCCAAGCAGCGCACCAACCGCCATACCGATAAAGCCCAGAGACACAATCAGGCCAGTATCGCCTGAGCTCAGCGCCCACTGTTCCTTCAGCACGACAATCACGTATGAAATCAGTGCAACATCGAGGGCGTCTAAGGCCCAACCTGAGCCAGATGCGACCAACAGATGCCGATGTGCCTTGGTGAACGAGAGGCTGTCAAGTCGGTCGGTCAGAGATCGCCCATGGGTGTCATCGTCGATTCCGTGCAGCGGGGGAGAAGAACTCATAGCCGCAATGATAGTACACGTTTGAACAGGTACACCAAAACAGAACGAGACGGATTCTGGATCGCAAAACGGGCAGCCCCTCGAAAGGGACTGCCCGTTTTGATGAGGAGTTCAACCTCAGTGGTGCGCGTGCTCCGCAGCTTTGAGCTCCTCTGGAGTGACCGGCTTCACACGATCCTCAAAGAAGAAGCGAGTGAACCAAGCGCGCCGGCGATCCTTGTTGTAGATCTTGCCGTCAGCCCGCGGGCGCACAACCACCGGAACGTTCTCGTCGAACGACACGATCTTGTAGCGCTCGTACTCGTCAAGCGGACGGTGCAGCTCTTGGAACTCGCCGTGCGGCAGACGCAACACGTGACCAGTCTCGGTGCCATGGAGCACCAGATCGCGGTCTTTGCGCTGCAGTGCCAAGGCAGTGCGCTTGGTGATCACGAACGCGATGATCGGGCCGAGAATCAGGTTGGCCTGCAACACGTGCGTCACCAAGAACACGTTCCAGTGGAAGAACACGCTCATCACGTCAGACGAGGCAGCGGCCCACATCGTGGCGTAGAAGGTGATGCCAGCGGCACCGAGAGCCGTGCGAGTCGGGGCGTTGCGCGGACGATCAAGCACGTTGTGGTGACGCTCGTCGCCGGTGACCCACTTTTCGAAGAAGGGGTAGAGCAGCAGTGCCGCAATGAACCCGCCCAGCAGAATCACCGGAACGATGATGTTCATCGAGAAGGTGAAGCCGCCAATCGAGAACTCCCAGCCCGGCGGGATCAGACGCAGGGCGCCATCGGCGAAGCCGATGTACCAGTCGGGCTGTGTACCAGCAGAAACCGGTGACGGATCGTACGGGCCGTAGTTCCAAATCGGGTTGATGGTCACCGTGGCGGCGATCAGTGTGAGTACGCCGTAGACGATGAAGAAGAAGCCGCCGGCCTTTGCCGCGTAGACCGGCAGAACGGGGTAGCCCACCACGTTGTCCTCACGCGAACCCGCCTTGGGGAAGTGCGTGTGCTTGTGCACCACCACGAGCAGCAAGTGCACTGCCACCAGAGCGATGATCAGTGCTGGAATCAGCATGATGTGCAGCATGTACAGGCGGTTGATCAGGTCTGTACCGGGGAACTCGTTGCCGAAGAACAGGAACGAGAGCCAGGTGCCGATGAGGGGCAGGCCCTTCATCAGACCGTCTATGATACGCAGGCCGTTACCCGAAAGCAGGTCATCGGGCAGTGAGTACCCGGTGAAGCCGGCACCCATGCCGAGCACCCACAGGCCAACGCCGATAACCCAGTTGATCTCACGCGGCTTGCGGAATGCGCCGGTGAAGAAAATACGGGCCATGTGGAGCGTTGCCGCTGCGATGAACATCAGGGCCGACCAGTGGTGCAGCTGACGCATCAGCAGGCCGCCGCGGATGTCGAACGACAGGTCGAGCGTTGAGTTGTAGGCTGCAGACATGCTGATGCCCTTCAACGGCAGGTAAGAGCCGTCGTAGACGGTCTCGACCATCGACGCCTGGAAGAACAGCGTCAGGAAGGTGCCCGAGATGAGCAGCGCAACAAAACTGTAGAGCGCGACCTCACCGAGCATGAACGACCAGTGATCGGGGAAGATCTTGCGGCCGAACTCTTTGACGACAGCGGCGATGCCGGTGCGCTCGTCGACGTAGTCAGCGAGACGACCCGTCTTCGTCGTGGGTTTGGTGTTCACTGTGGTGCTCAACGTTCAATCTCCCAGAAGCTCGGTCCGACGGGTGCCTTGAAGTCGCCCTTGGCGATCAGGTAGCCCTCGCTGTCAACGGTGATGGGCAGCTGGGGCAGCGGACGATTGGCCGGGCCGAACACGACCTTGGCGCCGTCAGAGATGTCGAATGTCGACTGGTGGCACGGGCACAGCAGGTGGTGCGTGTGCTGCTCAACGAGTGCCACCGGGCAGCCGACGTGCGTGCAGATCTTGGAGTAGGCGAGAATGCCGTGGTACCCGTCTTCGGCCCCTTCGACGATCTCATCTTCGGGCAGACGAACCAGCAGCACGGCTGCCTTCGACTTCTCGATGATCTTCTGAGAGTGCGGCTCGACCTCGGCGAGGTTGCTGGGCACTACGTGGAAGGCAGAGCCCAACTGCACGTCTTCGGCCTTGATCGGCTCACCGCTGGTGTCGTGCACCAGGCGCAGGCCGTTCTCGTCGCCCCAGATGGTGTGGCGAAGCTTTTCGGCGGGATCAGTCAGCCCCTGGCTCACTGGGGCGAGATCGCGCAGCAGCACGATGCCCGGCAGCGGAGCCACAATCGCAGCGCCAATCAGCGAACGACGCAACACCTTGCGCTTCGTGAAGCCGCTCTCTTCATCAGCCTGCTGCAGAATCTCGACGGCACGCTCGCGAGTCTCATCTGATGAGCGAGGTGAGTGACGCTCTTCTTCGATCTCTTGGGCGGGCATGAGCTGACGAGCCCACTGCACGGCGCCGATGCCAATGGCCAAGAAGGCGAAGGCGATCGAGAGGCCGAGCCAGAGGTTGTTCGGGTGAACAGTGCTGATGTCATCGCCCTTGATCGGCAGAGCGATGTAGAAGACGATGGCCAGCACACTGGCGACGGCCGAGAGGATGAACCACCAAGTGATCTGTGTCGCGGCGCGACGCGCCACTTTGGGATCAACGTCGGTGCGGCGGTGAGGGCTGTGCTCCTCGATGCCTGGGTTCTCGAACTTTTCGTCGAGGACGACAGCCGTCGACTGGGCCTCGTGCCCAGCGTCTGGAGTGATATCAGTTTTCGATGACATAGTGCTCTCTCCGCTCAGTTCGCCCGTGACCCGAGCCAGACGGTGAATCCGATGACGGCACCAAGGCCGATGATCCAGATGAACAGGCCTTCAGCGACCGGGCCGATCGACCCCAAGTCAAAGCCACCGGGGGAGGAGTTGGTCTCGACGTACTTCAGGTACGAGATGATCTCGGCCTTCTCTTCGGGCGTCACGTTGGTGTCGTTGAACACGGGCATGTTCTGCGGACCGGTGATCATGGCCTCGTAGATGTGCGTGGAGGTCACACCCATAAGTGAGGGAGCGTACTTGCCCTCGGTCAGTGCACCACCAGCACCCGCAACGTTGTGGCACATGGCGCAGTTGACGCGGAACAACTCGGCACCGTTGGAGACTTTGTCAGCGTCTGTGGCGTCAACCTCGTCTTCGACATCCGGGATCTCTGGGCCTGAGCCAACGCTTGCGACGTATGCTGCGAGTGCTGAGATCTGATCGTCGGTGAACTGCACAGTTTTCACCTGAGCCTGGGGCCCTTGCGTCTGCATGGGCATACGGCCAGTGCCGACCTGGAAGTCGACCGAGGCAGCGCCGACACCCACGAGGGAGGGGCCTGCGTCAGTGCCCTGCAGGTTGAGTCCGTGACAGGTGGCGCAGTTCGCCTGGAAGAGCTTCTGGCCTTCGTCGACGGTGCTCTGCGTCACCGTTGCGGTCGCCTCAGTGTCATTGGCGCCGATCTGTGCTACGGCAGCATAGCCACCGCCGGTCACCGCGAGGCCCACAGCGAGCAGGCCGACGGTTGCGAGGGGTCCACGGCGTCGAGCGCGACGCTTCGTGGTCGAGGTCTTCTTAGTTGTGCGAATCTTCATGCCTGAATCTCTCTAGTCTCAGCCGATCAGCGGAAGGATGTAGACGGCGGCGAACAGGATCAACCAGACGACGTCGACGAAGTGCCAGTAGTACGAGACCACGATGGCACTCGTCGCATCGTGATGGCCGAACTTACGAGTGGCATACGAGCGCCCGATGATCACCAAGAAGGCCATGAGGCCACCGATCACGTGCAGAGCGTGGAACCCTGTGCCGATAAAGAAGGCTGACCAGAAGGTGTCAGTTGCGGGGGTGATGCCCTCGCTGACCAGCGTGGCGTACTCGAAGACCTGCCCGGTGACGAAGATGGCACCCAGCACATAGCTGATGAAGAACCAGCGGGTCAGCCCCCAGTTCTTCATGCCTTTGCCCGTGTTGCGGTGCTGCATACGCTCGGCGGCGAAGACGCCGAACTGGCAGGTGACCGACGAAAGCACCAGAATGACCGTGTTGATCGCCGCGAAGGGGATGTTCAGCACCTTAATGCCGTCACTCCACTGACCGGTCGAGGTCGACCAGAGGGTGAAGTACACCGCGAAGATCGCGGCGAAGAACATGACCTCGCTGGCAAGCCAGACGATGGTACCTACTGCAGTAGCGCTCGGACGATTAATGCTGGTCGGCGCAGTCTTCTTGGAAATAGCTGTACTGGACACGTTAACCATTATGGCCTATGAATCAACCATGTCTTGACCAAACGGGCTGCGTGTGGCAGAAAACCCGCGTACCCTCGCCAGAAATCCATTTCGCGCCATGGGAGATAGGGGAGAGGACCTGCCAGATTGCACTGCGACAGCGGCGTAGAATCAACGCATGTCATCTGCAATCACCTGGCCTACAGTCATCTCCACCCTCGTCGACGGCGTCGATCTCACCGCAGATCAAGCGCGTTGGGCGATGGATCAGATCATGTCCGGTCATGCCGACCCCGCAGCGATGGGCGGCTTCTTGGTGGCGCTGAAGACCAAGGGGGAGAGCCTGACCGAGGTCGAGGGATTCATCTCGGCGATTCTCGATCATGCGGTGCCGCTCGACGTCGATCGCGACGCCGTCGACATCGTGGGCACTGGCGGCGACCGCTCCGGTACCGTCAACATCTCTTCTATGGCCTCGATCGTCATCGCCTCGACCGGAGTGAAAGTCATCAAACACGGTAATCGCGCCGTAAGTTCACGTTCGGGGTCTTCTGACTTCTTCGAAGCTCTGGGCATCGACATCACGGCCGAGCCTGACCGAGTCGCCGAGATCTTCGCTCGCACGGGTATTGGGTTCGCGTTCGCACCGACCTACCACGGCGGCTTCCGATTCGCCGGCCCGGTGCGCAAAGCACTCGGCGTGCCCACCGTGTTCAACTTCCTGGGGCCGCTGAGCAATCCCGCTCGGCCTCATATCAACGCATTGGGTGTTGCTGATCCGCGCAGGGTTCGCCTGGTCGCCGATCTGCTCGCGACCCGCGGTGACGTCGGCCTGGTCTTTCGTGGTGAAGACGGCCTCGACGAGCTCACAACGACAGGCCCCAGCGTGCTGCTGCAGGTCGATCGTGAGGGCGAGCTCACTGAGTACCAGCTCGACCCCGAAGACTTGTCGATCGCTCCGGCTGACCTCGAAGATCTCGTCGGCGGCGATGCTACGGAGAACGCCGCCATCGGCCGAGCGTTCTTCGACGGGGAGACCGGCTCTGTGCGCGACATCGTGTTGCTGAACGCAGCTGCTGGCCTGGTTGCCGCAGATCTTTGGCATACTCCTGAGTCAGCCTCTCGCGGCGTGACTGATCGCTTCACTGAGAAGCTCGAGATCGCAGCACAGGCAGTTGACAGCGGCGCTGCCAAGGCCAAACTCGACGAATGGGTACAGGCTTTCGCGAGCTGACCCGACACATTCGGCTCACCGGTCAAAATACTGGTCTGGCGCAAAATAGCTCTCGAGGCGCAGCACCGTCATGCTCTGTGACGGCGACTGCGCCTCGGGTGTTTGTGTGGCTGGTCGCTGTGTCACCTGATGCATCGGTGTGCGGCGGGCGGATAGCCGTGGCGGCAGACCTGTCGGGTGGCGCGTGGGTGCGCCTACAAGTGGCGGCAGCGGCACATCGTGCGGCAAATGGCCGAGTGCAAGGCGTTGCGTGTTCTCGTGAGGCAACCACGCGGGTTGGCTGGAACGTGAGTCATTCTGCGCATTCATCTGTCGAGCATCCCAAAGGCGACCACTCGCGCCAAGAGCCAGCGTGAACGTGTGGAGAGAATCGCGCACTCCATACGCTGTGCAGAGTCAGTGGAGGAGAGTCGCAAAACGACGTCGTCACACCCGAGTATGACATAACATACATTATCGGCAGTTATGGCAGGTGCTCGCCAAGACATCAACGGGGCCGTCCAACTCCTTGGACGACCCCGAGAGACGACTCCTGAGAGCTCAGCTCTGAGTGAAGATCGACGTATCGCCAACGAGTTTGATGTGATCAGCCGGAACTGGCTCGATCACCGCGTCACGAATCTCCGCAGCGAACTCTTCGACGCTGTAGAGATGACCGACCTGCTCGGTGCGTGCCTCGAGCACACCCGGGTTGCTGCGGTTGAGCAGCGTCGCCGTGACGGTGCCGACGATCATGTCGCCAGACACGACCACGAAATCGATGCCGCGAGCCTCAAGCTCTGGGATGCGCGCCCGCAGCGCAACCTCGCCGGCGCGCTTGGAGACCGCCACTGGGCGATACTCCGGCAGCGTGTCGACTGTGTCGATAAAGTGCGCTTGGTGACTGGTGATGAACACGACGCGCGACCCCTCGTGCAGCAGCGGCTCAGCCAGGTCAAGCGCGCGCACCTGGGCATCTCGATTGAGCTGCAGTGCGTAGTCTTCTGCGACGTTCTTCTCCATGCCGCCCGAGGCGTTGAGAATCAGCACGTCGAGCGTGCCGAGCTCGCGGCGCACGGTGTCAAACAGCGCGGTCACTGAGTCTGGATCGGTCAGGTCGCCTTGGGCCACCACGGCCTGTCCGCCGGCGGCTCGCACCCGCTCGGCAACCTGTTCAGCTCGTTTGGCCTTGTCGCGGTAGTTGATCACAACGGTGGCGCCGAGCGCCCCCAGAAGTTCGGCTGTCGCAGCCCCAATGCCGCGAGATGAGCCGGTGATCAGCACAGTCTTGCCCGCCAGCGGCGTGCCCTGAATGGTGGTCTCGGTCACAGTGACCCCTTTCGTCTCGGCACGAGGTTACCAGCCGCGAATGAACGACCGCAGATCCACGCCGCATCACTGCGAGAGTCGCCCGGGAACAAAACTGCCATCACGACAGTTAAGATGGTTGGATGCCCACGCCCCCTGTGGGCGTCCAATGACATTGAACGATCGAATGAGAGCGCATACGTGAGCACGTCCACCGGCAAGAAGAAGAGCGATCCCCCGGCACAGCGCACCCCATGGGACATGCTCCTTGAGCGTCGCAGCGAGAAAGAGCTGCAAGAGATTCTCGACGAGCGACTGGCCTACCTGCGTGATCGCCGCAAGCGCGCCCTTGAACTCTCGCATATCAAGAGCGACCCCAACGAGCAGTAGCTCGCCGCGCTAACGCTGGTCTGACGCGGTTCGACCACGGCGCACACGCAGAGCCGCCCGCTGAACGAGTGCACCCGCAGCAACCAGCAAGGCCCCCACTTCAACGACGGGCCCCATCAGCTGCGAAGGCGCCCAGGCATCGTGCAGCGGCACGGTCGCGATCATCGCCCCGGAGGTGAAGTCCTCTAGCGAGGCGAGCTGCGCTCCCCCGGCATCGATGATCGCACTCGACGACACGGTCGACACATTCACCACTGATCGCCCAGCGGCCACAGCCTGTGCGCGGGTGATCGCCAGCTGTTGAGCGGCCTCATCCGAATGCCCAAAGTCGGCGTTATTCGTTGGAGCCAGAATCACCTGCGCTCCCCCGCTGACCAGACCGCGCACGAGATCGCTGTCACTGGTTTCAAAGCAGATCAGCACACCGGCGTTGACGCCAGCCACATCGAGATTTCCGCTGGCCTGCCCAAAGCTGAAGCCGCGCGGCACCAGATCAACCAGATCGGGTGCCAGCGGCCGCCACAGCCAACGATCAGGCATGTACTCGGCGAATGGCACCGGATGACGTTTGTCATACACCTGTGTCGGGCCTACGCCAGGCAGCCAGACAATCACCGAGTTGTACACGTCGTCGCCACGCGTCGTGACGCTGCCCAGCACCAGCGGCCGACCCATACGGTCGACGAACTCAGTCACCGCAGCACGGGCTGAGGCGTTGCGCAGCACATCGAGATCGACGGCGTTCTCGGGCCAGACCATCACGTCGAAGTCTTCGTCGACCACCGCCTCGGCGGCATCCAAGTGGTTGCGCAGAATAGTTCCCGGCGTTTCGTTCGAGAACAGACCGGCATTGGCGTTGCCCTGCACCGCAGCCACACGCAGCTGACCCTGCGCCGAAGTCACGCTGCCCCACGCGGGCACCAGCGCCCAGACTGCGACCGCGACTGCACCGCCCAGCCACGCCCGCCACCTCGGAAAACGCCAGGTCAGCATCCAGCACACCGGCAGCACGCTCACGAAGACCACCAACCCGCTCAGCGCTGGCAGGCCGATCCACGAGCTCAGGCTGAGCAGAGGCGAGTATGACTGCGTCCATGAGATATGCCCCCAGGCGAAACCGCCGTAGGGCACTCGTGACGACAGCGCCTCGCGAGCCACCCAGACAGCTGCCCACAACGCAGCCAGCAGCGCAGGATGCGCGAGCCGGGCCATACCGCGCCGCACGAACCAGCCGGCCAGCCCGAGGCCCAGGGCCCATTCGAGCGACATGAACAGCCCCAATGCGAGCCATGGGACGGCGCCCAGGTACATCGTGAGCCACTCGATATGCAGTAGCCAGAACGTGGCTGCGAACACGAATCCGGTGGCCGTCGCGGCCCAGAACCCCACGCCCAGCGTCGCCCAGGCCACGAGGGCGAGAGCGGCGAACGCCAACGGCCAGGCAGCGACCGGCTCGAACGCCAAGGTGAGCACCCCTCCGGCCGCAGCCGCAGTGATCAAGCGCACCAGCGCATCCATGCGCATCTCGTGCCGCAGCAGCGATCGCACCCGCACCGCCGACATCAGCTGACGCTCGAGTACTCGACGATGCCGCGCCGCAGCAGCTCGCAAGCTGCGCGCGCTGTGACACCGACCCCCTCTGGTTCGGCCTGAGAGATTTGATCGAGCAGATCGATGACCATCTTCATCAGGCGCACGAAATCGCCGGCGGGCAGTTCAGCCTCGGTGAGCACGTTGTCGAGTGTGCCGCCACGGCTCCAGCGCAATACCGCGGTGCACACCAGCGCATTCGGCTCCGGGTTGCGCGGCAGGTCGTGGCGCTCTTCAAGCGCGTCAACATCGGCCCAGATCGCGACGGTGTCGACGTAGGCCTGCTGCAGTGCACCCTTCGGCAGCTGCGCCTGCTCATCGCTGCGATCTCGGCGGGGCTCGTAGACCAAAGCCGACACGAGCGCCGCGAGTTGATCGGCGCCAAGTTCGCGCCACACACCGCGGCGCAGACACTCGGCCACCACCAGGTCTCGCTCGCCGTAGATTTTGTCGAGCACAGCAGCAAATTCGGTCACCGTGATGTCATCGGCCGTCGCGCCGCGCTGCAAGTAGCCGAAATGCTCGAGTACCCGCACCACACGGTCGAAAGTGGCAGCGATGTTGCCCACGCGGTGTTCGATCTCACGCTGCAAGTCATCACTGGAACGCCGCAGCCGATGCCATCGCTCAGCCCAACGCGCATGCTCTTCTCGGTCTTCGCGGTGGTGCGCGGGATGCTGCTGCAGCTCGGTCTTGAGCGCGCGGGCCTCGCCGATTAACTGCTCACGGCGGTTGGAGCTGCGCCGTTGCTTCTTCGACAGACCCTGAATCTCACGATCGACGTCGCTCAGGCGGCGACGCAGGTCGAAGTACTCGCGCAGCTCGGGATCGTCAAAGCCTGCAGACTCGGCGTAGCCCTCGAGAGACCCGCGCTGCTCTTTGAGTTTTCGAGCCAGACCGACGACCGACCGATCAGCCTGAAACTGGGCAAACGACGATTCGAGAATGTCACGAGTACGGGTGAGCCCCACCGAACCGATCAGATTGACCGCCATATTGTACGTGGGCCGGAAGCTCGAACGCAGTGGATACGTGCGTTTGCTGGCCAACGTGGCCACCCGCTCCAGGTCGAGGCCCGGCTGCCAGACGATCACGGCATGGCCCTGATCATCGATACCGCGGCGCCCGGCCCGCCCCGTGAGCTGGGTATACTCCCCCGGAGTGATCGGCACTTTGGCCACACCATTGAACTTCTCGAGTTTCTCGAGCACCACGGTGCGCGCGGGCATATTGATGCCGAGTGCCAGAGTCTCGGTGGCAAACACCACCTTGACCAAACGCCGTTGGTAGAGCTCTTCGACGGTCTCTTTGAAAGCCGGAAGCATCCCTGCATGATGTGCGCCGACGCCGCGAAGCAGCGCCCCTCGCCAGCTCTTATAGCCCAGCACTTCACGATCGGCCTGGGGAATATCACCGGTGTGTGCTTCGATGATGCGCTTGATCTGATCGCGCTCTTGCCGGTCGGTGAGACCGATGCCGGCCAGCATGCACTGCCGCACCGCGGCGTCGCAGCCGACCCGGCTGAAGATGAATCCGATCATCGGCAGCAGATCTTCGCGTTCGAGCACACGGATGAGGTGGGCACGGTCGACGTGCTGGCCTCGGTCTCTGCCGCGCCGCTGGCGGTCTCGGTTCGACTTCGGCCCAGAGAGCCCGCCGAGTCGAGCCAGCCCAGAAGTCAGCCGGCCCTCGTGTCGAGGATCGAACAGCTCGACCAGCTCGCCTTTGACCAAGACATGCTGATTAAGTGGCACTGGGCGAAATTCTGAGACGATCACATCGGTGTGCCCACGCACCTCTTGTAGCCAGGCGCCGAACTCTTCGGCGTTGCTCACCGTGGCACTCAGGCTGATGATGCGAACGTGCTCGGGCAGCTGAATGATGATCTCTTCCCAGACTGGCCCCCGAATGCGATCAGCCAGGTAGTGCACTTCGTCCATCACCACGAAAGCGAGATCGTCGAGGGCACCGCTGCGCTCGTAGATCATGTTGCGCAGCACCTCAGTGGTCATGACCACGATGGGCGCAGCTTTGTTGATGTTGTTGTCGCCGGTCAGCAGGCCGACTTGGTCGTCGCCATAGCGGCGCTGCAGTTCGTGGAACTTTTGATTGCTCAGCGCCTTGATCGGTGTCGTGTAGAAGATGCGCTCACGGCGGGCCGACTGCATGGTGAGATACACCGCGAAGTCGGCCACGATCGTCTTGCCCGCACCTGTCGGGGCAGCGACCAGCACGCCTCGACCGGCCACGATGCTGGCGGCGGCGTCGAGCTGAAAATCGTCGAGCGCGAAGCCGACCGTGCGTTGGAAGGCGAGAATCTCATCGGCGAGCGGAGCGTGTGGTTCAGACATGCGACTCATCATCCAGCAGCGAGTCATCGTCGAGGAACTCGGCATTGCGCCGCGCCACACGGCGATCGTTCCACAGCGCGAACAGACCGGCCAACAGGTAGAGCGCCAGCATCGGTGTTGACAGCAGGAACATCGAGACGATGTCGGTGGGCGGTGTGATAAAGGCGGCGAAGATGAGCGCCACGACGATTGCGACACGCCACCCCTTGAAGATGGCCTTGCCGCTGAGCACACCGACGAGGTTGAGCAGCACCAGCAACAGCGGCAATACGAACCCGATGCCCATGAACAGCATCAGATACATGATGAATCTGATGTAGATATCGGCCGAGACCAGCTGAGTGTCGTTCTCGCCGGCAAAGCTGGTGAAGAAGCTGACCAAATTGGGCAGCGCAAACCAGCCAAAGGTGCAGCCGGTCAGAAATAGCGGCACACCGATGCTCACGAACGCGAGTGCGCCGATCTTCTCTTTGCGCTTAAGCCCCGGCACCAGAAAGCCCCAGATCTCCCAAAGCAGCACGGGCGAGGCCAGCACAATGCCAGTGACCATGGCAATGTGCATACGCACGTTGAACGGCCCCGAGATATCTTGATAGTTGATCTGCGTCTGTCGACCGCTCGTGTGCATCACGATCTCGAGAGGTTCGCGAAGCGCACCAAGGATGTACTCAGAAAGAAACCAACCGGCCACTGCGGCGACTGCGACCGCGATCAGACTGACCACGAACCTCCGCTGCAGCTCGGCCAAATGTTCCCCGAGCGGCATGTTGCCGTCGCGGGGTCTGCGTCGTGCCACCGCCGTGTGCGACTACTCGGGCTTCGCCGAGGAGTCGTCTGCGCTCTTGGGCGTCTCAATCTTTGCCGCAGCACGTGCTTCGTCTGCCGCTTTGTCGTCTTCGAGGCCTTTGACCTCTTTGCGAAAGACACGCAGCGACTGCCCGAGGCTCTTGGCCAGGCCGGGCAGCTTCGGGGCGCCGAAAAGCAAGAGGACGACCAGAATGATGACGACGATCTGCCAGGATTTCATCGGTTTACGCTCCCATGTTCATGTACCGCTTCAGTATACGGATCGGCCTCCCCCGTCTGGCCACTCGGTCTCGTTGTATGACGTGAAACGAGACCTCCTCGACGATAGCGCATGCGCGCGAGTCGTGCCGCGACAATGCGACGATGCTGCGCGGCCTCGATTTCTTCTTCACTGAGTGCGTCTTCCAGCGCGCGGCGGCGAGTCTGTTCGTCGTCGGTGACGCGCCGCAGCGTCACCAGCGCGCGTTGCAGCGGCGAAGTCGTCTCTGCCAGCCGTTTGAGCTCACCTTCGAGCTCGTGCGCACTGCGGCGCACCTGCGACACTGCAACCGAGATGACCACCGCCGCGGCGATGATCAAACCGGCATACACTCCGATCCAAGCCCACAGACTCATGCGTTCTCACCGTCCTCGTCGTCTTGCGCATCATAACGGGCCAAGGCGGCAACCGCATGAGCGTGCACTTGATCGCGCACCTCGTCAGGGCCCAGCACACGCGCATGACCAGCCAGGCTGGCCACGTGTCGAACCAGGGCAGCGACCGACGCAACCGAAACGGTGCAGCGCACCGGCCATCCTGCGGCCGCAGACGGCTGAATGCCAAATGCCACAAGAATCGGCGCCCCTTCGCCGTCGACCTCGAGGGTGACTTCAGCCGGCTGACGGTCGTGTGCGGCGACTGGCAGTTCTGCGCCGCTGGTCTGCCCAACATCTGACATGCGATCGATGCGGAAGGTGCGCGATCTTGGGGCTCCCTCTGGCGTGACGGCATCGATACCGACCAAGTACCAGACTCCCTGTGAGAGGCGAAGGCTGCGCACCTGGGCGACGCGATGCGACGGGCGACCGGCAGCATCGACATAATCGAACTCGACTGCCCGCCCCTCTGCTCCGGC
The DNA here is from genome assembly GCF_000423505.1 of Pseudoclavibacter soli DSM 23366. Taxonomy (GTDB): domain Bacteria; phylum Actinomycetota; class Actinomycetes; order Actinomycetales; family Microbacteriaceae; genus Pseudoclavibacter_A; species Pseudoclavibacter_A soli. The sequence continues at coordinate 16,888 of NZ_AUIC01000003.1, forward strand.
GGCTCGCAGCTGCGCGAGCAGTTCGCGATCGCGCTCGGGCTCTGTGTCGGCCGCGACCACTCCCCCAAGTCTGGCGGCGAGCTGCTGCGCTCGCACGGCCTGTTCGTCAGGCAGCACTGCGGCAAGATAGTTCAGTGCGGCAACCAGAGCGGCAAGCTCGGTCGTGGTGAATCGCTGTACCCGGTTGAGCCCCACCGAGTGGGTGATCGTCACTTCGTCGCGCAGCTCGAAACCGTCCCAGTCGATGTCGAACAGATTGAGATGGTCATAGGTGCCGGTTTCGCCGGGTACGCCGCTGACGGCGATGGTGCGCACGCTGTCGCGCACCTGTTTGGCTGGCACATCGAACCACTCGGCAATCTCGGTGACTGAAGCCCCGGGATTAGCCAGCACCCACGGCACCAGCAAGGTCAGAAAGCCCAAGCGGTCGTTAGAAGAGACGCTCATACCGGGGCCTCACTGCCCTCTGCCGGTGCTGCGTGGTCGGCTGCCAGTCTGCGCAGTCGGTCGATCACACCCTGGCGCAGCGCCGCGGGCGAATGCACGAGCACATCGGCTCCGAAGCCGGCCAGCTCGTCGGCAAGCAGACCAGCATCGGTGTAGTGCATCTGAAAGAGGCCGTCGCCGATTGCCTCGAGTTGGTCGGCAAGGCGCACACTGGCCTCAGTGGCAGGGCGCACTTCGAGCTCAGCCACGTTGGTCTTCCACTGCTCGTCGAGTCCGTCGCGAGCGGCCTTCGCCCAAGCACTCTGGTCGCAACGGTCGGCGATTTCGCGTGCTGACGCCCACGATGTGTCTGGTGCAGGTGCCGAGGCATCGGCTGCACGTACCAAGCCAACCATGCGCTGCAACAGAAAGGTTCGGGGCTGCGCGAGTGGCACATCCACAGCATGCAGATACCAGCGACCGTGAAACAGCAGCACCGCGACGGGAATGACCAGACGGGTGAGGGCATCAACGTGATGCTGCGTGTGGTACTCAAACTCGAGCGGTGTGCGGGTGAGCACGCTCTGCTGCACCAGGTGCAGGTTGGGCTCGTAGACGGCAAGCTCCGGCAGGATGCCCGGTTCAAGCGGCTGCCTTGGCGCGCCTAACGCGCGGGCTCGGGCGCGTACCCCACTCGCCTGCTGCTGATCGAGGGTGCCCAACAGCACGGTCGCCGCGGTGATCAGCGAGAGGCTCTCGTCGTCGAGGTCGTCGGGCAGCGACGAATCCTGCTCGCTGATGTGGTAGCGAATCAGCTGATTATCGCCCGGGGCCGACGGATCATCAGTGGCGATCACCTCAATGCCGAGTTTGCGCAGTGCCTCTTTGTCACGCTCGAACTTGCGATCGAGCGAGGCGGGCTGAGCGCCAGCACGCTGTTCCTCGGCGTAGCCGGCGACCGTCTCGAGAATGCGCCGCTTGGTCAGGCCGAAGCGGGTGTGCTGGAGCGCCAGAATGAGGTTGAGCTGACGCTCGTGTGCTGGCAGCGCCGCCATCTCACTCGGTCTTCGCCACGATCTGCAGCACGTCGACGACGAACAGATCGCCGTAGCCGGCGTCTGCGGCAGCCGGAATGTGCATGATCACTTGGGAACCGACTGGCAGGCCACGAATCGCATCGTCGATGGCCGCAGTGATCTCGTTGGAGCTGTCACCCACATGCTCGCCGCCGAGCTGACCGGTCTCCCAGGTGGAGTTGATCACCATGCTCGAGCGCTTGGCGACGGTGGTGTCGTACTGCACAATCTGCATGTAGACGACGTCGTCATCTTGCACCACCTGATCGCCGTCGCCCTTGATGAGCACGGCTGATGCCGGAGCGTCGTCTGATGAGTAGGAGCTGTCGAGCACGAGACCGGGTTGCCCATTGGTCGCCCGCACCACCTGCGGGAACCCGGCCACTGGAGCCTGCTCGGCGCCATGGGCCCGTGCCAGGAAGACATCGTCGACCGAGCCGATGATCACGATGCTGGTGGTGGTGTCGGTGAGCTCGACCCCCGGGATGACCAGTGTGAACACGTCACCGGCTCGCAGACCGTCGAGAGCCTCAGAGAGCGGTTCGTAGACCGTCGAGAGCCCCAGCGAGGCGATACCGTCGGCAGTCGCAGGAGAAAGTGTGGTGGCGTCGCCGAGCGATTCACCAGTGTCGAGTCGGAAGTAGCTGATGCTCAGCTGCACGGCGTCGGTGTCAGGGTCGAACCAACGCCCGTCGCCACGGCTGCCGATCGTCAGCTGAGGGCTGTCGGTGCTGAGATCGGTGCGCCCGGTGATCGAGCTGCGATCGCTGGAGTAGTCGGCCACCGAAACGGCGTTCGACACGTCGCCAGCGGCGATGCGCTGCTCGCGTGCGGTGCTCGAGCACCCCGCCAGTGCACCGGCAGCGAGTGCGACGGCAATGCCAGCCGCGGCGAGTTTGGACAATGTGCGCATGCGTGTCTCCATTCCGGGTAACAGCTTAGTCGTGCAGCCGTTGTTCGCGTTCGGTCTGCGCCAGGCGCACCGTCTTTCGCAGGCGTTTCTCAGAGGTCTGACGTGTGCCGATGGCACCGGGGGTCCAGACGGCCATGTCTTCTGGGTCGTAAGCCTCCTTCGACGGGCGTCGTGCAATATCGGGCAGACGCACACCGGGGGCGAGCAGACGCGCAGAGAGCAGAAAGCCCGTGTGCCCGATCATGCGGTGTTCGGGGCGCACTGCCAGCCCTTCCACGTGCCAATCGCGTACCAAGGTTTCGCTGGCCCTCGGGTCGGTGAATCGCTCAGTGTCTCTGATCGCCTCCATGACGCGCGAGAGCTGAGTGACTGTGGCCACGTAGACGACGAGCACACCGCCGGGGCGCAGCGCGGCGACCACAGGGTCTAGCGTCTCCCAAGGCGCAAGCATGTCGAGCACCACGGCGTCGGCCGTGCCGTCATCGACCACCGAGGGCAGCTGTTCCTGCAGGTCACCCACGGTGAGCGTCCAGTTTTCGGGACGATCACCGAAGTGCCCGCTGACATTCGCCTCCGCGATGTCGGCAAATTCCTGCCGCCGTTCGAACGAGAACAAGTGGCCGCTTTCGCCGAGTGCACCGATCAGCCACAGACTGAGCGCGCCAGAGCCCACGCCGGCCTCAACCACACGCACACCGGGATGCACATCGGCGAGGGCGAGAATCTGCACGGCATCCTTCGGATAAATGATGGCTGCCCCGCGTGGCATCGAGATCACCTCGTCGACCAGCAGCGGTCGCAGCGCTAGGTATTCGGCACCGAGCGTGCTGGTGACGACGCTGCCGTCAGGATGCCCGATCAAGTCGTCGTGTCGGATCGCACCTTTGTTGGTGTGAAACTCGCGCCCCGGCACAAGCACGAGCGTGTGCATGCGCCCCTTGGGACCGGTCAGCTGCACTTTGTCGCCGGCGTGCAGCAGCGAGCGGTCGGTGCGGTCAGGCATGGGTGGTCCTCTGGGTGAGCAGTGCGTTCAGGTCATCGATGGTGATGCCCTCGTGCGAGGGCCACAGTGTGAAGTGGTCTGCCGGTTCGATCGGGGCCACACACGGCACGACCACTGTGGTGAGCCCGGCCGAGGTGGCGCTGGTCAGCCCGGGCACGGAGTCTTCGAAGGCGACGCTGCGCTCGGGTGCGACGCCCAACTGCGCAATCGCTCGCAGGTACGGTTCGGGATCGGGTTTGCCCCGGCTCACGAGATCGCCAGAGACGACGACATCGAACAGATCGCCTGACGCCCGAGCCACCCGCTGGGCGTTGTCGGCGTATGACATGGTGACCATCGCCTGTGGAATACCCTGCTCGTGCAGATGTGCCAGCAATTGCTGCACGCCGGGTCGCCACGGCACGCCGTCAGTGATCACCCGTTGAGCCACCGCTGAGCTGATGCGGGTGATGACCTCATCGACGGGAAGTGCCACGCCAGCACTGATCAGATGCGCTGCCGTGCGGTCGAGAGAGCTGCCGATGACCGCTGCGGCGAGCTGTTCGCTCCAAGTGCCGCCGAACTCAGCGACCAGCGCATATTCCGAGTCGATCCAGTAGCGCTCGGAGTCGATGAGCGTGCCGTCGAGATCCCAGCAGACCGCCTGCAGCGTGTTGTCGGCGCTCATGCCTGCGCATCCGTGGTCAGATCGATGCCGAGCAGCGCGAGTGCTGCCTGCGCAATGAGCTCTGGTGCCTCGGGGCTGTCGGCCCAGGCGTCGAGCACTGCCAGGGCGCGCGGCGCATCAAGGTCATTGGCCAGCGCTTGCCGTAGGTTGGCCAGCACCGGGTTGTCGGCCTTCTGCGAATGATCGCTGCCGGCCATTGCCACTCGCCAAGCGGCGCGCCACTCGCCGAGTCGCTGCTGCGCGTCAGGCACCGTGCGCTCAGTCCACTCCCAGTCGCTGCGGTAGTGGTGCGAGAAGATCGCAGTGCGCACGACATCTGCTTCGACCCCAGCCTCACGCAGCTTCGACACGAACACGAGGTTGCCGAGCGACTTGCTCATCTTGCGGCCCTGATACGCGATCATGCCGGTATGGCTGTACAGGCGTGCCAGCGGCAGCTCGTTCAACGCAGTGGCATGCCCGGCAGACATCTCGTGGTGCGGAAAGATGAGGTCGCTGCCGCCGCCCTGCACGTCGAAGTCACTGCCGAGCGCTGCCTCAGAAATCACCGAGCACTCGATATGCCAGCCCGGGCGCCCGTCGGGCAAGCCGACGACCGCCCATGACGGCTCGCCCTGACGGGCTGCTCGCCACAACAGCGGATCGAGACGACTGCGCTTGCCAGCTCGCCGGGGGTCGCCACCGCGTTCGGCGAACAGCCGCAGCATGGTGTCTTCGGAGTAGTGCGACTCTTCGCCCAAGGTCCAGGCGGCGCATTCCTGCTCTGCCGCAGCCACATCAAAGTAGATGTCTTCGGCGGCGTCTTCGCTCTCGACCCGGTACGCGAAGCCGCGCTCGATCAGCTGCAGTACGGCTTGGCCAATCGCATCGACCGACTCGACCACCCCCACATAGTGCTGGGGCGGCACAACCTGCAGCCACTGCATGTCGCTGCGGAACAGGTCGATCTGATCGGCGGCGAGCTGTTCCCAATCGACACCGGTCTGAGCGGCCCGCTCGAGCAGCGGATCATCGACGTCAGTGACGTTCTGGGTGTAGTCGACGATGATGCCGTTGTCGCCGAGCGTTCTCACGAGCAGGTCGTAGGCCAAGTACGTGGCGGCGTGGCCGATGTGCGTGGCATCGTATGGCGTGATGCCGCACACATAAAGGCTCGCTCGGCGTCCATCACGGCTGACCGGCTGGTTCTGCTGCGTGACGGCATCATGGATGCGCGGTGCCACACCCGCCCCGGGCAGGCGTTGCAGCGTGGGTTTCGGCCAACTCTTCACGGATCGAGCCTACTATGCACTGATCGTGCCGGTGCTCAGCAGCACGATGAGCGCAACACCGAGCACCACACGGTAGACGACGAATGGCGCGAACGACCCGCGCTGCAGGTATTTCATCAAGCGGTCGATGACGAACCAGCCCACCAAGAACGAGACGATCGTGGCAACCGCGGTGGGCCACAGCTCGGGAATGTCATGGGTGTCGCCGCGCACCGACTGAATCAGCTGGAACACACCGCTGAGGATCACCGCGGGCACCGCGAGATAGAACGAGTACTTGGCTGCCGTGGGGCGGTCATATGCCAGCGCCCGACCGGCGGTCGTGGTGCCGCCCGAACGCGAGACTCCGGGAATGAGTGCCAATGCCTGGGCGAGACCCATCAACAGACCGTCACGCAGCGTGAGGTCGGCGAGACCACGCTTCGAAGGCGCCCAGCGGTCGACGGCGCCGAGCACGAGACCGAAGACGATAAGCATGATGGCCACGATCCACAGGCTGCGCAGAGTGGTTTCAATCTGGTCTTTGAACACCACGCCCAACACGCCGATCGGCAGCGTGCCGATGATCACCACCCAGCCGAGCCGAGCATCCTGATCGTCACGCGGAATGCGCCCGATCAGCGCCAGCCACCAAGCACGAACGATACGCACGATATCGTGCCAAAAGTACACCAGCACCGCAGCTTCGGTGCCGAGCTGAATGATCGCGGTGAACGCGGCCCCGGGGTCGCTGAGCCCGGGCATGAACTCCCCTACGATGCGCAGATGCGCACTCGACGAGATGGGCAGAAACTCAGTGAGCCCCTGCACCAGCCCCAGAATCAGAGCCTCGAAAATCGACACGCGTAGCCTCTCTGGTGGTGTGGTGAACGACCACCTGACTATACCCCCGAGCGGCGCGGTCGCAGAACTGGCGCAGGCTCAGAATCGGCGCAGGAAGTCGCCCAGCGCTGCCTGGCCGAACTCCAGCGCCGACAGCGGAATGCGCTCGTCGACCGCGTGGTACGAACCGGGAAAGTCAAAGTCGGCGTCAACTTTTGTGGGCACCCAGCCATAACCGGTGATGCCGAGCTGCGACAGCGAGACGTTATCGGTGCCGGCATTGAGCAGGTAGGGCAGCACGGCGGCCTCGGGGTCGTGCTCGGCCAACGTCTTGGTGATGGCCTCGATGACCTCACCGGCGAAGGGCGACTCGTACCCGATGCCCTGCTCGATGATCTCGATGTCGATCTCGTCGCCGATGAGTTCGCGCAGCTTGGCGAACACTTCGTCTTCGCGGCCGGGCAGCGGCCGCAGGTCGATTTTGGCCTCGGCGGATGCGGGAATCACGTTCTGTGCATACCCTGCGTCGATCACAGTCGGGTTTGAGGTATTGCGGATCGTGGCGCTGAGGAAGGCTGTGGCATGCCCTGCCTGGGCGAGCACCTCTTCGGGAGAGGCGCTTTCGGGCAGGTCGGCCAGGTCGCGCAGACGGTCGAGCAGTGTGCGCGTTGTCTCGGTGAGTTCGATAGGCCATTCGTAGGCGCCGATGGCTGCGACTGCGCGCGCAATCTTGGTGACGGGGTTGTCGCGGTTCCAGGCCGAGGCGTGCCCGGCGGTACCCGAGGCGTGCAGCCTGATCCAGGTGTGCCCTTTTTCTCCGGTCTGCACCAGATAGGCACGACGCCCGTTGGGCAGCTGCACCGAGTAACCGCCGACCTCGCTGATGGCCACCTTGGCGTCAGCCAACAGCTCCGGGTGATGACGCACCACCCATTGCGCACCTTGTGGCCCACCGGCCTCCTCATCAGCGAAGAAGGCCAGAATGACGTCTCGTCTGGGGCGAATGCCGTGTGCAGTGAAATCGTGCAGATTGGCCAGGATGAGCCCGAGCATGTTTTTCATGTCGACGCTGCCACGCCCCCACAGGTAACCGTCTTTGATCACACCGCCGAACGGGTCGACACTCCAATGCGTGGGGTCTGCCGGCACCACGTCGGTGTGCCCGTGCAGCAGCAGAGGCGGCAAGCTTGAGTCACTGCCCGCCCAACGGGCGATCACGGATGGCCGGGCCGGGCCGTCGACGCTGGCGGGCGGCCCGATGACCACCGGTTCGAGCCCCTGCTCACGCAGAAACTCCGCGATGTAGTCGGCTGCCGGCTGCTCGCCACGGGCCTTGCCACCGCCGAAGTTGCTGGTGTCGAAGCGAATCAGATCTTGCACGATGCGGGCCACGAGCGGCAGAGATGCGTCAGTCATGGGCTCATCGTAGCCGGGCTGTACCCCAGCTGGCTGTTGCATGACGAGATGAGACATGACCTGCTCTCGCCCAGACGGATGAAAGCCACGTTGCAGCATAGGTTCAGCGGGCTCGCCAGCCGGATGAATCGCCGAGCAGTCGCGTGAGTTTCACCAGACCGGCGGAATCGTGCTAATGTTCCATGGTGGTCGTTCGCGGCCGACACAGCACTGCGCTGTGGTCACCTGCCCGGGTGGCGGAATAGGCAGACGCGCTAGCTTGAGGTGCTAGTCCACATATTTAGTGGGTGGGGGTTCAAGTCCCCCCTCGGGCACGAAACGAAGGCTCTGAGATCGCAAGGTCTCAGAGCCTTCTCTCGTTTCGCGAAGCTTTTGCCTGCCCCAGCGCGCTCGCTCAGTCGCGCAACAGCGGGTCGTCTTCGATGAAGCCCTCGCGCAGCCCGAGCGCGCCGCACAGCATCGACGAGAGGGCAACCGCGAGCATCAGCGCCAATGGCCAGACCCAGCCTCCGGTAATCTGATGCAGCACGCCGAACGCCATCGGCCCGGCAAACGCCAGCAGATATCCACCGCCCTGCACAAAAGAGCTCAGCTGCGCAGAGCCGGCCTGTGTGCGCGACCGCAGATTGATCAGGTTGAGCACGAGACTGAAGGTCAGCGGGCCGAGACCGACCGCAGTGACCCAGACTGTTGTGCCTGTGGCCGGTGCCACCATCAGTCCGACCAGCCCGATGACGAACAGCACTGTCGAGACGATCACCAACGGGTGCAGACGGCGCATCCGCTCGGTCAATGGAGAGATGATCAGCGGCATGAAGATACCCAAGAGTGAGAAGAGTCCGAGGTAGGCGGCAGCCAGCGCCTCGTCGAGCCCGGCATCGCGCAAGAGCGACGGCAGCCACGCGAACATCGTGTACACAATCATCGACTGAATGGCCATGATGCCGGTGATGCCCCAGACCTGGCCCGACCGCCATAGCCGTAATCTCTGTGCAGAGTCGTCGACCGCAGGTGGAGCATCCACCGCATCTGCAGCCGCTGTGCCGATCTGCCGACGCCGAACCGCCACAGCGCACCAGAGCAGGCAGGCCAGCGCGGCGGGCAATGCCCACGAGGCCATCGCGCGGCGCCATCCATACGCTTGAGCCATACCCACCACATAGAGCGGTGGAATCGTGGTGCTCACCCCCATCAGGGTCGAATAGAGCGTGGTCATGCCGGCGATGCGGTGCGGAAAGTAGCGCTTGACCAGTGGCGGCATGATGATGTTGCCGATACCAATGCCCAAAAAGGCCAGTGCAGTGGCAGCGAAAAACAGCACCACGGAGTCGCCGAGCGGCCTCAGCAGCTGAGCGACGCAGCCGACAAACATGGTCAGCGCGGCCAGCACATCGAGCGGCAGTCGACGCAGCAACAGCGGCGTGACAAAACCCGCACCTGCGAACAGCAGTTGCGGCAGCGAACCGATCATGCCGAAGGTCACAGAGTCGAACGGGATATCTGCGCGTACCCGGTCGGCGATGGGCGAGAGAATGGTGACCACGCCGCGAAGGTTGATCGCTGTAGCCGCCACTGCCAGCAGCACCAACGTGCCATCTCGTCCGCGCGCACCGGAGGCGAGCGCGTCAGCCACGCCGCAGCGCTTTCCAGAGCATCTGGCCAGAGGTGAACAGCAGCAGCACGACCAGCAACCCGGTTGCCAGCCCCTGGTCGATGACTTGCACGAGCATGCCGCCGATGACTGCCCCGAATGCGCCGGGCACGCCCACCAACGCGGCGAGCTTCAGGTTGACATTGGCATTGCGCAGGTTCGCCCACGTGCCGCTGATGCCCGTCGGCAGGATGCTCACCAACGACGCTCCCTTGGCCAGCGTTGCGTCAACGCCCAGTCCGATGATCAGCACAGGCACGATGATGAGGCCGCCACCGATGCCCAACAGCCCGGCGAGCACGCCAACGCTCAGCCCGAGGGAAAGCAGCACCAAGGTGTGAGTGAGCGTCGGCTCGAGCGCGCCTTCACCGGTGGGCAGGTCGACCAGCATTTTGATCGCCGTGGCGATGATCAGCAGGGCGAACAGCACTTGCAGCGCCTTCGGGCGAATGCGAGCGAGCAGCCAGGCGCCAGCAAAGGCACCCACGAACGAGCCGGCGCCGATCACGCACCCGGTGTAGAGATCGAGGGAGCCGTGCGCGGCGTAGGTGATGATGCCTGTCGCGGCGATCGGCATCGTGGCCGCCAGCGACGTGCCGCTGGCCATCTTGGCCCCCACACCCAAGATGAGCACGAGACCGGGCACGATGATGATGCCGCCGCCCACACCGAACAGGCCAGAGAGCACGCCGGCAGCCAATCCTAAGAGGGCGGCCAGTGCGAGTTTCAGGGGAGATGAGTGCACTCCCCCACCTTAGCCGAGCAACTGCTCCCCGACGTATCCTCCGGCCTGAGCACCAGGCGGTATCGCAAACGAGGCAGACCCGATCGGTGTGGTCCAGGTGTTGAGCAGGTCGAGATCGGCAAGCGCCTGCTGAATGGGCACGAACTGCTCGGTGATGCTCGCCTGCCAGCTGCCGAACAGCAGACCAATGTCAGCGACACCCTCGGCATCGACCCCAGCGTCGTAGTTGTAGCCGCTGCGATGGATGCGCACTCGGGTATCGCTGTCACGCGCACGACGAATATGGGCGGCCGTGTCGATCACGGTGAACCCGAGGTCGTTACGCGCGTCGAAGTCGGGTTCGTCGAACTCATCCGATCCAGTCAGCGGTGCGCCAGTGGAGATGGTGCGCCCGATGCTGTTCTCACGGCCTGATGGATCGACTTCGTCCCAGGTTTCGAGATTCATCGCAATGCGTCGGAGCACGAAGGTCGTGCCGTTGTCTACCCATGGCGAGAAGCCGTCACCGGTACCCCACACCTGTGCCGCCAGTGCATCGCTGCCGAGTGCCGCGTTCGCGGTGCCGTCTTTCTGACCGAACAGATTGCGCATGGTGGTTGAACTTGACTCGGCGTGTCGCGCTCTGCGGAACCCCTCCTGTCGCCAAGCGACTGTGGCGAAGAATTTGGCGTTCTTCGTCATCACTCGCGCCACGTGTGACAACGTGATGGGGTCGTCACTGGCGACCTTGATCAACAAGTCACCACCCGAGAACTCGGGTCGCAATTGGTCAATTGAGAAGGCGGGAAAGGAATCACCGACCCCAGCCGGCGTTTCGGCTCCCACCAGCTCAAAGACCTTCTGACCGAACCCGAAGGTCACGGTCAGCCGTGCCGGAGGGCGCACCATGTCGGGATCGGTGAGTGCGATGGTCGGCTGCCCTTGGGTTAGTCTCGAGGCATCATCAGTGAGGATGCGCATCAGACGTTGCAGCCGCTCTCGGTCGACGAATTCGCGCAGCGTGAAAGCAAGGTACACCGCATGGGCTTGATCAGGTGTGTCGATGCCAGCCTGGCGATCGCCATAGAACGCGATGGTCTCGTCTCCGGTGACTGCGGCATCCGGCGTGACCAGGCCGGTGTCGGCTGGGTCGGCCACCGAGTGACCGACCCAGCCAGCACCGAATCCCGCGCCGAGTGCAGCGACACCGACTCCGCCGGTGATCAGCCCACGACGCGAGACATCAGCCATTGTTCGACATGCCCTCGTGTTCGGAGTCATCGCCGTACTGCTCGTTCGCACCGGTGTAACTGCGCACCTCGGCATCGAACTGCTGCTCACGTCCGTCTGAGAAGTGCAGCGTCACCGTCACTGTTTGGCCCGGCTCGAGGTCTTGCTTGAGCTTCATCAGCATGATGTGATTGCCGCCCGGCGCCAGTTCGAAGCCGTCAGAGGTAATGGCGAAGCCACCCTCTTTCTCCTGCATCTTGCCGTCGACTGTTTCATGCAGCTGGGTCATGCCGGCGACCTCGGTCTCAGCGGAGACCAGCTGCACGTCACCATCAGTGGCTCGCAGTGTGCCGAACACGGCGGTCATGCCGTCAGCAGTGGTGGCCGCCTTGGCCCAGGCGTTCTCGACGGTGACCGCGTCTTGCTGCGTCTGCTCCGAAGAGGAGGCGGTGTCGCTGCTCTGCTGATCGGGGCTGCTTGAGCAGGCGCTCAGCGGCAGCGTGAACGCTGCGGTGAGCAGCACCGCTGCCATGACACGGCGGGCAGGGGTGATCGACTTGTGGTTGTTCATGAATATGTTGCTTTCTGATGATGTGTGAAAAATGCCGTCGACTGCGGCCACAGAGCATCAGAGATTCAGTTAGCGGCGACGCGTGGCCACCACAGCCACGACCACGATCACCGCTGCAACGCCCACGCCACCGAGTGCCCAAGGCAGCCAGCCGGAGCCGTTGCCCGTTTCGCTCGAGTCCTCTTGCGCAGCGGCTGTCTCCGTCTCAGCATTCGCTGAGACCGAAGGCGTCGCTTCGCTGGTATCGGGGTCGCCGACGGTGAACTGGTAGGCCGCGCTGATGCGGTGTCCGTCTTCAGACACCACACTGTAGGCCACTTGGTAGTGACCTGCTGTGGTGCCGATGTCGACGGGCACTGAGACGGTCGCCCCATCGACGACCGTCTCACCTGTGGTGTGCGAGGCTCCGTCAGCGTCGGTCACTGCCACCTCGCTGGCGCCAGTAGTGAGCACCGATGCGCTGAAGGTGATCGACACGACTGCTGGTGCCGTCTGCAGCTGGGCATCCTGCGCGGGGTTCGTCTCGACTACCACGTTGTGCGCGTGAGCAGTCGTCTGAGCCGTGACGGTCAGCACGCTGGTGAGCGCCAGCGCGAACAGACTGAGCAGGGTGACCCAGTGCGCCCGATTGTGCGTGCGGGCGTGCAGAAGTAAAGCCATGAGTTACCGTTCCTGAATCTCTGATGTGGGGCGGAGCGTCAACGAGAAGAGGCGCTCCGTGTGACCGCTCAGTGAGACGGCGGCGCTCGAAGGCTCCACCCCTGAACGAGGCTCGGCCTGCGTGCAGTGCGCGGAGCCTCAGTGAGGCAAAGATGAGTGTCGCCCGAGACCAGGGCTGGATGAAGATCTGTGGTCGAGAGCAGGCGATGAACTTGCGCCGCGCCGGCGCTGATCACTCGTGAGAGCAGTTGCGCGCCGAACCCCAACCAGAGCCAGGCCACCACAGCGGCAAGCGTATGGGCGGCCACCATGGCGATGCCACCGGCCAGTGCGCTGGAAGACGTGGTGGCAAGGTGTGCAGCGTGGCCGCCAGCAGAGGACATGAACACCATGTGCATGACGCCCTGTGCACCGAGCACGACGAAAAACGAGCTCAGCCGACGATGGATGCCGCGCGGGAGGAAGCCGATGGGCGTGCACACCGCTGCTGCGACGAGCACCGCCCAGATGCTGACGATTTGGCCGTCAACTGCGGCATGGGCAATGCCGCTGAGCCCCGCAGCGAAGAGCGCAAACACGAAGGCACGCATCAGTCGCGTGCTGCCATGCTCTCGCTGTGTGCTCATCCTGCCTAGTCTATCGCCCTTGGAGTCAGCCGTGAATTCGATGTCGATGCATGTCGCCACACAGACCACGACGCCCGACACGTCGAGAGATCGTGTCAGGCGTCGTGCGCGGAGTCAGCTGAGCGTTACTCGGCTTCGCCCTGCAACATGCTGCCGGTGTCGAGGAACCGCTGATGCCAGCTGAGTGCCTCGGGCAGAATGTGGGGGGTCTGACCGGCGTTCGGCTGCGCGTTTGCGCGGTCGAAATAGTCTTGCAGCTGGGCGCGGTACGACGGATGCGCGATGGCGATCAGTGCCTGGGCGCGCTCACGCGGGGTCTTGCCACGCAGGTCGGCAAAGCCGTACTCCGTGACGATCACCTGGGTGTCGTGCTCGGTGTGATCGACGTGCGAAACGAACGGCACGATTGCCGAGATATCGCCGTTCTTGGCCACCGAGGGGCTCAGGAAGATCGAGATGTAGCCATTGCGGGCGAAGTCACCTGAGCCGCCGATGCCGTTCATCATCTTGGTGCCCATGACGTGAGTCGAGTTCACATTGCCGTAGATGTCGGCCTCAAGCATGCCGTTCATCGCCACCACGCCGATGCGACGAATGAGCTCAGGGTTATTGCTGATCTCTTGGGGGCGCAGGATGATGTGCTTGTTGTAGAAGTCGATGTTCTCGCGGAACTCATCGATCACGTCTGGGCTCAGCGAGAGCGCAGTGGCCGACGCCACCTCGACAGTGCCCGACTTGATCAGCCCGAGCATGCCGTCTTGAATCACTTCTGAGAAGCACTCGAGACCCTTGTAGCCGCCGGTCTCGAGGCCGGCAAGCACCGCGTTGGCCACGTTGCCGATACCCGACTGCAGCGGCAGCAGTTTGCCCTTGGGCAGACGGCCGGCCTCTTCTTCTTGTTTGAAGAACTTGACCACGTTGTCGCCGATGGCCTTCGACACCTCGTCAAGCGGGGTGAACTTCGTGTTGCGGTCGCCACCACCAGTCTCGACCACTGCGACGACCTTGTCGAGATCGACCTCGAGGTACGGCACGCCGATACGGTCGGTCGCCCCGACCAGCGGAATCGGCTTGCGATGCGGCGGCACATCGACCGAGTAGTAGACGTCGTGAATGCCGTTGAGCTGCTCGGGCTGCCACTCGTTGACCTCGAGAATGACCTTGTCAGCCTGCTCGAGCCACGTCTTGTTGTTGCCCAGCGAAGTGGAGGGAATGAGGTGGCCGTCTTCGTCGATGCCCGAGACTTCGATCACCGCGAAGTCGAGATGGTCGAAGAAGCCCTCTTCGACCTGCTGCGCGAGATGCGAGAGGTGCGTATCGATGTAGCGCACGCTGCCGTTGTTGATCTGCTTGCGCAGCGAGCCATCGGTAGAGAACGGTGTGCGGAACGCGATCGCTTCGCTCTCAGCGAGAATGCCATCAAGCGCGTGGTCAGTCGAGGCGCCGGTATAGACGTTGACCTGGAAGTGCTCGCCGCGCTCATGGGCGGCAGCAGCGTGCTTGGCCAGTGAATCGGGAATCGCCTTGGGGTAGCCTGCACCCACGAAACCACTGAACCCGATTGAGGCTCCGTCGTGGATCAGTGCCGCAGCCTCGTCTGCCGAAACGACCTTGCTGCGGAAGGCTTCGTTGCGGATTCTGTCAGTGTTGATAGCTTCGTTGGTAGACACGACTTCATCGTATCCCACACTCTCGCCCACCCCGCCAATCGACGCGGCGATCATATATAGCACTCGCCCACGACGCATGGATGCGCGAGGGTCACCTTCCACCTCCGGTAGCATTGTGGCGCGAAGGAGCCCGCATGCACACCACCATCGGCCTGATCCGACACGGCGAGACCGACTGGAACGCCCAGCGTCGTATTCAAGGGCGCACCGACATCCCCTTGAACGACCGCGGCCGTGCTCAGGCTCGAGTGGCCGCCGAACGTTTGATGAACACAGATTGGCAGCGCATCTACACCAGCCCCCTGCAGCGCGCCGCCGACACTGCGTCGATCGTCGCCGAGGTGCTTGGTCTGCCCGCGCCCGGAGTGCTCGACGATGTGGCAGAGCGCAGTTTCGGCGAAATCGAGGGGCTCACTTATGCCGAGCGCACCGCGCGATTCGCTGAAGACACAGCAGTTCCGGGCCTGGAGACTCGTGCCGATGTGGTCGCACGCAGTCTGCCGGCTCTCTCACTTCTGGCCGCAGCTCATCCCGGCCAGAACCTTTTGGTAGTCACCCATGGGGGCGTCATCGGCTCGCTCATCCGGCATGTGACAGATTTCCGCCTGCCGAATCCCGCCGACACTATTCCCAACGGCAGCACGAACGTGTTTACCGTCGACGAAGTCGGCGCCTGGGCGCTGCAACAGTATGAGGGTGCCCCCGGAGACGCCGCGGCGCGTCCGATCCCCTGACAAGGCGTGTCAGTGGGCGCCGCTAGGCTGGAAATATGACAGAGACAGCAGCACTGCCAGCATGGGCGCGCGACCTCATCGTATTCGACACCGAGACCACAGGGGTCGACACACGCACCGCACGCATCGTCAGTGCCTTCATCGGGCGGCTCGATGCCGACGGCCACCTCGTTGAAGAGCATTCTTGGCTGATAGACCCCGAAGTCGAGATTCCCTGGCAGGCACAGCGGGTGCACGGCATCAGCACCGAGCGCGCACGTCGTGAGGGTCGCCGCGCTGCCGACGCCCTGTCTGAGGTGCTTGAACTGTTGCGGTCAGCGTTCGACACGCAGACACCAGTGGTCGCTTATAACGCACCCTACGACCTCTCGATTCTCGAAGCCGAGGCGCAGCGGCACAGCCTCGCTCCACTGGTCAATCCCAGCCCTGTCGTTGACCCGCTGGTGATCGACAAGGCCGTCGACCGATTCCGTCGAGGCAAGCGCACCCTGACCGACGCCTGCCGCCATTATGGTGTCACGCTCGACGACGCACATCAGGCCTCTGCCGACGCGATTGCCGCCGGGCTCGTTGCCCAGGCCGTTGCACGCGCCTTCCCCGAACAGCTCGACATTCCTGCCCAACAGCTGCATACCGAGCAGATCAGTTGGGCCCGCGAACAGGCCGACAGTTTCATCGACTACATGCGCAACACACGCGGTCTCACCGACTTCTGGACCAGCGGAGCCTGGCCAGTGCGCTAACCCGCCGCGCTGATCATCTCTCAGCCGCGCACTTTCTGCAGCAGCGACACAATGTCGGCAGTGCCAACGCGTTGTCTGCAGCAGCCCGGAGTGTCGTGCAGACATCACGTCGCAGATGCAGACAGTGCCTCTGCGCACCCATGAACCTGATGCAGCAGCATCGGCCGCTCACCCCACAGTCCCAGCCAAACACAAAGAAGGACACCCCATTGGGTGTCCTTCTTTGAAGAGATGAGGCGCAGCCTCAGTGGCTGACTAGCCGAGCTTGCCGAAGCCCTTGTAACGGTTGTTGAACTTCTCAACGCGGCCGGCCGAGTCAAGGATGCGCTGCTTGCCGGTGTAGAACGGGTGCGACACCGATGAGATCTCGACGTCATAGACCGGGTACGTGTTGCCGTCTTCCCACTCGATGGTCTTGTCTGACTTCACGGTGGAGCGAGTCAGGAACGACTCGCCCGACGCGAGGTCACGGAAGACGACCGGAGCGTAGTCGGGGTGAATGCCTTTTTTCATGAGTGATCCTTACACACTAAAAGTGGACGCAATGACGCGTGAGCCAGAGAAACACTATACCAGATCGGCCTGCGCGGTGAAACGACCGTCGTGCCGTGTCACGCGAAGCGGCAGGTCATAAAGCTGACTGAGGTTGTAGCTGGTGACGGTCTCTGCGATCGGGCCCTGAGCAGCGACCTGCCCGTCTTTGAGCAGAAGGGCGTGGGTGAAGTTGCGTGGGATCTCCTCGACGTGGTGAGTCACCGAGACCAAGGCCGGCGCCTCAGGTGCCAGTGCGTACTCACCCAAGAGCGTCAGCAGCTCTTCTCGCGCACCGAGGTCGAGGTTGGCCGTCGGCTCGTCGAGCAGCAGCAGTTCGGGGTCGCTCATCACCGCGCGGGCGATCTGGGTGCGCTTGCGCTCACCATCGCTCAAGCTGCCATAGGTGCGGTCTGCCAAGTGCTCCAGACCCCAATCGCGCAGCATCGCCCGAGCTCGGCGCTCGTCAACCTCGTCATACTGCTCGCGCCACCGACCAGTGACGCCATACGCCGCGGTGAGCACCACGTCGAGCACCGGCTCACCGGCCGGCAGCCGCCGACTGGTGGCTGACGAAGCCAGCCCGACTCGCGGCCGCAGCTCGAAGACATCGACGCGGCCGAGCTGTTCACCGAGCACGCGCACAGTGCCTTTGGTCGGATGCAGTGAGGCACTGGCGACGTTCAGCAGCGTCGTTTTGCCGGCACCATTGGGGCCGAGCACGACCCAGCGTTGGTCGGCCTCGACACGCCACGAGACATCGTCAAGCAGGGCGTGCCCTGAGCGCACCACACTGACATGGGAGAGATCGAGCACTGTCGTCATGGCATCCAGACTAGAACATGCTGCGCGGAGCGAGCCGCAGGCCACGCGTAGAATGCAATGGTGAATGCTGCCCTACTGGTCGTGACTGACGTTGACTCCACCCTGATCCAAGACGAAGTGATCGAGCTGCTGGCCGATGCCGCCGGCACCCGAGACCAAGTTGCCTCAGTCACCGAACGAGCGATGCGGGGCGAAATCGACTTCGCCGAGAGCCTCCGTGAGCGAGTTGCAACCCTCGCCGGGCTCTCCGACGACATCTTTGCGACCGTGGTCGAACGAGTGCGAGTCAGCCCCGGCGCTCAACAGCTCATCGACGCCGTGCACGAGCGCGGTGGCATCGTGGGCGCAGTCTCCGGAGGCTTCCGGCAGGTGCTCGATCCGCTGGCCGTTCACTTGGGGCTCGACCTGTGGGAGGCCAACGTGCTCGAAGTCGTCGACGGGCATCTCACCGGGCAGGTGCTGGGTGACATCGTCGACGGGCAGCGCAAGGCAGACCTCTTAGTGCACTGGGCGAGTCGCAACGAGGTGCCTCTCACACACACCATGGCCGTCGGCGACGGCGCCAACGATCTGCGCATGATGGCTCAGGCTGCTGTGTCGGTCGGGTATCACCCCAAACCCATCGTCGCTGAGCATGCTGATCATGTGATCAGCGTCGGCGGACTCGACCAGGCCGTGGCCTGGCTGCCTGCCGTCTGAGCGGCCTTCGCGCTCAGTGCCCCATGCCGAGGCCGCCATCGACAGGAATGATCGCCCCGCTGATGTAGCCGGCGTCATCTGAGGCGAGCCAGGCGATCGTCTTGGCCACGTCATCCACCGTGCCGAACCGCCCGGCCGGGATGGCCGAGAGATAGTCGGTGCGCTGTTGGTCGGTGAGCACCGCGGTCATGTCGGTCTCGATGAAACCGGGAGCCACCAAGTTCGCAGTGATGCCGCGCGAGCCCAGCTCACGAGTGAGGGAACGTGCGATGCCAACCAGGCCGCTCTTAGCCGCCGCATAGTTGATCTGTCCGGCGGAGCCATACTGCCCTACCACGCTCGACAGCAGGATGACACGCCCCCAGCGCGCGCGAATCTGACCTTTGATCACCCGTTTGATCGTGCGGAACACCCCGGTGAGGTTGGTGTCGATCACCTCGGTGAAGTCGCTCTCGCTCATGCGCAGCAGCAGTGTGTCTCGGGTGATGCCCGCGTTGGCCACCAAGATCTCGACCGGCCCGAGTTGCTGCTCGACCTGCGAGATCGCCTCGTCAATTGATGCCGCATCGGTGACATCGGCGTTGACTGCGAGTGCACCCTCGGGCCCGTCGCCATTGCGCGAGGTGACTGCCACGCGGTAGCCGCGACGCACAAACTCTTCGGCGACGGCACGGCCGATGCCACGGTTGCCGCCGGTGACCAGCACAACGCGGGCGTTTTCGGCAGCGGCTGATGGTGTTTCGCTCATGGTGTGATCATCCTCGGTCTTCAACAGTGGTGCGGCTTACACTATATCCAAGGCCTGCAATGCTCGGGCCGGGCGAGATTGGAGGCGACCGTGGCAGCAGATCACACTGCCGTGGTAACCCACGTCTCGACCTCCCCCGTTGATGACCGCGTACGGCGCATGTGGCAGTACAGCATTGCGATGGCTATTCGTCTGGTGTGCTTTGGTCTCATCTTTGCCGTGCCCGGCTGGTGGAAGCTGCTTCCGATCGCC
This sequence comes from Pseudoclavibacter soli DSM 23366, assembly GCF_000423505.1. Lineage (GTDB taxonomy): Bacteria > Actinomycetota > Actinomycetes > Actinomycetales > Microbacteriaceae > Pseudoclavibacter_A > Pseudoclavibacter_A soli. The sequence goes on from NZ_AUIC01000003.1 coordinate 36,146, forward strand.
GGTGCCGCGCTGCTGCCGTACTATGCAGTGGTGATTGCAAATCTGCCCCACCGCGCAGCTCCCGAGTTTCAGCCAGTGGTGGCCCCGGCCATATCTGCCCGCCGCCCGGGCAGTGCAACCGAGTCTGCCGAAGTCATCACCATCGAGGCACACGTGGTCGGCGAGCCCACAGCTCCCACCCCCGACGACTCCGGCGAGCCCCGTGTTCAGCAGACACAGACACAGCCACAGCGTCCGGGGCGCACCGCATGAGGCGCCTGCGTCTGCTGCGGCCTTGGGAGTGGATCGGATATCTCGCCGCAGTCATCGTCTTCGCCATCGCCTGCGTCTATCTGTCGCAGTGGCAGTTCGACCGCCGCGAACAGGCTGTCGAACAGATCGACAAAGTGCAGACCAACTGGAGTGCAGAGACCACCGACATCGATTCGCTGGTGCCCCAAATCGACGCGTTCGATGACGCGCTCGAGTACCGCAGTGTGACACTCACGGGTGTGTACGAGCAACAGCGCCAGGTGTTGGTGCGCAACCGTCCGCTGAATGGCTCACCGGGCTTTGAGGTGCTCGTGCCGCTGCGCCTCGACGACGGTCGGGTGTTCTTTGTCGACCGCGGGTGGGTGGCATCTGCCTCCGACGGCGGCACCCCAGACGTGCCAGATGCTCCGACTGGCGAGGTCACTGTCGTCGTTCGTTTGAAACCTGCCCAGCCTGCGGTTGACCGCGGCGCACCCGAGGGTCAGATCGCCAGCTTTGAGCTGACACAGCTGGTGGCCGATGGCGAGGCCGAGGCCACGTTCACCGGTGCCTACGGTCAGCGGCAGAGTGAGACGCCTGCTGCGGCTGAGAATCCGCAGGTCATCCCCCAGCCGAGCCTGAGCGAAGGCAGCCACCTGTCTTACGCCCTGCAGTGGTTGGCCTTTGCTGTGCTCGCGTTCGTGGGGTTCGGCTATGCGATTCGCGCGACACTGCGGCGTATCGAAGACACCGGCGGCAGCGAGATCGAGGCGCAGCGGCGACGCCGTGTCGGTCGGTCGCGAGCCGATGCCGACACTGAGGTCGAAGACGCCATTCTCGATCGCACGCACTGACCGCGGCGCATCACTCCAGCGAGATCAGATCGGCGTACTCGGCCGTCCAGATGTCTTCAGTGGCCTCGGGCATGATCAACACTCGCTCGGGGTCGAGCGCCAGTACGGCACCCTCATCATGGCTGACCATGATCACCGCGCCTTCATAGTGTGAGAGCGCGTCAAGAATCTGCTCACGGCTGGCAGGGTCGAGGTTGTTGGTCGGCTCATCGAGCAGCAGCACGTTCGCGCTCGACACCACCAAGCGCGCGAGGGCCAGACGCGTCTTCTCGCCACCAGAGAGCACCCCAGCCGGCTTGTGCACATCGTCGCCGGTGAATAGAAACGATCCGAGCACGCTGCGAGCCTCGCGCTCGCTCAGGTCGGCCCCGGCCAGCATGTTCTCTAGCAGAGAGCGGTCGCCGTCGAGTGTTTCGTGCTCTTGTGCGTAGTAGCCGAGTTTTGCACCGTGGCCGAGCTCCACTACGCCAGAGTCTGCTTGGTCAACGCCGGCGAGGATGCGCAGCAGCGTGGTCTTGCCCGCACCGTTGAAGCCCAAGATGACCACACGAGAACCGCGGTCGATGGCCAGATCGATTGAGGTGAAGATCTCGAGCGAACCATAGCTCTTGGAGATACCCTTTGCCATCAAGGGCGTGCGACCACACGGTGCAGGCTTGGGGAATCGAATGTTGGCCACACGGTCTTCTTGGCGCGGCCCCTCCAGCCCAGACAGCAGCTTTTCGGCGCGTCGGCGCATCTGGTGCGCCGCAGCGGCCTTGGTGGCCTTCGCGCCGAAGCGAGCAGCCTGCTGTTCAAGCTGCGTGGCTGTTTTTTCAGCGTTGGCTCGTTCACGCTTGCGCCGTTCTTCATCGGCTTCACGCTGGCGCAGATAGAGTTTCCATCCCATGTTGTAGATGTCGATGGTCAAGCGAATGGCATCGAGGTAGAACACCCGATTCACTGTCTCTTCGATCAGCCGCACGTCGTGGCTGATCACGATCAGCGCACCCTGATACTTCTTGAGAAAATCGCGCAGCCACACCACCGAGTCATGGTCGAGGTGGTTGGTCGGTTCGTCGAGCACCATGGTGTCGGCGTTAGAAAAGAGAATGCGCGCAAGGTCGACGCGGCGGCGCTGCCCGCCAGACAGCGTGCCGATCGCCGCGGAGAGCATGTCGTCGCCGATGCCCAGGTTGTTGGCGATGACGGCTGCCTCGGATTCAGCGGCATAGCCGTCCAGTGCTTCGAACCGGTCTGTCAGCCGACCAAAGCGAGCCATGGCACGCTCGGCGACTTGAGCATCCGACGACCCCATATCGTTCTGAGCCTGCGCCAGCTGCTCAGAGATGTGACCGAGTTCGCGGGCGTCGAGAATGTGGTCGAGCACCCGCTGCTCAGGGTCTGCCGGTTTCGGGTCTTGTGCCAGGTAGCCGAACACCCCACGTCGATCGACTGAGCCCTCGGCCGGCTGCAGCTCGCCAGCGAGCACTTTGGTGAGTGTGGTCTTGCCGGCTCCGTTGCGCCCGACCAGGCCGACCTTGTCACCCTTGTCGACGCGGAAGCTCACGCCGCTCATCAGGGTGCGAGCACCGACCCGGATCTCAAGATCTTTGACAGCGAGCACGCGGCAGCACCTTCATCAGTCGTGGGTTGCGGCGCGGATTCGCGCCAAGTGCTCAGTATACGTGCTGAACATCAGTATGGGGCGGGCCGGTCTTCGTCGACCGAACCCGCCCCAGCATCATGGGTGTGCCCTAGATCAGGCCTCCGGGTCGTCGAAGACCCCGACCGAGAGGTAGCGCTCACCGGTATCGGGCAGCACCGCAACCACCGTCTTGCCGGCGTTCTCTGGGCGAGCAGCGATGATGGTCGCCGCATTCACAATGGCACCGGCTGATGATCCGATCAGCAGCCCCTCGGTGCGGGCCAGCTCTCGCGCTGTTGCGTAACCGGCGTCGGCCTCGACTGGCACGATCTCATCGGCGATCGCGATGTCGTAGTTGTCGGGTAGCAGTTCGGCCTCGATGCCGTCGACTTTGTGCACTCCGTCGATCTCGTGCGGGTAGACGTTGTCTTCGCTGGGCAGCGACGATTCACCTGGCTCGATCACAATGACCTTCAGGTCAGGGTTGCGCTCTTTGAGGTATTTGCCCGCACCAGAGACGGTACCGCCAGTGCCCACGCCGCCGACCAAGAAGTCGACCTGACCATCGGTGTCTGCCCAAATCTCGGGCCCAGTGGTCTCGTAGTGCTTCTGCGGGTTCACCGGGTTGCCCAGCTGATTGGCGATGAACGACCCCGGGTTCTCACTCTCGGCGCGAGCAAAGAGCTGCTCGAGTGCAGAGGGGTCAAGGAACAGACTGTTGGGCACGCTCACCACGTCGGCGCCGAAGGCACGAATGATGCGCTCTTTATCGGGGCTGGTGTTGTCACCAAGATAGAACTTTGCACGGTAGCCGCGAGCGGCGGCGATCGCAGCCAGTGCGATGCCGGTATTGCCGCTGGTGATGTCGACGATCAGCTGACCGGGCTTCAGTTCACCCTTGCGCTCTGCGTCATCGATGATCGCCCAGGCGATGCGATCTTTGATGCTGCCCACCGGGTTGAAGTACTCGACTTTGCCGATCAGACGAGCCGGCAAGTTGTGCTTTTCGGCGTATCGGCTGAGCTCGAGCAACGGTGTGTTGCCGATGAGATCGACGATGCTGTTGTGAATCTTGGCCATTTCGCTCCATTTGATCGATGTGAGGGGAATCGTGAACCGAATCTATTGGTCTGCGACACGTCGCGATAGACAAAGTGACACAGAGTGAAACACAGCGGTACAGCCCTCGCGACACCTGAGGGTACAAATCGGCGGTTTGTGACGCTGCCAAGGCTCTGCCCCGCCCGTCGGTGCTCTAATGAGGCACTGTCGCGCTGAGCGACACACCCATCACGAGGGAGATCTTGTGCGGATCGCCCCCATTTGAAAGAGAGCATCGTATGAGCAACGAGACTTCTGACCCGAAGCACGACCAGCAGGCGGCGTCACACGCCGCGGAGCCAGTCGAAAACGCCCTCGACGCCGACGCGCCCAAGGGCGTTTCACGTCGCGCTGTACTGACGACCGTCGGGGTCGCAGCCGGTGTCGCCGCGGTAGGCGGCGGAGGCTGGTGGTACTGGAAGCAGCAGAACAAGCTCCAAGTCACTCAGTCGTGGGCAGACCGAGAACTCGCACTCACCTCCCCCAGCGGGGTCTGCGAGGCTCCGCTCATCATCGCCTACGAGAAGGGCTTCTTCTCAGATGCTGGTCTCAATGTCTCGCTGAAGAAAACCGGTGACGGAGAGGACACGACCGCGGCCGTTGGTTCTGGCAAGTACGTCGCTTCGAACGGCATCTTCTTCAACTACCTCGGGCCGATCTACAACGGCACTCCAGTCAAGCTCTCCGGTGGGCTCCACCACGGCTGCCTCGATCTCTACGTGCGCAACGACGACAGCATTTCGCAAGTCGCCGATCTCAAAGGCAAGAAGATCGGGGTCAGCAAGCTACAGGGCTCTGCCGTGAACTTCTTCTCTCTTGACTTGCTTGACGCGGGCATCAACTCGAGCCCCGAGGCCAAGCAGGTTGAATGGGTGCAGATCGAGCAGGCGCTGCTGCCCAAGGCGCTCGAAGACGGCACCGTCGACGCCATCGCCACCAGTGGCGGCTATCTGCCCATCATCGAGGCCGTCGACGCAGGAACTGCCAAAGAGCTCTCCAGCAACAACATCGCCGACGGGCTGAGCAACAACGCTGACGCCCCCTGCTGCGCGGTGGTGCTCAACAGCGACTTCGTCTCGCAAGACCCGGTGACCGCGAAGAAGCTCGTTGAGGCCTGGTCAGAAGGCTCGCGCTGGGCTGGAAACAATCTCGAAGAAACTGCCCAGATCGAGGCCGACGGCAACTACATCAGCGGCACGGCAGAAGAGGCGCTCGCGGTGCTCAAGACGCTCACCTTCGATCCCTCGCCGAAGAACCTGCGCGAGCAGCTTGAGCCGGGCATCGAGAAGTACAAGCAGACCGGCTTCTTGAACTCTGATGTCGATCCGTCAGTGCTGGCCGACAAGGTCTTCGTCGACCTCGACTTCGATTACTGATTCGCGGAGCAGCTGAACCATGACCTCAACCTCGATCGTCGATCGCGCAGTGGTGGGTGCGTCGGCGCCCGTAGCGCCCACCACCGCCGCGTCGGCCACAGTGCTCTCTGCCGAGCGAATCCATGCCGCACTCGAACGTGTCACGCACCCTGAGCGCATCAACCCGGTGCTCACTTCGCTGGGTATCCTCTCGTGGGTGGCCGTCGCTTTCACCGGCTTGGTGCCCAACCACGCTGATCTGCCGCTGCGCGACGGCGAGATCCTCAATCGCACCGAGTCACTGTGGACTGCTTTGACGCTGGGCGTCGCGGCACTGGCGGCATTAGTCTGGGCAGCATCCGCGCTGCCCGGACGCCTCGGGGCTTGGGCACACGCGCGCACCGCGCGCGGGTCGGCCTGGCTGCTTGGGGCTGGGGTCTGGTTCCTGTTCTGGGTGCTGTCGACAGCAAAGTCCCTCCTGCTCAAGCCGCCCTATTTTGTGGCACCGCAAGAGATTCTTGGTGGCATCCTCGACGAAACCACCCTGCTGCTCGAAAGCCTCGGCAACTCGCTGCTGCTGTTGGGCATCGGCTTTCTGGTCGGTCTGGTCACCGGTCTGCTCACGGGCGTCACGATCGGCTGGTATCAGGCCGCCAACTACTGGGTCAACCCGATTCTGATCTTCATCGGGCCGGTGCCCTCCCTGGCTTGGGTGCCCATCGTGTTCGTGCTGGCGCCGACCGCTTACAGTGGCGCGGTGTTCATGATCGCCCTCAGCGTGTGGTTCCCGGTTTCGGTGCTCACCCGTGCCGGTGTGCTCAGCGTTCCCAAAGCCTATTTTGACGTCGCACAGACTGCCGGTGCCCGAGCATGGTTCCTTGTGCTGCGGGTGAGCCTGCCGGCCGCTCTGCCGAGTATCTTCACGGGCCTGTTCATGGCACTCGGCGCGTCGTTCGCCTCGCTGGTGGTCGCCGAGAGCTTCGGGGTGAACTCCGGGCTCGGCTGGTACCTCAACTGGAAGAAGAGCTGGGGCGACTTCAACGGTCTGTATGGCGGCATCATCGTGCTGATCCTCGTCTGCGGTGTCACTCTGACCCTGCTGTTTCGCGTTCGCAGCTGGGTGCTGCGCTGGGAGAAGGAGTTGGTTCGATGGTGAGCACACACACGGCACAAAAGTCGGCCCAGGTCTCGATCACTCGCGTCACCCAGGCGTTTCGCAGCAATGGCAGCGATCTTGCCGTGCTCGACGACCTCACGTTGGATGCTGCTCCCGGAGAGTTCGTCGCATTGGTCGGCCCCAGCGGGTGCGGCAAGTCGACGCTGCTGCGACTGCTGGCCGGCCTCGACCGACCCCTGTTCGGCACCCTCGAGGTCGATGGCACGCCGGTGCGCGCACCATCGCCAGATCGAGCCTTGGTCTTTCAAGACCCAACGCTGTTTCCGTGGCGCACGGTACGTCAGAACGTCGCACTGGGGCCGTCAGCACGAGGCGCCCTCAAGAAGTCACAGCAGCGCATCGAGGAGGCGCTTGAGCTGGTGAATCTCACTGACTTTGCCGATTCGTGGCCGGCCCAGCTCTCGGGAGGCATGGCTCAACGTGCAGCTCTGGCTCGCGCGCTGGTCAACGATCCCTCAGTGCTGCTGCTCGACGAACCGCTTGGCAAACTCGATGCGCTCACGCGCCGGGTGCTGCAACAGGAGATTCTCTCGCTCTGGCAGCGCCAGCGATTCACTGCCTTTCTGGTCACCCATGACGTCAATGAGGCGCTGTTACTGAGTGACCGGGTTGTGGTGTTCTCGCCGCGCCCCGCACGCATCCGTGAGATCATCGAGATCAATCTACCGAGACCGCGTGACACCGCCTCCCCCGAGTTCATCGCTCTGCGTGAGAGAATTCTTGGGTTGCTTGACGAAGAGGGTGCCGGCCACGACCAGCCGACCCGTGAGACGGAGAGACACGACTGACCATGACCGTGCGCACTGCCCGTATCGGGCGACCACTGATGGCATTCACACTGACGGCCGGCTTGGTCGTCGGTCCGGCAGCTGGCGGATTCGCCCACGTGGCGGTCGACGCCTCCTCCGACGAACCAGGCGACTATTCAGTACTGACGTTTCGGGTGCCCACTGAGTCTGACACAGCCAATACCGTAAAGGTCGACACTCACCTGCCCACCGATACACCGTTCACCTCTGTGCGCGTGCTCCCGGTTGCGGGGTGGAGTGCACAGCTGGTGCGCACCGACTTCGACACCCCAGTGCAAGATGCTCATGGCAACACGCTCACCAGTGCGGTCACTGAGGTCATCTGGACAGCTACCGGCGCCGGTATCGCGCCTGATGAGTTCGGCGAGTTCACCGTGCAGGTCGGCCCGCTGCCCGACAGTGGCACCGTCTACTTCCCCACCGTGCAGACCTATTCCGACGGCACCACTGCAGCATGGAGTCAGCAGGCCGACCCCAGCCAGCCCGAGCCGGCAACTCCGGCACCGCTGGTGACCGTCGCTGAAGCCGACGACGATGCCGACACCGCGCAGCCTGTCGAAGTACCCGGCGCGCTGTGGGCACTTTCAGCAGGTGGGGCCACCGCTGCCCTCGGGGCCCTTGTGCTCTCCGTGATCGCGCTGCGTCGTATTGGGCGCCCTTGACCGTGGCTGCGCGCGCGCGTTCTCTTTCCTCACTGGCTGCTCTGGCACTCCTACTCACGTTGCAGGCAGTCTTCGGCGTGATCTTTGCCGACTCGGCCTCCGCACATGCCTATGTCATCGCGACTGATCCGGCCAATGGCACCGAACTCGACGAGGCACCGACGCAGGTGACCGTGACCTTCGACGAGGCGGTCACCTTCACCGGGCGCGAAGGTGCTGTGCGGGTCATCGATTCCGAGGGCAATCGAGTCGACACCGACGCAGCGACCCTCGATGATGATCGCCTCGTGCTGCGCATCCCGCTGCAGACCGACCTGCCTGAGGGGCTCTACGTCGCGAGCTGGTCTCTGGTCTCAGCAGATACGCATCCGATCGGAGGCTCACTGCAGTTCGGCTACGGAGTGCCGGCTACTGCGCTGGTCGCCGAAGATGCCGTGCAGCCCGATGCCCGCCTGACTGCTGCGGTCGGTATCACCAAGGCGATCACCTACGGCGGACTCGCCCTGGGCTTCGGTCTGCTGCCCACCGCTTTGCTGCTGGCTGCCGAACAGCGGCAGCAACGCGCCGCTCGCCGAGCGGCGCTCATCGGTCTGGGCATCACGGTGATCTCCTCAACCGTGCAACTCGTGCTGCAATATGCCTGGACCATCTCAGCCGCGCCAGACGACGGCACCGGATGGAGCGGTTTCTGGACGTTCAGCTCCAGCGCCTATGGCACCGCCATCGGCCTGCGCGTGCTGATCTGTCTCGCCGCAGCCTGGCTGGTGGCGACCTGGTCACAGACCACCCGTGCGCGCATCCTTGCTCTCATCGGGCTCGGCGTGGCCGCTGTGGCAACCGTTGTGCAGAACGGGCATGGCGGCGCAGGGGCATGGTGGCAGTATCTCTTCACGCTGGTGCACGGGGTTGCCGCGGTCACCTGGATCGGCGGGCTGCTCGCAATGGGCTGGCTTCTGCTGCTACAGCGGCTCACCGCGGCGCGACTGCGACAACTGCCTTGGTGGTCGCTATTCGCTGGCATCAGCGTGGCCGCGCTCGTGATCTCGGGGCTCGTGCAGTCGCTCGCTCAGGTGGGCTACCCAGGCGCATTGTTCACCACACAGTACGGACTCGTTCTTTCGGCCAAGCTCGTGCTCGCCATCGTCGCCTTGGCGCTGGGCGCCTGGGGGTTCGTATGGGTACGGCGACAGCTGCGCGAGTCGACCACTGGGCGACCGGCCGAAGGGCAGACCGCACGGTTGCGTCATCGTGTGCGCATCGAGGCGATCGCAGCCATTGGCATCATCGCGCTCTCGGGGGTGCTCTCGTCGCTGACACCTGCCAAAGCGGCGTATGCTCCGGTGACAACGGCACAGACCGCTGCGGGCCCGTATGATTTGACGGTCACGATCTCGCCGACGCGCTTGGGCCCTGAGACGATCACGGTGATCGCCGTGCGACGCAGCGGCGACGATAACACCCCATTGGCACAGCAGGTCGAGGTGTCACTCAGTCAGCCCGACGGTGGTGTGCAGGCACTTGCCGTGGAGATGCCCTACCGGGTGCCCCAGAGCATCAGCTCAGGGCAGCCGACTCCGGTGCGCTTCACCAGTCAAACGGTCACGGTGCCGAGCACCGGCGAATGGACCGCCATGGTGACGGTCGTCGACAGCGAGATCGAGCAGTATACGAAGACGGTGGTCTTCACCGTCGAGTGAGACGCACAGAGCCCGTTGCATCGAAGATGACGCAACGGGCTCTGTATGCGGGTCGGGTGAACCCTCGAGTCAGAACGCAAACCCCAAGGCACGCATCATGTCGCGGCCTTCTGGAGTGATGCGCTCCGGCCCCCACGGGGGCATCCATACCCAGTTGATGCGGAAGGAGTCGACAACACCGTTGAGTGACGCACTGATCTGCTCTTCAAGCACATCGGTCAGCGGGCAGCCCGCTGACGTAAGCGTCATGCTGATCACCAGTTCGCCCTCATCGTCGAACGACAGGTCGTAGATCAGCCCCAGGTCGACGATGTTGATGTCGAGCTCGGGGTCGACGACCTCACGAAGCGAATCTTCGATCTGGTCGTACTTCTCGGGCGTCGGCTCGGTCGTCATCAGACCAGCGCCTCATTGGGATCGAGGAAGCGATCGTAGCCTTCGTCTTCGAGGCGTTCAGCCAGCTCGGGGCCGCCCTCTTCGACGATGTGTCCCTTGACGAACACGTGCACGAACTGCGGCTTGATGTAGCGCAGAATACGGGTGTAGTGCGTGATGAGCAGCAGACCGGTGTCGTTCTGCTCGTGCACGCGGTTCACGCCTTCAGAGACGATACGCAGGGCATCGACGTCAAGGCCCGAGTCGGTCTCGTCGAGCACGGCGAACTTCGGCTTGAGCAGCTCCATCTGAAGAATCTCATGGCGCTTCTTCTCACCGCCCGAGAAGTTCTCGTTGACGTTGCGCTCCAAGAAGTCGTCGCTCATGCGCAGCTCTTTCATGGAGCCCTTGACCTGCTTGACCCAGTCGCGCAGCTTCGGGGCTTCACCGTCGATGGCGGTCTTGGCGGTGCGCAGGAAGTTGCTCACCGTGACGCCCGGAATCTCAACCGGGTACTGCATGGCCAAGAACAGACCCGCGCGGGCCCGCTCATCGGCGCTCTTGTCGAGCAGTTCTTCACCGTCGAGCTTCACCGAGCCGCCCTTGATGATGTAGCCGGGATGGCCGGCGACAGCATAGGCCAGAGTCGACTTGCCTGAGCCGTTCGGGCCCATGATGGCGTGGATCTCGCCGGTGTTGACCGTGAGGTTGACGCCGTTGAGGATCGGCTTCTCACCCTGATCGGTCTCGACGCTGACCTTGAGGTCGCGGATTTCGAGTGATGACATGCTGTGTTCCTTCTGTGCCTGTCTAGGCTTCTTCGGTGACGATCTCGCCACGGGGATTGATGTAGATGTCGCCGTCTACCACCTGCACGTGGTAGACCGGCACCGGCTCATAGGCCGGCAGAGTGAGCGGACGACCTGTGGTGAGGTCGAACTTGGAGCCATGTGCCCAGCACTCGAGCGTGCAGCCCTCGACAAACCCTTCGGCCAGCGAGATATCGCCATGCGAGCAGCGATCACCGATGGCGTGTACCTCACCGTCGGCGGTCTTGACCAGCGCGATCGGCTCGTCGCCGATGATGATGCGCAGTGGTGACTCGGCCTGCACGTCGTCGACGGGGCAGATGCGCATCAGGTCTGAGGTTTCGGCCATGCGATCACACCTCCACGTCGGCGAGCTCTGCCTCGATGGCTGCCTCGAGACGTTCTTCCAGCGGAGCGAAGCCGATACGTTGGATCACCTCGACCAAGAAGCCGCGCACGACAATGCGCTTGGCCTCTTTTTCAGAGATGCCGCGAGACTGGAAGTAGAACAGCTGTTCGTCGTCGAAGCGGCCTGTTGCCGAAGCATGACCAGCGCCGATGATCTCACCGGTCTCGATCTCGAGGTTGGGCACCGAATCGGCACGGGCACCGTCGGTCAGCAGCAGGTTGCGGTTGAGCTCATAGGTGTCGGTGCCCTCGGCCTCCGAGCGGATGAGCACATCGCCGATCCAAACGGTGCGGGCCTCATCACCCTGCAGCGCACCCTTATACGTGACTCGCGAGACGCAATTGGGCTCGTTGTGGTCAACGTAGACCTGCTGTTCGAGGTGCTGGCCGGCATCGGCGAAGTACACGCCGTCAAGCTCGACATTGCCGCCCGGCCCAGCGAAGCGCGCCGACGGGTTGACCCGCACCAAGTCGCCGCCGAGGTTGACCTCGACGTGGCGCACATGCGCGCCACGTCCGACGTTGATGAAGTGCTCGGCGTCGTGCACCGCGGTGGGGCCCCACTCTTGAATCGAGATGATGGTCAGCGAGGCCTCAGCCTCGACATTGATCTCGACGTTCTCGGCCAGACGAGCGTCGCCCTGGTTCTCGAGCACCACAATCGCCTTGCTGTGGTGGCGTGCGGTGATCACCGTATGCGCCGCGCGCGGGGTTTCGCCCAGCTCGGCACGAGTGATCACGACCGGTTCGGCGAGCTCTTGCTCGGCATCGATGGTGATCGACAGCACCTGCTCGAAGCCGCTCCACGCTGCGGCAGAGACGTAGTCTTCAGGTGTGGTCTGGGAGCTGCCGACCACGCCATCGTCGCGGCCGACCCATTCGGCGTGCGATCCCTCGGGGGTTACTGCCGCATAGGGGTAGGGTGCGCCGTCAAGCACGTCGAGCAGTGGCGAGAGACGGTCGAGCGGGGTGTTCTTCCAGACCAGCTCTCGCACTGACGGTTTGCCGAACTCGGCTACATCGGTTGACGCAAAGCGTGCCGAACGCGTCTGCACGGGAACTTGATAGCCATGGCTGTGCTCCCCAATGCCTGGTTGTGTCACGATCTCGGTCACGGTTAGCCCACGGCCCCTTCCATCTGGAGTTCGATCAGTTTGTTGAGTTCGAGCGCGTATTCCATAGGAAGCTCACGCGCAATCGGCTCGATAAAGCCACGGATGATCATGGCCATGGCCTCGTCTTCGGGCATCCCGCGGCTCATCAGGTAGAACAGCTGTTCGTCGCTGACCTTCGAGACTGTGGCCTCGTGACCCATGGTGACGTCGTCGACCCGGATGTCGACGGCCGGATAGGTGTCTGAACGCGAGATGTCATCAACCAGCAGAGCGTCACAACGCACCGTGTTAGCCGAGTGGTGAGCGTTCTCACCGAAGCGCACCTCACCGCGATATCCGGCACGCCCACCGCCACGAGCAATCGACTTGGAGACGATCGACGAGGAGGTGTACGGAGCGAGATGGATCATCTTGGCGCCAGGGTCTTGGTGCTGACCCTCGCCGGCAAAGGCCACGGAAAGCGTCTCGCCACGGGCGTGCTCACCCACCAAGTACACGCTCGGGTATTTCATGGTCACCTTGGAGCCGATGTTGCCGTCGATCCACTCCATGGTGGCGCCCTCGTGCGCAATTGCGCGCTTGGTGACCAAGTTGTAGACGTTGTTCGACCAGTTCTGGATCGTGGTGTAGCGCACTCGGGCGTTCTTCTTCACGATGATCTCGACCACGGCGGAGTGCAGCGAGTCGCTCTTGTAGATCGGCGCCGTGCAGCCTTCGATGTAGTGCACGTAGGAGTCTTCGTCGGCGATGATGAGCGTGCGCTCGAACTGCCCCATGTTCTCGGTGTTGATGCGGAAGTATGCCTGCAGCGGGATCTCGACATGCACACCCTTGGGCACATACACGAACGAGCCGCCCGACCACACCGCCGTGTTGAGCGCAGCAAACTTGTTGTCGCCGGCGGGGATCACCGTGCCGAAGTACTCTTCGAAGAACTCCGGATGCTCTTTGAGCGCAGTGTCGGTGTCAAGGAAGATGACGCCCTGCTCTTCGAGGTCTTCGCGAATCTGGTGGTACACCACCTCAGACTCGTACTGAGCCGCAACACCGGCAACGAGGCGCTGACGTTCGGCCTCGGGAATGCCAAGCTTCTCGTAGGTCTTGCGGATGTCTTCTGGCAGCTCTTCCCAAGACTCGGCCTGCTTTTCGGTGGAGCGCACGAAGTACTTGATGTTGTCGAAGTCGATGCCGCTGAGGTCTGCACCCCACATCGGCATGGGCTTGCGCGCAAACATCTGCAGGCCCTTGAGGCGGCGATCGAGCATCCATTGAGGCTCGTTCTTCAGCCGTGAGATCTCGCGAACTACGCTTTCGTCGAGCCCTCTGCGGGCGTGCGAGCCAGCCTCGTCGGAGTCGGCCCAGCCGAACTCGTAGTTGCCGAGCCCCTCGAGTTCGGGGTTCTGCTCGAGAATATCGCTCACTGTGTGTTCCTCTCTGCCCTCGCAAACGGTTGTCGCCGTCGGGCATGCCCGCCTGCCGACGAGCAAAACAACTCTAACGTCATTGTCGTAGAAAGTAACGTTTCGCCGGGCTGGTCGAATTCCCGCTTTGGGCAACTCGGGCCATAATTGAGGTATGCGTGCCGAAAACCCGTCCCCCGCCCGTGACCGCGAGGCAAGCCCGTCCACCATGACCTGGCCGCTGCCCTCACGCGGCGTGCGCTGGGCGGCGATCGCCTCGCTCGTGGCGAACTTGGTGATCATCGCCACCGGCGGTCTCGTGCGCCTCACCGGTTCGGGCCTCGGCTGCAGCTCATGGCCGAAGTGCACGCCCGACGCATTCACCACCACCCCCGAGCAGGGCATCCACGGCCTGATCGAGTTCGGTAACCGCACGCTGACCGGTGCGCTGCTGATCATCGCCGCTTGGGCAGTGCTCGCCGTCTATGAGCTGCGTCGCACCGCCGACGGGTCGCGAACGCTGGGCATACCACTGACATTCACCCGCCACCCTGCACGTCGCGATCTGGTCGCGCTGGTCTGGATTCAGGTGGCTGGCATTCTGTTGCAAGCGGTCGTGGGTGGCATGGTGGTCATCTTCCACTTGACCTGGAACCTCGTGGGGTTTCACTATCTGCTCTCAATCGTGCTGGTGGCTCTCATGACCGTCTTCGTGGTACGCGCCCACAGCACCGCAGCGCCGCGCGAACGAGCGGTCGGCGTGCCCACAGCGATCATCACGCACATCATGACGCTGGTGCTCACTGTCACCGTGGTGCTCGGCGTGTTCGCCACGGGCTCAGGCCCGCACTCCGGCGACTTGTCTCAGGTGCAGCGCACCGGCATCGACGCCGAGCTGATCTACCACGTGCACGCCGTCTCCGCGTATCTGCTCTTCGCGCTCACCATTACCATCGTGGTGCTCGCACGCTTCGGCCCGGCACTGCTGCGCCGCTGGTCGGCCGCCCTGCTGCTTGTTGAACTGGTGCAGATCGCGGTCGGGGTGACGCAGGCTCGCCTGGCGCTGCCGGTGTCACTCGTACTGGTGCACATGGTGCTCGCGGGTGCGCTGACCGCTGCCGGAGTCGGCACGGTGCTCGCCCTGAAGCAGCCTCGTTCTGCCGCTGTCGCTGAAGGCGCAGACCGCTGAGTACCTCGGTCAGCTCGAACACGCACCGCTGGTGGGTGCTGGTGCTCACTGCGCTCGCCCAGCTGATGGTCGTGCTCGACGGTTCCATCATCACCATCGCGCTGCCGCGCGCGCAGGCCGATCTGCACATGAGCGACAGCCAGAGCCAGTGGGTGATCACCGCCTACGCACTGAGCTTCGGCACGCTGTTGCTGCTGGGCGGCCGTATTGCCGACTATTGGGGCCGCCGACGCACCTTCCTGGCCGGGATGCTCGGGTTCGGCATTGCCTCGGCATACGGCGGTCTGGTGCAGACTGGTATCGAGCTCATCATCGCCCGTGGTCTGCAGGGTGCTTTCGCTGCACTGATGGCTCCAGCGGCATTGGCGATTTTGACTACGACCTTCCCCAGCGGGCGCGACCGAGACATCGCCTTCACGATCTTCGGCGCGATCAGTGGTGCCGGCACCGGCATCGGCTTGCTGCTCGGTGGCACGCTCACCGAATTCTTGAGCTGGCGGTGGTGTCTGCTGGTCAACGTGCCCATCATGATCGGCGTGTTCGTGGCCACCTTGGCGATCATCACCGAAGGGCGCGCCGAGGGCCGGCATCGCTACGACCTGATCGGCACCGCCTTCGTCTGTTTCGGCCTGGGCAGCATCGTCTACGGCCTCACTCAGACAGAGCCGGGCAAGCACATCGGCCTCGGCGTCTTTCTGCTGATTGTCGGCGCACTGCTGCTCGCAGCGTTTGTCATCTCGCAGCGCAATGTGCGCGACCCGCTGCTGCCACTGCGCATCATCACTGACCCGGTGCGCGGCGGTGCGCTGATTCTGCAGCTGATCGCCGGATGCCTCACCATCGGCACGATGCTCTACCTCACGCGGCATCTGCAGCAAGTGCTGCATCTGGCACCACTGGCGGCTGGCATCGCGACGCTGCCGATGACTCTGGCAACCGGCATCGTCTCGCCGCTGTGCACCATTGCGTTGACCAGAGTTGGCCCGCGGCGCATGCTCATCATCGGTCCGGCGGTGTCTGGTGTGGCCATGCTCTGGCTCAGTCGCATCACCCCCGATGGCTCATATTGGGTGCAGGTGCTGCCCCCGCTCGTGCTGCTGGGCGCTGCGATGGCAATGGTCTTCGTGCCGGTGCAGAACCTCGCACTGTTGGGGGTCTCTCCTGCCGATTCAGGTGCTGCCAGTGCGGCGAACACCGCGACCACCCAGATCGGTGGTTCGATCGGTTTATCGGTCTACACCGCCCTGTACACGAGCTTCGCCGGAGCGCATCCTGACCCCGCGCACATGGTGATGGGCTTTCAGGCGGTCTTCGTCGCCACGGCAGTCACCTTGTTCATCGGCGCCTTCGTGGCGTACACGATGATCACCGACCCTCGCTATCGCAGACACCGTGAGTTCGGTGCCAAGCATGTGTCGTGACTGATCGAAGACATTCCTCAACAGCCCATCGAGCCAGGCACTGTTCGGGTAGATGTCGCCTGGAACGGCATCTGCGGCACCGATCTCCACGAGTTCGAAGACGGCAACAACTTTGTGCCGCCAGCTGGTCATCCCCATGTCATCTCAGGCGAATCCGCTCCGATTACGCTCGGTCACGAGTTCTCCGGTGTTGTCAGCGAGATCGGTGAAGGGGTGAACGACCTCGCCGTCGGCGATCACGTGGTCATTGAGCCCTACATCATCCACGACGACGTCGACACCACCGAAGCGAACCCCACATATCAGCTGTCGCCAGATATGAACTTCATCGGCTTGGCCGGCCGTGGCGGCGGACTGTCCGAGAACATCGTGGTCAAGCGTCGGTGGGTTCACCGCATCGACAAAAAGGTGCCCCTCGATGAGGCAGCACTCATCGAGCCGCTCACCGTGGCATATCACGCTGTGCGCCGCGCCGATCCCAAGCCCGGCGAGTGGGCGATTGTCGGTGGGGCTGGCCCCATCGGCCTGCTGGTCGGTGCCGTATTGAAGGCGCTCGGCCTTCACGTGGTCGTCTCAGAACTCAGCCCGCTGCGCCGACAGAAAGCTCTCGACGCACATTCGGCAGACTACGCGCTAAACCCTGCCGAGGTTGATGTCGTCGAAGAGGTTCGACGCCTCTCCGGCGGCGAAGGTGCCGACGTGGCTTTCGAAGCCACGAGCGTGCAGCCTGTGCTCGACACCTTGGTGGAGTCGCTGGCACCGTGCGGTCGCTTGGTCATCGTGGCGATCTGGAATCATCGCGCTGAATTCGACATCGAGCGCCTGCTGCTCAAAGAGATCGATATCCGCGGCTCGATCGCCTACGCGAACGACCACCCGAAGACAATCGAGCTGGTCGAATCAGGTCGCATCGACCTGAAGCCGTTCATCACTAAGAAAATCGCTCTCGAGCACCTCGTTGATGAGGGCTTCGACACGCTGATCAACCACAAAGAAACCGCGGTCAAGGTGCTGGTCTCGCCAAGCGGGGCAGGTCTCGAAGACTGATCTCACTGACTCAGTGACGAGCAATGGGCGGGTGCACCGGAAAATCGGCTGCATCCGCCCATTTCTCTCGAGAGGCTGGATTCAGCTCAGCCCGCCAGCGGCAGATGAATGAGCGGATCAATTGCGACCGCGATGAACAGCACGCTCAGGTAGGCGATTGAGCCGTGAAAGACGGTCATCGAGCGACTGCCGTCGCCACGGAGGCTCTCGGAATACAGAGCGTGTGTTTGATAGAGGAACCAGAGCCCGCTCACCACAGCGGTGACGGTGTAGATCCAGCCCATGTCACCGACTGGGATCAGCAGCAGCGAACCGGCCAGCAGCGCCCATGCGTACAGCACGATCTGCAGCCCGACGACACTGCGCCCGCGCACTACCGGCAGCATGGGCACGTCGGCCGTTGAGTAGTCTTCGCGGTATTTCACCGCCAACGGCCAATAGTGCGGAGGAGTCCAGAGGAAGATCAGCCCGAAAAGGATGAGTGCAGACCAGCTCAGCGAGCCGGTGACCGCAGCCCAGCCGATGAACACCGGCATGCAGCCAGCGATGCCGCCCCAGACGATGTTCTGGGCCGTGCGACGCTTGAGCAGCAGAGTGTAGACCACCACATAGAAGAAGATGGCGAACGCTGAGAGAAATGCGGCAAACCAGTTGGTGGTCAACCACAGCCAACCGATGGAGACCAGCCCCACGATCCAGGAGAACCCAAGCGCCTCGCGATCGGTGAGCGCCCCGGTGACCAGCGGACGGTTGCGCGTGCGGCGCATCAGCCGGTCGATGTCGCGGTCGATGTAGCAGTTGAACGCGTTGGCGCTGGCTGCACTGAGTGTGCCGCCGATCAGTGTGGTGAGTACGAGCCACAGACTCGGCATGCCCCGTTGCGCGAGGATCATCGTGGGGATGGTGGTCACGAGCAGCAGCTCGATGATGCGCGGCTTGCTCAGTGCCACATACGCCTGGGTTTTGGCGCGCAGGCGCTGCCCCAGTGATGGGGTGTCGTCGGTGATGCGCGTCACCTCGGTCACACTCACATTGGTCGTCACAGCAGTCTCATACCTTTCGGCAATGCCCACTTCGGAGCACGCGCACAGTTCACCGACAGTCTAAGGCACTATGGGCGCTCGCGCACTGCAGCTCCTTATACTGGTGATGCCCATCGAAGAACAGGAGTACCCGAGTGTCGAGCGTGCAGTGGAGTGTGTGGGATCAGAAGGCCGTGAACACGGCAAAAGTGTTGGCTGCCGACGCGGTCGAGAAGGTCGGCTCGGGGCATCCCGGCACCGCGATCTCCCTCGCTCCGGTCGCGTATCTGCTCTACCAGCGCTACCTGCGGCATGATCCCGCCGATCCCACCTGGATCGGTCGCGACCGTTTCGTGCTCTCCCCCGGTCACACATCGCTGACGCTGTACACACAGCTCTACTTCTCTGGCTACGGGCTCGAGCTCGACGATCTGCGCAGTCTGCGCACGGCCGGCTCGCTGACCCCCGGGCATCCTGAATACGGCCACACGCCCGGCGTCGAGATCACCACCGGCCCGCTGGGTCAGGGCTTGGCCAGCGCCGTCGGCTTTGCGTACGCCGAGCGTTTCGAGCGCAACCTGCTCGACCCAGACGCACCCGAGGGCACCAGCCCCTTCGACCACAACATCTATGTGATCGCCTCCGACGGTGACCTGCAAGAGGGGGTGACGGGCGAGGCCAGCTCTCTGGCTGGCAGCCAAGAGCTGGGTAGCTTGGTGGTCATCTACGACGACAATCACATCTCGATCGAAGACGACACCAACATCGCGTTCAGCGAGGATGTGCTGGCCCGGTATGAGGCATACGGTTGGCACACCCAGCGGGTCGACTGGACCAACAATGGCGGCGAGTACCGCGAAGACGTGTCAGCTCTGGCTGACGCTATCGACGCGGCCAAGGCCGAGACGCGACGCCCCTCGATCATCGCCCTGCGCACGATCATCGGCTGGCCTAGCCCCACCAAGGCAGACACCGGGGCCATCCATGGCTCCAAGCTCGGCGGCGACGAAGTCGCCGCACTCAAGCGTGAACTCGGCTTCGACGAGACCAAGACCTTCGATGTCGACCCCGAGGTGCTGGCGCACGTGCGTCAGGTCGCCGACCGCGGGGCTGAAGCCCACCGCGCATGGAACGAACGCTATGAGGCTTGGGAGGCCAGCCATCCAGCGAATGCTGCGCTGCTCAACCGTCTGCTCGGGCATCGGCTGCCTGCAGACCTCTCCGAAGCACTGCCGGTGTTCGAAGCAGGAAAGGCCATCGCTACCCGCGCAGCCAGCGGCAAAGTGATCAACGCACTCGCCCCGCTGCTGCCCGAGCTGTGGGGCGGTTCAGCCGACCTCGCCGGGTCGAACAACACCACGATCGAGGGCGCAGACTCCTTCGGCCCCGTCGATCGCACCACCGACACTTGGCACACCTCTCCGGCCGGTCGAGTGCTGCACTTCGGCATCCGCGAGCACGCCATGGCCTCGATTCTCAACGGCATCGTGCTGCACGGGCCGACCCGCCCGTTCGGCGGCACCTTCTTGATCTTCAGCGACTACCAGCGCCCGGCGCTGCGCCTGGCCGCGCTCATGGGCGTGCCCTCGATCTTCGTCTGGACCCATGACTCAATTGGTTTGGGCGAAGACGGCCCCACCCATCAGCCCGTCGAGCAGCTCGCCACGCTGCGTGCCATCCCCGACTTCACCGTGGTGCGCCCAGCCGACGCCAACGAGGTGGCCTACGCCTGGCTCGGTGTGCTCGGTCATCGCTCGGGCCCGGTCGGTTTGGTGCTCACGCGTCAGGCGGTGCCCACCTTCGAACGTGGCGATGACGCGCAGGGCGACACCCTTGCCCCAGCCGATGGAGTGCTGCGCGGGGCATACGTGCTCGCCGAAGCTCGCTCTGGCAATCCCGAGGTGCTGTTGATCGCGACCGGCTCAGAGGTGTCTCTGGCACTCGAGGCACGCGACGTGCTCGAGGGCGAGGGCATCGGCACTCGGGTGGTTTCAGCACCCAGCTTGGAGTGGTTCGCCGCGCAAAGCGACGAATACCGCGAGAGTGTGCTGCCGAAGGCGGTACGGGCACGAGTCAGCGTCGAGGCCGGCTCAGCTCTGACGTGGCGCGGCATCGTCGGTGACGCCGGGCGCTCCGTGAGCCTTGAGCACTATGGTGCCTCGGCATCAGCCAGTGAGTTGTTCGATGAATTCGGCATCACTTCGACCGCTGTTGCACAGGCCGCTCGCGAATCGCTCGCCGAAGTGAAAGGCAACTGAGATGACCAGCACCGCACTGCACGATCTGTCGGCCGCCGGGGTGAGCATCTGGCTCGATGATCTGAGTCGCTCCCGCCTTGATGACGGGAGTCTTGCCCGACTGCTCGACACCCATCACATCGTGGGTGTGACCACCAACCCGAGCATCTTCGACGCCGCAATCTCCAATGGTGCCGCCTACCGCCAGCAGATTGACGAGCTGGTCGCCGCCGGCACCGACGTTGACGGTGTAGTGCGCGCACTGACCACTGATGACGTGCGCCGGGCAGCCGATGTGCTGTCCACGGTGTATGCCGACACCGATGGTGTCGACGGCCAGGTCTCCATCGAGGTCGATCCTCGTTTGGCCGATGACGCCGAAGGCACGGTGGCACAGGCCATCGAGCTGTGGCGCAGCATCGACCGCCCAAACGTCATGATCAAGATTCCGGCCACCGACGCTGGGCTGCGCGCCATCCCGCGGGTGGTCGCTGAGGGCATCAGCGTCAACGTGACACTCATCTTCGGGCTGCCGCGCTACCGCGAAGTGATCAACGCGTGGCTTACCGGGCTGGAGCTCGCTCGCGATGCCGGCCGCGACATCCGCCCCATTCAGTCGGTGGCGTCGTTCTTCGTCTCGCGTGTCGACGTCGAGGTCAACCGACGCCTCGAACGTCTTGGCTTTGGCCCAACCGACGGACTGCACAACACTGCGGCTCTCGCGAACGCTCGTGCGGCGTACCAGGTGTTTCTCGACTCACTCGACACCGAACGTTGGCGCACGTTGGCCGCGGTTGGCGTGAGGCCTCAACGGCCGCTGTGGGCATCCACCGGTGTCAAAGACCCGGCGCTGCCAGACACCGCGTATGTTACCGGGCTGGTCGCTGCAGACACCGTGAACACCGTGCCGCAGGCCACGCTCGACGCAGTGTTCGATCACGGTGTGGTCAACGCTGGGCGTATTCCCCAGCAGATCGATGCGGCAAAAGACACGCTCGACCGCATTCAGGCCGTGGGTGTCTCACTCACCGAAGTCTCTGAAACCCTCGAAGCCGAGGGCGTGCAGAAATTCGTCGACGCCTGGCAGCATCTGCTTGCCACCGTCGAGACCGAGCTGAAGGAGCGCCGATGAGCACGATCACCGTCACCATTCCCGACCGTCGGGTCAGTGCCTCCGCGCAGGCGCTGCAGCGACTGATCGAGTCGTCATTCGCGTCTCGCCTGTGGAGCGGCGATGACACAATCTGGGGGGCCGAGGCACAGCCCGAGGCGTCGATTCGCCTGGGCTGGCTGCGGGCGGCCGAGATCAGCGCACCACTCGTGCCCGAAATTCTGGCTCTGCGCGATGCCCTCGCCGAGCGCGGCGTCGATCGCTTCGTGCTCGCTGGCATGGGCGGGTCGTCGCTGGCACCAGAGTTGATCACCCAGGCTGCGGGTGTGCGGCTGCACATTCTCGACACCACCGACCCCCAGCAGCTGCGCGCGGTCATCGAGCACGATCTCGACCGCACGGCCGTTGTGGTCTCTTCAAAGTCGGGCTCCACCCTCGAGACCGATTCGCAGCGCCGCGCCTATGAGCAGGCCTTCCGAGAAGCCGGCATCGACCCGGCCGAGCGCATCATCGTGGTCACCGACCCGGGGTCACCGCTCGACGAGAACGCTCGTGCAGCCGGGTACCGCGTGTTCAACGCCGATGCCAACGTCGGTGGCCGCTATTCCGCGCTCACCGCATTCGGGCTGGTGCCGTCTGGGCTGGCCGGTGTCGATATCGTCACGCTGCTCGATGAGGCCCGTGCGGCGTCAGCCGAGCTCGTGGCCGACAGCGTTGACAACCCCGCGCTGAGGCTGGCTGCGACGCTGGCAGCTGATCCCGCGCAGGTCGATAAATTCGCCGTGGCCGCCGGTGACGGCAAGCTTGCGCAGCTGCCCGCATGGATCGAGCAGTTGGTCGCTGAGTCCACCGGCAAACAGGGCGTCGGTGTGCTGCCGATCGCGGTTCGGGTGCACTCCCCCGAAATCACCAGCCCGACCGCCGATGTGCAGCCGGTGCTGGTCGGCACCTCGTTCGAGCCGCTTGCCGAGTACTCGCTAAGTGGTGCGCTGAGCGTCGTCGCACCGCTGGGCGCGCAGCTTCTGGTCTGGGAGGTCGCCACGGCGGCACTTGGCGCATTGCTCGAGATCAACCCGTTCGATCAGCCCGATGTTGAGAGCGCGAAGGCTGCGGCGCGTGCGTTGCTCGAGCATCCGCTCGACGACGCGAAGCCGGCGTATACCGAAGCCGGTGTGCGCGTCTATGCTCCTGGTGCACAGCCCGACCTGCACGCGGTGTCGTCGCTGACCGGTGCGCTCGAGGCGCTGTTCGCCACGCTCGACCCTGAGCTTGGTTACCTGGCCGTGCAGATCTACGCCGACCGACTGGGTCACAATGCTCTCGAGCAGGTGCGCGACGAGTTCGCGCAGGCGCTGAACCGCCCGGTGACCTTCGGATGGGGCCCTCGCTTCCTGCACTCTACCGGCCAGTATCACAAGGGTGGCCCTGCTGAGGGCGTGTTCTTGCAGATCACTCGGGTGAGCGACGATGCCTTGGCCATTCCCGACCGCCCGTTCGGGTTCGCTCAACTGCTGCGCGCCCAGGCCACCGGAGACGCCCAGGTGCTGGCCGATCACGGCCTGCCCGTGCTGCGCATCGAGATCGACGACGACGCACACTTGCAGCAGGTGCTGCAGACTGCCGTGTCTGTCGCTGGTCGGCAGGTCGGCGAGGCATGAGCCAGACGCAGCCGCTGGGGCTGAACCCGCTGCGCTCGGCCGATGACCGTCGCCTGTTGCGCATCGCCGGCCCCGGCGCGCTCGTGATCTTCGGTGTGACCGGCGATCTCGCACAGCGCAAGCTGCTGCCTGCGGTCTATGACCTTGCCAACCGGGGGCTGCTGCCACCGGGGTTCAGCTTGGTCGGCTTCGGTCGCCGCGAGTGGAGCCATGAGCAGTTTGCCGAGTTCGTCGCCCAGAGCGTGCGCCGATCGGCCCGCACGCCGTTTCGCGAGTCGGTTTGGCAACAGCTGTCAGCTGGGCTCCGATTCGTCAGCGGCGCCTTCGACGACCCGGCGGCCTATGCCACGCTCAGCGAGGTGCTCAGCGAACTCGAGAGCTCGCGCGGCACTCGTGGCAACGCCGCGTTCTACCTCTCGATTCCACCCCGCCACTTCTCTGATGTGTGCGATCGCCTGGCTCGTGAAGGTCTGGCCGACCACGACGAGAACACCTGGCGACGCGTGGTCATCGAGAAGCCCTTCGGTCACGACCTCGAGAGCGCGCAGCGTCTCAACGCCGTGGTCGAGCAGGTGTTCGCACGCGACGACATTTTTCGCATCGATCACTATCTCGGCAAAGAGACCGTGCAGAACATCTTGGCGTTCCGCTTCGCCAACAGCGTGTTCGAGCCGCTGTGGAATGCGAACTACGTCGACCACGTGCAGATCACCATGGCCGAAGACATCGGCATCGGCGGGCGCGCCGGATACTACGACGGCATCGGTGCAGCTCGTGACGTCATTCAGAACCACCTGCTGCAGCTGCTCGCGCTGACCGCCATGGAAGAGCCCACTTCATTCGACCCGCGCGCACTGCGTAGCGAGAAGATCAAAGTGCTGAACGCCGTCGGGCTGCCCGACGATCTCGCCGCCAACACCGCACGCGGGCAGTATCTCGGCGGCTGGCAGGGCGGTCGCGAAGTCGTGGGCTACCTCGACGAAGAGGGCACAGCGCCCAATTCGGTCACTGAGACCTATGCGGCATTCCGGGTGGATGTGCACACCAGACGCTGGGCTGGGGTGCCGTTCTATCTGCGGGCTGGCAAGCGTCTCGGGCGACGCGTCACTGAGATTGCTCTGGTCTTCAAGCGCATTCCTCAGCTGCTATTCACCGAGCATCAGACCGCGGCCCTCGGGCAGAACGCTCTGGTGATCCGCGTACAGCCAGAAGAGGGCATCACCATCCGCTTCGGATCGAAAGTGCCCGACACCAACATGGAGGTTCGCGATGTGAGCATGGACTTCGGGTACGGCCACTCCTTCACCGAGTCGAGCCCCGAGGCCTATGAGCGGCTGATTCTCGATGTGCTGCTCGGCGAGCCACCGCTGTTTCCGCAGCACCGAGAGGTGGAGCTGAGCTGGCGCATCCTTGACCCCATCGAGCGCTTCTGGGCGGCCTCGGGCCAGCCAGAAGGGTATCGCCCCGGAACTTGGGGCCCGGCCTCGGCCGACGCCATGCTCGCCCGCGAAGGAAGAACCTGGCGACGCCCATGATCATCGAACTCACCGACACCGACACCACCGCGATCTCGAAACAACTTGTGCGGGCACGCGAGCAGACCGGGCTGGGCACGCTCGGCCGTGTGCTCACGCTGGTGGTCTTCACCGACGCAGCACATGAGGCCGCCGCCATCGCAACTGCCGATGACACCGCGCGCGAGCACTCCATGCGTGTGATCGTCGTGGTGGCCGCGCCCGACGATACCGTCGATCGCGTTGATGCGCAGCTGCGTCTGGGTACCGATACCGGGGCCAGCGAGGTCATCGTGATTCGCGCCCGCGGTTCGGTCGCCTCAGCGCTCGACACCCTGGTTATCGGCCTCCTGCTGCCCGACACCCCCGTGGTGCTGTGGTTCACCGGCGGTCAGCCCATCAGTCAGGCGGGTGCCCTCGACACCTTGGCCGTGCGCCGCATCACTGATGTGTCGCAGACCGAAGACCCCGTGCGCGGCCTTCGTGAACTCGCCCGCGAATATCGGCCTGGCGCCACTGATCTGGCCTGGGCACAGCTCAGCCTGCTGCGCGGACAGCTCGCGGCCACCCTCGATCAGCCGCCGTTTCTGACCGTCACCCAAGTCGCCGTCAGCGGTGACCCGTGCAAGCCCGAGTTGCGGCTGCTTGCCGCATGGCTGGCTCAGCGTCTCGGGGTACCCGTGCAGATTACGCGAGCCGAGTCGGTGCTCTCCGTGCTCGAGGTGCGGCTGACCCGCCCCGACGGCGACATCGTGCTCACCGGCGACCCGCAGGCTGGTCTCAGCCGCCTGCAGGTGCCTGACCTGCCCGAGCAGACCATCCCGCTGACCCAACGCACCGCTGCCGAGTGTCTCTCCGAAGATCTACGCAGCCTCGATGAAGACACCGTCTACGCGCAAGTGCTGCGGCACGGCCTGCCACTGGTCGCCGACGCCGCCGACGCCGCCGTTCGCCGCTCATGACTCGAGTCTGGCGGCATCTGCAGGTCGCCGATCTCAATGAAGCCGTCGACGCGGCGGCTCGTGCGGTGCTGCACACCCTCGAGACGTGCGAACACCCGCAGATCGGGCTCACCGGAGGCACCGCCGGTACGCTGCTGACCAAACGCCTGGCTGCGACAGACACTCCCGGGTGGCGCCAAGCGACCCTCTGGTACGGCGACGAGCGCTGGCAGCCGCTGGAGCATCCTGACCGCAACGATCTGACTGCCGTGCAGCAGGCCAGCCTCTCCCCCGCCTTCGCGCAGGCCCGCCTCGAACGCGTCGCAGCGCCTGCGCAGATGACGTTGGATGCGGCTGCCGCAGACTATGCCGAGCGTCTCGCCGCAGCCGCCCCGGCCGACGCCCAAGGCACCCCCGTTCTCGATGTACTCGTGCTCGGCATCGGCCCTGACGGCCATGTGGCGTCGCTGTTTCCGCAGCACCCGGTGTTCACGAGTGATCTGCAGCTGCTCGCCGAGCACCGCCTCGAAGAGGGCGCGCTCACCCATGCGGTGTCGCACAGCCCGAAACCACCCGCACAGCGGGTCACGCTCTCACTGCGCACGATTCGCGCGGCACGTCAGGTGGTGCTGCTGGGGGCTGGTGCGCAGAAAGCCGATGCCGTCGCCCACGTGCTGCAGACGGCGCTGCGACCCGAGCCGATCGCCGATGCAACGGCTCTGCCCGCTGCGGTCAGTGTTGGAGCAGAGTCGACGCTGCTGATCAGCAGCGAATAACGGCCTGCCGCCTCGATCAGAATGCAGTCGAGGCCGACAGGCCGAAAAGGCGCCCGCAGGCGCAAGTGCTGGGTTGTATCAGAGCTGGTCGAAGCGAACGAGCAGACCGATGCCCACGATCGAGATGAACCAGACGCTGCTGATGATGATCGTGATGCGGTTGAGGTTGCGCTGAGCCACGCCCGACGAGTTGAAGCTGCTGGTGGTGCCGCCGCCGAACATATCGCTCAGACCGCCGCCGCGCCCCTTGTGCAGCAGGATGAGCAGGGTCAGCAGAATGCTGGTCACTGTCAGCAGCACGTTGAGGGTAATGATCAGAGCAGTCACATCGGCCTTTCGTCAGTCGCCCGTCGGCAACTCTCCAAGTATACGTATATGCGGTTCAGTTCGTGCGCACATGTTTGCGGAACTGGGCGATCTGCGCGAATTTGGTGGCGTCAAGGCTTGCGCCCCCGACCAGCGCACCGTCAATATCGGGCTGGGCCAGGAAGCCAGCCACGTTGTCGACCGCGACCGAGCCGCCATAGAGCACGCGCACGGATGCCGCCCAGGCCTGCGCCTGCGCCTCACCGAGCGTCGGGGTCAGCGAGTCTGCCACGGCAGCCCGCAGGCGCGCGATGACCTGTTGTGCCTGCTCTGGCGACGCCGCTTGGCCGCTGCCGATTGCCCAGACCGGTTCGTAGGCCACCACCAGCGGCGCAGCATCGGGCTCGACGCCGTCGAGATCGGCTGCAATGGTCTCAAGCACGGCGGTCAGCTGTGCCACTGGCACGGCTGCAGGCCCCTGCGCTTCGAGATCATCAGCGGTCTCGCCGACACAGATGACCGGCACGAGCCCGTTGCGACGCGCAGCGATGGTCTTCTGCGCCACGACCTCATCGGTCTCGTGATGGTACTGACGCCGTTCGGAGTGACCGACCAGGGCGTAGCGCGCGTCGAGCTTGGCGATGAACGCACCAGAGATCTCGCCGGTGTATGCACCGCTGTCGTGCACCGATAGGTCTTGCGCGCCGTAGGTGATCGGCAGACGGTCTGCGGCGACCAGCGACTGCACGCTGCGCAGGTCGGTGAACGGCGGAAACACCGCAACTTCGACGTCATCGAAGTCGTGATCTGCGTCACGAAGAGTCCAAGCGAGCTTCTGCACGAGCGCGATGGCGTGCAGATGGTCGATGTTGTTCTTCCAGTTGCCCGCGATCAGTGGGGTGCGGTTGCTCATGCGGCCTGCCACCCGAGCACCTCAAGGCCGGGCAGAGTCTTGCCCTCGAGCAGCTCGAGGCTCGCTCCCCCGCCGGTCGAGATGTGCCCGAAGTCGGTGTCAGAGAAGCCGAACGCCCGCGCAGCTGCCGCCGAGTCGCCGCCGCCGATGACGGTGTACCCGTCAGAGTCGGCCAGGGCCTGCGCCACCGTGCGGGTCCCCCCCGCGAAGGGCTCGAACTCGAACACGCCGAGCGGGCCGTTCCAGAAGACGGTCTTGGAGGCCTTGACCACTTCGGCATACTCGGTGGCGGTTTCAGGGCCCACATCGAGACCCAGCGCGGTCTTGCCCAGCGGGCTCGCCTCGATCGCATCGACCGGGGTGACCGCATGTGCCGCATCGGCAGCGAACTTGTCGGCAACCACAATGTCGACGGGCAGATGCACGTGCACGCCGAGCCGCTCAGCCTCATCGAGGTAGTCACGGGCACGATCGATCTGGTCGGCTTCGACCAAGGAGGCGCCGATGGCGTCGCCACGAGCTGCCAGGAACGTATAGACCATGCCCCCGCCGATCAGAATGTGGTCGACCTTCGGCAGCAGATTGTCGATGACGGCGATTTTGTCAGAGACCTTCGAGCCACCCAGCACCACGGTATAGGGGCGCTCCGGCGAATCGAGCAGACGGCCGAGCGCGGCGAGTTCGCTCTCGATCAGCAGCCCGGCTGCGTGCGGTAGCAGGGTGGCCAGCTCGTAGACGCTCGCCTGCTTGCGATGCACCACGCCGAACCCATCTGAGACGTAGGCATCGCCAAAAGCGGCCAGTTCGCGAGCGAACGCCAGGCGCTCGTCTGCGTCTTTCGAGGTCTCTGCGGCGTTGAAGCGCAGGTTCTCGAGCACCAGCACCTGCCCCGGAGCCAGCGCGGCGACCTTGGCCTGCGCATCGGCACCAACGGTGTCTACGGCGAAGGCCACCGGCCGACCGAGCAGCTCGGCGAGGCGCTCGGCTGCCGGACGAAGCGACAGCTCGGGCACTACCGCACCCTTGGGCCGACCAAGGTGAGCAATGATGACCAGCGCAGCCCCGGCATCCAGCAGTCGCTGATAGGTGGGCAGCGAGGCACGGATGCGGCCGTCATCGGTGATCACACCGTCGGCCAGCGGCACATTGAGGTCGCTGCGCACAATGACGCGGCGGCCGTTGAGGTCAGGCAGGGAGTCGAGCGTCTGCAGTGCCATGGATCAGGCGAGCTTCGAGGCGACGAGCGACGTGAGATCGACGACACGGCGAGAGTAGCCGTATTCGTTGTCGTACCAGCCGACGAGCTTGACAGTGTTGCCGATCACGCGCACCAGCGGTGCGTCGAAGATCGTGGAGTGGCCGTTGCCGACGATGTCGCTTGAGACGATCGGTGCTTCGCTGTATTCGAGGATGCCCGCGAGTTCGCCATCGGCAGCCTCACGGTAGACCTCGAGGATGTCTTCGACAGACACGGTGCGCGACGATTCGATGGTGACGTCGGTCAGCGAGCCGTCGGGCACGGGCACCCGAACGGCGAACCCGTCAAGTTTGCCTTTGAGTTCGGGCAGCACCAGGCCGATGGCCTTGGCCGCACCAGTCGAGGTGGGCACGAGGTTGACTGCAGCCGAACGGGCGCGGCGCAGATCTTTGTGCTTGGAGTCGACCAGACGCTGATCGCCGGTGTACGCGTGCACCGTGGTCATCAGGCCGCGCTCAATGCCGAAGTGGTCGAGGAAGGGCTTGAGCAGCGGCGCCAGGCAGTTGGTAGTGCACGATGCGTTCGAGATGACATGCTGGGTCTCGGGGTCGTACTGGTCGTCGTTGACGCCCATGACGAACGTGCCGTCTTCGTGCTTGGCAGGAGCAGTGATGACGACCTTCTTGGCGCCGGCCTCAAGGTGCGCGCGCGCCTTGTCTGCGTCGTTGAACTTGCCGGTGCCCTCGATGACGATGTCGACGCCGAGGTCGCCCCAGCCGAGTTCGGCGGGCTCGCGGGAGCTCAGCGCGGTGATCTCTTTGCCGTCGATGAGCAGCTTGCCCTCGGCGGTCTGCACGTCGTGGTTCCAGATGCCGTGCACGGAATCGTACTTGAGCAGGTGAGCCTGAGTCTCAAGGTCGCCCAAATCGTTGGCCGCCACGATCTCGAAGCCGGTCTCCGGCTGATCGAGGGCCGCGCGCAGGACAGTCCTGCCAATGCGACCGAACCCATTGATGCCAACTCGAACTGTCACGAGCGTTCTCCTTGATGTTCAGATTTCACGTGCACGACGGATTCCCCGCCGGTGTCATTCTACGGGAGATCACGGTCTGAATTCACCTGACACGGCGATGGAACCACCACCCGCACCGGTGGCAACCGGCGGCCGCAGACGCGACGAAGCCCCGCATCCTGGGGTGGATGCGGGGCTTCGAAACGCACTCGCGCGTAGCTTTCAATCTCTGCCGACCGGCGCGCGACGTCGAGGGTCAGCGAGCGATGAGGCCCTTGCCCGCGGTGCGAGCGGTCTCGAGACGAGCGGCAACATCTTGCCAGTTGGTGATGTTCCAGATGGCCTTGACGTAGTCGGCCTTGACGTTGAGGTAGTCGAGGTAGAAGGCGTGCTCCCACATGTCAACGAGGAACAGTGGCACCGTGCCGGTGGCGTGCTCGCTCTGGTGATCGTGCCACTGCTCGACCAGCAGCTTCTCGCTCAGCGAATCGTAGGTGAGCGCGGCCCAGCCAGAGCCCTGGATGCCCAGAGCAGCAGCAGCGAACTGGCCCTGGAACTTCTCGAATGAGCCGAAGTTCTCGGTGATGGCAGCGTCGAGCTCGCCCTCGGGGCGCTGGGTCTCAGGGGTGAGGTTCTCCCAGAACACGGTGTGGTTGGCGTGGCCGGCGAGGTTGAACGCGAGGTCTTTCTCGAGCTTGTTGATGTTGGCGAAATCGCCCGACTCGCGTGCGGCCTCAAGCTGCTCGAGCGCGGTGTTGGCGCCCTTTACATAGGTCGCGTGATGCTTGTCGTGGTGCAGTTCCATGATCTTGCCGCTGATGTTGGGCTCGAGCGCGCTGTAGTCGTAGGGCAGCTCGGGAAGTGTGTAGACAGCCATGAAGACTCCTCATTAGTCGTTCCGTGCGTGAGCCTCGGTTGGGGCTCGTTTCATTGAGTGTAGTCACCCAAGCGCCCGCGGGGCACGACATGCGGAAAGTTGTCACGACACGTTCACTGAACGCGAAATCGCGGGTGGATGCCGCACTCGCCTCGCGGGCTCAGGCCACGTCTTCGGGCACGTTCGAGTCAGTACCCGGCACACCGAGCTCTTCGGCCCGCTTGTCTGCCATGGCGAGCAGCCGGCGGATGCGCCCGGCGACCGCGTCTTTGGTCAGCGGTGGGTCGGCCAGGCGCCCGAGTTCGTCGAGACTGGCCTGCCGATGTGCCAGGCGCAGCTGCCCCGCATAGCGCAGGTGCTCGGGAATCTCGTCACCCAGAATCTCGAGTGCGCGCTCGACGCGGGCCCCCGAGGTGACCGCGGCCTGTGCCGACCGACGCAGGTTGGCGTCGTCGAAGTTCACCAGGCGGTTGACGTTGGCGCGCACCTCTTTGCGGCGGCGCACGTCTTCCCAGTCAGCCAGCGTATGCGTGGCGCCGAGCAGACGCAGCAGAGCGGCAATGGCATCGGGCTCGCGAACCACCACGCGGTGCGCGTTGCGAATCTCGCGGGCCTTGACGGAGACGCCCAACCGGCGGGCATTGCCCACGAGCGCCATGGCCGCCTCGTTCAGCGGCGCGGTGATCTCGAGCGAGCTGGAGCGTCCGGGGTCGGTGAGCACGCCTGCGGCGAGGAATGCGCCACGCCACACTGCCGCGGAAATCGCCGGCGACCCGTTGACCAACGCACTCGGCAGACCGCGGATGGGGCGGTTGCGAGCATCGATGAGCCCGGTCTGGCGGGCCAGAATCTCACCACCGCGAGAAATGCGCACGAGGTATTCGTCGGCCCCGCTGACCGCGTCGACCACCTGAGAGCGTGTGCCATAGAGCTCATAGAGAGCTTTCTGCACGCGATCGGTGAGCTCGGGCGAGTCAAGGGTCACCTCGACGACCAGTACGCCGGAGATCTGATGGAGCCCTCCCCCGAACCGCAGCGTGGTCGCCAGTTCAGCGGCACGCTCGCGCCCATGCGCGTATCGATGTCTGATCAGCTCGTGTTTGACCTGTGATGTCAACGGCACGGAGGGTCATTCCTTTCCGAGGTCACGATGCGTGACCTTGACCGAGAGTCGGGGATGTTGGGCCAGTCGTCTGGCCATCTCGATGGCGCTTGCCACCGAACGATGCTTGCCGCCGGTGCAGCCGAAAGCGAACATCGCGTGTCTCTTGTTCTCACGCAGGTAACCCGCCAGCACTGTGGTGAGCGCACGTTCGTATTCGTCGAGAAACTCTTTGGCGCCCGGCTGCGAGAGCACGAAGTCGCTGACCGCTCGGTCTTCACCGGTCTTGCTGCGCAGCGATTCGTCCCAGAATGGGTTGGGCAGAAAGCGCATATCGGCGACCATGTCAGCGTCGAGCGGCAGCCCGTATTTGAACCCAAAGCTGGTGATCGTCACCGTGACGGTGTCAGCCTGCGCCTCGCCGAACAGTTCGAACACGCGATTGGTCAGCTGGTGCACGTTCATGGTCGTCGTGTCGATGATGGTCTGCGCCCGACTGCGCAGGCCGCTCAGACGCTGCCGCTCCGCGCGAATGCTGTCGAGCAGCGTGCCACCGACCTGCAGCGGGTGGGGTCGACGAACCTTCTCGAAACGCCGCACCAATGACTCGTCGCTGGCTTCGAGGTAGACGACGTTGACGCGCACTTCAAGCCCGTCCAGCTCGTCGAGCTGTGCCTCGAGGTCACTGAACAACTCACCGCCACGCACGTCGATAACGACGGCGAGGCGGTCGATCTCGTGTGCCGGATCTTCGATGAAGTGCGCGAGCGGCACCAGCATCTTGGGCGGGAGGTTGTCGATGACGTACCAGCCCAGGTCTTCGAGCGCGTTGGCAACCGTGGAGCGCCCTGCACCGGAGAGCCCGGTCAGGATCAAGAACTCACTGCTCACTGGCTTTCCCTTCGCGACTGACCGTCTTTACAATAGCGGCATTTTCATGCTGCCACGTCACCAGCCGCTGAGCAGTGGTCGGCCCGATGCCTTCTACCTCGCATAGCTGCTGAACGCTGGCCTGGGCGATACGCGCTGGCGACCCAAAGTGTCGCAGCAGATCTCGAGCACGGCGCGCACCAACGCCGGGCACCGCGGCCAGGCCGGTCTCGTAGGCTTTGGTGCGGGAGTTGCGCTGATAGGTGATGGCGAAGCGGTGGGCCTCGTCGCGAATGCGCTGCACCATGAACATGGCTTCGCTGTTGCGACGCAGGATGACCGGGTAGTCGTCATCGGGCACCCAGAGTTCTTCGAGGCGTTTGGCGATACCCGCAAGGGCGATGCGCCCGCTCAGCCCCGCTTCGTCGATGGCGCGCTGAGCCGCCGCGACCTGTGGAGCGCCACCGTCGACGATGATCAGCCCCGGAAAATACGAGAACGAGGGTTTCTGCTGCCCATCGGTGTCGGGAGTCTCGTCGTTGAGGTGGGCCAGCCGCCGCGTGATCACTTGGTGAATGGAGGCGGTGTCGTCGGTGGTGCCGGTGATCGAGAATTTGCGGTAGTCGCGCTTCTTGGGCAGACCGTCTTCGAAGACCACCATCGAGGCCACCACATCGGTGCCCCCGAGGTGCGAGATGTCATAGCACTCCATGCGCAGCGGGGCCTCGGCGAGCCTGAGGGCATCCGCAATCTCGGTCAAGGCCATCGAACGGGCGGTGTAGTCGCTAGATCGCTTCATTTTGTACTGCCGTAGCGCTTCGGCCGCGTTCGCGGTCACGGTGTGCTGCAGCGAGAGCTTCTCGCCGCGTTGAGGCACGTGCAGGTGCACCGGGCCCTGACGGCGTTCGCGCAGCATCTCAGTGATCGCGTCGGCGCCGGCGGGCATCGTCGGCAGCAGAATCTGCACCGGCACCTCGAGTGGGTCGTCGTCTTCGTCGAGGTAGATGTGCTGCAGCGCCTGGTTCAAGAATTCGGCAGTGTCGACTTCGAGCTCTTTGTCGATCAGCCAGGTGCGCACGCCGCGGATGCGGCCACCGCGCACGGTGAACACATGCACCGCTGCGTTGAGTTCGTCTTCGAACAACCCCAGCACGTCGGCGTTGTCGTGGTCAGAGAGCACTACCGATGAACTGGCCAGCACCGAATCGAGTGCCTGCAATTGGTCGCGCAGTTTTGCCGCCTCTTCGAACTCCAATGCGTCGCTGGCCGCCTGCATGCGACCTCGGAGATCGCGAATGTACGTTTGGTCGTGCCCCGACATGAACCGGATCAC
This sequence comes from Pseudoclavibacter soli DSM 23366, assembly GCF_000423505.1. Classification (GTDB taxonomy): domain Bacteria; phylum Actinomycetota; class Actinomycetes; order Actinomycetales; family Microbacteriaceae; genus Pseudoclavibacter_A; species Pseudoclavibacter_A soli. The sequence continues at coordinate 70,293 of NZ_AUIC01000003.1, forward strand.
GTCGTCGACAATGGCTCGGTGGGCCTCGATGCTGACTCGGCCGACGCAGGGTGCCGAGCACTTGCCGATATCGCCGAGCAGGCACGGCTTGCCGCTGCGCTGGGCGGCCTTCAGTGTGGAGGCTTTGCAGCTGCGCATCGGAAAGACCTTGAGCAGTGAGTCGATGGTGGTGCGCAGTGGGTACACCTTGACGTAGGGGCCGAAGTAGCGGTCGCCCCGCTTGTGCCGCCCACGGGTGATCGCCACCCGGGGAATCTCCTCAGAGGTGGTCACCGTCAGGTAGGGGTACGATTTGTCGTCTTTGAACTGCACGTTGAACGGCGGATCGAACTGCTTGATCCAGGTGTATTCGAGCTGCAGTGCCTCGAATTCGCTGCCCACGATGGTCCATTGCAGATCGCGTGCGGTGGTCACCATGCGGCGCGTGCGCTCGTGCAACGTCTCGAGCGGAGCGAAGTAGCTGCTCAGCCGGGCCCGCAGATTCTTGGCTTTGCCCACGTAGATGACACGGCCGCTGCCATCAAGCCAGCGATACACCCCCGGTTTTGAGGGAATGTCACCGGTACGCGGACGCCACGAGAGAGCGTCGGACATGGTCAGCTCGCCGCCGCACGATCGAGAATCTCAGCCAAGAATCGCCCGGTATGACTGCCCGGCGTGGCCGCGACCTGCTCGGGTGTGCCCTGCGCGATGACTGTGCCGCCGCCAGAACCACCTTCGGGCCCCATGTCGATGATCCAGTCGGCGCTCTTGATCACGTCGAGGTTGTGCTCGATCACGATGACGGTGTTGCCCTTGTCAACGAGCTCTTCGAGCACCACGATCAATTTGCGCACATCTTCGAAGTGCAGGCCCGTGGTGGGCTCGTCGAGCACGTAGACGCTGCGCCCGGTGGAACGGCGCTGCAGCTCGGTCGCGAGCTTTACGCGCTGGGCTTCGCCCCCAGAGAGCGTTGTCGCGCTCTGGCCGAGGGTCACGTAGCCCAGCCCAACGTCAACGAGGGTCTGCAGGTAGCGATGAATGGCGCGGATGGGCTCGAAGAACTCGGCCGCCTCGGCGATCGACATGTCGAGCACCTCGGCGATGTTGCGGCCTTTGTAGGTCACGGCCAGGGTGTCGCGATTGTAGCGCGCGCCGTGACAGACCTCGCAGTCGACATACACGTCGGGCAGAAAGTTCATCTCGATTTTCAGCGTGCCATCGCCGCCACATGCTTCGCAGCGGCCGCCCTTGACGTTGAATGAGAAGCGCCCAGGCTGATATCCGCGCACCTGCGCTTCAGGAGTTTGGGCGAAGAGCTTGCGAATGTGGTCGAACACCCCGGTGTAGGTGGCCGGGTTGGAGCGTGGGGTGCGCCCGATCGGGCTCTGATCGACATGCACGACCTTGTCGAGCTGGTCGATGCCGGTGACTCGCGTGTGTTTGCCGGCCACTGCCCGTGCACGATTGAGACGCTGCGCGAGCACGCGGTAAAGGATGTCGTTGACCAGCGTAGATTTACCTGAGCCACTGACTCCGGTGACTGCGGTGAGCACACCAACGGGGAACGACACATCGACATTACGCAGATTGTTCTCGCGCGCACCGACCACCTTGATCTGCCGCTGTTTCGAGGTTTTGCGACGCTTGGCCGGCACTGGAATGCTGCGACGACCGGCGAGATAGTCACCGGTGATCGACTCGCGGTTTTCGAGCAGCTCGGCATAGGTGCCGGAGTGAATGACCCGACCGCCTTCGACGCCGGCACCGGGGCCGATGTCGACGATCCAGTCGGCCGCCTGAATGGTCTCTTCGTCGTGCTCGACCACCAGCAGCGTGTTGCCTAGGTCGCGCAGCTTGAGCAGGGTCTCGATGAGTCGTCGATTGTCGCGCTGGTGCAGGCCGATGCTCGGCTCGTCAAGCACGTAGAGCACTCCGGTGAGCCCTGAGCCGATCTGGGTGGCGAGTCGGATGCGCTGAGCCTCACCACCAGAGAGCGTGCCAGCCGAACGCTCCAATGACAGGTACCCGAGCCCCACCTCGAGCAGGAAGTCGAGTCGAGCGCGAATCTCGCGCAGCACCGGGGCCGCGATGGCTGCCTGACGTTCGTCGAGTGTGAGCTCTGCGAAGAAACGCTGAGCCGCATCAAGCGGCATGCGCACGACATCCCAAATGCTCAGACCGTCGACCTTGACGGCGAGCACCTCGGGCTTAAGTCGGGCGCCGTGGCACACCGCACAGGGCACCTCGCGCAGGTATTGACCGTAGCGCTCGCGAGCCGCATCGCTCTCGGCCTCACGCCAATGGCGCTCGATATACGGGATCACCCCTTCAAACCCGGAGGTGTATTTGATGTCGCGCCCGAAACGGTTGCGATAGCGCACCTTGACCGAGAAGTCTTTGCCGTGCAGCACGATATCGCGAGCTGCCTGTGGCAGCCGGCGCCACGGCGTGGTCAGCGAGAAGTCGTTGTCGGCAGCCAGACTCCCGAGCACGTGCGTGAAGAAGTTCGACAGCCCCTTGCCTTGAGTGCTCCACGGCAGAATGGCCCCATCAGCGATCGAGGCGTCGGGGTCACCGATGATCAGATCGTCGTCGACAGCCATGGCGGTGCCGAGGCCTGAGCACTCGGGGCAGGCGCCGAAGGGCGCGTTGAACGAGAAGGTGCGCGGTTCGAAGTCGGTCACCGTGATGTCGTGACCGTTGGGGCACGACAACTTCTCTGAAAAGGTGCGCCGCCGCCCGGCGTCATCGGCTTCGAGCGAGACGAAGTCGGCGACCACCACACCCTCGGCGAGCTTGAGCGCCGTCTCGACAGAATCGGTCAGACGCGTCTCGATGCCCGGCTTGGCCACGAGTCGGTCGACGACCACATCGATGCTGTGCTTGTACGACTTCTTGAGTTTGGGCGCCTCAGACAGCTGCACCATCTCACCGTCGACCACAGCGCGGGCGAACCCCTGCGCCTGCAGGTTGGCGAACAGGTCGACGAACTCACCCTTGCGCTGCTGCACCACGGGCGCCAGCACCTGAAAGCGCGTACCCGTCTCAAGGCGCATCAGAGAGTCGACGATCTGCTGCACCGTCTGACGTTCGATGGGAGCGTCACACACCGGGCAGTGCGGTGTGCCGGCGCGGCTGAACAGCAGGCGCAGATAGTCGTAGATCTCAGTGATGGTGCCCACCGTTGAACGTGGGTTGCGGTTGGTCGACTTCTGATCGATCGACACGGCCGGGCTCAGCCCCTCGATGAAGTCGACATCGGGGCGGTCGACTTGCCCCAAGAATTGCCTCGCGTAGGCCGACAGGCTCTCGACGTAGCGTCGCTGGCCCTCGGCGAAGATGGTGTCGAATGCCAGCGAAGACTTGCCCGAGCCGCTCAACCCGGTAAACAGCACCAGCGAGTCACGGGGAAAGCTCACGTCGATGTTGCGCAGATTATGCACGCGTGCGCCGCGCACCACCAGCTGATTGTCGGTGTCGGGGGTCTTGTGCATTATCGTCCTGTCTGCCCGGCGGACTGTGCCGCACGCAGCTCGGTTTTGAGGTCACGCAGTTCGTCGCGCAGACGCGCTGCCAGCTCGAACTGCAGCTGTCTGGCGGCCTCGAGCATTTGGTCGTTGAGATCGGCGACGAGCTGCTCGAGTTCGCCGGCGGTATGCGCGTCACGCGGAGCTGGCCCCGTCTGCTCAGTGCTGCCGACTAGGCGCCGGGTGTCGCTGTCTTCGCGAATGAGCTGGTCGGTGATATCGGCGATGCGTTTGCGCAGCGGCTGCGGGTCGATGCCGTGATCGGCGTTGTACTTCTGCTGAATCTCGCGACGGCGGTTGGTCTCATCGATGGCCCTGGCCATCGAGTCGGTGATCTTGTCGGCATACATGTGCACCTCGCCGCTGACGTTGCGGGCGGCGCGACCAATGGTCTGCACCAGTGAGGTGGTCGAGCGCAGAAAGCCCTCTTTGTCGGCATCAAGGATGGCCACCAGGCTGACTTCGGGAAGGTCGAGCCCCTCACGAAGCAGGTTGATGCCCACCAGCACGTCGAACGATCCGCGTCTGAGCTCGGTGAGCAGCTCGACACGGCGGAGGGTGTCGACGTCGGAGTGCAGGTATTCGACGCGCACACCGTTCTCAGAGAGGTACTCGGTGAGGTCTTCAGACATCTTCTTGGTGAGTGTGGTCACTAGCACGCGCTCATCGCGCTCGACCCGCAGCCGGATTTGTTCGAGCAGGTCGTCGATCTGCCCCTTTGAGGGCTTGACCACGATGAGCGGGTCGATCAGCCCCGTCGGGCGGATGATCTGTTCGACAACACCATCGGCGTGGTCGAGTTCATAGTTGCCCGGAGTCGCTGAGAGGTAGACCGTCTGCCCCACCCGCTGCTCGAACTCGTTCCAGCGCAGCGGCCGGTTGTCCATGGCGCTGGGCAGGCGAAACCCGTGCTCGACGAGTGTGCGCTTGCGCGACATGTCGCCTTCGAACATGCCGCCGATCTGCGGCACGGTGACGTGCGACTCGTCGATGACGGTGAGAAAGTCGTCGGGAAAATAGTCGAGCAGGCAGTGCGGTGGCTCACCGGGTGATCGCCCGTCGATGTAGCGCGAGTAGTTCTCGATGCCCGAGCAGAAACCGATCTGCTCGAGCATCTCAAGATCGTAGGTGGTGCGCATTTTGAGGCGCTGGGCTTCGAGCAGTTTCTGCTGTTTGTCGAACACCTGCAGCTGCGCGTCGAGGTCGTCGCGGATCTCGTTCATGGCACGGCGCATCGTGGCGTCACTGGCGACGTAGTGCGACGCCGGAAAGATCGCGACCGACTCGATGGGTTTGATGATCTCGCCGGTAAGTGGATGCAGTTGACTCATCGACTCGATCTCGTCGCCGAACAGCTCGATGCGCAGCGCCACTTCGTCGTACATGGGGATGATCTCGATGGTGTCGCCGCGCACGCGGAAGTTGCCGCGTACGAACTCGACATCGTTGCGCTTGTACTGCATCGCGAGAAAGTGGCGAATCAGATCGTCGCGGTCGAACTGATCACCGACGTGCAGCGGCAGCATGGCTTGCAAGTATTCTTCGGGTGTGGCCAGGCCGTAGATGCACGAGACCGTCGAAACCACCACGACGTCGCGACGACTGAGCAGCGACCGAGTGGCCGAGTGCCGCAGGCGCTCGACCTCGCTGTTGATCGAGGAGTCTTTCTCGATGAAAGTGTCGGTCTGCGGCACGTAGGCCTCGGGCTGGTAATAGTCGTAGTACGACACGAAGTACTCAACCGCATTGTGCGGCAGCAGCTCGCGAAACTCATTGGCCAGCTGCGCAGCGAGCGTTTTATTGTGCGCGAGCACCAGCGTCGGCCGCTGCAGCCGTTCGATCAGCCAGGCGGTGGTGGCTGATTTGCCGGTGCCGGTTGCGCCAAGCAGCACCACGTCGCGTTCACCGTCTTGGATGCGGCGGGCAAGCTCGTCGATGGCCTGGGGCTGATCGCCCGACGGCTGATAGGGGCTCTCCACCTTGAAGGGGTGGACTTCACGAGTCGGCTGCACGCGTTCAGTGTACCAACCGAACAGCCCATATTCGAATCTTTGTTCGAATCGCCTGTGAACGGTTCGCTCAGGGCTGAGTATCGGCTCCGGCAAGCAGATCTGCATGCTCGGGATGCCGATCGAACCACTGTGCCGCATACCAACAGGTGGGTCGAACGGTACCCACCCGCGCATCCGTGCGCAGCTCGTCGACCACCGCCCGCATGAGGTCGGCAGCATAGCCGTGCCCACGCAGTGGAGCCGGTGTAAACACGTGGGTGAGGGCAATGCTGTCGCCATTGCGGGCGTAGTCGACCGCGCTAAGCAGCTTGCCGGACGCGTCGCGCAGCAGGTAACGCGAGTTCGCCTGATCGTCAGTGAGGGTCGTCGTCATGCCCTCATGGTAGCCGCAGAACGCTCAGATCGGTTCACAGGAAGGTGGCAGCCAGCTGGTGCCAGACCTGTCGCGCGTGGCGCTGGGTGTCTTCGAGCGAGCCTGAGGCATCGACCACGAAATCGGCAGCCTCTTCGCGCTCGGCATCGCTGGCCTGGGCCGCAACGCGCTGAGCGGCCTCTTCGGGGGTGTAGCCACGCTCGGCGATCAGCCGATCGATGCGCGCCTGTTCGGGGGCGCTCACCGTCACGATGGCATCGAAGGATCGCGGCAGGTTCGCCTCGACCAGCAGCGGCACGTCGTAGACCACGATCGACTCTTCCGGGGCCGAGTCGATGCGCTCGGCGACCCGCTGCCGCACCCGCGGATGCACGATGGCGTTGAGCTTCGCCAGCTGCTCGGGATCGCTGAACACGATGGCCGCCAGTGCATGGCGGTCGAGCGAGCCGTCAGCGGCGACGACCTGCGGCCCGAAGGCTGCCACGATCTCGTCGAAAGCTGGCTCACCCGGTTCGACGACCTCGCGCGAGACCTTGTCGGCGTCGATGACTCGCGCTCCCAGCTCAGAGAACAGGCGGGCCACGGTGGACTTGCCGGCGGCGATTCCTCCGGTCAGTGCGATGACTGTGGGCATGAGCGCCAGTCTACTCGGCAAGCGCGCGCTCGCTGGTCACACCGTGTGCTCGCTGGTCACTGCCTGGGTGCGTGCTGACCAACGACAACACACCGTGACCAACGAACGCACATTCGCACTGCAGACACAGAACGGGAGCCGCCCGAAGGCGACTCCCGTTGCTGTGTTCAGCTCAGTAAGACCTGAGCTCAGTTCTGCTCGAGCTGCTCTTTCAGAGCGGCCAGCGACGCATCGTCGGCCAGAGTGCCCTCGTGGTCGCTCGATGAGTACGAGGTTGCTGCCTCGCCCGGGGCCAAGCCGGCCTCGGCATCCTGAGCGAGCTGCTCGCGCACCTGCTCCTTGTGGCGCTCCCACAGAGCCTGAGCCTTGGCGTACTCCTGCTCCCACTGGATGCGAGCCTCTTCGAAACCGGGCTTCCACTCGTTGGTCTCGGGGTCGAAGCCCTCGGGGTACTTGTAGTTGCCCTGCTCGTCATACTCGGTGACCATGCCGTACAGCGCCGGATCGAAGTCGGTCGAATCGGGATCGACGCCCTCGTTGGCCTGCTTGAGCGACAGCGAGATGCGACGACGATCGAGATCGATGTCGATGATGCGCACGAAGACCTCCTGGCCCACGCTGACGACCTGCTCGGCGAGGTCGACGTGGCGGTTGGAGAGCTCGGAGATGTGCACCAGACCCTCGATGCCGTCGGCAACGCGAACGAATGCACCGAAGGGCACCAGCTTGGTGACCTTGCCGGGTGCAACCTGGCCGATGGCGTGGGTGCGGGCAAAGACCTGCCACGGATCTTCTTGAGTCGCCTTGAGCGACAGCGACACGCGCTCGCGATCGAGCTCGACCGAAAGCACCTCGACGGTGACCTCCTGGCCGACCTTGACCACATCTGAGGCGTGTTCGATGTGCTTCCAGCTGAGCTCGGAGACGTGCACCAGACCGTCGACGCCACCGAGGTCGACGAACGCACCGAAGTTGACGATCGACGAGACGACGCCCTTGCGGATCTGACCGGGGCGCAGTTCGTTGAGGAACGAGCTGCGGGTGGCCGACTGGGTCTCTTCGAGCAGCGCACGGCGCGAGAGCACCACGTTGTTGCGGTTCTTGTCGAGCTCGAGGATCTTCGCCTCGATCTCCTGGCCCAGGTACGGGGTCAGGTCGCGCACGCGGCGCAGCTCGATCAGCGATGCGGGCAGGAAGCCGCGCAGGCCGATGTCGACGATCAGGCCGCCCTTGACCACCTCGATGACCGTGCCCTTGACAACACCGTCAGCCTCTTTGATCTTCTCGACGTCGCCCCAGGCACGCTCGTACTGGGCGCGCTTCTTCGACAGAATGAGGCGGCCTTCTTTGTCTTCTTTCTGCAGCACCAGCGCCTCGATGGTGTCGCCGACCTTGACGACCTCGTCGGGGTTCACATCGTGCTTGATGGAAAGCTCGCGGGAGGGGATGACACCCTCGGTCTTGTAACCGACATCGAGGAGCACCTCGTCACGGTCGATCTTGACGACGGTGCCTTCGATGAGGTCGCCGTCGTTGAAGAATTTGAGCGTCTTTTCGACCGCTGCCAGGAAGTCCTCAGCGCTGCCGATGTCGTTGACAGCGATCTCTGCGGGGGCCTTCTGGTCTACATTGCTTGACATTGAGTGGGTACTCCAGTGTGTGTGCTACTCGGGCCGGTTGCTGCGGCATTGCGCTGGGCTTCCGGCAATGGATATGGACAGGCTTTGCGCCCAGTGTGCAACACTATCGGCTTTATGCGGCGCGGGCAAATATCTGAGCGCAACGACACGCCCGGATGTGAGCGGCGCGATCGGCGCGATCAGTGCGATCCGCTGAAGTGGTCGAACCCGAGATACTCGGTTTGTCGGCCGCTGAGCAGCACCCCGTGCTCGCCACGCGGCACGACCTCGCCAATGACCTCGAACCCCGCGGGCAGGTTGGCTCCCTTGGCGAAGGTCGCCAGCAGACCGAAGTCTTCGCCGCCGGCCATCACCAGCTCCCACGGGTCGACGTTGAGGGTATGCCGCACCCAGCCGAGCTCTGCGCAGTGCCCAGACAGCGCACTCGAGGCGAAGTCGAGGGTGACTTCAGAGGCCAGACCGATGCGCGCACCGTCGCGAGCGAGACCGTCACTTACATCGATCATCGCGTGTGCGCCGGCCGCGGCGGCCACGGCACCCAGCGCAACCGGCGGGGTCGGCCGCAGCTGAGCCTCCACCGCACGCTCGACGATGCCGGTGCGCTCGACGCCCTGCAGTTCGGCCGAGCGGTCGCGCTGCCCCACTAGGATGCGCAGACCGGCGGCGGCATACCCCAGCTGACCTGCGTAGGCGATGACATCGCCGACCTGGGCACCAGAGCGCGAGATCGGGTTGGTCACCACACCGTAACTGGTGGCCTGCGAGATCATCAGAGCAGAGTTGCTCAGGTCGCCGCCCCAGATCGACACCTCGGGGCTGATGCGCGCAACCGCCTCGCGCACTCCGCGCGCATAGCCGACCAGCTCGGCGACGGTCGATCGGCGGTTGATGCCGAGAGTCACGAGCAGCCCGGTGGGCGTGCCGCCCATCGCCCCGATGTCGGAGAGGTTGACCGCGGCGGTCTTCCAGCCCACGTCGTAGGCGGAGAACTCGGGAAACACGAAGTCTTCGTTTTCGATGAGCACGTCGCTGGAGGTGGCCAACCGCGCCTCGACCGGCACCGACACCACGGCGGCGTCGTCGTTGTCGATCTCGGTCGGATTGTCGCCCTTGGGATAGCTCGTGCGCAGAATCGCGATGATCTGCTCTTCTGAGAGCTCGGACAGCTGTGTGGAGAGAGAGACCTTCATCAGTGCGCCGCCTGTGCCCAAGTGGGGCCGACGCCGACATGCACGTCGAGGTGCACGTCAAGCGTGGCCGCCGAACCCATGGCGTCGACGAGCAGGTCGGTGACCGCGTCGCGCTCGCCGGGCGCCACCTCGACGATGAGCTCGTCATGCACCTGCAGCAGCAGCCGCGAGGTGAGCCCCTGGTCGCGCAGGCGTCGGTCAACGGCGATCATGGCGAGCTTGATGATGTCGGCGGCGCTGCCCTGGATGGGTGCGTTGAGTGCGGCGCGCTCGGCGTTATCGCGCAGCACCCGGTTCTTGGAGTGGAGGTCGCCGAAGGGCCGCCGCCGCCCGTAGATGGTCTCGGTGTAGCCGTCGACGCGCGCCTGCTCGACCACGTTGCGCAGGTAGTCGCGCACTCCCCCGAAGCGTCGGAAGTATCCCGACATGAGGTCGCGCGCCTCGTCGCGGCTGATGCCGAGCTGCTTGGCCAGCCCGAATGCGCTGAGTCCGTAGACCAGCCCGTAGCTCATCGCCTTGACCTTTGAGCGCATCTCGCTGGTGACCTCTGCCGGGGTGACCCCGAACACCTTTGAGCCCACATAGCGGTGCAGATCTTCGCCCGAGTTGAAGGCCTCGATGAGCCCTTCGTCGCGCGAGACGTGCGCCATGATGCGCATCTCGATCTGCGAGTAGTCGGCACTGATCAGGGTCTCGTAGCCCTCACCGGCAACGAACTGATCGCGGATGCGCCGCCCCTCTTCGCTGCGCACAGGGATGTTCTGCAGGTTGGGGTCGGTAGAACTCAGGCGGCCGGTGGCGGTGCCGGTCTGCTGATAAGTGGTGTGCACACGGCCGTCGTCGGCGATGCTGCGGCGCAGAGTCTGCACCATCTGCGCGAGCTTGGTGGCGTCTCGGTGTGCCCCCAGCAGCTCGAGGAATGGGTGCTGGGTCTTTTCGTAGAGCGCGCTCAGCGAGGCCTGATCAGTGGAGTACCCGGTTTTGGTCTTGCGTGTGGTGGGCATGCCCAGCTCGTCGAAGAGCACCTGCTGCAACTGCTTGGGGCTGGCCAGATTGGTTTCGTGACCGATGACTTTGTACGCCTCGCTGGCAATGTCGCGTGCCCGATCGGTGAAAGTGTCGGCCAGCGACTCGAGCCCCTCGGCGTTGACGGCGATGCCGGTGGCCTCCATTTGGGCGAGCACCGGCGCGAGCGGCTGCTCGATGTCGCGCAGCACCTGCCCGCCGCGGGTGGTGTCGAGCGAGCGCACCAGCGCACGACCGAGCAGCAGGGTCTGCCAGGCGGCGATCGCCGTCTCGGCGTCGGGCCCGGCAAGAGCGCCCTCGGCTGCGTCAGCGGTGTCGGCGAACAGCGCATCGGCGTCAGGATGCGCGAACTGGTGAGTGAAGTACAGCTGTTCGCTGGCCGCCAGCGAGTAGTCGCTGCGGGTGGAGTCGAAGAGATACCACGCCAGCTCGCTGTCGACCACCACATTGTCGATGGTGGCCTCGATGCGGGCCAGCTGGTGGATGGCCTGCTTCAGCCCGTGCACAGCTTTGGGCTGGCTGCCGCTCAGCCACTCGAGCAGTGGATGCCCGGCTGCGGCAGCGTCGTCGAGTGCAGCAAAGCCCACCCGCGTCGGCTGCCCGGCGGAGGCGACTGCCAGACCGAGCGCCACTGGTCGCTGGTCGACCGTCTGCAGGCTCACCCCGACGGTATCGTCGGCGGTGACTCCGGCGAGCCACTCGAGTGCGACGGCCTCGCTGGTGAGACGAGTCGGCAGCGGCGGCTCGTCGGTGATCACGGGCACACGAAGCTCGCCGGGAACGGCGATGGCCGACGGCGCGGCCGCAGTGGCTGATCCTTCGATGCCCTCGACAGGCACCGCGCGCTGCGAGCTGCGGTGCAGCTGAGCATCAAGCCCCTGCACACGTGCCTTCATGGTGCGCAGTTCGAGCGCGCTGAACACGGCCTCGACTCGCTCGTGATCGACTTCACGCACCTTGAGGTCATCGAGCCCGACCGGCAGCTCAAGGTCGCGGCGCAGACGGTTGAGTCGGCGATTGCGCTCGACATCGGCGATATGCTCGCGCAGGCTCTCGCCCACCTTGCCTTTGATCTGATCGGCGTTGGCGATGATCTGATACACGTCGCCGTAGGCGTTGACCCACTTGGCTGCGGTTTTGGGGCCCACGCCGGGCACACCGGGCAGGTTATCGCTGGTCTCGCCCACCAGCGCTGCGATATCGGGATAGTGCTCAGGAGGCACACCGTATTTGTCGTGAACGGCCTCAGGCGTGTAGCGAGTCAATGTGCTGACGCCCTTGACTGGGTAAAGCAGGGTGACCTGGTCGTCGACCAGCTGGAAGGTGTCGCGATCTCCGCTGACCACCAGCACTTTGGCGCCCGACTGCTCGCCCGTGAGGCTGAGCGTGGCGAGAATATCGTCTGCCTCGTAGTTCTCTTTGGTGAGCACCGTGATGTTCATCGCCTCGAGCACTTGCTGCAGATTTTCGACCTGCCCCTTGAACTCTTCGGGGGTGTCGCCGCGGGTGCCCTTGTACTCGGGGTACTCTTCGGTGCGGAACGAATGCCGCGACCGGTCGAAGGCCACGGCGATGCGGGTGGGGCGCTCTTTGTCGAGCAGGTTGAGCAGCATTCCCAGAAAACCGTGGATGGCGTTGGTGTGCTGACCCGATTCAAGCTGGAAGCTCTCGGGCGGCAGCGCGTAGAAGGCCCGGAAGGCAAGAGAGTGCCCGTCGATGATCATCAGGGTGTCGCGCGTCTCAGTCACGCCAGCCAGCTTACCCGCTGCCTGTGACACGCCGACGACCGTGTTAGCGTGAAGGGCACCGCGCCCGCGATGCAGCGGGCGCCCAACGCAAAGGAGCCGCCATGTCTTTCATCGATGCCGCACAGAATGACGCCGCCCGCCAGCTGCTCGAAGCCCGTGGCGACCTCGGTGAGCTCGCTGAGAAGCTCGGCATTGAGCTGGTGAGCCTCTCAGCTGAAGAGGCCGTGGCCACCATGCCGGCGGCTGGCAACCGACAGCCCTACGGCGTGATCAACGGCGGTGCATATGTGACTCTCGGTGAGACGCTTGGGTCGTTTGCTGCGAACGTGCATGCGCTCGGCCGCGACAAAGTGGCCGTGGGCATCGAGATCAACGCCACACACACCAGGTCAGTGCGGGATGGCGTGGTCACCGGAACTTGTCGGGCCTTGCACTTGGGCGGCACTTTGACTACTCACGAAATCGTGATCCGCGATGAGCAGGAGCGCCTCGTCTCGACGGTGCGCATCACAAACTTTCTACGCGACCGCTGAGCAGGTGCGGCCGCTGAACTGCGGCGAGCGCCCGGCCGTGGCGGTCGACCTCAGTGCTCGTCGGTTTTGTCGTGCTTGGAGTGCTCGGGATCGAGCTGGTCGATCACGGCCTGCGCCACTTGGTGCATGGTGAGACGGCGATCCATGCTCGCCTTCTGAATCCAGCGAAATGCCTCTGGCTCGGTCAGCTGCATGCGCTGGTTGAGCAGACCCTTGGCGCGGTCGAGAACCTTACGGGTCTCGAAGCGCTCGACGATGTCGGCCACCTCATCTTCGAGGGCCTTGATCTGTGCGTGGCGTGACAGGGCGATCTCGATGGCGGGAATCAGCTCCCCCGGGGTGAATGGTTTGACCACATAGGCCATGGCGCCGGCCTCTGCAGCGCGCTCGACCAGCTCTTTCTGGCTGAACGCGGTGAGCAGCACGACCGGGGCGATGCCTTCGGCCGTAATGTGTTGGGCCGCGGTGATGCCGTCCATTTCGGGCATTTTGACATCGAGCACCACGAGGTCGGGCTTAAGTTCACGAGCCAGCTCGACGGCTTTGGCTCCATCACCAGCCTGGCCGACGACGTCGAACCCGGCATCTTGCAGCGTGTCGACGATGTCCATGCGGATGAGCGACTCGTCTTCGGCGACAACGACGCGTCGCAGGGCTTCGGGGGTAGGGTTCTGATCACTCACGTGACCAGCTTACGATAAGATGGCTCAGGTCGTGGCTCACGCAGTCACTTGGCCCAAGTGGCGGAACGGCAGACGCGGAGCACTCAAAATGCTTTGTCCGAGAGGGCGTGTGGGTTCGAATCCCACCTTGGGCACTTCCTGCCTCACCTGTGTTCACAGAGGTGAGGCAGCACTGCGGAGCCACGACCGATGTGTTTTCGGCACAGCCAACTGCTAGTTCTCGCGCGGCTCGATCACTGCATTCAGGCCATCGTCAGGGTGATACGACCACGACACCTCAAATCTCCCCCATTCCTCCTCCTGACGACCGCCGAAAGCCCGGGTCTGCCCCATGCGAGTCACGATTGAAGAGGGTGCTTCCAGTCTGATCACGGCAGCCAGATGCCGCGCGATCAGCCTTGGGCCCGCACGTCGCGGTAGGCATCCTGACGGCGAGCCGGATTGGGGTACCAATCGCGCATCCGGTCGCTGGTCAAATAGTCGCCGACCCCGAGCAGCAGCACGCTGAAGACGATCTGTTCGATGGTCATCCACAGCGGGTACAGCCCCGGGATGGCTGCGATCACCAGCGTGACCACGGGAAAGATCTGGCTGAACAGGCGCAGGCGCCAGTAGGCCCACCACCATCCGCGTTGGGCGGCCCAGGCGAACCCGAACAGCGTCAGCGTCATCGCGAGCACGACCGATCCGCGAAACCAGGATGCCCAGGTCACCATGCCGGGCACGTCGCGCAGCACGAAGGCGACCACGAGGGTGGCCACGCCCACCAGCACTTCAAGACTCAGCAGCACAGTGATGGCTCGCCAGACTTTGGTGGCTTCTGGTGGCGTCGAGCGCACCTGCAGGCTCGACTTACGCCCGCCGATCAGGCGTGATGACAGCACGCGATCGATCGCAGAGAGCTCGGCGGTTGGGGCCTTGGCGCGCGGTGCCTGTTCGGGGGTGCTCAACATAGAGCGATTGTATGCCCGCGGGGCGCCGGGTTTGCGCGAGGTGCCGGGCTTGCGCGAGGTGCCTGCCCTACACGCGCGGTGTCGGTCCTGCGCTTGGTGACGGTGGGTGCCACTAGGGTCGGTGGCATGGATGTGATCGAGATCAACCCACAGCTGTGGCGCGTCGAGCGTGACGGGGCGGTTGTCGGCTACGTCGCCGAGGTGCGCGGCCGCTTCGGCGACCTGCGCTGGCGAGCGCACCGCATCGGCACGCGTCGTCTGCTGGGGGTCAAAGTGTGTGAGTCATGGCAACGCGACGAGGCGATCGCTGCGCTCTGAGCGCCATCAGTGCCACCTGCGTCGGCGCACCCCGAGCCCCTGCAACTTCGCTTGCCACCACGCACCATCGCTGGTCACAAGCACCACCCGCACTGACCAACGAACACACATCGTGACCAGCGAGCACACCAACTGACCAACGCGCGCACCCCTCACTCGCTGCGCGGCGCGTTCTGCTCCGCTTCGGGCGAGGTCGCATCGAGCGAGATTGCCTGCCGAGCCTCTGGGATGCCCAGGTCGTTGGGTGCCACGGCCTCCGGTTTGCGTTGAAACAGCGCGGTCGGACACCAACCCGTGATCGCACCGACCGCCATGCACAGGCTGCAGACGCCGGCCGGGATCGCACACCATAGATTGGGCAGTGCACCGAGGGCGAACGCTGCGGTGATGACCGACATCATTCCCCGACCTATGCGCTCAGCGGGTGTTGTCGCGCACGCTCCAGCGCTCATGCTCGCTCCTTCTCATCGCTTTCGGTCAGGCCGGCCTGGTGGCGAACCTGGGTCATGTCGAGATTGCGCACCCCGGTGATCAGGCGTTCGAGGGCGGCGGATGAGAGCGCTCCAGCCTGGGCGAACACCAGCACGCCTTCTCTGAAAGCCAGCAGCGTCGGAATAGAGGTCACGTGAAACCCCGCGGCCAGATCGCGTTCGGCCTCGGTGTCGACTTTGCCGAACAGCACATCAGGATGCTCGAGTGCAGCCTGCTCGAATACCGGTGCAAACGCGCGGCATGGGCCGCACCACGACGCCCACAAATCGAGCAGCACGATGTCATGCTCGCTGAGTGCTGAGGACAGCTCAGCTGCGGTGATGGGGACAGTCGCCATGCCAGCAACAATACCATAGGGGGTATTTGCTCAAGCCCTGCTTCTTCGCTTGCCACCACGCACCATCTCTGGTCACAAGCACCACCCGCACTGACCAACGACCACACCTACTGACCAACGAGCACTCATCACAGCGCACGCTGGGCTGCCGGAGCACGCATCTCAGCGCACGCTGGGCTGCCGGAGCACGCGCCTCAGCGCGCACACCGCATCAGCACACACCACCTGCGCCACCCGCACCACCTGCGTCGGCCGCACCCCGAGCCCCTGCTTCTTCGCTTGCCACCACGCACCATCACTGGTCACAAGCACCACCCGCACTGACCAACGAACACACCTACTGACCAACGAGCACACATCACAGCGCACGCTGGGCTGCCCGAACACACGCCTCAGCGCGCCCACCGCATCAGCACACACCACCTGCGCCACCCGCACCACCTGCGTCGGCCGCACCCCGAGCCCCTGCTTCTTCGCTTGCCACCACGCACCATCACTGGTCGCAAACACCCCCGACACTGTCAAACGAGCACACCTACTGACCAGCGAGCAGACATCGCGACCAGCACACGCACCTACTGACCAGCGAACACGCGCCTCAGCGCACGCTGGGCTGCCCGAACACCCGGTCGACCTGCCAGCCGGATGCCCCATCGCCGGCGAGCACAACCACTCCCCCGTTTTCGATGTGCACGGGTTCGGCGTGGCCGATCGCCTCCAACGTGCATCTGATGAACGTGCCATGTGCCACGGCAATCACCCCTGCGTCGGGTTCCGAGACGGTCATCCCTGCGAGATCGGCCAGCGCGCGCACGCCGCGAGCGCGCACCGACTCGATGGGTTCGGCTCGGTCTACCAGCCCCGCCGCGATCAGCCGGTCGAGTACGCCGGGGCGGCCGCGGTCATCCATCGGCACCTGCCATCGTTCGTAGAGTTCGGCGAAGGTAAGCCCTTCGGCGGCGCCGTAGCGGCGTTCGCACAGTTCGTCGAGGCTGGGCTGCACGGCTAGGCCGAGCTGGGTGCCGATGTGTGCTGCGGTCTCTCGGGCTCGTCGCTGGGGTGAGCTGGTGAGGGTGCACCAGTTGAGCCCGCAGGAGGCGAGTGCATCGGCGGCTCGTTCGGCCTGGTGCACTCCTTCGGTGGCGAGCGCGGCTTCGCTCTCGCCTTGGATGCGGCCGCCGAGGTTCAGCGCGGTGGCGCCGTGTCGAACGAGGGCGATGCGGGTCATGTCAGATCTTTCGGCCGGGGTTGAGGATGCCCTGTGGGTCGAAGGCGGCTTTGACGCGCACCTGCAGGGCGCGCACTGCGGGTGAGAGCTCGCGGGCGAGTGCGTTTCGCTTCATGTGGCCGACGCCGTGTTCGCCGGTGATGGTGCCGCCGAGTTCGACGGTGCGTTCAAGGATGATGTCGAAGGCTTGGGCTGCTCGGGCCAAGCTGTCGGCGTCGGCTGGGTCGTAGCCGATGATCGGGTGCAGGTTGCCGTCGCCGACGTGGCCGCCGGTGGCCACTGGTGCTCCGCTCTCGGCTGCGGCAGCTTCGATGATGGTGAGCAGTTCGAGCAGCCGGCCGCGGGGCACGGCGATGTCTTCGGTGAGTACTGCCGGGTAGGCGCGCATCAGCCCGGGGTGCAGGTTGCGGCGGATCTCGAGCAGCTGGTCGACTTCGGTGGCACTGCGGGCCAGGTCGATGCGCAGCGCGTGGTGGGCGCGGAAGACTTCGGCGTAGGCGTCGACGTCGGCTGCGGCGCGGTCGAGTTCGTCTGACTCGACGATGAGCATTGCAGCTGCATCGTCGGGCAGCGCTTCGAGCGTGCCCAGCGTGTTGATGGCCTGGATTGATGGGCGATCGAGCAGTTCGAGCGCACTCGGCCGACGTGGGCCGGAGCCGATTTCGGCGGCGGCCGAGAGCGCGTCGGCGAGGGTCGGAAACCAGGCTGCCGCACCGGCGGCATCGCCGGGTGCAGGCCGCAGTGCGAGGGTGGCCTCGGTGACCACGGCAAGCGTGCCTTCTGAGCCGACGATCAATGAGGTGAGGTCGAGCCCGGCGACCCCTTTGATCGAGTCATGGCCGGTGTGAATGATGGTTCCGTCGGCGAGCACTGCGGTCAGTGAGCGCACCGAGTCGCCGGTGACACCGTATTTGACGCAGCGCATGCCGCCCGCGTTGGTGGCGATGTTGCCGCCGATTGACGAGATGTGCACCGACCCCGGATCGACCGGGTAGAACAGGCCGTGCTCGCGCGCTGCATCGGCCAGGTGCTGAGTGATCACGCCGGGCTGCACGGTGGCGAGCTGGTCGGCGGTGTCGATGGAGATGATGCGGTCGAGCCTGGTGAGGTCGAGCAGAATCGCGCCGGGCACAGCATCCGCCGCACCGACGACCCCGGTGCGTCGCCCCTGCGGCACCACCGGCACCACGAAGGTGCTGGCGATGCGCAGCACGGCACTGACTTCGTCGGTGGATGCGGGGCTCACCACTGCGAGCGCGCGGGCTTGTGTGGCCGCGGTGCTGTGGTCGTGGCTGTGCTCGTCGAGGGTGGCGTCGTCGGTGTGCACATGGTCGTTGCCCACCGCCTGGTGAAGTGCTGTGAGGATCTGCTGCTGGGTGGCGGTGTGGGCGGAGTTCATGGGCTCAGGCTACCGCAGCCGGGCGGGTGAGAGAAAAACATTTGCCGAGTCGGGAATATGTCGGTACACAGTGTGGTTACAGCAGTCACACATCCCCCGACTGATGAGGTGAGCCTGTGCCGATCGCTTTCGCTCTGCTCGCTTTTGCCACGCTCGTGGCTTGGCCTGCGGTGCGACGGTGGGGTTCGCGCGGCTTTCTCGTGCCGGCGGCAGCTGTGGCGGGGTCTTTCGTCTCGGTGCTTTCTCTGGCACCAGCAGTCATTGGGCGCGGTGAGGCGCTGACTGTTTCGATTCCCTGGATTCCCTCTTTAGGTGTGTCTCTGTCTTTCCGCATGGATGCGCTGGCCTGGCTGGTGAGTCTGGTGGTCACCGGGGTCGGCGCACTGGTGCTGGTCTACAGCAGCGCGTACTTCAGCGATGACGAGCCGGCACTGCCGCGATTCGCGGCGCTGTTGACTGGGTTCGCGGCGGTGATGTTCGGCCTCGTGGCCAGCGACGACATCGTGGTGATGTTCATGTTCTGGGAGATCACCAGTGTGCTCTCATATCTGCTGATCGGGCATACTTCTGACCGGCGTGAGTCGCGTGGTGCCGCGCTGCAGGCGCTGTTGGTCACCACGTTCGGCGGTTTGGTGATGCTCGTCGGTGTGGCCATGCTCGTTGTCGACAATGGCACCACGTCGCTGGCGCAGATCGTGGCCGACCCGGTGATCACCTCACACACGTCGTGGGCGGTGGTGCTGGTGATCGTGGGGGCGCTCAGCAAATCGGCGATCGTGCCCTTCCATTTCTGGCTGCCCTCGGCGATGGCTGCCCCCACCCCGGTCAGCGCCTACCTGCACGCGGCGGCCATGGTGAAGGCGGGCATCTACTTGGTGCTGCGTCTGGCTCCCGGCTATGCCGGGGTGCCCGGTTGGCTTGAGACGCTGCTGCCGCTGGGTGTGGCCACCTTGCTGGTGGGCGCCTGGCGTGCCCTGCGTCAGTTCGATCTGAAGCTGTTGTTGGCTTATGGCACGGTCAGCCAGTTGGGTCTGATGATCACGGTCGCGGCCGTAGGCACTCACGACGCCATGGTCGCAGCTCTCGGCCTGCTCGTCGCGCACGCGCTGTTCAAGGCCACACTGTTCATGGTGGTGGGCGTCATCGATCACAACTGCGGCACCCGCGACTGGCGGGCGCTCAGCGGGCTCGGCCGATCGGCACCGTGGCTGGCCACCGTCGGAGTGCTGAGTGCTGCGTCAATGGCGGGCCTGCCGCCGCTACTCGGGTTCATCGCCAAAGAGGGCGCTCTCTCGGCCCTGCTTGAGGCACCCACTTGGCTGGCAACACCTGTGGTGGTCGGCGTCGTGGTGGGCTCCGCACTGACCTTCGGCTACAGCTGGCGTTTCGCCTGGGGTGCGTTCGCCACCCGGCGAGCCGATCCACGGCGCACGCATACGGCGAGCATTCCCACGTTGGTCGACTGCACCAGCCCACACGCCCGGGGCAACGCCGGCCTGACCGCACCCACCGTGCTGCTGGCGATCAGTCTGGTGCTGGCATTCTGGGTGACTCCGCTCGACGTGGTCGTGCAGGCCGCAGCCGCAGTGCTGCCGCAGCCCGAGCATCCTGCGCACCTGGCCCTGTGGCACGGGTTCACGCCTGCCCTGGCACTGACCGTGCTGGTCATCGTCGGCGGTGTGCTGTTGGCGGCGGGCCGCCGCCGCGTGGCACGCCTACAGCAGGCGGTGCCCAGCTGGATCGACCTGTCACGCTGCTACACCTGGGCGCTGACCGCCACCGATTGGGTGTCGGCCCGAGTCACCCTGTTCGCCCAGCGCGGCGGCCTGCCCGGGTATCTGGCCACCATCTTCTGGTCGCTGGTGATCGCCCTCGGCTACGCGGCGACTCGCGCGTTCGCCTGGCCGGCGCACTGGGTGATCGCCGACTCTTGGGGGCAGCTGGCGATCGCGGCGCTGATGGCCGTCGCCGGTCTGCTCGCGGTGCGGGCCAGCCGACGCATGGCGGCAGTGCTGCTCGTGGGGGTCACCGGCTACGGCATGGTGGCGTTGTTCGCCCTGCACGGCGCACCCGATCTGGCTCTCACCCAGCTGCTGGTCGAGACCATCAGCGTGGTCATTTTCGTGCTCGTGCTGCGGCGTCTGCCTCGGCACTTCGAGCGCGCCCAGGGCATTGTGCGGGTGTGGCCGCGGGTGCTGCTGGCGGTCTGCGTCGGCGTGGTGATGGCTGCGGTCGCCCTCGTTGCGGTGTCGGCCCGCACGGCCACCCCCATCTCTGAGCGCTTCCCCGAACTGGCCTACCTTGAGGCGCACGGGCGCAACATCGTCAACGTGCTGCTGGTCGACATCCGTGCCTGGGACACCATGGGCGAGATCTCGGTGCTCGTGGTGGTCGCCACCGGTGTCGCCAGTCTGGTATTCATCACTCAGCGCACCGGGCGGGCGCCCACCATCTCGGGTTCGCGTCGACACCGGCACGGCACCGCACGGCTGACCCCGGTGATCGAGCCGATTACCGCGGCCATCCCAGTGATTCGCACGGAGGCTGACGGCAGCACCACCAGCGATCTCGCGCCCGATACCCTCGATGCCGAGTCAACTCGGCGCAGCTGGCTGATGGCCGGCCGGGCTCTTTCTCCACACCATCGCTCGCTGATGGTCGAGGTGGTCGTGCGGCTGATTTTCTGGCCGATCATGCTGGTGTCTGTCTGGCTGCTGATCGCCGGCCACAACCAGCCGGGCGGCGGCTTCGCCGGCGGGTTGGTCGCCGGCCTCGCCCTCGTGCTGCGCTACCTGGCGGCCGGGCGATACGAACTCGGTGAGGCCCTGCCGATCGACGCCGGGCGTCTGCTCGGCGCTGGCCTGGCCATGGCCGTCGGCACCGGTGTGCTGTCGATGCTCTTCGGCGAGCCGATGCTCACTTCGCTGTGGTGGGAGGGCGAGCTGCCGCTGTTCGGCGAACTGGCATTGGGCACCCCCACCCTGTTCGACATCGGCGTATATCTCGTGGTGCTGGGGTTGGTGCTCGACATTCTGCGCTCTCTCGGTGCCGGGGTCGACGAACAGGCTGCCGACGACTCGTCGATCGTTGACGACTGGGCGGTTGATCGCTCATGAGCGTCTCTCTGGCCCTGATCATCGTGATGGCCGTGCTCTATGCGGCCGGCGTCTACGCCATGACCGAACGAAGCCTCAGCCGCATTCTCATCGGCTTTCTGCTGATGGGCAACGCCACCAACATTCTGTTGCTGATCGTCTCGGGTGCGCCCGGCGAAGCGCCGATCGTCACCGACGGGGTCGACAATGGGCAGATGGCCGACTCGCTGCCGCAGGCGCTGATTCTCACCGCCATCGTGATCACTTTCGGCATCAGCGCCCTGCTGCTGGCGCTGATCTACCGCAACTGGCGAGTGGCCCGTCAAGAGCATGTCACCGAAGACACAGCGGTGCCCGGTGCCGACAGTCACGATGACGACGAATCAGGGCAGGTCTCGGCCCAGACGCACGAAGATGACGAAGCCCTGCACGAGGCGATCGACGCCAGCGACGAACACGAAGACGATGAAGACGACGACACCGGGAGG
Source organism: Pseudoclavibacter soli DSM 23366 (assembly GCF_000423505.1). GTDB lineage: Bacteria > Actinomycetota > Actinomycetes > Actinomycetales > Microbacteriaceae > Pseudoclavibacter_A > Pseudoclavibacter_A soli. The sequence goes on from NZ_AUIC01000003.1 coordinate 91,951, forward strand.
CCCGCATGAACGTCGCCGCACTGATTCCGCTGATCGTCGCTCTGCCGCTGCTCGGTGCCGCCGTGTCTCTGCTGATCGGGCGGCATCCGCGCGCACAGATTGTGGCCACCATCGGCGCCTTTGCCCTGGTGCTCGCCGTGGCGATCACCGTGCTGCTCAACGTCGACCACAGCGGGCGCATGAGCGTGGTGATCGGTGGCTGGGAGGCTCCCTGGGGCATCGAGTTGGTCGCCGACCGGCTCAGCGCAATTCTGGTGGTGGTCGCCACACTGATGCTGCTTGGTGTGCTGATGTACGCCACTGGTCAGGGCGTCACCGACGGCGACGCCGAAACCCCGGTCACCATCTTCCAGCCCACCTACCTGGTGTTGGCCGCCGGGCTCTACAACGCATTTCTAGCCGGCGACCTGTTCAACATGTTCGTCGGGTTCGAGATCATGCTCGCCGCCAGCTACGTGCTGATCACCCTCGGCGGCACCGGTGCGCGCATCCGCTCAGGCGTGATCTACATCGTCGTGTCACTGGTGTCGTCCACCCTGTTCTTGACGGCGATCGCGCTGCTCTATGGTGCAACGGGCACCGTGAACATGGCACAGCTGGCCGAGCGCATCCCACAGCTGCCCGAGCCGGTGCAGCTGATCGTGCACTTGGCGCTGCTGCTCGGCTTCTGCATCAAAGCCGCAGTGTTCCCGGTGTCGTTCTGGCTGCCAGACTCGTACCCCACTGCCCCGGCGCCGGTGACCGCAGTGTTCGCCGGGCTACTGACCAAGGTGGGTGTCTACGCGATCATCCGCACCGAGACACAATTGTTCGCCGGCCACGACGTGAACACCCCACTGATGGTGCTCTCGCTGTTCACCCTGCTGATCGGCATCATGGGAGCCATCGCGCAGGCCGACATTCGGCGTCTGCTGTCGTTCACGCTGGTCAGCCACATCGGCTATATGCTCTTCGGCATTTCACTGGGCACCGAGGCTGCATTGGCCGCCACTGTCTATTACATGGTGCACCACATCACGGTGCAGACCACACTGTTCTTATCCATCGGGCTGGTTGAGCGCATCGGCGGCACCGCCTCACTGACCCGCCTGGCCGGCGTGCTCAGGGCATCACCGCTGATCTCTGCACTGTTTCTCCTCCCAGCACTGAATCTGGGAGGCATCCCACCGTTCAGCGGGTTCATCGGCAAGCTCGCACTCATCGTCGATGCGGCGGCCCTCGACACACCACTGGCGTGGGTGGGCATCGGCGTGATGGTCGCCACCTCCCTGCTGACCCTCTATCCGCTCATGCGCGTGTGGAACCTCGCCTTCTGGCGGCCGAGTGTCGACCCCAACCGCGCTAACACGGGGCTGCTGCGCTCGCTGCAGGAGAACCCCATCGCCAGCAGCACCGTCGCCCAGCGCTCGGTGTCACGCCTGATGGTCGGCGTCACCATCGCCATGGTGCTGTTGATGCTCGCGCTCACCGTGTTCGCCGGGCCGCTGTTCGGGCTGGCCGAACGCGCTGCCGACGGCATCATGAATCTGTCAGCCACCTCGATCGGGGGTCGCCGATGAACACGACGACCCGCTCTCGCGCTCTGCTGCAGGAGGTTGTCACCGTTGCGGTGATGACCGTGCTGTGGTGTCTGCTCTGGGGCAACGCGCACCCGTTCACCGTGGTGGGCGGTGCGGTGATCAGCTGGCTGCTGACCGTGATCTTCTACCTGCCACCGCTGCAGATCACCGGTCGGCTGCACCCGCTGTCAGCGCTGTGGGCGTTCGCCGTGCTGACCGTCGACATCGTGCGAGCCTCGCTGACCGTCGCCGCCCAGGCGCTCTGGCCGTGGTGGCACCCGGTGGGTGCGGTGGTGCGCATGAACCTGCACTCCACCGATGATCTGATCATCACGCTGACTGCAGAGTCGATCTCGCTGGTGCCGGGCTCGCTGGTCGTCGACATCGACCGCAACAACGGGGTGCTCTACGTGCACACCTTCGGCACCCGCACCCGCACCCAGATCGAACATGCCAGGGCCCAGGCGCTGGCGCAGGAGGCGCGCATCATCATGGCGCTCGGCACCGATGCCGATCGGGCCGCGGTGCGCAAGATACGACGAAGGAGGCGCGCATGAGTGACTGGCTGACCATTGCCCTGACCGCGGTCTACGCCACGACCGCCACACTGTGCGTGATCCGCATCGTGCGCGGACCCGGCGTGCTCGACCGCATCGTCGCCAGCGATGTGCTGCTGGTGACCCTGATGTGCGCACTCGGCACCGAGATGGCCGTCAACGGCCATACCGCCAACCTGCCGATTCTGCTCGTGCTGGCCATGTTCGGCGTGGTCGGCTCGTTCGCCGTCTCGAGATTCCTGGTGACCGCCAGCGATCCGTCACGTGACGACGAAGCCGCAGCCGGACATCCATCGGCCACGAACCATACCGGAGGCCCCGATGCACGCTGAAGAGATTCGCTGGATCATCGCCTCGGTGCTGCTCGGTCTGGGCGCACTGCTATCGCTGTCAGCGGCGGTGGGTCTGCTGCGCTTTCCCGACCTGCTCTCTCGCATTCATGCCGCCACCAAACCGCAGATTCTGGGTCTGATGTGCGTGGGTGCGGGCATCGCCGTGCTACAGCCGACGCCCGTGGTGATCGGCACCATCATCGTGGTGATCACCCTGCAGATGCTCACCGCGCCGATCTCAGCGCACATGGTCGGGCGGGCGCACTACCGCAGTGACGACCTGCGAAACGACCTGCTGGTCGTCGATGAGCTGGCCGAGGGCGTGGCCGCCCAGGAGCAGAGCACACCCGAGCCCCTGCGCTGAGTTCATGCGTCGGATGCACGAGTCGCTGGTGCAACAAATGCAGCGTCGTAGGCGGTTACCGTGTCACGAAGTCGCCAGATGCGTGCCAGCAAAGGAGCATGATCGAAAAGGCGAATGCCAAGATCACTGAAAATACTGATTGCCTGCTCAGCCTTCCTCGATCGAGTTGTACCCCGCTTGCACTCTGCGACAGAGAACCTGCAGAATTTCGATCGAAAGCAGCTGCGGTGCAGCGATCTTCCAATTCTGTGCTTCAAGATACCGCTGGACTTCACTGGCCAATGGCAGTGCCAGCAGCAGCTCGATCGCTGCGGAGGTGTCTAGGACAATCATCGCGCATCGCGCTCGGCCCGAGTAGATTCGGCAGCCGTCTGCAGCACGGATCTTCAATCTGCGGTGCAGATCTTCTGGCACATTACGTACTTGAATCAGGCTCACGCCATAATGATGACATCATCACATCTGCATGACCAGGGCAACGGCGGCATCATCACTGAATGATGGTCTCACGGGATTCCTCGACCGCATCACGCATCAGCTGCGAGGCGGTCTGCCGGTAGCCGGGCGGGGTCTGGGCCACAACCTCGCCTACGGTGAGCACTCGGAGATCGTTGGTCGACCCGGGCACCCCCGGCGGACTGCCGGCCACCACGATGACCCGATCGCCGGGTTTGGCGCGCTGCGATTCAAGCAGGTAGGTGTCGACGCTCAGCACGATCTCGTCGGTGGTCTGCAGAAATGGCACCAGCACCGACTCGACGCCCCAGATCGGGGTCATCGATCGACGTGTCGACTCGTCGTAGGTGAACACGAGCATGGGCAGCCCGTCGCGCAGTCTCGCGATGCGCCGGGCACTGTTGCCGCTGGCGGTGAACACGCACAGGTAGCGGGCGTCGATGTTGTGCGCCACCTCGACTGCCGCGCGCGTGATGGCTCCGGCCATGGTGTGCGGGCGGGTGCCCAGCGGCGAGATGCGGTCGAGACCGTGCACCTCGGTCGACTCGATGATGCTCGCCATCACGTCGACTGCGGCCACCGGATGCGCACCCACCGAAGTCTCACCGCTGAGCATCAGCGCATCGGCGCCGTCAAGCACCGCATTGGCGCAGTCAGAGGCCTCGGCTCGGGTGGGTCGAGCATTGGTGATCATCGACTCGAGCATCTGTGTGGCCACGATCACGGGCCTGGCGCAGGCGCGGGCCAATTCGATCGCGCGCTTTTGCACCACCGGCACCTGTTCCAGTGGCAGCTCGACCCCCAAGTCGCCACGGGCGACCATGATCATGTCAAAGGCCTCGGTGATCTCTTCAAGGTGGTCGACGGCCTGCGGCTTCTCGATCTTGGCCACCACGGGAATGCGCATGCCGTGCTCGGCCTGAATCTGCCGCACTCGGGTCACATCGTCGGCGCTGCGCACAAACGACAGCGCAATCAGATCGACCTGCTGTTCAAGCGCCCAGTGTAGATCGGCCTCGTCGCGTGCACTCAGTGCCGGCACGTCGACGGCGACGCCGGGGAGGTTGATGCCCTTGTGATCGGAGACCCAGCCACCGACGAGCACGCGTGTGGTCACGGTGGTGTCGCTGACCCCAGTGGCCTCGAGCACCACATTGCCATCGTCGATCAGCAGACGATCGCCCACATGCACGTTGGCCGGCAGCCCGACGAACGTGGTACCGACCAGTGCACGGTCACCGGGCACCTGGTCGGTGGTGATGGCGAACTGGTCGCCCGCAGCCAGCTGCTGCGGCCCGGAGGCGAACGTGGCGAGTCTGATCTTCGGCCCCTGCAGATCGGCCATGATGCCCACCGGTTTGTGCAGTCGCGCAGCCGTCTCACGCACCGTCGCGATATAGCGAGCATGCTGGGCATGGTCGCCGTGACTCATGTTCACACGCGCCACATCGAGCCCGGCTCGAATCAGCCGTTCGATGGTCTCAGCGGAGTCTGTGGCTGGCCCCAGCGTGGCGATGATCTTGGCCCTGCGACGCATATGCCTGCCCTCTCTGTGCCGGGTGCGCGACGAGCGCGTTGACCCTCACAGTCTAGCCAGTGCCGCTTGACGCGACAGGTACAGAATGGATGCCCAGGTCGTCAGACCCGCAGCGCCCGGTCGGTCGCGTGCACCGGCGCAGGCAGCACGGTCTGCCCCTCAAGGTAGGCGTCGACCTTGGCAGCCGCGGCACGGCCTTCGGCGATCGCCCACACAATCAGTGACTGCCCGCGCCCGGCATCACCGGCCACGAACACTCCGTCGGCTGCGGTCGAGTAGTCGGCCTCACGCTCAAACGCACCCTTGCCGGTGAACCCGAGCCCCAGCTGGTCGTCGGCCCCGTTGGCCTCCGGCCCGGTGAATCCCATCGCGATAAACACCAGATCAGCCGGAATCTCGACCTCAGTGCCGTCTTTGGGCCCACGTGAGCCGTCAGGCAGGTATTCGGTCTCAGCAACCTTCAGCGCGCGCACGTGCCCCTGGTCGTCTTTGACGAACTCGACGGTCGAAGCCAGCCACTTGCGCTCGCCCGAATGCGCATCGGCCTCTTCGTGCGAGGTCGACACTTCGTAGAGCTGCGGCATGGTCGGCCAGGGCTGCGACGCCGACCGGCTGATACCGGGCTGGCGGCCAATGGCCAGGTTGGTCACCGATGCTGCTCCCTGACGCACCGCGGTGCCGATGCAGTCTGAGCCAGTGTCGCCACCGCCGATGACCACCACGTGGCGGCCGGCGGCATCGATCGGGTCGGCCAGGCGCTCGCCGGCGACCTGCCGGTTGGCCTCGACCAGATACTCCATTGCATAGTGGATGCCCGAAGCGTCACGGCCAGGAATCGACAGATCGCGCGGCACGGTAGACCCGGTTGCCACTACAACGGCGTCAAAGCGCTCGCGCAGCTGCTGCCAGGTGACGTCGGTGCCGACATTGACACCAGCGCGGAAGCGGGTGCCCTCGGCCATCATCTGGTTCAGGCGCGCATCGAGGGTCTTCTTCTCGAGCTTGAAGTCGGGAATGCCGTAACGCAGCAGGCCGCCAATACGGTCATCGCGCTCATACACCACCACCGTGTGACCGGCGCGGGTCAGTTGCTGAGCGGCGGCGAGGCCAGCCGGCCCGGAGCCGATCACGGCCACAGCCTTGCCAGTCAGACGCTCCGGCGGGTGCGGCTGCACCCAGCCACGATCGTAGGCCTGGTTGATGATCGAGACCTCGATCTGCTTGATCGTCACCGCAGGCTGATTGATGCCCAGCACACAGGCCGACTCGCACGGAGCCGGGCACAACCGCCCGGTGAACTCCGGAAAGTTGTTGGTCTCGTGCAGCCGGTCAATGGCATCTTGGGGATGCTGCTGCCAAGTCAGATCGTTCCACTCGGGAATCAAGTTGCCCAGTGGGCATCCACTGTGACAGAACGGCACACCGCAGTCCATGCAGCGCGACGCCTGCCGCTGCAGCTGTGCCGGGTCTTGACGCTCGTAGATCTCTTTGAAATCTTGGATGCGCACATCGACCGGGCGACGCTTGGGCAGCTCGCGCTGCCGAATGTTGAGAAAACCGCGTGGATCAGCCATGAGTGACCTCCAGAATCTTGTGCCAGACCTCGGAGCCATCGGGATCGAGCCCGGCTTCGAGGGCGTCGGCCCGCGTGCGCAGCACACGTGCGTAGTTGGCCGGCAGGAGCTTGGTGAAGTGTGTGACCGACTCGTCGAAGTCGGCAAGCAGTCGGTCGGCGACAGCTGACCCGGTCTCGACGCGATGCCGCTCAAGCAGCTCGCGCAGGGTGGCCCGGTCGTCGGCATCGAGTTCGACCAACTCGATCTCGCCGGCGGCAACTGCCTCGACGTTCAGGCGCTGGCGGTCGAGGTCGTGCACGAATGCCACACCGCCCGACATGCCTGCGCCGATGTTGCGGCCGGTCGGCCCCAAGATCACTGCGAGGCCGCCGGTCATGTATTCGAGGGCGTGGTCGCCCACTCCCTCGACGACCGCGGTGGCACCCGAGTTGCGCACCAAGAACCGCTCGCCCACGAGGCCGCGGATGAACATGGTGCCGCTGGTGGCCCCGTAGCCGATGACGTTGCCGGCGATCACGTTGTCTTCGGCCACGAAGGTGGAGCTCTTCGGCGGGTAGAGCACAACCTGGCCGCCAGACAGCCCCTTGCCCACGTAGTCGTTGCTGTCGCCCTCGAGCCGCAGCGTGATGCCGCGCGGCATGAATGCGCCCAGCGACTGCCCGGCTGAGCCGTGCAGCGTGACGTCGATGGTGCCGTCGGGCAGCCCCTCAGCACCGTGCGCCTTGGTCACGTAGTAGCCGAGCATCGTGCCGACGGCACGCTCGGTATTGCGAATCGGCAGGTCGATATGGCTCGGCTCGCCGTGATCGAGCGCAGCCGAAGCCAGCGCGATCAGCTGGTTGTCGAAGTGCTCAGAGAGCTCGTGATCTTGGGCCACCAAGTGACGACGCGGAGCATCCGCCGGCACATCGGCACCCTCGAGAATCGGCGTGAGATCGAGGCCGCGGGCCTTGTAGTGCGACAGCGCCGGAGTGACGTCGAGCAGATCAGTGCGCCCCACCAGCTCGTCGATGGTGCGCACGCCGAGTTCGGCCATGTATTCGCGCACCTGCTGGGCAATGAACTGGAAGAACGTCACCACATGCTCGGCCTTGCCGCTGAAGCGCTCGCGCAGCTCGGGGTTCTGCGTGGCCACGCCCACCGGGCAGGTGTCGAGATGGCACACGCGCATCATGATGCAGCCCTCGACCACCAATGGCGCGGTCGCGAAGCCGAACTCCTCGGCGCCCAGCAGCGCGGCGATCACCACGTCACGACCAGTCTTCAGCTGACCGTCAGCCTGCACCACCACCCGGTCGCGCAGCCCGTTGAGCTGCAGCGTCTGCTGTGCCTCGGCCAAGCCGATCTCCCACGGAGTGCCGGCGTGCTTCAGCGAGTTCAGCGGGCTGGCACCCGTGCCTCCGTCGTGACCCGAGATGAGAATGACGTCGGCTTTGGCCTTGGCCACACCGGCGGCAACTGCGCCGATGCCGTTTTGGCTGACCAGCTTCACATGGATGCGCGCAGTCGGATTCGCCCGCTTCAGATCGAAGATCAGCTGCTTGAGATCTTCAATCGAGTAGATGTCGTGGTGCGGCGGCGGCGAGATCAGCCCAACACCGGCGGTGCTGTGACGCGTGCGTGCCACCCACGGGTACATCTTCTGCGGTGGCAGCTGACCACCCTCGCCGGGTTTGGCGCCCTGAGCGAGTTTGATCTGAATGTCGTCGGCATGCGTGAGATACATGCTGGTGACGCCGAAACGCCCCGAGGCCACCTGCTTGATGGCGCTGCGCCGCTCGGGGTCGAGCAGGCGATCGAGGTCTTCGCCTCCCTCACCGGTGTTCGACTTCGCACCGATGCGGTTCATGGCGATCGCCAGCGTCTCGTGTGCCTCACGAGAGATCGAGCCGTAGCTCATCGCACCGGTCGAGAAGCGCTTGAGAATCGACTCAATCGGCTCGACCTCGTCGATGGGAATGCTCTGCCCCGGCTCGACATGGAACTTCAGCAGACCGCGAATGGTCTTGAGCGACTCGGCCTGGTTGTCGACCAGCTCGGTGTACTCCTTGAAGATGTCGTAGCGGCGAGTGCGCGTCGAGTGCTGCAGGCGGAAGATCGTGTCGGGGTTGAACAGGTGCTCGGCTCCGTCACGCCGCCACTTGAACTCGCCGCCAGAGGGCAGGTGCTCGTGCACCGTGGCCGCCGGCTCGAGCGGGTAGGCCAGAGCATGACGCAGGCTCGTGTCGTGCTCGATCTCGACCAGGCCGATGCCGCCGAGCTTCGACACGGTGCCGGTGAAGAACTCGTCGATGACCTCTTGCGAGAGGCCAACGGCCTCGAAGGTCTGTGCGCCGATGTACGAGGCGACCGTCGAGATGCCCATCTTCGACATGATCTTGAGCACGCCCTTACCGAGCGCCTTGATGAGGTTCTTGACCGCGTCTTCGGCAGAGACGCCGGTGACGAAGCCGGAGCGCACCAGCTGCTCGGCGCTCTCCATGGCCAGGTAGGGGTTGACCGCGCTGGCGCCGTAGCCGAGCAGCGTGGCCACGTGATGCACCTCGCGCACATCGCCGGCCTCGGCGATCAGACCGACCCGCAGACGGCACTCGTGACGCACCAGGTAGTGGTTGACGGCACCAACGGCAAGCAGCGAAGGGATGGGCGCCTGGTCAGCGGTGGAATCGCGATCACTGAGCACGATGAACTGTGCTCCCTGCTCAACGGCGGCCAGCGCTTCGTCGCACAACTCGTCGAGGCGTCGACGCAGACCGATCGCCCCGTCGTGTACCGGGTAGGTGGAGCGCAGGGTGACCGTCTTCGTGAAGCCGGTGTGGCGATCCAGATGCTGAATCTTGGCCAGCTGATCGTTGTTGATCACCGGGAAGTCGATCTCGACCTGGCGAATGTTTTCAGGCTCGAGGCTCAGCAGGTTCTGCTCGGGGCCGATGCCCACCGACAGTGCGGTGACCATCTGCTCGCGAATGGAGTCGAGCGGCGGGTTGGTCACCTGGGCGAACGACTGCGTGAAGTAGTCGAACAGCAGGCGCGGCTTTTCGCTCAGCGCGGCAATCGGGGTGTCGGTGCCCATCGCACCGAGAGGCTCTGCGCCGGTGCGAGCCATCGGGCCGATCTGCAGTTTGAGGTCTTCTTCGGTGTAGCCGAAGGTGCGCTGACGGCGCAGCACCGACCCGGGCGTGTGCCGAATGTGCTCGCGCTCGGGCAGATCGCTCAATCGCACCTGCACGTCGTCGAGCCAGTTGCGCCACGGCTTGCTCTCAGCAAGTGAACGTTTGATCTCTTCGTCTGGCACAATGCGCCCGCCCGCGGTGTCGACCAAGAACATGCGGCCCGGCTGCAGACGGCCGCGACGCAGCACGTTGTCGGGCTCGACGTCGATGACGCCGGTCTCGCTGCCGACGACGACCAGGCCGTCGCGGGTGATCACGTAGCGCCCCGGGCGCAGACCGTTGCGGTCGAGGGTGGCGCCAACCAGGGTGCCGTCGGTGAACGAGATGGCGGCCGGGCCGTCCCAAGGTTCGATCACGGTGGCGTGGTACGCGTAGAAGGCCTTGAGTTCGTCGTCCATCTCGGTGTTGTGCTCCCAGGCTTCGGGAACCATCATCAGCACTGCGTGCGGCAGTGAGCGACCGCCCAGATGCAGCAGCTCGAGAGTCTCGTCGAAGGAGGCCGAGTCACTGGCGCCACCCGACACGAGCGGGGTCAGCGGCTTCAGATCGCCGAGCAGCGGGCTCGAGATCTGCGACTGGCGTGCGCGCATCCAGTTGCGGTTGCCCTGCACGGTGTTGATCTCGCCGTTGTGCGCGATCATGCGGAACGGCTGGGCCAGCGGCCAAGACGGGAAGGTGTTCGTCGAGTAGCGCGAGTGCACGAGGGCCAGTTCGGTCTCGAAGCGCGGGTCAGACAGATCAGGAAAGAACGGTTCGAGCTGCAGCGTGGTGACCATGCCCTTGTAGACGATGGTGCGGCTTGACAGCGAGGGAATGTATACCGAGGTAGCGAGGCTCGCCCGGCGACGCAGCCGGTAGACCACGCGGTCGAGGTCGAGGCCCGACGCGGTGGGCCCTCCGACGCCGAGCTTGGCGACGAAGATCTGCTCGAAGGCGGGCATCGTGGCCAGGGCCTGCTGACCGATGGTCGACGGGTCGGTGGGCACTTCGCGCCAGCCCAGTACGGTCAGACCCTCTTCTCGGGCGATCAGGTCGATGTCACGCCGGGCACGGGTGCGCTCGGTCTCATGGGTGGGCAGATAGACCATGCCCGCTGCGTACTGCCCTGCCTCGGGCAGATCGAAGTCGACGACCTCGCTGAAGAAGCGATGGGGAATCTGCGTCAGGATGCCTGCGCCGTCACCAGTGCCGGCGTCGGAGCCGACAGCGCCGCGGTGTTCGAGGTGGCGCAGGGCGTTGAGCGCATGGTCGACGATGTCGTGGCCGGCAGAGCCGCGCAGTGTGGCCACCATGGCCAGACCGCAGGCGTCTTTCTCGGCCGCACGGTTGTACATGCCGTGATCGTTGGGTAGATCACTGAACCTTTGCAATTCGGAGGTGTGCTGCATGTGAACTCCTTCGGCACGCATGTGGCGGCGTCAACGAAGGTGAAGTGCAGCGGCGAGAGTGGGGGCGTCTCGGGTGGCTCAATCCTGTCGTGTGTGCATTCCGTCACATAATCTGGGAGCTGTGACTCTACGGGAGTTTTGTTTCGGGAATGTTACACCGGCCTGAGTGCTGGCCGACAGCCCCCTGCACTACTGCTGTTCGGCAGTTGAGGGCTCGACCGTGGCCGGCCGCTGGCGAGCCAGACGCTCGGTCTGTGCGTCGACGACCTCGGGGTGCAGTTCGAGAAAATCGGCCCGGTACACATTGGGCTCGGCGCCGGGATGCTGACGGCCGCGAATGGCGATCACCAAGATGCCCACCGCCACGATGATCACTGCGGTGAGCTGGTTCACGCGCGAGCCCAGGAACACCAGGCTCGGGTCAAGGCGAATCGCTTCGATGAAGAATCGCCCGATGCCGTACCACACCAGGTAGAGCCCGAACAGACGCCCCCACTGCAGGCGCAGTTTGTGGCCGGCCCAGATGAGTACGAACACGCCCAGTAGATCCCACAGTGACTCGTAGAGGAACGCCGGGTGGAAGAGCGTGTCAGCGGGCAGACCGACAGGGAACGCCGAGTTGGTGGTCGGGATCTTGATGCCCCACGGCAGATCGGTGGGCTGGCCGAACAGCTCGTTGTTGAAGTAGTTGCCCCACCGGCCGAGGGCCTGCGCGAGCAGCACGCCGGGTGCGGCGGCGTCGAGCAGCGCGCCGAAGCGCAGCCCGCTCAGGTGCGAGCCAACCCACGCGCCGAAGGCACCGAGCACGATTGCGCCGAAGATGGCCAGGCCACCCTCCCAGACATACAGGATGGCCAGCGGATTGGCCCCGGCGTAGAAGTAGTCGCCCGGGTGGGTGAACACGTGATAGAGACGCCCGCCCAAAATGCCCAGCGGCACGGCCCACAGAGCCACATCGAGCACCAGCCAGCCGTCAGCGCCACGGCGCTGCAGTCGCACGCCGGTCAGGGCCGCCGCGAGGATGATGCCGACCGCGATGATCAGCCCGTAGAAGTGGATGGTCACCGACCCGATCGAGAACGAACTGATGTCGGGGCTGGGGAACGTCGCGAGATTCACGTGATGATCCTAGTCTCTTTTGCCTTGCGCGAGCTGAGAAGCACGTTCGGCAACGCCGCGCACTCCCCCGTCACCGAGCGCACGCACAAACGCGGAGCCCACGATGGCGGCGTCTGCGGTGGTGAGCACATCGGCGACCTGATCGGGCCGCGAGATGCCGAGGCCGACCGCCAGCGGCTGATCGGTGACGGCGCGCAGACGTGCAGTCAGCTCGGCGGCGCGCGAGTCGACCTCGGTGCGCGTGCCGGTGACGCCCATGGTCGAGACCACGTAGACGAACCCGCGCGAAGAGTCGGTGATCAGGCGCAGACGCTCGTCACTTGACGATGGCGCAGCCAAGAACACTCGGTCGAGATCGTGCGTTTCGCTGGCAGTGATCCAAGCGGCAGCCTCGTCGGGCACCAGGTCGGGAGTGATGAGGCCGTCGCCGCCGGCCTGCGCGAGATCGCGGGCATAGGCGTCGACACCGTGTTGCAGCACCAGGTTCCAGTAGCTCATTACCAGCACCGGTACGTCGACCCGCTCGCGAATACGTTCGATCGCCCGAAACACATCAGCGACGCGGAACCCATTCTCCAGAGCCTGCACGGTGGCCGCCTGAATCACGGGGCCGTCCATCACCGGGTCAGAGTAGGGCACGCCCAGCTCGATCACGTCGACGCCGTTTTCGGCCAACGCGACCACGGCATCCACCGAGGTGTCAAAGTCGGGGAACCCGACCGGCAGATAGCCGATCAGCGAACCGTGCTCGCCGCCGAGACCGGCTGCGCGGGTGCGAAGCAGTGGATCGATGCTCATGCCTGGCCTCCGTCGTGCTTGTCGAGATAGCCGAAGTAGCGCGCGGCCGTCTCCATGTCTTTGTCGCCACGGCCCGACAGCGACACCAGCAGCAGCGCATCGGGGCCGAGGCGTCGGCCTTCGCGAATGGCGCCGGCGACTGCGTGAGCCGACTCGATGGCCGGAATGATGCCCTCAGTGCGCGCCAGCTCACGGAAGGCGGTCATGGCGTCGGTGTCGGTGACGCCCTCGTAGCGGGCTCGGCCGATGTCGGCCAGCCACGAGTGCTCGGGGCCCACACCCGGGTAGTCGAGGCCGGCTGAGATCGAGTGGCTCTCGATGGTCTGGCCGTCGTCGTCTTGCAGCAGGTAGCTGTAGGCGCCGTGCAGCGCACCGGGGCGGCCACGTTCGATGGTTGCGGCATGGTGCGGCGTGTCGATGCCGTCACCGGCGGCCTCGATGCCGAGCAGCTGCACGTCGGCGTCGTCGAGGAAGGCGTGGAAGATGCCCATGGCGTTGGAGCCGCCGCCCACGCAGGCGATGACCTCGTCGGGCAGGCGCCCGGCCTTCTCGAGAATCTGTGCTCGCGCCTCTTCGCCGATGACCTTCTGCAGATCGCGCACGATTTCGGGGAAAGGATGCGGCCCGGCGACGGTGCCCATGAGGTAGTGGGTCGTGTCGAGATTCGCGACCCAATCGCGCAGCCCCTCGTTGATGGCGTCTTTCAAGGTGCGCGACCCGGTCTTGGCCGGAATCACCTGGGCACCGAGCAGCTCCATGCGGGCGACGTTGAGCGCCTGGCGCTCGATATCGACCTCGCCCATGTAGATCTGGCATTCGAAGCCGAACAGCGCCGCGGCGGTGGCGGTGGCCACACCGTGCTGGCCGGCACCGGTCTCGGCGATCAGGCGGGTCTTGCCCAGCCGCTTGGCCAGCAGCGCCTGCCCGAGCACGTTGTTGATCTTGTGTGCGCCGGTGTGGTTGAGATCTTCGCGCTTGAGCCAGATCTCGGCACCGCCGGCGACCTCGCTCAGCCGTGGCGCCTTGGTCAGCAGTGACGGCCGACCGGTGTAGTCACGGGCCAGTCGGTCGATCTCTGCGGCGAAGGCCGGATCTGCCTGAGCCTGGCGCCACGCCTGCTCGAGTTCGTCGAGGGCGCTGATCAGCGGTTCGGGCACGAAGCGCCCGCCGTATGCCCCGAAGTAGGGCCCGGTGGCGCTGCGCAGTTCGGCTGGCGTGGGTTCGGTCATAAGGGTCAGTGCTCTCCTTGTGGTGAGACGGCGACGAATTCTGCGAGTTGAGCGGCTGGATCGCCGGTGACGAGCGCCTGCCCGATCAGCACGGCATCGGCGCCCGCGTTGCTGTACGCGCGCACGTCGTCGACATCGTGCACGGCTGACTCGGCGACGCGCACGACGCCAGCCGGAATGTCGTCGACCAGCGACGCGAAACGCGACGGGTCTTCGGCGAAGGTGGTGAGATCGCGGGCGTTGACCCCGATGATGCGGGCGCCCGAGCGAATGGCTGTTGTCAGCTCGTCGCCGTCGTGGGTCTCGACCAGCGCGTTCATGCCGAGTGACTCGGCCAGTTCTCGCAGAGCGACCAGCTGCTCGAAGTCGAGCCCGGCCACGATCAGCAGAATGAGGTCGGCGCCTGCGGCTCGCGCCTCGTACACCTGGTATTCGGTGGCGATGAAGTCTTTGCGCAGCACCGGAATGTCGACGCGCGCACGCACCGCACGCAGGTCGTCGAGCGACCCGTGAAAGCGGGTGCGTTCGGTGAGCACCGAGATGACCGATGCGCCGTTGCGCTCGTAAATGGCGGCCAGATGCGCCGGGTCGGGAATGTCGGCCAACGCCCCGCGAGAGGGGCTGGCGCGCTTGACCTCGGCGATCACATGCACGTTGGTGCGCGGTGCGAGCGCCTGCAGGGCATCGAGAGCGGGAGAAGCAGCAGCCGCCTGGCGACGCACGGTCGCTAGGTCGGTCTGCTGCTCTCGCTCGTGGGCGTCGTTCAGGGCAGCCTCATAGAGGCTGGCCAGAATCGACATCAGTGGCCTTTGGCGTGGTACTTGGGGCCGCGCACGCCATAGCCGAGCTTGGCGAGCACGATGCCGACGATCACGCCGACTGCAGCGATCACCGTGGCGATGAGGATGCCCGTGCCGTTGCCGCTCTCAAAGAACAACGCGCCCACAACGAAGGCGATCAGCACTGTGATGTTGGCGACCCAAGCCGCCGGCGAGGTGCCGTGACCGGGGTTGATGATCTCGTCGCTGATCTGAGTGATCTCGCTGCTCATGGGACTCCTTGCACTTTCAGATGTACGCACACCAGTCTAGCGGGTCGAGCCCGCCCCGTTTCGGTCACGCCACGGTGGGTGTGCCGCGCTGCAGATCGAAGCGATCTGCGTTGATGACCTTGTTCCAGGCCGCCACGAAGTCGCGCACGAAGATCTCGTTCGCGTCGTCGCCGGCGTAGTACTCGGTGACCGCGCGCAGCTCCGAGTTGGCCGAGAACACCAGGTCGAAGCGGCTGGCGCGCCAGATCACCTGGTCGTCGCCGAAGCGAGTGGCCTCGAAGGTGTTCTGCTCATCATCGACGGCGTGCCACACCGTGCCGTTCTCGAGCAGGTTGCGGTACCAGTCGTTGCTCAGCACGCCCGGACGGGTGGTCAGCACGCCCAGATCGGTGTCTTTGTAGGTGACACCGAGGGCGCGCAGGCCGCCGATCAGGGCAGTGACCTCGGGCACGCGCAACCCGAGCAGCTGCGACCGATCGATCAGCAGGTTCTCGGCGGGCAGCGAGTGGCCGGGGCGCAGGTAGTTGCGGAACCCGTCGTTGGTTGGCTCCAGGTAGGCGAAGGTCTCGGGGTCGGTGTCGGCCTGAGTGGCGTCGACGCGGCCGGGGGCGAAGGGCACCTCGATCTCGACGCCGCCCTCGGCAGCGGCCTGCTCGATGGCCGCGGCACCGCCGAGTACGATCAGATCGGCCAGCGACACATGGCGCGGCGCGTTGGTCTCGTTGAAGTCACGCTGAATGCCTTCGTAGACGGCCAGCACAGTGTCGAGCTGCTCGGGCTCGTTGACTTCCCAGTGGCGCTGGGGCTCCAGCCGGATGCGCGCGCCGTTGGCCCCACCGCGGAAGTCGGTGGCGCGATAGGTTGATGCCGAAGCCCAAGCCGTCTTGATCAGCTGCTGTCGGGTCAGCCCCGAGTTCAGCACCGTCTGCTTGAGTGCGGCGATGTCGCTGCCGAGCAGGGGCTCACCGGTTGCTGCAGGCAGCGGATCTTGCCAGATGAAGTCTTCAGCGGGCACCTCGGGGCCGAGGTAGCGCGACTTCGGGCCCATGTCGCGGTGCACGAGCTTGAACCAGGCGTTCGCGAACTCCTTCTCGAACGTCTTGTGATCGGCCAAGAACTCGCGAGCAATGCGCTCGTAGTCGGGGTCGACGCGCAGGGCGAGGTCAGTGGTGAACATACGAGGCTCGCGGTGGCCGTCGGAGTGCGCCAGGGGCACCATGTCAGCGCCGGCACCGTCTTTGGGGCGCCACTGCCAGTGACCACCCTCGCCTTTGAACAGCTCCCATTCGTAGGCGAACAGAATGTGCAGGAACTCGTTGTCCCAACGGGTGGGGTGATAGGTCCAGGTGACCTCGAGGCCCGAGGTGATGGTGTCATCGCCGACGCCGGTGCCGAAGTCGTTCTTCCAGCCGAGGCCCTGATCTTGCAGCGGCGCCTCAGCGGGGCTCTCGTGCACGTGATCGCCGTCGGGTGCGGCGCCGTGTGCCTTACCGAAGGTGTGGCCGCCGGCGATCAGTGCCAGAGTCTCACGGTCGTTCATGCCCATGCGGGCGAAGGTCTCGCGAATGTCGTGTGCAGCGCGGGCCGGGTCGGGCTGGCCCTCGGGGCCCTCGGGGTCGACGTAGATCAGGCCCATCACAGTAGCGCCCAGCGGCTTTTCGAGCTCGCGCTTCTCTTCGTCGGTGATGCGGTCTTCAGTGCCCTTCCACTGCGGCTCTGAGCCCCAGTAGACGTTCTCGGGCTCCCAGGCGTCGATGCGCCCGCCGCCGAAACCGGTGGTCGGCAGGCCCATGATCTCGAGCGCGACGTTGCCGGCGAGCACGATCAGATCGGCCCAAGAGATACTGCGGCCATACTTCTGCTTGACCGGCCAGAGCAGGCGGCGGCCTTTGTCGGTGCTGACGTTGTCGGGCCAGGACTCAGTCGGCGAGAAACGCTGCTGACCGGTGCTCACGCCACCGCGGCCGTCGAACTGGCGGTAGGTGCCGGCGCTGTGCCAGGCCACGCGGATGATCAGCGGCCCGTAGTTGCCGAAGTCGGCCGGCCACCAGGGCTGTGAGGTGGTAAGCACCTCGGCGATGTCTTTTTTGACCTCAGCCAGATCGAGTGCCTCGAACGCGGCGCGGTAGTCGAACCCGCTCTCATGCGGGTCTCGCTCGCGTGGGTTTTCGTCGAGCAGGCCGACGTTGAGGTGCTTGGGCCACCAGCGGTAGCTGGCATCGCCCTGGGTAGGGTGCGGCAGCTCGTTCTGGGGCACGTTCCGCAGCATGACGCCAGGAGCGCCGGCAGCCACTGTTTCGCCGGTCTCGTGATTGATGGGGCATTTCGACTCAGACATGGGCGCTTCTCTCTGTTGGGGCCGCCGGGGCGGCGATTGATGGATGGTGTGAGTGGTCGTCGTCGTGTATCTCAGCCTCGCAGTCGGCGCACACGCCGCGATAGGTGACCTCGGCCACCAGCACACGTATGCCGTGCGTCTGCGAGGGGGTGAGGCAGGGCGCATGCCCCACGGCACAGTCGACATCTTCGATGCGACCGCACACCACGCACTGCACGTGGTGGTGGTTGTCGCGGGTGCGCGTCTCATAGCGGGCTGCCGTGGAGTCGGGCAGATCGATGCGTCGAATGAGCTCGTGCTCGGTGAGGTCGTGCACAATATTGTGCACCGACTGGGCTGAGATGCTCGGCAGCTGTGGCTCGAGCACCTCGAGCACTTCGGCCGCAGAGCTGTGCGGATGCGCCTCGAGGTATTCGAGCACCGCCACTCGGCCGCCCGTGACCCGCAGCCCGACCGCGCGCAGGCGATCAGCCCATGCGGGGTGTTCCGCTGGGATGCTCGGCGACGTCATGCATCCATGATACCGCTGATTTTGAATGACTCAAATCAACGCTGATCGGTGGGGTCTTCGCCAGCCGAGAAGGCATCCCAGACCTGCGCCGACTCCGCGGCGTCGATGGCGCTGCGACTGGTGAGCGGCTCACTGGCCCGCGTCTGAAAGCGGCGCGAGGGTTTGGGCCAACGGCGCGCCACCACCGCCACCCAGATCGCATGCACCCCGAGCAGCGCCGCGGCCACCAGTGCGGTCCAGAACCATCCGGTGAACGACACCGTGCCGCCTTGGGCGGCCCACGTCTGCTCGCCAGACACGCCGGTGAGCTCGGCCAGTCGGTCGATGCTCACGCCCAGCGCGTTGTCATGTGCATGCCATACCGACGAGACCGCACCGATCGCCAGTGCGAACTCGACCACCGAGAGCACCATGCCGGCGATGGGGCCTGCAAGGCTCAGCGCCGCCGAAACGGCGAGCACCGCGAGGGCAAAGGCCTGCACGCCAGCCGCAGCCTGCATGCCGGTGACGCTGACGGCGTCGGGCAGGATGTCGAAGTTCCACACCAGCCACGGTTGCGGCGTGATCAGCACGAGTGCGCCCCCGAGCAGCAGACCGAGCCCGGCGAGCGTCGACCGCGCAGTCAGTCGCCCGGGCTTGGCCGGCGCTGCCGTCGACGCCTGCTCACTCATCGGCGCCCGCTCGGCGGATCGTGCCGGCGATGGCTGCCGCGCGCAGGGGCGCCGCCGCCTTGTTCACCGACTCCTGGTATTCGGTTTCGGGCACCGAGTCGGCGACCAGACCGGCACCGGCCTGCACGCTGACCGTGCCGCCGCTGACGACGGCGGTGCGAATCGCGATGGCCAGATCGGCGTTGCCGGCGAAGTCGAAGTAGCCGACCACTCCACCGTAGACGCCGCGAGTCGAGGGCTCCTGCTCGGTGATGATCTCGAGGGCCCTGGGCTTGGGCGCGCCTGAGAGCGTGCCGGCCGGGAACGTGGCGGCCAGCACATCCACCGCATCGATGCCGTCGCGGGTGCGCCCCTCGACCGACGACGAGATGTGCATGATGTGGCTGAACCGCTCGATGATCATGAACTCGCTGACCCGAACACTCGTGGGCTCGCACACCTTCAGCAGGTCGTTGCGGGCCAGATCGACGAGCATCAGGTGCTCCGAGCGCTCTTTCTCGTCGGCGAGCAGCTCTTCGGCCAATGCCTGGTCACGCTCGGGTGAGGCCCCGCGCGGGCGGGAGCCGGCGATCGGGTGCGAGACCACTGCCCCGTCAGAGACCTTAACCAGCGCCTCGGGCGACGACCCGACGACATGCACGGGCTCGCCGTTGACGCCCAGATGCGTCTGCAGATACATGTACGGGCTCGGGTTCAGCGTGCGCAGCACCCGGTAGATGTCGAGCGGGCGAGCCGCGGAGTCGATGTCGAAGCGCTGGCTGATCACCACCTGGAACACGTCGCCGGCCCGGATGTGTCGCTTGGCGACCTCGACGCTTTCGAGGAAGTCGGCCTTGGCTGTGCGGTGCCGCGGCATCGCCTGCACGTCGAAGTCGATCTCGTCGAGGGATGCGGGGGTGGGCTTTGCGAGACTGGCGACCAGGGCATCCAGCGCCTGCTGCGACTGCGCCCAGATCTCGGCGAGGTCTCGGCCCTGGTCGATCAGGGCGTTGTGCACGAGCCAGACCGTGCCGTAGCGGTGGTCGATGGCCACCAGGTCGCGCACGAACGACAGGCTGACCGCGGCGGCCGGGGTCTCGACGGCACGCGGTTCGGGCAGGCGTTCGAGCTCGCGCACGGCCTCCCACGACACGTAGCCGATCAGCCCACTGGTCAGCGGCGGCACGCCGGGCACGCGGGCGGTGCGCCAGCGGCGGGTGACCGTCTGGATGGCGTCGAAGGCCCGGTCGGGCACCTCGCCTCCGAAGGCGCGCGCCTCGTCGACCGTCTCGGCGCCCAGATCGGCCGGCTGCCACACCGGCCGGCCGGCGCCGTCGGTGCTGAGGGTGCCGTAGGAGGAGGCGCCCACGAACGAGAAGCGGCCCCATTCGCCGGCCGAGTCGGCCGACTCGAGCAGGAACGTGCCGGGCCGCTCGTCGGCGAGCTTGCGGTAGACGCCCATGGGGGTCTCGGAGTCGCCGAGCAGGCGGCGCACCACGGGCACGATGGCGTGCGAGGTGGCGAGCTCGGCGAAGCGCTCGAAGGTGGTCTGGTGTGATCCGAAGGCGGTGGTCATGCGTGCTCCTCGTCTGATCCCGGGGCCTCGACCGCTGCCCAGACGAGCCGGTCGGTGAAGCAGGTGCGGGTGCCGGTGTGGCAGGCGGCGCCGACCTGGTCGACCCGGGCGAGCAAGGTGTCGGCGTCGCAGTCGACGGCCAGTGACACCAGCCGCTGGGTGTGGCCGCTGGTCTCGCCCTTGCGCCAGATCTCCTGGCGTGAGCGCGACCAGAACACGGTGCGCCCCTCGGCCAGGGTCAGTCTCACGGTCTCGGCGTTCATCCAGGCCATCATGAGCACCTCGCCGGTGTCGTGCTGCTGCACGATCACGGGCACCAGCCCGTCGGCGTTGTAGACGACGTCGTCGAGGCGACCGGCGTCTGCGCTGCCGGCGTCTGCGCTGCCGGCGTCTGCGCTGCTGGCCCGGTCGCTCATCGGTCTGCGGTCTCCGCCAGGCGCACCTCGAAGCCAGCCTCGGCCAGTGCGCGCTTGACCTCGTCGATGGCGATCTGACGGCGGTGGAACACGCTGGCGGCGAGCACGGCGTCGGCTCCAGCGCGGGCGGCGGCCACGAAGTGCTCGGGCCTTCCCGCACCACCCGAGGCGATCAGCGGCGCGCTCACCAGTGCGCGCAGGCGCTCGATGAGCTCCAGGTCGAAGCCGTCTTGCGTGCCGTCGGCGTCGATCGAGTTGACCAGCAGCTCGCCGGCACCCAGATCGACCGCGCGCTGCGCCCAGTCGAGGGCGTCGAGGTCGGTCTCGGTGCGGCCGCCGTGTGTGGTGACCACGAAGCCCGACGGGGTGCGGTCGGTGCGCTTGATGTCGAGCGAGAGCACGGTCACCTGCGCGCCGAAACGATCGGCGATCGCGGTGAGCACCTCGGGATGCGCGATGGCCGCCGAGTTGATGCTGATCTTGTCTGCACCTGAGGCGAGCAGCCGGGCCACATCATCGACGGTGCGCACTCCCCCGCCCACGGTCAACGGGATGAACACCTGCTCGGCGGTGCGCGAGACCACGTCATACATGGTGGCCCGGTTCTCGACCGTGGCCGTGACGTCGAGGAAGGTGACCTCGTCGGCGCCCTCGCGGTAGTAGCGGGCGGCCAGCTCCACCGGGTCGCCCTCGTCGCGCAGGTCTTTGAAGTTGACGCCCTTGACCACGCGGCCGTCGGCCACGTCGAGGCACGGGATCACGCGAATGGCCAGCGCCATCAGATTCTCGCGGTGTTGATCGTGCTGACCAGGATGGCGCGAGCCCCCAGCGCATACAGCGCATCGACGGTGTCGTTGATGTGCTCGCGCGGGGCCATCGAGCGTACGGCCACCCAGTCTGACTTGGCCAGGGGCGACACGGTGGGCGACTCGAGACCAGGGGTGAGCGCGGCGGCGCGATCAAGGTCGTCCTTGTGCACGTCGTAGTCGAGCAGCACATATTCGCGGGCCACCCGCACGCCCTGCAGCCGCTCGGAGAGGGTGCGGGCCTGGTCTTTGAGCTCGCCGTCGACGAGCGCCTGGGGTGCGCCGATGAGCACGGCGCTCGAGGCGAGGATCACCGGGCCGAAGATCTCGAGCCCGGCGTTGCGCAACGTGGTGCCCGTCTCGACGACGTCGGCGACCACATCGGCCACGCCCAGGCGAATGGCGTTCTCGACGGCTCCGTCGAGGTGCACGAGGTCGACCGAGATGTGCTTGTCGGCCAGGAAGTCGCTGACCAGTTTGGGGTAGCTGGTCGCCACGCGCAGCCCGTCGATGTCTTCGAGCGTCTGGAATCTGCCGGCGGGGCCGGCGAAGCGGAACCGCGAGTTGCCGAACTGCAGGTTGTCGACCTCGGCGGCCTGTGTCTCGGAGTCGAGCAGAAAGTCGCGGCCGGTGATGCCCACATCGAGCGCGCCGGAGCCCACATAGGTGGCGATGTCGCGGGGGCGCAGGTAGAAGAAGTCGACGTCGTTGTGCTCGTCGAACACGTACAGGTCGCGGGTGTCGCGCCGCACGGCGTACCCGGCCTGCTTGAGCATGTCGATGGCGGCCTGACTGAGCACGCCTTTGTTGGGAATGGCTACACGCAGCACGTTCGCTCCATGGTTCGTGGCCCGAGGGCCGATGACCTGCCCCCACGGGCGGGGCGCAGTGTGCTGAGACTCACAGCACCTTGTAGACGTCTTCGAGGCTGATGCCCCGCTTGATGAGCATCACCTGCAGGTGGTAGATGAGCTGGCTGGCCTCGGCGGCGAGCTCGGCGTCGGTCTCGTGCTCGGCGGCCAGCCACACCTCGGCGGCCTCTTCGACCACCTTCTTGCCGATGGCGTGCACGCCGGCGTCGAGCTCGGCGACGGTCTTCGAGCCCTCGGGGCGGGTGGCCGCCTTCTCGGTGAGCTCGCTGAACAGTTCCTCGAAAGTCTTCATCGCAGCCCATCTTACCGCGCGGAGGCTGCCACGGCGCGCAGGCTCGCGATCGCCTGCGCGGCGTCGTCGGCCGAGAACACGCTCGAACCGGCCACCAGCGAGGTGGCGCCAGCAGACACGGCGATGGCTGCGGTGTGTGCGTTGACCCCGCCGTCGACCTGCAGCACCAGGTCGTGCAGCCCCTGCTGTTCGGCGCGGGCGGCGAGGCGCTGCAGCTTCTGTGTGGTGCCGGCCTCGATGTATGACTGGCCGCCGAAGCCGGGCTCGACCGTCATCACCAGCACGCGGTCGAAATACTCGAGCAGATCGATCACCGTCTCAACCGGGGTGGCGGGCTTCAGCGCGATGCCGGCGGATGCCCCCAGTGAGCGCAGCGTTCGCGCCACACTCAGCGGAGAGGTGGCCGCCTCCAGATGGAACGTGACGGCGGCCGCCCCCAGCTCGGCGTAGGCGGGGGCCCAGCGATCCGGGTCTTCGATCATCAGGTGCACGTCGAGCGGGATCGGCGAGTACTGCTGAATGAACTTCACCACCGGCGCACCGAACGTGAGATTGGGCACGAAGTGGTTGTCCATCACGTCGATGTGGGCGGTGTCGGCGGTGGCGATCTGACGCAGGGTGGTGCGAAGGTCGCCGAGGTCGGCGTTGAGGATGCTGGGGCTGATCTGCACGGTGCTCACCCGTCGATTCTAAAGGTGCATTGGCCCGGCGAGGCGACCGCCGCATCCATTCGCGTACCCGACGCCGATGAGCACCGTGCCGAGCTGCGCGGTGCCGAACTACACGGTGCACAGGCGCACAGTGCCAAGCCGCACCTGTGTTGCCTGCCTCTGTGCAGTCGGTTAGAATTATGGGAGGTGTCATGCTCTATTACTGGTGCGTGTCACCGTCGTGCGCATGCAGGTGCGCACCAGGGGGAACCGACCACGTACGGCTGCGCAGACTGCGCCGCCGCCCGGCCGATTCGACATATTGGGGAGAACTGTTCGTCGTTTCTGGGGAACCGTCGTGTCGACCGCACTCGCGGCGACCGTCGTGCTGTCCACGTTTCTGCCGTCGTCGTCACTGACGGCGATCGCCAGCGAGAACGTCATCGACTCGACCGCCACCAGCGAGACCACCTCGCTCGATTCCGCCGCCGAGACCAGCGACGGCACGGCCACCACAGATGGCGCCGAGACCAGCGCCACCAGCGAGACCGACGAGAGCACGGGCACGGACGATGCCTCTGGCGACTCCGCCGGCACGAGCGCCCAGACGCAGAGCCTCGGTGCCACTGCACTCGCCGCTACCGAGGCCACCGAAGAGACCTCAGACTCCAACGATGTCAACGCCCCGGGTGTCGACCCCGTCGTCAACCCGTCGGGCGAGGCCGGCGGCCCGCTGCCCACGGTGACCAGCTCGTGGGTGACGACAGGCTCGACTTCGGGCTCCACCCGCACGTTCACCATCACCTACGAGAACAAGGGCTCGACGGCGATCACCAACGGACGCATCTGGCACCAGTTCATGGCCCGCGTCGGTCACAGCACGGCGTATTCTGTCTCGTGTGCAGCGTCGGGCACGAGCTGCCCGACCAACGGCACGAACGCCGGCATCCCCAGCGGCACCAACACCATCACCGGCAGCGACCACATCTACTACCGCACGTTCTGGGCCGTGGTCGACATTCCGGCGGGGGCGTCGCTCACCTTCACCATCACCACGACGACCACCACCACCACGTGTGCCGACAGCACCACGCCGATGATCGGCGGCTGGGCGCGCTTCAGCCGCACCGGCTTCAACATGCCCGACGACATCGACGCCAGCGCGTCGAACGCCGGCGTGATCACCGGCGTCACCCAGTGCGGTGACGGCACTGTGGCGATGACCAATGCAACGGCCTCCCCGCTCACCAACGGCACCCCGGTGCGTGTGCTCTCCGGTGACCAGCGCACCTTCACCGCCACGTGGACGAACACCAGCTCGACCGCCTCTGTCACCGTGCCGATCCGCTACACCTACTACGTGCCCTACACGGGGCAGGTGACCCAGGCCACGTGGTCCTGCGCGATGAGCGGCGGCGGCTCGTGCCCCACGTGGGCGACAAACACCGCGGGGCGCACGGTCAACCACGACAATGCGGGCGAAGACCCCGATGTGATCTTCGGCGATGCGGGCACGCCCAACCTCAACGGTGCGACGGTGACTGACAACGGCATCAACGTGACCCTCGCGGCGAGCCAATCGATCACGTTCACCATCACCTTGGCGACCACCATCAACACCTGCACGCAAGACGGCTACCTGCGCGTGCAGACCTATGCCGAGCGCGGAGCCACCGAGGGCGAGACCGGCACCTATCGCAAGTCCGCGCCGAGCGAGCTGGTCGAGATCGGCTGCTCGACGTGGCTGATGGATGAAACCTTTTCGGGAACGTCCGTCAGCGATTCGGCATGGAAGGGCCTCAACGAGGCGTGCCTGACGAAGTCGACGGGCGCCGCCACCTCTGGAACCGTGCTCGGCAGCTGCACGAATCGCACGCGAGTTCCTGCCACGAATTTCAACTCCGGGTCGACTGGCCTTCCCGCCGGATATCTGAAGCTCACCGACGACAGCACAGACAAAGTGGGCGCCGCTCTCTATGACCGTGCGCTTCCCTCCAAGAACGGGCTGGTGCTCGAGTTCACTCAGTATCAATTCGGCAACAGCACAGACGGCGACGCAGCCGACGGCATCGGCTTCTTCCTGACTGACGGCGCCTACAGTCTGACCAGCGCCGGCAGCAAGGGCGGAGCCTTGGGCTATGCCAACAAATCCAGTGACGATGGACTGGCTCATGCCTACTTGGGCGTCGGCTTCGATGAGTTCGGCAACTTCGCCGACACATCGACCGACATCACGCCGCAGTGCTATTCCGGCACACCAACACCGAAGAAGAACGCCGTGACGCTTCGCGGACCGGGCAATGGGCAGACCGGATACTGCGTGGTGGGTGCGACGAAGAAGGTCACCGATCTCAACGCCTCCTACTCCCTGCGCGCTCAGCGGACAGGCACTTCATATACGAATGCGAACATGCAATCGGTACTCCAGGCGTCGGCTCGCAAGACCCGCGTGACGGTGTATCCGTTGAAGGATGGCGAGACGAACCCCACGGTCACTGTGGAGATGGATTTCGGTGACGGCTATGTCACCGTGCTCAGTGAGACAATGACCGCAGCGGCACCCGATCTCATCAAGTTCGGCTTTTTGGGATCGACCGGCGGTTCGCGAGACACACATCTGATCAGCTCTGTGCGCGTCGGTACCGTACTGCCCATGGAGTCCCTCGATCTCGTGAAGAGCATCGACCCGACCGCGAGCTCGTACCAGGCGGACGGCACGTACGACGTCGCGCAGCAGATCCCCTACATGTTCACGGCGACCAATACCTCCGAGTCATCGATCTTCGACTTCACGCTGACCGATGCTCAGCTCGATGCCGCGGCGACGTGCACGCCATCCACGGGCGAGATCGCCGCAGGCGGATCCGTCACCTGCACGGGCGTGCACACCGTCACCACCTCCGACCAGAGCTCCGGTCAGGTGGTCAACACGGCGACGGCGAAGGCCAAGACCTCTGCGACAGGTGAATACAACCTCACCGCCACCGACACCAAGACCGTTGCGGTCAACCCCACGGCGGATGACGCCTCGCGGGTGATCAGCCCGGGCGGCACGACGACGTTCCAGGTGGTCGACAACGGCAGCACCGCCGGCATCGTCACCCCGGACGACGCGAGCAAGCTCACCATCGAGGTGTACAACCCGAACACGTCGCAGTGGGTCACCGTGCCGGCGAGTGGCGCGGCAGATGTCAGTATCACTGCCACGAATACGTCAAGCGAGACCGAGGGCACCTGGACGATCAAGGCCGGCAATACCGTGACCTTCACCGGTGCTAACGGCTACACGGGCACCGTGACCGACCTGAAATACCGCGCGACCAACGCATACGGCGGCACGGACGAGGGCCTGCTCAAGGTCACCATCAACGTGAACCCGCTGAACGTGTGCACCTCAGCCGAGCAGGCGGCCAGCGACAGCGTGTGGGCGTTCGGCGACGATGCCCGGTTCGACTGGGACACGTCGACGCAGGCTGTGACCGCCGGCACCTTCAGCGATCTCAGCGGCGCATCCAGCACGTTCACCGTGACCGACTCGACGGGTGAGCTGCAGTTCGTCGTTGACAGCGACGGCACGATCCGCAGCGCAGACGGCACGGCGATGACCGACACCAACAGCAGCGCTGTCTCGCTCGGCACGCTCACCGGGGCGTCCCCGGTGACGGCCTTCCCCGCCGCACAGGGCACCGGGAAGTACTACGTGGTGTGGAGCACCGCCGGCTCCACGGCAAGTGACGCCGGTCAGCTGAAATACCGCATCGTCGACATGACCAAGAACAATGGTGCCGGTGCGATCGAGACCGCTGAGGGAACGCTCTCCTCCTCGAACGCTTCGACCGCAGTGACTGCGGTGCCGAACGCTGACGGCACCGGCTACTGGGTGATCAACCCGCAGAAGGTCAACGCGAACATCAGCGGTGACGCCTACACCATCGACACGTATCTGTTTCACGCGAGCGGCTTCACCGGCACACACACCGTCTCTTCCGACCTCGGGTATTCGGTCGTCTCCTCTACGAGCAGCTATCCGGCCTCTGAGGACATCGTCTTCACCAGCGACTATGGGCGGTTCGTTGCCATGGCATCCGAGGATGGTCTGACGGACACCAGCTACGTGTACGTACTCAGCTTCGACGCGCTGAACGGTGAGTTCACGTTCATTCACGATCACTCCGCCACGCTTCTCACCGGGGTCGGGTACAGCGTGGCGCTCTCCCCAGATGACGCATACGTGTACTGGGCGTTGACCGGTTCGACGAACAGAGTGTACCGACACGCGCTGAACGACAACCTCACTTGGACGTTCGGCAGTGCAATTCACTCGAGCGGTTACGGCGGCGCGATCCGGCTTGGCGCGGATGATCGACTGTACTGGGCGCAGAGCGGGCAGAGCAGTGTGCCGGTGCTGACGAATCCTGAAGCGAGCAGCGGCTTGAACTGGACGACGCAGAGCCTCGCGGGTGGAACCACGTCGACAGCGGGCCTCACGAACACCCTCACCGACTGCGGCATTTCGCCTACGGGCTTCAAGGTGCAGAAGAACGACTCCTCCGGCGCCGCGGTTGACGGCGCCGAGTTCGCCCTCTACCCCGACAACGGCAATGGTGCTGCGTCAGACACCGCCACCGAGGCCACGTTCACCGCTGTCAGCGGCAGCACAGGGCTGTTCAGCATCGACGACCTCGCACCGGGCCGCTACTGGCTTCGCGAGACGAAGGCGCCCAGCGGGCATTCTCTGCTGGCGCAGGATGTGCGTGTCGATATCGAACTGCGCGGCGGCGTGGCCGTGGCGACCACGTCGAATCCTCAGGTGACACTCAGCGGAGATGCCACCACGGGATACACAATCACCGTCACCGACACGGCCGCGATGGGCCTGCCGCTGACCGGCGGGCAGTGGGCCGCGCTGCTGACGGCCTTGGGCATCCTGCTGCTGGCCGCAGCCGCCGCGGGCACCGCCTGGTGGCGACGCCGGGCCGGGGTGCGGCTGGCGACGACTTCCGGGGTGCAGCCGGCACCCGGGCAGAACCCGAGCGACGGAGGTGATGCGCACTGATCGGCCACATGCATGATCGGCCGCGGGCGCCCACGACCGCCCGACGCGCCGCCCTTAGGCGGGGCAGCAACCACAAACCCACAAACCACCACATCAACCAGAGGGGATGGAAATGAACACACACACCAAACGCCGAGGCATCTTCGCCTCGGTCGGCGCGCTGCTGACCGCAGCGGCGCTGGCGCTCACGGGAGCGGGGCTGGCGACGGCCGCGCCGACGATTCCAGACAGCGGGGCGACGGCGAACCTGCACATCACGAAGCTGACGACGCCGAGGGGCGGAGCCGAGGCGAACGCCAATGGCGCGCAGCAGGCGACGCCCGCCGGCAGCACCGGCATCGCGGGTGTGGGCTTCTCCGTCACGCAGATCCCGGGCATCAATCTGGGAACCAACGCCGGCTGGCAGACGGCCGCCACCTACACGCTCGACCTCACGAATCCGGAGACCCCGGTGGTCAAGGATGGCTCCAACTCCGCGGTAGACCTGACCGGAGCCACTTCATACACCGGCACCACTGGTGCAGGCGGCGTGCTCGACTTCACCGACAAGCCCATCGGCCTATACCTCGTGCAGGAGACCTCGACCCCGGCCGGCGTGACGCCGGCGGTGCCGTTCCTGGTCACCCTTCCGATCACGAATCCGACGGACAAGAACGCCTGGGTCTATAACGTGTACGTGTACCCGAAGAACTCCACGACCGCGATCACCAAGACCGTCGATGACTCGGCGGCCTGGAAGTCGGGCGACACCGTCACCTGGACGATCAAGGCCGACGTGCCCCGCATCCCCGGGTCCGCTGCGGGCGCCTACGTCAAGCCGACTGACTACGTCATCACCGATACGATCCCGGCGAATCTGAAGCCCACTGGGGTAACGGTCTCATCGGTGAAATCCGACGGCACCTCGGCGAGCACCACGCTCGACTCCGGCGACTACACCATCACCCCGTCCGACCTGTCTGCTGCTGCAGCCGGAGACGACGTCACCGTCACCTTCACCGCGACGGGACTCGGCAAGCTGCAGACCCTCGCAGCCACCGAAGGCACCAAGATCCAGGTGGTCGTGACCACTCAGGTGACCGGATCTGATCTCGGAGCCGTGTCGAGCGGCGCCGCACAGAACATCGAGAACAGTGCCTCCGTGAAGACCACAGCGAATGGAAAAGACACCACCGCCACCACCTCGAGCGACCCGGTGACCAAGTGGACGACGCTGAGCTTCACCAAGAAGCTCACCGACGGCACGACCACTTCTGCACTGTCTGGCGCCACCTTCACCCTGTACAAGACGAAGGCCGCCGCTGATGCCGGCACCACCACCGGTGACGATGTCCTGGGTGTCTCCACCAGTGCGGACTCCACGGGCACGGTGACCTTCGCGGGGCTGCGTGCCTCCGACTTCCAGAACAACGAGACGCTCACAGACGGCTCGCTGCGCGTGTACTGGCTGGCGGAGACCGCCGCACCTGCAGGCGCCGAGCTGCTCGCCGACACCGTCCCGGTCGTGCTCGGAAGTGATGGCAAGGTATACAACGCGACGAGCGTGAATACCACGACCAACACCGGCACCAAGGGCACCGAGCTCACCGAGATCGTCGACGTCGAGAAGAACGCCGGGTTCACCCTGCCGCTCACCGGTGGCACGGGCACCCTGGTGCTGACCATCGGCGGCATCGCGATCCTCGCAGTCGTGCTGCTGGTGGCACGCCGCCGCCGCAGCAGCGAGGCCGCGGCCGAGTAGTCGACCGCACCACCGCATCCATCGGCTGAGCATTAGAGAGGAGGTGTCGACATGGCCGAATCGAGCATCATCGATGAGCGTCGGGTCGACGCCTCCCCTGCCGCGGCCGGCACCCCCTCGGTGAGCACGTCGGCTCCGCATGCACAGCGTGTGCGGGGCCGGGGCCTGCTCGCCCCCATCAGTCTGCAGGTGATCGCCATGCTCGGCATCGGCGCCCTGCTCTACCCCACCGCGGCCGGCTGGTTCGCCACGCTCGGCCACGACTCCGAGATCTCGGGATACACCGAGGCCGTTGGCCGACTGAGCGACGCCACGCGCACCGCGAAGCTCGAAGCGGCCCGGGCCTACAACGCGACACTGCCGGCCGGCGTGCTGCGCGATCCATACACCGCCGGGTCGCAGGAGGCCGCCACCGCCGACGCCGACGCGTACGCCGCCTACCAGCGGGTGCTGCAGATCGACGGCACGGACGCGATCGGCACACTCTCGTACTCGGCCATCGGCGTCGCGCTGCCGATCTACGCCGGCACCGACGATGCCACGCTGCGCCGGGGCGTGGGCCACCTGTTCGGGTCGTCGCTGCCGATCGGCGGCGCGTCGACGCACTCGGTGCTCACCTCGCACTCGGGGCTGATCAACGCCTCGCTGTTCACCCCGCTCACCCGGGCGCAGGCCGGCGACACGTTCCAGATCAGCGTGCTCGGCGAGACCCACAACTACCAGGTGAGCGGCATCGAGACCGTGAGCCCCGAAGACACCGACTCGCTGCAGGTGGTCGCCGGGCAAGATCTGGTCACCCTCGTCACCTGCACACCCATCGGCATCAACAGCCACCGGCTGCTCGTGCACGCCACGCGCATCGCGGATGACGCGGCCGGCACCGCTCAGACCATCGCCGGAGACGGCCGCACGGCCGGATTCCCGTGGTGGGCTGTGATCTTCGTGGCCGCATCCGGGGTGATGGCGTGGCTGCTGTTCCGCCCCGTGCGCGCCCGCACCGCGCCTGCGGGCGCCACAGGCACTGCGGTCGCCCCCAGCGCGGCCGATACCGACTCAGCACAGGAGCTCGACGCATGAGATCCCCGCACACGCTCTTTTCATCTGCCGGCGCTTCACGCACCGGCGCCGCGGCCGGACGCCGCCCACTCGGCGCGGTGCTCGCCGCACTGACGCTGCTGGCCGCCCTGTTGGTCGTTCTGGTGCCCGCAGTGCGCGCCGACGCTGTGCCTGCAGGGCCCGCGGTGCAGCCGCAGGCCGCCATCGACCCCGACGCGACCACGAGCATTCAGGTGCACAAGTTCGCCCAGCCCGAACAGCTCGGCGAGCCCTCCAGCGGCCTCGAGCAGGACACCACCGGGCTCACCCCGGTCGCAGGCGCCACGTTCACCGCGACGAAGGTGCCCGGCATCGACACCACGACCGACGCCGGGCGCCAGGCCGCCGCGGACCTCAGCGTGGCCGAGGCCATCGCGGCGATCGGCTCGGCCGCGCCCGCGGCCACCGAGACCACCGACGCCGCCGGCGACGCACCGCTGACCGGGCTCGGCGTGGCGCTGTACCTCGTGCAGGAGACGTTCACCCCCACCGGCTACGTCGCCTCCGACCCGTTTCTGGTGCTGCTGCCGCTGACGAACCCCGGCACCGGCGACAACTGGCTCTACACCGTGCACGTGTACCCCAAGAACGCGCACGTGACCGCCACCATCGACGTGGACGACGCCGCGGCCGTCAGCGCGGCCGATGCGGTGCGCTGGACGTCGCACACCACCATCCCCCGTCGCACGTCCATCACCGCCTACGTGGTGCGCAACCTGGTCGACACCCGGCTGACCCTGCTCGATGCCGCCTCTGACATACAGGTGAGTCTGGAGTGCTCCGGTTGCGACTCCGGGCTGGATGCCTCGGACTTCACCACCTCGATCGTCACCTACGACGGTCACGAGACCATCGAGGTCGTGTTCTCCGAAGCAGGACGCGCCAAGCTTGCGACCGCTCGCGCGGCAGACCCCGATGCAAAGATCGACGTCAGCTATCGCACTGCGGTGACTGCCGCGCTGGCCAATGCCAGCGGCGCAGACCCGGGAGTGAATGGCACATTCACCAACGAGGTTCGTCTGTTCCCCGATTCGAATACGCTCGCCGGGCGCGGCACCGCAGCCAGCGATGCCACGAGCACGAAGTTCGGGCCGCTCGAGATCATTGTTCATGAGAAGGGCAACGATGCCAACCGTATTCCGGGGGCTCGTTTCCAGCTGTTCCTGACTGCTGAGGATGCGGCCAATCGCACCAACCCGGTGACCGTCTGGGGGGTCTCTGAATGGACCACCGATGCCGACGGATCGATCGTGATCGACGGGCTGCGCTTCTCCGACTTTGCCAACGGCCTCGACCGTGACTCGTCAGACCCGTTGTATCGCACGTACTACATTCGCATGATCGAGGTGCCCGCAGGGTGGACCGGCAGCACCGACCCGATCGGGCTCGTGGTCAACTCGTCGACCGAGGCGCAGGTCGCGCTCGTCGAGCTCTACCGGGCAGAGGAAGGCGGCTCCACTGGCGGGCTGGCGCTCACCGGCGGTCAGATCGCCGGAGCTTGGGTGCTCGGCGCGGTGCTCGTGGTACTCGGCATCTTGGCACTGCTCGCCCGGCGCAGAAAGCGTGAAGACAGCACCGCCGACAGCGCCACCTCCACGGGTGACGATCCGGGTGCCCGGTGAACGACTCCCCTGAACCGGCTGCCGAGCCGGTCACCAAGCGCCGAGCCCGCAGACGCCGCCGTACCCCGAAACAGCGTCGCCAGCTGATTCGCGGGCTGATTCTGCAGGGCATGGCGATGATCGGCATCGGGTTGCTGGTCTACCCAGATGCGGCAGACTGGTTTGCGACTCTGCAGCACAACTCCGAGATCTCAGGCTACATCGACAAGGTGCAGCAGACGCCCAGCGCCGAGCGGCAGCGCATTCTGCAAGCGGCATATGCCTACAATGATCAGCTGGAACCCGGGCCGCTGACCGACCCGTACATCTCGCAGAACTCCGACGAGGCCAAGCGCACCGCCGTGTACCAGGCCTACGAGGAGCTGCTGCGCATCAGCGGCACCGATGTGATCGGCACGCTGAGCTACCCGGCGATCGACGTGGCGCTGCCGATCTACCATGGCACGGCCGATGCGACGATCTCGAAGGGGGTCGGGCATCTCTACGGAACCTCGCTGCCTGTCGGAGGCCCCTCGACGCATTCGGTGCTCACTTCACACTCGGGGCTGCCTCAGGCGAAGCTGCTCACGAACCTCTCCAAGGCGCAGGTGGGCGATACCTTCTGGATCAGTGTGCTCGGCGAGGACCACTACTACCGTGTCGAGAGCATCGAGACCGTGCTGCCGGGCGAGACCGACTCGCTGAAGATCACCGAAGGCGAAGACTGGGTGACGCTGTTCACCTGCACCCCGATCGGCGTCAACAGCCACCGGTTGATGGTGCATGCCGTGCGCATTGACTCCCCTGACGATGACAGCGGGGCGGCCATCGCCGGCGATGGGCTGAAAGCGGGGTTCCCATGGTGGGCCGTGTGGTTTGTCGGCGGTTCGACGGTCACGGGGGTGATCATCTTCGCGCCGCCCCGGCGGCGCGGCAAGAAGAAGGTGCCTGCGACGAAGCAGTCGTGAGGGCGGGTGTACCGTCGTGCCCAGTGATCGCGCACTCTACGTTGCACGCGCGCTCCACACCGCGCGAGAATACAGGCTCCACCGTGCACCTCGCGCGACAGACCCCGCGATCGCTGGGCAGGAGTGCACGCCCCGACGAGAGACAAGGCTCCCTCAGTACACGCGGTGAGCTCGCGCCTGCCGCGCCCCATCGACGATGAGCACCACAATGGCCAGCCAGATCAGCGCGAAGCCGGCCCATCGCGCCGGTGGCATATCCTCACGCAACACCGCGACGCCCAGAGTGAACTGCAGCACCGGCCCGAGATACTGCAGAAATCCCAGCCAGGCCAGCGGCAGCCGGCGTGACGCCGAGGCGAAGGTCAGTAGCGGCACGGCCGTGACGATGCCGGTGCTGGCCAGCAGCAGTGAGTGACCGACGCCTGAGCTGCCGAATGTGAGCCCGCCGCCGATCGTCTGCACCAGCACCAGCACCACAGTGGCCACTGGCAGCAGCAGCGTGGTCTCGACGGTGAGACCGGTCAGCGAGTCGACCTGCCCGCCGACTCTGGCCTTGATGAGCCCATAGAACCCGAAGCTCAGCGCCAGACCGAGCCCGATCCAGGGCACCTGTCCGTAGGCCACGGCGAGCACCAGCACAGCCAGAGCCGAGATGCCCACGGCACTCCACTGCGCCACGGTCAGGCGTTCGCGCTGCACAAGCACGGCCAGCAACACGGTGAATACCGGGTTGATGAAGTAGCCGAGCGAGGCCTCGAGCACATGTCCGCTGGTGGCCGCGATGACGTACAGCTGCCAGTTCAGGTAGATGAGCCCGGCTGCCAGGGCGAACAGTCCCAGGGTGCGCGGCGAGCGGAACACCTCTCCGAGCACTCGCCAGGCCCGGGTGAACATCACCAGCAGCGCACAGAACAGCGCTGAGAAGACCACCCTCGCCGACACGAGCTCGAACGGCCCGGTGGGTGACATCGCCACGAAGTACAGCGGCAGCACTCCCCAGATCAGATAGGTGATGAGCCCATACGCCAAACCGCTGCGACGGGCGGTGCGGGGTGCTGAGCCGGCGGCGCTCACCTGCGCCTCAGCAGCGAGATGAACATTCCATCGGTGGCATGGATGTGCGGCCACAGCTGCACCCCGGGTGCACCGCTGCCGATGTCGAGGGATGCCGGGGCGACGGCATCGGCGAGCACACGCGCCGCGTCAATCACCTCGAGTTCCCCGGAATGCCGCTCGAGCGCCGCATCGACCTGCTGCCGGGTCTCGGCCAGATGCGGCGAGCAGGTGATGTAGGCGATCACCGAGCCGGGCTGGGCCGAGGCGACGGCGGCGTCGATGAGCCGAGTCTGCAGCGCGGTGAGCTCTCGCAGGTCGCCGGGCTGTTTGCGCCAGCGTGCCTCGGGGCGTCGGCGCAGCGCGCCGAGCCCGGTGCAGGGCGCGTCGATGAGCGCGCGCTGCCATCCGGCACCGACAAGGGCCTGGGCGCCGTCGAGTTCAGAGACCGGCACCGCGTCGAATCCGGCCTCACGCAGTGCCTGGCGCACGAGTTCGGCCCGGTGCGGCACCGGTTCGTTGGCTGCGACTTGGGCGGCAGGATGCCGCTGGGCCGCCAGCGCGGCCAGCAGCGCGGTCTTGCCACCGGGCCCAGCGCACACGTCGATCCACTGTTCGCTCTCGAGCGCCCCGGGGGCCGCTGGTGTCGCGGCCAGCGCGAGTGCGGCCAGCTGCGACCCCTCGTCCTGCACGCGCACTCCCCTGCCGGTCAGCGCGGCGGGGTCGCCGTGGGCCAGACGTGCTCCGAACGGCGAGAGCACATCGGGGGTGGTCTCAGCCAGATCGGCGCGCGTGGCCAGCCCGGGCAGGGCCACGAGATTGACCGCGGGCGGTTCATTGTCTGCGGCCAGCAGCGCCTCCAGCGTGTCGCCGCGCCCGTCGGCCTCGAGCGAGCGGCGCAGCGCGCGCACGATCCATTCGGGGTGCGACCAGCGCACGCTGAGGTATCGGTCGGCTGGCAGATCGGCCTTGAGCGTGGCAGCCCACTCGTCGAGGGTGTGCTCGCTCAACCGTCGGGTGGCAGCGTTGATCAGCCCCGACGCGCGGCCCGAGCGGGTGCGTTTTGCCAGCGTGACGGCCTCGTTCACGGCAGCATGTGCCGGAACGCGCATATGCAGCAGCTGGTGTGCCGACAGGCGCAGAATCTCGAGCACGCGTCGGTCGAGTGTAGCCGCGTCGCGTTTGGCTGCGCGCCCGATCAGCTCGTCATAGAGCCGCCGCCAGCGCAGCGTGCCGTAGACCAGTTCGGTGGCGAACCCACGATCGCGGGCGCTGAGAGCTGACTCGGCAAGACGGGTGGGCAGCAGCAGGTTTGCGTAGGCGTCGTTGGCGTCGACCTCTTCAAGCACACCGAGCGCGAGCGCACGAGGGTCGCTGCGGCGCAGATCTTCACTCATGCGAACACCGCCTCGCTCTGGCGCCCGTTGATCCATGCCCGAGCAGGCATGGCTGCGCGCCCGGCCGGCTGCACGGTCACCAGCTGCAGCCAACCGTCGCCCGTGGCAGCGAGCACCCGCTTGCGATGCAGCACCACACTGCCTGGGCTGGCCTGTTCGGCGGGCAGCGCCTCTGGGTCGTCGATCAGCGCAACTTCCACCACCTTGAACGTCGCATCATCGAGCGTGCTCCACGCGCCGGGCTCAGGCGTGGCCGCGCGCCAGCGGTTGAACACGTCGCGGGTGGGCAGGCTCCAGTCGAGGCGGCCGAAGTCGCGGTCGAGCTTCGCGGCAATGCTCACCGGCCCGGTCTGCGCGGTGGGATGCGCGGTGCCGGCAGCCAGCGCATCAACCGCCGCCAGCACATCCTGCGCGCCCTCATCGCCCATGCGTGCCAGCACCTGGCCGGCGGTGGCCCGTTCGAGCCCCGCGATGGGCCGCTGCGTGAGAATGTCGCCGGCGTCGAGTTCCGAGGTGACCTGAATGACCGAGAGCCCCAGCGGATCATCGCCGGCGGCGATCGCCCGCTGCACCGGGGCAGCCCCGCGCCACGCCGGCAGCAGCGAGACGTGCAGGTTGATCCAGCCGTGCTCAGGCACCGCAAGCAGACGGTCGGGCAGCAACGCACCATAGGCCACGACCACCCCGAGCTCAGGCGCCTTCGCCGCAACGGCGTCGACAACTTCGTCGGTGACCCGGGTGGCGCGCACCACAGGGATGCCGTGCCCCTCGGCCAACGCCGCGACCGGGCTGGGAGTGAGCGTGCGGCGGCGCCCGATGGGGGCATCCGGGCGGGTGAGCACGCCGACCACCTCGTGCGGTGAGTCGATCAACTGCTGCAGCACGGCGGCAGCAATGTCGGGGGTTCCAGCAAAGAAGATGCGCACCAGCACAGTCTAGCGAGCGCTGTGCGGGGCCGGGCGCCTCACTCGGCCGCGCGGGTGTAGTGGTCGAGGGTGAGGCCGTCGAAGGCGGTGACCATGGTCAGCGCGTTCGCGAGTGTCTCGATGCCGACGGGGCTGCCGTTGGCCGCGAGTGCACCGTTGGTGGCCTGCTGCGCGGCGACGGGCACCCACGGCGCGAATAGCAGCAAGGATGCGGCATATGTCCACAGCCACGGCTGACGGAACAGCGTGCGCTCGTCGTGGTTCCACCAGTGCGCCAGCAGCCAGATCGCGTGTGCCAGCCAGATCAGCACCGACACGTAGAGGGTGTACATGCCGGCGACGACGAGCAGGCCATAAAGCACCCAGTGGTGCCAGCGGCCGCTGCGCATCGCCCGCACCAACATGAGGGTGGCGAGCAGGCTGATGAGCGTGGCGAGCGAGTACATGCGCACCTCGAACCCGTAGCGCAAGATCAGCGGGTTCAGCGCGAACAGGGGCAGGGCGACAGCTGCTATTCGTGCATCGAACAGGCGGCGCAGCAGCGCGAACCCGGTGATAACGGCGAGCCCAGTCAGCAGCGCGGGCATCAGGCGCAGCGCGGGCAGGCTCGTGCCGAACACAGACACCCAGGCTTTGAGCAGCAGGTAAAACAACGGTGGATGCACATCGACGGCGGTCAGCGAGATGATGTCGGGCACCGAATGCTCGACAACCAGCACGGTGTAGGCCTCGTCGAACCAGATCGACTGGTCGCTGCCGAGCCAGAACGCAAGTGACGTTGATATGGCCCCCATCAGCACGGCGAACAGCCATGCGCGGGCGCTGCTGCGTGTGGCTCGATGCGGGTCTCGTGCGCGCAGGCGCGTCTCGGTCATGACTCACTCCCCTGCCAAGTGTGCTGCCTGGCCATTTAAGTGTATTCGAGTGCGACAGGGCGCACGACGGGGCTCGCGAGCGCTGAGCTGCCGCTGAGCTGGCTGCGGGGTGGCGCTGGGCTCTCAGTGGGCCAGC
Organism: Pseudoclavibacter soli DSM 23366; assembly: GCF_000423505.1. Classification (GTDB taxonomy): domain Bacteria; phylum Actinomycetota; class Actinomycetes; order Actinomycetales; family Microbacteriaceae; genus Pseudoclavibacter_A; species Pseudoclavibacter_A soli. The sequence continues at coordinate 130,050 of NZ_AUIC01000003.1, forward strand.
GCTGCGCTGCCGCCGAGCTGGCTGGGGCCGACTACTGCGTGATGAAGCGGCGCAGATCGTCGGCGTGCACGCGCAGGCGGTGCTGGCGTTTGGCTGGGCCGGTGGTGGCCCGCACCACGGCCGCCTTGAGCGCTTTGGCTGCGGCCTCGCCTGCGCTGTAGGGAACGCGTAGCAACGTGACCTCGTCGTCAGGTTCGCCCGGGGCGCCGGGCTCGAGCTCGGTGGAGAGCACCTGCACCTCGGTCGGCAGGCCGGCGTGCTCAAGCACGTGACCGGTGCCACCGGGGTCGGTGACGATCGAGAAGAAGCGCACCGCCGGCGGAAACCCGAGGCTCGCCCGCTCGGCCAGCTCGGCAGATGAGAACACTTCAGGGCTCCATGTGATGAGTGCGCGGGCGAGCCGCCCGTCGACCCCGGTAAGCACCACCTGCCCATCGGGAGCGGCCAGCGCGGCGGCGTTGAACCAGTGCCGCAAGGCATCTTCGCTGGCGAACAGCCCCTCACGAGACACGACTGAGAGTGCATCGAGTAGCAGCACGGCCTGGTAACCGTTGCGGCAGCGTGGTTCGGCCCCGGCCGTGGCGATCACCAGGGCGGGCGTGTCACCGACCTGGTCGCGCACCTGGTCGCCGGTGGCCACGATCACGGGGGTCTCGGCGAAGGCGCGGCCGAGTTCGTCGGCGGTGCGACCGGCCCCTGCAAGGGTGCGCGTGCCCTGCTCGGTCTCGACCTCACGCTGATACCCGGCGCGTGCCACTTGAATGAGCACCGGCCCCGAGCGCAGCGCCTGACGCGCCACCGCATATGCGATCTCGGGAATGCGCGCGGCACTCAGCAGCGGATCGTCTCCCCAGACCGCAGCGGCGGGAATCACGTGCGGGTGCGGCGGCACCGGGCCAGCCTGCACATAGCCGATCTCGACCAGGCGTTCGAGCGCCACCGAGCGCGAGTGCGCCAAGAAGGTGAGATCAGCCCCAGACTGCTGTTGCCGTATGAGCGCCACGTCGCGCACATGTGCATACGGAGCGTGGGGTTCGCGAAACGAGGGGTCTCCGTCGTCGACGAGAATGATCTCGCCAAGATCGGGCGCCGGCGCGTAAATCGCGGTGCGGGTGCCGACGATGATGCGGGAGCATCCTGCGAGCGAGTCAAGAAAACTGCGGTAGCGCGCGTCGTCGTCGATGCCGGCGTCGAGTCTGGCGACCGTTTCGTCGGGGAAACGCTCGGTGAGGGCGGCGGCCAGCTGTGCCACGTCGCGGAAGTCGGGCACGGCGACGATGGTGGTGCGCCCCCGCGCGAGCTGAGCACGCACCCGCTCGACCACGTCGGTGACCCAGGCCGAGACCACGAGCCCATTGGCCATGAAGTCGCAGCCGACGTGCGGGCGCTGGTGGATGCGCGCCGGCCGCCGTGCGGTGTCGGCGTCTGACGTCGGTGCTGATTCGGACCCTGAAGTCACATCTCGCTGAGGCGAACCGGAAGTGCTGTGCTCTTGCCCATCGGCCGGCTCTTGTGAGAGAGCTAGAGCAATCTCGGGATGCGCCTTGACCCAAGCGGTTTCGGTGCGCGCGTGGCGTGTGGGTATGGCCAGGCGCAGCACGTCAGAGACGATGCCGGCTTGTCGGTCTGCGACGGCTCGGGCGAGGCGCCAGACCGCGGCATCGAGCGGTGGAATACGCCCGACTACCTTCGACAGCTGCTGCAGCTGCCCCTCGAACGAGGCGGTGGGCGCCAGCGACACGATGTAGCCGTCGAGCTGTCTGCGGCGAAACCCGAAGGGCACCTTGACACGCGCGCCGACAACCGCCTGCTGCGCGAGCTCGTCGGGCACCTCGTATTCGAAGAGCCTGTCGAGGTGCGGCAGCGGCGAGTCGATACACACGCTGGCAACCTTCATGTGCTCAGGATACCGGCACCCTCTGAAGCCCTGCGCAACTCTGCACCACACATGTGCGATAGGGGTGAAGAAAACCCGAAATGCGCACCAGGGGTGAAACAGCCTCACCCCCACCGCAGGCTTTCACCCCCACGGCACACCACACCCCAGCTAGAACCCCGCAGCGCCTCGGCCACCCAGTGGCACGACCCCGCGGCACAGGCACCGCGGCACAGGCCCCGCGACGCGCCCAGCGGCACAGGCCAATCAGTACAGAGTTAGAGCCCCGCGGTCTCGCGCAGGTCGTCGACGCGGTCGAGCGCCTCCCAGGTGAACCCGGGCTCGTTGCGCCCGAAGTGCCCGTAGGCAGCAGTCTGCTGGTAAATCGGGCGGCGCAGGTCGAGATCGTTGATGATCGCCTGCGGGCGCAGATCGAACACCTCACTGATGATCTGTGCGATGCGCTGGTCGTCGAACGCCCCGGTGCCGAACGAGTCGGCGTACAGCCCCACCGGGCGCGCCTTGCCGATGGCATACGCGATCTGAATCTCGAGCCGATCGGCGAGCCCCGCAGCCACAGCGTTCTTGGCAGCATGGCGCAGCGCATATGCCGCCGAGCGGTCAACCTTCGACGGGTCTTTGCCGCTGAACGCGCCACCGCCGTGGTGCGCCGCACCACCGTAGGTGTCGACGATGATCTTGCGCCCGGTCAGCCCCGCGTCAGAGCCCGGCCCGCCCTCGACGAACCCGCCCGAGGGGTTGATGTAGTAGTCGACGTCACTGAGGTCGAGCCCGGTATCGGCCAGCACGGGGTCGATCACATGCTCGCGCACAAGCGCACGGATCTCGCCCTGGGTCAGCGACGGGTCGTGCTGCGTCGAGACGACCACCGCATCCACCGAGCGCGGCACCGCACCATCGTAGCCAAGGGTGACCTGCGCCTTGCCGTCGGGCCGCAGCCACGGCAGTTTGCCACTGTGCCGCAGTTCGGCCAGCCGCCGGGTGAGCTTGTGCGCGGTGGCGATCGGCGCCGGCAGATATTCGGGCGTCTCGTTGGTGGCGTACCCGAACATGATGCCTTGGTCGCCGGCCCCCTGGCTGTCGTAGGGGTCGGTCGACCCGAGCTCGCGCACCTCGTACGAAGTGAGCACGCCCTCGCGAATCTCGACCGACTGCTGCCCGATCGACAGCGACACACCGCAGCTGCGGCCGTCGAAGCCGATCTCGCTCGAGGTGTAGCCGATGCCGGTGATCACGTTGCGCACGATCTCGGGAATCTCGACGTACCCCTCGGTCTTGATCTCGCCGACCACGTGCACGAGCCCCTTGGTGGCGACCGTCTCGATGGCGGTCAGGCTCTGGTCGTCGACCTTGAGCAGCTCGTCGAGGATGGCGTCGGAGACCTGGTCGCAGACCTTGTCGGGGTGGCCTTCGGTCACCGACTCGCTGCTGACGAGGCGCAGGCGTGAATCAGTCATGGAAAAACTCCGTCTCTTGCGAATGTGAACGTCTGTGTGCCGGGAGGCCGCGTCTACAGCGAGAGCACGACCTGATCGAGCAGGGCCTCGGCGACCTCGCGCTTGGTGCCCGACGTCTGCGTGACGATCTGCCCCTCGCGATCGAGGATGGCCACAGTGTTGTCGTCGAACCCGAACGTCTTGCCCTCACCCACCTCGTTGACCACGAGCAGGTCGCAGCCTTTCTTGGCGATCTTGGCGCGTCCGAGTTCAAGCAGTTCGTCGCCCTGGGCAGTTTCGGCGGCGAACCCCACGATGAGGTTGTCGCGCCCGGCTTGGTGCGAGATCTCGGCAAGGATGTCGGGGTTGGCAACCAGCTTCAGGTTGAGTTCGCTGCCCTCGGTGGCCTTCTTGAGCTTGCTGCGTGACGGCTCGGCCGGTCGGTAGTCGGCGATCGCGGCGGCCATGATGACCACATCGGCCTCATCAGCGAGCGACACGATCGCCTGGCGCATCGACTCGGTGTATCGCGCCTTGATGACCTCGGCCCCGCGCGGCGGATGCACGTCGAGGTGCCCGGCCACGATGATGACCTCGGCACCGCGTGCGAGCGCCTCTTCGGCGATGGCGATGCCCTGCTTGCCCGACGAGTCGTTGCCGAGAAAGCGCACCGGGTCGACGCGCTCACGGGTGCCGCCCGCACTGACCACGACAGTGCGGCCGACGAGGTCTTTGGGGCGCAGCTGCTGGTCGACGGCCTGAGCGATGTCTTCGGGGTCGACCAGGCGCCCAATGCCCTGGTCGTCGCCGGTGAGCGCACCCACGTCGGGGCCCAGAATGCGCACGCCACGGTTTTTGAGCGTGGCGATGTTGGCCTGCGTGGCCGGATGCTTCCACATCTGCGAGTGCATGGCCGGGGCCAAGATCACCGGCGCATGCGTCACCAGCAGGGATGCGGTGAGCAGGTCATCGGCTTGGCCGGCGGCGGCACGGGCGATGAAGTCGGCGGTCGCCGGGGCCACAACCACAAGGTCGGCCTCAGCGCCTAGCGAGACGTGACGCACCTCATCGACAGACTCGAACAGCTCGGTGGTCACCGTGTTGTGCGAGATGGCCTCCCATGTGGGCTGGCCCACGAAGCGCAGCGCGTTGGGAGTGGGCACCACATGCACGTCGTGGCCTGCTTGCGTCAGCAGGCGAACGGCCTGCACCGCTTTATAGGCCGCGATGCCGCCGGTGACCCCGAAAAGGATGCGCACGTCAGTCGATCACTCGGCGTCGGCGTCTGCCGACGCGTCGGTCTCGGTGGTGGTCTGTGTCCCGGTGACCGCGTCGACAGCTGCGGCGTCTGCCGCGTCTGCAGCGGCGTCAGCGGCAGCGGCCTCGGCGGCGGGATCGATCTTCGTCAGCACGAGCTTGTCTTCGGCGATCTCGCGCAGCGCGATCGAGAGGGCCTCGTCTTCAACGCTCGAGTCGACGAGCGGCCCGACGTTGTTGAACAGGCTGCCGTCTTGCAGGTCGGCGTAGTAGTCGTTGATCTGTCGAGCCCGCTTGGAGGCGAAGATGACCAGCCCGAATTTGGAGTCGACGCGCTTGAGCAGCTCGTCGATGGGCGGGTTGATAATGCCTTCATACGTGTTGGCCATGTTCAGCGGGTCTCCTTCGTGGGGTTGATGCCCATCAAGTGTACGACTTCCTCTGCCGCACGTGCGACTGAATCGTTCACAACTTCGTCATCGAACTCGCTGCGTGCAGCAAGTTCGACCTTCGCGGTCTCGAGGCGACGGGCCTGTTCCTCGGGCGTCTCAGTGCCCCGCCCGACAAGGCGGTGCACAAGTTCGTCCCAGGATGGAGGCGACAGGAACACCAGCCGGGCGTCCGGTGCGTTGCCGCGCACCTGGCGCGCCCCCTGCAGATCGATCTCGAGCAGCACGGGCCGGCCCGCGGCGAGCGCCTCGTCGACGGGCCTGCGCGGGGTGCCGTAGCGGTACGAGTTGTGCACGGTGGCGTGCTCGAGGAGCTCGTGCTGGACGATCATGCGGTCGAACGCTTCATCGTCGACGAAGAAGTAGTGCACCCCGTCGATCTCGCCCGGCCGGGGCCTGCGCGTGGTGGCCGACACCGACAGCGCCACCTGCGGGTAGTGCTCGCGGATGTAGGCCGCGACCGTGCCCTTGCCCACGGCGGTGGGCCCGGCCAGCACGGTCAGGCGGGCGGGTGAGGATGCGCTGGTGTCGAACTCGGTCATGATCTGCAATTCTCCCACATCACCGTGCCCCCACCGTGGCAAAACCTGCCAACCCGCACCATCGCTGGTCACGACCAGCCCGGCGTTGACCAGCGAACGCGCGCAGTGGCACGTTGTGTCCCAGCCGCCGGCCCGCACCCGCCCGCCTGCGCGCACGGGCGACTTCGCCCCTGCATCTCTGCCCACCGATCGCGGCCAGACCGCCACCCTCCAGCACCTCCCACCCCCCCCGGAGACACGCGGGCGCGCCACGCCGGCCCCCACCACCGCACCGCGATCACCGGGCAGAATGCAGCACCCCACCCCGCCCCGGCAGCAGCGATCTTGCGGTGTCCGGCGATCGCGCGCAGCGGCAAGTTTTGCAGCGGCGACCGCCCGCGACTAGCGACCTGCGTGCACAGATTGCCTCACGCCAGATGCGGACGGGATTTCTCTCTCATCTGTCCGAGCTGTAGCTGGCGATTCCACAATCTGCAGCCGAGCGTGCACTGCGGTCGAAATGGCGACCAACGTATGCATGGTCGGGTTCCCGAGACCCCGCTCGACTGCACTGACATCGGTCTGTCTCACACCGGCGCGTGTTGCAACGTCCGCTTGACGCAGCCCGAGCTCGAGTCTGCAACGTTTGAGCGTCTGCCCGATCTGTCTGCGCAGATCGTCTTCATAGAGCGCGCGACTACCGGCAGCCATCGCGTCCGCGACTTCACGTGCCTCAGGGCGCCATGAGCGCTGAAGATCGTGTGAGAACTCCCCGTATGAGCGCCCCATCACCATCACCTCCGTAGTCGTTATACCGACTTTACCATCGTCAGGTCTCCTGCTCACCCCGTCGTTCTTCATCCCACCCTGGCGCTGAGCTCACCACTTTCGAATCACTCGCGCAGCAATGGTGCGCGCTGTGGCTATGGCCGCCTGCTGCTTCTTCTTGCTTGGGTCTCGGCCCTTGTCATACGCAGTCAACAACAGGATCAATCTTCGTCCGTGCGTCATGAAGAAAACACGTAGCGTCACTGTCTGTTCGTCTCCAGGGGCAGGCTTGTAGTCAGGGTCGACCCGCTGCATCACCTGCTTCTTAGATTTCTTGTGCACCCGGAATTCGTAGAGACCCTGCCCAAGAGGTTTGCCCCACTGTGTTCGGCAGACATCGACACCTTCCGTCAGCAGCACTCCCCGCACCGCGCCATCGAGCAGCTCCTGCTGGTACTCATTCAGTTCTCGAGTCACAGCCCGCTCATACTCAGGCTCCACCTCGATGCGCCATCCCTGCTCATCACCTGCCATGGTTCCCCCCTAACGAGCGAGATCGACATTGAGTGCTACCAAGCGCCCCCCAAATCTAACGATGGCAGCCGGTCCAACGCGGCCCCGCGAACAGAAGCCGATTTATGCTCCAGTGCCGCCGATGCAGTGTAGGACCCGGCCCAGCTAAGATTCAGTGTGCTCCCACGCCAGCTGCATCAGAATGTCTGCCATTAGTCATAGAAGTGCACTGTTTCACGAAGATGATCGGCAAAGCGATAGATCTCATCGAGAGAATCGATCGCCTCACGGGTCTCCTGCTTATCGGCATCGAACAAGCCGATGTACTTCTGCCCGGTGTTGAAGTGGAGTCGTGCGATCGGTTTCCGATTGTTATCGTCAAGCAGGATGCCGAAGTACGACTTGGTATCCCGCTGAGCGATGCGAGACGGTGAGACTTCACTGCAGACAATCGCCCGAACGATTTGGTAGCCTTCCACCTCCTCTAGTGTCGTTTCAATGCCTTTGTCAGTCTTCTCATCGAAACTGTCGACACTCGCCTGCGCCGCGGCGGCACTGGCTCCCGCGCCTGAAACCGTCCCATCGTCTGGCTCAGCCTGATAAGACTGGCTTCCCAGCGCAGCCTTCAGACGATCATTGACCTGGTCGGCGAGAAACTGCTTTTGCGCCTTCGGCACGAGCACACCGAAGAGTTCGCGAACCTTCTGCGTGAAGGCCCCATCGTAGACACGCGATGCCACGGCCTTGACCCAATCATCATCTGGTGCTTTGAACTGAGCGGCAAGGACACGTTTCAGTTCTCCGACATACTTCAGCTCTTCTGCCGCATTGAGCACTGAATCAAGATCGAAGACCTCTTTCGTCAGTTTGTTCAGTTCTGGAATCACCACAGGATCGAGGTCAGAGAGCTGGAACCGCAGGAAGGGCTTCTCATCCATTCGGTTCTGGCGATCGAGATCGGTGTAGAACCGGTACTCGTCTCCATTGGTGAGAATAGCGATACGCGCATTCGTCACCGCAAAGTAGCGAAAGAGCTGAGAGGCATGGTTGATATTGAGTTCTTCCCCGATCTTCTTGCATTCCACGAGGATCTGAACGACATCATCTTTGATAATCGCATAGTCGATCTTCTCGCCCTTCTTGGTCCCGATGTCTGCGGTGTATTCGGGGACCACTTCACTGGGGTTGAATACGTCATACCCCAGCACGAGAGAGATGAAAGGCATCACGAATGCATTCTTCGTGGCTTCTTCAGTTTCGATCGATCCTCGCTGCTTCTCGATCTTCAGTGCAAGGCTGTTCAGACGTTCAGTGATTTCGGACAAGGTAGTCTCCCAGTAAAGTTACGATTGTGAGAGATTCTACTTGGTGCCGCTGACACCCTCTCAAATCACTTTCTCCTGCACCGCACAGCGCAGCCGGCGGCAGTTCCCGTAGCAAACCTGCCATCCTGCATCAACACTGGTCACGATCGACCCCGTTCTGACCAGCGAACGCGCGCAGTGGCACGCGCTGTCTCACCTGCCCACCTGCACCCGCCCCCTGCACTTCTGCCCACCGATCGTGGCCAGACCACCGCCCTCCAGCACCTCCACCCCGGAAACACGCGGGCGCGCCACGCCGCCCCCGCCGCCACACCGCGATCGCCGGGCGGAAATGCAGCGCGCATCGACAGAACCTGCCGCGGGCCCGGCGGCGCTCAGCTCCAGGCACCGCGCAGCCGCTCCACATGCTCCGCGATGAGACGGCCGGCCTCGGACGCCGACGCACCCGCCACCGAGCGCGAGACGCTCGCGAGCAGGCGGGAGGCGCATCCCGGAAACAGCACCGCCGCATCTTCCAGCCGCGCGCCTTGAGCCCCGAAGCCGGGGGCCAGCACGGGGAGGGTGTTGCCCGTGGTGCGCACGTCGAGCCCGCGGCTGACCGGCGCCTGGGTGGCGCCGAACACGATGCCGAACGATCCGGGGGCGGTGGCGTTCCATATGCCCACCTCGTGCGCCACGTGCGCGGCGAGCGAGCCCTGCCCAACTCCCGCAGCCTGCCCCACACCCGCAGCCTGCCCCACACCCGCGGCCTGCCCGGCGCCTGCAGCCAGCCCCACGCCAGCGGCCTGCACCGGCTCGGCCTGCGGGTTGCTGGTGGCCGCCAGCACGAACAGGCCGGCGCCGTTTGCCCGAGCCGTCTCGTAGAGCGGGTCGAGCGCGTGCACGCCCAGGTAGGGCGAGACCGTCAGTGCGTCACTGGCCAGCGGCGCCTCGGCGGCCAGCCACGCGTCGGCGTAACCCTGATTAGTCGAGCCGATGTCGCCGCGCTTGGCGTCGGCGATCACCAGCAGTCCGGCTGAGCGAGCCTCCGTGATCACCCGCTCAAGCACGGCCAGCCCGGCCGCGCCGTACCGCTCGAAGAAGGCGACCTGTGGCTTGACAATGCCCACACGATCCGCCGCCTGCTCGACCATCGCAAGACTGAAGCGCTCAAGGCCGGCCACCCCGCCGGGCAGCCCCCACGCGTCGAGCAGGTGCGCGTGGGGGTCGATGCCGACGGTCAGCCCGCCGAAGCGGGTGATCGCCTGCGCGAGCCGGGTGCCGAACGAGGTGATGCCCATCAGGCGTCGAGGGCCTCGGCCGCAGCGGCGGCAGCGGCACGGTCGGCGGCGTACTCCTGCAGGGAACGCACCGAGAAGGGCCCGTCGACGACCTCGAGCGAGGTCACCAGCGAGTTCAGCGCGGCGATCGTGGTGAACACGGGCACGTTGTGCGCGGTGGCGGCGGCGCGAATCTCGTAGCCGTCGGTGCGTGCGGTGCGCCCTGACGGGGTGTTGACCACCATCGAGATCTCACCGCGGGTGATGCGCTCAACGATGTCGTGATCGCCCTCGCCGCGCTTGTTGATCGGCTGTGCGACGATGCCGTTGCGGCGCAGCACCTTGAGCGTGCCCTCGGTGGCCACGATGTCGAAGCCCTGCGTCTGCAGGCGCAGCACCGGCAGCACCACGTTGCGCTTGTCGTCGTCGGCAACCGACACGAACACCGTGCCGCGGCGCGGCAGCGAGCCGACCGTGGCGGTCTCGGCCTTGGCGAACGCGATCGGGAAGTTCGCGTCGATGCCCATGACCTCGCCGGTCGAGCGCATCTCGGGGCCGAGCAGCGAGTCGACCACAGTGCCCTCGGGCGTCTGGAAGCGGTTGAACGGCAGCACGGCTTCTTTCACCGAGATCGGTGAGGATGCTGGCACAAACGTGCTGTCGGCCGCCGGCAGCAGCCCCTCAGCTTGCAGCTCGGCGATCGAGCGCCCCGCCATGATCAGGCTGGCCGCCTTGGCCAGCGGCAGCCCCAGCGCCTTGGAGACGAACGGCACCGTGCGGCTGGCGCGCGGGTTCGCCTCGATCACGTAGAGCACTCCGGCGGCGATCGCGTACTGCACGTTCAGCAGGCCGTCGACGCCGATGCCCTGGGCGATGGCGAGGGTGGCCTCGCGCACGGCGCGCAGGTGCGAGTCGCCGAGGCTGACCGCCGGCAGCGAGCAGCTCGAGTCGCCGGAGTGGATGCCGGCCTCTTCGATGTGCTCCATGATGCCGCCGATGAACAGCTGCTCGCCGTCGTACAGCGCGTCGACGTCGAGCTCCACCGCGTCGTCGAGGAACCGGTCGACCAGCAGCGGGTTGGTCTCGGAGACCAGCGCCTGCCCGCCGATGCGTTCGAAGTAGTCGACGATCGACTCGCGGTCGTAGACGATCTCCATGCCCCGGCCGCCGAGCACGAACGAAGGACGCACGAGTACGGGATACCCGATGTGCTCGGCCACGTCGATGGCTTCGTCGACGTTTGTGGCGATGCCGTTGCGTGGTGCGAGCAGGTTGCCCTTCTCGAGAATCTCAGCGAACAGGCCACGCTCTTCGGCGAGGTCGATCGCCTCGGGGGTGGTGCCGAGAATCGGCACACCCGCAGCTTTGAGGCCCTTGGCCAGGCCCAGCGGCGTCTGCCCGCCGAGCTGCACGATCACGCCGACCAGCTCACCGGCCTGGCTCTCGGCGTGAATCACCTCGAGCACGTCTTCGAGCGTCAGCGGCTCGAAGTACAGGCGGTCTGAGGTGTCGTAGTCGGTCGAGACTGTCTCGGGGTTGCAGTTGACCATGATGGTCTCGTAGCCGGCGTCGTGCAGAGCGAACGAGGCGTGCACGCACGAGAAGTCGAACTCCACGCCCTGACCGATGCGGTTGGGCCCCGAGCCGAGAATCACAATGCGTTTCTTGCCCGAGTACGCAACCTCAGACTCCTGCTCGTAGGTCGAGTAGTGATACGGGGTGAGCGCCGGAAACTCGCCGGCACAGGTGTCGACCGTCTTGTAGACCGGTCGCAGCCCGGCGAAGTGGCGAATGTCGCGCACCTGCTGCTCGCTGGTGCCGCGCAGCTGGGCGATTTGAGCGTCGCTGAAGCCCTCTTCTTTGGCCACGCGCAGCACGTGCAGATCAAGCTCGTCGGCTGCGTGCACCCAGTCGGCGACCTCGTTGATGTGCACGATCTGGTCGATGAACCACGGGTCGATGCCGGTGGCCTCATGCGCCTGCTCGGGCGTGGCACCGGCTCGCAGTGCCTGCTGCAGGGTCACGATGCGACCGTCGGTGGGCACGGATGCTTTCTCAAGCAGCGTCGCCGCGTCACCTTCGATCTCGCCCCAGTGGAAGTTCGAGCCTTTCTTCTCGAGCGAGCGCAACGCCTTCTGCAGCGCCTGCGAGAAGGTGCGACCGATGGCCATCGCCTCGCCCACCGACTTCATAGTGGTGGTCAGGCGGGCGTCTGCGGCCGGGAACTTCTCGAACGCGAAGCGCGGCACCTTCACCACGATGTAGTCGAGCGTGGGCTCGAAGCTGGCCGGGGTGACCTGGGTGATGTCGTTGGGAATCTCATCGAGGCGGTAGCCGACCGCGAGTTTCGCGGCGATCTTGGCGATCGGGAAGCCGGTGGCTTTCGAGGCGAGGGCCGATGACCGAGAGACGCGCGGGTTCATCTCGATGACGATCACGCGGCCGGTCGCCGGGTCGATCGCGAACTGAATGTTGCAGCCTCCGGTATCAACGCCCACGGCGCGGATGATGCGGATGCCGATGTCACGCAGGTTCTGATATTCGAGGTCGGTCAGGGTCAGCGCGGGCGCCACCGTGATCGAGTCGCCGGTATGCACGCCGACCGGGTCGACGTTCTCGATCGAGCAGACGACCACCGTGTTGTCGGCGTTGTCGCGCATCAGCTCGAGCTCGTACTCTTTCCAGCCGAGAATCGACTCTTCGAGCAGCACCTCGGCCGTCGGCGAGGCATCGAGGCCGGCCCCGGCGATGCGGATCAGGTCTTCTTGGGTGTAGGCGAAGCCCGAGCCGAGCCCGCCCATGGTGAACGAGGGGCGCACCACCAGCGGGTAGCCGAGGTCTTCGGCGAAGGCGAGGCATTCGTCGAGCGTGTGGGCGATGTGTGAGCGGGCCACGTCGGCGCCGCAGTCGAGCACGAGCTCTTTGAAGGTCTCGCGGTTCTCGCCGCGCTCGATGGCGTCGACCTTCGCGCCGATGAGCTCCACATCGTATTTCTCGAGAATGCCCGCCTTGTCGAGCGCGATGGCGGCGTTCAGTGCGGTCTGGCCGCCCAGGGTCGGCAGGATGGCGTCGGGCCGCTCTTTGGCGATGATCGCCTCGATGACCTCGGTGGTGATCGGCTCGATGTATGTGGCATCGGCGAAATCGGGGTCGGTCATGATGGTCGCCGGGTTCGAGTTGACCAAGATGACTCGGATGCCCTCGGCCCGCAGCACGCGGCAGGCCTGGGTGCCCGAGTAGTCGAACTCGCAGGCCTGGCCGATGACGATCGGCCCGGAGCCGATGACCAGCACACTGTTGATGTCTGCTCTGCGTGGCATTAGTTTGCGGCTCCTTCGGTGGTGGCGGCACCCTCACGGGTGGCGACGATGAGGTCTTTGAATCGGGTGAACAGGTAGTCGGAGTCGTGCGGGCCGGCGGTGGCCTCGGGGTGGTACTGCACAGAGAACGCGGGGATGTCGAGGCAGTTGAGGCCCTCGACCACCTGGTCGTTGAGCCCGACGTGGCTGACCTCGACGCGGCCGAAGCCCGACGGCGAGTCGATCACACCCTCGGTGTCGGCCTTGACGGCGAAGCCGTGGTTCTGCGCAGTGATCTCGACCCGGCCGGTGGCCTTGTCGAGCACAGGCTGGTTGATGCCACGGTGACCGAACGGCAGCTTGTAGGTGTCGAGCCCGAGCGCACGGCCGAGCAGCTGGTTGCCGAAGCAGATGCCGAAGAACGGGATGCGCTGGGCGAGCACCTGGCTGAGCGTCGAGATGACCTCGCGGCTGGCCGCCGGGTCACCCGGCCCGTTCGAGAAGAACACGCCGGCCGGTTGCAGGGCCACGATCTGCTCGAAGGTGGCGCTGTACGGCAGCACATGCACGTCGAAGCCCTGCTCGCTGAGCTTGCGCACCGTGGCGCGCTTGACGCCCAGGTCGACGACCACGAGGTTGCCGAGGCTCTCGCCGACGGCGGGCACCACATACTCTTCGGGTGTGGTGACCTGGCCGGAGAGGTTCAGGCCTGCCATGCGCGGTGAGCGCTGCACCTGGGCGAGCTGCTCAGAGGCGTCGAGATCGGCGTCTGCGCCGGAGAAGATGCCGGCGCGCTGGGCGCCCTTGTCGCGCAGGTGACGGGTCAGTGCACGGGTGTCGACATGAGAGATGCCCACGATGTGCTGGCGCACCAGCTCGTCATTGAGTGAGCTGGTGGCCCGCCAGTTCGACACGATGCGGCTGGGCTCGCGCACCACGTAGCCGGCCACCCAGATGCGGCTCGACTCGTTGTCGACGTCATTGACGCCGGTGTTGCCGATATGCGGCGCGGTCTGAATGACGATCTGGCCCGCGTACGACGGGTCGGTCAGGGTCTCTTGGTAGCCGGTCATCCCGGTGGCGAACACGGCTTCGCCGAATGTGGTGCCGCGTGCGCCGTAGGCACGTCCGGTGAATCTGGTGCCATCTTCGAGAACGAGGATGGCCGGGTCGAACACTGGCATGTGCTTGCTCCTTGCTGTGTGAGGTTCAAAAGGTCTGAGTGGTGCGGGGGTGCTGCGAGCTGTGCGTCAGAACATCAGCTCGCGGCTTCGTCGCTCGGCGCTCGGCGGCGGGGTGAGCGCATTGACCGCGGCGATCACGGCAGGCCCATCGCTGGCCTCGCGGGGCCGCAGAAAGGTGGTCACGTCGAACTCGCCCCAGGCCCAGTGCACAGCGATCAGGCCGCCGCGCTCCACACCCTTGTCGATGGTCCAGTCGGCTGCCTCAGCACCCAGCAGCGACTCGCTGGCGATGAACAGCGGCTCGGCGCCGGCGCGTTCGATGACCACGCCCTCAGGGTGCACGAACACCTCGCCGTGCGCTCGAAAACCCAGCCTGCGCGCAGTGATGCGATCGAGTGGGTCGGTGAGTCGAGTGGTCGCCGCGTAGAGCACGCGAGCCTGTGCCACCACATCACCGAGCTGGGACGGCAGGGCGGGCAGGGGCGGGAGTTCGGCATCCTGCGAGCGCGTACGGCGCCGCCACCCAACCCACATGCCCACGAACGCGAGCAGCACGATGGCGATAGTGATCGTCGTCGGGATCACTTTTTCGTCCATTGGGCCACCTCCTCGGGGGTGCGCAGGTGGCCGTCGAGCACCGTCGGGGTGCCGGCGCTGATCGTGGCGACGACGCGGCCGGGCAGCTCACGGCCGACGAACGGTGAGTTGTCGCTCAGGCTGACCAGCTCGGCGGCGTCGAGCACGTGCGGGCTGGCCGCATCGTAGAGAGTGATGTTGGCCGGCTCGCCCACAGCGATGGGGCGGCCCTGGCGCTCGTCGCGGGCCAGCAGCGCCGGGGCGGAGCTGACCAGCCGGGCGATGTCGGCCCAGCCGAGCACACCGGTGTCGACCAGGGCGGCCTGCAGCACGGGCAGGGTGGTCTGCAGCCCGGTGACGCCGAACGCGGCGTGCACCCACTCGCACTCTTTGTCTTCGTGCGGGTACGGGGCGTGGTCGGTGGCGATCACGTCGATGGTGCCGTCGGCCACTCCGGCACGCAGCGCGTCGACATCGGTCTGAGTGCGCAGCGGCGGGTTGACCTTGAACCGCGGGTCGTAGCCAGTGATCTCGGCCTCGGTCAGCAGCAGATGATGCGGGGTGGTGTCGGCCGTGACTTGAAAGCCTCGGCCCTTGGCCCAGCGCAGCACCTCGACGGCGCCGGCGGTCGACACATGGCGCACATGGAGGCGCGAGCCCACGTGGTGAGCCAGCAGCACGTCGCGGGCAATGACCGATTCTTCGGCCACAGGGGCGAACCCGGCCAGGCCGAGACGGCTGGCCAGCTCGCCTTCGTTGGCTTGGGCGTCGCGAGTCAGCTGAGGGTCTTGGGCGTGCTGGGCGACGAGCCCGTCGAAGGCCTTGACGTATTCGAGGGCGCGGCGCAGCAGCAGCGAGTCGTTCACTCCCCCTTCGTCGGCGAACACCCGCACCTGGGCGGCTGAGTCGGCCATGGCGCCGATCTCGGCGAGGCGCTCGCCACGCTGGCCGACGGTGACCGCCCCGATCGGGTACACCTGCACGTAGCCGGCGGCTGCCCCTAAGCGGGCCACGAGTTCGACGGTGCCGGCGGTGTCGGCTGCCGGGTCGCTGTCTGCGGTGGCGTGCACGGCCGTGTAGCCGCCGAGTGCGGCTGCCTGGCTGGCGCTCAGCACGGTCTCGACCTGCTCGTGGCCGGGCTCGCGCAGGTGCGCGCCCAGATCGACCAGCCCTGGCAGCACCACGAGCCCGGCGGCGTCGATGGTGAGTTCGGCGCTGTCGGTGTCGATGCATCCGGCGGGTTGAATCGAGACGATGGTGTCGTCGGTGATGCGAATGTCGACCGGCCCCTGGTCGGGGGTTGACGTCAGCGTCGCAGTGGTGATGATCAGGGAACTCACGCGCCCACCTCCTCTCGTGGGCCGAGCAGGGTGTAGAGCGCGGCCATCCTGACCGAAACGCCGTTGGCGACCTGCTCGCGCACGGTGGCCTGCGGTGAGTCAGCGGCCTCGGAGCTGATCTCGAGGCCGCGGTTCATCGGGCCGGGGTGCATGATCAGTGCGCGCGGCGACAGACGTGCCAGCCGCTGCGGGCCGAGGCCCCAGAGGCGGGTGTACTCCTGGCTGGTCGGAAAGAATGCGTCGTGCATGCGCTCGAGCTGAATGCGCAGCATGATCACCACGTCGAAGTCTTCGACGAGCGCGGTGTCGAAGTCGTCGAAGATGCGCACTGGCCAGTGCTCGGCAGCGAATGGAATGAGCGTGGGCGGGCCGGCGAAGGCCACCTCTGCGCCGAGGGTGTGCAGCAGCCAGAGGTCGCTGCGGGCCACTCTGGAGTGGTCGATGTCGCCCACGATGAGCACGCGCACGCCGTCGAGGGCTTTGCCGCGCGAAGCGTCGCCGTGCAGGCGCTTGCGAATGGTGAACGCGTCGAGCAGCGCCTGGGTGGGATGCTCGTGGGTGCCGTCGCCGGCGTTGATCACGCCCGCGTCGATCCAGTCGGTCTGTGCCAGGCGATGGGCGGCACCACTGGCGCTGTGTCTGATGACCACGCCATCCGCCCCGATCGCGGCGAGCGTCTGGGCGGTGTCTTTGAGCGACTCGCCCTTGGAGACGCTGGAGCCCTTGGCGCTGAAGTTGATCACGTCGGCCGACAGGCGCTTGGCCGCGGCCTCGAACGAGATGCGCGTGCGGGTGGAGTCCTCGTAGAACAGGTTGACCACGGTGCGCCCGCGCAGGGTGGGCAGCTTCTTGATCTCGCGCCGGTTGACGGCGTCCATGTCTTCGGCCACGTCGAGCAGGCCGAGGGCCTCGTCGCGGCTCAAATCGAGGGTGCTCAGCAGGTGTCTCATGCGATCACCACGCGATCTTCGGCGTCGAGCGGGGTGAGTTCGACTTTGACCTGCTCGTCGCGCGAGGTCGGCAGGTTTTTGCCCACGTAGTCGGCTCTGATCGGCAGCTCGCGGTGCCCCCGGTCGACGAGCACCGCCAGGCGCACCGTGCGGGGCCGGCCGAGCTCTTGCAGGGCGTCGAGTGCGGCGCGCACCGACCGGCCCGAGTAAAGCACGTCGTCGACGAGCACCACGGTTTTGTCGTCGATGCCGCTGAGTGGAATCTCGGTGGGGTGCGGGTGTTTGAGGGGCCGGGCGCGCAGATCGTCGCGGTACATGGTGATGTCGATTGACCCGGTGATGGCCTTCGCGTCGGGCAGCGACTCAGTGTGGGCGATGCGCTCGGCGAGGCGAGCGGCAAGCGGCACCCCGCGGCTGGGGATACCCAGCAGCACAAGGTTCTCGGCGCCCTTGTTGCCCTCGAGGATCTCGAAAGCGATGCGGGTCAGGGCGCGATCGATGTCGCCCGCCTGCATGACAGTGGTGGCCATGGCTGGTCCTTTCCCGCCTCACAGGACGGTCGTTAAAGGATGATTCGGCTGACAGCCATGCTACACCGTTGCGATTTGTGACACGCGCGGCGTGCCGTGCCTCACCCCACCGTGCGCCGCAGGGGTGAATCACGTTCACCCCTACCGCACACCGCAGAGCCGAACCCGCACCGCAGGGGTGAAACCGCTCCGCAGGGGTGAAGAACCCCCGACATGCGCCGTAGGGGTGAACCACCTTCACCCCTACGGCAGGTTTTCACCCCTACTGCACGCCCGCCCCACACAGGTGTCAGCACATGCGGTTATCAGGCCACTTACCCACAAACCGTGACACCTGTACCCTGATATGCGGAATCCCACCATCGTGACACCGACGCGCATATCCGTGAGGCATGATGGTTAGCGCATCCCTCCATAAGGGCCGCCGAGCTCCATGGGATCACCAATGCGTACGCCGCGGCAGAGGCTGGACCGGCGGAGCAGGACTCCACAGCAGAGCGCCGGTGTCGCGGCAGTCCGTGGGCTGGCTGGGCAGTGAGCGCACTGCGGATGAGGTGGCCCCAGCAGCTGTCGTCAAGCTGGAACCTGCCAGATCGACGATCGACTCAAGGTCTGCGACCTGCCCGGGCGCGACCGCAACGATGTCGTTCTGCGTCACGCCGATGGTGGACAGCCCTCCGACCATGCCACCGATCTGTGTGATGGCCGCCGCCTCGTCAGCGGTGGTCCCCGTCGCCTCGTCAGCAGATGCAGCCGTGGTGGGTGACGCACCAACCAGCCCCAGAGTGAGCGCCACAGTTACGCCGCCGCCGTGTACGCACCGCCTCGCGCCCTCATGTTCGATGCTTTCATGACCCCTCCGACTTGATTCTCCGGCGAACGAACATGCTCGCACGGTCGCATGGATTGAAGTATGTACCGATCAGGAACAGTGCAGTGCACACCAGCGCAGCACTGTAATAGATAAACATGACAGTGTGCGCCCCCGCCAACGCTGCCTCCTGACTGACCCCGCGGGTGGGCGCCGCGACCCGTTCCTGTAGCAGTGGCTGCAGGTAGAGTTGCGCGAAAGCAAGTGCCCCGACCAGATAGATGGCTGCGACAGCGATTTCCCAGCCCAGTGCCGGGCGAAACCAGCGCAGCACCACTGATTGGAAATACTGCCAGTCATGACCAGAGTTATGCACCATCAGTACGGTGAAAATAGCGAAGGCGCCAACGGCAGTCATTCGGGTATCCCGCGGGTAGCGTGAAGGACCGCCCAGGGAAAGGACGAGTCCGTGGTCGTAAGCCACGTCGAACCAGACAATCGGGGTGATTAAAGCGATCGCGACTACTGCGATACCAATCCAGGCCTGCACACGGGAGTTACGTCGCCTGAGCTGGAGCTCATCCCAATCCTGCGAGACCTGCACGTCGGCGAGTGCCCGGTCGGTGGAGATCCTAGACTCATGAGGTACACCGCAGGCGCTGCATATATGCAGATCTCCCCGGTCAAAGTACCCACACGCTGCGCAACGC
Source organism: Pseudoclavibacter soli DSM 23366 (assembly GCF_000423505.1). GTDB lineage: Bacteria > Actinomycetota > Actinomycetes > Actinomycetales > Microbacteriaceae > Pseudoclavibacter_A > Pseudoclavibacter_A soli. Next base: position 148,875 of record NZ_AUIC01000003.1, read on the forward strand.
ATTGGCTTGAACACCCACTACCCCCTTATCTGGAGTGTAGTTCCGCCTTCAGCGTGGATCAATGGAAGGTGTCAGACACCGTATACGCTGCAGCCCCGAGCCAGATCTGGGGAGACATCGACATCAGCGCGGCAGCTGTAGATCGACAGCGACAGCCACATCTCCTGGGTAGCACCCAAACCATGCAGGGGGTGAAGAACCCCCGAAATGTGCACTGGGGGTGAACCACATTCACCCTGACGGCGAACTTTCACCCCTACGGCAGACTTTCACCCCTGCCGCACGCCCACCCCAGCACAGGTGTCACCGCATGCGGCTATCAGGCCACTCACCCACAAACCGTGACACCTGTGCGTACCTCGCTCCGACTCCGCACAATCCAGGCATAGGAAACCAACCCGGAGCACCCACCCCACACCCGAGTCAGGGTGCCACTGTGCGCACCACCGTGCACTCCTGCCCAGTGATCGAACGCTCCAGCCTCAACTCCAGCCCAGAAAACCCCGCCGCGATCCGGCCGCGCCGCAAATCACCGCACGATCACTGGGCACGAAGGTACACCCCCACACGCAAAAAGAGGGTGACCAGGCGGTCTCCCGTCTCATCGCCCCTCAAAAATCCACGAGCACGCCCCGCCCCCACCAAGACGCCGGCATACTTCTGCACACACGTGCTCAGAACACGAGCTGTCGCAATATTGACGGCTGCCTGTCTTTCCAATAGGCGACGACATCGTCACGGCTGACTGGCAGACCCGGATCTTCAGCCACATCATCGAAGTAACCGAATGAACGCACGATCATCTCGATCTGCTGCGCCGGAACAGCCGGCCGATACTTATCCAAGTACATGCGCACACCGTCGACGACATTGAGTTCAGTGTCCGTCTCTATACGCATGAGATCGAAATAGTCGCGCAGCTCGGCACGATCGACAATCACTTTAATCTTCGTAGCGAGAACATCTTCTACTGAAGAGACCCGCAAACCAGCCACTGTCTCCGTCTCGTGCAACAACTGCAATTGCGGTGCGGCGAGAAACTGCACTTTGGTACTCCCGATCACACCATTGACGGTGCCAGCCGCTACCATCTGAGGCACGAAGTCAGAAAAACGCTGCGAAAGCGTCGCAGCAAGCACCTCGGCATCAAAGTCACGTTCAGCGAAGAGGTCAAGGTCTCGGCTCACTCGGTGATGCAAGTGAACGGCCAAGGCCGTGCCTCCCGAAAGATAGAACCAATCTGGAACAATAGGCGCCAGTCTCAGCCAAGCCTGTGTGGTTCCTTCGGGTAGGCAGGCGGCATGGGCTTCAAGCTCATCTTTCAACTTCGCTGCCAAGCCCTCATCGAGCTCCTGAGATTCCATCCAGCCTCCTTCCAAACGCCTAAGCGCGATGATCAATGCCTGAACCAGTTATCAACCAGAGCGCTGACGCTTGGGTGAATACCGCGCCCCCGCACGGCCGCTCTCACCTCTGCCTCAGGAATATGCTGCAGCGCCCAAAGCTCCGCTCCCGGGTCGAACGAGGTCAGCATTCTGCGCGCGATGTACTGGCCGTCTGTGCCGACGCGGAGCTTCGCAGGATCGGCGTTCCAGAACAGATGCCAATACCCTCGTGGAACTTTCTGCTCAGGCAGGCTCTTCGGCATCAACCGCTCTCGGTGACGATTCAGCAGCGGTCGCATTTCTTGCCAGAACGGCCCGTCAACAGCGCGAATCACTGGAACGGTGTGAACATCTCCCCCATCAACTCGCGCCTCATCTCGTTCATCGACCAGGCCGAGCCGAATCATGCGGTCAACGTATCTGCTGGCCGTGGTCGGGCTCACTCCGGCCCGTCGCGACAGCGCACGCCTCGAGACGTACCCCAGTGGTGCAGGCCAAAGCGCCGTGAGGATGCGCAGCTCGGTTTCCGAAACACCTTCCGAAGCATCGTTCAAGATGGCTGTCGCAGCGGCGGCAGGCACAGCCCGGGCACTGCCCCGGCCACTCCTAGGCACACCCTGTTGATCGAGCAGCTTGTGCACGGTTGGCAGCGACACGCCAGCCTCAGCCGCGAGTTGCGGTGCGGTCATCATGCTGCTGTCCATATCGTTTATTCTACGCGAGACACACCGTTTGAGGAGCGACGCATCTGAGCCTCATCGCAGCAGCCTTCGCAACTGCACCTGGGCGCGTCCGCCACCTTGGTCAGCCAGCGACAGTTCAGCCACATCCCCAAAGAGCTAAAGTTCAGCCGCATCAGTCCGGCTGCAACAGCCACATCGCTCAGGCGGCACCCAAACCATGCGGTAGGGGTGAAGAATGCCCGAATTGTGCAGTGGGGGTGAAGGATTTTCACCCCTACGGCAGGCCTTCACCCCTACCGCACAGGCCACCCCACACAGATGTCACCGCATGCGACTATCAAGCCGCATACCCACAAACCCTGACACCTGTGCGCCTTTTGCTCCGACTCTGCACCGTTCAGTCGTCGAGGACACCACCACACCTCACGCCCCACGCCCGTGCAACGGTTCCGCTTCGCACCCTGCCGTGCACTCTTGCCCAGTGATCGAACACTCCTGCGCAGAAACCCCGGCTACGGCCCGGGCGAACTGCACTTCACCACGCGATCACTGGGCACGAAGGTACAGCCTTGGAGAATACACAAAGAGAGGGCGACGAGGCGACCTCCCGTCTCATCACCCTCTTCCAGTTCGGCCACATCAGCCAAGCAGCTACATCTCAGCCACATCAATCGCACAGGACTCAAAACCTACGAGCAGACGGCGCCCGGCGAGAGCACCACTGTCCATCTGCCAGGCTCTGAGCACACACAACGCTGACACGGACTGCCTGACGACGGCACGTCTCGCCAAGAGGACGAACTAGAAGAGGAGACCGGATTGCCGCGGACTATCACCCACTCTCCGATCTACCTTCTCGTAGCCCAGCCGAGCCTTAAAACCTTCCTGACGCTGACATCGCGCCTTTCGCACCCTCTGGATAGGTCAAGCGCAAGGCGAAGTAGACCCTCGTCGTCCGACGAGTTGGGTACGTCGCTCAGCACGAGTCGACGTAGCAGGACCCCACACCATCAAGTTGATGCTTAGCCGCTTGACACTTGACATGCTTAGCCGCTAAACAGTAGACATGAAGGCGAAAGAGCTCATGAAATGCATCGAACAAGCCGGTGAGCAATTGATCAGACAACGCGGCTCACACCTTCGCTACCGGCTCGAACGAGACGACATGACACTCTTCACCACAATTCCGCAGCACGGCGGGGACATCCCCACCGGAACGCTCTCGGCCATAGACCGAGACCTCGCACCGATCCTCGGAAAAGGATGGACACGATGACCACCTACCATGTACGTGCATATCGCGACGGCACCCAGTGGTCCGTCGATGTCGCAGAGGCACCCACTGCACACACCTTCGCTGGCAACCTCACAGCCCTCGATCGGAATGTCCGCGAGGCAATCGCTGTCACCGACGACCTGCCCGAGGGCGCCGAGGCAACTCTCGATCTCGTGTGGGACTTCGAACACGTCGATCCTGCGATCGCAGAAGCCGCCGCTGTGGGACGGCAGCGCCGCCGCGCACTCCACGATGTCGAGGCCGCCACCGCACGTGCCCGCAAGGCCGCTATAACCCTTGCCGCAGCCGGCTGGTCACAGCGTGACATCGCTCCTCTGCTAGGCCTTACTGCGGGGCGAGTCTCGCAGATCCTCGCTGAGAAGCATGATCACGTCCGTAGCTAACGGGTCAACTTTCCCTTACTCACCCCCACGGCAGACTTTCACCCCTACCGCACAGGCCACGCAGCCACAGCCACCTCGGCAGACCCCGCGGGCCCAGCGACAGCCACCTCGGCAGACCCGGCCGCAGCCGCCCCGGCGCCACCCAAACCATGCAGTAGGGGTGAAGAAAGGCCGAAACGTGCCGTGGGGGTGAAGCACTTTCACCCCTATGGCAGGCTTTCACCCCTACCGCACAGGCCACACAGCTACAGCCACCACGGCAGACCCGAGAACACGCAAAAGAGGGCGACGAGGCGGTCTCCCGGCTCATCGCCCTCTTGTGGCTCAGTCACCGCAGCCCAGCGGCCTACTCGGTCGCGGCCGCGGTCGAGTCGATCGTCAGCACGAACACCAAGGCCTCATGCTGCAAAGTGTGCCCTGAAATAGATCCATATGCCTCCGACGGAGGGATCACAGCAAGCACTGTCGAACCAACTTTTTGTCCTACCATCGCAGTCACGAACCCCTGGATAGACCCGTTGCTGTCTTCGGAATCCGCAACAGTCGTATAGATATTGTCCGCGTCGCCATAGTTGGTCTCGATCTGCTTGCCGTCACGCAGACGCGTTAGCTGGTAGTACACAGAAACCGTGTCACCGGCAGCAACGGTGTCTCCGTCGCCCTCTTTGATGACCTTCACCTGGGTGGTCGACGGCGTCACGCCAGTCGTGATCGTAGTGGTCGGCGTGCCCGAATCATCGAGCGTCACCGTCGGAAAATCCGCGTCGGTGAAGGTGTCAGACAGCTCCGGGTCAGTGGTCTGCACGGAGTCCACCAAGTCGACCACAGTCACCAGCGGGTCGCTGTCTTCCATCCCGAGAACTGTCGAGGCGTTTCCTTCACCTGTGAGGTCAGCTGCTGTACTCACAATGCTCAATCGGGTTCCGTAGGTCTTCCCCTCGAGAAGATCAGTCAGAGAGGGGAAATAACTCGACAGAGTTGTCGTAGTGTACCCGGTGCTGTAAGCCGCCAACTCAGAACCTGCGGTCGGGTCGTAAATGGTCAGCCCCACCTCAGCGTTGTCATCGCTGTTGAACGTGTCACCATCGCCCGTAATCAACTCTCGCGAGCTCAGCGACGACGTATCAAGATCGCCCGACACGCTGACAGTTGCCGCAGTGCCGAAGTCACCGGTGACCTCGACACCCTTCTGCGCGCCAGTCGCCGATGAGCATCCGACGAGCCCGACGGCCGCCACCGCGGCCATGATCCCTGCTGCAAGCTTCTTGTGCACGCGCACTCCACCACTCTCCTGAAGACCCCGCAGGATCACTCTGTCGTCGCGATGCATCTCACCGCGACCCCACACCATTGTCGCCGACCTCACTGGCCGGTCAGTCAGTGGCTCCGATGAATCCGCTGTGCATCGCAGGCCGAGGTCGCCGCAAGCCTGACGCAGCAAGCCCGCAGCAGCAAGCCCGCCGCAGCAAATCCACACCCGGCAGCGCCTCAAACCACCCCGCACCTCAGCGTGTGCGCGGCACGATTCTTGTCTGCCCGTCACCCGGGTGGTTCTCGCTCAGCCACTCGAAGAAGCGCCGTTCGGGGTCGGTGATGCGTCGCGGCGTGATCACCCTGGCGATGAGCCGCAGGTCTCCGAAGCCGCCCTCGCCGTCGGGCGCGCCTTGCCCGGCGACCACCAGCACGTCATCGGTCTGCGTGCACGCGGGCACCTGCACGGTACGCGTCTCGCCCCGCGGCGTCGTCACCTCGACCGAGGTGCCGAGCACCGCATCCGCCAGCGGAATGTCAAGCTGCCCCACGAGCCCCTCGCCGTCGTCGGCGAACAGTTCGCCGCCGGCTTGCGGCTGGTCATTGGTCACGACCGTGGGCGTCAGGATGTCCACCAGCTCATCCGGCGACAGCACCACGCGCACATTGCGCTCGAGGAGTCGAGTCGAGCCTGTGTTCTCGCGCTCAGGTGCGGCGGCTGGTTGGGGTTCCAGCACAGTCTCTGTCACCTGTACACCACGCGCGACCTCTTCCGTGAGGTCGCTGTGATGGCTTTGCTTCTTCAGCTCTTCGGCGGCACGCCGAGCTTTCTCCGCCTCGGCGAACAACCGAGCGGTCTCAGACTCAACATCGGCGGCACGCTCGTCGACAGACTTCGCCGCGCGCGCCTCCTCAGCGATGCGCCGCGCCTCTTTCTCAGCCTCGGCGGCACGACGTGCCTCTTCGGCTTCGGCGAACAGTTTTGCGATGCGAGCCTCAGCCTCATGGTCTGCGGCATGCCGGGCGGCGACCTCAGCAGCCTCGGCCTCGGCTCGGGCAGCACGCTGCGCCTCTTCTGCTGCTGCACGTCGCTGCGCCTCGGCCGCAGCCTCAGCCCGGCGGCGCTCTTCGGCGGCGGCTGCCTCTGCGGCAGCGCGACGAGCCTGCTCGGCTTCATCGGCACGACGTTGCGCCTCAGCAGCGGCCGCAGCAGCAGCCTCGGCTTGAGCTGCCTCTGCAGCGGCACGTCGACTCGCCTCGGCCTGCTCGGCGGCGCGGCGCGCGGCATCGTCAGCAGCAGCGTGCGACGACGCACCAGCTTCGGGCGCGGGCTCGGGTGCCGACTCTGGCACAGGCTGCTCACCAGCACCAGCACCAGCACCAGCACCAGCGGCATCTTCTCCGCGCGGCTGCCAGAACTGATGGTATTTGCGATCTTCTTGAATCGCCTCGTAGGCGGCGGTCACCGCTTTGAACTGCTCAGCAGCGTTCTCGTCGTCGGTGACATCGGGATGCAGCGTGCGCGCGAGCATCATGAACGCGCGGCGCACCTGCTTGTCGGTGGCGTCAGGCCGCACCCCGAGCATGGCATATGCGGTTGTCGCAATCATTCACCCGCGCCCTTCGACTCTTTGCCAAGCTGCGACCGCAGATCGTCGATCGTGCGCTCCGAAATCACCAGCTTGCCTTCCAGGTCGCGGCGTTTGCGACTCTCTTCGGCCAACTTCGTGGTCAGCTGATCGATGTGAGCCTCGCTCGAGTTGATCGCATCTTCAAGCGCTCGCAGAGCACCCGACTCGAGCTCGCCATACTGAGCGGCATAGGTGCGCTCAATCTCGTCGATGCGACGCTGGTACTCCTCGCGAATCGCGTCTTCGGCCCCGTCATCGGCTACGGGCAGGTATGCACCACCGACCCTGATGCCTTTGGCTCCCTCTGCGTGCTGATCACCCTCAGGCGCAGCTTGGGTTTCGCCCGTCGCTGCGGCTGCGGTCTGCACCGGCACGGCTCCGGTGGCCGTGCTGACCACGTTTGCGGTCACTGCAGCGGCGACCGTGCGCACGGCCTCGACGAACTCCTCCGGAAACTCTTCGGTCTGCGGCGCAGCCTCAGGGTCGCTGTGTCGCCCCTGCCTGCGTTTCTGGTCAGTGATGATCGGAATGCCCGAGGTCGCCAGCTGTGCCAGCACACTGCGCACCTGGGCGTCAAGCGCCTCTTGGTCGACCGGCGCAGCTGGCACGGTGGATGCCGCAGCCTGCGTCGCGCCAACCGGCGGCGTGGTCTCAGGTGACTCGACGCCCTGGGGCTGTGCGACCGGTTGCGCTGCAGCCTGCGGCTCAGCAGTCAGCCCCTCAGGCTCTGCAGCGCTCTCCGCTGCAGCACTGTCTGCTGAATCGCTGTCGCCTGCAGCAGCATCTGACGCATCGTCTGCTGCCGGAAACGCCCGAGCGACCCAGTCACGGCCCGTATCGTGCACCGCAGCAACAGTCTGCTCAGGTTCGTCATCGCCTAGTGCAGCCGCTGGCTCGTGCAGTCCGAGGGCGGCAGCGGTCCGGTCGGGAGCCGGCAGCTCACCCGCGATGCGGGGTGGCTCGGGCTCTCGGGTGGGGGCCGGCGTGGGGGGCGCCTGCCACTGGTAGCCTCCAGCTTGCGGAAAGATCGGCGAGCCGTCTGAAGTGGCTGCCCGCTTGGCGGCCAGCTCCTCTCGGGCTTGCTTCTCACGACTGCGCTTGCGCAGCAGCACCACACCGAGCACGACCAGGGCGACGACGGCGATGACGCCGGGGACGGCGATGGCGATCAGGAAGGTGCTCATGACTGAATCTGCGGCCCGATCTCCCCACGCACACGCACCAGAGCCTGTGAGATCTCCTGGTCACGCAGGCGGTGCAGCAGTGCCATCGGCATGCCGGCCACGTCGAACAGTGCAGCCTCGGTGGCCACGTCGTAGCCGTGGGCGATCACGGCAGACACCGTGCTCATCAGGCGGCCGAATGAGGCGTTGAGGCGGTCTGCGTCGGCTTCAGAGAGCTGCTCATCGGCCTGCTGTGCGACAACCTCGGCCACGTGATCGCCCATCGAGAGCATCATCGGGTTGGTCACGCCGCGCAGCACGTGCACGAGGCCGACCATGGCCATCCAGTTGAAGTACGAGTCAGTGAGCGGGCCGTTAACGGTGCGCTCCCACCAGTCGGCGAGCGTGCGCTCACGAGCGGCGCGCTCCCCTGCCTTGAAGATCGCCGCAGTGGGCGGGTAGGCGTAGAGGGTGTCATAGAACTTGTGCAGCAGCAGCGGGCCGAGCGAGTACAAGAAGTCTTTGTAGTCACGCAGCACATCGGCATCGTGCTCGGTGAACGAAGTGCCCGGGGGCATCTGCTCACGCGCGGTGCGCGCCACCAGTTCAACGTCGAAGCTGTCGTGCGGCTGGTTCGATCCTTCGCTGCTCATCGCATTGCCTCCGTGATCTTCGCTGAAGCGGACCGTGCTTCGATGCGCATCAGTCCGAGGTTGCTGTTGGCCGGGCCGCTGAGCACGAGCACGATGGACTCTCCGCAGGGGTAGACGACCAAGTAGCCGTCGCGGCCGCGGAACACGCTCTCGGCGAGTTCGCCGAGGTTGGTGCGCTCGGCAACACGGTGGCCGAGGCCCAAGGCGGTGGCCGACATGGCGGCCAAACGGTCTGCCTCAGATTCAGGAAAGTCGTGCACAATCGGCAGACCATCTGAAGTGGCGACCATCACACCGGTCAGGGTCGGAATCGAGCTCCGAATATCTCCGATGATGTGAACCAGGTCATCTTGACGGCTCATCTGAGTGGGTTCCTCTCTAGGGTGGAGATTGCCGTAGGGGACAGCTTCTCTGTTCTTATGGTTTTCATTTTACGCTCACAGGATGACACTCAGTTTCACCCTGCGTCAGGGCGAATGAATGTGTAGCCGCTCAGCACCGCGGTGAACTGCGTTGCACCGTCACTGCTGCTGTCTTGGCTGACGTTGATGCCGTTGACCCAGTAAATGCGGTCGAGGTGTTGCGCCGACGAAATGAACCCGGCCATCCTGTCGAATGTGCCGGTGACGGTGATGCTCACCGGCACTGCCTGCAGCTGAGTATCGCTCACCGCGGCTTCAAGCGCCGCATTGACCTGGGCGTAGACCTTCTGCTGATCGGCGGTCACGCTGGTCGGCTGCACCGGGTAATCAGCGACGATTTTCGTGAAGTCCGCGAACGTGATCGCGTCTTTCCAGTTGATCGACCCGAGTGAGACGGCGTTGCTGCCGACGATGTCGTTGACCTTGCGCAGAAAGCCCTCTTGGTCGATCTGTGTGGGAATCTCACTCTGCAACTGCGCCAACGTCTCCTGCAGCGCGGCCAACTGGGTATTCTGCGCCTTGGCCTCGTTGATCTGCTGCTGCAGCGACGCCTGCGTCGACTCTTCGGCAGCGATCTCGCTGCGCGTCTGCGAATTGTTGCTGTACATCGGCACGAGCACGAACAGCACGATCAGCACCTGCACGAGCAACAGCCCGATTACTGCCACCAGCGTCAGGGATTTCGGCGACAGTGACAGCGAACTCTTCGGCTTTGCCGCCGGGGCAGGTTGAGGACTCGGCTCGGTCTCCTGCAGATCTGGCTGAAGCTGAGTCATCACTCGCCTCCCTGTTCGGTGCTGACGAATCGGTTCGTGAAGCGGGCCGCGCTCACGGTGATGGTCAGCTGTGACTGGTATGTGGTGGCTGCCGAGGTCGACGAGCTGTCAGTCTGGCTGTCGATCTGCTGAGCCGACACGTCGCTGACTCCATTGATGGTGCGCACGTTGTCGATCCACTGGCTGATATTGGGCAGGTCATTGCTCTCTGCAGTGACTTTCACCGTACCGATGTTGTCGGCGCTGGGAGTCGTGGCAGACGACGAGCTGCCGCTGCTGGATGACCCAACGGTCTGCAGGTTGAACACTGTGATGGTCATGCCAGACGGGGTGGCTGCGGTGACCTGCTGCAGCAGATCGTTCCAGTCTCCTTCGCGTGCGGTGACCGCGATACGGTCTTGTTGCAGCTGGTCAATGTCAGACGAGATTGTCAGTGCGTCGGAGTTCTGCTTCAGCGTGATCTGCATCTGCTGAGTCGTGCTCTTGGCTGAAGTGAGTTCTGACGAGGCACCGTTCTGAATAAAGGTGCCGACGCCGATGAGCAGGCCGTTGACGACCACGAACGCAATGCCGAGGCCAAGGGCGGCCTTGCCCGACTTCTGCAGGTCGAGCGACTTGTGCACGCTCGGCGGCAGCATGTTGACCGTGGGCACAACGGGCAGCTGGTCATCGCCGCTCTGCTTGGAGGTGCGCTTGAGTTTGATTGCCATGGTCAGACCTCCGTGCATCCGATAGCCACCGCTGTGGTGGGCAGGTGGTCGTAGGCGCGTGATTCCACTTCTGCAGATTCGAACGTCACGCCTTTAAGCGGCTCGCCGAGGTAGACCGGCAGACCCAGCATGTTGACCAGCTGCTGCTGCAGACCGGGCATGCGCGATCCTCCGCCGGTGATCGTCACTCGGTCGACGTTCTCTAGCCCAGCGGTCGTGTTGCGGAAGAACGAGATCGTGTCACCGATTGATGCCATCAGACGGTCGGTCACGGCGACCAGCGACATCTCGGTCGGCGTGCTCGCAGCTGTGCCCAAATATCCTCTGGTGTGCTTGAACTGTTCGGCTACTTCGAACGGCATGTCTTCGGCTCCGGCGATCACCTCGGTGATGTCGTCGCCGCCGGTGGGCAGCATGCGCACAGCGAGCGGCCGTGCGCCTCGAGCGGCCACGATCTGCGTCGTGCCGGCACCAAAGTCGATGATCAAATCGGTGACCACGCGCTCGATCGCGCTGCCGCTGCCCGAGGTGGTGCTGTTCGCCTCGGCACGACGAGGGTCAAAGGCTCGCACCAGAGCGAGTGCGGTCAGGTCAACACCCACCAGCTGCATCTTGGCCTTGCGAATGGCATCGGCGACCTGCTCGAGTGGCTCAGTTTCGGCCGCGACCAGCAAGCCCGTGTAGGTGGGCTGACCTGCGGTGACGCTCTGCGAGGTCGGAAAGAAGTCGAGCATCGCCTTGTCGGGGTCGATGGGCAGCAGGTCGTCGATTTGGTAGCGCAGGCTGTCTTTGAGCATGTCCAGCGGCACACGCTGCACCGTGTGCTCACGCACATAGACGTGGCGGTTGCCAACTGCCAGCCGCGCCTGGCGCGCGGTGAACTCCCCCTCGTCATGCAGCTGTTTGAGTGCAGCGGTCAGGGTGCTCACATCATGCACATCGCCTTGGCTGATCACGCCACGCGGCAGCGGCACTTCGTGATATTGCACCACGGTGGCCTGGCCGCGCTGGTAGCGAACTTGGGCGCCGCGTACGGCGGTCTGGCCGATGTCGAGACCGATTATCTGTCTGGGCATGTGTTCTCCTCAGCTGAGCAGTTGGCTTTCATCAGGCTAGCCCCCAAAGGGCGAGATACCAGGTGAGCAGGGGCTTACCCCACAGCAGTGTGATCGTGGCGCCGAGACTCATCGATGGGCCGAACGGAATGCCGGTCTTACGGCCCGCACGCCGAGCGAGCAGCAGCACGATGGCAACGACTGCACCGATTAAGAACGGCAGGATGATGCCGGTCACGGTCATTCCCCACCCATGCCACCCGAGAGTGAGGCCGATCAGGGCGGCGTACTTCACATCGCCAAGGCCCATGCCACGTGGTGAGATGAAGGCGACGAGCAGGTAGAGCCCACCAATAGTTACCAAGCCGAGCACAACGGTGAGCAGGTTGCCCCATGCACCGCTGAACATTGCCGCCACCGTTTCAAGTACTGCGATGACCACGATGCTCGGATAGATGATTCTGTTGGGCAGTAGCTTCGTGCGCAGATCGATCGCGGCCAGCGCGATGGCTGCCGCTATGAACCACAGCGCAGCAAGCAGCACGGCCACTGCGGCGATGATCTGCGCCGGGTCAGTTGCCTCGACGATGGGCTGACCCACGGTGTAGGCGGCAACGCCGAAGAGCACTGCGGTGAGCGCTTCGACCGCCGGATACTGCACCGAAATGCGCGTGCCGCAGCTACGGCACCGACCGCGCAGAGCGAGCCAGCTCAGCAGCGGGATGTTCTCCCACCAAGCCAGCCGATGACCGCAGCTCATGCAGTGGCTGCCCGGCTGCGAGAGCGACTGTTTGTCGGGCAGGCGGTAGATCACCACATTGAGGAATGAGCCGATCACCAACCCGAGCACAGCCGCCAGAGCAATGAGAACCGTCATCACTCGTCCTTGGTCAGGCGGTTGATGACCTGCACACGCGCTGCGTAGAGCTTGCCGTCATTGCTGGGCAGTCCGGTGCCGGTGCCATTGATGACCTTTGCAGGCATGTCCATGCTGGGCACAAACCAGACTTGGCGATTGTCGACGGCATCTCTGATGTACGTCATGCCCGCAACGATGCTGCCGCGGAAGGCCACATTGTCATTCAAATCGACAGTGCATGGAGTGAATGCATAGACGTTGATTTCGTCAGAGAATACGAAGTCGCCCTGACCGCCAAACTTGATGACCCCGTTGGGTCCGTCTGCCTCACTGAGCTGCGTATCAGAGAAGACCGTATGCCCGTCGGGGTTCTTCGTCGGGTCGTAGACCACTTGGGTCATCGTGTCGCCCGTCGCATCCTTCACTATGTTGCCGTCATCATCAGTTTTTGGCTTTACGCAGTAGTTCGTTTGGCTGGCATAGTCGTCAGAGCCCGGATCGTTGTAATCAGTGGGCACTAGCAGGTAGAGGTTGTGGTTGGGATTCATCGCGGTTGACTCGGTGCCGCTCGACAGCATCCTGAAGCCGCGATCAGAGACTATGGCGACATCTTGAGTCTGACGGATGCGATCCAACGTTGACGTGATCGTTGTGGAGTCGACGGTCAGCGGCTGTTCACAGTCAGCAATGAGCATCACATTCTGTGTCTTGTCCCACCCCTGAGAGCCCACTGCGTTGAGCAGGCTGCCGGCAAGATCGGTACAGGTACCGAGATAAGTCGCGCCGCGGTACCACGAGTTCGAAGTGTCTTTGCGCTTTTCATCAGCGAAGTAGTACTTCTTCCAGGTCGCCAGCGTCGACTCTTGCAGAATGTACTTCTTGGTCATCACTGGCTGCTTCTTCTGCTCTTCGACAGTTGTCACCGTGTCCCAGCCGTCCGGCAGGTGCAGAATACCAAGATCCACGTCAGAAACGACTGGAGCAGCACCACAGGCCGGTAGTGAGTCCCGCCATCCAACGTTCGTGGGGCTAGGGCTCGTCGCCGCGCACGAACGTCGCGATGAAAGAGAGGATCCAGTCCCGTCGGTCACGTCGCCGTAGTGACTCCCACTCCAATAGTTATACGGAAGCGCCGAGGTGTTGTTATACGCGTGGATGCCGTTTTGAGCCACCAATGTGACAGAGTTGCTCTGGGTCTGCAGCTGCCCGAGCCCCGTCTGACCGATGAAAGAGGCACCACCATCAGGGATTGAGAATTTCTGATGAGTTGCAGCATCCGAATCACAGATAGATGGATTCTCTGGGGTATCGCAGTAGATGTAAGGATATGGATCGCCATATTGAACATTGCCATTCAGTACATAGACGTTGCCATAAACAGTCGGGTTCGCACGTGAGCTGTACGCATTCGAGTGAGCGTAATACAAGCCATTTCCTGCCCAAACGTCACCATGCACTTGATCATTATTCCAATACCCTGATGTATAACCGCTACCTGTGACTTCTTGTCCATCTTTGAGGTTTTGTAGGCTGACCCAGCCGGTCTGCGCGGTAACATTTCCACCGTAAACAGTGACACGTCTCAACATCACATTCTGTTTCGCCCAGATCGATCCACCAGAGGCGACCAAGAATCTGGTTGCGTATACAGACCCTTCTAGCGAGACCACATTTCTTTTGACGTTGTAGCCGCAGTTATCGCCAGTACAGGCAGTCCTGCTCCACACAACAGTGACGTCTTTTTTGGCAACCAAGTCTTCGCCTACGGTGAATTTTCCGGCCATTTTGATGCTGCCACCTGCATAAACGCTGGCCGCGTAATTGACTTCCGTGTCACCCTCAGAAATCGAGATGATGTCACCATCAACCTTGACATCACCTTCGATGTTGAAGTTGCCATCAAGATAGAGGTTGCCACCGACATTAACCGTTGACCCGTACTCTGTAACTAGTCCAGCTCCAGAAGGGGATTTAACAGTCAAATTGCCCTGAACTGTAATGCTCTGAGCTACGTTACATTTCATCTTGTCCAAGTCAGGAGTCTTATACCTCCCAGAACCCTTATAGATGATGTCCTTGGTCCCCAGCGTCGCATCCCCTGTCACCGTCAATGTGCCTTGCACATCGGTGCCCATACAGCCGTCAAGGTTGCCGTCGACGTAGACGTTCACGTCGGGGTTGGCAGTATCGGCGCCTGTACCGTTGGGGTCACGTGTGCCAAAAGTAGTGTTGATCAGGTTCGTATCACCACGGCTGATATAGGTGTCTTCGCCGTTCACGCAGCCAAAGAGCGTCGGATCGCTGGTGCAGTCGACCGTCGTGCCTCCGCGCGAAGGCTGCACCACGATATCCGCAGTCGTAGCATTCGTCACCGGGTCTCGAGTGCGCATCGACAGAGCGGTGCTGGTTACCGTCGCCTCAGAAATAAGAGAAAGTGTGAACGTATCGGTCTCGAGCGGTGCCGCAGCTCCTGTGTCATCGTGAGCATCCTGTGCGTTCTGCCAGGTGTTGTTTGTGGCATACACATGTGCGTTGGAGAGCCAATCAGGCGCACTGATTCCACTCAGATCATGCAGCAGGTCTGTTCCCGCACGATAGACATGCTCAGAGTCATCATCATTCGTTTTGGCTGCTTCGACCCCTTGAAGGGTCGACGTCGAGATCTGCCCGCTCACGATCGCGCTGCGAACGAAGTCGAGCGCCGCATTCGCCTGCGAGGTCGCTTCAGACTCGGCCTTGGCTGCTTCTGCCACGCCGTTGGCCGCCAGTGCCGTAGACCCCACCGACCCAACGATCAGCGAGGTGATCGCCAGCAGTAGGATGACCGTTGGCAGCGCGATGCCCGATTCTGGGTCTCGCAGGTCGCTTGGAGCGAAGGTGCGGAGCCAGCTGCGATGATGCTTGCGAAAGAGCTTCATGAGTGTTCACCTATCTGCTTCCCAGGCAAGATGCATTGGCATCCCACCGAATGGTCGTGCCCGCTATTGAGAGAGCCGTGCCGGTCGAGAATCTAGAATCCATTGTGATCGCAGTTGAGGCAGAGCTGCTTCGCCACGTCTGTGTGCTGATCGAGTAGTGCAGTCGCACGGCACTGAGCTGTTCGGCTCCAGTCGATGCAGTTACCGAAGTCGCTTGTTCCTGCTCGGTAAAAATCAGCGAACCGTCTTCCACTGGGTCAATCGAGGCCACATCTGGATTATTACTGCCGTCGACTGTGCCCCCAGCGACTCTCCGCCACCCGCTCATATCGTCGCCGTCGATGGCGTCAACCGGGTGATCGATCTTCGTGCCCTCAACACTTACGGTGACCGTTTGCGCGGCAGAAGCGTCGCGCACGAAGACGGCATGTTCCGAGGGCACATAGGCCCACACCCGACAGGTGCCCGTCACCGAGGTAATGGTCACCTGGTCGTTGTTTGTGGCATCAGGGTCGCTGGCTGCGCCGTCAGTGGTGACGAATGCCGAGAGGTACTGCACGCCGTCTCGCGCAGACACGCTGTCAGTGGGTTTTGGGGCCGTCTGCACGAGCACCGCGTTGCCGAGTTGCTGCTGCAATGACCGCGAAAGCACGCTCGCTTGAGTGTTCATGTTGCTCGTGCGAGTAACTGTACTGTCAACGTGCATCGACGAGATCATGAGGCCGCCCGCGACAGCCAGCACAACTACGGTGAATGCTCCAGCAATCAGCAGCTCCACCAAGGTGATGCCTGCTTGCGTGTCACCGCCGAATCGCTCGCGAAGCCTGGCCGCGACTGCCCGAACCCGCGTGGTGATCATGAGATACCTCCCACGCGAACCGGCACCACGGCATGCTGCGAGGTGAGCTCAGTGCCGTCAGCGCTGTCAAGCTTCACCGTGACGGTGTACTCCAGCCAACCAATGCTGCAGGTGGTAGTTGAGTTGCATTTCTCAACGGTCACCGTCGGCGCGCACAGCGAGTTTACCGATCTTGTGTTCTCAGAATCTGTGCTGGCGGCGATCGACTGATTCTTAATTGGATCATCTGCTCCGGGGAATGAGACTGTCACGTTCTGCTCGATATACAGCTTGCCAGCACGGCCACCGAAATCGCGCACACCGACGAATGCCGGGTGCTCCGCCCTGTTGTAAATCAATCCCCCCTCTGGGCCGAAGAGCGTCTTTAGGCGCTCGTCATTGGCTTGGCCCTCGCTCAATACGTAGCTGCTCTTCTCCTTGTCGGTACCGGTCGAGAATGCTTGATTGGCGATGATCGCAATGTTCTGCAGTGTGGTGCCGCACGTATATGTCGAAGCACCCGAGGTGTTCGAAGCATCGACGTCGTTGGAGTTTGCGGTGGCCATGACGCCAGAGACCTGGCCAGAGGCAAAGGTGCTCGCAGCTGATGTGGCCGCACTGATGCGGGTGAGGTTCAGTACCGAAAGAATGGCCGGGACGATGAAGATTGCGACCAAAGACAAGATACCCAGCGAAATGATCACTTCAGTGAAGGAGATACCGTGCTGGCGCTCGTCCGCCGGTCTCAGATGCCGGCGGGGCTTCCCCTGGGATGCTGTGCTCACTGACTCCGCCTCACAGTTTTAGATACTTCCACGAAGCTTTCGTTGCGGATTCGATATAAACCGATCTGGGAGCCCCTCCAAGAGAGAATGCACATTACTTTGCATGATCAGCATCACCGCACGTTCTTCAAAGACTCACACGCCCTGCACACCGCCATGTGTATGAAGTTGAGCTTTTGACAGGAAGCGCTTGGGGATGGCCTAATGCCACCCCCAAGCGCTGGTCACACGACTGGACTACTTAGTAGTCGTTGTGTACGTGATCTCGCCGTTTTCAGCTACTTTCATAACCACCGTAGTATTATTCTGAGTGCCAGTGAGCGTGTAGGCACCGGTAATTTCTGACAACTTCTTGTCCTTATCCGCATCTGCAGCAGTGATCGTGATGCCATTGCCGGTTGCAGTGGCGCTGTAACCCGCCTTTGAAATGGCCGCTGTCAGGGTTTCAGATGGAGTGCTAACTGAATCTGCTGCAATTGTGTTCTGCACACTCTGCAGTGCACTCTTGACGGCGGATTCCCGAGCAGAATTCTGCGAGTTCATGTACAGCGGGATAGCGACTGCCGCCAAGATCGCGATGATCGCGACAACGACGAGCAGCTCGACCAGCGTGAAGCCCTTCTGATCGTCGCCTCGCTCACGCAGAGCCTTGGAACGGGCAGCCATTGCATTGGCCAACTTCTTCATAAGAATCCCCTAGATTCTCTCATATTCCATGGCGCCAGCCGAAGTTGGTGACACCAGCACAGCTCTACGCTGTACACCAACAAGTGTAGGAGAAATCCGCCGAAAAGGCGAATTCTCGATGACTTTTTTTCGACACGACACGAGTAAGCCAAGGCTGCACATACCTATCAGGTAATATGCCTCGCCGCGCACTTGTCAGGCATTGCCCACCATCGAGTTAATCTGGAACATCGGCAGGTAGAGTGCAACCACCATGCCACCGATGATCACACCGATGACCACGATCATTATTGGCTCCATCATGGCCGTCAGTCGTTCCGTTGCCGACTGCACCTCTTGATCGTAATAGCCGGCGACTTTGCTCAACATGCTGTCGAGTTCACCCGAGGCCTCACCAGCCGCAACCATCTGCACTGCTGTGTTCGGAAAGACCGTTTCGGCACGCATAGCTGAGGCGAACGACTCACCGTTGCTCACCGCCGTGCTGATACGCGCAATGGCGTCTTCGACTACGGCGTTGCCCGCCGTACCGGCCACGGTGTTCAAGGATTGCGTGAGCGAAACACCGGCGCGCGAGAGCACCGACAGGTTGCGCATAAAGCGGCTGATCGCGACCTTGCGCGCGAGCTCACCAAAGACGGGGGTCTTCAGCACAATCGGGTCAACTATGTGCCGGAGTTTCGGGTTGTCACTATTGGCCTTGTAGAGCATAATGCCCGCCACACTCACCACGATAATGAGTGGGCCGAGCCAGGGCATGACGTGGCTGAGATTGACCAATACCTGCGTAGGCAGTGGAAGTTCTCCGCCCAGTTGCTCGAACATGTCCTGGAAGATCGGCACGATGAACCACGTGATGCCGATGACCGCGAGGATCGCGATCACGAGCACGACTATAGGGTAGGTCATCGCTCCTTTGATCTCCGACTGCAGTTTTACCTGACGTTCATAGGAGTCGGCGATGCCAGAGAGCGCAATGTCAAGGTTACCGCTGACCTCGCCAGCCGTCACCAGCTGCACGAACAGGTCGGGAAACACTTTTGGATACTGCCCGAACGCGCTGGAGAGCGACACACCCTGCTCGACCTGCAGCCGCACACCGTCGACCGCCTCGCGCACGGTTTTGTTTTCGATCTGATCTTTGGTGATGTTGAGCACCGTGACCAGCGGCAGACCGGCAGCAACCAGCGTTGACATCTGTCGGGAAAGCAGTGCCAGATCGCCGAGCTTGACCCCTCCGCCGAAGCCGGGGATTTTGATCTCTTTGTTGAGACCAGTGTGCTCAATCTCGGTCATGCTGGTGGGCAGCACACCGATGCTCGTCAGCTTGTTGGCCGCGGCATCCTCATTGGCCGCCGTGATGCTGCCCTTGACCTTCTTATTGCGTCGGTCGAGCCCGACATACCGAAACTCGGATTCCTCAGCCATGCGGTTACTCCTTCAGAAGACTCAGTAGTTCGAAATGCGGTTGCGCAGCGAGCGGAACGCTTGCGGGTCTTTCACATAGACCTCTGCCTCGGAGCGCTCCACCTGACCGGTGCCCACCAGCTCGGCAAGGTTCTGGTCGAGCGTGTGCATACCGTATTGCGACCCGGCCTGCAGCGCAGTGTAGAGCAGGTGGGTCTTGCCTTCGCGGATCATGTTGGCCACGGCGCTGGTGCCCAGCAGAATCTCGCTGGCGGCTACTCGGCCACCGCCGACGCGCTTGAGCAGTGTCTGCGAGACCACACCGCGCAGTGTGCCAGCCAACTGGGTGCGAATCTGCCCCTGCTGTGCGGCCGGAAACACGTCGATGATACGGTCAACCGTCTGCACGCTGTCTTGGGTGTGCAGGGTTGAGAGCACAAGGTGACCGGTCTCGGCTGCGGTGAGCGCAACCTGAATGGTCTCGTGATCACGGAGCTCGCCGACCAGAATCACATCGGGGTCTTGACGCAGGGCGCGGCGCAGAGCCTCGTTGAACGACTTGGTGTCGCGGCCCACTTCGCGCTGGTTGACCACCGCGCGTTTGGCCTTATGCACGTACTCAATTGGGTCTTCGATGGTCAGGATGTGGCAGGCCCGGCTTTCATTGACCCGGTCAATCATCGCCGCCAAGGTCGTCGATTTACCAGAGCCCGTCGGCCCCGTCACCAGCACCAGCCCGCGAGGCATGTCGGCCAGCTTGTATAACGACTCGGGCATATTGAGATCGCGCAGGCTCTTGACCTCATTGGGAATCAGACGCAGCACGGCGGCCACACCCAAGCGGTCGAAGGCAAGGTTCACACGAAAGCGGTAGTTCTCGTCGTAGTCGATCGCGAGGTCGAGCTCGAGCTCGTCAACGAGCTGCTTGAACTCTTCAGGCGTGAGAATCGACTTGACCACCTCGTGCAGGCGCTCATGCGGCCACGGTTCGCTCTGCTCTGGCAGGTGCACCAAGTCACCGTCGATGCGAAAGCTCGGTGCCACGTCGACACCGAGATGCAGGTCAGAGCCGCCACGTTCGATGACCAGCCGCAGGCACTCGTGCAGCGCAGGATGCATCGACTGTTCGAGGCCCGCACGAAGCCGCTGCTGGTCGCGCTGCTGCACCACCTTGTCTGCTTCTGGAGTGCTGGCCTGCGCAGCGAACCCGGCCTCTTCTTCTACCTCAGCTGCCGGCGCAGGCGCTGCGGCAGGTGCGGGTTCGGGCTCAGCCACCGCGGTCGGCTCGACAACGGGCTGGGGTGCCGGCGCCACGTACTGGTGCACCGGCTGCGGCTCGGGTTCGACGACCGGCTGCGGCGCCGGTGCCTGAGCCTGCACCGGTGCAGGCTCAGGCTCTGCAATGGACGACGGCGTCACATCGTATGGTGCGAGTTGCTCGAGCGGTTCGGCCGGTGAGATGTCGATGGGCTCTTCTGGCATGCTCCACTGCTCAGCCTTTTCGCGAGCGCGCCGAGCAATGGCCTCCAGCCGCGCCAAGGCATCTGAAGCGCCGGTATCGTCGAGTGAGAAGACGCGCTCCCCTGATGACTCTCCCCCGGCACCATTCTGTTGATACGAGTCAAGAGACGACACGCAGCACCTCCTCGATTGTGGTGAACCCTTCACGAACCTTCGTCCAGCCGTCGCGGCGCATCGATGTGGCGCCCTCTGACCAGGCCTGTTCGGCCAGTTGGCCTGCTCCGGCGCCCTCAAGCGTCATCTTCGACAGAGCCGGCGACATCTCGATGATCTCGTGCACACCCATACGGGAGCGGTAACCGCTGCCCTGGCATCGCGAGCAGCCTTTGGCCTCGTAGATGTGCAGATCTTCGAAGTCGTCTGCGGTGGCGATGCCCACCTGGCGTGCCTGGTCAAGCGGCATCGTGGTCTCGGCGCGGCAATACTGGCACAGCCGACGCACAAGTCGCTGGCCGACCACCGCGGTGAGCGCTGACGACACCAAGTAGGGCTCGACGCCCATCTCGGCCAGACGAGTCACCGCACTGGCGGCGTCGTTGGTGTGCAGTGTGGCGAGCACAAGGTGGCCGGTCAGCGAGGCCTCGATGGCGATCTTCGCGGTCTCTTCGTCTCGAATCTCACCGATGAGCACAATGTCGGGGTCGGCACGCAGAATGGAGCGCAGCGCCGCCGCGAAGGTCATGCCGGCCTTGGCATTGACCTGCACCTGGTTGATGCCGGCGAATCGGAACTCGACCGGGTCTTCGACGGTGATGACGTTCACCTCGGGGGTAGCCACCTCACGCAGGGCCGCATAGAGGGTGGTCGATTTACCCGAACCGGTGGGGCCAGTCACCAACACCAACCCGTGCGACGTGTGAATCGCTTTGTTGAAGGTCTGCAGCTGATCAGGCTCGAACCCCAGATCGTTGAGCGTCACCGGGGCACTCTTGGCATCGAGCAGACGCATGACGACCGTCTCACCCCACACCGTGGGCAAGGTCGCCACACGCAGATCAACTTTGCGATCGCCGGTGGAAACCGAGAATCGGCCATCCTGCGGCACGCGCTTCTCGGCGATGTTCATGCCCGCCATGATCTTCAGACGCGAGACGATGCCGCTGTGAATATCAGAGTCAGAACGCTGCACCTCGTGCAGAATGCCGTCGACGCGGTAGCGCACCACGGTCTGGCGCTCACCCGGATCAATATGGATATCGCTCGCCCCATCGTGAATGGCCTGATTGATGAGCAGGTTGACCACGCGCACGATAGGCGCAGAGTCATCGTCGGCGCCGGTGGTGTCGGTCTCGGTGTGGCGGCTCTGCACCTCTTCGCTCAGGGCATTGGTGAGAGCGTTGAGCTCTTTGTCGGAGCGGTGGTACTTGTTGATCGCCGCGAGAATCTCGTTGGCGCCGGCGACCACTGGGGTGATTGGGCGGCCCGAAGACATCTGCGCGTCGTCGATGGCGAGCACGTTGGTGGGGTCTTGCATCGCGAGCACGATGCGGCCACGGTCGCTGATCGCGATGGGCAACACGACGTGTCTGCGACACACGTTGACGGGCACCATCGACACGGCAGACGAGTCAATGCGCACCCGGTCGAGATCAACGTATTCGAGGTTTTCGCGGGCTGCGATCACCTGCGCCAGGTCAGCTGATTTGACCTTGGTATGTTCGGTGAGCCACTGCGCCTCTTTCGGGGTGCCACGTACGGTGACGGGCACGCTTCGCGCTTCCTGCTCGGTCAGCGCTCCGCGCACGAGCAGGTCAGGCACCAGTGAGAGCATGAGTCGACCTTCCCCAGTCACGGAGTCGGCACCGTGACGCACTCAGTTTAGCGGTCTGCAGACTTCTCCGACAAACGTCGGGCAGCCTTCTCGGCGCGCCGCGCCAGCCGTGGGCGGGCAAGTGGTAGGGCGATGCTTGCGTGTGGTGGTGTGCATTGCTGCCCAGTGATCGGCGGTGACAGGTGTGGGAGTGTGGTCGGTGGTGCTTGTTTCGGCGGTTGGAGGGGGCTGCTGGGCGGGTGTTGACGGGTGCACGGGTTGATCGGTGGGCAGTTCGGTACAGGTCACAGGGTCGTGCGCCAGCGATGCCGCTGCCCGATCGCCTGGTGGATGACGCGCATGACGAAGTCGCGCTCGTTGAGCACCTGACGTCCAGTGAACTGCAGCAGCGGCAGCGCTTGCAGCGCGGCGACGTTGGCCCGCCGCAGATCTTCGGCCCACTGCTGTGCATCGTTGTGATATTTCTCGCCATGCACCTCGGTGTAGAGCCAGCCCTCGATGCGCAGGTCAACATGACCGAGCCCTGGCACCCACACTTGAGTCTCGACCCCGAGCCGATCACGCTGGCACGCATACCGAAGAATGGTCTCGACAATTGACTGCGACTTCGGATCGATGAGGGCGAGGATGGCGCGGATTGGGGCATCCCTGCGGCCGTCGAAATAGGCAAAGAGATCGTCGAGCTGCACGTGCCCCAGCACCACCGCCGATTCAGCCACGATGAGCGCGTCGAGTTCGGGCAGGCAGCGCAGCGCGTGCACGACGATGGCCATGGTGGGTGCGGCCCAGGGGTGGGCGGCCGAGCCAGCGAACCCGTTGAGGCGGTGCGTCGGCACGGGCGCGAGAGTGTGGCGGTGGCAGGCCAGGTGCACCGGGGCGACCGCGGGCCGCACCCAGAGGCCGGCGCGACGGGCACCGCTCAGGCAGGTGAGCAGGGCGCCGTGGTCGGCGGCGAGCCTGACGTCGCGATCGCAACCGGGCAGTGCGTAGATGCCGCGGGCGGGTTGCACGATGGCGCCCTGCTCGCAGGCGCGCTGCAGGGCTCTGCGGGTGACGCCGTGGCTGAGCAGGTGTTCGCGGCGGGCGGCGCCGCCGGCTGCGTCGACGATGTGAATGATGACTTCTGTTGGATGCATGCCTTTCAGTGCAGCGGGGCTGCGGGGTGCCCGCACCCGGATTCGCGCGGTTGTGGAGAGATTGGTGCCTGGTACGTGGCTGTGCAGAACCGGTGCGCGGGGTGGGGTGGGGCTTCCTGCCCAGCGGAGCGGTGGTTGCGTCTGTATAGCTGACGCGTGGTGTAGGTGCCCCCGTGCCTTCCTGCCCTGTGACCGCTGGCAGGTGCCGGGCGGGGCTGTACCTTCCTGCCCAGTGATCGCTAATAGCTGCAGGCTTGCTGTACCTTCCTGCCCAGTGACCGCTGGCAGACGCACCGCTGCTGACTGAGCAACCCGCACAAACGCGCGCCACAGAGCCCCACTCCCCCAGCACAACCGAGCCACATCACCTGGTCACTGGGCAGGAAGGCACAGCACCACCAAGAAACGCGAGTGTTGGCTGGGCACGAAGGTACAGCTCCACCAGAACACATGCACGATCACGGGGCAAGACAGTACGGAACGCCTGACCGCTAAGGGCGAGACGTTAAGTTCGAGTCAGGTTCACGGACGCGCCCTTTCGCAGGATCGAGAGGCTTCGACGTCAAGTGATGCACCCCGCGCTGCGAACAGTGCGTCAAGAGCGATGCATCCCGGAGGATGCGACCGCACTACTGCGAGGAATACCCGACAACTGTTTCAAATGGCCTTCGACGCGTTCGGCAAATCGTGGACACCCTGCCGCACGCAGCCTTTCCGCAAGCTTGGGCGAGTCATTCCGCTCGAGCCAGCATCTCAGCTGTCCCGCATTTGGTCCACCAGCTGCACGATCACCCTGCCGTTGGCTTCATTGAACTGGCGGCGCTTCTCATAGCTGACTTCACTCATCACATCTTCCGTTGAGTAGATAGTGAACATGGTTCCACCTGTTTCCTGCCGCAGATGGAAGAGCCAATCTCTCAACGTCTTTGAATAGAAAATGTTCGCATCAACGAACACGCGCGCTACTGCACCCACCGGTCACTCTTCGCCGAGCTCATCGCTCGCAGCAAGCAACTTGG
The DNA here is from genome assembly GCF_000423505.1 of Pseudoclavibacter soli DSM 23366. Classification (GTDB taxonomy): domain Bacteria; phylum Actinomycetota; class Actinomycetes; order Actinomycetales; family Microbacteriaceae; genus Pseudoclavibacter_A; species Pseudoclavibacter_A soli. The sequence goes on from NZ_AUIC01000003.1 coordinate 173,225, forward strand.
CCAGCGTTTCACGCCTCTTGAGCTCGATGCCACGCTTGAAGGCAAAGACATCACGCGGAGAAAGCCGCGTGTGTGTTCCGACTCGGTGACTGCGGATTTCCCCGGCGCGAATGTGCTTCATCAGTGTTGGCCGAGATATTCCAATCAAATCTGCGGCCACTGATGTAGTCAACTCGTCTGGCATAGAGGTGATTACAATCCCAGCGCCGGAGGCCATGTGGTCGACCACTTTCATGAGAACGCCAGTCAGCTCAGCCGGTAGAGCGAATTCATCGCCAGCGACTCGAATACTAAGAGTTAGAGTCAAATCTCGCACGTGATCGATGACACCGCTAGCTTCTGACCGTAACTGATCATTAACGAAGATTGAGCTTTTATCTTGAGCTTCCAGAACTACAGTTTCCATAATGCTCTCCACTTTCGAAGTCGAAACCACGTCGCCTTACACATATAAGTGTAACTGCACGCTGCGAACAGTTGGTCAAGAGATGCACAGGCCACAAGACTGTGACCCTTCAGAAACTCGGTTTCGCATGTCAGACTGATCGACTGCCGGCCGATGCCAGCACTCACCTGAAACCTGTGCAGTGCCCGGAAGTCCTTCCGCCTCAGCATTCACCGAGAGACATGAGACAGCCAGTCGGCTAAGGAAGTAAGTCGAGAAGATGTGGACGAGCTTTCATCGCATGAATAACCAGCTCGTTTCCGTTGTCGAATGTCAGAACGACGGTTTCTAGGAGCCGACTCTGCGTATCAAATCCGAGCCGGAGCTGCCGAGAGGGATTGTCTTCTTCAAGTTCTTCGATCCACAAAGGAGAGGCAGAAGCTTGACGAATATCATCGTCGGCAATGCCATGTTTTCGCGCAGACGGGTGAATCTTCACGCAGCAAATCGGGCCAGAGCCTTGCGGATAATCTCTGACCGACTCGTTCCCTCACGTGCCGCCAGTTCATCTACGCTGGCAAGTTCTTCCTCTGTCAGTCGGAGCGCGATGACCTGAGATGGCTGTGCACCTCGCCCCGGTCTCCCACGGCCGCGCTTTTTCAGCGCGTCGACATCAAAACCAGCTTCGGCCTCCGCTGCCCACGCTTCAATCTGTTCCTCAGTTACCGGAACACCGTTGATCCTCTGGTCGCTCTCCATGCCTAAATCGTATAACGAAACTCTGTTCAGCGCAGCAAATGCGGCTTTGGCCACCCGTCAACGGAAACGGTACGTGGCAGCTACTCATGGCAGCACGGCAGCCGCAATATACCGGAATACCTTCCGGTGTTGTTTGCGCGGCTGTTCGGGCTGCGCGCCGTGGTGCGGGGTGCCTTGAGCGCGGGTAACAGGTGTGCCCAGGGCCGTGCCTTCCTGGCCTGCGAACACGTTAGGTGCGGGCAGACGCTGTACCTTCCTGCCCAGTGACCACTGCAGGTGCCAGGCGGAGCTGTACCTTCCTGCCCAGTGACCACTGCAGGTGCCAGGCGGAGCTGTACCTTCCTGCCCAGTGGCACGGTGGTTGTGTCTGTATAGCTGACGCGCGGTGTACGTGGCCCCGTACCTTCCTGCCCAGTGACCACTGCAGGTGCCAGGCGGAGCTGTACCTTCCTGCCCAGTGACCACTGCAGGTGCCAGGCGGAGCTGTACCTTCCTGCCCAGCGATCGCTGGCGACGCACTGCTGCTGGCTGTGCAACCCCTACAAACGCGGGCCTCAGGGCTAAACTCCCCCAGCACAACCAGGTCCACATCACCTGATCACTGGGCAGGACGGTACGGCACCACCAAGAAACGTAAGCGATCACTGGGCAGGACGGTGCAGCGCCACCAAGAAGCGTGAGCGATCACTGGGCAGAACGGCACAGCACCACCAGAACACATGCACGATCGCAGGGCAGGAAGGTACAGCACCATTAAGAAACGTGAGTGCTGGCTGCGCACTATGGCACCGCGCCGCAAAACGTGCAGCCTAGTTGGGCAAAGCCCCGAGCGAACGCCCTACTCCGCGGCGGCCAGCTGCCCGCAGGCCCCGTCGATCTCTTTGCCGCGGGTGTCACGCAGTGTGGCAGCGACCCCGGCCGCCTCGAGCCGACGAATGAACTCGCGGGTGACCTCGGGGTCAGAGCTGGTCCAGACTGACCCGGGCGTCGGATTCAGCGGAATCGGGTTGACATGCGCCCACCCATGCCCGCGCTCGTTGATCTTCTGGGCCAGCAGGTCGGCACGCCAACCATGGTCGTTCATGTTCTTGATCAGGGCGTACTCGATCGACACGCGCCGCCCAGTCACCTCGTAATAGTGGTACGCGGCATCGAGCGCCTCATCAACCTTCCAGCGACTGTTCACCGGAATCAGCTCGTCGCGCAGCTCATCGTCAGGCGCGTGCAGAGACAGCGCGAAGGTGACGGGAACATCCTCATCGGCGAGCTTGCGAATGGCCGGCGCCAAGCCGACCGATGACACTGTGACGTGCCGGGCCGACATGCCCAGGCCTTCAGGCGCCGGGTCGACCATGCGGTGCACGGCCTGCATCACGCGCTTGTAGTTGGCCAGCGGCTCGCCCATGCCCATGAACACGATGTTGGTGACGCGCTCGCCCGGGCGCTTGGCCCCGGCCAACTCGCCAGCGGCGATGACCTGGTTGGCGCGCACCACCTGCTCGACAATCTCAGCCGCCGAGAGGTTGCGGGTGAGCCCCGCCTGACCGGTGGCGCAGAATGGGCAGTTCATGCCGCAGCCAGCTTCGCTCGACACACACAGCGTGATGCGATTCGGATACCGCATCAACACCGACTCGACCAGCGCCCCATCGTAGAGCCGCCACAAGAACTTGATGGTGTCGCCTTTGTCGGTGACCAGCCTGCGCGCCTCGGTCAGCAGCGGCGGCAGCACCTGCGCGACCAGCTCTTCGCGGCCGGCCTTGGGCAGGTCGGTCATCTGCGCGGGGTCGGTGACTCCGTGCTCGAAGTAGTGCACCGACAGCTGCTTGGCTCGAAACGCGGGCTGCCCCAGCTCGGCCAGCCAGGCTTTGCGACCCGCAAGATCGAGGTCGGCCAGGTGCTTGGCCGGCTGCTTGCGTCGGCCCTCGCCGAACTGCAGCAGCGGTCGGCCGTCAGGATGCCGGGCCTGCGTCCAGCCTTCGGCTCGCGGTCGCACCTGCACGGGTGGGGTTCCGTTTCGAGGGATCTGCGACATGACTGTCAGGCTCCCGCGGCGACACCGTTGAGCACGCCGTTGATGAAGCGCGACGAGTCGGCGGTGCTCAGCTCGGCGGCGAGTTTTCCGGCCTCGGAGATCGCCACCGGGGCGGGCACCTCGTCGTTGTAGAGCAGTTCCCAGGCGCCGACCCGCAGAATCGCGACGTCGACGCGCGGCATGCGCTCTATGGTCCAGCCGTTGGCGAAGCTCGAGATGAGCTCGTCGATGGTCTGCAGGTGCTCGTCGACGCCCACGGCGATGGTGCGGGCGTACTGGTAGCTGTCGAGGGCATCCAGCTGTTCGCGGGCGCGCACGCGCCGCACCGACTCGCTCTCGTTGGCGGGGCGATGCTGCTCGAGGTTGCCGCGGGCGTTGGTCAGCCAGGTTTCGACGGCCTCGGGGATGCCCTTGCCTCGCAGATCGGCAGAGTAGAGCACCTCGACGGCGCGCTGACGGGCGAGCGTGCGCCCGCTGAACGGGCGGCTCAGGTCGTCTTTGGGGGACGACGACGTGGGCTCGACGATGGCCATCAGTCGGTCACGCGGCCCAGGTACTCGCTGGTGCGGGTGTCGACCTTGACCTTGGTGCCGGTCTCGAGGAACAGGGGCACCTGAATCTCGTAGCCGGTCTCGAGGGTCGCGGGCTTGGTGCCGGCGCTCGAGCGGTCGCCCTGCAGGCCGGGCTCGGTGTAGGTCACCTCGAGCACCACAGATGCGGGCAGCTCGACGTAGAGGGCCTCGCCCTCGTGGAAGGCCACGGTGGCGTCTTGGTTCTCGAGCAGGAAGTTGGCTGCGTCGCCCACAACGGCGGCAGGCAGCGTGATCAGCTCGTAGTCGGAGCTGTCCATGAACACGAAGTCGTCGCCGTCTTTGTACGAGTACTGCATGTCGCGCTTGTCGACGGTGGCGGTCTCGACCTTGGTGCCCGCGTTGAAGGTGCGGTCGACGACCTTGCCAGTGAGCACGTTCTTCAGCTTGGTGCGCACGAACGCCCCGCCCTTGCCCGGCTTCACGTGCTGGAACTCGATGACGGTCCAGAGGTTGCCGTCGATTTTCAGCACAAGGCCGTTCTTCAGGTCGTTGGTCGTTGCCACAATGTTCCCATTCGTCGATTGCGTTCGGAAGTTTCTGCCCGCAGATTTCGGGCACCTCACCTATTTTACGCCTTTTGCGATGGATGCGCTGTAGGTGCTTCGTCGTGCCCCTGGAGCGACGGTCGACGCATGTGGGCATCACAACGAGTATTCACAACGTTAGCGGGCACGAAAGTTCCAGCGCGTTCTGGCCACTCATGGTCTGGTCCAGTCGATGCAAGCGGTCGGCACCGACAACCGTCGACGTCGACAACGAGCACGCTCAGAAGTCGACCTCACTCGAATACGAGACAACCCATCGACCAACTGCAAACAGCATAAGGAAAACAGGCAACCAAAGCTGAAACAGACCCTCGTGTCGAAATCGGGCGTGAAAATCGACACGTTCGCAGGATGTGTCGATTGCGTGTACATGTTCGAAAGCCGTCCGCGGCCACGCGAAAGCCGGCACCCGAGGCGCAAAGTCGGCAGCGCATCCGCGCGCCCTGCAGACATCACGCCGCACGGGGCGGCATCGCGCAGCCGCCTCAGCCCCGCTGCCCCCGAATGCGCGCGATCGCCTCGATCGCCAGCACATAAGAGTCGAGCCCGAAGCCTGCGATAGTGCCCGTGGCCACGGCCGAGATCACGCTACGGTGGCGAAACGACTCGCGCGCAGCCGGGTTCGAGATGTGCACCTCGACCAGTGGCACGCCGGCCTCGGGCAGCTGCACCGCGGCGTCGGCCAGCCCGTATGAGTAGTGCGTGAACGCCGCCGGGTTGAGCACCACCGGGCGGCGGTCGGCGATCGCTTCGTAGATCCAGCTGATCAGCTCGGCCTCGTCGTCGGTTTGGCGCACCTCGGCGGTCAGCCCGCGGTCGGATGCTACACTCGCCACGATCTCGGCCAGCTCGGCCATCGTCGTGGTGCCGTAGACCTCCGGGGTGCGTGCCCCGAGCGCGCCCAGGTTGGGCCCGTTGAGCACCAGAACCTGCGATGACAGTGGCGCGTCGGGGTGCGCGGCAGAACGTTGCAGCTGCTCGACGGAGGGGGAGTGCTCGCTCATTCGGCGATCTCCTGGTAGGCAGTGAACAGCAGGTCGGGTTCGGGGCCGGTGAGCACCACCGGGCGACCGATGTCGTCGAGCACGATGAAGCGCAGCACCTCGCCGCGGGCCTTCTTGTCGCGGTGCATCACGGCCAGCAGTTGATCCCAGGCACCGGCCCGGTACGTGGTGGGCAGCCCCAGGCGCTCAAGCACGCTGTAGTGTCGGTTGACCCCGGCCTCGCTCAAATGCCCGGTGAGGTGCCCCAGGTGCGCGGCGAAGACCATGCCCACCGAAACTGCGGCTCCGTGGCGCCACTGGTAGCGCTCGGCATACTCGATGGCGTGGCCCAAGGTGTGCCCGTAGTTGAGAATCTCGCGTCGGCCGGCCTCGCGCAGATCGGCCGAAACCACCTCGGCCTTCAGCGTCACCGCCTGGGTCAGCGCGTCGAGAAACGCAGCCGTGCCGGGCGTGGTCGCCGCCTCGGTGTCGGCCTCGACGATGTCGAGAATGGTGTTGTGCCCGATGAATCCGCATTTGAGCACCTCGGCGTAGCCGGTGAGCAGCTCGTTGCGGGGCAGGCTGGCCAGCGTCTCGGTGTCGGCGAACACTGCCGCCGGTGTGTGAAACGCCCCAACCAAGTTCTTGCCCTCAGAGGTGTTGATGCCGGTCTTGCCGCCTACTGCGGCATCGGCCATGCCGAGCACCGAGGTGGGAATCTGAATGACCTGCACCCCGCGCAGCCAGGTGGCTGCCACGAAACCGGCCAAGTCGGTGACCGCGCCGCCGCCGAGCCCGATGATCACATCTGACCGGGTGAAGTCGGCCTGGCCGAGCACCTGCCAGGCGAAGGCGGCAACCTCGACGCGCTTGGCGTCTTCGGCATCGGGCACCTCGACCAGCAGCGCCTCGACGCGCCCGCCCAGCTGGTCGTGCAGCTGCTGACGCAGTTGTTCGGCGAGCAGTTGGCAGGTGGGCTGATGCACGATCAGTGCTTTGCGCACCGCTGGCCCAATGGCGTCGGCCAGCCCGGCCAGCACCCCGTGACCGATATGCACCGGGTAGGGGCGGTCGCCGCCGACCTGCACGGTGTTGACGGTGTCGACGATGTCGGTGGATGCGCTCATGCGAGACTCCTCGGGATTCGTTCGGTCACAGCCGCGACGACTTCGTCGATGCTGTGCTCGCTGGTGTCGACGACGGTGTCGGCCAGGCCGGCGTATACGTCGCGACGTTCGTCATAGAGCCGCTGCCACGAGGTGAGCCCCTCGGCCAGCAGTGGGCGGCCCTCGCCGCCGCGAATGCGCGGCCCCACATGCTCGGCGTCGACGTCGAGCAGCACCACAAAGTGGTCGGCCAGCAGTTGCTGGGTCGACTCAGTCAGGGGCGCTCCCCCGCCGAGGGCAACCACGGCGTCGTCGGTGCCGGCGGCCAGCACCTCGGCGACGATCGCAGCCTCTTTGCGGCGAAACTCGGCTTCGCCGTCATGCAGAAAGATCTCGGGAATTGACCCGTGCCGGGCCACGATCTGCTCGTCGATGTCGGTAAACGGTGCGCCGAGCCGGGCGGCAAGGCGTCGTCCGATGCTCGACTTGCCCACACCGGGCGGGCCGATCAGCACCGTCACCATGCGCCGTCGACCTCGCTCGAGGTGGCCAGATTCGCCGGGATGGCGGCCAGATAGCTCTCGAGGTTGCGCTTGGTCTCGGCGATCTGGTCGCCGCCGAACTTCTCGAGCACGGCCTCGGCCAGCACGAGTGCCACCATGGCCTCGGCGACCACGCCGGCTGCCGGAACCGCACACACGTCAGAACGCTGGTGGTGAGCACGGGCGGGCTCGCCACTGGTGACATCGACCGTGCGCAACGCGTGCGGCACCGTGGCGATCGGTTTCATGGCCGCACGCACCCACAGCGGCAGCCCGGTCGACATGCCACCCTCGATGCCGCCGGACCGGTTGGAGGCGCGGCCGATGCGCTGCGTGCCGTCGACGTCGACCGGCTCGATCTCGTCGTGTGCGACCGAGCCCGGGGTGCCGGCGAGCGCGAAGCCCTGCCCCACCTCGACGCCCTTGATGGCTTGAATGCCCATCAGTGCCTGGGCGAGGCGCCCATCGAGGCGGCGATCCCACTGAATATGCGAGCCGAGGCCGGCCGGCACACCGTAGGCGACCACCTCGACCACACCGCCCAGGGTGTCGCCAGATTTGTGAGCCTCGTCGATGCGCTCGACCATGCGTGCCGAGGTGTCGGCGTCGAAACAGCGCACCGGGTCGGCGTCGAGGGCGGCGACGTCGTCAGGATGCGGGTGCGGCGCGTCTTCGGGAGCGGCCACCCCGCCGATGGCTGTGGTGTGGCTGACCAGTCGAATGCCCAGCTCACCCAAGAAGGCGCGCGCCACGGCGCCCAGCGCCACGCGTGCAGCGGTCTCACGTGCGCTCGCCCGCTCGAGAATGGGGCGTGCCTCGTCGAAGCCGTATTTCTGCATGCCCACCAGGTCGGCGTGGCCGGGGCGCGGGCGCGTGAGTGCGGCGCCGCGGCCGCCGGTGAGTGTGGCCCGGTCGATGGGGTCTGGGGTCATCACCTCACGCCACTTGGGCCACTCGGTGTTGCCGATGCGAATCGCGATCGGGCTGCCCACCGTGCGACCGTGCAGAATGCCCGTCGACAGTGACAGCTCGTCTTGCTCGAAGTTCATGCGTGCGCCGCGGCCGTAGCCCAGTCGGCGCCGGGCCAAATCGTCGGCGATCTGCTCTCGGGTCACGGGCACGCCCGAGGGCAGCCCTTCGATCAGAGCAATCAGCTCGGGGCCATGGGATTCACCTGCAGTCAGCCAGCGCAACATAAGCTCTATCTTCCCACACCGCCACTGACATGCCCCGCCTCGGCCAGGGCCTGCCGCATCGCAGCCACCACCTGAGCCTCGTCGGGCAGCGGTTCGGTCTCGTCATCGTTGAGCCAGAATCGGTTCTGCGCCACCGCCTGCCACAGCAGCATCTCGAGCCCCGAGACCACCACATGCCCCTGCGCCGCCCACGTGCGGGCCAGGCGCGACGGCCACGGATCGTAGGCGACGTCGAGCAGGGTGGCGACTGGGGCATCCGCTGTGACGGTCAGATGATCGGCTGCGCGCGGTGGCAGCGTCGACACCAGCACGGGGGCGTCGATACGCACCTCATCGGCCAATGGATGCGCACTCACCTCGACCGCAAAGCCCGCAGCCTGATCGATCAGCTGGCTGGCTCGCTCGGGGTGACGGGCCAGCACGTGCACGCGCTGCACCCCCAGCTCGGCCAGGGCCCGCACGGCGCTGAGGGCGGTGGCTCCGGCGCCGAGCACCACCGCCTGGTCGGCGTGGTGCACCGCGGCCTCACGCAGCGCCTGCACAATGCCCCACACATCGGTGTTGGCTCCGCTGAGCCGGCGGGTGCCTTCGACAGCATCGAACCGCACGGTGTTGGCCACCCCGAGTTCAGTCACCAAGGGTGTGGCTGTGTCAAGCAGGGGCAGCACCTCACGTTTGAGGGGCATGGTCAGGCTCAGCCCGAGCCACTGTTCGTCGAGTCCGGCGAGAAATGCCGCCAGCTCGCCAGAGCCCACCTCGGCACGGTCGTAGTGCCAGAGCAGACCCAGTTGCTGCTCGGCTGCACGATGCAGCACGGGTGAGAGCGAGTGCGCGATGGGGCTGCCCAGCACAGCCAGCCGGCGCTGCGGCTGCCCGGTCACTGGTTGTACTCGGGGTGCGCGGCCAGCCACTCGTTCATCTGCGCCACGGCGGCCTGGTGTTCGGCGTAGGTGGTCGAGAATACGGTCTCGCCCGTCTCGAGGTTGACGGTCACGAAGAACAGCCAGTCGCCCGGGGTGGGGTTGAGCACCGCAGCGATGGCATCGTCTCCGGGGTTGCTGATCGGGCCGATCGGCAGGCCGGCATTCGCACGAGTGTTGTACGGGTTCGAGGTATCGTCGATCTCAGCCTGGGTGGGATACACCGAGTCGGTGCGCCCGGTGCCGTATGACACCGATGCGTCAGACTCGAGCTTCATGCCCTGGTCGAGGCGGTTCTGGAACACCCGGGCGACCTTGCCCATCAGCTCGACCCGGCCGGCCTCGGTTTGCACGAGGGCTGCCTTGGTCATCACCTCGTAGCGCAGGTCGTCGCCCTCTACCCCATGCTCGTCAAGGGCCTGATTGGCACGGTCGACCAGCATGGTGATGATCTCTTCGGGGGTCTGTTCGGGGTCGATTGTGTAGGTCGCCGGAAACAGGAAGCCCTCGAGCGTCTTGTTGTCTTTAGCCTTCTGCGGCACGTCGTAGCTGTCGACATCGGCGGCTGCGGCCTGCAGTTTCGCGAGCGGTATGTCGGCCTTGTCAGAGATGAGCGAGAGAATCTGCGTCAGGCGGTAGCCCTCGGGAATGGTCACCTTGATGTCGATGCGATTGGCCTCGTCGCCGAGCACGGCGATGGCATCTGCGGCACTCATATGCGTGTACAGCGTGTAGGCACCGGGGTGGAACACCGGCTCGGGAGAGATCTCGTTATACGTCTTCAGAAAGCCTTTGTAGCTTTTGATGATCTCTTGGTCGACCAAGTTCTCGGCAATCGTGGTGCCTGACTCGCCGTCACGCACCACGAAGGTGATCGGTGTGCTGCCGGTGTCGCTGCCGTCGTAGTCGCCGTCGTCGAGCGCATCACGCAGCGCCTGCACGGCGAAGTACGCGCCGAAGGCAAAGCCAGCGAGCACAATGAGCACGACCACCAGGGTGCCGATGCGCCGCCCCCGGCTGCGTTTGGTGCCATGTCTGCTCATGCGCTCTCGCCTTTCGTCACTCGGGTGCCCGGCAGTGAGCCGGTGCGTTCGTCTACGTCAAGGGCCTGCTGCAGGATGACCACGGCCGCAGCCTGATCGATCACCGAGCGCTGCCTGCCGCGCTTGCGTTTCGAGGGTTGCAGCTGACGTGCAGCCACGTTCGTGGTCATGCGTTCGTCGACCAGCCACGCTTCAAGCCCGGTCGCCTCAACGAGACGACCACAGGCCATTCTGGCATCTCTGGTCGAGTCGGTGTCTTCGCCATGCAGGTTGACGGGCAGTCCACAGATGAGCCCGCCGGCACGGTACTGTTCGGCCAGCTCGGCGATTCGCCCCACCCAACGCTCGGCGTCGTCGCGCTCGACCGTCTCTACCGGAAAGGCGAGCATGCGCCCCGGATCGCAGGCAGCCACGCCGATGCGCGCCTTGCCCACGTCGATGCCGAGCAGCGCGGTGAGACTCACCCCTCGCGCACCTCAGAGCGCACGGCCTCGAGCGCCGCGTCAACAGCCTGCGCATCGGTGCCGCCACCCTGAGCGAGATCGGCCTTGCCACCGCCACCGCCGCCGAGACGTGCCGCAGCCGTCTTGGCCAGCCGGCCCGCAGCGGCCCCGAGCTCGCGCGCGGGTGCCGTGGTAGCAACAACCACCTGAGGGCGACCGTCGATGACCGCAGCCAGCGCCACAATGCCGGCGCTGTCGCGCAGCTGCTCACGCACCTTGGTGACCAGATCACGCAGCGACTGCGCATCGGCCACATCGACACGTTCGACCACTGCGGTGAACCGCCCCAGTGTGGCAGCATGGCTCAGCAGAGTCGGCACCTGTGCGGCAGCCTGGGCCGCGGTGAGCTCACGCACCTGCTTCTGTGCCGCGTGCAATTCGGCCACCAGATCGGTGACACGACGCTGCAACTGGTCGGGTTTGGTCTTCAGTGAGGTGGCCAGATCGGTGATCAGCTGCTGCTGCGCGTTGCTGTGCGCCACGGCATCAAGACCGACCAGCGCCTCCAGACGCCGAGCGCTGGCACCCACCGACGACTCAGAGACCAGATTGACCAGCCCGATCTGCGAACTGTGCGCCACATGCGTGCCGGCACACAGCTCACGCGACCACGGGCCGCCGATCTGCACCACACGCACCTCGTTGCCGTACTTCTCGCCGAAAAGCGCCATGGCGCCGGATGCCCGAGCCTCGTCGAGGCCCATGATCTCGGCGCTGACGTGCAAGTCGTTTCGCACGGCCTGGTTGCAGATGTCGTTGATCTCGCTGACCGTCTCTTTCGACAGCCGGTTGTTCCAGGCGAAGTCGAGACGCATGAAGCCCGGCTTGTTGTATGAGCCCGACTGCACCGCCGTGGGCCCGAGCAGCTGACGCAGCGCAGCGTGCACCAAGTGGGTGGCCGAGTGGGCCTGAGCTGATTCGAGTCGGCGGGTGCCGTCAACGAACACGTCAACCGTATCGTCGACGGCGATGGTGCCCTGCCCCACGCGCACCACATGCGAGACGAGCCCCTTCACCGGCTTCTGAGCGTCGATGATCTCGCCTTCGAAGCCCAACCCGCGCAGCACACCGTGATCGGCGGCCTGACCGCCCGACTCGGCGTACACCGGAGTCTGGGTGAGAATTACCTCGACAGTTTCACCAGCGCTGGCCGCCGGCACGCTGACGCCGTTGCGTACCAAGCCAATGACCTTCGACTCAGTGGCCAATGTGTCGTAGCCCAAGAATGTGGTCTCGCCCAGGGCACGGAACTGCCGGTAGACGTCGAGATCGACGTTGCCGGTCTTCTTCGACTTGGCGTCGGCCTTGGCACGGTTGCGCTGCTCGGCCATGTGCTCGGCGAACGAGTCACGGTCGACGCTCAGCCCCGCCTCTTCGGCGATCTCGACCGTGAGGTCGATCGGAAAACCATACGTGTCGTGCAGCGTGAAGGCAGTGTCGCCAGACAGGGTGTGCTGCTTGGCCTTCTGCGTCTGGTCGATGGCCAGATCGAGAATGGTGGTGCCCGCATCGAGCGTGCGCAAGAACGAATTCTCTTCGTTGTACGCAATCTGCGAGATGCGATCAAAGTTGGTGGCCAGCTCGGGGTAAACCGCCTGCATAGCGTCTTTCGACACCGGCAGCAGCTCGGGCAGCACGGCCTCGTGCACACCGAGCAGACGCATGGCTCGCACGCTGCGACGAATCAGACGACGCAGCACGTAGCCGCGGCCGTCATTGCTCGGGCTCACGCCATCGTTGATGAGCATCAGCGAGCTGCGCACGTGGTCGGCGACCACACGCAGCCGGATGTCATCGATATGGCCGTCGCGGGCACCGTAACGCACACCCGACAGTTCAGAGGCGCGATCAAGCACCGGGCGCACCTGATCGGTCTCGTACATGTTCTCGACGCCCTGCTTGACGAACGCCACGCGCTCGAGCCCCATGCCGGTGTCGATGTTCTTGTGTGGCAGCTCACCGGTGATGTCGAACTCGGTCTTGGAGCGCACGTTGTCGATCGAGTACTGCATGAACACCAGGTTCCAGATCTCCAGGAACCGTGAGTCGTCAACTGCCGGGCCACCATCCTGCCCATATTTGGGGCCGCGGTCGTAGTAAATCTCAGAGCATGGCCCAGCCGGGCCGGGCTGACCGGTCGACCAGTAGTTGTCTTCGCGGCCAAGCCGCTGGATGCGCTGCTCTGGCAGACCGGCGATGTTGCGCCACAGGTCGTGGGCTTCGTCATCGTCTTCGTAGACAGTGACCCAGAGATCTTTCTCGTCAAAGCCGTAGCCGCCGTCGGCCTCAGACTTGGTGAGCAGATCCCAGGCGTAGGTGATGGCGCCCTCTTTGAAGTAGTCGCCGAACGACCAGTTGCCGAGCATCTGGAAGAACGTGCCGTGCCGGGCGGTCTTGCCGACCTCTTCGATGTCGTTGGTGCGAATGCACTTCTGGCAGTCGGCGGCACGCGGATATGGCGCTGGCACCGCACCCGTGAGATACGGGATGAACGGCACCATGCCGGCGACCGTGAACAGCAGCGACGGATCATCTGAGATCAGTGACGCGGACGGGACGATCGTGTGATCTTTGCCGGCGAAGTAATCTAACCAGCGCTGACGGATCTCAGCTGTGTACATATCTCGCTATTCGTTGATGGAGGAGTCGACCTCGCGGGCAGCCTGGGCGGCATATGACCGGTAGGCTTCGCTCACCGCCTCGGTGAACTCCTGTGTGCGCTCGTTGAGCAGCGCGAAGAACTCGCGCCCGCGCTCGGTTTTATTGATCTCGTGTGCGGCGACGAACCCGCCAACCACACCTGCGACGAACCAGAATGCCCTGCTCATGACGACCTACTTTCGCTTGCGACCGCGGCGCAGACCACCGACGAGGCCGGCAATCTTTGCCAGTGGAGAGTTGACGACCTGCGTCAGACTGGCCACGACGCCACTGACATTCTCAGTGACCTTCGTGAGGTTCGTGGTGATGCCGTCGACTTTGACCATCTGACGGTTCGCCTCGGCAACCGTCTGAGAGGTCTCGTCGATCAGCGGCGCGACGTTGTCGGTGAGATCTCGCACGCTGGTGCGTGTTTCGTCGAGCAGACGACCGAGTTTGAGCAGCGGCACGGCCAACAGCGCAACCAGCACGACGAACGCGCTGGCGGCGATGAGTGCCGCGATGTCTGAACCGGTCATCTGAGCCTCCTGGATCTCACCGACTTCGTCGGCGTGCGTGAATCAGCGAGCCGCGTAGTACTCGACCACGAGCTGCACCTCACAGGTCACGGGGACCTCGGCGCGCTTGGGACGACGAACCAGCTTGGCTTCGAGCTTGTCGAGGCTGACCTCGAGGTAGCCGGGAACCGGGGGCAGCACCTCGGCGTGGCCACCCTCAGCGGCAACCTGGAAGGGCTCGAGCTTCTCGCTCTTGGGGTGCACGTGCACCAGCTGACCCGGCTTCACGCGGAAGCTGGGGCGGTCGACGCGTTCGCCGTCGACGAGGATGTGACGGTGCACGACCAGCTGACGGGCCTGCGAGATGCTGCGGGCAAAGCCAGCGCGCAGCACTAGGGCGTCGAGACGCTGCTCGAGCAGCTCGACCAGGTTCTCACCGGTCAGGCCGCTCTGCTTGCGAGCCTCTTCGAACACGCGACGCAGCTGCGCCTCGCGGATGCCGTACTGGGCGCGCAGACGCTGCTTCTCGCGCAGACGCACCGCGTAGTCAGAGTCGGCCTTGCGCTTGGTGCGGCCGTGCTGGCCCGGGGGGAAGGGGCGCTTCTCAAGCAGGCGCGCCGCCTTCGGGGTCAGTGCCACGCCAAGGGCGCGGGACTGACGGGTCTTGCTGTGATTTCGCGACTTTGTAGCCACTGGTTCCTCTCAAAAATGACGCTCGTTGGTCTATCTGGTTTGCTGCCGGGCCACGCTCGGCTAAAGAACGTCCCCATACGCTCAGGCGCGCGCAGCCGTTGCGCGCCAGAACATAGGCCTTGCAATACTAGCACCTGGTGCCACCAGCGGCATGGCTGGTCAGGCGAGGTGTCGCGATCAGCCGCGGTGGCCATCCAACAGCTCGCGCACCCGAGCCAGACGCTTGGCGATCGCGGCATCGAAACCGTGCGCACCGGGCTCGTAGTAGCGCCGCCCGGCAAGCTCGTCGGGCAGATACTGCTGGGCACTCACCCCGTTCGGGTCGTCATGTGGATACTTGTAGCCCACGCCGTGCCCCAGACGTTTGGCACCTTGGTAGTGCGCGTCGCGCAGGTGTGCCGGCACCTGGCCGATGTTGCCGGCGCGAATATCGGCGATGGCTCGGTCGACAGCCAGATACGCCGCGTTCGATTTCGGCGCGGCCGCCAGATACACCGTGGCCTCGGCAAGTGGAATACGCCCCTCGGGCAGCCCGATCAACGCCACCGCCTGTGCGGCGGCGACGGCGATCGGCAGCGCCTGCGGGTCGGCAGTGCCGATGTCTTCGCTGGCCGAGATGATCAGGCGCCGGGCGATGAACCGAGGGTCTTCTCCCCCTTCGATCATGCGGGCCAGGTAGTGCACGGCCGCGTCGACATCAGAGCCGCGAATCGATTTGATGAACGCACTGACCACGTCGTAGTGCTGGTCGCCATTCTGGTCGTAGCGCACCAACGCCCGGTCGGCCACAGCCGCCACCGTCTCGGCGGTGATCTCGGGCGGTTGCGCATCGGGCGATTCGTCGGCAGGATGCCCCTCTGCGGCACCGCCCGCATTGATCGTCGCCTGCCCAGCCGAGGCCTCGAGCAGGGTGAGCGCGCGCCGGGCATCACCGTCAGCGAGCGCCACGATGTCGCTGCGCGCCTGATCTGAGAGGGTGACGCTGCCATCGAGACCGCGCTGGTCGGTGACCGCGCGGTCGAGCAGCTCGGCGAGATCGGCATCGTCGAGCGAGTGCAGGCGCAGCACCAGCGACCGGCTGAGCAGCGGTGAGATGACCGAGAATGACGGGTTCTCGGTGGTTGCCGCCACGAGAGTGACCACACCGTCTTCGACCCCGGGCAGCAGGCTGTCCTGCTGCGCCTTGGTGAAGCGGTGAATCTCGTCGAGAAAGAGCACGGTCTGCGTGCCATAGAGGTCGCGATCGCCCTGAGCCTGTTCCATCACCCGTCGCACGTCTTTGACCCCCGCACTGATCGCCGACAACTCGACGAACCTGCGCCCGCCCTGGTGGGCGATCACATGAGCCAGCGTCGTCTTGCCGGTGCCCGGCGGGCCGAACAGCACCACTGACGCGGGCATCCTGCCGCCCTCGCCGGGGTGGCAGAGATTCCACAGCGGGCTGCCGGTGCGCCGCAGCTCGGCCTGCCCGACGACCTCTTCGAGCGTGGTCGGGCGCATGCGTGCCGCGAGTGGTCGCAGGCTGCGTGCCGAACCGAGTGAAGTCATGAGACCACCCTAGCCATTAGACTGGTTCGAGCACCTGACCCAAGGAGAACCGTGAGCGAGTCACAGCAGCAGTTTGGTCGCGCCGACGATGAGGGCAACGTCTATCTCATCACCGACGGCGAAGAGCGATGGGTGGGCCAGTTTCCCGGCCAGAGCCCGGCTGAGGCGCTGGCGTTCTATGAGCGCAAATACCGCGATCTCGCCGGTCAGCTGACCCTGCTCGAACAGCGTGCCCGCCGCGGCGCAAAAGCCAAAGACCTCAAAAAGAGTGTGACCACGCTCACCGAGGCGCTCGTCGAGCCCGCCGTCATCGGCGACGTGCCCGCACTGCGTGCCCGTCTCGACGCCGTCAAGACACAACTGGGCGACCTCGAACAACAGCAGAGCGAGCAGGCCAGCCAGGCAGTTGAGCAGGCAGCTCGCGATCGTGAGGCCATCGTGGTCGAGATCGAGCAGCTGGCCGCCACCCCGGCCGAGCGCATCCGCTGGAAAGACACCCAGGCGCAGGTGCAGGCACTGTTCGACCGCTGGAAAGAGCACCAGCGCACCGCCGCGCGCATTCCCAAGGCTCAGGCCGACGCGCTCTGGGCACGCTTCCGCGCCGCCCGTCACACCCTCGACGAGGGGCGCCGCGCCTTCTTCTCGCACCTCGACGAGCAGCACAAGGGTGCCAAAGCCACCAAGCAGCGCCTGATCGAGCAGGCCGAGGCGCTTGCCGCCCAAGACGAGCCCCGAGTAAACGACTATCGCGCCCTGCTCGACCAATGGAAAGCCGCTGGCCGCGCCGGAGGCAAAACCGACGATCGCCTGTGGGAGCAGTTCAAGGCCGCCGGCGACGTGGTCTTCGCCAAGAAGCAGCAGCACGATGCCGTCGAAGACGAACAGTTTCAGAAAAACCTCGAGGTCAAAGAGCAGCTGCTGGTCAAGGCTGAGGCACTGCTGCCGGTCACAGACTGGGAGGCCGCGCGTGCGTCACTGCGTCGCATTCAAGATGAGTGGGATGCCGCCGGCAAGGTGCCGCGCAACGCCATCAAAACCGTCGAGGGCCGACTGCGCGCCGTCGAAGAGGCCGTCAAGCGCGCCGAGCAGGAGCACTGGCGCGCCAGCGACACCACGCTGACTGAGCGTGCCACCGGGCTCGCCGCTCAGCTGCAAGAGAGCATCGCCGACCTCGAGGCGCAGATCGCCGCGGCACAGGCCGCCGGTGACACCGCCAAGGTCGAAGAGCTGACCTCAGCACTGCACACCCAGCAGGCTTGGCTGCGCGCCACCGGCGTCTGAGTCGCGCATCTCACCAGTTCTGCACAGCAGCCACTTCGCCCGAATTCATCCACAGGGGCGCGCTGGGTCGGTGAGGTCTGCCGCTGTCGTCTGAGATAGAGGCATGACCACCTCAACGACTCTGACCGCGCTGGCTGGCCGCGCTGGCGCATCCACCGGCCTGCACAACGACCGTGCCCTGCTCGACCGCTTGACCACCGCGTTTTCGGCTGCCGAACGCCAGGCACTCGCGCGCGACGGGCTGCTCACCGCCGTCGGCTGCGCCCATCGCCCGGTGCTGCTGCCCGAGACTCCCCTGCTGCGCGCCGACGCGCTGCCGCTGCTCGGCGATGGCCTGCTGTGGAGCGGGCGCACAGCTGCCTGGCTGTGGAGCGGCGGGGCCTGCCCACGGCTGCTCGATGCCGTTCAGCTCGCCGGATGCCCCATCGGCTGCCTGCCTCAGCATGCGGTCGATCGCAACGGGCGGGTGGCGCTGCCCTCAGGTCACCTGCTGCGGGTGCGGCACAATCCGGTGCCCCAGGCCCAGACCGCACGAATCGGCACTCAGCAGGTCACCTCTCCGGCACGCACAGCGCAAGACCTCGCACTGCGATGGCGGGGGTCAGAAGACTCGCAAGCCCTGTTCGCGCTGGCCCGAGACCACGCCGATGCTGTGCACGAGGCGTTGCAGCGCACGCAGGTTCTCAGCCGCGTGGCCAATTGTCGACGAGCCGTGCAGCTGCTCGCGCAGACCCTCGCGGTGGTCGGTGCTCAGCCGTTGACGCGGTAGACGTCGTAGACCGCGTCGATGCGACGCACTGCGTTGAGAATGCGGTCGAGGTGCACAGTGTCGCCCATCTCGAACACAAAGCGCGACAGCGCCAGGCGATCATCAGAGGTCTTGACCGAGGCCGAAAGGATGTTCACATGATGCTCTGAGAGCACGCGAGTCACATCAGAGAGCAGGCCGGCCCGGTCGAGTGCCTCGACCTGAATGTTGACCAAGAACACACTCTTGTGCGACGGCGCCCACGACACATCGACGATGCGATCGGGCTGCTGACGCAGATCGTCGACGTTGTGGCAGTCGGCGCGGTGCACCGAGACTCCGGCGCCGCGGGTGATGAACCCGACGATGCGGTCGCCCGGCACCGGCGTGCAGCACTTTGCGAGTTTGACCATCACATCGGTCTGCCCGCGCACCAGCACGCCCGAGTCGGTCTTGCCGGCTCGCTGATGCGCGCTGGCCACCGCTGGCGTGATCACCGGCAGTTCGCTGGTGGCCGTGTCGGTGTACTCGAGGGCGCTGAGGCGCTCGATCACCGACTGTGTCGACACGTGTCCCTCGCCGAGCGCGGCGTAGAGCGCCGAGATGCTCTCGTAGCCCAAGCCCGCGGCAACCCGAGTGAACTCCTCTTGATCGCCGATCGCCCGCAGCGGCACGCGGTTTTTGCGCAGTGCACGCTGCAAGGCCTCTTTGCCAGAGTCGATCGCCTCGTCGCGGCGCTCCTTGCTGAACCACTGCCTGATCTTGGCCTTGGCGCGCGGGCTGCTGACGAATGTCAGCCAGTCTTTGCTGGGGCCCGCGTCGGGCGAACGCGAGGTGAGAATCTCAACCACCTCGCCGCTGTTGAGTTTGGTGTCGAGTGGCACCAGCCGCCCGTTGACCTTGGCGCCCATGGCACGGTGGCCGACCTCGGTGTGCACCGCGTAGGCGAAGTCGATCGGGGTGGCCGCGCCGGGCAGCCCCACCACCTTGCCTTGGGGCGTGAACACGTAGACCTCTTTGGCCCCGACCTCGAAGCGCAGCGCATCGAGAAACTCGTTGGGGTCTTTGGTCTCAGACTGCCAGTCAGAAAGATGCTGCAGCCACACCAGATCTTGATTGACGCCCTGCTCAGCCGCATGGTTGGTCGCGGGCTTGCCACCAGCCGCCTTGTACAGCCAGTGCGCGGCCACACCATATTCGGCGCGGTGATGCATCTCGTAGGTTCTGATCTGAATCTCGACCGGGCGGCCATCGGGGCCGATCACCGAGGTGTGCAGCGACTGGTAGAGATTGAACTTCGGAATCGCGATGTAGTCTTTGAACCGGCCCGGAATCGGGCTCCACCGGGCATGAATGGCACCGAGCGCGGCGTAGCAGTCGCGAATCGAGTTCACCAGAATACGAATGCCCACCAGGTCGTAGATCTCGTCGAACTCGCGACCGCGCACCACCATCTTCTGGTACACCGAGTAATAGTCTTTCGACCGCCCGACCACCTCACACTTGATGCGCTGGCGCCGCAGGTCGTCGCTGATCACCGAGATGACCCGCTTCATATACTCGGCGCGCTTGGGTGTGCGCTCTTTGACCAGGCGTTCGATCTCGTCGTAGATCTTGGGGTAGACCGCCCGGAATGAACGATCTTCGAGCTCGTGCTGCACCGCGCTGAGGCCGAGTCGATGCGCCAACGGTGCGTAGATCTCGAGGGTCTCGCGGCCTTTGCGTGCGGCCTTCTCGGGCGGCACGAACCCCCATGTGCGGGCGTTGTGCAGACGGTCAGCGAGTTTGATCACCAGCACGCGCACGTCGCGCGACATCGCCACGACCATTTTGCGCACTGTCTCGGCCTGCGCACTGTCACCGTATTTGACCTTGTCGAGTTTGGTCACCCCGTCGACAAGCATAGCGATCTCTTCGCCGAAGTCGTGAGTCAGCTGTTGCAGAGTGTAGGGCGTGTCTTCGACGGTGTCATGCAGCAGGGCCGCGGCGACCACGCGGGCATCCACACCGAGGTCGGCCAGAATCTGCGCCACCGCGATCGGATGCGTAATGTACGGTTCGCCACTCTGACGCAACTGGCCGTCATGTGCACGAAATGCCACGGCATAGGCGCGGCGCACCAGCGCAACGTCTGCCTTGGGATGATGGTGGCGCAGCGTCTGAATCAGCTGCTCGACCTGGGCATCAAGCCCGGTGCTGGGCCGTTGAAACAGACGTGGCAGCGGAATGCGCCGGGAGACCGCCCCAGTAGATGGATCTGCCATGGGCACCGCCTCTCGCTCAGCGTGGTGTCAGTGCGACACCCGTGCCCTCCAGACTACCCGTTCTGCGCGGCGGTCTCTGACACCTCGGCGTCGCTCGCCTCGCCTTCAGCCTCGGCCTCAGCGCGACGACGCTCCACCTCTTCAGCGTGCGCCACAATGGCTGGCTCGCGGTGGCGCAGCAGCGCGTAGGTGGGCGAAGCCAAGAAGATGGTCGAGAAGGTGCCCACTAAGATGCCGATGAACAGCGACAGCGAGATGTCACGCAGCGTGCCAGCGCCCAGCAGGAACGACCCGATGAACAGAATCGAGCCGACCGGCAGCAGGGCCACGGCGGTCGTGTTGATCGAGCGCACCAAGGTCTGGTTGACAGCCAGGTTGACCAGCTCGCCAAAGGTGCGGTGATGCTGATCGAGGTAGCCCTGCGTATTCTCGCGAATCTTGTCGAAGACCACCACGGTGTCGTAGAGCGAATAGCCCAGAATCGTCAAGAAGCCGATCATGGCTGCCGGGGTCACCTCAATGCCGGTGGCACCGTAGATGCCTGCCGTCACGATCAGATCGTGGAACAGCCCGATGATCGCTGCCAACGCCATCTTCCAGGTGCGGAAGTAGACCGCCATCAGCACCGAGGCCAGCAGCAAGAAGACGATCAGACCGCGCAGCGCCTGCGAGCCCACGTCAGAGCCCCAGCTGGGGTTGATGTATGAGACGCTCACATCATCGCGAGTCACGTTGTAGGTGTCGGCCAGCGCCTGCGAGAGCTCGCTCGACTGGTCTTCGGTCACCGTGTAGGTCTGCACACGCACGGTGTCATCGCCGATGATGGCCACGCGCGGCTCAGACTCGACGTCGCCGAGCACCTGCTCGGTAACGCTGAGCGCACGCTCGGTATCGGGGTCGGTCACGTGAGTGACGCGGAACTCGCTGCCGCCGCGGAACTCGATGCCGAGGTTGAATCCGCCGCGTGCGATCGGCACGATGATCGAGATCGCCACCAACAGCGCGGCAATCGTGTACCAGACCTTCCAACGCCCGATGAAGTCGAACGAGCGCTTTCCGGTGTGCAGGTCAAAGCCCAACTCTGAGAAGGCGGCCATCAGCTGCGCTCCCCCTTCTTGCTCGATGTGTCCGTCTGCGTGTCGCCAGCCTCGTCATCGGTGATGAAGCCCGCGGCGCGAGCCTTGCGCTCGGCGATGGTCATACGACGCTCGGCCTCACCGGCTGAGCGCTTCTCACGCCCCTTGCGGCCGCTACCGGTCGTCTCGCCCGGGGTGCGGAAGCTGCCCCGGCCACGGTATGCGGCACCGAGGATGCGCGGGCTCAGCCCCGAGAAGTGGTGACCTTCGCCGAAGAAGCGCGTAGTGGCCAGCAGCTGCATGATCGGATGGGTGAACAGCACCACGACCAGGAGGTCGACGATGGTCGTCAGCCCCAAGGTGAACGCGAAGCCCTGCACACTGCCGACTGCCAGAATGTAGAGCACAATGGCGGCCAAGAAGTTCACGCCGTCAGAGGCCAAGATCGTGCGCAACGCGCGACGCCAGCCAGATTCAACTGCCGGAATGAGGGTGTAGCCGTCGCGCAGCTCATCTCGAATGCGTTCGAAGTACACGATGAACGAGTCGGCGGTGATGCCGATGGCGACAATCAGGCCGGTGATGCCAGCCAACGACAATCGGTAGCCCTCTTGCCACGACATGAGCGTCACCAACAGGTAGGTGATGACCGCGGCGATCAGCAACGAGAACACCGTGACCAAACCCAGCGCGCGGTACTGGAAGATCGAGTAGACGACCACCAGCAGCAGACCGATCAGGCCCGCGATCAGGCCGCCGACCAGCTGCTGCTGGCCGAGGGTCGGCGTGATCTTGTTCTGGCTCTGCACGTCGAAGCTGATCGGCAGCGCGCCGTACTTCAGCTGATCGGCCAGCGACTTCGACGAGTCTTTGTCGAAGCTGCCGCTGATCTGTGCCTTGCCGTCGCTGATCACTGCCTGAGAGGTGGGAGCCACAATCACCTGGCCGTCGAGCACGACGGCGAAGCGGTTGACGGGCTCAGACTGCGAGGTGAGGTCGGTGGTGACGGTTTTGAACATCTCGGTGCCCACCGAGTTGAACTCGATGTTGACCACCCAGTTGTTGGTCACGGTGCCGTTGGTGCCGGTCTCTTGGCCAGCGGTGGCATTGGTGAGCTGTTCGCCGTCGAGCAGTGCGCCGTCAGCCTTGTTGTCGAGACGGTCGACTGGAGCCAGCAGCAGCTTCTCGCCGGTCGAGGTGTCGCAGGCGATCTTTGGCAGATCTGAGGCATCGACGCTGATATCGCCGACGGTCACCGAGCTGGTGCTGGGCACCGGGTCGGCCGTGGTGTACTGCACATCAGACGACGAGTCGCCGCTGTCGCTTGACTCATCGGTGCTCTCGTCAGTTGAGGTGGCATCGCTCGACGTGGTCGCGGTGACGCATACATACGAGTCGTACTGGTCGATGATCTCTTGCGCAGCCTCGGCACGGGCAGCGGCCTGCTCGTCACTCAGTCCGTCGAGGTCGGTCAGGCCCTCGGTGGTGCCCGCAGTGGTTGTCGAGGTTGCATAGGCGGATGCCGTGCGCCAGACCCGGCGGAACTCCAGCTTGGCTGACGCACGGATGCGCTCCAGCTGCTCGGATGTCGCCTCGCCAGGAATGCCGATCACGATATTGCGGCTGCCCTGCGTGGTGATCTCGGCCTCGCTGACACCGCCGGCGTC
This sequence comes from Pseudoclavibacter soli DSM 23366, assembly GCF_000423505.1. Classification (GTDB taxonomy): domain Bacteria; phylum Actinomycetota; class Actinomycetes; order Actinomycetales; family Microbacteriaceae; genus Pseudoclavibacter_A; species Pseudoclavibacter_A soli. The sequence goes on from NZ_AUIC01000003.1 coordinate 196,270, forward strand.
GACACGCTGACGCATGATCGACTGTGCCTGCTTCATCTGGTCAGCCGACGGGTCTTGCCCGTTCTCGGTCTCGGCAGAGAGGATGATCTCGGTGCCGCCCTCAAGGTCGAGCGCGAGCTTCGGAGTGATGCTTGCTCCGCCCCAGACGATGCCGGCAGCCAATGTGCCGACCAGTGCGAGGATGATGACGCCGAGCCAGATCAACGATCTGCGTGCGTGTCGAACCGGACCGCTTGCTGCCACTGTGCTGTTCTCTCTACTGGGATGTGCAGCGCCGAACCTGCTCACGGCGCTGAGAAATGTCTACTTTTGCGAGTCGCCCTTGGCGTCATCATCGACTGCCGAGGTGGCGTCGGTGATTTCTGCCGCAGTGGGCTCAGCGCTCTCGTCGGCGCGCAGCCCGTATTTCGGCTCGCCGTCTTCGTCTTCGAGAGCAGCTACTGGAGTCGCGGCAACCTCAACCGCCGGGGTGTCATCGATCACCTTGCCGATGGCCTGACGATGCACCTTGAGCACTGTGCCCGGAGTGCTCTCAACGAGCACGGTGCCGTCGGCCTCATCGATTTCGACGATGGTACCGTACACCCCGAACGTGGTCATGACCTTGGCGCCCGGCACCGTTTTACTCTGAATCTCTTGAGCCTGCTGCGCCCGCTTCTTGTTGCCGCGGAACATCACGATCAGCAGCACCGCGAAGATGACCAGCATGCCAATTGTCAAGGGATCCATACGCTCAATTCACTCTCTTCAGGCCGGGGGAAGCCGGGACCGTGCACTCGAATTCAGGCACGCTGAAACGCGCCCAATCGTTAAGGTTACCCTAATCATCAAGGAGGGTGGGCTGTGAATGCTCTGCACCCGTCGCTGACGGCGCAATGCCGAGGTGCCGCCAGGCGCCGGGTGCCGCCACACGGCCCCGCGGAGTGCGCAGAATCAGCCCGCTGCGCACCAAGAACGGTTCGACCACCGACTCAAGCGTCTCGGCCTCTTCGCCCACGCTCATCGCCAATGGCCCAAGCCCCACGGGGCCGCCGCCAAATTGCGTGATCAGCACCCTCAGCACTTCGCGATCAAGCCGGTCTAGCCCCAACTCGTCAACCTCGTAGAGCGCCAGCGTGGCCCGCACCGCGTCAACCGGATCGTGGTCGGGATGCACCACCAAGTAGTCGCGCACCCGGCGGATCAGTCGATTCGCGATACGGGGCGTGCCACGCGAGCGCAGGGCGATCTCTGCGATGGCTGGCTGGGGCAGCTGCAGCTCGAGCAGGCGCGCACTACGCTGCAGCAGGTGTTCGAGTTCGGCCGGCGGGTAAAACTCCATGTTGGCAGTGAACCCGAAGCGGTCGCGCAGCGGTGAGGGCAGCACACCCGAGCGAGTGGTGGCCCCGACCAGCGTGAACGGCGCCAGCTCCAGCGGAATCGAGGTGGCGCCAGGCCCCTTGCCCACCATGACGTCGACCCGAAAGTCTTCCATGGCCAGATACAGCATCTCAGCAGCCGGTTTGGCGATGCGGTGAATCTCATCGATGAACAACACCTCGCCTTCGGTCAGCGAGCTGAGAATAGCTGCAAGATCACCGGCATGCGTGATGGTCGGCCCACTGGTCAGCCGCAGCGGCCGATCGAGCTCGTGCGCCACGATCATCGCCAGCGTCGTTTTGCCAAGCCCTGGCGGGCCTGCGAGCAGAATGTGATCGGCCGCTCGTGAACGTGCCTTGGCCGCACGCAGCAAAAGATCGAGCTGGTCGCGCACCCTACGCTGCCCCACGAACTCATCAAGGCTCTGCGGCCGAAAGGCCTGATCGGCTCCGGCGTCGTCGTCGAGGGCGCCGGGATGCAGCACCTCGCTGGCCGCCGAGGGTGTGGCCGACTGGTTGGTTGCGTCGTGTTCGCCGCTCATCGTGCGCCCCCGAGCATGCGCAGCGCAGCTTTCAGCAGCGTGTCATTGCCCTCGACACCAGCCGCAGCGGCGTCTGCGACAGCCTGCTGTGCCTGCTTCTCGGGCCAGCCGAGGCCGACCAGTGCCGCGGTGACGCTCAGCGTGTCGGCATGGCCGCTGGCTGCCGCCACTGCCCCACCGCCGACCGGCTGCGCAATGCGCCCCGCCAGCTGCACCGCAATGAGCTTGGCGGTCTTGGCGCCGATGCCGCTGACCGATTGAAACGGCTTGGGGTCTTCGTCGTGCACCGCCTGGGCGATCTGATCTGGAGTGAGCGCACCGAGCACGGCGAGAGCAAGTTTGGGCCCGACTCCGCCGACCGAGCGCAGCACGTCGAACAGGCCCTTCTGCTCGGGCGTCTCGAACCCATATAGGGTGAGGGCGTCTTCGCGCACGATGAGCGTGGTGAGCACTTTGATCTCTTCGCCGACGCGCACCGATCGCGCATGCGCAGGGGTCACGCTGACCAGGTAGCCGATGCCGTCGACGGCAAGTACGATCTGGTCGCTGGCGGCGTGCTCGACTCGTCCATGCAGAAAGCTGATCATCTGACCAGACTAGTGCCGACCTGAGACATCGCCGGCCGCGGCGCGCGCCTGACGCCAGGCCCGCTGCGCCGGTGTCTCGGCGACTCCGGGGCGTGCGGCGCTCACCTGTGCCGAGGGCTTGAACGCCTCGCACACTGCCACGGCCAGGGCATCGGCCGCATCGGGTGGGCCGCCCACCTCGTCGATTGAGAGCAGCCGGGCCACCATGTGCTGCACCTGCGGTTTGTCTGCTCGGCCGCTGCCGGTGACTGCTGCTTTGACCTCGGTCGGCGTGTGCATGGTCAGCGGGATGCCGTAATCACCTGCCAGCAGCATGGCCGCGCCGATGATGTGGGCCACACCCATGACGCTGGGCAGGTTCTGCTGCGCGAACACCCGCTCGACGGTGATGACCCCGGGTTGGTGTCGTTCGATGATGGTGCGCAGCTCGGCGGCGATGCGATGCACGCGCCGTGAGATCTCCTCTTGCGGAGAAGATCGGATGACGCCGACCTCGACCAGCGAGAGTCGGCGTCTGGTGGTCGCCTGGACGACCCCGAACCCGCATCGGGTCAGGCCGGGGTCGATGCCCAGAATGACCGACAAACGATCAGTCCTCTTCGGCGAGCTGCTCGACGATTTCGTCGGTCACGTCGAAGTTGCCAAACACGTTCTGCACGTCGTCGCTGTCTTCGAGCGCATCGATGATGCGAAACAGCTTGCGCGCGGTATCGAGGTCGACGTCGATGTTGAGCCCGGCGACGAACTCCGACTCAGCCGAGTCGTAGTCGATGCCCGCAGCCTGCAGCGCCTGGCGCACTGCCACGAGATCAGACGGGTCTGTGGTGATCGCCAGTGTGTCGCCGTTGTCGGTGACCTCTTCAGCCCCAGCCTCAAGCACCGCCTCGAGCACACTGTCTTCGTCGACGCCCTCAGCCTTGGGCACCGTGATGACGCCCTTGCGGCTGAAGTTGTAGGCCACCGACCCGGGGTCGGCGAGCGTGCCGCCGTTGCGGCTGAGCGCGGTGCGCACATCGGCTGCCGCACGGTTCTTGTTGTCGGTCAGACACTCAACCAGCAGGGCGACGCCGCCCGGAGCATAGGCCTCGTACATGATGGTCTGGTATTCGGCAGCGCCGGCCACCTCGCCCGAGCCGCGCTTGACGGCACGAGTGATGTTGTCGGCAGGCACCGAGTTCTTCTTGGCCTTCTGAATGGCGTCGAACAGCGTCGGGTTGCCGTCGGGGTCACCGCCGCCCGTGCGCGCCGCAACCTCAATGCTCTTGATGTATTTGGCGAATGCCTTGGCGCGCTTCTGGTCGATCAGCGCCTTCTTGTGCTTCGTGGTCGCCCATTTGGAGTGGCCGGACATATGACTCCTTAGAAATCGATTGAAACTATGGTACTCGCGGGCCTACGCGCCCTGTTGCAGCTGGTCGAGATCGTCGGCCGTGCTCACCTGCACATGCGCGTCGATCAGCCCTCGGATCAGAGCTACGGCCTCGTCAACTGGCACCCCGTTGCGCTGCGATCCGTCGCGCAACCGGAAGCTGACGGTGCCAGCCGAGCGGTCATCCTCACCGGCAATCAGCAGCACCGGAACCTTCTGCTTCGAGTGCGTGCGAATCTTCTTGGGCATGCGATCGTCAGAGGTGTCGACCGATGCCCGCACACCCGCGCTGCGCAGTTTGGCCGCAACCTCTTCGAGGTACGGCGTGTATTCGTCGGCCACCGGAATGCCGATCACCTGCTCGGGTGCCAACCAGAGCGGGAAAGCACCCGCGTAATGCTCGGTGAGCACGCCGAAGAATCGCTCGATCGACCCGAACAGGGCACGGTGGATCATCACCGGCCGCTGCAGTGTGCCGTCGGGGGCGGTGTACTCGAGCCCGAAGCGCTCGGGCAGGTTGAAGTCGAGCTGCAGCGTGCTCATCTGCCAGGTGCGGCCGATTGCATCGCGCGCCTGCACCGAGATCTTGGGGCCGTAGAACGCCGCGCCCTCGGGGTCGGGCACCAGCTCAAGACCGCTGGCCTCGGCAACCTCTTGCAGGGTGCGGGTGGCCTCTTCCCAGACGTCGTCGCCGCCCACGTACTTCTTGGGGTCTTTGGTCGACAGCTCAAGGTAGAAGTCATCGAGACCGTAGTCTTTCAGCAGGTCGAGCACGAACTGCAGCACGCGGGTGAGCTCGTCTTTCATCTGCTCGCGCGTGGTGTAGATATGCGCGTCGTCTTGGGTGAAGCCGCGTGCGCGAGTGAGGCCGTGGATCACACCACTCTTCTCGTAGCGGTACACGGTGCCGAACTCGAACAGACGCAGCGGCAGATCGCGGTAACTGCGGGCGCGCGCACCGTAGATCAGGTTGTGCATCGGGCAGTTCATCGGCTTCAGGTAATAGTCTTGCCCCTGGCGCTTGACGTTGCCCTCGGCATCGAGCTCTTCGTCGACGTGCAGCGCCGGGAACATGCCGTCTTTGTACCACTCCAAGTGACCACTGACCTCATAGAGATGCCCCTTGGTGATGTGCGGAGTGTACACAAACTCGTAGCCGGCCTCTTCGTGGCGGCGGCGCGAGTAGTCTTCCATCTCTTTGCGGATAATGCCGCCCTTGGGGTGGAACACCGGCAGCCCCGAGCCGATCTCGTCGGGAAAGCTGAACAGGTCGAGCTCGACGCCCAACTTGCGGTGGTCGCGCTTGGCGGCCTCGGCCAGGCGGTCAAGGTAAGCTTTCAGCTCTTCTTTGGTAGGCCAGGCCGTGCCGTAGATGCGCTGCAGCTGAGCGTTGGCCTGATCGCCGCGCCAGTATGCGGCGGCCACTCGCAGCAGATCGAAGCCATTGCCAATCAGGCGCGTGCTCGGCAGGTGCGGGCCGCGGCACAGGTCGCTCCACACGGTCTCGCCGGTCTTCGGGTCGACGTTGTCGTACATAGTCAGCCCCGAGCCACCGACCTCGACCGACTCCTCAGCATCGCCCGCGTTGCCCTTGAGGCCGATCAGCTCGAGCTTGTACGGCTCGCTGGCCTCTTCGCGCCGTGCCTCCTCTTCAGAGACCGGGCGCCGCACGAAGCGCTGCCCCTGCTTGACGATGCCCTGCATGACCTTTTTGATCTGCTTCAGCTCGTCAGGGGTGAACGGTTCGTCGACGTCGAAGTCATAGTAGAACCCGTCGGTGATGAACGGCCCGATGCCGAGCTTCGCCTCCGGGCGCACCTGCTGCACTGCCTGAGCCAGCACGTGGGTCGCCGAGTGCCGCAGGATGTTGAGACCGTCAGTTGAGTCAATGCTCACCGATTCAACAGTCGCTGCGGCTTCGACCACGTGTGACAGGTCGCGCAGTTCGCCGTTGACCCGCAGAGCCACAACTGTGCGGTCTTCGCCGAATAGGTCGAACCCAGTGGTCTCGTCGGTCACCTCCCGCGATTCGCCGTTGACAGTGATCGTGATGGGCTGTGACACCGGGGCTCCTTGAGCATGATGTGACGGCCGATACGAAGCGGCCGACGCAGGTGGGTATGTGCCCGTCTATCCTACCGCAGGCATCCCGGTGGATGCCCGCCGCAGTTGGGCATCCATGCGTACGGTACGCTATACTTGTCGAGTTGCCTCGCAAGAGGTAGCCACACGGTCGATTGGCGCAGTTGGTTAGCGCGCTTCCTTCACACGGAAGAGGTCGCTGGTTCGAGTCCAGTATCGACCACACCCCTACAGCCCCGGAATCATGCGGAACACGCGAGTTCCGGGGCTTCTTCATTTGCCAGATAATCAAGCCGCGTGAGCCAAACGTGGGGCAAAGTTCAGTATCTCCCTACTCTCGCCTGCTCCGTTTCACTTTCCGACATGGGCGTTGTGGCGCCCTAGAGCCCGCACACTGGCGACATGCAAATCGACCTTCGCGCAGTGCTCTTGTCCGCGCTTGAGTAGGGAGAATCCACGGTGGATGTCGCGGACCGGCGCCTCGTTTCGAAGCCCCTCTAGCGGCTACTCTTACCGCCAAACGATTCCCCCAATTGATCCGCGGAAGCCATCCTCTCGCACAACACGCTTCGTAGCTGGATCCAGATCCACAGGGGCAGTCGTCGGCACTGAAGACTTGTCCTATCGCATTGCCAATCGGAACGTCTGAGGAGTTCTCCCAATTTTCAAACCATTCTGCTCGCATCGAAACCGGACAGCACTCGAGATGCCAGCCGGCTGAGACACCGCTGCCGGGCTCCAACGGCACGAACCAAGTAATGCCTGCGATCCCTACTGTCGCAAAACACTGACCGTCTGATAGCCGCTGAATACCGATCCCTGCGTACGATCTTGGGTTCATCCCTGCCAGCGCGGAATCGGTGAACCACTTTCCCGCCGTTGGAGGAGGGAACTCTGAGTAGCTGTCAGCTTGCAGCGCTGCTCGTACACTCTCTAGAACTGATCGCTTACTGATCACCATGGTTGTAGAAGGGGCGTAGTGCAGCTTGAGGATATCGCCGAGAAGTGCGCGATGGATAAGATGAAGCCCTGGACCATCATGCTTAAAGAGTGGATTCGCTGGCCACGAGCTCAGGCGCCTCGCCTGTATACCGATAGATCCGAGACTGTCAAACGGCATCGTGGAAAAACGTTCCCAAGTCCGTTCACCTTCCCCTAGAAACTGTTCGCAATCCACACACAGCATGTAGTGTTTGTAGCCGTCTTGCATACGCGCCGATGTAGCACTGCGTTTGGGGGCATGAATCACACCACCCTCGCGCTTGGCCCATCTTGCCGCCCACTTCGGGTGTGTGTGGCTCAATAGGAGTTCGACGTCGTGTCGAGCGCAAAGGGCGCAGCGACCCAGCACAGGCCCAGACGCCCTAATATCGCTCCCCAGCCCGCTTCGAGAGCCTGCCGGGCCCAGCGTACCTTGCAACGCCGGTGGCACATGCTTTCGCGGCACTTTTTCGTATGGGCCAAAACGTTGCTGCTGACGCGCCAGGCGCGATTTCTTACCACTCACGTACTCCCCCTTTGCCTAAATGCGACAAGTCTATGTAGGTACTCCGCTACCAGACGCAGAAATCCCGCCCAGCCGAGCTGTAATAGCCGATTGAAGGGTTCTTTGTGATTGGTCAGTCTATTTTGGTAGGCGGTAGCACCCTGCAGTCAGGGGGATGTCTGCAGGGTGCACGGACACTGCATCGCAGCTCGTTGACAGACTGCGAGGTGTGTGTCTCAACGCACAAAAGCGTGCCAGACGCGGCTCAAGACGCCGCGCAGTCCGATCAGGATGAGTCCGATGCCGAAGTACCTGACGAGCTTTCCAGCAATGCGATGTTCCCCAAGCTCGTTCATGAACGGTACGAGCACTTGCAGAATCGGTGACCCGTCCGGCGCAGGTATTATCGCGTCCATGTATGACTCTGCCCAGCCAGGAGCAGCCCAAACCACGACGATTCCGACGACAATGAACGCGATATATTTCCCCATGCTGTGAACCGTATCGGTACCGTCTGACAAACACGGAAAGCCGCCTCACCCGGTGGGTGCCAGGTGGGGGCGGCTTTCTGCGTGTATCAGTCCGTGATTTTCGCGGCCGATCTCACAGCGCGACAGCGTGTCTGCGTCCAGTGCTTCAGCCACCGCGCTGCCGGAAGAGGTCGCTGGTTCGAGTCCAGTATCGACCACACCCCTACAGCCCCGGAATCATGCGGAACACGCGAGTTCCGGGGCTTCTTCATTTGCCAGATAATCAAGCCGCGTGCGCGCTCCTTCGCCACCACGCACCACCGCTGGTCACGAACCGGCACTCCCCTGACCAACGAGCGCACACACTGACCAACGAGCACACACCCCAGAGCGCCACACCGTAGGCCTGTGTTTGCAGCCCGCCGCGTCCCCTCAGCAGCTCAGCGGCCCTGCCAGGCCGAGACCGCATTGGTCAGATCACGCTCCGCCTGCTCGAGGTCGGCGACCCCGGGCTCTGCATCATCAAGTCGCGCGGTGAGGTTGTCCCGTTCGGCCTTCGTCGTACAGTTCACCTGGCCGAAAGGATGCACATCTGCAGCCGCACCGTCGGCCTGCGTTCGCAGCCCGGCACGATCGGGATCATCGCTGAAACCCACGACCGACGCATCGGTGTCAATCACCTGCTCAGCTGACTCAATACGGTCGAATGCGAGATCGATTCTGGAATCAAGATCAGCTGCGCGCTCGACAGCACTGGCACATTGCTGTTGCACCTGCACTCCATGAGTCAGCAGACCAGCACCTACCCCCAACACGCCAAGGATCGCAGCGATACTGCCAATCGCCACCAGCGACTGCTTTCGTGACCACAGACCCATCAGCTCCCCATCATCACCAGACGCAGCGGGCTGGAGGTTCGGCACCAACGGTGTCGAATGACCAGGCAGGCTGAGCGCGTACGCGCATGCCATTGTATGCGCATCGGGTTTCACAGATGTGACTCTTGGCGCATCGTATTCGCTCATGCAGACACGAGAATCTGCAGAGGATTACGCGCATATACTTCCAAGCACAGGCGAAGAAGGGAGTCAATGATGACGACACGCCAGACACAGGTGACCGTAATCGACGGCCACAAGTACTATCCGCTCGAAGATCCCGACCAGCTGCCCACCCGATTCGGCGACGTCGAGCACTTCATCCGCGCGGGGGTGCAGACCCGATTCGTGCGCGTCGCTGACAATACCTGGGTGGTACACCGCGAAGACCGCCCCGGTTCAACGGGCATTCTCGTGCGCACTGAAGTGGGGTTCATCTACTCCGCATCGGCCAGCACGACGGCTGGCCTCCCCGACTGGCGCATCGCGCCGCAATCGCTGGCTTGGCGCGACTTCCTTCGCTTCTACGAGCCAGGTGGCGACACCAGACCACGCAGCTGAACGCCCCCGCGAAGGCAAACAACGTAGGGCCCGAATCTGTGAGAGATCCGGGCCCTACGTTTGCGCAGTGACTGGTCAGTGCGCCAGTCGACCGCGATGGTACTCGAACGAGAAACCGATGATGGCCACCAGCATCAGCACACCGCCGATGACTGCCAACCACGGCCCCACTGCCAGGCCCATGAACAGCACGCCAGCAGCGCCGGCCATGACAAACGGCCACCAGCTCCACGGGCTGTAGAAGCCGTAGTCGGGGTCTGCCTCGTCGATGTTGGCGTATTCGTCGTCTTCGGGCAGCTGCCCGCCAGTCGACTTCGCCGCCTTGAACAAGAAGAACGACGGGAACCACGCCATGCCGACAGCCATGGCGATCGCGGTGGTACCCACCGGCTCGATGCGCAGCTCGTGATTGAACAGACCGATGGTGTCGTTCGTCAGCGTGTAGACGCTCACCACGTAGCCAATCAGCGCCAAGAAGAAGAAGGCACCGAGGCCGAACAAGATTCGTGCATTGGTCTTCATCAGATCACTTTCCCTTTGACCCGGCCGCTACCGGCTTGGCATGTGCCTCTTCAGCCTCTGCATAGGCCTTCGACGCGGTGATCGCGTACTCAGGGTGATGCAAATCGAAGGCCGGACGCTCCGAGCGGATGCGCGGAATAGCCGTGAAGTTGTGGCGCGGCGGCGGGCAGCTGGTAGCCCACTCAAGCGAGCCGCCGAAGCCCCACGGGTCGTCGGTGTTCACGAGCTTGCCGTGGCGGGTGGTCACGTAGATGTTCCAGAAGAACGGCAGGAACGAGAGCGCCAGAATAGCCGCACCGATGGTGGAGATCTGGTTCAGCAGCGTGAAACCGTCTTGTGGCAGGTAGGTGTAGTACCGGCGCGGCATACCCATTGCACCAAGCCAGTGCTGCACCAGGAACGTGGTGTGGAAGCCGACGAACAGCAGCCAGAACTGGATCTTGCCCAGACGCTCGTTGAGCATCTTGCCAGTGAACTTCGGCCACCAGAAGTAGAGGCCGGCGAACATCGCGAACACCACGGTGCCGAACAGCGTGTAGTGGAAGTGCGCCACCACGAAGTATGTGTCAGACACCTGGAAGTCGAGTGCAGGGCTGGCGAGGATCACGCCGGTCAGGCCGCCAAAGCAGAAGGTGATCAAGAAGCCGATGGTGTAGAGCATCGGTGTTTCGAATGTGATCGACCCTCGCCACATCGTGCCTATCCAGTCGAAGAACTTCACACCGGTCGGAATGGCGATCAGCATGGTCATGATCGAGAAGAACGGCAGCAGCACCTGGCCGGTGACGTACATGTGGTGAGCCCACACAGTAGCCGACAGGGCCGCGATCGAGATGGTGGCCAGCACCAGCGTGCGGTAGCCGAAGATCGGCTTGCGGCTGAACACCGGGATGATCTCTGACACGATGCCGAAGAAGGGCAGAGCGATGACGTAGACCTCAGGGTGACCGAAGAACCAGAAGACATGCTGGAACAACATGACACCGCCAGTCTCGGGGTCGAACACGTGGGTGCCCCACTTGCGATCGGCGAACAGCGCGAACAGTGCAGCCGCGAAGGGAGGGAACGACATGATGATCAGGATGCTGGTCACCAGGATGTTCCAAGTGAAGATCGGCAGACGCCACATCGTCATGCCCGGAGCACGCATCGAAATGATGGTCGCGATGAAGTTGACGCCACCCATGATGGTGCCGAAGCCCGACAGCGCGAAACCGATCACCCACAAATCACCGCCGACGCCTGGCGAATATGTCGACGTTGACAATGGCACATATGCGGTCCAGCCGAAGCTCGCCGCACCCTGCGGAGTGAGGAAGCCTGCAACGGCAACCAGCGAGCCGAAGGTGTACACCCAGAAGCCCAGAGCATTCAAACGTGGGAAGGCCACGTCGGGAGCGCCGATCTGCAGCGGCACGATGACGTTGGCGAAACCTGCGAACAGCGGCGTCGCAAACATCAGCAGCATGATGATGCCGTGCATGGTGAACAGCTGGTTGTACTGCTCTTTGGTGGGCACGACCGACAGGCCGGGCTCGAACAGCTGTGCGCGAATGATCAGCGCAAGCACGCCGGCAAACAGGAACCAGAAGATCGACTGGGCGATGTAGAGGTAGCCCAAGGTCTTGTGGTCGGTTGAGGTCAGCCACCGTACAACGGAGCTGCCTTTCTTTCCGAGTCGTGGAGAGTATCCCACTGCAGTAGTCGAAGTCATCAACTGCTCACTCCTTAGTTCTCGCTCGCAGCGGAGTCACTCTGCTGTGAGTCTTCCGATGTGTAAATCAGATCTTGGCGACGGTTGAGCTCGTTGCCCAGCGCACCGGTGTTGCCGCGATCACGCAGCTCAGTCAGGTGAGTCTCGTACTCAGACTCAGACACGACCTCGATATTCATGAGCATCATCGAGTGATACTCGCCACAGAGCTCAGCGCACTTCACCGCGAAGGTTCCTTCTTTGGTGGGTGTGAAAGTCCAGTAGTTGTTGTGCACGCCCGGCAGCAGGTCTTTCTTGTAGAGGAAATACGGCACCCAGAAGGAGTGAGCCACGTCACGGGCGTCAAGCTTGATCTTGACCTCTTTGTTCACCGGGAGGTAAAGGGTCGGCAGATTCGATTCATCGAAAGTCTCGCCGCCGCTGTAGTCAGCCTGCACACCGGCATCTTCGTGCACATTGGCCTCGCCCTCATCGGTGAGGTAATTGATGTCCCAGCTCCACTGTTTGCCAACAACCTGCACCTGCACATCAGCACCGTCGTAGGCCTCAGTTGCGTTTGCCTCAGTGGCGCTCTGCACATGCACCGTGGCGATGAAGAACGCGAAGATCAGCACGAAGGGAACAGCGGTGTACAGCACCTCGATAGGCAGGTTGTAACGGGTCTGCGCCGGGAGGCCGGTCTCGCCCTTACGACGCCGGTAGACAATGGCGCTCCAGATGACCAGACCCCACACGACCACACCGACGCCCAGCAGCACGATCCATGAATGTACCCACAGCGAAGAGATCGCCTGGGTGTGATCGGTCGTGTCGTCAGCGGGGAGGAAGCCTCGCTTCGCAAGATCTGAGCACCCGGAGAGTGCCAAGGCGGCTACGCCCAGCAATCCCGTGCTCGCGACAACTCTCTTGACTGTCGAACCCACCATTGTTCCTATCGGTAGTTACTGAACACAGAACTGACGTCGGTCAGCTCCTGTCCATCCTACCTGTTTCTCGGGGGCTCTCTGACCATACCCGTGGTCAGACCGTGATTCTGCTGTGAATCACGGGTCAATCAGATCAGTGGAACGAGTCGCCGCAGGCGCAGCTGCCCGCAGCATTGGGGTTATCGATGGTGAACCCCTGCTTCTGAATGGTGTCTTCGAAGTCGATGCTGGCGCCCTCGAGATACGGCGCGCTCATTTTGTCGACGACCACCTCGACGCCCTCACCGAACTCGGCCAGCAGGTCATCGTCGAGCAGCCGCTCGTCGAAGTAGAGCTGGTAGATGAGCCCCGAGCAGCCGCCCGGCTGCACAGCAACGCGCAAACGGAGGTCTTCGCGCCCCTCTTGCACCAGCAGACTGTGCACTTTCTCAGCCGCTGCATCGGTGAGGGTGACTCCGTGTGTCTGGATGGTGTCGGTGCTCATGTCTGACTCTCTTTCTGACCACAGGCCCACGCTGGCAGCGCGCGCCGTGCCTCCACTTTAGAACACCAGCGCGGCCTTGCACACCCCGCTGTACCCCATGTGCGCCGACAGCGTACGCCAGTGTCAGAGTGCGCGCGAACAAGCCGGATACAATAAGGGGCACATCCGTTCCATGGAAGGCAGCGTCACCTCGCATGAGCAAAGATCCCCAGGCCACCTCAGACCCCGCTGGGTCGACCGAGTCGCACAAGAGCGTCGGCAAGGGGCACCCCACTCCCAAGCGTCGTGAGGCTGAAGCACTGAATCGCCGCCCGTTGATCGCCAACGATCGCGCCGAAGCCAAGCGTCGCGCCCGAGCCGAGCGTGAAAAGGCGCGCATCGGCATGGCCGCCGGCGACGAGCGCTATCTGCCCGCCAAAGAGCGCGGCCCGCAGAAGCGCTTTGTGCGCGACTACGTCGACGGCCGATGGTCGCTCGGTGAATTCATGCTGCCAGTGATGATCGTGGTAATCGTGCTCACCTTCGTGCCGAGCACCATCGTCATCGCCACGTATACTTTCGGCCTGTGGGCCTTCGTGGCCGCACTGATCGTCGACTCACTGCTCATCTCGCGCAAGGCCAAGCGATTGGCCGCCGAACGCTTCGGCAGCGAAAACGTTGAGCGCGGCCTCGGCCTGTATGCATCGATGCGCGCATTGCAGATGCGCGGCATGCGAATTCCGAAGCCGCAGGTCAAGCGCGGCGAATTCGACCCGAATCAGCGCTGAGTCGTTTGAGGCGGCATTCCGCAGGATGCCCCACTCGCGGTCAGCTGCGCGGCGAACGCACCGACTGGGTCACCTCGGCGATGCTGCTGAACTCACTGCTGGCCAGCAGCTGTGCCACACGTCGATTGATCTGATGCCCCCATGCCGGGCCGGCGTAGATGAACTCGGTGAATCCTTGCACGAGCGTTGCCCCGGCGCGCAGGCGCTCCCAGACATCGTCACCGTCTTGCACCCCGCCCACGGAGATGATCGGCAGGCCGGCGTCGGCGGCGACCAACAGCCGCAGCACCTCGAGCGATCGTTCGCGCACGGGCGGCCCGGAGAGCCCGCCCGCGCCAATGCGCTCGATCTCGGCGGCATCGATCGAGATGCCAGTGCGCTGAATGGTGGTGTTGGTCACAATGATGCCGGCGAGCCCCAGCTCGACCGCGAGCGCCTGCACCGCCAGCAGCTCGTCGTCGTGCATGTCGGGCGCGAGCTTGACCAGCACAGGTGTGCCTTGAGCCTCGTGCACCACAGCTTCAAGGATGGGGCGCAGTGCCTCGACATGCTGCAGATCGCGCAGCCCGGGGGTGTTGGGGCTGCTCACGTTGACGGCCAGGTAGTCAGCGCTGGGTGCCAGCACCCGCGCCGAGGCCCGGTAGTTGTCGACTGCTTCGTCGAGCGGCACCACTTTGTTTTTGCCGATGTTCACGCCCACGCGCACGCTTGCCGCGCGGTCGCGGCGGGTCAGCTGCACCAGCGCCGCCTGCGCGCCATGGTTGTTGAACCCCATGCGGTTGATCAGCGCCCGGTCGCGCACCAAACGGAACAGGCGCGGTCGTGGGTTGCCGGGCTGAGCCTGTGCGGTGATGGTGCCCACCTCGACGTGGCCGAAACCGAGATCGCCGAGACCGGCGAACATGGTGGCGTCTTTGTCGAGCCCTGCCGCGATACCGAACGGGGTGGCGAACTGCACGCCGAAGGCCTCAACGCGAAGAGCCGGATCAGGCCGGGTGGCGCGGCTGATGAGGCGACCGAGACCCGTGCGATGCGCAGAACGAATGGCCCAAGAAGCCAGCCCGTGGGCACGCTCGGGGTCGAGATGCTGCAGCACACCGACAAACAGGGCGCGATAGATCATGACCGCTCCCCCGCTGCATCCGTGGTCTCGCCCTCATCGAGGCCGTGCTCAGCGTGGTATTCGCGGAGGCGCTCAACGGCACGCTCGAAATCGTCGATCGACTCGAAGCTGCGGTAGACGCTCGCGAAACGCAGATACGCCACTTCATCGAGATCACGCAGCGGCTCGAGAATCGCCAGACCGACCTCATGCGAGTCGACCTCGCTCGAACCGCTGGAGCGGATGGTCTCTTCGACCTTCTGCGCCAGCAGCGCCAGGTCAGAGTCACTGACCGGGCGCCCTTGGCACGCCTTGCGCACGCCCGAGATGATCTTCTCGCGACGGAACGGCTCGACGACCCCACCGCGCTTGACCACCGACAGGGATGCGGTCTCGGTGGTAGTGAAACGACGCCCGCAGGCCGGGCACTGGCGGCGGCGGCGAATCGAGGTGCCGTCGTCACTGGTGCGCGAATCGACCACGCGAGAGTCGGGGTGGCGGCAGAAGGGGCAGTGCATGAAACTCCTATTCGCCCGGGAAACGGGCCTCGATCGACTCGGCGTGTGCCTGCAGCTGCTCGGCGCGTGCGAACCGTTCGATTGGCTGGGCGATCTCGGCGAGCCCCTCACGGGTGTACTCGATGATCTGCTGGGGGCGCAAGAACGTGTAGGCGCCGAGCGCCGGGCTGAACCGGGCGCGGCCGCTGGTCGGCAGCACGTGGTTGGAGCCGGCCATGTAGTCGCCGAGCGGCACGGGTGAGTAGGGGCCGATAAAGATCGCGCCAGCGCTGGTGATGCCCTGCAGCACAGCCTGGTCATCGGCGGTGATGATCTCGAGGTGCTCGGGCGCGTAGGCGTTCGAGACCGCCACCGCGTCGTCGAGGTTGGAGACGAGCACTGCCGCCGACTGCACACCCTGCAGCGCCACGGTCGCCCGTTCAGCGTTGGGGGTGGTCTGCAGCCGTCGCTGCAGCGAGGCGTGCACCTGGTCGATCAGCTCGGCCGAGTCGGTGACCAGCACTGATGAGGCGTCTTCGTCGTGTTCGGCCTGGCTGAGCAGATCGGCCGCCACCAGCTCAGGATCGGCGGTGGCGTCTGCGATGACCAGAATCTCAGTGGGGCCCGCGATCGAGTCAATGCCGACGTCGGTGGAGACCTCGAGTTTGGCCGCAGCCACAAAGGCGTTGCCCGGCCCAGAGATCACGTCGACCGGAGCCAGACCGATCTCTTCGACACCATAGGCGAGCGCCGCGATGGCACCGGCACCGCCCAGCGCATAGATCTCGTCGATGCCGAGCAGACCGGCCGTAGCCAGCACGATGGGATGCACTCGACCGCCGAAGGCCTGCTGCGGCGGTGACACCAGCGCCAGACGCGAGACGCCAGCCACCTGTGCCGGCACCACATTCATGATCACACTCGAGGGGTAGACAGCCTTGCCGCCGGGCACATAGAGCCCCGCTGCATCGACCGGCTGGTACCGCTGAGTGATGCGCGCACCGCCCGGAAACTCAGTGGTGACCGACCCGTGCACCTGTGCACGCGTCGCCTCGGTGACCCGCGCGATCGCGATGGTCAGGGCTTCACGGATGTCGGGGTCAAGAGCGTCGACGGCCTCAGCGATCTCGGCAGCTGAGACACGAAACTGATCGATCTCAACGTGGTCGAATCGCTGCGCCTGATCGACCAGGGCCGCGCGACCACGCGCACGCACATCGGCGATCAGCTCTCGAGCCGCACCGACCGCTGCAGAGACATCATGATGTGGTCGAGGCAGCAGGTCACGAAGAGACTGGGCGCGCACGTCTGAGGTGCGGAAATCAATTAAGTGCAACACACCTCAAGTCTAGTCGTGCCGAAGCGAATCGACCGGGCTAGTCGATGCAGCTGGCCCCCAGCAGCGCTTTGAGCTCGCCATACAGATCGGCAGTCACGTTGACCCGATAGGGAATCTCGAAGACGCGCTCGCCGGCCGGGCCGGTGAGCTTCAGCAGCACCTCGGTGTCGCCTTGGTGGCGCACCAGAATGGTCGAGAGATCTTCGACGATCTCGGGGGTGGCTGTGATCTCGGGCATGTTCAACAGCAGCGGGAGGCTCGATCCGCCGCGCTGTTCGATGTCAGGCGAGAACACTGAATACGCATGCAGGTTGACTCCGTCGTCTCGCACAGAGATGCGGCCACGCACCACCACGATCGTGTCAGCGATCAGCGCCGGTGCGAACTCTTGGAAGGTCTTGCCCATGAACAGCACCGACATTTCGCCGGTGAAGTCTTCGACCTCGATGATGGCGTACTCGTTGCCGCTGTTGCGGGCGATGCGGCGTTGCACGCTGGTGATCAGCCCCGCGATGGCCACCTTGTCGCCGTCATGGAACCGCTCCCCTGCGCCGATGTCGAGAATGGTCGCGTCGGCGTGTTTGGCCAGCTCGTGCTCGAGGCCGTGCAGCGGGTGATCCGAGACGTAGAGCCCCAGCATCTCTCGCTCGAACGAGAGCTTCAGGTGTTTGTCCCACTCGGCGCGCTCAGGCACCGTGCCGCCCGGGGTGTCTTCGAGATCGAAGATGCCGGCGAACAGGTCGACCTGGCCGTGTGACTCATTGCGCTTGAGCTGTGCGGCCTCGTCAACGGCCTGTTCGTGCACCTCGATCAGCGCTCGGCGGGTGTCGCCCAGCGAGTCGAAGGCACCAGCTTTGATGAGTGATTCGATGGTGCGCTTGTTGCACACTGCAATCGGCACTTTGCGCAAGAAGTCGTGGAACCCGGTGAAGGCACCCTGCTCTTCGCGAGTGGTCACGATGGCTTCAACGACGTTGGCACCGACGTTGCGCACGGCACCCAAGCCGAACCGGATATCCTTGCCGACTGCCGAAAACCCGAGGAACGAGCTGTTGACATCGGGCGGCAGCACCGAGATGCCCATGTGGCGGCACTCGTTGAGGTAGAGTGCGAGCTTGTCTTTGGAGTCGCCGACGCTGGTGAGCAGGGCGGCCATGTACTCGGCCGGGTAGTTGGCTTTGAGAAAGGCTGTCCAGTACGAGACCACGCCGTACCCGACTGAGTGCGCCTTGTTGAACGCGTATCCGGCGAATGGCAGCAGAGTGTCCCACAGTGCTTTGACGGCTTCTTCGGAGTAGCCGCGGTCGATCATGCCCTGATGGAAGTTGGTGTACTGCTTGTCGAGCTCAGACTTCTTCTTTTTGCCCATGGCGCGACGCAGCATGTCGGCCTGACCGAGGGTGAACCCGGCGACCTTCTGGGCCACACCCATCACCTGCTCCTGGTAGACGATCAGACCGTAGGTCTCGCCCAGGATGTCTTTGAGCGGCTCTTCGAGCTCGGGGTGAATCGGCTGAATCGGCTGCAGGCCGTTTTTGCGCAGCGCGTAGTTGGTGTGGGAGTTCATGCCCATGGGCCCCGGCCGGTACAGGGCGATCACTGCCGAGATGTCGGCGAAGCTGTCGGGCTTCATCTGACGCAGCAGCGTGCGCATGGGGCCACCGTCGAGCTGGAAGACCCCGAGGGTGTCGCCACGAGACAGC
Source organism: Pseudoclavibacter soli DSM 23366 (assembly GCF_000423505.1). Lineage (GTDB taxonomy): Bacteria > Actinomycetota > Actinomycetes > Actinomycetales > Microbacteriaceae > Pseudoclavibacter_A > Pseudoclavibacter_A soli. Next base: position 214,657 of record NZ_AUIC01000003.1, read on the forward strand.
AGCTCATAGGTGGGGCGATCGTCGAGCGCGATGTCTTGCAGGCTGAGGTCTTCGCCGCGGTTCTGCTTGATCGAGTCGACCGCGTCGCCCATCACTGTGAGGTTGCGCAGCCCCAAGAAGTCCATCTTGAGCAGCCCGAGGTTCTCACACGCCGGGTACGGATACTGCGTGATGATCGCGCCGTCGTCTTCGCGCTTCATGATGGGGATGTTGTCGATCAGGGCTTCTTGGCTCATGATCACACCCGCCGCGTGCACGCCCCACTGGCGCTTGAGCCCTTCGAGACCGCGAGCAGTCTCAAGAATCTTCTGCGAGACCTCGTCGTTCTCGACGATCTCGCGGAACTCGGCACCCTCGCTGTAGCGTTTGGCCTCGGGGTCGTACATCTCTTCGAGGGTCATCTCTTTGCCCATGACCGCCGGCGGGAAGGCCTTAGTGAGCTTCTCACCCGCCGAGTAGGGCAAGCCGAGAATGCGCGAAGAGTCTTTGAGTGCCTGCTTGGCCTTGATCGATCCGTACGTCACGATCTGGCACACGCGGTCGTAGCCGTACTTTTCGGTGACGTACTTGATCACGTCACCGCGACGACGGTCGTCGAAGTCGACGTCGACGTCGGGCATCGACACGCGCTCGGGGTTGAGGAATCGCTCGAACATGAGGCCGTGCTCAAGGGGGTCGACCTCGGTGATGTGCATCGCATACGCGACCATCGACCCCGCGGCCGAGCCACGACCCGGCCCGACGCGTACGCCGTTGGCTTTGGCCCACTGAATGAAGTCGGCGACCACCAAGAAGTACCCCGGAAAGCCCATCTGCTCGATGATGCCCATCTCGTAGTCGGCGCGCTCGCGCACCGGCTCGGGCACCGTCTCGCCGTATCGGGTATGCAGCCCACGCTCGACCTCGGATTTGAACCAGGTGAGCTCGGATTCGCCTTCGGGCACGTCGAACTTGGGGGTCAGATCGCGTTTGACGAACTCGACCTCGCAGCGCTCGGCAATGGCCAGCGTGGCATCGCAGGCCTCGGGGTATTCGCGGAACAGCTCGCGCATCTGCTGCGGGGTCTTGAGGTAGAACTCGTCGCTGCCGAAACGGAAACGCTTGGGATCGTCGAGCGTCGAGGCCGACTGCACGCACAGCAGTGCGGCGTGCGCGTGGGCATCTTCGGCATGGGTGTAATGGAGGTCGTTGCTGGCTACCAGCGGAATCTGCAGGTCTTTGGCCAGCTCGAGCAGATCACTCATCACCCGTCGCTCGACGTCGATGCCGTGATCCATGATCTCGCAGAAGTAGTTCTCGGCCCCAAAGATCTCGCGGTAGCGGCCAGCGGCCTCGCGAGCCTCTTTGTACTGCCCGAGACGCAGACGGGTCTGAATCTCACCGCTGGCGCAGCCAGTGGTGGCGATGATGCCTTTGGAGTACTGCTGCAGCAGCTCGAGATCCATGCGGGGTTTGAAGTAGAACCCCTCGATCGATGACAGCGAGGCCAGTCGAAACAGGTTGTGCATGCCCTCAGTGGTCTCGGCGAGCATGGTTGCGTGCGTGTACGAACCACCGCCCGAGACATCGTCACCGCCGCCGTCGCCCCAACGCACTCGAGAACGGTCTTGACGCTTGGTGCCCGGCGTGAGGTACGCCTCAAGACCGATGATCGGCTTGATGCCGGCGTCTTGACACGCGTAGTAGAACTCGTAGGTGCCGAACATGTTGCCATGGTCGGTGATCGCCAATGCCGGCATCTCGAGCCGGGCAGCCTCGGTGATCAGCGGCTTGATCTTGGCAGCGCCGTCGAGCATCGAGTACTCGCTGTGCACATGCAGGTGCACGAAGCTGTCTGATGCCGCCACGGTCAGCGCCTTTCAGGTGGTGAGGAGTCGCCCCTCATTCTAGTGCGTGCACTCAGCGGGCGTGCGGATCGCGCAGCAGATCAAGCGCGCGCTGCAGATCGGCCGGCGGCACGCTTGCGACGTCGACTGGCTCATGTGTCACCGGATGCTCGAAGCGCAGCCTGGCCGCGTGCAGCCACTGCCTAGTGAGGCCGAGCCGCTCGGCGAGCACTGGGTCGCCGCCGTAGAGCGGGTCGCCTACGAGCGGATGATGCCGCGCCGACATATGCACCCTGATCTGGTGAGTGCGCCCGGTCTCGAGCGTGATCTCGAGCAGACTGCCCCGGGCGAATGCCTCGAGCGTCCCATAGTGGGTGATCGACGGTCGCCCACCAGCGACCACGCCGAACTTCCAGTCGGCTTTGGGCAGGCGACCGATAGGTGCGTCGATGGTGCCCGAGCTGGGGTCAGGATGTCCATGGACGACGGCCTGATAGGTCTTGTGCACCGTGTGGTCGCGAAAGGCCTGCTTGAGCACACTGTAGGCGCGCTCGCTGCGGGCAACCATCATCAGCCCACTCGTGCCCACGTCGAGCCGATGCACGATGCCCTGGCGTTCGGGAGGACCGCCCTGCGCCACGGTGATACCGCGGGCTGCCAGCACACCGAGCACGGTTGGCCCACGCCAGCTGGTCGCCGGATGCGCCACAACGCCGACAGGCTTGTCTACGATGACCAAGTCGTCATCGAGGTAGACGATGTCGAGGTCTGCGACGTCGGTGGCGACGACCGCGAGTCGATCCTCGTCATGCCAGTAGACCGAGACGAGCCCCGACGAATCGAGGCGATCGGATTTGCCGAGGGTGCGTCCGCCCTGCGTCGCGTCGCCTGCGGCGAGAATCGCCTGCACTCGAGACCGAGACAGCCCGAGCACGTCAGCAAGCACCACATCGACCCGCTGCCCCACGTGCTGCTCGTCGACCGGAAAGATCTTACTTGGCATGCTCGTGCTCGTCTTCGAACAGCCCAGGGGCAAAAAGCATGATTGCCACCAAGCCGATTACGCTGACCGTCAGAAACACATCGGCCAGATTGAGTACGGCAAAGCCGCGCACCTGAATGAAGTCGACCACGTAGCCGCGGCCGAACCCCGGTGCACGAAAGAGCCGATCACCCAGGTTGCCCACGACACCGCCGAGAAACAGCCCCATGAACAGCTGCACCGGCCAGCTTGTGGCACGACGCGCATACCAGATGACCGCACAGGTGACGGTGAGGGCCAAGAGGGTGAAGACCCAGGTGTGGTCAGTGCCGAAAGAAAAGGCCGCACCGGGATTGAATACGAGCTGCAGCTGAAGCAGTGACCCCACGAGCTGGTGGGGATCTCCGGGCTCAAGCCAAGTCAGCGCGGCGGCTTTAGCGCCCTGATCGACGGCCACCGCCCCCAAGCACCAAGCAAGCACCAACGCAATCGAGCGGCGAGGATTCGATCCCCGCCGCTCGATGGTACGCGATGCGTCAGACTGAGTCACGCTCAGTTCTTGGTCTGCTGAGCCTTGGCCACAGCGTCAAGCGAACCGGTCGACTCCAAGTCGCGCAGCTGCGTGGTGATGAACGACTTGAGCGATCCGCGGTACTGGCGCTCGAACGACTCGAGGTCTTTGATGGTTGCCTCGAGCGCTGTCTTGCGCTCGGTGAGGTCGTTGAGCTCTTTGGTCTTGCGTTGCTGAGTCTCTTCGAGAATGCGGCGCGACTCGTTGCGAGCGCTCGCGATGAGTTTCTGCTCTTCGTCTTTGCCTGCCTGCACGTGCTCGTCGTGCAGACGGCGGGCGAGCTTGAGCAGCTCGGTTGACTCATCGGTCTCAGACTTGGCCTCTGTGGCAGCGGCGGCAGCAGGTGCAGGAGCAGCAGCCGGAGCGGTAGGTGCCACGGGAGCAGCAGCCACTGACGACCCCTGCTTCTTTGCCTCGGCGAGATCGGCCTCGGCCTTTGCGAGCTTGGTCTTGAGCTCTTCGTTCTCGCTTAGCAGGTTGCGGAACTCAACGACGACCTCGTCAAGAAAGTCATCGACTTCGTCCTGCTCATAGCCGTCGCGAAACTTGGTCGTCTGAAAACGCTTGTTCAGAACGTCATCGGGTGTCAAGGCCATGAATTCTCCTCATTGCGTGCCTAGCTTCTCTTTCAGCCAGAAGGTGAAAGAAACTCATCCCGTCTAGCTTAGACCATTGAGCACAATGCCCAAGACGTTGAAGAAGAAAATGGCGATGAAGATGCCGAAGTCGAACTGCACCGCCCCCAACGTGAGGGGAGGAATCAAGCGGCGGGCGAGTTTCACCGGAGGATCAGTGATCACGTACAGCACCTCTGCCGCCACCGCAACAGGTTTCGGCAGGGGTGAGCGCACGAACCCCAATAGAATCTCGACGATCAGCCGCACAAAAAGCACCGTCGAATAGGTAGCACACAGCCAAGCCAGCAGCGAAAGAATAAGACTCACTGGAGGCGCCGACCAGCCTACCGGTGCTCGGCGAAGAAGCCGACCTGTGCCGGGTCGTCGTTCTGCGTGGTGGTATCACCCGACACCAGGACATTCTGCGGAGACAGCAGAAACACCTTCGGAGTCACGCGCTCGATCTTGCCGAGCAGCCCCTGGGCGAGCCCCGACGCGAAGTCAATCAGACGACGCGCATCAGGCTCGGTCATCTGGCTGAGGTTGATGATTACGGGGATGTTCGAGCGAAACCCCTCGGCAATAACCTGGACGTCGGAGTACTTTTTGGGGTGCACCGTGAGAATCTCGTTGAGCTCCCCGGCCTGGGTTTGGGCCTGGGGGCGACGCAGCGGCGTCACGTTTGAACGAGCCTGCGCAGGCTTTGCCGCGCGCTCCTGAGCAGGAGCAGCCGCAGCTGCCTCGGGTGCGAATTCCTCGTCTTCGACGAGACCCAGGTACTCGAGTGTCTTACGCAGCGGGTTTCCCATGACATCCTCCAAACGTCTTTGTGCCCAGATTAGCGGGCAAGTTCTGGTTTTCCGGTGATTGCCGTGCCGATTCGCAGGTGTGTCGCGCCGTGTTGCAGTGCCTGCCGCCAGTCTCCGCTCATTCCAGCCGAGATCGCGTTGGCACGCGGATCGAGCGCCTGCACCCGCTCAGCGAAGCGAGCGAGCTGCTCGAATGCCACCTCTGGCTGCCACGTGACCGGGGAAACACCCATGACGCCACGCAGGCGCAGGCGATCGACAGAAAGGATCTGCTCGACCAAGCCGGGTAGACCATCAGCTGACACTCCACCACGTGACGGATCACCGTCTAGTGAAATCTGCACGAACACCTCAAGGGGTTCACTGCGTTCGACGGCTGCCAAGCGTTCTACCAGAGCCGCTCGATCGACCGAATGCACTGCGGTCACCAATTTTGCGACCGCAGCAGCTTTGTTGCGCTGCAGCTGACCGACAAAATGCCATTGCTCGCCAGCAAGACGATCGTCGGCGAGCTTCGCTTTGAGCCCTTGCAGCGTGTTCTCACCGAACGCATGCTGTCCGGCTTCAGACAGCGCGACCGCGAGCGAAGCCGGGTGATACTTGCTGATGACAATGAGCTCGACCTCGGAGCGAGCACGGCCCAGCTGATGCAGCTCATCAGCCAGCTGCGACTCAAAGGCCGCCAGACGTTCGGCCGCCGGATGACGCTGCACGGAGCTCACTTCAAGAAGTCGGGAACGTCAAGCTCTTGCTCATCAAGCTGATCGAGCGAGAATGAGCGAGTCGCGTAGGGGTCAGCCGTATCAGCGACGGCAGCCTCGGGCTCTGCCTTGGGCTCAACCTCGACAGCAGGCTCAGGCTGAGTCGACTCGGCAGCCCCTGCCTCTGACTGCGCAGAGTTGTCAGCACCGAGGCCACTGGAGCGGCGACGATTGCGAATCTCGTCTTCTTCGTCGAAGCCAGCGGCGATGACCGTGACACGCACTTCGTCGCCCAGTGCATCGTCGAGCACAGTACCGAAGATGATGTTCGCTTCGGCATGCACGACCTCTTGCACGAGCTTGACAGCATCGTTGATCTCGTAGATGCCGAGGTCAGAGCCACCCTGCACCGAGATGAGCACGCCGTGCGCGCCATCGATGGTCGATTCAAGCAGCGGCGATGAGATAGCCAGCTCAGCAGCCTTGATCGCACGATCGGCGCCACGCGCCGAACCTATGCCCATCAATGCCGTGCCAGCGCCCTGCATCACAGACTGCACATCGGCGAAGTCGAGGTTGATGAGCCCCGGCGTGGTGATCAAGTCGCTTATGCCCTGCACGCCGGCAAGCAGCACTTGGTCGGCAATCGAGAACGCCTCGAGCATGGTGATGCCACGGTCGCTGATCTCGAGCAGTCGGTCGTTGGGCACCGTAATCAACGTGTCAACCTCGGCGCGCAGTGCAGCGACGCCCGCCTCAGCCTGCCCCATGCGGCGCTTGCCCTCAAACGAGAACGGTTTGGTGACCACGCCGATGGTGAGCGCACCAATCGACTTGGCGATTTTGGCAACGACCGGTGCACCACCGGTGCCGGTGCCGCCGCCCTCGCCAGCAGTGACGAAGACCATGTCGGCCCCGCGCAGCGTCTCTTCGATCTCGTCGGCATGCTCTTCGGCGGCACGGCGCCCGACCTCTGGGTCAGCACCGGCGCCCAGGCCACGGGTGGATTCACGCCCAACGTCGAGTTTCACATCGGCGTCGCTCTGCAGCAGCGCCTGCGCGTCGGTGTTGATGGCGATGAATTCGACGCCCTTCAGGCCACGTTCGATCATTCGGTTGACTGCATTGACGCCGCCTCCACCGATGCCGACGACCTTGATGACTGCGAGATAGTTCTGGCTCGACATGTGACCGACCTTTCAAACCTTAAAGCTCAAGTAAAGGGTTAAACTTATGCGCCGTATATGTTTTCTGTACGAGTTCGAGGATATCGATCTGAACACTCCCTCGGTCAGCGCGCGTCGGTGTGTCGCAAGACCCACCGATGATCAGCAGGTGCGTCAGCCAGTGACCGGAGCGTTGGGCGAAGAGACGTCGTACGTTTTGGCATCCGGGCTCGCTGCCAGCAGTGCCCCCAGCACTCGTGCTTTCAACGCGACCTGAGATGAGTCGCCCCAGGTCACCACCGCACCGGAGTTGAGGGTGAGCTGCACGTCATCCTGTGTGGTCGCATGCACTTCGCGAATCTCCTGCACCACCGAGGCATCAAGTGTGGTGAGGATGCTCGCAACCGCGGCGAACGCCGGCTGCTCAGGGTCTGTCGAGGTCACGTTCAGCATCGGGTATCCCTCCGGCGCAGCGTTGTCGGTCTCGGTCGCCACACCAGCAGCATCGACCAGAAGATAGCTGTCTCCGGTGTGGAACACGCCGATGGGTGTGCGCTCCACGATAGTGACCACGAGGGTGTGTGGCAGCTCGGCGCGCACGCTGAACGACTGCACGGTATTGAACTGCTGCAGCTGCTCGGCCACAGAGCGCTCGCTCACTCCGATGATCGGCTGGTCAATGTTGCCCGACAGCGCCGACTGAATCTCTTCGACCGAGGTGCGCTGCGCACCCTGCACCTCAATCTGCTGCACCGAGAGAAATGGCGAGAAGATCACCCCAACGGTCAACGTGACGATCGACAGCAGACCGATCGCTAAAAAACGCCCGATCCGAACGCCCTGAAACGCCTCAGCGACACCGATGCCGTTGCTGGAAGCAGACGGCTGGTGGGCTGTGCGAGACGTCTCGGGCGCCCGCTTGGCCTCACGCAGGGTACGGCGCTCCTGCGCCCGTCGCCCCCGCACCGCCCGACGCAACCGAGCCCTGGCCGACAGCGATGGCGATGACTCTGTCGACTTTCGCTTCGGCAGACGCGCCCCCAACCGCGCCCAGAGAGATTCACGCCGGTCAGACTCGGGCTGCTGGTGCTGGGCGGCAGGACCGACTCGCAGGTGCGGCCGACGGATGGGGTCATCCATGCAGGCGCTCCATCAGCCGGGGAAGGATGCCATAGATCTGCACACCGAGAGTGAGCACCACGTCACCGGGCTGGGCCGTGGCGACCACTGCATCGACCGCGGCATCCCAGCTTGGCGCATAACGTACGCCGTCACCGCGAGCCTGCTCGGCCATCCATGCCGCTGTGATACCGGGAATCGGCGTTTCTCGGGCAGCGCAGATGTCGACCACTTCGACCAGGTCTGCCCACTGTTCGAACACCTCGACGAACTCGCGCGCATGGTCGCGCGTGCGGCTGAACAGATGCGGCTCGAAAATTGCAATCACCCGGTGTGCACCAACCAACTCTCGTGCGGCGCGCAGCACCGCAGCAACCTCGGTGGGATGATGAGCATAGTCGTCGACCACGGTCACGCCCCGGATCTCGCCCTGTCGATCGAAGCGCCGGGCCGTGCCTCGATAGCGCCCTGCTGCCAACAACGCCTCGGCAAAGTCGAAGCCGAGCTCGGCGAGCACCGTGGCCACGCCGATCGCGTTGACGGCATTATGTCTGCCGATCAGCTCCACTTCATCATCAACGCTTGCGGCACCATGTCGGGCGACCTCAATGTGCGAGTGCCAACCGGCCGCTGTGAACGACACGAGCTCAACATCGTTGCCGTCACCGGCATCTCCGAACGTGACCAGACGCCGGGCTGCGGCAGACAGGCGCGGCAGAATACTGCGGGTGAGCGGGTCAGACCCGTTGACCACAGCAAAGCGCTGAGCCGTGGCCGCGAAGGTGACGAACGCCTCCTCGATTGCCGCAGCGTTGCCATAGTGATCAAGGTGCTCAGTGTCGATGTTGGTGATGAGCACACCTTCGGTCGCATAGCGCAAGAACGACCCATCGGACTCATCGGCCTCGATGACGAACAGATCGTCAGTGCCCAGATGCGCGTTGGTGCCGAGCTGGCTGATGATCGCCCCGTTCACAAAGCTCGGATCATGACCGAGCACCTGCAACGCCGTGATCAACATGCCCGTGCTCGTCGACTTGCCGTGCGCACCGGCAACGGCGATAGTACGGTGCCCACGGGTGAGCCAGGCTAGGGCCTGCGAGCGATGCAGGATGCGCACACCACGGCTCGCTGCCTCTTGCAGCTCAGGATTGTCGAGGTGCACCGCCGAAGTCACCACAACGGTGTCGGCCGCGTGCACATGAGCAGCATCGTGCCCAACCCACACAGTGGCCCCTGCAGCCTCCACCGCGCGCAGATTATCGCTGTCACTGCGGTCTGAACCGCTGACCACGCACCCCTTCTCGGCGAAGAGTCTCGCAATGCCGCTCATTCCAGCGCCACCGGCGCCGATGAAGTGTACCCGGCCCAAATCGTTCGGCAGCGGCTGCTGGCTGTAGAAATCACTCACCTGCTGCTCACTCATGCTGATACTCCTGCGACTCGATCTACCACTTCGGCCAGACGCTGCGCCCCGTCGACGATGCCGAACCCTTTGGCATGGTCGCGCAGACTCTGCCGACGAGCATCATCGGCCAACAATGTCAGCAGGTCGCTGCTCACCCATTCTGGTGTGATCTCCGCATCGGCCACCAGCAGTGCCGCGCCAGCGTCAAGAGCAGGCTGGGCGTTGAGCGCCTGTTCGCCGTTGCCGTGGGGATACGGCACGTAGACGGTGGGTACCCCCAGTGCCGAGAGCTCAGAGACCGTTGACGCCCCAGATCGCGAGATCGCCAGATCAGCAACAGCCAGCGCATCTTGCATGTGATTGCAGTAGTCAAGCAGGTGGTAGCCGTCGACATCGGGGTCGTACACGTCGTTGCGCGCGCCAGCGATATGCACAACCTGCCAGCCGGCGTCGACGATGGTGGCGGCGGATGCCGTGAGCGCCTGATTGAGCTGTCGGGCCCCAAGCGAACCGCCCGTGACCAGCAGCACCGGTCGGTCGTCGAGGTCGAAGCGACGACGACCCGCCGCCACCAGATCAGCGTCTCGGTCAGCGGCTCGCGCCTCTGCCAAAGCAGCGATCTCCGGTCGCAACGGCATGCCGACGAGCTCAGCGCCTTTCAGCGGGGTGCCAGGAAACGCCACGGTGACCGCCGCGGCCCGTGCACGAGCCATTTTGTTGGCCATACCCGGTCGAGCGTTCGCCTCATGAATCACGTACGGCACATGCTCGCGACGCGCAGCAAGGTAGGCCGGCGCTGCGGCATAGCCGCCGAACCCCACGACCACGTCGACTCCTCGAGCGGTGATCAGCGAACGCACATGCGAAACGATGCGGTTCAGCTCGACCGGAAAGGCCAGTGCTTTCGCCTGCACCCGCCGCGGAAACGGCAGCTTCGGGATAGTGAGCAGCTCGTAGCCGCGAGCCGGCACCAGTTCTGCCTCAAGCCCCTCGGCCGTGCCGAGCACCAGTATGGTGGCGTCAGGGTGACGACGCTGCAATTCGTCTGCGGTGGCAAGCAGCGGGTTGACGTGACCGGCAGTGCCTCCGCCAGCCAGCAGATACGTCGTCATGAGGGTGTCCTCTCTCTTCGTGCGATGCCGAGCACCACACCCATGATCGCGGTGGTCGCCAGCAGTGACGACCCACCGTTAGAGATCAGCGGCAGCGGCACACCGAGCACTGGAAGCAGTCCGAGCACCACAGCGATGTTCACCATGGCCTGCCCCACAATCCACACTAGAGCGCCGGCGACGACGATCTGAGCGAACGGGTCGTCGCGCACTTGGTTGAACAGTCGCACGAGCGCAATGGCCAACAGCACGAACAACACGATCAGCACCATCGCACCGACCATCCCGAGCTCTTCACCGATGATCGCGAAGATGAAGTCGTTCTCGGCCGCGGGCAGCCATGCCCACTTCGATTTGGAGTTGCCGAGACCGACACCGAACAACCCGCCACTGGCCAGGGCCCAAGTGCCATGGGTGGTCTGCCAGCAGCTGCCCATATAGTCGGAGCACCCTGAGGAGTCGAGCCACGAGGAGATGCGGCTGAGCCGGTTGCTGCTGCCAGCGACAAAGACCGCCGCAACCAGAGCGGCAGCAGCCGCGAGCAGGCCGATGAACCGCAGCGGTACTCGCCCGGCGAAAAAACACCCGACCGCGATGATCACCATCATCATCGCAGTGCCCAAGTCGTGGCCGAGCATGACCAGGCCCGCGCTCAGCGCGACCGGCGGCAACGCTCTGCCCGCGAAGTAGCGCAGATCGATCAGTCGCTCAGGATCGTCAGAGAGCACCTTGGCCAGCCACAGCACCAAAGCCCCCTTCAGAAACTCTGACGGCTGCACGCTGATACCGCCCAAACTGATCCAGTTCGTATTGCCCCCCGAGGAGGCTCCCAAGGAGGTGAATACCACCAGCCCCTGAGCAGCCAGCCCCACTGCGAGGATGCGCCCGGCCCATTTGCGTACGGTCTCGGTTGACACTCGCGCCAGCAGAATCATCACCGGCACACCGAGGATCGCCGCCGCGCCCTGACGGATGAACACTCGGAAGAAGTCGCTGGAGCTGTTGTACGAGTCGATCGACGAGGCCGAGAGCACCATGATCAAGCCGAACAGCAGCAGCAGAATCATCAGTCCGAGGATTTGGCCGTACAGCGCACTCGTGCGCGCCGGTGCATTCCCCAAACGCAGCCGGGTGATGCGCATCACTCGCGCCTGTCGGCAGCGATCACTTCGACCGCAGAGGCGAACAGGTCGCCGCGCTGAGCATAACTGCGAAACTGATCCCAAGAGGCGGTGCCGGGTGCCAACAACACCACGTCACCGGGCTTGGCCAACATCTGTGCCTGTTCAACGGCAGAGCGCATGATCTGCGCGGGCTGGTCGGCCGTCACCTCAACCACCGGCACCTGCGGAGCCAGCGCGGCGAACTCCTCAAGCAGCGTTGCGCGCTCAGCGCCGATGACCACCATGCCACGCAGGCGATGTGCCTCCGCAGCGATCAGGGGGCCCAAATCGTTGCCTTTCAGCAGGCCGCCGGCAATCCAGACGATTGACTCGAACCCTTGGAGCGAAACGTGGGCAGCGTGCGGATTCGTCGCCTTGGAATCATCGATGTAGACCACTCCGTCGACCTCGCCGACAGGGGTGATGCGATGCGCATCGGTGTGAAATTCATCAAGAGCTGCGGCAATCGACTGCGGGGCGACATGAAGCGAACGAGCCAGCGCCGCCGCGGCGAGCACGTCGTCAAGCAAGTGCGGCAGCGCCAGCCCGTGCTGGGCCAGCGCTTCGGTCGTGGTCAGCTCAAGCGCCGAGTTGCGTCGATCGGCCAGAAACGCGCGGTCGACGAGTGTGCCCTCGACGATGCCCAGCTCACTGACGGAGGGTACTCCCCTGGTCACGCCGATGGCACGAGCGCCCTCGACGACGTCGGCGTCTTCGACCATCGTTCGGATGCGCTCGTCTGCGGTTGGATACACGCAGGCGCACTGCACGTGCTCGTACACTCGAGCTTTGGCCTGGGCGTAGGCCTGGAGGCTGCCATGCCAGTCGATGTGATCACTGGCCACATTGAGACAGACCGCTGCCCATGGGCTGATCGAGTGCAGGTAGTGCAGCTGAAAACTCGACAGTTCGAGAACGATCACGTCGTAGGGCACCGGCTCGCGCACCAGATCGAGCACCGGCACTCCGATATTGCCGGCGTAGGCCGCGCGCAGGCCACCGGCCACCAGCATGGCTGTGGTCATCTCGACGGTGGTGGTCTTGCCGTTCGTGCCTGTGACTGCCAACCACTTCGTGGCCAGCCCGCGGCGACGCTGCAGCCACCACGCGATGTCGATATCGGTCAGCAGCGGCACCGCGTGCGCGGTGGCCCACTGCACAGCCGGATGATGCGGCGCGAACCCGGGCGAGACCACAATGACTGCTGGGGCGAACTCGTCAAGAGCCGACACCATGTCATCATCGGCATCAGTCTGCTGCCACTGGGCTCCGAGTACCCCGACCAAGTCGATATGCTCGGCACTGGCCGCACGGGCGAGGGCCAGCACCTGTGCCCCCTGTTCGACCAACGTGTCGACCACCGAGAACCCGGTGACGCTCAGGCCGAGCACCGCCACCCGCTGGCCGTCGAAGTCGAGCTCTGTCGTCATCGTGTCGTCACCACCCATTGTGCGTAGAAGATTGCCAGACCAGCCGCGGCCAAGATTCCGGCCAGAATCCAGAAGCGAACCACAACCGTCACCTGAGCCCATCCTTTGAGCTCGAAATGATGGTGCAACGGCGCCATCAAGAACACTCTGCGACCACCGGAGATCTTGAAATAGCCGATCTGGATGAGCGACGAGAGCAACGCGACCACGAAGACTCCGCCGATAATCACCGACAGAATCTCGGTGCGCGTCACGATGGCAACTGCCGCGAAGGCACCACCGAGCGCCAGCGACCCGGTGTCTCCCATGAAGATCTGCGCCGGCGAAGTGTTCCACCAGAGAAAACCGATCAATGAAGCCACGATCGCGATAACGATCATGAGCACGTCAAGCGGATCACGCACCTCGTAGCACTGCCCGATCTCGGGTGTGACCGCACGCTGACAGTCTTGGTTGAACTGCCAGAAAGCCAGCGCACCATAGGCGCCAAAACTCAGAATGCCGACGCCCGCGGCCAAGCCGTCGAGACCGTCGGTCAGGTTCACCGCATTAGAGAAGCCCGCGACAATGCCGTAGACCCAGATGAAGAACAGGATGGCCCCGGGCACGACGCCCCAAGTGAACAGATCGATCGGCAAATCTCGCAGAAACGAGATATGACCCGACCCCGGAGTGACGCCCTCGGCATCGGGAAAGATGAGCACGCCCCAAGCGAACAGCGCGGTGACCGCCAGCTGGCCGATGAGTTTGGCCGCCGGAGTCAGACCCAGCGAGCGATGATTGTGCACCTTGATGTAGTCGTCAACAAAGCCGATCGCCCCCATGCCCACCATGAGCATGAGAATGAGCATGCCCGTGGCTGAAGGAGTGGTATCGGTCAGCGCTTTGCCCCCGAGGTAGGCCACCACCGTGGCCAAGATGATCACGATACCGCCCATCGTGGGCGTGCCGCGCTTGGTCAGATGTGTTTTGGGGCCGTCTTCACGGATGAACTGTCCCCACTCGAGACGGTGGGCCAGCCGGATGAACAACGGCATGCCGAACAGCGAGACGAACAGGGCGATGCCTGCGGCGATGATGACGCTGATCACTCGGTCACCTCGCCAGCCGCCAACCGGTCGCCTAAGAATCGCAGCCCGGAGGCGTTCGAGGATTTGACCAGTGCAATGTCACCGGCGCGAAGCCGAGGTTCGAGCCAGGCCAGCGCCTCATCGACGTTTTCGCAGTACACGGCTTCTCCTCCCCATGACCCCTCCTGCTCGGCGGCAAGAAAGATCTGACGGGCTTCGGCCCCGACCACGACCAATTGGTCGATGTTGAGGCGCACGACATCGCGCCCAACCTTATCGTGCTCATCGGCACTGACAGCGCCCAACTCGCTCATGGCGCCGAGAACCGCGAATGTACGGTGACCGGCCCGGCCGAGATCGGCCAGCGTGCGCAGTGCCGCATGCATCGACCCCGGACTCGCGTTGTAGGCGTCATTGATGATCGTGACATCGTCATCACGACGCAGCGCCTGCATGCGCCACCGCTCGCCACCGGTCAGACTCTGCAGCCCCTCTGCAATAGCTTGCCCGGTCATGCCGACGGTCAGTGCGACCGCTGTTGCAGCGGCGATGTTGTAGGCATTGTGCTCGCCGAGCAGACGTACCGGCGCCGTCAGCTCGGTATCGCCGACTCCCAGTCGCACGTCTACTCCGGCTGCGGTGGGGCGCACATCGAGAATGCGCACGTCAGCGGTGGGATGCTGACCGAACCAGGTGATCGCAGCGCTGGTGTGCTCTGCCATGGCACGCACCTGCGGATCATCGGCGTTGAGTACAGCAGTGCCCGACGCCGGCAGTGATTCGATCAGCTCTTGTTTGGCAATACGAATGTTGTCGACCGAGCCGAACTCCCCCACATGTGCCAGCCCGACCTGCAGTTCAACGCCGATGTCTGGTCGGGCGACTGATGACAGGTAGCGCAGGTCACCGATGTGGCTTGCCCCCATCTCAACGATGACAAACCGAGTCGTCAGATCGGTGCGCAGCATACTCAGCGGCGCGCCGACTTCGTTGTTGAATGACTGCTCAGGAAACACCGTCGGGCCGAGCGAAGTCAGCAGATGCGCCAAGATGCGCTTGGTCGTGGTTTTGCCGGCCGAGCCGGTGATGCCGATCACCCGTTCGAGGCTGCCGTGTGCCCTGGCCACGTCGAGCACGTGGCGAGCCAGATCACCCAAGGCCCGAGTTGAGTCGGCGACCACGAGTTGGGCGATGTCGACGTCGAGTGGATGCTCGACCACGGCAGCGACCGCACCAGCGGCCCGCGCGGGTTCCACGTGGTCGTGCCCGTCAGCGTGTTCGCCCAGGCGCGCGACAAACAGCGCTCCGTCGACGACCTGCCGGGAGTCGGTCACGACCGGCCCGCGCACCTCCAACGTCGGATCACCGATGATCTCGGCGCCGAGTGCTGCTGCCAGTTCAGTGAGTGTCTGTGTGATCATGCGTCGGCCTGTGTGTCATGGTGCGGATGAGGAATCACCAGCTGTTCGGCTGGTGCCTGACCGCCTCGGGGGGATCGATTGGGCGGAAAACCTGCTTCGCGCAGCGCTTCACGAGCCGCACCACGGGAGGAGTACGGCAGTTTGTTGCCACGAACCTCGTGGTAGTCCTCGTCGCCAGGCCCGCAGACGATGATCGTGTCATCGGGCTGTGCCAGGGCGATGGCAGCACGAATGGCCGCGGCGGGGTCGGCGACCTCGTGCACCTCGGCAGGATGCCGGGCATCGGCAGCACCGTCGATCAACGCCTGACGGATGGTCGCCGGGTCTTCAAATCGTGGGTTGATGTCGTTGACCACCACCACATCGGCCAATTCGCTGGTGACCATGCCCATGTCGTGACGCTTATAGGGGTCGCGCCCGCCGTCAGCACCCAGAATCACGATCAGGCGCCCCGCGCCGACCTGTCGCCGCACTGCAGCCAGGGTTCGTTCGAGTGCATCGGTGGTGTGTGCGTAGTCGACGAAGAACGTAGGCCCGGTCTCACCAGAGACGCGCTCAAGGCGGCCTGGCAGATACACTCCGGCCAGCACGTGATCGTTCAGAGCTGCCTCAAGAGCGTGCTGATCAATGCCAGCCTCGACCAGCATCACGATGGCCAGTGCTGCGTTGACCGCCATGTGCGCACCGGGCACGGCGAGCACGATGGGCCAGCGCTGCCCGGCTGGGCCGGCAAGCGTGGCAGTAGAACCATCGCGGGCATCCTGCTGGTCGATCACGCGCCACTGCGCGTCTTCAGCCTGCCCGATCGTGGTCACCGGCAGCGGTGTGTCAGCGGCCAGACGCCGCCCCCACTCGCTCTCGAGAGAGATCACGGCCCGCTCAGCACGCTCGGGCACGAACAGATCTCGCTTGGCCTCGTAATAGTGCTGCATGTCGCCGTATTCGTCGAGATGCTCGGGGCTGAGATTGGTGAACCCCACCACGGCAAAGCGCACCCCGTCGATGCGGTGTCTGGTGACCGCCTGAGCAGAGACCTCGATCAGCAGATCGTCGGCGCCGATTTCGCGCATGCTGGCCAGCAGAGCATGCAGCTCACTCGCCTCGGGCGTCGTCAGCGCACTGCCGAACACGTGCTCACCCACATGGCGCTCAACTGTGGTGCTCAATCCGGTGCGGTGGCCAGCATGACCGAGCAGGGCCTCCATGAAATAGGTCGTGGAGGTCTTGCCGTTGGTGCCTGTGACGCCGAGCACAGGCACATCGAGCTGGTCAGTGCCGTAGATGCGCGCGGCAACCTCACCAAGTCGCGTACGAGGCTCGGGAACAATCAGCACCGGCAGATCAGTGACTCCAGCTTGGGCGATCAGCTCGGCACCATGCTCATCGGTGAGCAGAGCCACTGCCCCTTGCGCCCGAGCCTGCTCGGCAAACTTGGCTCCGTGAGTGTGCTGCCCGGGCAGCCCGACAAACAGATCGCCCGGTCGCACCTCGTTGCCAGAGATCGTGACTCCGCTGACGATTGCAGCAGCATCGCAAGAAAGGCCCAGCCCCTTCGCCAGGTCAGCGACGGTGAGGCCGGGGGTGCGTTGAGGGCGGACATGCTGTGCGGAACGAGTTGACACCGATCTATTCTCCCACGCTCACCAAGTAGTCGGATACTGAGTCAGGTTCGACGTCGACGGTGCCACGTTATTGGTGATGAGCACCTGACTCATCACGTCGTGGAACAATGACATCGTGTTCGCCGAAGTCTTGTCTGCGATCGGGTTGAAGATCGTGATTCCGACCACGTACTGCGGGTCTTCGGCGGGCGCCATGCCAAACAGGGACGTCACATACTGATCAGAGAGGTACCCACCGTTGGTGCCTGCGATCTGCGACGTGCCGGTCTTGCCCGCGATGTTGTAGCCAGCGATCTGTGCCGTCTTGCCGGTGTACTCCGTGAACAGGGGCTCGAGCATGGCTCGCAACTTCGTCGAAGTCTCTGATGAGATCACGCGAGTCGGCTCAGCCTGAGGGTTCTCGGTGACGTTGCCGTCTGAGTCAGTGCATGAGGCAACCAGACGCGGCGCGATGCGCACACCATCGTTGGCGATTGCTTGGTAGACGCTGGCCATCTGAATGGGTGTGGTCGCGATGCCCTGGCCAAACATCGTCGTGTAGTGAGTGAGTTTGTCCCAGGTCGAAGAGTCAGAGAGAATTCCCGCTGACTCAGCGGGGAAGCCGATTCCCGTGGCTGAGCCGAGTCCGAAGGCTTTCAGGTACTTGTAGCGGGTGCTGTCATCGACGGTGTCACCGACCTGGATGATGCCGGTATTCGACGACTTCATCAGGATGCCGGTGCTGGTCAGGTTGAGCACGCCGTGATCCCACGCATCTTTAATGGTGTGCCCGGTGCCCTCGATCTCGACACTGCCTGGGGCTTGAAACTGCTCATCGGGGGTGACGGTTCCGGCTTCGAGCGCAGCAGCCATCGTGATCGACTTGATCGGCGACCCCGGCTCATACGTACTCTGGAAGATGCGCGAGCCGCGATCCTGCTCTTTCGATGCGCTCACGTCGTTGGGGTCGACGCTGGGCGTCTCCGCGGCAGCGAGAATATCGCCAGTCTTGGCGTTGAGCACCGTCACCGCGATCCACTGTGAGCCGAGAATCTCCTGCTGATCGGTAATCTTCTGCTGCACATACCACTGCAGGTCGCGGTCAATGGTGAGCGTGACGTTCTGGCCGTCTTCGACCTGCTGTTCAGTCACTGTGGTACCCGGAATACGTACCCCGGTCGCACTGCGTTCGTAGGTCTCTTCGCCATCGGTACCCGACAGGCAGGAGTCCTCCATCAGTTCGACCCCGGCCTGAGCGTTCTCTTCGGAGCCCACGAAACCGAGCACATTGCCGGCAACGGCACCTGACGGGTAGGTCCGATGCGGCACTGACTCGAACTGCACCCATGAAATCTCGAGGGCACGCAGCTGATCAAACTGGTCGACGGTCAGCTCTTCTGCCACGATGCTGTATCGACTGGTGCCTTCGAGGGAGGCCAAAACTTTCGCCTTCTCGATCTCACTGATGTCTGCAATGCGCTGCGCGATCTCGTCGACCGTCTCTTTCTCATAACTGCCGTCGATCGTGACCGACGCGTCAGTCACCAGCGTCTGATCGACCACCAGTCGGTAGCGCTGGACGGTCTCGGCCAGCACATTGCCGTTGCGATCGAGGATGCTGCCGCGCTTGGCCGTAATCGTGATCGGCACTGAGCGCTTGCCCTCAGCCTCTGCGTTGAGAGCATCAGCCTGTACCACCTGAATATCGATCAGACGACCCAAGAACACCAGTGAGACCGCCAGGATGCCGCCCATAAGCAGCATGAGCCGCCGGCGACGACTTCCCAACTTGGGCTGCACGTTCACTCCTGTCTCGTCAGCGCAGCGAGACCTCTGGCAGCGGCCTGCCGGAGTCTTCCTGAGCGTTCGTGTCCCCTGTCGTTGAGTTTACGGTGGTGTCGGCCGGGTCGATCGCAGACCCGCCGGAGGCCTCGAGCTCGCCATCGGCGTCTGAGTTCGTCGCTGTGTTCTCGGTGCTTGAGGTGCCACTGTCGTTGAGTTTCTGCAACAGCACATTGCTGACCGTGCCGTCGCCAGACTTGACCTGCACGCCCTTGCTGTCGACCGTTCCGATGGCAGCTGACTTGGCCAAGCTCAGAAAGGTCACCTGGGTGGAGGGCTCCATGCCCATCTCAGTGCCACGTTCGGCCAGACTCTGCGGCGAGTTGAGCGTCGAGATCTCTTCGGAGACCTGCTGCACCTGCCGGGTCAGTTGCTTCTTCTGCTGCGTCAGTGACTCGATCTGGTAGCTGCCGTCTGCCAAGCCGATGCTCAGCAGCAGCTGACCGACAATGGCCACCCCGATGACCGCGAGAAGAATGATCACCTGCCGCGGCTGCACGCGCCGCAGAATGCTGTTCGCCTTGATGCTCATGCTGCCCTCCGAGTTCTTCGCACGGCCCGCAGCCGCACCGATGCCGATCGTGAGTTCTGTTGCTGCTCCGCCTCGTCTGCTTGCTCGGCGCCCCGGGTGAGCAGCTCGAACTCGGGCCGCAACTCGGGCAGATCGACCGGTAGGCCGTGCGGAGTGCGCGATGAGGTCGCATCGCGGAAGACGCGCTTGACCACGCGGTCTTCAAGCGACTGAAAGCTCATCACGACGAGTGTGCCGCCGACGCGCAGGTGCGAGAGTGCCGCAGGCAGCGCTTGCTCAAGGCCGGCGAGTTCTTGGTTGACTTCGATTCGGATCGCCTGAAACACCCGTTTAGCAGGATGTCCGCGCTGCTCTCGCGAATTCGTCGCGGTGCGCACCGCCTCGACCAGATCACCGGTGGTGCGTAGTGGACGTTCAGCGCGCATCTCGACGATGCGGTGCGCGATGCGGCGAGCGTGTTTCTCTTCACCAAAAGTGCGCAGAAGGGTCCAGAGACGCCCCTCCTCATAGGTGTTGACCACATCAGCGGCCGTGATGCCTTGGGATTGGTCCATGCGCATGTCAAGCGGGGCATCGTGCATGTAGGAGAACCCGCGATCCGCGTCATCAAGCTGCAATGACGACACACCGAGGTCGAACAAAATGGCGTCGATCTCGACCTCATCGAGGATCTCGTGCAAATGGTCATACGACGAATGCACGAAGGTCACGCGGTCGGCAAATGCGGTGAGACGACGGCCAGCGATGGCCAGCGCCTGCTCATCTCGGTCGATGCAGATCGCGCGAGCCTGTGGACACGCCTCAAGCACCGCTCTGGTGTGCCCGCCCATGCCGGTGGTGGCATCGACGTAGGTCGCGCCAGGATGCGCGAGTGACGGCGCCAGCAGATCGACACAGCGCTGTCGCAGCACTGAGGCGTGGATGCCCTCGATGTCGGGCTCAAGATCAGAAGACACCGGGGATCACCTCCTCGGCGGTCTCCGCGAATGGATCTTCTTGGGCCTGCAGGTAGTCGTCCCAGGCCGTGGCCGACCAAATCTCGGCACGGTTTCCTGTGCCGATGACGGCGAGATCGCGTTCCAACCCCGCATATCGGCGCAGATCGGCCGGTACTGTAATGCGCCCCTGACGATCAGGCACCTGATCGGAGGCACCCGAAAGAAACAGGCGGAGGAAGTCGCGCGCCTGCTTGCTCGTCATTGGGGCCTGCCGGATGGTCTCGTGGATGCGTTCAAACTCGCGGGCACTGAAGACGTAGACGCAGTGCTCTTGGCCTCGCGTGAGCACGACGCCCTGCGCCAGTTCCTCACGGAACTTCGCCGGAAGAAAGAGTCGCCCCTTCTCGTCCAGACGTGGGGAGTGTGTGCCGAGAAACACCTGCGCTCCCTTCCTGCCGAGATGTGCCACCGCGAGTATTCACCACATTACCCCACTTTCATCCACATTCCCCATCAAATCCCCCACTACTTTGCGCATCCATACAAAAACACCCCGGAATCACAAGGATTCACGGGGTGGAGGAAGGTGGAGCAAAAAACGCCAAGGAAGATCACACAGGTGTCACCAGATGCGACTCAGCGCGCACCAAGACCACAATTCGTGACACCCGAAGCCGCACATCTCAGCCAGATGAGTCAAGCTACGGCGCAAAGGTCAGCGAGGACATCGCCCCGTGGATGGGTGTGTGATGCTCAGTCGTTGCGACGATCGTTCCAACGCTGTTCGAGCCGGTCGAACACCGAGTTGGAGGAGGAAGGAGCATGCTTGCGTGGAGCTGCGCCATTCAGGTGCTGATCTTGTTGCGCATCGTCGATGCGTCGCGTGGCCCAGACCACGCCGCCCACGACCACAAGAAAACCAAGCACCCCGACAATCACCAGCTTCATCGAGACGGCGAGCAGCAGCAGCGCGAAACCCCCGACGACGCCAAGTGCCCCAACGACGACGGCTCGACGATCCCACGTGCGCCCGTGCGACGACGTGGACACTTCGTCTGACTCGGTGCGGTAGAGGTTGCGCTCCATCTCTTCGAGCAGGCGCTGCTCGTTCTCTGAAAGCGGCATGAGTACCTCTGTTCGTTGACTGCGGACTCTCTTCGCCTGATTTTAGTCGTATGCGATTGATTAGGCTAGGAGGGTGAGCGCACAATCCACCTTGCTGCCCCTGATCCAGGATCGCATCGACGCCTTCCTCGACCGGGCGCAGACCGACCTCGAGCGCATCTCCCCACTCGCCGCACCCCTGATGACCCAGTCGCGTGCACTGATGTCTGGCGGCAAGCGACTGCGTGCGATGTTCTGTTATTGGGGCTGGCGCAGCGTCGAGTCGATCGAGCGCCTCGACGAGCAACAGGGGCGAGACCAGCTCGAGTGTGTGCTGGCTTTGGGCACGGCAATCGAGTTCTTTCATGCCGCGGCGCTTGTGCACGACGATGTGATCGACCACTCAGACACTCGCCGTGGCATTGCCGCCGCACACGTCGAGTTCAGCTCGATGCATCGGCGCGATCATTGGCGCGGAGACGCCGATCAGTTCGGCGCGTCGGCAGCCATCGTGCTGGGCGATGTGCTGCTCGGCTGGGCCCATGCTCAGTTCGCCGCGGCCGTGGCTGCTCTGCCCGGCGACGCCCGCCAGCAGACTCTGCGCGACCTGATCGCCCAAATGACCAGTGATGTGATGATCGGCCAATATCTCGACATCGTCGGCGAGCATGCCTGGCCTGCTCTGCCCGATGATGAGAGTCTGCAGCGCGCCGAGACCGTGCTGCAGTACAAGTCGGCTCGCTATTCGGTCGAGCAGCCATTGTTGCTCGGAGCCTTGGTCGGTGGAGGCGACCAACGACAGCTGCAGGCTCTTGCCAAGTTCGGCTCCCATGCCGGGCTCGCCTTCCAGCTGCGCGACGACGTGCTGGGCGTGTTCGGAGACCCTGCCGTCACTGGTAAGCCCGCCGGCGACGATCTGCGCGAGGGCAAACGCACCGTTCTGGTCGCACTGGCACGCTCCGCAGTGCCCGCCGGCGTGCGTCATGTGCTTGACGATCTGCTGGGTGACCCAGATCTGAGCGATTCACAGGTCAGCATGCTGCAGACCACCATCACCGAGTCAGGTGCACTGCAGTCAACAGAGCGCCTCATCGACGATCACTACGAGCAGGCGATCGCCGCGCTCGACGGCGCTGGCCTCAGTGCAGAGGCGACTCTGACCCTCACCGATCTTGCTGAACGCGCTGCCCGTCGACACAGCTGAGGCCACTTCGTCGGTGGCCACGTAGAATTGCTCTCGTGAGCGATTCCTTCATTCCGCCGAGCGACCCGCTGATCGGGTCGACGCTCGACGCGCGCTACCGCATCGACGAGCGCCTCGCCCGAGGCGGCATGGCCACGGTGTATCTCGCCCGCGACCTGCGACTCGACCGCCCGGTAGCGGTGAAAGTGCTGCATGCCCACCTGGCCGAAGACGAGACCTTTCGGGTGAAGTTCACTCGCGAGGCCTTGGCCTCAGCCAGACTCTCCGACCCCAACGTGGTCAATGTGTTCGACCAGGGCGAGAGCGAGGGCATCTGTTACTTGGTGCTCGAATACGTGCCCGGGCAGACCCTCCGCGGACTGTTGCAGCAGCAGCCGCGCCTGTCGCCCGGTGTCACACTCGAAATTCTCGATCAACTGCTCGAGGGGCTTTCCGCTGCACATCGTGCCGGCATCGTGCATCGTGATCTGAAACCCGAGAACATCCTGCTCACCCCCGACGGCCGGGTGAAGATCGCCGATTTCGGCCTGGCTCGAGCCGCCTCTCGCGCCACCTCGTCGAACTCGTCGCTGATGGGCACGGTGGCCTATCTCTCGCCCGAGCTGCTGCGCCGCGGTCAGGCCGACGAGCGCAGCGACATCTACGCAGTTGGCATCATCCTCTTCGAAATGCTCACCGGGCAACAGCCCTTTACCGGCGAGCACCCCGAGCACATCGCCTACCAACACGCGACCGAGAATGTGCCGCTGCCCAGCGAGATCGTGCCAACGGTACCCACAGAACTTGACGACTTAGTGGTCTGGGCCACTCGCACCGAGCCCGAAGACCGCCCAGCAAATGCGCGTGAGCTGCTCGACGAGACACGGCGCGTCGAAGACGAGCTCGGACTCACCGCACTGAGCCCGCATGGAGTCGTCGACCTCATTCATCGCACCGAGAGCGGCGACCGCTCCGAAAACGCCACACAGGTGCTCGAGCCCACCGCGATTGCACCCGAGCTACCGCCGACGACCGCCACAGAGCCAGAGGCAGCCGCTTCGAGCGCGGTGGCCGTGGCCGAACGCCTCAGCACCGACCTCAATACTCCGCGATCGGCAGTGGTGCGCGGCACCGCTCGGCGTCGCAGACGCGGCTGGATGCTCTCGTTCGCCACGCTGCTGATCACCGCACTGGTCGCCGGTGCGGGCTGGTTCTTGGGCGACGGCCCCGGTGCGGGCATCGTCCTGCCCGGAGTCGCCGGCACCGCACCGGCTGACGCACAGACAACGCTCGAGCAGCTCGGCTTCACCACGGCGCAGGTCGAAGAGAACAGTATCGACGTACCCAAGGGCCAGGTCATCGGCACCGATCCGGCCGAGGGCACCCGCGTGCCCAAGAAGTCTCAGGTGACCATTCGCATCTCGGCAGGCCCTCGACTGATTCCCCTGCCGAGCGTGCTCGGCGCCGACGCCGATCTGGCTTCCTCTGCACTCACCGAGGCCGGTTTCGTAGTCGCCGCCGAACGGCCGGAACGCTTCGACTCGACGGTATCGGCGGGCTCAGTGATCGAGGTGTTGGGCACCGACTCAGCCGCGATCGCCGTGGGCACCGAAGTCGAAGAGGCCAGCACCTTGACGCTGGTCGTCTCGTTGGGCGCGATTCCCTCGGTCACCGGCAGCTCGCTGAGCGAGGCGACCGCGACACTTGAGAGCGCCGGCTTGGTCGTTGCCTCATCTGAGGCGTACAGCGACGACGTGCCCGCTGGGCAGGTGATCTCGGCCAAACCGGCCCGAACCCCCACCACGAAGGGCGACACCATCAACGTCGTGGTCTCCAAGGGCCCTGAAATGGTGACCGTGCCCGATGTGTCGGGCAAGACGCTTACTGCAGCACAGGCGGCGCTCCAGGCCGCCGGCCTCAGTGGCACGTCAAACTATCCCCAGCAAAACGTGCCACTGACGAATACCAGTTACTGGGATGTCGTGAAAGTCACCAGCACCAATCCGGCGGCGGGCTCTCAGGTCAAAAAAGGGTCATCCGTGACGATGAACGGCATGTTCAATCCGTTCTGATCAGCTGTGCGTGCGAAGCGAGGGGTCGGCATCCGACATATGGATACCGACCCCTCGCGCCGTATCTGCGGCAGATCAATCAGCGCCGGTGCACGGTCTTCAGCTGCTCGGCGACCAAGAACGCCAGTTCGAGCGACTGCCGATGGTTCAGGCGCGGATCGCACAGTGACTCGTAGCGTGTCGCCAAGTCGTCTTCGTCGATGCGCTCGACACCGCCCAAGCACTCAGTGACGTCGTCGCCGGTGAGTTCAACGTGGATACCACCGGGGATGGTGCCAGCCTCGGCATGCGCCTCGAAGAAGCCCTGTACCTCGTCGAGGATGTCGTCGAAGCGCCGAGTCTTGTAGCCGTTGGCAGCTGTGATGCCGTTGCCGTGCATCGGATCGGTGATCCAGAGTGGCTGGGCACCGCTGTCACGCACCGCCTCAAGCAGTGGCGGCAGCGACTCTCGAATGCGCTTGGCGCCCATGCGAGTGATGAAGGTGAGGCGACCCGGCACACGATCGGGATCAAGTCGATCGATCAGCGCCAGCACGTCTTCAGGCTGCGTGTCGGGCCCCAGCTTCACGCCGATGGGGTTGCTCACTTTCGAAAAGTACTCGATGTGGGCATCGTCGAGCCCACGCGTGCGCTCCCCGATCCAGAGGAAGTGCGCTGACGTGTCGTAGACCTTGCCGGTGCGCGAGTCGATACGAGTGAGCGGTCGCTCGTAGTCGAACAGCAGCCCCTCGTGGCCGACGTAGAAGTCGACCCGTTTGAAGTCTTCAGAGTCGCCAGCCCCGCAAGCGTCCATGAATCGCACCGCACGGTCGATCTCTTGAGCGAGCTGGTCGTAACGGGCGTTGGCGGGATTGCGTGCAAAGCCCTGATTCCAGCTGTGCACTTCGCGCAGCGAGGCGAACCCGCCCTGGGTGAAGGCACGAATGAGGTTCAGGGTCGACGCCGAGGTGTGGTACGCCTGCACCAACCGAGCTGGGTCGTTGCGGCGCGACTGCTCGTCGAACTCGAAGCCGTTGACGATCTCGCCGCGGAAGACCGGCAGCGTCACATCGCCACGGGTCTCGGTGTCTTTGGAACGCGGTTTGGCGAACTGCCCAGCCATGCGCCCCATCTTGACCACAGGTACGGAGGCCCCGTACGTCAGGATGACTGCCATCTGCAGGATGGTCTTGACCCGATCTTTGATTTTGTCTGCGGTGGCACCTGAGAAGGTCTCGGCGCAGTCGCCGCCCTGCAGCAGAAAGGCGCGCCCCTGCGCGGCTTCGCCCAACCGATCACGCAGATCGTCGGCTTCACCTGCAAACACGAGTGGAGGCAGCGCTGACAGCGTGGCTCGCGCATCGCGCAACGCCTCGGCGTCGTACCACTCGGGCTGCTGCCGTGCGGGCAGGCGCTCGGCCTGATCGAGCTCAGACAGCAGCAGCGCGGCGGCGCTGGGGTCAGCCTGGGCAGACTGTTCGGCGGTGGTGTTGACGTTCACTTCGGTGTCCTGTTCACTCTGGCTCTGGGGGATCGGTGTGATGCGGCAGCTTATGCGTGCTGGAGTTTGGCGCGCACGCTCGATGCGTAGACGTCGCGATACTCCTGCTCGCTGAGCTGCTGCAGCTCGTGCATGATCTCGTCAGTGATTGATCTCAACACGAAGCGGTCGCCTTCCATTCCCGCGAAGCGGGTGAAGTCGAGCGCCGGGCCGGCGATCACCGAGATGGGCACGATCTTCGGCCACTTCGAGCCGATCGGCATGACTTTCTCGGTATTCTTGACCGCGACCGGCACCACGGGGCAGCCTGCAGCCAAAATGGTGCGTGCCACACCGGTGCGCCCGCGGTAGAGATAACCGTCAGGGCTGCGCGTGCCCTCCGGGTAGAGCGCGAGCACGCGCCCCTCACCCAGCACACGCAGACCCGTATTGAGCGATGCCTCAGAGGCCTTGCCACCCGAGCGGTCGATCGGCAGCTGCCCGGTGCCCTTCATCATTACGCGAGTCAGCCAGCCCTTGATGCCCTTGCCGGTGAAGTACTCGCTCTTGGCGAGAAACGAGACCGGCCGCTTGACATACAGCGGCATGAAAATCGAATCGACAAACGAGAGGTGATTGCCCACCAGCACCACCGGCCCCTCATCGGGAATGTTCTCGAGACCGCGCACCTCGGCACGGAAGAACAGCCGCAGCCACGGCCCAACGAAGACCCACTTCAGCAGCCAGTACAGCACGTCAACACCTCCACGGGTCAAGTTTATCGGCCGAGCACAGTGCGCGGATCAGAACCACGGCTGCGCGCGCACCTGACGCATGGCCTCGCGGCGAGCCTCGCCGTGCAGGCGATGCAGATAGACGATTCCCTGCAGGTGGTCTGTCTCATGCTGCAGCGCCTGCCCCATCAGGCCATCGCCCTCGAGCACCACGGGTTTGCCATCGAGGTCGACGCCCTCTGCGCGCGCCCACGAATACCGGGGCGTGTCGAACCAGAGATCAGGCACCGACAGGCAGCCCTCACCGATCTCGACGATCGGTTCGCGCAGCTCCACGATGCGGGGATTCAGTAGATACCCCACCTTGCCATCGACGTTGTAGCTGAACGCCGCCAGACTCACGCCGATCTGCGGCGCCGCGACGCCTGCCCGTCCGGGCAGACGCACGGTGTCGACCAGATCGGTCACCAGCTGACGGGTGGCCTCACCGAAGTCGGTGATCGGCTCGGCCACCTGACGCAGCACTGGGTCGCCGTAGTGCCGAATCTCGCGTACTGCCACGTCACTCCACCTCGGGAGCGATCACCAGCAGTAGATCACCGGGCTCGACCTGACGAGACTTGTCGAAGGTGACCCGCTCGACGACGCCATCGGCGCCGGCGGCAATGTTGGCCTCCATCTTCATGGCCTCAATGCTGGCCACCGGTTCGCCCACCTTCACGTGATCGCCTGGCTTGACCTTCAGCGTCACCACGCCGGCGAACGGCGCCGCTACGTGGTTCGGGTTCGACGTGTCGGCACGCTCGGCCTGCTCGGTGTGCACCTGGATCGACTCGTCGCGCACGGTGACCGGACGCAGCTGGCCGTTGAGCAGAGTGAGCACGGTGCGCTCGCCCTTGTCGTTGGCCGCGCCGATCGCCGACAGCGCCGTGTAGAGCCGCAGACCCTTGCCAAGCTCTGCCGAGTGCTCGGTGTTGCCGTCGAAGCCGTAGAGATAGTCTTCGGTGGGCAGGCTCGAGAGGTCACCGTAGTCGGCGCGGAACTGCTCGAACTGCTTGGCCGGTGCCGGGAAGAGCAGGTGATTCAGCTGCCGGCGACGGGTCTCGGAATCGCCGTCGAGCGCGATCTCTTGAGCCTCGGTGAGTTCGGTCTCAGCAAGATGCACCTGACGACCGGCCAGCACCTTGCTGCGGAACGGCTCGGGCCATCCACCGGGAGGATTGCCCAGCTCGCCAGCCAGGAAGTTGACCACGGAGTCGGGCACATCGTACTTCTCAGGATGCGCCTCGAAGTCGGCCGGGTCAGCCCCGACCGCGGCCAGATGCAGCGCGAGGTCGCCGACCACCTTGGATGACGGGGTCACCTTGGGCGGACGGCCCAAGATGCGGTTGGCCGCCGCGTAGTTGTCTTCGATGGTCTCGAATTTAGATTCGAGCCCGAGCGCGATGGCCTGCTGACGCAGGTTAGTGAGCTGCCCGCCCGGAATCTGGTGACGGTAGATGCGCCCGGTCGGCGCGTCGAGCCCCGACTCGAACGGGCTGTAGAGGCGACGCACGGCCTCCCAGTACGGCTCCAGGTTGCTGACCTTGTCGAGGTCGAAACCAGTGTCGCGATCGGTGTGTGCGAGCGCAGCCACCAGAGCCGACATCGACGGCTGGCTGGTGGTGCCGGCCAGCGGCGCTGAGGCCACGTCGACCGCGTCGACACCGGCCGCACTGGCCGCCAGCAATGTGGCCAGCTGACCACCCGCCGTGTCGTGGGTGTGCAGGTGCACCGGCACATCGAACGACGAGCGCAGCGCCGTGACGAGCTTGGTCGCCGCCTCGGGGCGCAACAGACCCGCCATGTCTTTCAGCCCGATGATGTGCGCACCAGCTTCGACGATCTGCTCGGCCAGACGCAGGTAGTAGTCGAGGGTGTAGAGATCTTCGTTGGGGTCGAGCAGATCGGCGGTGTAGCACAGGGTGCCCTCGGCAACGGCCGTGCCGGTGGCGAGCACCGACTCAATGGCCGGCCGAATCTGGTCGATGTCGTTGAGCGCGTCGAAGATGCGGAACACGTCGACACCGCCCTTGACCGCCTCTTCGATGAACACATCGGTCACCTTGGTGGGATACGGCGTGTAGCCCACCGTGTTGCGACCGCGCAGCAGCATCTGAATCGTGATGTTCGGAATGGCCGTGCGCAGACGCTCGAGCCGCTCCCACGGGTCTTCGCCCAAGAAGCGCAGCGCCACGTCGTAGGTAGCGCCGCCCCAGGCCTCGACCGAGAACAGGTCGGGGGTGGATGCTGCCACGTACGGCGCGGCATCGAGCAGGTCTTTGGTGCGCACACGCGTTGCCAACAGCGACTGGTGTGCGTCGCGGAAGGTGGTGTCGGTCACGCGCAGTCTGTGATCGTTGCGCAGCGACTCGGCGAACGCTCGCGGACCCACCCGATCGAGCAGCTGTTTGGAGCCCTCGGGCAGATCGTTGATGTCGACATCGGGCAGTTTGAGCCGCGGATCGCTGATGCCCGACGGGCGCTCACCGTGCGGCTTGTTGACGGTGACCTCAGCCAGCCAGGTGACCAGTTTGGTGCCACGGTCTTTCGACTTGCGCATGTTGAACAGCTCGGGGCGCTCGTCGATGAAGTGCGTGCTGAGGTTGCCGCTGACGAACTCGGGGTCGCCCAGCACGTTCAGCAGGAACGGGATGTTGGTAGACACCCCGCGGATGCGGAACTCGGCCAGTGCACGGCGTGCGCGGCGCACTGCCGACGGAAAGTCGCGAGCGCGGCAGGTGAGCTTGGCGAGCATGGAGTCGAAGTAGGGGCTGATCTGCGCACCGGCGGCCGTGGTGCCACCGTCAATGCGCACACCGGCACCGCCCGGCGAACGGTAGGTGCTGATGCGGCCGGTGTCGGGGCGGAAGCCCTCGGCCGGGTTCTCGGTGGTGATGCGGGTCTGCATCGCCGTGCCGTGAATCTGGATGGCGTCTTGTGTGAGCCCGAGCTCTTGCAGTGTGGCGCCAGCGGCGACCAGAATCTGCGTCTGCACGAGGTCGACGTCGGTGATCTCTTCGGTGACGGTGTGCTCGACCTGGATGCGCGGGTTCATCTCGATGAATACCGGCTTGCCGGCTCGATCGCCGATGGTCTCGACCAAGAACTCGACGGTGCCTGCGTTGACGTAGCCGATCTCTTTGGCGAAGCGCAGTGCCGCAGTGGTCAGCTGCTCGCGCAGCTCGGCCGTGATGTGCGGCGCCGGAGCGATCTCGACGACCTTCTGGTTGCGGCGCTGCACCGAGCAGTCGCGCTCATACAGATGCACGGCGTAGCCGGTGGAGTCGGCGAGCACCTGCACCTCAATGTGCCGGGGTCGCAGCACCGCCTGCTCGAGGAACATGCGTGAGTCACCGAAGGCGTTGCCCGCCTCGCTCATCGCCTGCTCGAGTGCACCCTTGAGCTCGTCTTTAGAGTCAACCTTGCGGATACCGCGCCCACCGCCACCAGCCAGTGCCTTGGCGTAGAGAGGAAAGCCGATCTCGTCTGCGAGAGCGACCAGCTCGTCGGCGTCGGAGCTCGCATGCGTCGAGGCCAGCACCGGAACTCCGGCCCGGATGGCCGCATCCTTGGCGTTGACTTTGTCGCCGGCCAGCTCGAGCGCGTCGGCACCGGGGCCGATGAACACGATGCCGTTCGCTTTGGCGGCTCGGGCCAACTCTGGGTTCTCGGACAGGAACCCGTACCCCGGATAGATCGCGTCGGCACCCGACTCCCGAGCCACGCGAATGATCTCCTCGACGTCGAGGTAGGCCTTCACGGGGCGGCCGGGTTGACCGATCTGATAGGCCTCGTCGGCCTTCAGACGATGGATCGAGTGGCGGTCTTCATACGGAAACACCGCGACGGTCTTGGCTCCGAGTTCAAATGCGGCCCGAAATGCTCGGACTGCGATCTCCCCCCGGTTTGCCACCAGGATCTTTTTGAACATGCATCTCCCATGTCTAAAGCAGCTTTGGACGATTCTAACCGCACGCATGCCTTCGGGTTGTGCACAGAGGCCATCAGACAGGTAGCCTAGGGTGTTGTGGACGTACTTAGTGTGAGCTCTCTCAAAGGCGGGGTCGGCAAGACCACCGTTGCCCTTGGCCTGGCCTCTGCCGCCCTAGCTCGAGAACAGCGCACTCTGGTGGTCGACATCGACCCGCAGACCGACGTGACCACTGGCCTGGCCGTCGCACCCGGCAAAGCCCTGAACATCGCCGATGTGCTGCGCAACCCCTCCCCCGATGTCGTGCGTCATGCCATCGTCTCGAGCGCCTGGACCGAACACCGGCAGACCGCCGTTGATGTACTGGTAGGCTCACCGCGTGCCATCGAGTTTGATGTGCCTGCCCCTAGGCCGCGCGACATCTGGCGCCTCGACGAGGCACTCTCTCTGCTCGAAGACGCCTACGACGTGGTGATCATCGACT
This sequence comes from Pseudoclavibacter soli DSM 23366, assembly GCF_000423505.1. Lineage (GTDB taxonomy): Bacteria > Actinomycetota > Actinomycetes > Actinomycetales > Microbacteriaceae > Pseudoclavibacter_A > Pseudoclavibacter_A soli. The sequence goes on from NZ_AUIC01000003.1 coordinate 245,974, forward strand.
GCCCGCCGTCACTCAACGCGCTCACCCGCAATGCCTGGCTGGCCAGCGACCGCGTGTTGTTGGTCACCGAGCCGAGCCTGTTCGCTGTGTCGGCCATCGGGCGCGCGCTCAAAGCCATCGACGAGCTCAGCGTCGATCAGCAGGTGCCGATCAAGCCGCTCGGTGTGCTGATCAATCGGTTCCGCAAGCAGTCGATCGAGCACGAGTTCCGCATCGCCGAGCTCGAGCAGCTTTATCCGCGACAGATTCTCGATGTGCGCCTGCCTGAGCGCGCCAGCCTGCAGCAGGCGCAGGGGTCAGCCCAGCCGGTGCACTCTTGGCCCAGTGAGTCTGGCAAAAAGATGGCCGCGCAGTTTGATCAGTTGCTCGACGAGTTCGAGCATGCGGTCAAAAATGACCCCTCGGGGCACGAACATCGCAAAACAATAAAGGGCGCGAAGAAGTCGAAGTGACCTTCGTGCAGTGATCAGGCACGGTACCTGATCGGGCTTTTTGGCAGCGTATCGCCTCAGCTGGCCGAGCGATGTGCGCGGCGTGCAGCCAACTCGTCGACATGCGTCTCGGTGGCACCGATGGTGACCAGGTTGTCTTCGACCTCACGCAGCACTTTGCCCACGGCAATGCCAAACACACCCTGCCCCTGGCTGACCAGATCGATCACCTCGTCGTTGGAGGTGCACAGATAAACACTCGCACCGTCGCTCATCAGAGTGATCTGGGTGAGGTCTTGAATACCGGCCTCGCGCAGCTGCTCGACAGCCACACGAATCTGCTGCAACGAAATGCCGGTATCGAGCAGTCGCTTCACAAGCTTGAGCACCAAGATGTCGCGGAACCCATAAAGACGCTGTGACCCGGAGCCGTGTGCGCTGCGGATAGCTGGGACAACCAGCCCGGTGCGCGCCCAGTAATCGAGCTGTCGATAGCTGATGCCAGCCGCGTTCGCAGCTACGGCGCCACGGTACCCTCGGTCTCGGTCGAGATCAGGCAGGCCATCGGTGAACAGCACGTCTTGGGGCGGAAACACGCCGGGTTGCTGCTCGTCAGCCATGTGGGGCTCCTTCGGTCTCAGATCTTCGGAACCGGTCTGGCCGGTTACCTGTGGTAAATCTACCCACGACCTGTGACGGGGTCAACGACATCGCCCTCTTCGTCTCGGCGTGTCGAAGTTTAAACGTTCACGTGAAACTTGAATTCAGTTCTCCGGCTCTTCGAGTGCCCGAATCAGCAAGGTGCGCTTGACGTCGAGCAGCAGGTCGGCCAGTGCGTTGGCTTCGCTCGAAGCCTGCGCCGCCGACTCTGCATCGCTGCGCCGAACACCCGAGATCGCATTGTGAATGAGCCCGGCCTCGCGATCTGCCGCCGCGCGCATGCCGCGCAGATGACGCGGGTCGATGCCACGCGTCTGCAGTGACACCAGCACTTCGAGCAAATGCCTGGCGTGCTGGTCGAAGCGCGTGCCAGTCGGCAGTAGCCCGGCACTCACGGCCTCGCGCAGCAGGTCTGCGCTGGCACCGGTGTGCTCAAGCAATTCGTCACGCGAGTAGACGGTCGGCAGAGCACCCTGTACGCCCGAGGCAGTGAGCATTCCCGGCAGCACCGGAGTGCGGCCAGCGTCGATCTCGGCCAGATATGTGCGAATAACTCTGAGCGGCAGATAGTGATCGCGTTGCAGGCTCAGCACGAGGTGCAGACGCTCAACGTCGGCACTGCAGAACTTGCGATAGCCAGACTCGGTGCGTCGCGGAGTAACTAGGCCCTGCTCTTCGAGAAAGCGCAGCTTCGAGGGGGTGACATCGGGAAAATCAACGGCAAGCCGAGTGAGCACCTGCCCAATGCTGAGCAGACGCTCGGCCGGTTCGGCTTCACCGGCAGCGCGACGTGCGACTGCCGCCATCACGCGATGTCGCCCTGAGCCAAGTCGTGACGCGACGGGTAATAGGTGAGCCGGTATTTGCCGATCTGCACCTCAGCGCCATCGTGCAGCGTGCTGTGGTCGATGCGCACACCGTCGAGATAGGTGCCATTGAGCGACCCGAGGTCGACAACGTCGTAGCCGTTGGCCGTGCGGCGAAACTCGGTGTGCCGACGAGACACCGTCACATCATCGAGAAAAATGTCTGCGTTGGGGTGACGCCCCACGGTGACCACATCTGAGTCGAGCAGGAATCGCGAGCCAACATTGGGCCCCTGTCGCACGATCAGCAGTGCTGATCGCGAGGGCAGTGAGGCGATTGCCTCAAGCTCTTCAGGGCTGACGCCGATGTGGATGGCCCCGGTCTGCAGCAGCTGTTTGGCGAAGGTGCTGGTGAAGGTCAGTGTGCTGTCGTCGCCGCTGACCACGGTCTGCGGGGGGACGACCGGAACCCCGTCTTCTGCAGGATGCTCTTCGCTGCTCATCGCCACTCCTTCTCGCGCTACCCGCACCAGCCTACTCGATTCCGAAAGATATCGGCGATGCTGTTTCCCCAGGTGCAACCAATCTGGAGCACTTCGAGCAGCTCACTCCGCAGGAGCCGACTCAACCGAGTTGCGTCGCTGCTCACTGAGCCGCTCATATTTGTGGCGGGTGCGCTGGTCGCTGCGCAGGTACTCGGCCTGTTTCGAGGGGCGCATCGATCGCACAATGTCGATGCTGGCACGCACTCGACCGCTGAGTCGGATGCGCCCACCGATGAGCTTCACGGCAAGAGCCACGTCGATGTCTTCGGTGACCTCAGCGTCATCGCGCGAGATGATGTCACGGATGCGCTCCCAGGTCTCATGCCGCAGCGCCATGTTGTGCCCGTACAGAAGCGGTCCGCTGCCGACGGTCAGACGGTTGTAGGCGCGAAACGCGCGATACCCCAAGTAGCCGGCCGGGGCCATCCAATGCGGCAGCCGAACCTCGGTTGCGACGCCGGCGACTGCATCGCAGCGCGGGTCGGCGGCGAACACCCGCTGCAGCCCGCTCACCCAGTCGGGCTCGACGGCGGTGTCAGCGTCGATGCGCGCGAGAATCGCCCCTTTGGCGGCATCGAAGCCCGTGGCTCGAGCTGCCGCGATGCTGCGCTTGGGCTCGCGGATGACTCGCGCACCAGCGGCCTCGGCAATCTCGATCGTGCGATCAGTCGAGCCGTTGTCGACGACGATGATCTCGTACGCAGGCACCGTCTGACGGGCGAGCGCGGCGAGGCATGCGGCGATGCGCTGCTCTTCGTTGAGCGTCGGGATGATGACGGAGACGGTCAGCGCCAGATCTCGGGCGGCGTCGGTGCGTGGCACGATGAGGTTGCACTCCTTAGCGAGAAAGACTGGCGGGGACGTCCTCCGTCAACCTACACCACATGGCGCTGGTGCTTTGGCGGCTTGCCGCGAACACCTCAGACTGGAGCAGATTCCAGATCAACGCCGTCAGCGGCAAGATCGAGCTGCAACAGCACCAGATCTCGCCAGGCCCCGTGTTTGAACCCGACGCGTTCGAGCGTGCCCGCCGAGCGAAACCCGAGGCGTTCGTGCAAACGCACACTGCCGACGTTGGATGCTTCAATGCGCGCGACCGCACGTCGCTGCCCCAGCGTGGTCAGCCCGTCGATCAGCTCGGTCATCAGGGCTCGGCCGATGCCGCCAGCCTGGGCGTCGATGTCGACGTAGACGCTCGTCTCGCAGGTCCAGTCGAAAGCCTGCCGCTCGCCGAAGGCGTGCGCGCAGGCGTAGCCGAGCACGTCGTCACCTCTGCAGGCGACCAGCCACAGGTGTCGACGCGCGGCTTCGGCCATCCGCTGGCTCATCTGCGCCGGGCTGGGTGCGACGGTCTCGAAGGTGGCGACAGACTCGCGCACGTAGTGACCGTAGATGCGCGCACATGCTGCTGCGTCGGCGGGTTGGGCGGGACGAATGACGAGTGCGGGTGTCTGAGTCACCCTTCGAGCGTAGCGAGTGCGCCACCGGAGTGTCACCGGTTGCGCGTACAGTGAGAATCAGGCGGCGAGGGCCGCCTCATGATCATCCTCCGGAGTGCACGCATGTCGAAGAAGTCTGCCGACCGCCACCCGACGCCTCACGCGCGCCCGCTGCCCTGGCGCAGTGAGGCCTGCTGGGCCAAAGACGCCGAGAGCGTCACCCACGATCTCGACAGCTCGGCCGCCGGGCTCACCTCTGCCGAGGCGGCGCAGCGTCAGGCCGAGATCGCCCGCATCGATGGGCGCGCGCATCACGCGCATCCCACTGCGGCGATGCTCGCCCGTCAGTTCACCTCGCCGATCATTCTGCTGCTGTTGGCGGCGGCGGTCATCTCGTTTCTGGTCAGTGATGCCATTGACGGGGCCATCGTCATCGCGATCGTGGTGCTTAGTGGTCTGCTCGGGTTTTGGCAGGAGCACCGCGCGGGCAGCGCTGTCAGCGCGCTGATGGCCCGGGTGGCGGTGACTGCCACCGTGCATCGCGACGGGCAAGACACCGAGGTGCCGCTGACCGAGATCGTGCCCGGCGATGTGGTCGAGCTGTCTGCCGGCTCCATCATTCCGGCTGACGGGCGTCTGCTCACCAGTGATCAGCTGCTGGTCGACGAATCGGCGCTTACCGGTGAGTCGTTTCCGGTCGAGAAGGTCGCCTCGGGCACCGTGCCGGCCGACGCGTCTCTGGCCGCCCGACGCACCGCGGTGTTTCAGGGCGGGCATGTGGTCAGCGGCACGGCACGCATGGTGGCCGTGGCCACCGGCACGCGCACCGAGTTCGGGCAGGTTTCGAAGTCGCTGACCACTCGCACGCAGGCCAGCGAGTTTCAGCAGGGGCTGGCCGGCTTTGGCCGCATGCTGCTGCGCATCATGGTGGTGCTCACCGTCTTCATTCTGGTGGTCAACACGGTGCTCGGCCGCTCGCTCATCGAGTCGCTCATGTTCGCGCTGGCGCTGGCCATCGGGCTCACCCCGCAGATGCTACCGGCGATCACCTCGGTCAGTCTGGCCACCGGAGCGCGCAAGATGGCCGAGCGCCAGGTGATCGTCAAACGGTTGTCGGCGATCGAAGATCTGGGCTCGGTACAAGTGCTGTGCACCGATAAAACGGGCACCATCACGCAGGGTGCAGCGCAGCTCGATCGAGCCGAGGCCATCTCGACGGCGCCAGCCGAGGCCGATGCACTCGATGCTGACGTGCTGCAGCTGGCTTTGGTCAACGCCGGCGGGCAGCGCGGCTTCGCCAACCCGCTCGACCAGGCGGTGCTGGCCCGCGGCAGCATGCCCGAGGGTCTGCGGGTGATCGGCGAGGTGCCCTATGACTTCACTCGCCGCAGACTCAGCGTCGCAGTGATCGACGCGCATGCCAAGCCGGGCGCCAGCGGAGTGCTGGTGTGCAAGGGCGCATTCGACCAGGTACTCTCCTGCTGCACAAACGTGCGTCAAGACGGCCACGACGTCGCACTCGACACAGTGCGAGAGCCCTTGCAGCGGCGCTTCGAGCAGCTCAGCAGCGACGGCTATCGAGTGCTGGCGATCGCCACTGGCGTGGTGCACACCTCAGGCGATGACGATCAGCCGGCCGCCGAGTTGAGCGTCGCCGACGAGCAGGGGCTCACCCTGCGCGGCCTGCTCTGCTTCCACGACCCCGTCAAAGACGATGTGCTCGAAGACATCACCGGGCTGCACGCGCTGGGTGTCACGGTCAAGGTCATCACCGGCGATAACCGCTTCGCCGCCGGCAAGGTGGCTCGCGACCTCGGTCTCGATGCCGCCGATGTGGTCACCGGCCCGCAGCTCGAGAAAGTCGATGATGGCGCACTGCAGGCGCTCGTGCAACGAGCCTCGGTCTTCGCCGAAGTCGAACCCACGCACAAGGCACGCATTGTCACGGCCCTGCGCGCCGGCACCGACGACACCGGCCAGCACACTGCGGTGGCCTTTCTCGGCGACGGCATCAACGACGCCCCTGCGCTGCACGCCGCCGACGTCGGCATCTCTGTCGACACCGCGCACGAGGTGGCCCGCGACGCGGCCGCAGTCGTGCTGCTCGACAAGAGTCTCGGCGTCATCCTCGACGGCGTTCGTCTGGGGCGCGAGACCTTCGCGAACACGCTCAAATATGTGCGAGTGACCACCAGTGCGAGCTTCGGCAACATGATCTCGATGGCCTTCGCCAGTCTGTTTCTGCCGTTCTTGCCAATGCTGCCTCGGCAGGTGCTGGTGCTCAACTTTTTGACCGACCTGCCCTCGATGGCCATCGCCTCCGACCGCGTCGATGACGAACTGGTCGAGCGCCCCGGACGCTGGCGCATCGGTTCGATCCGCACGTTCATGATCGTGTTCGGCGTGCTGTCGGCCCTGTTCGACATCATCACCTTCGGTGTGCTCATGCTGGGCTTCGGCACCGACGACACCATGTTCCGCAGCGCCTGGTTCATCGAGTCGACCCTCACTGAGCTGGCTGTGCTGTTCTCGATGCGCACCGCCCGCCCGATTCTGCGCAGTCGGCCCGGGCGTGGCCTGCTGGTGCTGAGCCTCGTGGTGGCCGTCATCACGCTCGCGCTGCCCTACTCCCCTGTTGCCGGGCTGCTCGGCATCGACGATGTGCCGTGGCCGATCTTGGGTGCCCTGGTCGTCATCACCGTGGTCTATGTGGCCGCCAACGAGCTGCTCAAACGCCGGTTCATTCTGCGACAGAAGTGAGTTGACCCCGAGGGTCAGAGCGTAGCGAGTGCCGCGGTGAGGGCCCAGGCCACGGCCACGAACATCCCGTCGCGCAATCGCAGCGGGCATGCGTCATGCACCGTTCGGCTTGGTTGGGCGCCGAAGCCGCGCGCATCCATGGCGATGGCCAGTTGATCGGCATGCCGAAAGGCGGCCATCAGCACCGGCACCGTGAGCCCGGCCGAGATGCGCCACGCGCGCAGGCGTGCACCACGCGCCCGCAGTCGTGCTTGGGCGCGCACCGTCGCGATGTCATCACGCATCAGCACGGCGAAGCGACGCCCCAGCCCGGTCACATCGAACAGACGATACGGCAGGTGCCACAAACCGATGCAGGTGTCGGCGAGCACTCGCCAACGCAGCCACACCATCGTGGCGCCGAACAGCGCCATGACCCCGACAATGCGCAGTGCACCGCCGGCGGCGAGCAGTGCGCTTGCCTCGGTCGGCCGGCATCGGCAGCCACTCGATGACGGCTTCGCCGGCGGCACGCGGCAGCGATACCGCAAAGCCCGTCCAGAGCACCGCGGCCGTCACCGCGAGCGTGAGAAACAGCCCGAAGCCGACCCGCAGACCGCGAGCGAACCCCGCGAGCACACAGATCGCCACCACGACCATGCCAAACGTGAGCCGATCGGTCACCAGCACCGCCACCATCGCTGGCAGCGGGGCGAGCGCCACGGCGGCCGGATGCACGAGCGGCTGAGCGCGCCGGCTCACCTGGGCACCTGCTCGAGTCGTCGCCCCTGCACATGCAGCCGATGCGTCGCCAAATCTGCGAAGAGATGGGGGTCATGTGTGGCAATCACGGTGACGCGCTCTGCTCTCTCGCGTTCGAGCAGAGCGCGCACCCGCGCGATGCCGGTGCGATCTTGAGAGCTGGTGGGCTCGTCGAGCTGCACGAGCTTCGGTGCTCCAGCGAGGGCACAGGCGACTGCCAGCCGCTGGCGCTGCCCACCCGAGAGGCGCAGCGGATGTCGCTCGGACATCCCGCCGAGCCCCGCCAGCTCGAGCAGCTGGTCGACCTGCGCAGCATCGGCGTCTCGAGCCCGGTCATGGCCGAGTGCCTGCGCCAGTTCGGCACGCACCGTGCGCCCCAACAGGAGATCGGCAGCTCGCTGGCCGGCCATGCCAATGCCGGCTGATATGCGTTGCCGCACTTTGGGGCGAATGCGCCGCTGTGCTGCCCTACCCCGACCGGCCAGTGCCTGCAGCAGTGTGGTTTTGCCGGTGCCGTTGGCTCCGGTGAGCAGTGCGATCGCTCCAGTGGGCAGATCGATGTCGGCCGCGTCGACCAGGGTGCGGCCGGGCACCTGCAAGGTGAGCCCTGACGCTCGCAGTGCCCTCGGTTCATTCGTAGCCGCTGCCGGTTGCGCCTGCCCGGGTACGCTGGCCGCCGTCTGATCGTCGACGCGCAACCCCAGGGCCTCAGCTCGGGCTCACTGATCGACCAGCACCTGCGGCACCGTGCCGTCGAGCACCACCTGCCCCTGATCGAGCACGAGACAGCGATCGGCTCGCTGACGATGAGCGGCCAGTCGGTGGTCGACTGCGATAACGGTGACCCCGCGCTCAACACGCGCCTGATCGAGCGCCTGTCCGAAGGCCTGCACAGCATCGGCATCGAGCGCACTCGACGCCTCATCGAGCACCAGGGCTGCGGCGAGCGCCAGGCGCTGCTGTTCTCCGCCCGATAGGCGTGCGGGGTCGTGGGTTTCGTCGAGGTGAGCGAGACCGACCAGTTGCAACGCCTCGCGGGCGCGGCGGTCGACCTCGTGGGCGGGCAGACACCGGTAGTCGAGGCCGGCTCGGACTTCGTCGAGCACAGTGTCGCGGAACAGCTGCACCTGCGGACTCTGCCAGACTGCGGCGACCAGACTGGCGCGCTCGGCGGCAGAGACGTCGGCAATATCGCGCCCATCGATCAGACACTGGCCCGACCACTCGGCGTCGGTGCCGGCGTCGAGCACGCCGATGACGGCGAGTACGAGTGTTGATTTACCTGAGCCGGTGGGCCCGGCCACGAGAGTGTAACTGCCGGCGTCGAAGGTCAGGTCGAGACCTGCGAGCACCTCGCCAGTGTCGGCGTAGCCGACGTGCAGGTCGCGGATCTCGACAGTGGCGCTCAGCGCTCCGCCTTGGCCGGTGTTGCGCGTCGCGACCCGCTTGCCTCGACCGTGAACCCGGCTTTGAATAGGCCTCTGGTGATCAGCCAAGCCAGCCAGCCGAACAGAGCGCCGGTGACGATGCGCACTGCCAGGGCGACCAGCATGAGACCGGCGTCGAGCACGCGGAACTCTTGCACGGTGAACATGAAGCCGTAGCTCATGACCCCGGCGGCGATACCCGCGATCACCGCCCACCACAGCGTGCGACGGGCACCGACGGCGACCTCGGCGCCACTGCGTCGAGCCTGCGCTCGAAAGAGAGCAAAGACCGCCTCAATGACGATAGCGGCGAGCAGGGCCATGGTGCCGACACCGACCACGGCACCGATGAAGCCAGTGATCAGAGCGGAGCCGAAGCGCGGTACGAGCAGCGCCGCGACGATGATCATCAGGTACCAAGGCACGATGGGCGCTGGTGCGCCGAGCCACGGTGCAGTGGTCCAGAACATCACACCGAGCACGCGCGAAAGGTGAACGAACGCGGCAGTGAACGCCCCGAGCACCACGCAGACGAGCAGAGAGCGGGTGGTGAACTTCTGGCTGCGCGCCATGAGGATCCTCTCGGTATGTGGCTTGTCGTCTCAAATCATGAGATGTGGGTAATGGTAGCCTAATCCGCGCAACGCAACCTTGGTCGCCTCACCGATTGGAGCATCCCCCATGGCCGAAACGAACGATCGACCGAAAGCCATGCTCGAGCGCTGGCCCGTGCGCATTCGCCAGCTGCAGCTGCTGCGCCGTGAACTCGTCACCCCGCGCATGCTGCGCATCACTCTGGGCGGCGACGAGCATGTGGGGTTCGAGAGTCACATTGCCGACGAGCACGTCAAGCTGCTGTTTCCGAGCACAGAGGCCGAGCTCGGGCGCATCCCGGTGGCCGACGGTGACCGGCTGCGGTGGCCCAAGCCACTGGTGCCCAGCCGCGACTACACCGTGCGCAGTTACGACCCGCAGGCTGGCGAAGTCGAGATCGACGTGGTGATGCACGAGCACGGCGTGGCCTCGACTTGGGCGCGCGAGGCACCAATCGGTGCCGACATCTGGCTGGCTGGGCCGCCTCGTGGCATCCGCATTCCAGCCGAATTCACATGGCAGTGCTATTTGGGCGACGAGACCGCACTGCCAGCCATCGCGCGGCGGCTGGCCGAGCTCGATGCGTCAGTGACCGGGCTCGCAGTGATCGAGATCAATGACGATGCCGAACGGCAGCCACTGGTTGCGCCACCGGGCGTTGAGGTGCGCTGGCTCACCCGTGACGGCGCACCCGCGGGCACCACCACACTGCTGGCTGACGCCGCGCGCACCATCGAGATTCCCTCAGGCGGCGGCGCATATGTCTGGTACGGCGGCGAGCAGGCGGCCATCAAACCTCTGCGCGCCTGGGTGAAGGCCGCGGGCCTTGGCGCCGGCGAGTTCGACTTCACCGGGTACTGGCGCCGGGGTGCGCACGGCAATCAGCTCTCAGCTCGTGATGTCGCCCACGCGCTGAAGCACCTGCTGCACATTCCGCACTGATCGCAACCGGGGCATCCGGCCGGCTCAGGCCGCGGCGTCGCTGCGCCCGAGCACGGAGTTCGCGGCCCGAAAGGCGACGTTTGCCACAATGGTGGCAACCAGCATGGTCACCGCCAACGGCAGCGCCGTGCCCTCGCCGCCAAGGCTGACCAGCGGCGCGACGGCCCCAGCAAGGCCGAATTGCAGCAGGCCGAGCCAGGCTGATCCAGTGCCCGAGGCCTCACGCACGGCCGACAGCGCCAGCGCGGTGAGGTTGCCGAAGACCAGCCCCAACGACCCGACGGCGATGAGCACCGGCACAATCAGCCACGTGGCGGGCAGCCCAGCCAGCACGACACCCATGATGGCTGCGATCGCCACAGCATTGATGGCAAGCCCCAGTTTTGCCTGCGTCTGCGCCGGGATGCACCCCGCCAGTCGGGACGACACCCCGCTGACGGCGGTGAGCAACAGGGCGTTAGCTCCGAAGGCCAGCCCGTACTGCAGGTGCGTCATACCCATGAGCCCCTGATACAGAAACGGCGAGGCCGAGATGTAGGCCATCATGGTCGCGAATGCGAAGGCGAACGCAATGGTGTTGCCCAGATAGGTGCGACTGCCGAGGGCGCGTCGCCGGGCTGAGCGCTGCTCGGCCGAGAGCTCACGCGCCGGCATGCCCACGTGCGTCTCACGCAGACCCGCAGCTGCCGACACCAGTGCAAAGGCACTCAGCGACGCGACAATCCAGAGCAGCCCGCGCCAGCCGATGGGTTCGGCGAGCACCGACCCGAGCACTGGCGCCACCACCGGCGCAACCCCGCCGACGACCATGAGCATGCTCATCGCCCGCGCGGCGGCCTGCCCCACCGCCAGATCGGTCACCATGGCGCGACCAATCACCATGCCCGCCGCCGCAGACATGCCCTGCACGAGTCGTGCGGTCACCAGCAGCTGGATGCCGGGCGCCAGCGCCGCGGCCACCCCGGCCAGCACCGCGATGACGAGCCCGACCAGCAGCGGACGGATGCGACCAAAGCGGTCGGAGAGTGGCCCGAAGACGACCTGGCCCAGGCCCGACCCGAGGAGGAATGCCGTCAGCGACAATTGCACCCCCGTCTCGGAAGTGTGCAGATCGGTGACCATCTGTGGAAAGGCAGAGAGGTAGAGGTCGGTGCCCAGCGGAGCCAGAGAGGAGAGCAGTGCAAGCACGAGCAGCACTTTGGTGCTGATACCGGCTCGGGGCACGGATGCGGACATACGACCTCCAGATTGTTATGATGACAGAAGTATCTTAGCGTGATTCGGAGGCGCCATGACCAGCATCACCACAGATGCACGAGCAGATGTCGCCGCGCTGATCTCGAGTATCGCCCGCCGCATCCACGACTGCGAGCAGACCGTGGCCGATGTCGCACCGCTCAGCAGCCTCGAGGTGATGGTGCTGCGCGATATCGAGCGGCACCGCGACACCAATGCCCGCGATCTGGCCCGGCGACTCAGTCTGCGCCCCAGCAATGCCAGCACCGTTATTCAGTCGCTCTGCGCTCGTGAGCTGGTGCATCGCGTGCCTGATGTGCATGACGGCCGAGTGATGCGACTGCAGCTGACCGACGCGGCCGTCAGATCGATCGCCGACGTGCGCACAGCATCCAGCCGCCTGCTGACCCCGCACCTGAGTGGCGCCAACGCCCAGCAGCTGCGTGCGCTGCTGGCTGAGGTCGAGGCCTCGTTCGAACTCGCCTGTCAGCAGCCCTGAGCACGGCTCAGCCGAGCAGCTGTGCCACAGCGAGCGCTACGAAGGTGAGCCCGATCAGCACGAACAATGCGTTCGCCCCCACATCGAGCAGACGCTCGGCTCGACCGAGCACCCGCGTGACTGCCGGCAGACTCGCCACCATTGCCACGGTCGAGAACCAGCCCAGCGTGAGCGCCATCAGCAGGGCCACGATGCCGAGGGTCGGCACGAGTTCGACGCCCTGCGAGAAGAACGGGGTGAACACCGCCACGAAGAACACCATGGCCTTGGGGTTCGAGAGGTTCGTGCCGAGCCCGCGCAGCAGCGCCCGCCTGGCCTCTTGCGCGCGGTCGGTGGGCGCCGGCACCCCCTCGGCACTGCGCGCCGGAGCGTCAGGAGCCAGCGCACGACCGCGCCAGATGGCTCGCAGCCCCAGCCCGCCGATCAGCGCCAGCAGTGCGCCGCCGGCGATCTGCATCCAGATCTGAATGTCGGGCACGAGCCGCACGATGGCCGCCAGGCCCACGATTGCGGCAACGATCCACACGGCGGTGCCGATCATGATGCCCAGCGAGGCATAAAGGCCGTTGCGCCGCGACCGGGTGAGGCTCTCTTGCAGCACCAGCACGATGTCTGGCCCCGGGGAGGAGATGGCCACCAGCCAGATGCCCACGAGGGCGGCCAGAGTGCTGAGCGTCATCAGGCCATGATAACGGCCTGGGCAGCTCAGCCGAGCTCAGGCAGCACACGGCGAATGTCGGCCTGGGTGCTCTCGCTCGGGCGGTCTTCGTGCACGATGCCGGCGTGGTCGCGGTGGTTCTCAAAGCGCAGCAGTCGCAGGGCGTTGAGCACCACCAGAATGGTCGAGCCCTCGTGCAGAAACACGATCGGCCCCATCGGCAGCCCGAGCAGCCCGGCTGTGACGAGCCCGACCACCACCGCGAGCGCGACGATGAGGTTCTGGCGAATGATACGTGTGGTCGCTCGGCTGAGGCGCACCACGAAGGGCACCCGCCCCAGGTCGTCGGCCATGAGAGCGATGTCGGCAGTTTCGAGGGCGACGGCCGATCCGGCGGCACCCATGGCGATACCGAGGCTGGCATTGGCCATGGCTGGGGCGTCGTTGACGCCGTCGCCGACCATGCAGATGATGCGTCCGCCGTCGCTCAGACCGCGGATGGCCTGCACCTTGTCTTCGGGCAGCAGCCCGCCGATCGCCCGATCGACACCGACTGATCCGCCGACTGCTTCGGCCACATGCTGGTTGTCACCGGAGATCAGCACCAGGTCGTCAACTCCGGCATTGCGCAGCACGGCGAGCGTGGCTCGTGCCTCCTGCTTTGGAGCATCCATCACGCCGATGACGCCGAGTACGGTGGTGCCGCGAGAGACGACCATTGTGGTGCGTCCCTCGGCCTGCAGTCGGGCGACCGCCTGTGCAACTGATGTCGGCAGGTCGATGCCGGCCTCTTCGATCAGTCGGGTGCTGCCGACCAGCACTTCGTCGTCGGCCACCCGGGCCCGCACACCCCGCCCGGTGACGGCGTTCAGGTCGTCGGCAGACAGCCGGGCCTCTGCGGCGACGAAGGGCGCGAGGTCGCGCACAATGGCGGTGGCCAGTGGGTGGTCGCTGAGCGTCTCGACGGCATGGGCCACGGCGGCCAGTTCGGCGTCGCTCACCCCCGGTGCGGCGATCGCCTCGGTCACGGTGGGGTGCCCCCAGGTGAGTGTGCCGGTTTTATCGAACGCCATGGCGTCGACTCGGCCGAGTGTCTCGAGCGGCAGCCCGCCTTTGACCAGCACCCCGGCACGACCGGCGCGGGCGATGCCGGCGAGCACAGCGGCGGGTGTGGCAATGGCCAGTGCGCACGGGCTGGCGGCGACCAGCACGAGCATGGCGCGGTAGAAGCTGTCAGCGAACGGCTCGCCGAGCACCACGAGCCCGAAGGCCAACACCACGAGCACGGCAAGGATGACTGCGGGCACGTACCAGCGCTGGAATCGGTCGATGAAGCGCTGGGTGGGCGACTGGGCGGTATCGGCCTCGGTGACCAGGCGCACGACCCTGGCGAGCGTGGTGTCGGCGGCGGATGCCGTGACCGACATTTCGAACACGGCTGGCCCGTTGACGGTGCCGGCAAATACTTTTGAGCGCGCCGGGATGCCCGCGACATTCGCCGCCGCACGCTGCGGATCAACGACTGGCGCTTTTTCGACGGGAATTGACTCGCCGGTGACTGCCGACTGGTCGATGGAGGTGGCGCCGGTGAGCATGAAGCCGTCGGCAGGCACCCTGGAGTTCGGGCGCACCACCACCACGTCGCCGACTTCAAGGGCTTCGACGGCACGTTCGCTCAGCTCGCCGTGGGCGCCTCGCACCGTCGCGGTGCGTGGCGTGAGTTCGCCGAGCGCCTCGATCGACTTGGTCGCCCGAGACATCGCATACTCTTCAAGAGCGTGGCCGATGCTGAACAAGAACAGCAGCACCGCACCCTCACCCCAGCGCCCGATAGCTGCCGCACCGACTGCGGCAACGATCATCAAGAAGTCGACTTCGAACCGACCAGCGCGCACCGACCGCCAGGCGCTGCGCACGGTGAAGAAACTGCCGAAGAACCCTGCGGCGACATAGAGCCCGATGACCACTGCCTCGGGCGCACCGAACGCGTACTCAGCCAACAGCCCAGCGAAGTAGGCCACGCCCGAGGTGATGGCGAACCCCAGTTCGAGGCGGCTGTCGTCTTCGGCCTCAACAGATGTCTGCGACTCACTCATATAATAAACATATCACAATGTATGAATATGTAGTGCGGCAGACGACGCTCTCGGGCATCCATCTGGTTGAATCAAAGGATGGAATCAGAGAAGGCGGGCATGCGACTGCAGGCCACCGACGCCGAGCACATCGCCGAGGTGATGAGTGGCCTGTCAACGCCTGCCCGGGTGCTGATTCTCGCCCGCCTGCTCGAGTCTCCGGCGACCGTCAGTGAGCTGGTCGACGAGCTTGGCATGTCGCAGGCGACGGTATCAAACCATCTGCGCATCCTGCGTCATCTGAATCTCGCCGCGGGCGACCGCGCCGGCCGCAACGTCGTGTACCGGCTGCAAGACGATCACGTGCGCTCGATGATCGAGCAGGTGCTGCGCCACATTCGGCACGCCTGAGCGCACGACGGTCAGCGGACACTGCTCAGCAAGCCACGCTCAGCGGGCCACGCTCAGCGGGCCACGCTCAGCAGCGCGCGCTCCAGTGCGCCGAGCTCGTCTCGATCCCCGCGCCACAGTGCGGTGATCGGGCGTCGCAGGCGGTGACCGCCGATGCGCACCGCGACCAACGCACCGCGCGCCAGGTCATGCTCGACTACGAGCACGCTGAGCACGGCAGGCCCAGCCCCAGCAATGACGGCCGACCGGATGCCCACCGACGATTCCAGCGTCATCACCGGCGCCGTCGCGCGGCGCGGTGCCAACGCAGCCTCGAGCGCATCGCGGGTGCCCGACCCCGGTTCGCGCAGCACCAGTGGCGTCTGCGCCAGTTCGGCCGCAGTGACTGCACCGGCCTTCGCCCAAGCATGATTGGGCGGCACCACGAGCACGAGTTCGTCCCAAGCGACGGTGGCCGTCGACAGGCCGTGCGGGGCGGCAAGCGCATGCGTGACCTGCCTGGTCGACTCGACGAAGCCGAGCCCACACGCGCCGTCTGCGGTCAGGCGCGCTACGTCGCGGCTGTTCCTCGGCAGGGCGATGACGCCTGAGACAGGTGCGCCCATACGCCCGGCACGCGCCAGCCAGCCAGGCAGCAAGAAGTCCGCGACAGTGCGGCTAGCAGCAATGCGCAGCGCGTTTCGGCTGCCAGCCGGGTCGCGGGGCACTGCGGCAGCCGACAGCGCGCGCTGCCAGTCAGCGGCCGCCGAGCGCAGCACACCGGCTGCAGGCAGCAGGCTGCGTCCGCTCTCGCTCAGCTGCGCTCCCCGGGCTCCCCGATCGGCCAGGCGCACTCCGAGGCCAGCCTCGAGCCGGTCAAGCCTGGCCGACGCCGCCTGCTGCGAGACTCCGAGTGCATGCGCGGCCTGGCTGATCGAGTTCATACGACCGAGCGCCACCAGCAGCGCTGCGTCGTCGAGCGGATTCTCAGTCACAATCTGAAATTGTACCTGCGGCGCCCACAACTCGCTCGAGCGCCCCACCCTGGCGCACGATGACGGCATGTCCCCTCTCTTTCGCGACCTCGACTCTCCGCGCGACATCGTCTCCAACCTCACCCCGAACTGGTTTGCCAGCGTGATGGGCACCGGCATTGTCGCGAATGCACTCGTCGCACTGCCTGGCGGTGGGCGATGGGCCGCGGCGCTCGCGCTGGCGATCTGGCTGCTCGCCGCTGCACTGCTTGCGGCGCTGACCGTGGCCACGATCGCGCACTGGGCGCTGTTCCCGGCCACGGCATCCACACATCACCGCAACCCCACGATGGTGAACTTCTACGGCGCAGTGCCCATGGCGATCATGACCGTTGGCAGTGGCGCCCTCAACTGCGCGCAGCCGCTGCTTGGCACCCACCTCGCCTGGCATCTGAGTGCCGCGCTGTGGACCATCGGAACCGTGCTCGGGGTGGCGACCGCCGCATCCGTGCCGTTTCTGGCATTCACTCGACTGCGCGTAGGCAGCGAAGACGCTTTCGGCGGATGGCTGATGCCGCTGGTACCACCGATGGTCTCGGCTGCCGGCGCGGTGCCGCTGCTCGCGCAACTGCAGGGGCGCTCCCCCGCGCTCGAACTGCTGCTGGTCGCCGTGCTGCTGATGGGCATGACGTTCTTTCCGGCGGTGATCATCATCACCATGCTCTGGAATCGCCTGATTCTGCACAAAGTCGGTGCCTCGGGTAAGGTGCCCACGCTGTGGATCGTGCTCGGCCCGCTCGGACAGACCGCCACCGCCGCAATCGGGCTGTCTCGGCACGCTGCCGATTTTGTCGCCGACGGTGCGGTGGCCCACGCGATCGAGCTGGCCGGGCTCGGCTTCGGGCTGCTGGTGCTGGGCTTCGCACTGTTATGGACGTTGGTCGTCGGCGTGATCACTCTCGGCACGCTGCGCGCCGGAATGCCGTTCAACCTCACGTGGTGGTCGTTCACCTTCCCCGTGGGCACCGTCACCACGGGGTTCGCGGGGGTAGCTCAGGCGACCGGGTCTGGGTTGATGGCGGTGGTGGCCTGGTGCTGGTTTGTGCTGCTCGCAGGTGCGTGGCTGACCGTCGCCACCCGCACCTTCGCCGGCAGCGTGGTACGGGGCACGCTGCTTGCGCCCAACAGATAGGTCGGCTGGGCTGGGCTCGGCTGGGCTCGGCCCGGCCCGGCCCGGCCCGGCTCGGCCCGGCCCGGCTCGGCCGAGCCTCACCGCAGGGGTGAAAACCCGCCGCAGGGGTGAACCTCCTTCACCCCCACCGCACATTCCGGCAAATCTTCACCCCCACTGCACACGCCCCTCAGGGGTGACGCAGCGTCACCCCAGCCGCACACGCAAGCCCCAGCACCGGCGCCCCCCCCTCTCCCGCGCTGGCAGCGTCACCCGGTTCACCCCCGCGCGCACGTTTTCACCACAACAGCCCGGCCAGGGGCGAAATCATGCACGCAACAGTGAAATCGCGCGCACGCCACGGCTCAGCACTCGACCACGCTGACGGCCAGCCCGCCGCGCGAGGTCTCCTTATACTTCTCCGACATGTCGGCACCTGTGCGTCGCATCGTGTCGAGCACTTCATCAAGCGTGACCCGATGCGATCCGTCGCCTCGCAACGCCAGCCGCGCAGCAACCACCGCAGTGTTCGCAGCCACGGCATTGCGCTCGATGCACGGAATCTGCACCAGCCCACCGACCGGATCGCAGGTGAGCCCTAAGTGATGCTCGATGGCGATCTCAGCAGCGTTCTCCACCTGCTCCGCCGTGCCACCGAGCGCATCCACCAGCCCTCCCGCAGCCATGGCACACGCACTGCCGACTTCGCCTTGGCAGCCGACCTCCGCCCCCGAAATCGACGCCCGCCTGCGACAGAGCACCCCGATCGCAGTGGCAGCCAGAATGAGACGCCGCCGCCGCTCGGGCAGTTCCACGGCAGACACTTCAGAGAAGTGCTCCAGCCAGAACAGCACAGACGGCAGGATGCCCGCAGCCCCGTTGGTAGGTGCGGTCACCACTCGGGCCCCAGCGGCATTCTGCTCGCTGACCGCCATCGCCGCAGCGGCGAGCCACTCCGTTTCCAGCTCTCGCGTGTAACCGCCCGCAGCCTCCAGCTGTTGCCTCACCTGTGCGGCCCGTCGCGGCACGTTCAGCCCGCCGGGAAGCACGCCCGTTGCCGAGAATCCGCTCTCGACGCAATCACGCATCACCCCGAGGGCGCGATCGATGCGCTCGTCGAGTTCGACGTCGGCAGTTCCACGTGCGTTCTCCAGTCGCCGCATCGCACCGCTCACGCTGGCCCCACCCTCGCACATGGCCAACAGCTGCGCACCTGAGTGAAAGTCATACCGATCATTCGGCGTGTGGATGCGGTCGCGATTTCCCCTGTCGTCTTGCGTCGACTCCGCGCCGGTGGTGACCCCGGCCTCACGTGAGTCTTCCCACTGCACGGCCCCGCCGCCAATGGAGTAGCCGACAAGCCGCAGCAACGTGTGCCCGTTCGCATCTTCAGCCGCAAAGCACATGCCGTTTGCATGCCCGGGCAGCCGCGTGAACGGATGCATCACGATGTCGTCGGCGGCAAAAGCGACCGCATGCGATCCATTGAGAAGCAAAAGATCTCCACCCGCAATCTGAGCCAGCCGATGATCACGCTCGGCGAGATCGAGAGTTTCGGGGGCTCGCCCTTCGAGCCCCATCAGCACTGCGCTGAGGGTACCGTGCCCGCGGCCGGTCGCCGCCAACGATCCGTAGAGGTCAACGCGCAGCAGCGCCACCTGGTCGATCACATCTCGTTCGGCCAATCGCGCAGCGAACCGTTTGGCAGCAAACATCGGCCCGACCGTGTGCGAGCTTGACGGACCGATGCCGATGCGGAACAGATCAGCGACGCCGATGCGCTCGACATCGTTCATGCCAGTGCGCCCATGGGGTCCCACGCCGGAAGCGTGATGACCTCGGCGTCGGCGTCCACGATGCCGCGTTCGGTCTCGTCGAGGTCAGACCGGCGCACCGCGACCTCAAAGACGTACTCGTCGAACCAGGAGTCAGCCATCACGAAGAACCCTTCTTCGCCACGCCCTGGCCCCCAGCTGTTCTCGACCCGCCAGCGCAGCGGCGTCTCATCGTCGGTCAGGTCGACACCGGTCAGCAGCATGGCATGAGTCATCTGCGACTCTCCGGTGCGCACCCGCTCCTCTTTCGTCAGCGTCAGCGGCACCTGATACACATCCTCGTAATCCAGCAGGTTCGCTGCCCAACGTCCCTCAGCGCGCAGCTCCTGCTGCGCCACGTCACAGCCGAACCACACGGGCTCACCCCGCTTCAGGGCCTGCACCGCCAACTTCTTCATCCGCGCTGAGCTGACGTTCAGATAACGCACCGGCCGGCCACCCACCACATTGCCCAGATGCTCAACAGTGAGCAGCGCCCCTTTAGGATGCTCCGGTCGCGGGTCGTCGACCAGGCACACGTATTCTTCGAGCGGCAGCCAGCACGCTCGAGCGAGGAACTCCTGCGGCTGCTCTGACACACGGTGAAAGTCACCGCGGTCGTCACGCCATTCCCAATCAACTCGTTCGGGTGGAGTGCCCAGGTGCACCGTCAGGATCGTGTGAATGTCGCTCAGCGCCTGCTCCCGACGAATCGACACCTCTTGGGGGTCATCGGCGACTTCACGCAAGTCGAGTGCAGCCCGGCGCAGGCGTTGATGCAGCCGCGCATTCATATGCTTCGAATGCGACGACGCGTATGTCTCTGGCATCAGCTGCTTCGGCACTGCGCCATGACGCAGCAGCACACTCACCGCCATATCCCACTGCCCGCCGTCTTCCAGCGGCCCGGCCAGCAGATGGCTCATCAGCCGCCCGTCGAGTGGCTGATCTGCGGTGGCGACGATCTCGTCGAGCAGCAGGTTGGCCCGCTCGAGTTTGTCCCAGTACATCGCGTGGGTCTGGCTGAACTCGAAGTCTTTGACACCGAGGCGCCCTCTGGCATCGGCACGCAGCAAGTTCAGAATCGCGAACAGCCAGCAGCGCCCGCTCTCATACTGGTTGGTGACTTTCCAATCGTCAAGATGCACCGAGACCTCGGAGCGCAGCGAGAGCAGCACCTCATGATCGACGGCGACCTCATCGACATCCTGACGAGCAAGCGCGTTCTGCACGGTGCGGTTGCGAGAGTCTGCCAAGAATCTGGCGCGAAGCGTCGCAAGCCTCTGATCGTCGAGGCGGTGAGAGTCGGTACGGGGGAAGTCAATCATTCTCTGGTCTTTCTTGTGGTGTCTTGTTGTGTGTTGTGAGGGCAGGCGGTCACCCCGGTCGCTGGCGCCTCACACCGTGCGGGTCAGCCCGAGTCGCCTCAGCCAGCACGTCGGCGAGTGCAGGTGCAGCCTCAACAGGCACGCGCAGCGATGCGACACGAATGTGCGCACTGTCCGTCTCGCCCACGACTGAACCGTGACCGCCCAACGCAGCGATTCCGGCCGCGGCCAGCCTTCTCAATGCGGCATCCTCGTCGACCACGCGCAGCCAGACGCACAGTCCCGTCCCTCCAGCCGCGAGCACACCGCGCTCTGCAAGCGCCTGCACCAGCGCTTCATGCCGCTTGCGGTATATGTCTCGGGCGTCATCGACGACACCTCGGCCATTTGCCGTCGTCATCAACTCAGCGAGGGTCTGCTGCAGAATTCGCGAGGTCCACTGCCTCGTCGATCGCACGACCGGCTCGATCTGATCGGCATGGGCATCTCCCGTGCCGATCACCGCCAGTCTCAGGTCAGGCCCCCAGGCCTTCTCATACGAACCGATGTGCACCGTCTGTTGCGGAAGCCTTGTCGCCAGAGTGTGCAGCGGCGCAGGCGACAAGTCGTTGACCTCATCGCATTCAATGACCGTGCATTCCGGGTGCGCCGCGAGCGCGAGCGCCAGTGCGTCGGCATTCTCCTCTCCGAGCGACCAGCCGGTGGGAATCTGCGAACGCGTCTGAAAGAACAGGGCGACGGGGCGCAACCGCAGGGCCTGGTCTACAGCCTGTACGTCGGGGCCGCCGTGGCGATACGGAATGGGAATGACCTCTAGCCCGAGTTCGGCGAAGATTTCAAGATACTGCGGGCTCGTCGGGGTCTCGACCAGCACTCGGTCGCGCGGCACCGAGATGGCCTGCAGCACCGACCACAGGGCATCCGAAGACCCACTGGCTGCGATCAGGCGTTGGCCGATGTCAGGATGCACCTGCCGCACCGCGTCGGCGAGTGCCGGCAGCGCTGGTTCGTGGTAGTACTCCTCAAGCTGTTCGAGACGTCTGACCGCATGCAACGCCTCAAACAGATCCGGCAGAAATGCCGGATCAGGAAAGACGGCACGCAGATTCCCCGTTTGGAGCCCCGCTATCGCAGGCGCTGCAGCAGCGGGCGCGAATGCCTCGCCCTGCCCGATCACACGGATACCACTCTTTCCGCGGCCGGCGATCAGGCCGCGTCTTTTGAGCAGTCGCCACGCCGCAGACACCGTGGCCGGACTCACGTTCAGGCGTTGCGCAAGCTGACGAATGGGCGGCAGCCGGTGACCGGGTGTCATCTCGCCGGTGCGGATGAGCCCGGCCACGTGGCTGGCGATTCCTCTGGCCGAAGCGTCGACGATGTCTGAACGACGCAAGCCGGGGGCATCCGCCGAAGCCGCCCGTTCGATCATGCGCGTGCTCCCAGACCGAGGAATGCCCGCGTGACGTCGGTACGAGGGTTGTCCAGCACTTCGCGGGCCTCGCCCTGCTCGACGATGCCGCCTTGTGCCATGACCACGACCCGATCAGCGGCCTCGTGTGCGAAGCCGATCTCGTGAGTGACGACGAGCATCGTGACCCCGTCTTGGGCCAGCTCTTTCATCACTGAGATGACTTCGCCGACGTTGCTCGGGTCGAGGGCCGACGTGGGCTCATCGAAGAGCACCAACTTCGGCCGCATTGCCAGCGCGCGTGCGATCGCGACCCGCTGCTGTTGCCCGCCCGACAGTTGTGCCGGATAAGCGTCTTCTCGGTCGCCCAGCCCAACGCGATCCAACAGTCGTCGCGCGGTCTGCTCGGCCTCTTCACGGCTGACGCCACGCACATGCCGTGGCCCCTCGGTGATATTGCGCAGCGCCGTCCAGTGCGGAAAGAGGTTGAAGCTCTGGAATACCATCGACATCTCCTGCCGTTGGCGTCCCATCCGCCGCTCCCCGAGAGCACGCAGTCCTGTGCGCTCCTGCTCGTATCCGATCAACTCGCCGTCAAGCCACACCGACCCGCCGTCTGGCCGCTCGAGCATGTTCGCACACCGCAGCAGCGTGGACTTTCCCGCACCAGACGGGCCGAGCAGTGCGACGGTTTCGCCTGGAAGCACGTCCAGGTCGATTCCCGTGAGCACTTCACGTCCGCCGAAGTGCTTGCGCAGACCGCGCATGCTCAGCACTGGCCGCACTGCGGCTTCACTCACATCACTCATCGTCATCTCCTCGTGTCGCCGCCGGGGCGTTCGGTACCGCGGTTCGCGTCGCGGCGATTGGTCTGCTGCTGCGCCCGTAGTGACGCTCGATGAAGTGCTGGCATACGTTCAGCACACTGGTGATCACCAAGTACCAGATGCACGCCACAATCAGCAGCGGGATGGTCTGGAAGGTTTCGTTGTAGATCTCCTGGACCGAGAACAGCAGTTCGCTGCCGCCGATCACACTCACCAGCGATGTGCCCTTCGTCATGCCAATCACCTGGTTGAACATCGGGGGCACGATGAAACGCGCCGCCAGCGGCAACCGTACCCGGAAGAAGACGGCGACCGGGTTCATCCCCAGTGAGCGCGCGGCTTCGAGCGGTCCGTTGGGCACCGAAAGGAAACCTGCGCGGTAGATCTCCGCTTGGTAGGCCGCCTCATGAAACCCCAGGCCGATGACCGCGGCGACGATCGGCGTGATGACGTCATTCGCCTCGGCTGAGATCAGCAGCGGCCCGAACGGGATGCCCAAGCCGATCTGCGGCAGCACCAGGCCGATGTTGAACCAGAAGATCAGCTGCACCAGCTCTGGCGTGCCGCGGAACACCCAGATGTACCCCGAAGCGATCGACCGCAACAGCCTGCTGTCAGACATCTTCAGCAAGGCGAGCACGCCGCCGAGCACGATGCCCAGCAGCATGCCCCACACGGTGAGTATGCATGTGTTGTACACACCACGCAGGATCGACGGGTCGAGCAGATGTGCGGCGACCACCGGCCATTCGAAATTGGGGTTGGTGACCAGCAGCTGCACGATCTGTGCGCAGAGCACGACCACCACGACGCCGGTGGCCCAGATCCACGGCCGACGCACCGGTTTCGCCGCTGCGATGTCGACTGCCGGTTCAGCGATGGAGTGCGCGCTCATCGTCAGCCGTCCTTGCGTGCAAGGTTCAGGCCCGGCGCCTCGAGCTTCTGCTTGTCGAGCCCGGCCTCATCGAAGATCTGTCCGTACACCCCTGCGTCGAAGACCTGCTGGAACGCCTGCACGAGGGTGTCCCCGAGCGACGAGCCCTTGGGCACGATCATGCCCTGGTAGAGCCCGTCGAAGCCGTTGGCGGCCTCAGTGCCCGCAACTTCCAGCGAGTCATCTGAAGTCTTGGCATAGTACTGCAGCGCCGCGCCTGAGCCGAAGAAGGCATCCGCGCGGTTGGATTTGACCGCGAGCGCGCCATCGGCGATTGCCTTCAGCGGCACAATGTTGACCGCTTCTTTGCCCTCCTGCGTGCACTTGTCTGACTGATCGACCAGCACTTGATACGCCGAGCCGGCACCAGCCGGCCCCAGCGCCGCGATGGATGCACCGCAAACGTCATCGATGCTGTTGATGCTCTTCGGGTTACCCGAGGGCACGAGGAAGGGCACGATCTCTTTGTTCACGTCGACGACGTCGACCTTCTCAGATTTTCCGGTGTCACCGTAGGGGCTGAAGCCAACGTCATATCGACCGGCAGACACTGCGGCGAACGCCCCGGCGAGATCGTTCATCGGTGTGTACTCGACTTTCACGCCGAGAACCGTGCCGAGTGCGTTCAGCAAGTCTGGGGCCACGCCCTGATAGGAGTCGCCGTCTTTGAGGTACCAGGGCGGGTTGGCGCCTGGCATCACGACCTTCAGCGTTCCCGACTCTTTGACGCTGTCTGGTAGGGCATCATGCAGACTCTGATCGAGACTGAGGATGCTCGACGCCACCGACGTTGCGTCACTGTCCGAGGATGAGCCGAGCGCGCATCCTGACGCGGCGACCGAGACCGCGGCGGCGATCGCAGTAGCGAACAGGATGCGGCTGGTGCGGTGACGCGGGCGGGCGACGGGGGATTTCGGGGTCATGGTGTTGCCTCTCTGAATGAATTTGTGAAGGGGGATGTAGTGGTTGGATGGGAAAATCAGTCGGTCGACTACTCGAAGATCGTGGGTGCCTGTCGTGGCACGGGATCTATGGCGAAACGTCGCTGCCGCAGCAGCGGCATCGCGGCGCGGGTCTGCTCCAGCAGCCCCAGATCAAAGGTGCAGGTGAACTCGCCGATCTCATGCCCCAGCCCGGCACGGCAGACGCCGTCGGGGCCGATGGCTGCGCTCAGCCCGATGCGGTTGCCGCCGGTCTGGCCAACGCCCAGCACGAAGCACGTGTTCTCTACTGCCCGGGCACGCAGCAGCAGGTTCCAGTGATCTTCTTTGTTTGCCCCGCGCACCCAAGACGTAGGAACGACCAACACCTCGGCACCTCGGTCAGCGAGCACTCGACTGGTCTCTGGAAAGCGCAGGTCGTAGCAGTTCTGCAGCCCGATACGCACACCGGCGACCGTGAACGGCTCCGGAGCGGCGTCTCCCGGGAGAATGCCTTTCGACTCTCGACTGGTATGTGCGTCGTAGAGGTGAAGCTTGTGATAGAAGGCAGTCATCTCACCGTCACGCATCGCCACCAGCGTGTTGCGCCGACGCTCGCTGCCCTGAACTCGCTCGATCATGCCGAACACCACCGTGAGGTTCATGCCGTGCGTCGTGCGGGCGATCGCGTGAGCGAACCCGTCATCGAGGCTCTCGGCAACACAGCGCTGAGTAGGATCGTCGGTTCGACTGGCGGCCGTCTCTGGGAGCACCAGCAGGTCAACACCGTCTGCTTCGGCGCGGGCGATCATCGGCAGCACCGTGCGGAGGTTCTCCTTGGGGTCGTGCGCCGAGTGCGGCTGCACGCCACGGATCACGATTGAACGGTCAGTCATGGTCGGCTCCCGACAGTTCGGCGAACTCGCGTTCGTCGCGCAGGGCCTGCCCCAGCCAGTCGTTGCGTGCCATGCGTTCCTCCATGGCCTCAAGACGCTCGATCATCTGCAGAGCTCGACGCTGGGGCACCACCGCCACGCCGTCGGCATCCCCAAAGACAATGTCGCCGCTGCACACAGCCACGCCACCCACGCTGACCGGTACGCCGATCTCGCCCTCGAGGCGCTGAATGCGGCTGGTGAGCGGTGTGGCGCCACGCGAATACACCGGAAAGTCGAGCTCACTGATCTCGCCGACGTCATTCGTGCTGCCATCGACGATCGCGGCCACAGCACCCTTGTGCTGGGCGACCGCGGCAACGGTACCACCGAAGCTCGAGCGCAGCTCGTCGCCTGACTGGTCGACGACCACGACGTCACCCGGCTGCACCAGGCTGAGCGCGCGGTGCACCGCAGTCGAGTCGACGTGCGGCATGTGCACAGTGAGCGCGACGCCGGCGAAAGGCTTGGTACCGGCCACCCGGCGCAGCCCTCGTGGAAACCCAAAGTCGGTCACATGCCCGAGCGAGGCGACCTCGACGTCGAGAAACCTTCGGACGAGGCCTGAGTCTGGTCTCTCGAAGGGTGGTGCGGTGTAGAACACTGATGCTCCTTTCGTCACGAGCAGGAACATCATCGGCACCGCGAAAGACACCGGTCAAGCGGGTTTGCTACTGATCAATAGTTTTACATTGCGGTAATAGTCGACACACGAACGTCACCTCAGATGAGCCCAAAAGCGCCTCGTTTTCACGCTGCCGAAACACCCGAGAAACAGCTTGGGCGTAGGGCTCACCACGAGCCGTCGCCGAGGGGGGTGAAAACCGGCCGCAGGGGTGAACCCCCTTCACCCCCACCGCACATTCGGCTGATCCTTCACCCCCACTGCACACGCTCCTCATGGGTGACGCAGCGTCACCCCTGCCGCACACACACCCTCAGCACCTGCCCCACACGCACCCTCAGCACCTGCATTTCACCGCTTTCACCCTCGCCCGCATGATTTCGGCACAACAGCCACTCCAAAGGTGAAATCGTGCTCAGCCGAGTGAAAACGCGCACGGACCCTAACGCCAGACCCCGACACGCCGCACAAACACCCGGGAATTATTTGACGCTGCAAGTATGTTGCATGTAGTGACGGCATCCTGAGAGGACAGATATGTACAGCATCAGCGACCTTGAGAACCGGCTCGTTCCCTCCGAACGCATGCCCGTGCTGTTCGTCGGGCATGGCACGCCCATGAACGCCATCCAAGACAACGAGTACTCGCGCACTTGGACCGCGCTCGGCCGCGAACTGCCCAAGCCTCAGGCAATCATCGTCATCTCGGCACACTGGCTCACCCAAGGTGGCACGGCCATCACTGACGCACCCAAGAACCCGATCATCTACGACTTCTACGGTTTCCCGCCGGAGCTCTACAACGTGAAGTACGACACCAAGGGCGATCACGACGTCGCTCAGCTGGTTGCCAAGCAGCTGCTCGATGACATGGAGCGCTACGAGATTGCGCTGGATCACCAATGGGGCCTTGATCACGGCACATGGAGCGTGCTGAAATGGCTGTCGCCACACCCGAGTGTGCCGGTGCTGCAGATCTCGATCGACTACTCGTTGCCCCTGCCGAAACTGTATGAACTATTCACCCGGCTGCGCCGCCTGCGCGACCACGGGGTGATCTTCATCGGTTCGGGCAACATCGTGCACTCGCTGCGCGCCATGCGTAACGACGGAGCCACCTGGGATTGGGCCGCGGAGTTCGACCACATCGCACAAGAGGCTATCGAACACCGCGACCTCGACGTGCTACTCGACCCGTTCACCGCCTCGCCGAGCGCTCGACTGTCGATTCCTACCGACGACCACTACCGGCCGCTGATCACCGCGCTGTCACTGCTCCACCCCGACGAGCAGCTGCACTATTTCAACGAGTCGATCGACCTCGGCTCGGTGAGCATGCGCAGCTTCGTCACCGCCTGAGCGGCCGCGCTCTGCGCAGCGGCGTGTCAGATCGACTGAAATTAGTTAGGCATGCCTGAGCGAGTGGATGCTAGCATGGGTGCGTTTTGTACCTCCCCAGAAAGGACACTCATGCGCATCACCAAGATGGCGGTCTCCCTCTCTGCGATCGCGGTCACCGCCGCGCTCGCTCTGACCGGCTGCTCAGCATCCAGCACCGACAGTGATTCGTCGGCCTCAGCAACTGACTCGACCACCTGGCCGCTGACCGTCACCGACGACGCCGGCCACGAGGTGACCCTCGACAAGCAGCCCGAGCGCATCGCCAACACCGCACTGAGCGTCACTGGCACCCTGCTCGCCATTGATGCACCAGTGGTCGCCACTGCTGCGACCTCGGTCAGCAGCATCACCGATGACAAGGGCTTCTTCTCGCAGTGGGCCTCGGTCGCTGACGAGCGCGGTGTCGAGGTGCTCTACCCTGACCTGACCTTCGACCTCGAGAGCGTGATCGCTGCCGACCCCGACCTGATCATCGTCTCCACCTCGGGTGCCGACTCGGTGTACGAAGATCACTACGACGAGCTCACTGCTCAGGGCATTCCGGTGTACGTGGCCAACTACGGCTCGAACTCGTGGGAAGATCTGGCGCTCGACTTCGGCAAACTGACCGGCCACTCCGCTGACGCTCAGCAGGCCATCGACGACTTCGACGCATACGCTGCCGAGGCCGCAGACAAGATCACCGTGCCTGAGGGCAGCACCTCGATCGTGAGCTTCAACGGTGCCGGCAAAGAGAGCGGCATTGCCAAGAAGACCAGCGCACAGGCAGACATCCTGACCAAGCTCGGCTTCGATGTCGTCGAGGCCGATGCCGATCTCGACACCAGCACGCAGGTACGCCAAGATTTCGCGTTCGTCACCTACGAGAACCTGTCGAAGGCCATCACCGGCCAGACCGTCTTCACCCTGAGCGACGACGGCGCCAAGGTCGACCAGCTCAAGGCCGATGCCACCCTCGCCAACCTCGACGCCGTCACCGCCGGCCAGGTCTACCCGCTGGGCGCCACGAGCTTCCGCATCGACCCATACAGCGGCCGCCAGGTCATCGATCAGGTCGTCTCCGACCTCTCCTGATCGTGAGCACCCCGCAGCCCCTCGCTGACGTGACGGCCAACTCCCGGCCACCACGTCGCGATGCTGCACCCTCGGGTCGGGGCGCGCTGCTTCGGCACGCCTCGACCCGAGCCCTCTCACTGCTGCTGGCCGCCGCACTGCTGGTGCTGTTGGCCGCGGCCGGCCTGTTCGTCGGCTCCCGATCGATTCCGATCGCCGACGTCTGGGCCGCGCTGTTCTCCCCCTC
Source organism: Pseudoclavibacter soli DSM 23366 (assembly GCF_000423505.1). GTDB lineage: Bacteria > Actinomycetota > Actinomycetes > Actinomycetales > Microbacteriaceae > Pseudoclavibacter_A > Pseudoclavibacter_A soli. The sequence goes on from NZ_AUIC01000003.1 coordinate 274,814, forward strand.
CGATCAGCTGACCGATGATGGGCTGATCGTGCAGCTGGTGCGCGTGCCGCGCGCCGTGCTCGGCATCTTCGTCGGACTCGCCTTAGGTGTCGCAGGTGCACTCATGCAGGGTCTGACGCGCAACCCACTGGCCGAACCGGGCATCCTTGGTGTCAACGCCGGTGCCGCAGCGGCGGTGATCGCCGCCATGGTCTGGTTCGGTGCGCGTCAACCACTCCAGCACTTCGCGGCCGCCTTCGTCGGCGCAGCCGCAGCCACGGCCCTGGTCTACCTATTGGGGGGCATCGCACGATCCACCACCGATCCGGTGCGCTTGGTGCTCGCCGGCGCAGGCCTCGCCGTCGTCTTCTCCGCATTCACACGCATCCTGCTGCTCAGCGCGCCCGAAGACGTCTACGACAGCTACCGTGTCTGGGTAACCGGCAGCTTGCAGGGGCGCGGCTGGGATGTCACCCTGATCACCGCAGCCGTCGCGGTCGTCGGCCTCATCGCCGCCTGGCTGCTGGCCCCGCAGTTGAACGCCGCCTCGCTCGGCGACGAGTTGGGCCGCGCACTCGGCGTCAACCGCACCCTCACCTGGACGATCGCCGGCATCGCCCTGTTCGCGCTTGCCGGTGCCGCCACTGCAGCGGCCGGCCCGATCGCTTTCATCGGCCTTGCCGCCCCCAACATCGCCCGCCTCATCGTGGGCCCCGACTACCGCTGGTTGATCCCGGCATCGGCCGTGGGCGCCGCGCTGCTGGTCACACTCGCCGACGTGGTCGGCCGCATCATCGTGCCACCGGGCGAGATCGAGGTCGGCGTTATGGCCGCCGTCATCGGTGCTCCTGTGTTCATCGCGCTGGTTCGCAGACAACGGATGGCCAAACTGTGAACGCCGTCACCGAACCTCCCAGCCTGCGCACGTCGAGTTCCCGGGTGCACCCCACCGGGCAGGTGCATCGTGGCCGCCTCAGTGTGATCTGGCGCCCGCGTGCCGTGATCGTCGGAGCGGTAGCTCTCGCCACCGCCTTCGTGCTGGGCGTGTTCGTGATGGGTGTGGGCAAGATCGAACTCGCCCCGACGGAGATTCTCAGCGCCCTGTTCGGCCAGGCCGACAAGCGCACCACCACGGTGGTGGTCGGCATCCGGCTGCCTCGGGTAGTCACTGCGGCGGCCGTGGGCTGCGCGCTGGGGGTCGCGGGCGCCGTCTTCCAAAGCATCTCGCGCAACGCACTCGGCTCGCCCGATGTGATCGGGTTCACCTCAGGCGCTGCGGCCGGCGCCGCCGTGCAGATCGTGGTGCTCGGCCCGGGCCTGGTGGCCACACCGGTCGCCGCAGTCGTCGGCGGTGCGGTCACCGCCGTGATCGTCTACCTGCTCAGCCGCCAGCGCGGCACGACCGGAGGCTACCGCATCGTGCTCGTCGGCATCGGTGTGGGCGCGCTGGCCGATGCGCTCACCCGCATCGTGCTGGTGCGCGGCGACATCGATCGCGCAGTCTCGGCCGAGGTGTGGCTGAGCGGTTCGCTCTCTTCGCGCTCGTGGTCTGACGCCCTCGTCGTGGCCATCGGGCTGGCCTCAGCATGGCCGATCATCCTGTGGCTCGGCCGCCCGCTCGCCTTGATGGAAATGGGTGACGCCAGCGCGCGCCAGCTCGGCGTGCACGTCGAAGCCACCCGAGGTGTGCTGATGCTCGCCGGGGTGGTGCTCACCGCCACCGCGGTCGCCGCCGCCGGCCCCATCGCCTTCATCGCCCTGGCCGCCCCGCAGATCGCCGCGCGCCTGTCAGCCACCGATCACCCGCCGTTGGTCACCGCCGGGCTCACCGGCGCGGCCCTGCTGATCGGCGCCGATCTGCTGGCCCTGCATCTGCCCGCCGGCAGCCGCATCCCGATCGGCGTGGTCACCGGCCTGCTCGGCGGCGTCTACCTGATCTGGCTGCTCACGAGAGGAATGCGACGTTGACTGAAACCCTCCCCTCACCCATCGAGACTGCACTGCAGCACGGCCGGCTCATCGTCGACGAGCTCACCACCGGCTACGACGGGCAGCCCGTGCTCGACCACGTGTCGCTGCACGTGCCCGACGGATCGTTCACCGTCATCATCGGCCCCAACGGGTGCGGCAAGTCCACGCTACTGAAGGCCATGGCGGGGCATCTCCCCGCCCACGCTGGCGAGGTGCGCCTTGATGACCAACGCGTGTCGGGCATCCGGCCAAAAGCCCTGGCTCGCCGACTCGCCCTACTGCCGCAGTCGTCAACGGCCCCCGACGGCATCACCGTGGTCGATCTCGTCTCGCGCGGGCGGTTTCCGCACCAGTCGCTGCTACACCAGTGGTCTCGCGACGACGAGGCTGCGGTTACCCGAGCCCTCGAGCTCACCGGGTGCCTCGAGTTCGCCGACCGCCAGGTGCGCTCGCTCAGCGGTGGGCAGCGCCAGCGCGTCTGGATCGCCATGGTGCTCGCCCAAGACACCCCGCTGATGCTGCTCGACGAGCCGACGACCTTTCTCGACATCACCCGCCAGCTCGACGTGCTCACCCTGTGCCGCGATCTGCAGCGTGAGCGCGGTGTCACGCTGGTGGCCGTGCTGCACGATCTCAACCTGGCGTTCCGGTTCGCTACGCACCTGGTCGTGATGCGCGACGGCTCGGTGATCGCCGAGGGGGCCCCTGCCGACATCGTCACGCCTGAGCTGGTCGCCGACGCCTTCGACCTCGACGCACGCGTGCTGCCCGACCCCGAGACCGGCGCACCAATGGTGATTCCCCGTGAACGCTGATGCTGCGCTGACCAGACTCGCCGCGCTGCACGCCCAGCCACCATGTTCGCGCGTGCGCCTCGGGTTTCCAACCTGTGCGCCAGACACATCGGTGCCCGAGGGCCGTGCGATCGCCGAGTTCACCTGCCGCGCCCCGGGCGTCGATGGCGTGGTGCTGCATGTGCCCGCATTCTTCGACGAGAGGCACCCGCTGGCTGGCCTCATGCATCGCGACGAGCATGACCCCGCGCTGTGGCGCCTGCACCTGAGCGTCGCCGACGACTGGGCTGCCGCCTACACCTTCGTGCCGTTCATCGGGCGCACTCCCGCCTGGGCGGGCCTCGAAAACCGCTACGAGATGGTGCATGCGCTCGAACACGAGGCGGTCATCGACTGCACCAGCCCCTATCGGGTGATTGGTTCCGATGGATGCCCCCGTTCAGTCCGCCTGATGCCGCGCGCCCCACGACTCAGCCAGTGTCTACTGCAGCGCCAGCCAGCACCAGCGACGCGCACCCCCGTCGCCTCGCTGCTCGTGGGGGCCCGGCGCGAACGCGCCGACCTGTATGTGCTCCGCGCTGGCGGCGCCGCGCCCGCCCCACTTCGCCTGCTGACCCTCTTCGACGGCCCGACGTGGGGGCGCGGGCATCTGCTCGAAGTGCTTGCCGCCCTCGTCGAGCACGGGCGGCTGGCCGACACCGCAGTACTGCTGGTCGATTCCGGCAGCAGCGACAAGCGCTGGCGAGATCTCTCGCCCACCGGCAGGGCGGTGACCGCGGCGGTCGACGACTCGCTGCTGGCCGAAGTCGATCGCGCACTGGCAGACCACGACGAGCAGCTTTCGCCCGCGGCGCGCGATCACATTGTGGCCGGGGTGAGTCTTGGCGGCCTGGCCGCACTGCTGGTCGCCGGTGCCGCGCCGCAGCGTTTCGCCCGGGCGATCGCGCTGTCGCCCAGCGTGTGGCGCTATGACTTAGTCGGCTTGCTCGCCGATGCCCTGCACACCTCTGACGAACTGCGCATCGCGGTGAGCGCTGGCCACGACGAGCCCGAGATGCTCGCCTGCGCACGCGATCTGGTCGAGGCGCTGAGGCGACGCACCGCAGGCGATCGCCTGAGCCTCAGCGCCGTGTCGGGCGGGCACGACTGGGCGTGGTGGCAGACACAGCTGGTCACCGAGCTGCTCACGATGTGACTCGCAGCTAGCGCCGCCGCCCCATCTCACGCCCACGCACCCAATAGGCCTGCAGGTACTGCGACTGCTTGCCAAAGCCAAACTCCTTTTTGAGCCGCGCACGCACGTGCCGCAGCACCACCGACTCTGGCGCCACCCAGGCGTACCAGCCTGACCAGTCGCGCGCCTCGATCGCCTGTGCCATCTCCTCTGGCGCGGCCGCGGGCACCCAGTGCACCCGCAGCGCAGGATGCTCGCCCAGCGGAATGTCACGGTCGGCTTCGTCGTGCAGCTGCAAGTAGAGCTCGATGGGAATCTCGCTCGGCACGGTCGCGACAATCGTGCGGATGGCCGGAATCGATGCGGCATCTCCGATGACGAGGTACCCCGCCGGTGGCTCATCCGACACCTCGAAGCGGGATGAGCCGATCGAGGTGAGCGACACCGCATCGCCAGGCTCGGCCTGCTGCGCCCAGGCCGACCCGGGCCCGGCCGGCTCGTGCAGCACGAAGTCAACGGCGAAGTCACCGGCAGCAGGCTCGGCTAGGGCGATCGTGTAGGCGCGCTGGTGCTCGACCTCCGGGTCTGCCGGATCGGGCATCCAAAAGCGCAGCCATGCCGTGGGACAGGCCTCGACCGCGTCGAACAGGGTCTCGGAGTGCAGCCACACCCGCAGATAGTGCGGAGTGATCAGCTGCGTGCTCGTGACCGTCGCGATGTGGTCGTGTGCACCGAATGCGCGCAGCACCGCGCCTTGGAATCCTCGTTTCGCCATTACAGCCCCTTCTGTGCGGTGTGCAGTTGTGCCATGATTTCTGCGATCGGCCGCTCCGGCGGGGCGATGCCGACCAGCCCGCCGACGACTGCCGCGAGCATGAGTCGCGCATATTCGTCAGAGTCGATGTTGGGAAGGCCACTGTGCGCGGCTGCCAGCGTGGCGTCGGAGCGCAGCTGGGCCAGTGCATCCTTGCGCGCAGCATCGAGGCCTTCGCGACGTTCGGCCTGCAGCTGCTCGGCGGCGGCCGACCCGATGACCACGTTCGCAATGGTGCTGCTGAGCACCATGGCTGCGTCGGCAGCGTACCCGCGGCGCTGCAAGGCTGCGATCTCGTCGGCCAGCAGCTGGCGGCCGCTGGCACCCCGCGGAAACAGGGTCTGCAAGTAGGTGCCGAGCCCAGCATGACGCAGCACAAATTGGCGCAGCTGCAGCGCGAACGAGAGCAGGTGCTGGGCACTGTCGTGCGTGGGGTCATCGGTGATGGTGAGGTCGGCAAGGATGCGCTCGCCCACCAGGCGCTCTAGCCCCCAACGCCCGTCGATGTGACGGTAAAGCGCGGCAGCTGTGACGCCCAGCCGCGCAGCCACCGCGTTGAGGCTGAGGTTCTGCAGCCCGATCTCGCAGCCTGCGCGCACAATGTCGTCGGTGTCGATGCGCCGTGGCCGACCCGGTGCGCTCATCTACCCTCCCCAATAAGTTACCCCCACTAACTCTGGCTACGGTAGTACACCTGCTCTGTGGTGGTCAAGGAGTGCGCGGCTGTGGCGGTGCGCAGCGCTATGTCCGCACCCCACGCCGCCCGACCGCAGACATCACGCCGCACCTGCAGACATTCCATTGCACCCGTCCTCCACCCACGGCACACATCGCACAGCCACCCCGTCACCCGCGTGTCACCGGCCCCGCCTAGACTGAGCAGACCGCACGAGTTCTGACCACAGAAAGGTCATCATGAGCGAACGCTCCGCCAGCGATCAAGCCGTCCCCTCCCGCATCCCGCCGCTTGCCCGGCAACCGCTCGACCGCGATGCGCCCACGCGACACGACGACGCGGCGTGGCAGCGCATCCTGACCGAAGACCCCGCCACGCGATTCGTTCTGGTGCGCGATGCACTGGTCGCCGCGGTAGTGCACGATGCGAGCGCGGCGCGCGTGTTCTTCGCCACACGCGAGGTGCTGCCCGAAGGTGGCGAGCCGGTCTACCTTGGGCGCATTACGCCGGATGCCCCAAGCGCCACTGGTCTCCCCTCAGGCACGCCCCTGGTCGGCTGGCTGCTGCCCAGCGCAACAGACTCTGCCGCGGCTGCCGACGATCCGCTCGGCGGCGACTCGGTGTCGAGCTCAGAGTCTCCGCTGGTCTGGCTTGACCTGCGGCGCAGCGTCACCGCGCTCGACCCGGTCGAGTCGTCGACCATCGTGACTGCACTGGCTCTGGCGGCCTGGCATCGCGCCGAACCGTTCTCCCCTGCCACCGGCACGCCCAGCGAAATCGCCGCGGCCGGGTGGGAGCGACGCCTGCCCGGCACCGGCGCTCAGCTGTTTCCGCGCACCGACCCCGCGGTGATCGTGCTCATCACCGATGCCGACGACCGGGTGCTGCTCGGCAACAACGCGCTCTGGCCGCGCGGGTTCTTCTCGCTGTTCGCCGGGTTCGTCGAGGCGGGCGAGAGCGCCGAAGAGGCCGTGCATCGCGAGATCCGCGAAGAGACGGGCCTCGAAGTGTCGCACCTCGAATACCGCCGATCGCAGCCCTGGCCCTATCCACGCTCGCTGATGCTCGGGTTTCGGGCGCGAGTTGCCGAGGGCATCTCGCCCGACAGCGCTCACGAAGACGGCGACGAGATCACCGCAATGCGATGGTTCACCCGCGCCGAGCTGCGCGACCCCGCCCGAGATATCGACCTGCCCGGCCCGGCTGCCCTGGCCAACTGGCTCATTCAGGAATGGCTCGACGAGGTGCCGGCCGACTGATCGGGGCTGCCGCGCGGGCATCCATCGGAGATTGGATGCGCCTGCCGCGCGGGCACGTGCTCCCGCTCGCCAGGCTGCATCACCACTTGCCACCAACGGCACCTCCGCTGACCAACGAGCACACCCCGTGACCAACGAGCACGCGGCGGCGAGCCAACCCGCACCTCTCACGCACCGATGGGCGTAGCGCTTCCGAGCACCGTGATGCCACCTTCAGCGGGAATCACCGCGGTGAGCAGGCTGGGACGCCCCACATGCGCACCCTGGTGGATGGAGATCCGGTCGCCGCCATGGCTGTAGCCGCTGAACCGCAGATAGGCCCCGACCGCGGCGGCAGCCGACCCCGTCGCCGGGTCTTCGGTGATGCGCCCGGCCGGAAACAGGTTGCGCGCCAGAAAGTCATTCGCGGCGGCCTCGTGCAGCACGGTGACCGTTCCGGCCCATCCGCGGGCCTGCTTGAGCTCGGCGACGGCAGGAGGCCAGAACCGAAACTGGTGAAAAACGGTCGCATCGCTCAGCACGAGAATCGGATGCCAGTTGCCGGTGAACACCTCCCGCGGCGGAAACCTCACATCAAGATCGCCTGCCTCGAGCCCGAGCAGGCTCAGCAGCGTCTCGAGTGTTTCGTCTTCGAAATAGCGGATGCTCGGCGCCACACTGGTCATCGCCGCCTCAACACCCCCACTGTGCGTGCTGCTCGTCGTGATCGCAATGGCGCCGGCAGCAGTGTCAAAGGGGCTCATCGCATTTGAGGGTGTAGACATGGTCTGCGCTCGTCAAGTTTGTGAGACAGTTTCTTGTGTCTTTTCTCGGTTACACGGCCAATAGCTGGTCGCGGGTCTCGTACACGATCCGGGCGGTCACCGGCGCGACACCGCCAGCGCGGGCGTTCGGGCGGCGACGGTTATACCAGGACTCGATGTAGTCCATGATCGCGGTACGCGCGTGCATCCGTGTCGGCCAGGACCGCAGGTAGAACATCTCGGTCTTCAAATGCGAGAAAAACGATTCCGCGACCGCATTGTCCCAGCACACCCCAACCTCGCCCATCGACTGGGTGACCCCGTTCGCCGCGCAGAAGCCTGGAACTCGCCCGAGGTATATTGGGCGCCACGATCAGAATGGAAGACCACCACGCCGGTCGTGTCGAGTCGGCCGTGGTCACGGGACATCACGAGCGCATCAATGACGAGACTGGTACGCATGTGCTTGTCAGCACGCCACCCAATGATCTCCCCGTTGAACAAGTCGATCACGGTCGCCAAATACAGCCACCCCTCGTCGGTGCGCAGATACGTGATGTCACCACACAACCGCTGCCCAGGGGCCACGGCGGCGAACTGGCGGTTCCCGAACGCGTCGAGCATGTGATTCTTGATGTGCGCAGTGCGCGCCGCAGGATCGGCAAGTGTGGTCTTCTTGAACGCCCGCACACGGATCGCTCTCAACCCCAGTTCACGCATGATCGCACCTACCGTACCGACAGCGACCTTGATCCCTTCGCCGCGCAGGATCCGCCAAATCTGGTCACGCCCAGCCTTTCCCTCCGCAGCGTCATACACGCGCTTCACATGCCCAGCCAGCAGATCGTGACGCTGCTGGCGCAGTGAGGGCGGCGAGGGCGTGACCCACCGGTAAAACGACGCGCGAGACACCCGAAGCTTGGTGCACATCCACGCGACGGGATAGTTCGCCCTCTCCGCGGCGATGAAACCGAACACCTCGGTCACCGTTGCTTCGCGGCGAAGAAGGCGCTGACTTTTCCCAAAAACTCGATCTCGCGTTTGAGTTCCGCGTTCTCAGCCGGCAACACCTGGTACTTCGCCCACTCCACCGGGCCACGCCCCCGGCCTCATGCTCGGGGTGTTCCTCGCGCCAGGCGCGGACCCAGTTGCCCAGCGTGCCCTCGTTGATCCCCAAATCCGTGGCGCACTGCGCAATCCGGCGCTTCGAGGTGATCACCAGCTCGACCGCGTCAGCCCTGAACTCGGGGGTGTACTTCTTTCGCTCCATGTGAAACAGCTCCTCCTAACAGCTGTCTCAACAAACCATACGGCCGCACCTGCCCGCTGATCTCACGACTTTTTGCCGCCTCGATGAACTCGGTCTGACCGCTACCCGGCAGCAGTTGCTGCCTGATCGTGCGGTTATCGAGTGTCGGGTGAATGAGCCCGACCCCTGGTGCAGGCGTTGCGGGGGCCGAGGGCATCGCCCGAGACACGGTCATCCGCCAGCTCGCCCACGAGCCCTTCGGGCATCGCCCGACCACGCTCCTGATCCGGGTACGCCGATACCAGTGCTCCTGGTGCCGAACGGTGTGGCGAGAAGATACCAGCAAAGCAGCGCCAGAACGTGCGAAGATCTCTCGCGCCGGGGTGCGCTGGGCGTTGGAAGCGCTCGTGCTGGATCACTTCACCGTCGCTCGTGCCGCAGCGAATCTTGGTGTGTCGTGGCATACCGCGAACACCGCAATCCTTGACGACGGGAAACGGCTGCTGCTTGATGACCCTCACCGGTTCGATGGGGTCACCACGATCGGCGTGGATGAGCACTTGTGGCGGCATACTCGCCTGGGCGATAAGTACGTGACCGTGATCATCGATCTCACCCCGGTCCGCCGGAAACGGGGCCCTGCGAGGCTTCTCGGCATGGTTCCAGGCAGATCGAAACAGGTGTTCAGCGACTGGCTCGCCGCGAGAACACAGGCATGGCGTGCTGGGATCGAGGTCGTCGCGACGGACGGGTTCCCCGGGTTCAAAAGCGCCGCCCAGGAGATGCTGCCTGACGCGGTCGAGGTGATGGACCCGTTCCATGTCGTCCAGCTCGCCGGTGACGCGCTCGATCGAGTGCGGCAGCGGGTGCAGCAGGAAACGCTCGGGCATCGCGGCCGTCGGGGTGATCCGCTCTACGGGGTCCGTCGCGTGCTGCGCACCGGGAAAGCGTTCCTCACCCCGAGGCAGCAGGCTCGGCTCGATCAGGTGTTCGCGGACCCTGCGCACGCGGACGCGTGGCGGGCGTGGCGGGTCTACCAGCAAGTCGTTGCTGCGTACCGTGAGAAATTCCCGGCCAATGGTCGGCGCAGACTCCGCGAGCTGATCGATGTCGTGAAAGCCACGACTCCGGCCTGGTTCACCGAGCTCCGCAAGCTCGCGTACACGCTCGACCGGCGCCGGCAGGACATCCTCGCGTACTTTGATCATCCGGGGACATCGAACGGCCCGACCGAAGCGATCAACGGCAGGCTCGAGCATCTCCGCGGGTCCGCGTTGGGGTTTCGGAACCTGACTCGCTACATCGCAAGGTCACTGCTCGAGGCCGGCGGCTTCAGACCACGCCTACACCATCAAATACGATGAGCCGGTGAAATCCGGCACACGCCGTTGAGATCGTGCACACACCCGACAGCTCACGCTGTCAACGTGCCGAATGCACTGCCTACGCCATACGTCACCGCCATGGTGATCAGCCCCATCCCCACATTTCGCAGGATGGCGCGCAGCCGCGGCGCATCCCCCAGACGTGCGCTGACGGCGCCAGTCAGCAGCAGCGCGAAGGCCACGCCCGCGATAGTCGCCCACACACGTGCGGCGTCTCCCAGCGGCAGCAGGATGATGACGAACGGGATCAGTGCCCCCACAGTGAACGCCAGAAAGGAGGAAGCCGCCGCCGCCCAGGGATTGGTGTAGTCGTCAGGGTCGATGCCGAGTTCGGCATCCGCATGAGCTCGCAGGGCATCATGCTCGGTGAGCTCCTTCGCCACCTGCTCAGCGACCGAGCGGGAGAGCCCGCGCCGCTGATAGATGTCGGTCAGCTCCTCGAGCTCCTCAGCAGGCATGGTGTCCAGCTCCCAGCGCTCTTTGGCGATCAGCGCTTTCTCGGTATCCCGCTGGGTGCTCACCGAGACATATTCGCCACCCGCCATTGAGAATGCACCGGCCACGATCGCGGCCAGCCCCGCCGTGGCGATGGCCGTCGTGCTCGTCGTGGCACCGGCGACGCCGATCACCGTTCCAGCCACGGACACGATGCCATCGTTGGCACCGAGCACACCGGCCCGCAGCCAGTTCAGCCGCCCGCCGATCGACCCTCCGTGAGCCTCGCCCTGGTGCGCAGTCGCGGCGCCTGATCCTGCTGACATGAGACATCCTCCCCGGCCGGGAGGGACAGTCTGCGCTGTCAGTTCTCATTCCCGAGCACTGCGTCATGATCGCCCCCGCTTACTCAGGATTCTCTCAGCAGGGACTCAGCTCAGCCTGCCCTCACATTCACCGTCTCATGCCTCGGCCGCACCGACCGGTCGCAGTCGCATGCGCATCACTGTGCCATGTTCACCCGAGTGCAGCACCTCAACCCATCCACCAGCCTGGGTCAAGAGCTCGCGCACGAGTGCCAGTCCGATTCCGAATCCACGCCGGTCATGCCGCGCACCCTCATCGGCATGGGCGAATCGATCGAAGATGCGGGCCGGATCGATCCCGGTGATACCTGCACCCTCATCACTGACATCGACCAGTATCTGGCCACCGTCCACGTGCACGACCACACGTACGGTACCGCCCGCGGGGCTGTGTCTCACCGCGTTGTCGACCAGTGCGGTCACGCATCGCTCCAGCGACGTGCGAGGCATGCGCACTCGCCCTGCCGGTGATGCATCGATCTCAAGCTCCACCGAGTGTGACTGGGCCACCACGCGCAGCGCCTCACTGGCCGTGCGCACGGCCTCAGCGACATCGACCGGAGGCACGGATGCGGCCGGTTGCGCAGTGGTCAGCAGTAAGTCATCGAGTGTCGAGGCGAGTGCCGCGGCATCCTGGTCGAGCGCATCGAGCGTCTCGTGCACCGGTTGCCCAGCGTCGAGCCGGTGCCTGAGCACCTGCGCTCGGGTGCTCAGCACCGTCAGCGGTGTGCGCAGCTCATGGCTGGCGTCGGCCACGAAGCGCCGTTGCCGCACCAGAGCCTCCGCGAGCGGACGCACCGCTCGCCGTGCCGCCCACCAGCCTGCCAGACCTGCCGCCGCGATCGCGACCACGCCGAACACGATGATGAGCACGAACACTTTGTCGCGGTCGATGACCCAAGTGAAGTCGTCGCTGCACTCTCCACGGCGCAGACGCTCTTCCGATTCATGGCGCGAGCCGACCGTCACGGCCAGCACGAAGCCGATGACTCCGACGATCACCAGCGCCGTGGCCGTCAGGATCAGGGTCCAGGCCACCTGTCGGGCGCCACGGTCGATGATGCGACGGTCTTCCTCACCCAGTGGCTCAGTCATGGGGTGTGCCGATGCGATAACCCACCCCGCGCACGGTCTGCACGAGCCCCGGCGTCGTCTTGCGTCGCAGATAGTGCACGTAGGTGTCGATGAGATTCAGCGAGTCATCGGGGGTAAACGCCGCATCGCGCAGCTGCTCCCTACTGAATGAGCGGTCTGGAGCTGAGGAGAGCACCCCGAGCAAGCGATTCTCCGCCTCAGTCAGCAGGATGCGCTCCTCGCCCGGGTTGAGCACCGCACGCTGGTCGGGCAGATGCGTCCAGTCCCCGATCTCGCGTCGGCGCAGGGCACTGGTGAAACTCCGGCGCAGTGCCCGGATGCGAGCCTTCAGCTCCTCGATGCGATAGGGCTTGACCATGTAGTCATTTGCTCCGGCGTCGAGCCCGTCGACGATGTCGTCGACGTCTCCAAGCGCCGTGAGCATGATGATCGGGGTGTTCCCTCCGGCGCGCCTGAGCGCCTCGGCCACCTCGACACCGCTCATACCCGGCATGCGACGGTCGAGCACGATCACCGAGAAGTGCTCCTGGAGCGCGGTTCGAAGCCCGGAGGGGCCGTCGTCGCGCAACTCGACGTCGTAGTCGTCGCTGAGCAGCTCGACGGTCATGGGGCCGATCTCGGGGTCGTCCTCGATGACCAGTACACGGTCCCGATGCGTCCCCGCCACGCGTTCGATGCTCATTCGACTCCTTCTCTCGCAGTACCATCTTCCCCGATGGCCTCGTCGGTTGCGTGCGGCCAGTCTCCCGTGGTGCAGACCTCACCATGGCTGTCGACCAGGCGCGCCGTGACCGCCTGCCGACGCAGCAGAGCCGGTGCCGCATCCCCCGCGACCAGAGCGGCGGTCGACCACGTGTTCGCCTGCACGCATGACTGTGCGATGACTGTCGCGTGGGTCCAGCGCGAGCGCACCGGCTGACCGGTGCGCGGATCGAGCAGATGATGCACGGCCCTGCCCTGCCACAGCCAGGTGCGATGCTGCACGCTCGAGGTCGCGACACCGCCGTCACCGCGCAGCACCAGCCAGTCGGCCGGGTCTCGGTCGGTGTCCTGCACCACGACGTTCCACGAGGTGCGCACCGGAGATTCCTTCGTGGCGATGTCCCCGCCGAGACTGACGAGCACCCCGCAGTCGAGACTGCGGGCGCAATCGGCGGCGATGCGATCGGCAGTCCAGGCCTTGGCCGTGGCCCCGAGATCGATGGTGGCCCCGGCCGGCAGCGTCAACCGGTCACCGTCGAGTCTGATCGCCTGCCAGGGAACTCGCGGGGGCGCCGTGGTGACGTGTCGAGTTGGGGCTTCCAGGGCGACCGGCGCGGCGACGAGCTGTCCTCCCATGGTGACGCGGTAGCCGATCGCCTCCTCGGCGCGGCCCAGCGTGGGGTCGACCAGTCCGCCGGTGCGGCGGGCCGCCTCGAGCGCCACACGCATCAGCTCCGCGAGCACCGGACTCACCTGCGTCTCGGTCAATTCGGGAATGCCTCGCAGCTCGGAGTCCGGTACGAAGCGGCTGCAGGCGCGCTCCACTCGACCCATCCAACGGTCGGCGATCCGTCGGGCCTGCGGCAGACGATCGGCGGGGCTGACCGCGATGAGATTGTCGCAGCTCCACTGCTGCCAGGCCTGTCGAGCGACGGGCGCGTTCATAGCCACCCCGCTGAACCGGTCACGATGAACGCGGCAAGCGGGCACTGCCGTTGGGCCTGCCTGGCGTCGTCGAGTTCATCAGCGCGCAGCGGCCCGGCGTCGTCGATGATGGCAAAGCCCCACGGATCGGCGCTCATGCGTGCGGCCAGAAGTTCATGGCAGATGCCGCGACCGCGGCATCTGGTCCAGTCGACCGCGATGCCTGCGGCGACCTCTCGTTCAGGCGCGCCCATGTGCACTGCACCTCCCCCGTGAGTGCAGAGCCCGCTCGTCGGCGAGATCGGCCATGGCGGTCAGGGCGAGCCGCACCGCACCATCGGGATGGTGACAGGCACCGCGCCCGGCGATCATGCGCGCCAGCCGACCGGTGGACCGATCGTTGCCGACCAGCGCATCCCCACGGAAGCTCTCGGCCAGTGCGGGCAGCCCGAACACGCACGGGCCGCACTGACCCGCCGCCTGTGCAGCCAGCCACTCAAGTATGCCCGCAGTGGCATGCAGTGGGCAGATGTCGGGCGAGAGCACATGCACGGCACCGCATCCCCACGTCACCGCCGGGTCAATCGGGGCATCGAGCCGCACCCAGCGACCGGTGAGGCCGCCGATCAGGGCGAGACGCGCATCCGTCATCTCGCGAAGCATACCCTGCAGTTGCCCAATGCCGCCCGAGACCTCCACCACAGCCGGTCGCCAGACCGCGCCGGTGATCGTCGCTAGTCGGGTCTCATCGCCTGGGCGCACCGTGACGCCATGGCTGGCGATCAGCGCGATGCACGCGAGGGTCTCGGCGTTGAGCACCAGCGTCGACGGATGTTCCTGGGTCAACGGGTGCAGATGGAACTGCGGCCGGGTGTCGCGCGAACCGGTGCGGGCGGTGCGAGCCACCGCAGAGGCCTCCCCGGAGGTGAACAGTGGACCCTCCTGGTGCACACGCACGCGTTGCCCACGTTTTCGGGCAATGTCGCGCATGCTCGGCACCAGGTCGGCTGCCGCCACCAGATGCGCATGACGGGCCCTCGTCGCGTTGCGCACGATCTCGAGCCCGTCGAGCACCAACTGCGGCACGTGGCGGGCGAGGGCGTGGTCCTTCGCGCTCCAGGGTTCCCCCTCGCTCAGGTTGCCGATCACGACCGGTGGCTGCGGCTGCCGCAGCACAGCGTCGAGCTTGCGCCACGTGGGAAACTCCGCCCCGCCGCGGCCACGCAGATCGGCGTCATGCAGCAGGCGCACAAGTGCTGTCGCGTCGTTGCGTGGCAGAGGCTGCCGAGGGGCACCGGCACCGTACAGTTTTCTTGAGCGTTCACCCAGCAGTGGCCCCGAAGAGAGGAGCGTTGTCGGTCGCTGCACCTGTAGGCGAAAGCCCTCGTTCAGCAGAGTCGTGTTCATCGCATGGTCCTTTCACTGGTATCAGGCAGACGTCGGGCGGGCAGGGGCTGCAGCCCTCCGCGCCAGGCAGCGGAACGCGCTTTCAGCACGAGCGAGCAGATCCATGCCCCGCCGCCGATGCCGATGACGGTCACGACCGCGGCCCACCCGTTCACATCGCTGCCGCTGCCGATGGCGTGTGCGGCCGCCACCGGCCATAGCGCATAGGTGGCCAGGTGGATGCTGTGGAATACTCGCGGCCCGATTCGTCGCCTTGCCAGCCCGGTCACCGCGAGCGCCACCAGCACGTCGAAGGCGACCGTGCCGAGCCCCACCCAGAAAGTATCCGCCTCCGCGCGAAAGGGCAGCACGACATCGGTGATGGTCAGCTGCGCATATGGGTCGAGCAGCAGGGCGATCACGTGCACCACGACGAGTGCGACCGACACCAGCGCGGCGTCACGGTGCATTGACTGCCAGGCGAATCTCGGCACCCCGAACAGCGCCCGCCCTGAAATGGCGACCACGCCGAGCAGCAGAGCGAGGGTCAGCAGTGCGAATCCGGTGAGTCCGGAGCCTCGCCCGAGCGCCCACATCAGCGAGTCGAGCATCATGACCCCTGTGTGCGTGCATGGGTACTGCCGCTTGAGCCGCGCCCCGACGAGGCATAGCCGCCACTGCTGGAGCTCGAGCCCCCCGAGCTGCTCGAGCCGGTGCTTCCCGAACTGCCCGAGCCGGAGTCGGTCCCGTCAGACGTCGTACCAGAGTCGGATGAGCTGGAGTCTTGGCTCGTATCTGCACCAGCATTGCCTGAGTCCACGGAGCCGACGTCATCGTCTGTCTGTTCCTGGCTGGAAGCGCTCACGGCATCCTGCTGATCGTGCACAATCGCTGCGGTGAGCACGCCGGTGCCGAGTACTCCGGTGGAGATCACAAGCCACGTACCGGCGTGCGACACGCGTCGCCCCAAAACCGAATGGCGCTGAGTTGACTTCATGCTGCGCCCCTTTCTCTCGAGCTGGTGACGCAACTCTCGTAGGCATGTTCTCAGAGTTGGCTCAGACCGTCCTTCACTGTGAGTGGGCACAGAAGATTCAGGGCAGGGGCACAGCACACCTCAGCCGCCCCCATTTCAACGCCATGCGCATGTTCTCGACACAACATGCCTGCCAGTGGTGAAATCCGGCACACACCTTGCGCGCGCCAACCGCACCCGTACCTACTCGCAGGCGACGCCGTCGCCGTCCCGGTCCAGCCGCGGGGTCGCATACCCCGGCTGGCCGGCGTACAGCGGGGCCTTGCCCGCAGCTCGCACCGCTTTGCAGTTCGCGTAGTACACGCTGCCGCCCGAGTCGCTCGAGCCTCCCGAGCTGTTCGAGGCAGTGCTCCTCCCCGAGCTGGCAGTCCCGCTGTCCGTGGAGCTGCTGCCGGCAGACCCGCTGCCCGTGGAGCTGCTGCCACTCGTGCTGGTACCCGAGCTGTCCGCCTGACTCGAGCCGGCATCCTCACTCGCCTGCGCCTGCGTGGCGACGCTGGCGACCGCCGTGTACGGCGACAGCGTGCTCTGGTACGACTGCTGGTCGGGGCAGGTCTCGAGCACACGGGTGATCGCGTCATGCTCGGCCTGCGTCACCCACAGGTCGTAGGCAGCCTTGACAGACACCTGTCGGGCGACATATTCGCACCGGTACCCCTTGTTCGGCGGCAGCCAGGTGGCGGCATCGCCGGCCCCCTTGGCCTGATTGGTGGGCCCATCCACCGACTGCAGATTGAGCGGGTCGTTGGCCAGCAGCTCGCGCTGATCGCTGCTCAACTGCTGCGCGCCGGTCTGCCAGGCGTTCGACAGGGCCACCACATGATCGATCTGCACCGCGCTCGAGGTCGTGTTGCCGCGCACGAAATCGATGGTGGTGGATGTGTACACGTCGGCAAGCCTGCCCGAGAGCACCTTGCAGCCGCCGCTGGTCACCACATCGGTGAGGTCGCGGGCGAGCATGTCGTTGCGGGCATCGCAGCCATTGCGGTCGGGGTCCTTCCATCCGTCACTGAACTGGTCGCGCGCATACCCGGTCTTCGCGGCCCTGCCCTTGATCTCGAGCGTGTCGAGCACCGCGAGGGCCGTCACCCCGGTCTCGGTACCGCTGACGGCACCGCTCGACACCGTGGCACCCACCCCAGACAGCTCCTCGGTGGTCGCCTCATCTTCGGCACTGTCAGATTCAGGGTCGGCCGCAGCGGCATCTTCGGCCGGGCTCGCGCTGGATGCGGCACTCGCGCCACCGGCACTGGTGCTGCTGGTCGTGGCGTTCTGTGCGGTTCCCCCGAAAACTCCTGCCACGACGATGCCGACCGCCAGCACCACCCCGGTGATCACCGTGGGCTTGGGCCAGCGCCGGTAGCAGGCGCGGATGCCGCTGAAGATCAGACTGTAGAGGGCGACGAGCCCGATGAGGATCGCCTTGAGCACCCGGCCGAATCTGTTCATAACCGTTCGAGCATACGCGCAACCCGACGCGCAGTAGGGGTGAAAGTGTGCTGTCGGGGTGATGCAGCTTCACCCTGAGTGCACATTTCGGGATTTCTTCACCCCCACGGCGCGAGCTACCCGGGCGGGGCTCCCCTCGGAAGCAGCCGCTCCTCTCAGTTTCACCCCCACGCACATGATTTCGCCGCGACAGTCGCGCAAATGGTGAAATCGTGCACGCACCGATGAAATCGTGCGCACTCCGTCAAAGCCACCTGCACTCACCACTCGACGACACTGACGGCCAGGCCACCGCGCGCACGACTGCATCCATGCTCTCCGGCTCATGCGCCGGGTCTCGGCTGGGAGCGACGATCAGGCGACCGCGTTACCGCACTGTGCGCAGAAGCCGGCGCCCTGCGCGAGTTCCGCGCTGCATGTCGGGCAGCAGCCGGCCTGAGCCGCCGGGGTGCCGCATTCCGGGCAGAATCTGGCATCGGATGGCATGCGCGCGCCGCACGAGGGGCAGCCGGCGCGAAGCTTCGCGGCGGGGTCGATGCCCACGGTCAGGAAGATACGCCGAGGGAAATTCCTCCGGACATGGCGTTCGCTCCCTCACGTTCATGGTGCTGCGAAGACAGAACGTGCCCCGTGCGCGTGAACGGCTGGTATCGGGCAGGTGTACCAGTGGGAGCAACCGCTCAGCCCAAGCTCACTCCCCTGCCCAGGCCAGAAACTCCTCTGCGGCGATCACTGGCTTGCCCCATTGTGCTGCCTTCTTCGCCTTGCCTGACTGCGTGCCGCGCTCGGCGACGACGAGCACGTCGGTCTTGGTCTTGGTCATGTTCTCAGACAGGGCAAGCCCATGCGCCAGGGCGATCTGCTCCATCTCGCCGCGACTGACCTCGCCACGGCCGGCCAGATTCACCGTGCCGGTGAAGCACACCCGCGCACCGGGGCACAGCACGGTGTGCAGGTCGAGTGAGGAGTCGGGCTCGAAACCCTCTGGCAGCACCGAGATGCCGAAGGATGCCTCGACCTCGCGCAGTCGCGAGACCACGCTCTCGTCACGGTCGACCACGCGATCCCATGCCGCACCCAATGCATCGGCGAGCACCTGTGCCGGATCGTCCTGAGGTGTCAGAGCCCCGCCGACGGTAAACCCGGCCGCATCGACTCGCCCCGTGGGCCCGGTCGTGCGGGTGAGCAGATATCCACGACCCCCGGCATTGGAGCCGAGCGCCACCCCGCCTTCAGCCGCCGGCGTCGCTGGGTCGGACTGCTGCATCCGGCCGCCGATGTCACGCAGGGCACGCGCGCGCTCGAGTGCGGTGGGCGCAGTCAGTGCTGTGCGGTCGGATGCCGTGAGCAGTTCCGGGGCGATCTCGGCTCCCAGCGGCATCTGCTGCACGACCCCGTTGCGCTTGAGCTCGGAGTCGATGAGCCCGAGCGTTCGGTCGATGTCGACACCGACCGGGATGCGCCCGGCCAGCAGCGGGGACAGCGCCGCCCACGCCTCGGTGAGCACGGGTGCCAGCTGCACGTCTCGCGTGGTGATGCCGAACTCTGCCTGGGCCGAGTAGAGGTCGCTGGTGGGGTTGACCACCGTGGTCGCCTCGTCGCCGTCGTCGGTGACCACGGCGATCTCGATGGGACGCGGCCGGTAGCGGTCTCCCTCGTTGCCGACGAACAGCGCCGAGAGATAGACGTGAGCCGGTGCTGCACCCGCTGGCGAGCCGGCGTTGAGAAACCGCCGTACGCGAATGTCGGTCTTCAGATCGCGCGGCAGCACCTCGCGTTTGAGCACCAACCCGTCGAGGTTGGTGCACCGGCTGAGCGCGACGTAGAGCTGCCCATTGGCGAAGGTACCACCGGTGAGATCGACGACCACATGGTCGAGCGTCTGCCCCTGGCTCTTGTGAATGGTGATCGCCCATGCGAGCTTCATGGGCAGCTGTGTGAACGTGCCGATCACCTGATGCGTCAGCGACCCGCCACGCACCTCGGGGCGGGTGATCTCCCACACGTGCCGGTGCACCTCGACGAGCCGACCGTCGCGCAGTCGCACGCCCACCACCGGGTCGTCGGCGTCAGCGTCGATGCGCTCGATGCGACCGATGCTTCCGTTGACCCAGCTGCCGTCGGCCTCGTTGTTCAGCAACATCACCTGGGCGCCCACCGCCAGGTGCAGGGTGTCGTCGGTGGGATGCTCGAACCCGTCGATCTCGCCGCTCACGGTGGCCTCGAACACGGTGGGGTGCTCGGTGATACGTGCGAGCATGGCTCGGTTGCGGGCGCGCACGATGCGGTTCGTGGTGGCCAGTGTCAGCCAGTACTCGTCGAGGTCGGGCTCGAAGTCTGGCACCGTGCGCCGATTCAGCTGCGCCCGAGCCTCGTCGAGCAGGGCGCCCTCGCGCACCGCGTTGAGCAGGTCGACCAGCTGGGTGTCGCCGATCTGGCGGAACACTGTGGTCAGCTCTCTGGTCGGGAACGCAGCCGCGTCGAAGCTGTGCGCCGAGAAGAAGTAGGGTGTGCCGTAGTGCTCGTCGATGAAGGCAGCCTCCGCCTCGGTGACCACCGGAGGCAGCTGATACAGGTCGCCGACGAGCACCATCTGCACACCGCCGAACGGCTCACCGGGCCTGGGCCCGAAGCGCTCGAGAGCGGCGACCATGGCATCGAACAGGTCGGCGCGCACCATTGACGCCTCGTCGACGATGAGTGTGTCGAGCTCGGCGAGCACCTTCGCAAATCGGCCCGGCCGGTAGCGGGGGCCGCGCACCATCTGCTCGTCGACGCCCATGGGGAATGAGAACAGCCGGTGGATCGTGTACCCATCGACGTTGAGCGCCGCGATGCCGGTGGGCGCGACCGTGATCGCGCGCCGGTCGGTGTGTGCGAGATACAGCCGGATCAGCGTCGACTTGCCGGTGCCTGCACGCCCCGTGAGAAACATGTTGCTGCCCTGCTCGAGCAGCTCAAGCGCCTCGGCGAACTCGTCAGTGAGCGTCAGTGACGCATGCGTGCTGGGGTCGGCGACGGTGGATACCCCACTCGGTTTGGCCTCGCCCTGCTGCAGAGCGTGCGGTGCGGCGTGTCTGCCCAATTCATCCCCCTTGTCTCGTGGCAATTGTCGCAGAGTCTGCAGCAGCTGCCCCGCGCTGTGAGCTGGAGTGCTCAGTGCGACGACAGCACCGCCCACGCGATCAGCGAGTCGATGCGCCGCACGTCGGCCTTTCTCGTGAGTTTGATCTTCACATGCCCGGCTCGGGTCCACAGCTCGATCTCGGAGTTGAAGTCGAGCGTGCCCGCATTCTCCGACGACCACATGTTGATCGACGAGTACGGCAGCGAGTACATCTCGACCTTGCGGCCGGTCATGCCCTGGGCGTCACGCACGATCAGGCGCCCGTCGGTGAACGTCGCCGAATCTCGGAAGGTGCGGAACGACGCGATCGCCCGCTCCCCGTTGATCAGCAGCGCTTGGATGTCGCTGGGCGTCGGAATCTCCTCCTGAAGCGTCCAGCTGAGAATGTTTTCTGTTTCCATGGTGCCATCATGGCACGAGCCACCGACACGGTTTGAGTCCCGCTGCTCAACTCGGAGCCCGTCTCAAGACGCCCGAATGGATATTATAGAGCTGTGACCGCATGTGAACTACCGACAGCGAAGGACGCCGACCGTGGTGCATTCGAAGTCGCGTCCGAGTTGTTACGGTTAGACCCCGACGGATCCCGCATGGCGAAGGTGTTCCGAGCCACTTTTGATCAGTTGTATGACGGCCAGCACACGGGCCGATACAGTGTTGATCAGCTTTTTAAAACGGAGAAGACACACTTCGGCACCTTGATCGAAATCAACCTGCAGCGAGAGCTGAACCTCAGCGATGGCGAGATTCTCGATTTCAAGATCGCCGGGCACGAAGTAGATTGCAAGTATTCTCACACTGGCGCTTGGATGCTTCCGATAGAGAGTTTCGGGCAACTCATCTTGGTTACTCAGGCCAGTGACCAAGAATCTGTCTGGAGTGTCGGAGTCGTTCGCGTGACGGAGGCCAATCGAAGAACCAGCGAAAACCGTGACAAGAAGACTGGCTTGAACGCCCATGGACGCTCTCAGATCATCTGGCTCTTCAAAGATGCCCCTATGCAGCCGAACGCTCTGCTCCAACTTCCGGAAGACGTGGTGACTGCGATAATGTTGGGCACGAGCGGCCAAGCACGAGTAAACGAGCTTTTCCGCCGAGCGACCAACCGCGTCCTGACGCGCAATATCATCGCGACCGTCGCACAACAGGATGATTATATGAAGCGTGTGCGTGACAATGGAGGCTCTCGCAGCGCGCTCAGGCCTGAAGGTATTCTAATATTGAGCGGCGACTACAGCGTTCAACGAAACATCGCAATCGAGCTCGGCGCTGCAGTACCATCACCCGGCGAGCTTGTAAGCATCCAGGTAGCTCCGGCAGGTGAGACGGACGGAGCTTATATCGCTGGAACCCGCTGGTGTATCGCTCCTTCTGGTGATGCCGTCACTTCCCCCGCTCCAGTAATACCAACGAAATGAGTACACCTACTGGTTCTGATACCGAGGCGTAATGATTCGGCGACATGGCCATGATGAGTTGAGAGGTGTGGACCTCCGATCGTGAAGTGGAGCTGTTCAGCTCAACCGTTTCACGAGTTACGAGACACTCACGTTCCCCACGCTCATAATGCCCTGAACTGTTGGCCCTCGTTTCCGGATGGCACGCCTGATCGTCGATGACGAATGCCCCGTCGCCATCGTCATCGCGGCGAAGCCGTTCATGTTCTCGCCGGTCACCGCCCGGATGCGGGCGGCTCAGCTGCGGTGGGAGTGTGGCCGGAATGGCGGATCCGCTCGATCCGTCCACAGTAATGCTGGAGAAGACGCCGCTGCCCTTGTCCAAGCGGACAGTGAAGCGAGGTCGCGACTTGGGCCAGTCCAGATCGCTGGCGTGCTCGGGCAATCAGCCTCGACGGCCCACTCGGTTCTAGTGTGTTGCCGCATCAATCCGCTGTACGAGATCGCCCCGGTCGTCAGCGAGACCGGCCGACGCTCCGAGCGCGACCGAGCTGGTTCGCTGATCCACGTGGATGGTCACCATTTTCGGCAACATCCTGACGGTGGCGACTGGGCACTACGTTCGTTCATATCGTCATCAACGACCACTCCCGCGTCGCCCACGCCAAGATCCACTCGGACGAGAAGAAAGCCACCGCGATCGATATCATGCACCATACCGTCACCTAGTTCGCCGAGCGTGGCGTCACCGTCGAACGCGTCCTCTCAGGCAACGGTTCCACACATAGGTTGCATGCCTGGCGATACGCCCCTGCACGGTGCCCGGGATCCGCCCAAGCATCCCCTACCAGCCCGCAGACTAACGGTAAGATCGAGCGGCCGTCAGCGCACCCTCGCTGACGGTTGGACCCACGCCCGCTTCTACGGATCGAGATCGAACGTCGAACAGCGGTTCCCGGCTGGATCCACCACCACAATCATCACAGACGCCACTCCGCAATCGGAGCCCCGCTCATCAGTAGAATCGAAAACAACCTCCCTGGACATTACATCTAGCTAACTACGCGGAGTTTAGAACGGGTAATCTTCCTCTGCGAGTCAACCGCACCTAGTGCTTCCGCGATCGAACTTCCAACTGCCTTGGCGACGGGCGGCGGGAAGGCATTGCCGATCTGTCGATACACGGATGTTTTTCGTCCGTAAAAATGCCATTCGGGTGCGAAGCCCTGCACTCTGGCAGCCATAGCATTAGTGAGACGTGGTACATAGTCAACGGGCGCTTCCGAGCCTGGAGCCTCGTCCGCGATGCCTCTGCCGTCAACACCGAGCCGAAGCCACGCCTGCTTCGCGCGGGTCGGGCCGAGGTCAGCTCCGCCGTGCTTCTTAGACCCCCCGACAAGTGTCGGAGCAATGTTGTTAGCCCCCCTAGCCCAGGTCTCGGCTCCAGCCCAGCCTCGGGCTCCCATCAACGGGCGCAGCGTCGAGCCAACCGTGGGTGGCGTGCCAATGGCACGAGGCCACTCGAATCTGCGGAAGTTGCGACGCCTCATCGCAACAAGAATGAACCGAGGCCGCAGCTGCGGAACTCCAAATTCGCTGGAGTTCAGCAGCTGCCAGTCGGCATCGTAACCCATGCCATCAAGTGCATCTAGGATTGATTGCCGATAGGGAGCAAACCGTGCAGATGCGAGCCCCTTGACATTTTCCAGCATGACCGCAGCTGGCCTGGCCTCTCGAACAAGACGAATCGCTTCGGGAAACAGATCGCGCTCGTCATCGGCACCAAGTTGCTTGCCAGCAATTGAGAATGGAGGGCAAGGGACTCCACCGGCAATGAGGTCAATCCCCTTGTAAGCACGCCCGCTTACCTCGCGGACATCTCCTTCATGCACATCCCAGCGGGGGCGGTTCAGTCGAAGCGTCGCGGCAGCGTCCTTGTCGATCTCGACAGCAAGGGAGTGACCAAACCCAGCCATCTCTAGTCCTGAAGACTGACCGCCTGCGCCGGCGCAGATTTCCAAAACACTGAGCCGCGAAGTATATGTCATGTAGTCAATCCTCTCATCTATTCAAGCCTGCTGGAAGTTGTTCCATCGGCGAAGCAGATTATGCTCGGCCCCTGTGACACTGTCCCCGGAAGGTGGAGTACGTCTGTCGCATTGGGCCTGGGATATCCTGGCATCATGCCCTACCCGCTCGACGCATACCTGCACCTGACGCAGGCTGATGCTCGGGCCCAGTTCGAGCGCGTTCTGGCACGCACCCCCACAGCCCCCGGCGGCCGCCAGGAGGCGTTCCTGCCCATCGAGACGCTGCTGTGCTTCGGCGCCAGCTTCCGCGTCAACGGGCACGGCTACGGCGGAGCGAACATCTCCAAGGCGCCGATGCCGATCCCGCAGCTGGCGCGACTGTTCCGGCGCTCGCCCGGAAGCATCATCCGCAAGATGTCGAACCTCGACGGGTCGAGCCCCAACGGCGCCAAGAACGACGTGCTTGTGGCCCTCGAGCTCACTCGCGACGTGACGGCATATCTCGCCATCTATCAGCAGCTCCTGCTCGCGGCCCGCGCGGCCGACATCACCGCGCAGCAGCTGCCCGACTTCCTCGATCTCGTGCCACACGACGAACCGTCCGATATCGGCACCTTCTTCGAGGTGGATCTCGTGCCAGATTGGCAGATGGAACAAGCCGTGCAGATCGAACTGGACGACTGGCACAAGAAAGCCCCCGACATCCCCACGGCCGAAACCGAACGGCTGGCGCTTGCCGGCCAGCGCATCGGCCAGCAGCGCTTCGCCAAGGATGTGCTGCGCAACTACCAGCGCACCTGTGCCTTCTGCGGGTTGAGCGCCGATGCCATCGCGCACAGCAGGCACTTGCTGATCGCCAGTCATGTGAAGCCGTGGAAAGACGCCACCGGACGCGAGCGCCTCGACCCGACCAACGGCATCGCCGCCTGCCCGACGCACGATGCGGCGTTCGATCAGGGCCTGGTCACCGTGGCCGATGATCTGTCGATCGTGCGTGCTCCGCACCTACAGGCTGCCGTGGCTGCTGATGCGCAGGTGGCGCACAACTTCGGGCCCGCAGGGATGCGCGATCACCTCCTCGTGCCCTCTCCCGCTTCATCACCGGGCGGCACGTACCTGAGATGGCATCGCGAACATGTCTGGGGTAGCATCCCGCGTTGACCACCGGGCCGCTGCCTGCACCTGTGCCTGCCCCGCGGCAAAACTTGCCAGTCAGCACGCTCACTCACCACAGCTGCGGCGTGTCGTGACCAACGAACGTGCAGAGTGGCAAGTTTTGCCACGGGGCTGCATCAGCGGCCGGCCAGCCCATGCAACGTGATCGACAAGATCGCTCTCTGACCATCTGAACGCCCAGACGCAAACCCGAGCAGCGGCAATGTGAAGGTACAGGCAGCGGCGAAACGCAAATCTCACAAGCGGCAGGATGAAAGTGTGAGTAGCGTCCAGCACGTCCTCACGTGCGCCCTGAAGAAGCTGGCCGTGTCGATCAGTGCGCTGCTGGAGGCTCAGTGGGCACGCGGAACGACCCTCGAATCGCACACCACGGTCAGCCCCCCTCAGCCGCGCGGCCGCTCGCCAATCTCATCGCCAGCGCGCAGCCGACTCACATTCCACTCGAGCTGCTCGATGAGCCCTGACGAGACCTGCTGCGGCGGCTGCACCGCACCGATCGCCTCTGCCACCGATGCAAGCGTGTGTGAGATCAGAGACTCGGCGCGTGAATCGCGAATCACCGCCCAGTCCGCGATCTCCGCGCGCAGGCGATCGACCGACATGCGTCGGTGATCGAACTCGCCGTCGACGGCTAGGGCCATGTTCCAGCTGACCAGCCCCTCTTGGAAGAAATTCGGGAGCGCGTCGTAGAGCTGTGCAAGCACCGTGCCCGATGGCTGGTGCATGAGCGCTACATTTTTCGCATGCGCATCGTTGTTGCCGATCGCAACGTGATAGGTGAGTTGGCGAATCCACTCCTCCACCACTGCGTCGCCACCCGGAATCTCTGCAAGCAGCTGACCGATGCGACGAGCGCTGGCCCGGGTGGTGGCACTCGGCCAGCTCGGATCCTGGAACTTGACGTCGGTGTCGCGCCAGTCGAGGTTGAGCGCCTGAGCCAGATCCTCTTGGTGGTGCAGGCGCACGTCGTCTCCATCGACATCGCGATCGAACCGTTGGATGGCGAGGTAGGTCATCGCACCTGCCTCACCGATCCAGCTGTCATAGCGTGAGAGCCCAACGCTTCGAGCCAGCTGATGGCTGTAATACTCGTCGAAGATGCGGTGCGGGCGAGATGGCACCTGGGGCTTCAAGATGTGTGTGGAGTGCGCACGACCGTGAGGGTACGCCCACTGCCCGTCGAATCGTGCGACGAGGAGCTTCGGCTGGTACCCGGGCAACGTCGAACGACTGTCGTCGGGGATGCCTTGGTCGCTGTCCCGCAGTGCCTGCTCAAGTCGCTGCGTCAAAACCTCTTCACTCAGGGATTCATATGACGGCCGACCCGGCCGTGCATCTGCGGGGGTTCGCAGCGTCACCGCTCCGGCGATGGAACCGCCGAACTCGGTGAGCAATGCGAAAAGGTCGTCCTTGCTCACATGACGTTTCGCGGCCATCCGCTCGCGATGGTTGCCCTCAGGCACGTAACCGCCCAAGAAGTTCGAGACGGCATTTGAGACGGCAGCGCGCCCGGGAAGCGCCGTGAACGACTCGCTCAGCAGCGTCTGCTGCCGATAGTCCCGGTCGATGTCGAGCATCACCCGCGACCGATCGCGACTCACTGGGCGCACGGTGCCCACATACTGGTCATGCAGGAAGAGCTCGAGCTCAGGCATTGGATTCAGCCTCGAGCTCAGTGCCTGCTGCTGCGGTTTCTGCGGTGTCGGCAGTTTGCACCTCATCCTCGTACTCCAGCGTGAGCCGGATGCCGAGCTCATGCAGGGTGCGGAAAAGTCGCGTCGTGTACAGCGTCGGCCTGGCCGCCTCAAGATCGGCCAGATAGTCACGTGAGAACGCCAGACGTTCGGCGAGCTCGGCCTGAGTGAGGCCCTCATCTTCACGCACCGCGCGGATGACCGCTGCAACATCTGAGAGCTTGCGCGCCTGAACGATTGTCATCATGCCTCCAAGTGATTGCGGAGTTTCCTCACGCTCGTCAATGTGGGAATATTCCCAGAATAGACCATATGGGGATATTCCCGCAATGGTGCGAGCCCTGCCCACCACCTCGAGATCAGCTGCGGTGGGCCTGAGGCGAGCCCTACGTCCAACTGCAGCCCTGCCCTCGTCGCGCCGCCACGCGCACACCCCGTGGCAAAACTTGCCACCCCGCGCGCTCACTCGCCACACCTGTGGCGTGTCGTGAGCAACGAACGACAAGTTGGCGAGATTCGCTGCACGCACTCTCTGCTTGGGCCAGTACCCAGCAGAACAGCCAGCGCCGGGTATTCCAGCACCCACCTCAAGCAGCAACCGCGGCGGCAGAGGCTCGCAATACGTCACCTCCGTGTCAGTGGGTGCCTGTAGCCTCCAATCAGGAGGGGCAAGACCTCACCTCACTGCAGCACATGGCCGAGAAACACGGGCAGCGCGAGCCACAGCATCACGCGCGCGCAGCCAGCCACGTCAATCGCAGCGAGCACGAGAGAAGGGGAACACATGCAGGCACTGCACTTCACACGCCACGACATGACCGAGCAGGGGTCGGCGAGCTCACTGTTCGCCGCCAAGGGCGCACCGCGCACGGGCATCTACGTGCCCGAGTTCGCCAACGACGAGCGCTACGTCGGGCAGACCGTCGACATCGTCGCCCGCTACGCCTCCCACCGCCGGCACCACGGCGACATCGCGGCTCTGAACTTCGCACCCTGCGCGCCCGAACTGCTCGACGAGGCCGAGCGCACCACCGTGCACGAGCAGGAGCAGCACCACCGGCTGCGCAACATCATGCTCACCGACCTACCTGGCGGTGATGACGACCTCACTCTCACCTTCGACGACGAGATCTCGGCCACGCTCCCCTGGCAGCGCGAGCGCCGCGCCACGGTCGCCGACGAGGCCAACAGCCGGCGCCAGCGCTCCTGGCAGCTGCAGGCGCACCCCGAGTGGCATCAGCTCGTGGCGGTCCTGGCCCGCTATGTCGACGAGACGGTGCCCGCACCCATCAGCACATCCGGCCAATTATGGACGCTGACCGCACTTCCCGGCACCGGCCGCCGTTCCGATGATCACCGGTTGATCACCCTGAACTGTGGTCAGATGGAGACCCTGTACATTCGCGAGGTCACCATCGAGGGAGAGCCGATCGTCGCCGCGAGCTTCAATCTGCTCACCACGCAGGAGGGCTTCGACGCCATCGCCGAACGGCTTGATGCTGCCAATGCTCCTTGGGAGGCATTCATCGGCAATTACCGCGCCGAACCAGATGCGGTGTCCATTCTCGTCGAAAACTGGGGCAGCATCCTGCAGGCGCTCGAGATCCCCGAGCTGCTCGACGGCTGCTACGACCTCAACGTGCGACTGATGCGCCGGGGCGTGAGCATGTTCCGGCGCAGCCACAACACGACCCTGGCTGGGCATGTGTTCGACCGCATCGGCGCCGGAGCCAGCTGAGGCTGCGCCGGCGGGCAGCTGCCCGCCGGCAGCCGCCAGCCGTGCACGATGTCAACGCCCTGGCAGTGATTTCGCCACCGACACCTCCGAAACGGTGAAATCACGCACACCTGGGTGAAAACAGGCACGTCACTTCCGGAGGTCACGCCCCGATCCTCTGCACTACGCTGGGCGCATGAGCGATCGCATGCAGAAGCTGTTCGATATGAGCGTCTCCGAGGTGTACCCGCTCTATGTCGCCAAGATCGAGCGCAAAGGGCGCACCGTCGCCGAGCTCGACGCGGTCATCTCCTGGCTGACCGGGTTCGACTCCGCCAACCTGCATGAACGCCTTCGATCAGCAGTGACTTTCAGAGAATTCTTCGCCTGTGCCACCGTTCCGGCCGAGGCGAGTCGCATCACCGGCATGATCTGCGGAGTGCGCGTCGAGCAGATCGAGCATCCACTGGCGCGAAGCATCCGACAGCTCGACAAGCTGATCGACGAACTCGCAAAAGGCCGCCCGCTCGAGAAGGTGCTGCGGCAGAGCTGAACCGTGTGCGCGAGCGTGAGGTGACGCTAGATGGCGCCCGCGCACCTTTCCTCACTCATGTTCGCCGTGCAGGCGCACCACGTCATCCGCGGGCGCGGCCGGGGCTCGTCGAGGCTGCACCACCGCAGTGTCCCGTCCGCCGGCCAGGTTCCGGCGCCCGACGAGAGCCACGAGCCCCAAGTGCGCATCGGAGGTGAACGCGACCGTGTTGCCGTGCTGGTCTTTGACGCGTTTCAGCACCCGGGCATCCTGCAGCTGGCCGAGTGCGCGGCCGGCCGCCACACGAGACACCCCGAAACGCTCCGAGATCGTTGCCGCCGTCACCACCGGTGCTTCGGCGAGGATGCCCAGGATGCTCCAGACCACGGCGTCGGTACGAGGCCTGACCGGGGTGAGCCCCGCAGCCTCGCGCCACGCGATGAGCCGCCGCCGCAGCTCACCGTCGAGATCGTTCACCTGCTGCGTCAGCAGCACCGCATTTCCCGCAGCGAGGGAGAGTGCCTCGGCAAAACCGGTGACCCAGTCATCCAATTGCTGGGGCTGCCCACGGAAGGCGGTGAGTCCGCTGACATAGGCATCCGTGTGCGCAGCAAAGACCGTCGACACCGGCACGATCAGATGCCGTGCCACGCCGGCCCGTCGCAGCAGGGCGTGGATGAGGGCGCGCCCAGTTCGCCCGTTTCCGTCGGCGAAGGGGTGGATGGTCTCGAACTGCGCATGTGCGACGGCTGCGCGAACCACCGGGTTCACCGCCGACGACGGGCCGGCCTCGGCATTGACGAATGCGAGCAGGTCATCAAGCAGCGGACGCACCCGCTCTGGCGGAGGAGGGACGAACTGCGCGCGCAGCGGACTGTAACCGGTGCCACCCACCCAGTTCTGCACATCTCGCACTCCCTGCAGCGCAGCCGGTGCCACCGATCGCTGCAACTGCTCGAGATCATCGATGGTGATCACATGCGCCGGGTCTCCCATCGTCGTCACCGCTGACTCGGTGGCTCGCACATTCCCCAGCACTGCCCGAGCCGCACTGCCTCCGCGGCCGAGCACCTCTGCCAGCGCCAGCCGCTTGGGAGTGACGTTGATGCCCTCGATGTACGAGGATGAGATCGACTCCGAGCGCACCAGCAGGTGGTGCAGAAAGGATGCCTGGGCTCCGACCCGCTCATCGGCTCGAGTCACAGCCTGCAGGGCTTGGTCGGCAGCGGCGAGCGTCGAGGATGACAGCTCGAACTCTCGATCGGCAATCGTGTCGGGGACGAACGCGCGATAGCGTCCGGCGCGACGATCCTTCTTCGAAAGGCCGCTCAACTCGTCGTCGGCCGGAGCCCAGAGGAGGTCGATGTATTCAGGCACAGAGTTCACCTCCTCCGCTTGTCATGAACTTTCCTGCAAGTAAAGTTTACGACAACAGTGAGCCGGGAACGTCCGGCGTGGGCGCAACGCGCAGGAACAGTCAGCTCAGCGTCTCATCGAGCAGGGTCCGCAGCCGTTGGGAGTCACGCTGCACCGTCGTCCAGACGGCCTCCTGATCGCCTCCGATCGCACGGGTCCCGCGAAGATGTCGGCGCTCCCCCGTAGACTTGCCGCGTGCACGCCGGCAGCGCACGCGGCACATCCTGAACGCGCTGGGCGACCAGCAGCCGACCGACGCCGACCGAGAGGGGGCCGTGATGTCCGCAGTCTCCCGTGCCCTCGAGCTGCGACGTCTGGTCGACGAGCACGCGTCGCTGCGCATGCTGCGCATGACCTCCCTGCCAGTGGCCGCCGCCGTGCTCGCCGAGCATATGAGCGCCACGACGCGCATGCCTGTCGATGACCTGCACGAGCTCGTCGACGCCGATCTCGATCGGCTGCGCGAGCACTTCCCCGAGCTCGCGCTCACCGGTCGGGCCTACTGCACTGAGTGGAGGCAGGCAGGTCTGCTGCGTCGGCGCCCGGCGGAGGCCGCACGCGGCGAGACCTATGAGCTGACCCCCGCCGCACTCAGTGCCCTGCGCTATCTCTCCGACCTGCAGGATCCTCGCACCACGGTCACCGAGTCACGTCTGGTCAGTCTCGCCGCCCAGCTGCACGGGCTCGCGCTCGAGACCGACCCGGACACCTCTCGCCGTATCGTCGCTCTCGAGCGTCAACGCGATGAGCTCGAGGAGCGCATCCAGCGCATCCGCCGTGGCGAGGAGCAGACGCTCGATGCCGAGCGGGCCCGCGAACGCGTCGACGACATCCTCCAGCAGGCGCAGGCGCTGCCGACCGACTTCGCCCGGGTGCGCGACCGGTTCGAGCAGTTGGGGCATGACCTGCGCGCCCGCATCCTCGACTCCGACGACGCCCAGCGCAGCGTGCTCGATGACATCTTCCACGGCGTCAACCTGATCGCCGACAGCGAGGCGGGTCGCACCTTCCAGGCGTTTGCCGCACTCGTGCTCGACCCGGAGCGCTCCGAGGCATTCGCCGACGACATCGACCAGGTGCTCTCGCGCGATTTCGCCGAGGGGCTCGAGCGTTCCAGTCGTCGCGAGCTGTCCGGTCTGCTGCGGCAGCTGAAGATCTCCAGCCGAGACGTGCACCGTGCGCTGACCGATTTCGCACGGGGGCTGCGCCGCTTCGTGCAGTCGCAGGAGTTCCAGCGCGAACGCGAGATGCGCATCCTGCTGCGCCAGGCGCTGGCCGAGGCGGTGCCCGCGCTGGGTGCCGTGTCGCCGTTGCACAGCATGGGTGAGCTGTCGCTGACCGGCATGACCTTTTCGAGCATCAGCCAGCCGCGCGTGCACGATCCGAGTGTGGCCGTGGCCTCGACTCCGCTGGCTGAGAACGCGGCCAGCCCACTTGACCTGGCCGAGCTGCGGGCACTGGTGCGCGAGTCCGAGATCGACTTCGCTGAGCTCATCACCGATGTCAACGACAGCCTGGCCGCTGCGGGCGCGCCGGTGTCGGTCGGCGAGGTGCTGGCACGACATCCGGCCACGCAAGGGCTGGCCAGTGTGGTCGGCCTGCTGACGCTGGCCGTGGGGCAGGGCGTGGTCGATCGCACGGCCAGCGAGCATGTCGGATGGTCGGGGCAGGATGGTTGCCAACGCACGGCGACCGTCGTGCGGCACGAGTTCCATGGGAGGGTGCGATGAGCGACGAGACACGACCGGGCCCGACTGAGGCCGTGCCCGAGGGCGCGGAGCACGCACCGGCCTGTATCGGGCTGTGGCCGGGTGATTCGGGCACGCTGGCACCCGACTCGCGCCGTGCGCTGGCGACGCTACTGGCCGGCCCCTATCTGTCGGCGACCACTCGCCGCAATCAGTGGTTGGCGCTGCTGGCCGACGAGCACGCCATCCGTTCGAGGCTGAACGACCTGTTCGTCGAGCTGGTCATCGACCACGACGCCGAGGTGGCGTTCGTGCGTCAGGTCCGCTCAGACGAGATCGAGGTGCCGACGGTGCTGCGCAGCACCTCGCTGAACGTGATCGACACCGCGATGCTGCTCGTGCTGCGTCAGATGCTGCTGACCAGCAATGAGCGGCGAGTCATCGTCGACGCCGACGAGGTGTTCGAGCAGCTCGAGGTGTATCGCGATGACACCGACGAGCCGATCTGGCGCAAACGCGTGCACGCCTCCTGGGATCGCATGCGCAACCGGCTGCGCGTGCTGCACGACGCCGGAGACGATCGGGCCGAGATCTCACCGGTGATCCGATATCTGATCGACGATGACCGGGTGCGGGCGCTCACCGAGCAGTACCGCGAACTCGCCCGCACCGGAAGGCTTTCGAGCAGCGAGCCCGACACAGGAGCAGACGCCGAACCACAGCCAGACACCGCCACCGACGTGCAGGAGGCCCGATGAGCACCGACACTCCCCTGTTCACCGACCCCGCGCTGGTCGAGCACACGCAGGATCCTGTGTCGGCGACCCTCGGCCAGTGGCGGCTGTCCGAGGTGCAGCTGGTCAACTGGGGCACCTTTCAGGGGTTCACCACGCTGCCCGTCGCCCGCCGAGGTCATCTGTTCACCGGCCCCTCCGGATCGGGCAAGTCGTCGCTGCTCGACGGCATCGCCACGGTACTCACCCCGGTGACCTCGCTGCGCTTCAACCTCGCCGCCCAAGGCAGTCGTGACCGAGACGACCAGCGCTCCCTGATCAGCTACGTGCGCGGCGCCTGGTCGCGCACCACCGACGACACCCAGGATCGCATCGTGTCGGCTTACCTGAGGCCCGACACCACGTGGAGTGCCGTCGCACTGCGCTTCGACGACGGGCAAGGCGCGTCGATCACCCTGGCTCGACTGTTCTTCTTGACCGGCACCGGCACAGCCGCCAGCGACCTCAAGCAGCAGTACCTGATCTGCCGCGACGCCCTCGACCTGCACGAGATCGCCCCGGCAGCAGAGCAGAATCTCGATCTGCGCGCCATGAAACGACTCGTCCCCGGGCTCGACTCCTACAAACCCGGGGAATACTTCGCCCGGCTGCGCACATTGTTCGGCATCGAACAGGAGAACGCCCTCCGGCTGCTGCACCGTACGCAGTCGGCCAAGAACCTCGACAGCCTCGATCAGCTGTTCCGCGACTACATGCTCGACATCCCCAGCACGTTCGACCGGGCAGACGAGGCGGTCCAGCAGTTCACCGAACTCGACGCGAGTTATCAGGCCGTGGTGCAGCTGCGCCTGCAGCGCGACCACCTCGTGCTGCTGCGCGGGCAGTCGGAGGTCTACGATGCAGCCGAGGCGGGCATCCACCGGCTCACCGCACTCGAGGCCGCACTGCCGGCGTATCAGCGCCGGCTGCAGCTCGACCTGCTCGAGACGCAGCGGCAGGCACTGGTGCCCGAGATCGCACGACTGCAGGGTGAGACGACCGCGCTCCAGGGGCGTGTGTCCGCAGCCGACGAACTCGTCGCCGCGACGACGCGCCGAGCCGCTGAACTCGGTGACGGTGATCTGCAACAGCTGCAGCATCGCATCGATGAGGCGACCCAACGGCTGCAGCAGGTCGAACAGCGACGCCAGGTACTGCAACGCCAACTCGGCGAGGTGGGCATCTCGACCGTGCCTGCCACTGCCGAGGAGTTCGCCGAGCTGCGCGAAACGATCACCCGAGAACTCGCCGAGCTTGATGGGTCCACGGCCGACGGCGGCGCAGCCGACCGCACCTACGACGTCTTCGATGCCGCGTCCAGGGCGATTCGCGACCACAAAGAGGTGCTGCACCAGATCGAGATGCTCAAGAGCGAGCAGAGCACCATGCCCACGCAGCTGCTGGAGGTGCGCCGTCTGCTGGCCGAGCATCTGTCGACCACCCCGCGGGCGCTGCCCTTCGCAGCCGAACTGCTCGAAGTGCGCGACGAGCACGCCCCCTGGACCGGTGCGATCGAACGGGTGCTGCGACCGCTGTCGCTGACCCTGCTGGTGCGAGACGAGCACCTGGCCCAGGTGCGCACCTGGGTCGACGGGCATCATCTGGGCACGCGGCTGGTCTATCAGGCGGTGCCGACGACTGCTCCAGAGCCCCGCCCGGTCTCCGACGAGCGATCCCTGGTGGCCCGGGTGCGCGTGGCCGACGGGCCATTCGCCCAATGGCTGCGCTGGCGACTGGGCGAGGCCTACGACTTCACCTGCGTCGATTCCCCGGCCGAGCTGGGCGATCATGCGCGTGCGATGACGATCACCGGCCAGCAGCACAGCGGCCATGGGCGCTATGAGAAGAACGACCGACTGCGTGTGGATGACCGACTGCAGTGGGTGCTCGGCGACCGTCGCCGCAAACTCGACCTGCTGCTCGAACGCGCCGCCGAACTGCGCGAGCGTCGTCGGGTTGCCGAGCTGACCCGCAATGCCGCGCAGCAGGCGATCGAGCACCGGGCCCGCCGAGCCGGAACACTGTCGACGCTGCGCGACCTGCGCTTCGACGACCATGATCTGGCCTCGGCCGAGAGTACGGTGGCGCACTTGCACCAGCAGTACGACGAGCGGGTGCGCCCAGACTCGCAGCTCGCCGAGGCGGTGCAGCGCCGGCGTTCAGCCGAGCTCGACCGCGACCGGCTGCGCGCTCACCACGCCGACACGCTGGCGAAGCTCTCCACGGCACGACACGACCTCGACGGTGTCGAACAGCGCATCGCCCGACTCGCCCGGGCGGCAGCCTCGGCAGAGGCGGACGGCTCCGATACCCAGACCGGCGGCGGGGTGCCCGACGAGGCCACCGTGGCCGAGCTGCACCGACGATTCCATGCACGCCAGCGCCGGCTCGACGCCGATCAAGTCGCCGACACCGGGGCGCAGATCGCCAGGCAGCTGCGCGGTGAGATCGACGCCGAGCAGAGCACTGCCGCCAAGGCGGCAGAGCGCATCGTGGCCCTCGAATCGGAGTTCCGGCAGCGGTGGCCCGATGCCGCCGCAGATCTCACCGTCACCGTCGAAGACCGTGCCGGGTATCTGAACCGACTCGACGACATCATCGCTCGGGGGCTTCCCGAGCATGAGCGCGACTTCCTCGAACTGCTGCACCAGCGGTCCACCGAGCTGATGGGGTTCCTGCGCGACGAGATCCGCAGCGCCCCCGACGAGATCCGCCTGCGCGTCGATCCGGTCAATGAGGCCCTGGCGCATTCCGAGTTCGACCACGACCGCCACCTGCGCATCCGCGTCAAGCCCCGTCGCACCCAGGCAGCCGCAGACTTCCTCACCGATCTCGATGAGGTGCTCGGCCAATCATGGGTCGACGACACCATGGAACTCGCCGAGCACCGCTTCGCAAAGCTTGCCGGGCTGATCCGCCGGTTCGCATCCAGCGAGCACATTGACCGTGTCTGGCGCACCCAGTGCCTCGACACCCGGCAGCACGTGAGTTTTCTCGCCGAGGAGGTCGACGCCGCCGGCCAGGCACAGGCCACCTACGACTCGGGCGGGGCGATGTCGGGCGGGCAGCAGCAGAAACTCGCCATCTTCGCGCTGGCCGCGGCGCTGCGCTACCAGCTCTCCGGTGCTGATGGGGCGTTGCCGAGCTATGGCACCGTCGTGCTCGACGAGGCCTTCGACAAGGCCGACAGCAGCTACACGCGCATGGCACTCGACGTGTTCCAGACGTTCGGGTTCCACATGGTGCTGGCCACTCCGAACAAGCTAGTGACCACGATCGAGCCCTATATCGGCGGGGCGACCGTGCTGGCCAACCCCACCCGACAGCAGACGGTCTTCAGCGAACTGACCTGGGAGCACGATGCGCAGTCTGAGTGAGGCCCGAGGCCTGGTGCGTGAGCGGCTGACCCGTAACCTGACGAAGTGGGCAGCCGCCCTGGCGCAGGAGGGTGCGGCGTTGAGCGTGCACGTCGCACTGCAGCCGCCAACCGAGGCACAGGCCCGTGACGACGCCGCAGCAGCCGCTGCATGGGCGCGCGAATGGGCTCAGGCCGAGACACAGCTGCCTGCAGGTGCGACCCTGCACTGGACGACACGCACCTGGCGCCGGCTCGGCACCCAGCGCATCCCCACCGCACTCGATCTCGTCGGCCGCGACACCATCGGCGCGTTCGTCGGCGCCGCACCGCAGCGAGACCTCAGAGCCCTTGTCGAGCGCGATGCCGCGCTGCGCAGCCTGCTCGAGGAGTTCAGCGCCGCGACGGCTGAACCACAGACACCCCTTGCCCTTCACGAGCAGCAGCGCAATGGCGCGCCCGAGGGCGGGCGGCCCCGGCCAGGCGCTGGTGAAGACACCAGGACAGTGACCACGGTGCTGCAGCGGGTCGGCTCAAGTGTGCTCGCTCTGGACGACGACGACTTCGGCCGTCTGCGCGAGGTGGTCGCCTGGCTGCTGGAGCATCCGGGCACGGCGCTTCGCCCACGGCAGCTGCCGGTGCGCGGGGTCGACACCAAGTGGTTCGGACGTCACCGCGGCACGGTGGCAAAGCTGGTCGAGGTCATGCACCCCGGGCCTTTGCCCATCGTCGACGCCGACCCGCGCATCCGACTGCGCGTGCTCGACGATGCGGTGATCGGCTCGCAGCTGGTCGCATCCGCGCTGCCGCACGATCTGGCCGCACCGCCCGACGAGCTCGCCCGACTGCCACTGCACCCCCAGGTGGCCTTCGTGTTCGAGAACCTCGAGAGCGTGCTGGCCATGCCCGCATGGGCTGGAGCCGTGGTGGTCCACGGCGGCGGGTACGCGGTCGATCTGCTCGACCGGCTGCCCTGGCTGCACCGCACGCCCATCGTCTACTGGGGCGATCTCGACTCCCATGGGCTGGCCATCCTCAACCGACTGCGGCAGCACCTGCCGCAGGTCCGAAGTGTGTTGATGGATGCCGACACGCTGCGCACCCATCGTGACCTGTGGGTGCCGGAGCCCACGCCATCCACCGCCACGCTTGAGCACCTGACCGATGCCGAGCTGGGCGCACTGCAGGTGCTGCACGACGAGGGCGACGTGCGCCTCGAGCAGGAGCGCATTCCGTGGCGGCTCGCGTTGGAGGCGCTGCAGATGGCGGCTGATCGCGGCTGATCGCGCACGATCTCAACACTCTGGCAGTGATTTCGCCACCCACACCCCCAAAGCGGTGAAATCCTGCACGCTTGGGTGAAATCGTGCACGTCACCCGCACACCACCGGGTCGGGCAGATACACCTGCCCACCCGCGGCCAGGAACTCGCGACTCTTGGCCTGCATCCCCGCGATCGCCGCCTGCTCGTCGGCACTGCCGTAGGTGTCGCGGATGTCCTGCGAGATGCGCATCGAACAGAACTTCGGTCCGCACATCGAGCAGAAGTGGGCGGTCTTCGCCGGCTCTGTCGGCAGCGTCTCGTCATGAAAGCGCTCGGCCGTCTCCGGGTCGAGACCCAGCGCGAATTGGTCGCGCCACCGAAACTCAAAGCGAGCCTTCGACAACGCATCGTCCCGACGCTGCGCACCCGGATGTCCTTTCGCCAGATCTGCCGCATGTGCCGCGATCTTGTAGGTGGTCACCCCAGTTTTCACGTCATCGCGGTCGGGCAGCCCGAGGTGCTCTTTGGGAGTGACGTAGCAGAGCATCGCGGTGCCATAACGGGCGATCTCGGTGGCGCCGATCGCTGAGGTGATGTGGTCGTAGCCAGGTGCGATATCGGTGACCAGCGGCCCCAGCGTATAGAAGGGTGCACCGTCGCACATGCGCTGCTGGCGTTCGACGTTCTCGCGCACCAGGTGCAGCGGGATGTGTCCCGGGCCTTCGACCATCACCTGCACGTCATGCTCCCATGCGCGATGAGTCAGCTCGGCGAGCGTGTCAAGCTGGGCGAACTGCGCAGCATCATTGGCGTCGGCGATCGAGCTGGTCACTGCGGAGTTGCCGATGTTGGCGTTGATTTTTACCGAGAAGGCTCGGCCGATGATCATCGGCTCGCTCTCGGGGTGATTGATGTTGTTGGGGATGATCGCGCGCCCGCTGGCCAGCTCGCTGCGCACGAGTTCGACGTCGCAGCCCTCGCGCAGCGCGACGAAGCGCATTTCGGGGGTGATTTCACCGCGGCGGGCATAGTGCATCTGCGTGACAGTGTGGCCGGGCTTCGCTCGCAGTGGCTGATGCGTGCGGCCGTGCCACTGCAGCGAGGGTGAACCTCTGCGCACAGCAGATCGGCCGTCGTCGACCAGCTGACTGCCGTGCTCGACATGCGGCTCGACGTCACCGCGTGCGTCGATCCAGGGCTGACGCTGTGGCGCGAGACCTACCTCGGGCACGCTGCCGGGGCCCGCCGTGCGGTAGACATCGAGTGGGGCGTTCGGTCTGCCCTGGGCATCGTCGCTCAGCGTGATGCGGGTGACCGGAACGCGGATGCCGTGCTCGGCATCCTCAAGCCAAGCCAGCGAATGCGTGTGGAACTGCTCGGTTCCCGCCGCCTGCTGGGATGTGTCGGCAACCCTCGCCGTGCTCGCGGGTTCTGCCCACTTACTGCTGGTCAGCGCGGTGCCGCTGGAGGCAAGGCGGGCTATAGGCAAGAATGTGTGGATGGGATTCTGATCTAGCCCCGTAGTGGCGGGGTAAAACGGGGATCGTTATGCCCCGGCACTTTTAACTGTGCCAAACGCCCTGAATACCACCCATTGTGTGATATGTAGCACTAAGCTCGTGAAGAACGGGAGAACTACCGCGGGAACGCAACGCTGGAGGTGCCCGACCTGCGGGGCATCATCCAGTCGAAGACGTGCTGATGTCTCCCGCCGCGCCCTGCTCGATCGGTTTCTCGCGTGGATCCTCGGGAAGCATTCAGAGGCCTATAGGCAGGCAAAGGAACGTGCACGCAAACACAAAGCCGCCCCGCTCCCAGTATCTATATGGGAACGAGGCGGCTCTCTGGTCGGGCTGACAGGATTTGAACCTGCGACCCCTTGACCCCCAGTCAAGTGCGCTACCAAGCTGCGCCACAGCCCGTGAACACGGTCGCACGAGGCGACCGCGGCTCAACCTGATCTATAGTACACGTCTTCAGGCGTTCTCCCAGTCGCTGCACAACGCGGCACTTTGCCGTGTCGCCACCGGCATGGTTGACTGAGTGCAGCAAGGCAGATGTCACTGCCGACATCTGCCATGACGCCGTGAGGAACACCATGGGGGATCAACCGCTGTACAGGACGCAACCCGATGGGCCTGAGACGCCCGTCGAGCGGCTGGTTGCGGCCATGCCCGCCTCCGCAGCGCACGGCATCGTCGTCACCGGAGAGCCCGGCTCCGGCAAATCCCACCTGCTGCGTGCCTTCGAACAGGCCCTCGCCCCATCCGCCATGCTGTCCCATATCGACGTCGACCCAGACGCCGCACCCCACACCCTCTCCACCTGCGTGCAGCTGCTGCAGGCGCTCGATCTCCACGACGCCCCTGAGCTGCATCCCACGTTGCAGGCTCTGGCGGCCATCCAGATGAACGACAACACGAACCGTCCATCCTCGGCCGCTCAGTCGCCGGTGCACCTGCGACGACTGCGGCTGCTGCA
This sequence comes from Pseudoclavibacter soli DSM 23366, assembly GCF_000423505.1. Classification (GTDB taxonomy): domain Bacteria; phylum Actinomycetota; class Actinomycetes; order Actinomycetales; family Microbacteriaceae; genus Pseudoclavibacter_A; species Pseudoclavibacter_A soli. The sequence goes on from NZ_AUIC01000003.1 coordinate 314,900, forward strand.
CCAACTCTCCCAGACCCTGCGCACACTGATCACGCCGCGGGCCAGCGCGCCGACGCATATCATGATCGACGACGCCGACCAGGCAGACGAACTCAGCCAACGCTTTCTCCGCGTGCTCTGCGGCCAGCTGGACGGCACGAACATCTTCTTGGTGCTCTCCGCTACGCGTATCCGCACGGATGACCCCCTGAAGTCCCTGCCCATCCATCGCCTCGCACCATTCACACGCACCGCACTCGAAGCGGTCGCTGCCAGCGCAGCCGTGCGCACTGCTTTGGGCACCCGTGCAGCACTTGCCTCGATCGCCGGCGGCAGCCCGGGCACACTCATGCGCATGCTGGCACTGCTCGACGAGCGCGAGCGCATGGGAGCGCTGCCACTGAACGTGCCACCGTCAGTCACCACTACACCTGACGCGCTGGCTCAGACCATGCTCGGTCGGGGGTTCACCGACGCCGAGATGCAGGCGCTGCAGATACTGTCTTGCGCGCGCGAGGTGTCGCTTCACGCATTGCCCAACGACGAGGTGCGCAGCGCGGTGCACCAATTGGCCGAAGAAGCCGTCGTCGCTGTCACTGCACAGTGCGCAGCGATTCCGCTGCAGGCGTTGCGCAGTGCAGTGCACTGGAGCATGGGCGTCGACGAGCGCCGCCGCATCCATGCGCAGCTTGCCCGGGCGACCGCAGCGACCGAGCCAGCCGATTCGCTCTTTATAGATTGGCACGCGGCACACAGCGGTGCTCCATCTGCAGAGATTCTGCAGCGCCTATTGGCGCATGCCACCACCAGCGCCACCGAAGGCGACTACCCGCTCGCTGTGGAAGTCGCCGAATGCGCGTGCAGTCTGACCGCTGACGCTCAGCGGCTCGGCGATGCTCTGCTGAACCTCATCGATGGTCTGCAACGACTCGAATACCGTGGCTACGACTCCACCGGAGTCACCCTGCACTCTCCCAACGCCGGAGCCACCACCTGTCGCACAACCGGCCGCGTCGCAGCGCTCAACGCGCTGCTCGATGACGCATGGTCAACGGCTGACCGCGGCATTGGCCACACCAGGTGGGCGACGCACGGCGAGGTCAATGAGGCCAATGCACACCCGCATCGCGATGACACTGACCGAGTGGGCGTCGTGCACAACGGCATCATCGACAACGCCGACGCACTGCGCGACGAGCTGATTATCAATGGTCACCATTTTGCGTCTGATGTCGACAGCGAGGTGATTGCACATCTCGTCGCCGATGCTCTGCAGGCCAGCGGCACCGATCTGGCCAGCGCTGTGTCGGCAGCCACCGAACGCTTACAAGGCACGTGGGCCATCGCGGCGCTCGATACCCAAACGGGAGCAATCGTGGTGACTGCCCACCGTTCGCCCCTGTTGATCGCGGTGTCAGACGACGGTGTGTTCGCCGCCAGCGACAGCAGCGCGATGCGTGAAGTCGCAGAGACTTTCACAGTGCTCGAAGATCGGGAGATCGTGGCGCTCGATGCCGTGGCCATACAACCGACAGCAGGTGCACGTGACGGGCTTCATCGCAGTTCATTCACCGTGGCAGTCGGTCACCCCAAGTTCTGCAGATGCTGCGGAGTTCGAAGACCACATGAATCACGAAATCCGCGAACAGCCGCTGGTCGCGCGCCGCGTGCTCGATGCGTATGCTCCTGCTCTGCTCGATGCACACTCGCCTTGGTCATCGCTTGCCCTGCCGACATTTCGGCGTGTGGCGATCATCGGGTGTGGCACATCGCTGAACGCTGGTGAGACCATTGCCTCGACTTTCAGCCGTCTCGGCGCAACCCCGACCAGCCTGGTAGTGGCCAGCGAATCTCAGGGAACCGTCCTCGAAGACGACACCTTGGTCATCGCTATGAGCCAGTCAGGTGAAACCGCAGACGTGCTGAGAGCCATCGACGACCTGAACCTTCGCCATGGCCATCTCGTCGCGATCACCAACACGGCCCACTCTTCACTGGCACGCCGAGCCGACGTCGTGCTCGACCGCTTGGCAGGCGAAGAGATCGGCGTCGCAGCCACCAAGACCTTCACTGCCCAAGTGGTCACAGGTATCACGTTCGCCATCTCCGCGCTTCACGCACGCGGCACCGTTCCCCGGTCGATCGTCCTGCGGTTGCTCAACGAGCTGTACGAGCTGCCAGACCACATCGAGCAGGCCATTTCGGCGGCAGAGTCCGCCGTCCCATCTGTGCTCGACTCGTTGTCTGAACACTCCGGCATGCTGTTGCTCGGCCGTGGAACCGGCGTGCCATATGCACGCGAAGGAGCGCTCAAGATCAAAGAACTCACGTATCGATGGGCAGAGGCTTTTCCTGCCGGCGGGCTTAAACACGGCCCTCTCGCCCTGATAGAGAAGGGCACTCCGGTCATCGTCGTCGACCACAGCGATCCACGTCTGCCACGAAACATCGCCGAGGTTCAGGCACGCGGGGCGAATGTGCTGCGCATCGGCGGCGCTGGCAGCAATATCCCGGCGGTGGCCGATGCCACACTCAACAATCTGGGTAGACAGCTCTGGGGCCCTCTCGAGGCTGCTGTTCCGCTCCAAGTCATCTCGAGACTGCTCGCCCGTCGACTCGGCACTGAAGTCGACCGCCCGCGCAATCTCGCCAAAGCCGTCACCGTCGAGTGACACCCCACGGCGTGCCGTCGGTTTCCCCCTAGATCGGCGGCACGCCCCCTCGTATCCCATGCACTCCCACCCGAATCAGAGTCAGGAGCCATCATGACCGCCCAAGCCACTGCCCGGGAACGCGCCACCAGGCGAGCACGCTGGTGGATCATCTTCGCCCTCGGCACCTGCGTCGCACTCGCCATCTCAGTGATCACCCTGCCGCAGTTCACCCCCGTGGGTGCGGCATCCACACCGCAGGCGGTCGCCGAGCAGCATGACGATGGAGAGGTCACGCCCCACATCTCCGCCGAGAAGCTCAACACCCCTGTTGTTGCAGCCGATTCCCGCACCAACACCACGGCGGCCCCTGTGCTCAGCATCACCTTCGACGACGGCACGCATGATCAAATCAGCGCGGCGAACATTCTGAGCGCACGAGGTCTGACGGCGACGTTCTTCGTGATCAGCGGCTACATCGATCAGTCCGGGTTCCTCACTCGTGAAGACCTCACCGGGCTCGAGGCCAATGGCAACGAGATCGGTGGCCACACCATCGAGCACTACGACCTCGCCGAAATGACCACAACCGAAATGGTGCGCGCCATTTGCGCCGACCGAGCCAACCTCATTAGTTGGGGACACCAAGTGCGCAGCCTTGCCTATCCATATGCCTCTTCGAATCGCCAAGTTCAAGAGGCGGCATCCGAATGCGGATATTCTTCGGCCCGGGGCCTCGGCCAGGTAGTCTCGCCTTTGGCCAAATGTGATTGGGAGTGTGCCCGAGCTGAGTCGTTGACCCCGCAGAATGCGCTCCTCACGCAAGCGCCAGCCATGTACACGAACACGCAGACGCTGACCGATCTGCAAGACATCGTGCGCCAAGGTCAGACGCAGGGCGCCGGCTGGACGCAACTCACCTTCCACGGCTTCTGCGAAGACGACGATGACCCGTGTTCGTCGATCGGCGTGAGTCGCACGACCTTTACACAGTTCGCCGACTGGGTTGCCGCCGAGGTCGACGCCGGGCGCCTCTCCGTGCGCAATGTCGGCAATGTGATCGGCGGAGATGCCAAAGCTGTTCCCCTGGTGAGCCGCCCTGCACCTGCTGCGGAGAGCGTCAACGCGGCACCAAACGCCACGCTCACGGCTCTCGATGACGATGGCGTCACCCCGCGATGCTGGCGCAAATACGCCTACGGCAGCAACGCCAGCGGGGTACGCTTCAGCACCCATAACGGAGTAACTGAGGCGACCGTCGCTGTCTCAGCGGCAAGTTCGGGCGATGCCAAGCTGCTCATCGCTCTCGATCAAGGCGACTGCTCCCCCAGCGTGCGCGACGGGCACCGATACCGTCTGCAGGCAACCTATCGATCAGATGTGCCGACACAGTTCGTGGTCTATGCACGTGGCAAAACCGGCGCCTGGCGATACCTGACGGCCAGCACCTGGTATGAGGCAAGTGCAGACGATCGCGCCATCGAATGGACCACTGATCAGCTGCCCGAGGGCGTCGAGGCGATCAGCTTCGGGCTCAACGTCTTCACTGATGGCTCGATCACGACGAAAAACTACGGTCTCTACGATGCCGGCAGCTGAGCAGCCCACTCGGCAAAGCGATCGGCCGGCAGAAACAGCACGCCATCTTCATCTGAGACGACCCAGTCACCGGCAGCAACCTCGACCTCGAGAAAGCGAATGGGCTCTCCCACCGTGCCGAAGCCACGTTTGACGGTGGGCACGGGCTGCGTGCCCAATGCCTTGATGTGCACCTGAGCCTGCGACAGCTCGACCGAATCGCGCACCGCTCCGGCAACCAGAATGCCCGCCCATCCATTCGCCGCCGCCAGCTCGCCGAGGTTGCCGCCGACGACCGCCCGGCGCAGCGAAGCACCTGCATCGATCACGAGCACGCGCCCCTCGCCGGGCTCGCCCAACTGCTGCCTGATCACGGTGTTGTCTTCGAACACCTGCACCGTTTGCACCGGCCCGTGCACGCGAGGTCGGGCGCCGTACTGGCGCAGCTGGGTTGCCACGGTGCGCAGCGGCAGGCTCTGGTCGTCTGCTACATCAGCGGTCAGGTAGTCGTTCATTCGTTCTCCTTTGTCAGTCGTCTCACTCAGAAAATTCACATCACGCAGGCCCGTAAACCGCACACCTCGATCATCGCTGATCGTCGGTATCGCCGTCGTGGGGCGCGTGGCGATCCAAGAATTCGTACACCGCAGTGGTGTCGACCCCCGGAAACGCCCCCTGCGGCAGCGTCGCGATCAGGTTCACGTTCGGGCGCGCTGCAGGCCAGCAGTGATCGTGCCAGCGCTCGCTGAGATCGTGCGGCGGAATGCGGCAGCACCGCTCGTCTGGGCACGTCGAGACCGCTCGGTTCGAGGTGTTGCCACCACGCATCCACCTCGCATGGGTGAAGTCGGTGCCGACCGACACCGAGACGGGGCCATTGGCAGACGCGAGCACCCGCGACGTGCACCAGAACGTGCCGGTTGGCGTATCGGTGTACTGATAAAACGGGCTGAAGTGGTCGGTCTCGCGAAACACCAGCATGCTGGTCCACTGGCGGCAGCACATCTGCCCTTCGATGGCGCCCATGCTGTCGGTCGGAAAGCACACGTCGTCGTTCTCATAGGCCTTCCAAATAGTGCCCGACTCGTGCACTTTCACGAAGTGCACCGGCAGATCGAGAAATTCGGTGGCAAGATTCGTGAACCGATGCGCCGCCATCTCGTAGCTGACCGCGAAAGTGTCACGGAAATCTTCGATCGACAGATCTTTGTGCTGCTTGGCCACGCTGAGCAACTCGATGCTCGCATCGCGCGGCATAAGCATCGCCCCCGCAAAGTAGTTGCTCTCGATGCGCTGATGCAGAAACTGCGCGTAATCGGTGGGCTCAGTGTGCCCCAGCACCTTGCTCGCGAGCGCTTGCAGCACTGCGGCGCGCGCATCGATCGACCCGATCACCGACTGCGGCAGGTAGACGCGCCCATTGCGCTCGTCGAGCACTGAGCGGGCCGAGCTAGGCAGGTCGGCAGCATAGTGGATGTCGAAACCCAGGTATTCGGCGACCGCTGCGGTCAGGCGCTGCGGCAGCGGCCCACCCGTGTAGCCGACTGCTGCGAGCAGATCGTGTGCCTCCTGCTCGATGTGGGCGAAGTGATTGCTGCGTTCGCGCATGTCAGAGCGAAGTTCGGCGTTGGCGCGCCGCGCTTCTTCAGGGGTGGCCTGGCGTTCGTCGCGCAGTTGCTCGATCTTGCGGTAGAGCCCCACGATCGTTGCCAGCGCATCATCACCCAGCCGTGGACCAACCCGTACTTTCGGCAGCCCGAGCGAGGCGAATCCGATCGAGCGCTGGATGCGTTCGAGCTCGATCTCGTGCTGTGCCCGCTCGTCGGGTGCCTGATCGGCGATGAGCTCTTCGACGGTGGTGCCGAGTGCTGTGGCTACTCGGCGAAGTGTCGCGACCTTGGGCTCACGTCGCCCGTTTTCGAGCGCCGATACCTGACTGGGTGCGCGCTCGATGGCCGCGGCTAACGACTCGAGCGTCATGCCGCGCTCTTTACGGATGCTGCGGATGCGTCGCCCGATGATCAGCGCGTCAATGCTCGCTGAGTCCTCAGTGCCCAACCCGCTCCATTGCGTGGTGGTCATGCACACATCATGGCACATGAGAAATTCTCGCTGCGCAGAAAAAGCGGAAAATTTCTCCACCGCTTTGGTCATTGGCGCTGGTCAGGGTGGCGCAGAGTTGTTGCACGACCACCGACGGTCCTGATCAAAGGAGATCACAATGTCAGAGTTCACACCCCGCCCCGGCGACCAGACGCAGACGGCAGAGCAGCTGCAGTTCGAGTGGGACAACGACCCGCGCTGGCAGGGCGTGCGTCGTGACTACACCGCCGAAGACGTCATCCGCATCCGCGGCGGTCTGCGCGAAGAGCACACCCTGGCACGACGTGGTGCCGAGAAGCTCTGGGAGCTGCTGCACGAAGACGGCGACGACTGGGTTCGCGCACTCGGTGCGCTGACCGGCAACCAGGCAGTGCAGCAGGTGCGTGCCGGGCTGCGCGCCATCTACCTCTCGGGCTGGCAGGTTGCCGCCGACGCGAATCTCTCGTCGCAGACCTACCCCGACCAGAGCCTCTACCCTGCCAACTCGGTGCCCGCCGTCGTGCGTCGCATCAACAACGCACTGCTGCGCGCTCACCAGGTCGAGTTCGGCGAGTCGGGCCCTGAGGGAGTCACCCGCGACTGGCTGGCTCCAATCGTGGCCGATGCTGAGGCTGGTTTCGGCGGCCCGCTCAACGCGTTCGAACTGCAGTCGGCAATGATCGCCGCCGGTGCGGCGGGCGTGCACTGGGAAGACCAGCTGGCCAGCGAGAAAAAGTGCGGTCACCTGGGTGGCAAGGTGCTCATCCCGACCAAGCAGCACATCCGCACCCTGCAGTCGGCCCGGTTGGCCTCGGATGTCGCGGGCGTGCCGACTATTGTGATCGCACGCACGGATGCGCTGGCCGCTGACCTGCTGACCAGCGACGTCGACGAGCGCGACCGGCAGTACACCACCGGCGAGCGCACCGATGAGGGGTTCTACCGGGTGCGCAACGGCATCGAGCCGGTGATCACTCGCGGCCTGGCGTTCGCCGAGTACGCCGACCTGCTCTGGGTCGAGACCGGCGAGCCCGACATCGAGCTGGCTCGCGAGTTCGCCAACGCGATTCACGAGAAGTTCCCCGACAAGCTGCTGGCATACAACTGCTCGCCGTCGTTCAACTGGAAGGCGCACCTCAGCGATGAGCAGATCGCCTCGTTCCAGCGTGAGCTCTCCGAGCTGGGTTACAAGTTCCAGTTCATCACGCTGGCTGGCTTCCACGCGCTGAACTACTCGATGTTCGATCTGGCTCAGGGCTACCTCGACAACCAGATGAGCGCCTACGTCGACCTGCAGGAGCGCGAGTTCGCCGCCGAGGCACGTGGCTACACCGCGACACGCCACCAGCGCGAGGTTGGCACCGGCTACTTCGATCTGATCTCGACCGCGCTCAACCCCGATAGCGCCACACTGGCGCTGGTCGGCTCCACTGAAGAAGCACAGTTCTGATTCGCGAGCCTCGCGGCCGCTACCACGAATGGGAGATCATCATGCATACCACCACAGCATTCCGACGCCCGACGAAGCCCGTGATCCGCGTCGCCGGTGAGCTGCACGATCGCTACGAAGAAATCCTCACCCCTGAGGCACTCGAGTTTCTCGCAGCCCTGCACCACCGGTTCTCGTCTCGCCGCAGCGATCTGCTCGCCCGGCGCGCAAAACGACTGAAGGCATTCTCGCTCGGCGAGAATCCCGACTTCCTGCCCGGCACCGCCGCCGTGCGTGCAGACCCGAGCTGGCGTGTCGCCGGCCCGGGCCCCGGGCTCGAAGATCGTCGCGTCGAGATCACCGGCCCCACTGATCGCAAGATGACGATCAACGCCCTGAACTCGTCGGCGAAGGTCTGGCTCGCCGACTACGAAGATGCGACCAGCCCCACCTGGGCGAACATCATCGAGGGGCAGATCAATCTGCATGACGCGATCCGCGGGCACATCGAGTACACCAGCCCCGAGGGCAAGCAGTACACGGTGCGGGATGCCCCGCTTCGTGATCTTCCCACCATCGTGGTGCGGCCGCGCGGCTGGCACCTTCCCGAAAAGCACTTGGTGTTCACTGACGACAACAACCGCACCGAAGATGCTTCGGGCAGTCTGGTCGATTTCGGGCTGCACTTTCTGCACAACGCGCAGGCGCTGATCGATGCGGGTCTCGGCCCGTACTTCTACATTCCGAAGCTCGAGAACCATCTCGAGGCGAGGCTGTGGGATGAGGTGTTCACTTTCGCCGAGAAGTACTTGGGTCTGCCCCACGGCACCATCCGCGCAACGGTGCTCATCGAGACCCTGCCCGCGGCCTTCGAGATGGAGGAGATTCTCTACGAGCTGCGCGACCATATCGCTGGCATCAACGCCGGGCGCTGGGATTACATTTTCAGCACCATCAAGGTCTTCCGCGAGCGCGGTGAGAAGAACGTGCTGCCCGACCGCTCGCAGATCACCATGGAGGTGCCGTTCACCAAGGCGTACGCGCAGCTGCTGGTGAAGACGGCGCACAAGCGCGGGGCGTACGCGATCGGCGGCATGAGCGCGTTCATTCCGAACCGGCGCGACCCAGAGGTCACTGAGCGGGCCTTCGAGAAGGTGCGTGCCGACAAGCGTCGCGAGGCGACCGGCGGGTACGACGGCACGTGGGTGGCGCATCCTGATCTGATCGCCGACGCTCAGGCCGAGTTCGACGCAGTGCTCGGCGACCGCCCCAACCAGGTCGATCGCCAGCTCGACGACGTCGTGGTCACGCAGAGCGATCTGCTGAACTTCCAGGCCACGCCGGGCGAGGTCACCGACGCGGGTCTGCGTGACAACATCTCGGTCGGGCTGCGCTACATCGAGTCGTGGCTGCGCGGCGTCGGGGCGGCTGCCATCGACAATCTGATGGAGGATGCCGCCACCGCAGAGATCTCGCGCACCCAGATCTGGCAGTGGCTGCACTACGGCACCGTCACCGCCGAAGGGCAGACCATCACCCGCGAGCATGTGCAGCAGGTGCTCGACGAGGTCGTCGCCGGGCTGCCCCGCTTCGACGGCGACCGGCTCGATGACGCCATCGCGGTGTTCACCGAGGTCGCTCTCGAAAAACCGTTCCAGGCCTTCCTCACCACGCAGGCCTACGAACGCTACCTGGCCACCGATGTGGTGGCCCCCGCCCCACTCGAACAGCGGGGCTGACATGGGCACCAGCACCGGCCGCGCGACGATCTCGCGCGGCCGGGCCTGGCTTCCGGTCGCGTCGGCACTGTTCGCCGTGGCTTGGGCAGGCAACGAGTTCACACCACTGCTGGTCATGTACCAGATGCACAGCGGGTTCAGCACGCTCGAGGTCAACGTGCTGTTCGGCGGCTACGTGCTGGGCATCATCCCGGCGCTGCTGATCGGCGGGCCGGTGGCCGACCGCATCGGTCGCCGCCCGGTGATGGCTCCGGGGCCGGTGCTGGCCATCGTCGGCAGTCTTGTGCTGTCGTTCGGAGCAGAGAGCCTGGTCGCCCTGTTCGTCGGGAGGCTGCTGTGCGGTTTGGCCCTCGGACTGGCCATGGCCGTGGGCACCACGTGGATCAAAGAGCTGTCGGCTGCACCCTTCGACCCCACGGCTGATGCCGGGGCAGGTGCCCGTCGCGCATCCATCACGCTCAGCGTCGGCTTCGGCGTGGGCGCTGCCGTCGCCGGCGCCGTCGCCCAATGGGGCCCAGCCGCCACGATGCTGCCCTATCTGGTCAACGTCGCGGTGCTGATCCCCGCGACACTTTGGATGCTCTCCAGCCCTGAGACGCAGGTACGCGCGGTGCTCTCGACCGCCACCAGGCGGGGCCATTCCAGGTTCGCGCTGCTGGCCGAAGACGGCCTCGACCCGCGTGCCCGCAGCGCATTTCTGCGCGTCGTCGCTCCCGCAGCGCCTTGGGTCTTCGGCTGTGCCGGCAGCGCCTACGCCATTCTGCCCACGCAGATGCGTCCGCTGGCTCCCGGGCTCGAGATCGGCTTCAGCGCACTGATGTGCGTGGTCGGGCTGGGCTTCGGCGTCGGCGTGCAGCCCCTGATCAAGCGCCTGGAACGCCCGGGTTCACCGCGCACACTACTGCTCGGTCTGGCCATCGCAACCGTCGGCATGGCTCTGGCCGCCGTCGCTCTGCAGGCGGGCAGTCTGTGGTTGGGCGTGATCGCCGCAGCCGTGCTCGGCACCGCCTATGGCACGGTGCTGGTCGCTGGCCTGCAATACGTGCAGCGCATCGCACCGGAGGGTCGCCTCGCGGCATTCACTGCGGTGTTCTACAGCCTGACCTATCTCGGTTTCTTCATGCCAGCCGTGCTCTCCGCGACCACAATGCTGGCACCGCAGCTGACGCATCCTCGCTTGTTCGTCGTCGGTGCCGTGCTCGCCACCGTCAGCGCAGCGCTGGTGGCCTGGGGCGCGCGACATGTACGCCGGTATGCCGCCAATGCTGCGGTAGCGTTGCCTCATGAGCCTGCCGACCCTGTTGATCATCACCGTGATCGCCTTGCTCGGCCCGGTGCTGAGCTGGGCCAGTCAGTGGCGCACGCCGGTGCTGGTGGGGCAGATTCTCGGCGGGGTGCTGATCGGATCGTCGGGGCTGCGCCTCATTGATCCGACCGAGCCGGCACTGACGCTGCTGGCCGATCTGGGCTTCGCGCTGACCATGTTCGTCGCGGGCAGTCAGATTCCGCTGCACTCCGACCAGCTGCGCGCGCAGTTAGGCCGCGCAGTGGCTCGCGCTGCGCTGGTGGCGGTATGTGCGCTCGGTGTCGGTGGCGTCATCGGTTGGATGCTGCACTCACCAAACTGGCTCATCTACGCGGTGGTGCTCGGCTCGTCGTCTGCGGCGCTGGCTCTGCCAGCGATACAACAGGGGCGGCTCGGTGGCCCACCCGTCACCGCGACCATTGCCCAGATCGCCCTGGCCGACACCTTTTCGATGATCGCGCTGCCGCTGGTGATCGGCACCGATCATGCCCTGCTCACCGCTGGAGGGGCGTTGGCTCTGGTGTTGTTAGCCACGATCGCCGTGCTCACGCTGCGGTGGGCGCGGCGCCGCGGGCTGCTCACACGAGTGCATCATGTCAGTCACCGAGAGCATCTCGCCCTGGAGCTGCGCGGCACGCTGATCGTGCTGCTGCTGTTCGCCACGCTTGCCGTGCAGTCATCGGTGTCGATCATGCTCGCCGGCTTCGCCGCCGGGGTGATCGTGGCCGCAATCGGCGAGACGCGCCGCCTCGCCCGCCAGGTGTTCGCCCTCTCTGACGGATTCTTCTCGCCCCTGTTCTACGTCTGGCTCGGCGCGTCGCTGTCGCTCGGCGAACTCTGGAACACGCCTGAGCACCTGGTGCTCGGCATCAGTCTGGCCGCCGGCGGCATCCTCGTGCACCTCGCCGGTTGTGCGTTGGGCCAGCCAGCGAGTCTCGCAATGCTCGCCGGCGCTCAGCTCGGCGTGCCGGTGGCCGCCGCCACGATCGGCACGCAGACCGGCGCGCTCAGTGCCGCGGAGTCGGCTGCGCTGGTCGTGTCTGCACTGCTCAGCGTGATCGCGCTGGCGGCAACCGTGCCGCTCGCCGCCCGCCGATTCGCGACCCACGCGCGCACGGCATCCACCAGCGCGTGACCATGCCCTATGCTGGTGCGCATGTCTGAGACCCCACCAGATCGCATCACTCTGCGCTTCATGGCGCTTCCCCAAGAGGTCACCAAATCGGGCACCTCGATCGCCGAGGGCCGCGTGCTCGAATGGATCGACCGCGCCGGCTACGCCTGTGCCGTCGGCTGGGCCTCCACCTACTGTGTCACCGCGTATGTCGGCAACGTGCACTTCACCCGCGCCATCGACCCGGGCAGCATCATCGCCGCGCACGCCCGCATCATTCACACCGGGTCGACCAGCATGCACGTGCTGGTGCGTGTCGAAAGCGCCGACGTCCGCGAGCGCGAATACCGCCATGCCTGCGACTGCATTCTCATCTTCGTGGCCGTCGGTGACGACGGTCGACCCACCCGCGTGCCTGAGTGGGTGCCCGACGATGCCATCGATGAGCGACTGCACGAAGCGGCGCTCGAGCGCATTGAGCCCCGGCGCGACATCCGCGACGCCATGGCCGCCGCCTCCTACACCGAGGCCGGCACCGCGCCCGAGTCACTCTTCCGGTTCTTGGCGGCACCCCAGCACGCGAACTGGGGCGGCAAAACCCACGGCGGCACGGTGATGCGCTGGATCGGCGAGACCGCCAACGCCTGCGGGGCCAGTTGGGCGAAGGCCAACGTGGTCGGCGTCTACTCCGGCGGCATTCACTTTCTCAACCCGATTCCGATTGGCAATATCGTCGAGATTCGCTCGCGCCTGGTGCTCACCACCCAGCACAGCATGCACGTGGCCACCCATGTGCACACCGCTGCCCCCGAAACGCCAGACGATCTGCGCCTGACCACCCGCTGCATGAGTGTATTGGTCAACGTGGGCCCCGATGGCCACGCCGCCGAGGTACCGACGTGGCGCCCCCACAGCGACGAAGACCAGCAGCTGCAAGAGCATGCCCGCGAGCTGATCAGCATGCGTCACCGCATGCATGCACTGCCGCTTGAGCTGCTCGGCGTTGACTGAGCGTTCAGCCGAGCAGACCGCTTGAGGTCAGCCAGCCGCCGGCGAGCTGCCAGCCCACAAAGGCGACTGCGTCGATCGTGAAGTGCCCGATGATCAACGTGGCCACTCCACCCCAGCGTCTGGCGAACCACACGAACACCAGCCCCATCACAACGTTGCCCACGAACGGCCCGATGCCCTGGTATAGGTGGTACGACCCGCGCAGCAGCGCAGTGGCGGCGAACACGGCAGGCCATCCCCAGGCCAGTTGCCGCAGTCGGATCACCAGCCAGCCGGCCACCACCGTCTCTTCGGAGAGCGCCGCGGCCGCAGCCGACCCCAACAGCACGATGAGGTTCCACCACGACCCATCGAGCCCCGATGGCACCACGTTGACCGTGATGCCGAGCGCGCGCCCGGCGGCGTACAGCGCAAGCCCGGGGATGCCGATCACTGCGGCCAGCCCCAGCCCGCGAACCAGCGTGCGCGGTCGGCACAACTGATCGAGGCCCAGCAGCCGTGCCCCTTGGGCCATGCCGCTGCCCGAAGCTGCCCTCCCCGCACTCGCTCCCAGCAACCAGATCACCAGGGCCACCGGAACTAGGTCGAAGGCGATGCCGGTGACCTGCACGATCGCGTCGAACCACAGCTTGGCCGAGACGGACTGGTTGAGTGTGGTCGAGGATGCTGACAGGCCACCCTCGTTGGTGGCCTTGTTGATCAGCGAGAGCAGCGCATACACCCCGGACTGTCCGAAGGTCAGCGCGAGCACGATCCAGACTTCGGCGCGCAGTCGTGCGCGCAACGGCGGATGCGCGGGTGCGGCCTCGGGCCAGCCCCGGTTCGTCGCGGTCTTCGAAAGTGCGTCTCCCATGACTGCCACCCTAGCCCGACGGCGCCGCTCAACCCGGCCATCCGTGCGGTATCGTGGAGGCACACAGACGGGAGGCCCGAATGGCTGCTGAGAACGAGGCACACTCTGTCTTCTTCATCTCTGATGGCACGGGCATCACCGCCGAGACACTCGGCAACACCCTGCTCACCCAGTTTCCCGAGCAGCGATTCGTGAGAGCGACCATTCCGTTCGTCAACAGCGTCGACTACGCGCGCAGCGTGGTGCGCCACATCGACTCGCTGTCGGTGACCCAGCCCACGCCGCTGGTGTTCTCGACCGTGGTGTCTGATGAGATTCGTGCCGAGCTGCTCAAATCGAAGGCGCTGGTGATCGATCTGCTCGGCGAGCACACGCACAAGCTCGAGCAGACCCTGCACGCCAATGCCTCACACTCACCGGGCCGTGCGCACGGCCAAGGCGATCTCGAGCGCTACAACACCCGCATGCACGCGGTAGAGTTCGCCATCGAGCACGATGACGGGCAGAGCCTGCGCGCACTCGACCGGGCCGACGTGATTCTGATCGCCCCGTCGCGCTGCGGCAAGACCCCCACGACGATGTATCTCGCGCTGCAGCACGGGGTGTTCGTGGCCAACTACCCGCTGATCCACGAAGACTTTCTCACCCAAGATCTGCCGGCTCCGCTCACCGGGCTCACCGGCAAGTGCTTCGGGTTGCTGTCGAACCCGCAACGGCTCAGTGAGATTCGCTCGCAGCGGCGGCCGAACTCCAAATACGCGTCGATCGAGCAGTGCCGCTTCGAACTGCGCAATGCTGAAGAGATGTACTTGAGGTATGAGATCCCGTTCGTGAACTCGGCGAACAAGTCGATCGAAGAGATGTCGTCAGTCATTCTGCACAGCATGAGCCTCAAGAAATAGAAAGATATCGTCGCTATACTTTTTTACGCACCGGCGACGAGTGTGTCGCCTCGAACCTCCAAAGGAGTCTTGTGTCTGAAAACGTGCTGTGGTTCACCGAGGCTGGCCTCGATGACATCGACAAAGTGGGCGGCAAGAACGCCTCACTCGGCGAGCTGATCCAGAATCTCTCGTCGGCCGGGGTGAACGTGCCGGAGGGCTTCGCCACCACCGCCGAGGCGTTCCACACTTTCCTCGAGAAGTCGGGCGTGCGCGACTACATCTTTGCGACCCTCGCTGATCTCGATGCCGACGATGTGGTGGCTCTGGCCGCTGCGGGCAAAGATATCCGCCAGAAGGTGCGCGACACCCCATTCCCCGACGATCTCGAGGCTGACATCCGCAGCGCCTTCGAGAAGCTCACCGGCTCATACCCTGACCCGGCGGCGATCTCATTCGCGGTGCGCTCATCGGCCACCGCCGAAGACTTGCCCGACGCCTCATTCGCCGGCCAACAAGAGACCTTCTTGAATGTGCGCGGTATCGACAACGTGCTCGCCGCGATCAAAGAGGTGTTTGCCTCGTTGTACAACGATCGCGCGATCGCCTACCGCGTGCACAACCACTACAGCCACGAAGATGTTGCGCTCTCTGCGGGCATTCAGCGCATGGTGCGTTCCGACATCGGCTCTTCCGGCGTGATGTTCACCCTCGACACCGAGTCGGGCTTCTCCGACGCAGTGTTCATCACCAGCGCGTTCGGCCTGGGCGAGGGCGTCGTGCAGGGTGCGGTCAACCCCGACGAGTTCTACGTGTACAAGCCCGCGCTGCGTGAGGGGCGCCCGGCCATCCTCAAGCGTTCGGTCGGCGAAAAGGCACTCAAGATGGTCTACACCGACGATCAGTCGGTCGGCCGTTCGACCGAGTTCGTCGATGTCGACCCGGCACAGCGCCGTCTGCTCAGCCTGACCGACGACGAGGTGCAAGAGCTGGCCCGCCACGCGCTGGCCATCGAGGCGCACTACGGCCGCCCGATGGACATCGAGTGGGGCAAAGACGGTGTCGACGGTCGCATCTATGTGCTGCAGGCTCGCCCCGAGACCGTGCGTTCACGCGAAACCGATGCCTCGCAGCTCGAGCGCTTCAGCATCAGCGGCAAGCGCGCCGACGTGCTCATCGAGGGTCGTGCCATCGGCCAGCGCATCGGCGCCGGCCCGGTGCGCGTGCTCAGCTCACTCGACCAGATGGCTGACTTCGCCGAGGGCGACGTGCTCGTCGCCGACATCACCGACCCCGACTGGGAACCCATCATGAAGCGCGCGAGCGCGATCATCACCAACCGTGGCGGTCGCACCTGCCACGCGGCGATCATTGCCCGCGAGCTGGGCATCCCCGCGGTCGTCGGCACCGGTGACGCCACCGTTGCGCTGGCCGAGGGCACCCCGGTCACCGTTTCCTGCGCTGAGGGCGAGACCGGCTTCGTCTACGACGGCCTGGTCGACTTCGATCTGCAGAAGACCGAGCTCGATCACATGCCCGAGATCCCGGTCAAGATTCTGATGAACGTGGGCACGCCCGACCAGGCGTTCACTTTCGCTAAGCTGCCGAACGCAGGTGTCGGTCTGGCACGCCTCGAGTTCATCATCAACCGTCAGGTGGCCATCCACCCGCGCGCCTTGCTCGAGCTCGATGACCAAGAGCCCGAGCTCAAGGCAGAGATTGAGCAGCGCATTGCCGCCTACGACAGCCCGCGTGACTACTTCGTCAAGCGCGTTGCCGAAGGTGTCTCGATGATTGCCGCTGCCTTCGCTCCCAAGCCGGTCGTGGTGCGTCTGAGTGACTTCAAGTCGAACGAATACGCCAACCTTATTGGCGGCCCGCGCTACGAACCGCACGAAGAGAACCCGATGCTTGGCTGGCGCGGCGCGTCGCGCTACGTCTCTGACGATTTCAAGGCCTGCTTCGAGCTCGAGTGCGAGGCCATGAAATACGTGCGCGATGAGATCGGGCTGACCAACGTCAAGCTGATGATTCCGTTTGTGCGCACGGTTGACGAGGCCAAGGCCGTCATCGATCTGATGGCAGAGAACGGTCTGGTGCGTGGCGAGAACGGCCTCGAGGTCTACATGATGTGCGAGATCCCGAGCAACGCACTGCTGGCCGATCAGTTCTTGGAGCACTTCGACGGTTTCTCGATCGGCTCGAACGACATGACTCAGCTGACCCTCGGCCTCGACCGCGACTCGTCGCTGGTGGCCAACGAGTTCGACGAGCGCAACCCCGCCGTCAAGCAGCTGCTGAGCTTGGCCATCAACGCCGCGAACAAGGCTGGCAAATACGTCGGCATCTGCGGGCAGGGCCCGAGCGATCACCCTGATCTGGCCGAGTGGCTGGTCGACCAGCACATTCAGACCATCTCGCTGAACCCCGACACTGTGGTTGACACCTGGCTGCAGATCGCCGAGCATCAGCGCTGAGCCTCAGCTCGACAGAGAACGCTCGGCTGCCCGCCTGTGAAAGACGGTGCAGCCGTGCGTTCTCTGCATATGGTTCAGGCTACGACGTGACGGGCGGCCAACTCCCCAAACCTCCGGGGCTTCACCCAGACCGCATCAGCACTGCTGCCGCCCCGGTTCAGGTGTCACCAAATGCGACTACGCACAGACATAACCGCACTTTGCGACACTTCTGCGACGCTTCAACACCTTCGAAGCGCTCTGCGACCCTTCAACACCTTCGAAGCACTCAGCGGTTCCAGAGCCCGTACGACTCCGCCAGCCGCGACACCTTCTTAGCACGCGACAGACGCGGGAGGTAGCTGCCGTCGCCGCCTCCGGCGCCTTGGGCATCCTTGGTGAGCAGATCGCGCGCCCAGGCGATCTCTGACGCGCTCGGCGAGAGGTGCTCGTTGATCTGCGGCGCCTGCGAGGTGCCCAGCGTGAGCTTGCCAGTCATGCCCATCTCGACAGTGACCTGGCAGGCCGTGCCGATGATGCCCGGGTCATCGCTGAGCACCGGCCCGTCGATGGGGCCGGGCAGCTCGCCCACACGCGAGGCGACCACCAGCCGCGAGCGCGCATATGCCAGCGCCAGCGGAGTGCTGCCGGCGCCGGTATCGCGCCGAAAGTCGCCGGTGCCGAACGCCAGCCGAAATGTGCCCTGTGCCTTGGCGATAAATGGTGCGTTCTCGATGCCGAGCCCCGACTCGAGCAGGGCCACCACCGGGGTGCCCGGCGTCAGTGCCTGCCCCGTTGCCGCGACCTGCTCAGGGGTCTCGGTCTTGGCGAGCATCACCCCGCGCAGCCCCTGCGAGCCGTTGAGCGCCTCGACGTCTTCACGCCACAGATCGGTGCCCGCCGGGTTGATGCGCACCCACCCAGAGAGGCCGTTGTTCAGTGCCGTGGCGACCAGTTCGCGCGCCTGTGCCTTGTCATCGTCTGGAATGCCGTCCTCGATGTCGAACACGACTGAATCGGCCTCACTGGCCAGCGCGTCGAGCATCACCTGTTCGCTGTGCGGTGCGGCGAGCAGCCAGCTGCGTGAGAGCTTGGCCGGCAGGTTCGCGGCACGTTCGTTCCTGATTCCCATGCCGCCCATGGTAGTCGCGAGCGGCACCGGTGAGCCGAGTGCGTCGCCTGCGTATACGAATTGCGCAGGATGCCCACTCGACTGCACGACCCGCTCTTCGCCGCCCGAGATGACTGCGCTTGGCAGTCAGCGCACCCGACGCAGCAGCAGGCTGTTGCCCACCACGAACACGCTCGAGAACGCCATGGCCGCGCCGGCGACCATCGGGGTCAGCAGCCCGAACGCCGCCAGCGGGATGGCTGCGACATTGTATGCAAAGGCCCAGAACAGGTTGCCGCGAATGGTGCCCAGTGTGCGCTTCGACAGCCTGAGTGCGCGCGGCACCTGTGCCAGATCGTCGGTGAGCACGGTGATGTCGGCGGATTCGATGGCGATGTCGGTGCCGCTGGCCAACGCAATGCCCAAGTCTGCCTGCGCCAGGGCCGCTGCGTCGTTGATGCCGTCGCCGACCATGGCCACGTGATGCCCGGCCTGCTGCAGCTCGGCGATGACTCGCGCCTTGTCGGCCGGTGCCACCTCGGCACGCACCTGCCCCGCGGCGATGCCGAGTCGACGGCCCACGGCTTCGGCTGCTGGCTGCCGGTCGCCAGACAACAGAATCACGTTGAGCCCGGCCTGCTGCAGCTCGCGCACCGCGCCCGCAGCTGACTCACGCACGTCATCGGTCAGGCCGATGCCAGCGCGCACCCGCCCGCCCCAGCCCACCCAGACCTCAGTCATCGCCTCGGTCTGCGCAAAGTCGTCGGCGTCACGCTGCCATGCCTCATCGAAGCCCCGCGGTGAGGCGACGAGCACGGCTTGGCCGTCGACGCTGCCGCGCACGCCAAGCCCGGCGAGCACCGTGCGATCATCGACTTGCGCGACCGTGGCGTCATCGCCCAGCACGTCGCGGGCGTGGGTGATCAGCGCCTGACCGACCGGATGCCCAGTGCCAGCCTCGAGGGCGAGCACCGCGCGCCAGACTTGTGCCCGTTCGGCAGGGTCGGCCAGGTGAGTGTCGGCCACCCGCATGCGCCCGGTGGTCAGTGTGCCCGTCTTGTCGAATACCACAGTATCGACCGTGCGGGTGGTCTCGAGCACCTGCGGCCCTCTGATCAGAATGCCCAGCTGGGCAGCTCGACTGGTGCCGACCAACAGAGCGGTCGGCGTGGCAAGGCCCAGCGCACACGGGCAGGCGATGATCAGCACCGCAACTGCCGCGCTGAAGGAGCGCGCCGGGTCTCCGGTGAGAACCAGCCAGGCGATCAGCGTGATCACCGACAGCACCAGCACCACCGGCACGAACACCTGCGAGACTCGGTCGACCATACGCTGCACCGGAGCCTTGCCGGCCTGGGCCTGCTCGACGAGGTGCACCATCTGCCCCAGCTGGGTCTGCTCCCCAACCGCCGTGGCTCGCACCACAATGCGCTGCTCGAGGTTCACAGTCGCGCCCACAACGGCGTCGCCCACCCCCACTCGAGTCGGCTGGGTCTCGCCGGTGACCGCCTGCGTATCGATGGCCGTTACGCCCGATTCAACCACGCCATCGGTGGCGATCGGCTTGCCCGGGGCCACCACGAAGCGTTCACCCACCTGCAGGCTGTCGGCTGCGATGGTGACCGGGGCATCCTGCGCGCCCCTGAGCACCGTGACCTGCTGCGGGGCCAGCGCGATCAGCTGGCGTAGCGCCTCACCTGCCTGGCGCCTGGCGCGACGCTCGGCGTAGCGGCCGGCCAGCACCAGCGTGGTGACCCCAGCCGCCGCCTCGAGGTAGATGCTGTGGCCGGGCGACATGGTCGAGGCCTGCCACGGCCACTCGTGCATGGCGGGCATGTCACCGGCGCCGCCGAGAAACAGCGCGTACAGCGACCAGGCGAACGAGGCGATGGTGCCGAGCGACACCAGGGTGTCCATCGTCATGGTGCCGTGACGCAGGTTCAGCCAGGCAGAACGGTGGAACGGCCACCCGCCCCACACCACGACTGGTGATGCCAAGGTCAGGGCCAGCCACTGCCAGTGCGTGAATTGCAGTGCCGGCACCATCGACAGCAGCACGACAGGCACAGTCAGCCAGGCCGAGACGATCAGACGCTGCCGCAGCTGGGCCAGCGCCGCCTGCTGCGGGTCTGGTGCGGCAGCAGTGTCATCGGTGGATGCCCGGCGTGCGTCGGCGTGCACACTCGCGTGATAGCCCTGGTCTTCGACAGCCGCGATCAGACTCTCAACGCTGACACCGTCGGCCAGTGAGAGGTGCGCCTGCTCGGTAGCGAGGTTGACACTCGCCTCGACGCCGTCGACTTTGTTGAGTGCGCGCTCGACACGCCCCACGCATGAGGCGCAGGTCATGCCGGTGACGTCGAGTGTGAGCTGCTGCTGTGTGTCCATCGCTCCTCCGAGATCTCTCTCAGAGTACCCCATGGGGGTATCAGCGACAAGTGCGCGCAGCCGACGCGCTCACGCCTCAGCGACCGTGTGCGGCAGCGGAATCGAGCCGGTCTGCACCGGAATCGAGGTGGTCAGCAGTGTGCCGTCTTCGCGACGCAGCTCGCCCAGCTGCGAGATATCTGGTTCGCCGGGCAGCACTGGCCCCTGCCCGTCAAGCGGCACGACGCACAGCTGGCCGGCACGCACCTCGTAGGGTCGGCCCCGCACCGTGAAGCGCACCCGGTCGCCCACCTCAACCTCGGCCCGCAGCGCATCGCGGGTCACGGTGAAACGCACCCGAGTGCTCTGTACCGTCAGCGGAAACGACAGCTCGCTCCAGCGTTCGGGCAGCCGCGGGTCGAAGGCGAGTTCGCCGGTGACGTCGCGCAGCCCGCCGAATCCAGACACCAATGCGCTCCAGAGCACCCCGGCACAGGCCATATGCAGCCCGTCGTCGGTATTGCGGTGCAGGTTGTCGAGATCGGTGAACAGTGCGTTGACGAAGTAGTCGTACGCAAGCTCCTGATACCCCACCTCAGCGGCCACGATCGACTGCACTCCGCCCGACAGTGTCGAGTCGCCCGTGGTGATCGGGTCGTAGTACTCGAAGTCGGCGAGCTTCTCATGGGCGGTGAAGGCATCGCTGCGCAGGTACAGTGCCAGCACAGTGTCAGCCTGCTTGATCACCTGGAACCGGTAGATCACCAGCGGATGGAAGTGCAGCAGCAGCGGCCGCTTGTCGAGCGGCGTGCCCGCCAGATCCCAGACCTCGCGATCGAGAAACTGCTCGTCTTGCGGATGAATGCCGAAGTGCTCGTTGAACGGAATCTCCATGTGCGCTGCCTGCTGCGCCCACCGCTCCACTTCGTCATCGGTGATGTGCAGCCGGGTGCGGGCCAGCGCGGCATCGTCTGGATGCTTGAGAGCGATCTCGGCCAGCGCATCCACCGCATACTGCAGGTTGAACTGCGCCATCACATTCGTGAACAGGTTGTTGTTGACCACCGTCGTGTACTCGTCGGGGCCGGTCACGCCGTGAATATTGAAGGTGCGCCGCCCGTTGAACCCGCGCCAGAAGCCGAGGGATGCCCACATGCGCGCCGTCTCGACCACCACGTCGATCGCCTCGCGAGCGAGAAACTCGGTGTCGCCGGTGGCTCGCACATACTTCGCGATGGCGTAGGTGATGTCGGCATCGATGTGGTACTGCGCGGTGCCGGCGGCGTAATACGCCGACGACTCCTCGCCGTTGATAGTGCGCCACGGAAACAGCGCCCCGTCGACGCTGAGCTCAACGGCTCGAGCGCGCGCCTGGTCGAGCATCTGCACGCGGGTGCGCAGCGCGTTGCGGGCAACTTCGGGGTTGCTGTAGACGAGGAACGGCAGGATGAAGATCTCGCCATCCCAGAAGTAATGCCCGTTGTACCCCGAACCGGTGAGGCCTTTCGCGGGTATGCCGCGCTGTTCAGCCCGAGCAGAGGCCTGAATCACCTGAAAGAGATTGAAGCGCACCGCCTGCTGAATCTCGGGCTGATCGGCAACGCGCACATCGGAGCGTTCCCAGAACTCATCGAGCCAGGCCCGCTGCTGGCGGCGGATTTCTTCGGCACCATCGGCCATCGCACGATCGAGCGTGCGCCCGCAGCGGTCGACCAGCTCTTGCACTGGGTAGCCATTGGAGGTGTGGTACGCCACGTATTTTGTGACCGTGGTGGGCACGCCTTCACGCGCTTCGATCTCGAACACGTTGCGCGCGCGATCGTCAGAGATCGTGCCGCTGGTCTGGTATTCGTTGCCGGTCTCGATGCGGTGATCCGCCGCAACGGCAACGGTCATGCCCGACTTCGCGACACGGTAGCCGAGCACACTGCGCAGCCCCTGCTGATCGCGGTACCGGGGTTCGAACACTCGGTGCGAGAAGGCCGCAGCCTTGCGCGGCTCGATACCTTTGCCCAGCGAGTGCTGCACCACACCGAATTCGTCTTCGCCATCTTGCCGGTTGAGAATCTGGCACGAAAGTGCGATGGGGGCATCCCCCTCGACCATGGTGACGGTGAGACGCATCAGCGCGAGATGCCGTTGCGTGAATGAGACCAGTCGCGATGACTGGATCGAGACCAGCTTGCCCTCGGGCGTGCGCCACAAGATCTCCCGGGTCAGCTCGCCACTGCGAAAGTCGAGCCGGCGGTGGTAGTCGAGAATCTCGGCCTTATCGGGGATGAACGGCTCGTCGTCGACGTACAGGCGCATGGGGCGGGCGTCGGGAGCGTTGACCATCGACTGGCCGACGGTGGCAAAGCCGAAGGCGTCTTCGGCGTGATGAATCTGCCAGGTCTCGTGCAGACCACTGACGTAGCTGCCCTGCTCGTGATTGGAGCGGCCCTCTTCATAGTTGCCGCGAAAGCCGATATAGCCGTTTGACACGGTGAACAGCGCCTCGGTGTGGCCGAAGTCGCGCTCGTCGAAGCGGTCTTCCCGCAGGCTCCACTCATCAACGGTGAAGCGGGTGCGGTCAATGTCTTCGGGGTTCCACTCCCGCCCCAAGGCCAGTCTTCCTGAGGTGCTCATGCGTCTCCCTTCGACAACGGTGCAACGTCAGCCAGCTCGGCCAGATCGTCGACCACCAGATCGGCCCCCGCGGCCAGCAGCTCGGCGCTGCCGGCACCACGGTCAACGCCGATGACCGGGGCGAAGCCGCCGGCTGCGCCGGAGGCAACGCCCGAGAGCGCGTCTTCGACCACCGCGGTATTCTCCGGGCGCACGCCCAACAGCTTTGCCGCATGCAGGTAGGTATCGGGCGCTGGCTTGCCGGCGAGCCCGAGCTGCGCGGCGACCAGCCCGTCGACCACGACCTCGAATCGATCAGCGAGCCCGGCAGCCTCGAGCACCGCGGCGGCATTGCGCGAAGAGCTGACCACTGCGACCGGCACGCCGTGCACCGCGAGCACGTCGAGCAGCGCGACCGACCCCGGGTATGGGGTCACCCCTTCGGCATCGAGCGTGCGGCGAAACAGGTCGTTCTTCAGGTTGCCGAGGCCGCACACGGTGTTGAGCGACGCCGGGTCATCAGGTGACCCCTCTGGCAGACTCACCCCGCGATCAGCCAGCACGGCGGCGACGCCGGCAAACCGGGGCCGCCCGTCGACGTGGGCCAGGTAGTCGGCCTGGGTATAGGGGCGCGCCACCCTAAAATGGTCGAAGGCCTGCTCGAAGAGAGCTCGCCAGGCGCGCTCATGCACCTCGGCAGTCGGGGTGAGCACACCATCGAGGTCGAACAGCACGGCCTGGGCCGTCACAAGACTCGTCACGGCATCTACTGTACGGCCTGTCAGATTGCCGCGGTGTGAACCATGACGCCCCCGCCTGCGGCACGCTCACGCTGATAGAATCGCCCTCTCATGTCCTCTTCTCGCCCCGCCTCAGACCTTCCCACCTTCCAGCAGTTGGGCGTGCCCAACCCGCTGGTCAAGGTGCTGGCCCGGCAGGGCATTGCGCAGGCGTTCGCCATTCAGGCTGACAGCCTGCGCGATTCGCTTGCCGGTCACGATCTGCTGGGTCGTGCGAGCACCGGATCAGGCAAGACCCTCGCCTTCGCCATCCCGCTGGTCGCCCGGCTGGGCGTCGACACCAGAGCCGACCGTGGCCACGGCCGCCCCGTCGGTCTCGTGCTCGCCCCCACCCGTGAGCTGGCCACGCAGATCGCCGAAGTCGTGTCTCCTCTGGCTCAGGCCTACGGGCTCAAAATCACCACCATCTTCGGTGGAGTCGCCCAGCGCCCACAGGAGCGCGCGCTGCAGCGCGGCGTCGACATCGTCGTCGCCTGCCCCGGGCGACTCGAAGACCTCATGGGCCAGGGCCTGCTGCGCCTCGACGAGGTCGAAGTCACTGTGCTCGACGAGGCCGATTTCATGGCCGATCTGGGGTTTCTGCCAGCAGTCACCCGCATCTTGCGCGCGACGCCCGCCCACGGCCAACGGATGCTCTTCTCAGCCACCCTCGACGGTGGCGTCGATCAGTTGGTCGCCGAGTTCCTTCACGACCCGCGCGAACACGCGGTCAACGATCTGACCGATCGCGTCGCCGGCATGACCCACCACGTGCTGCAGGTCGAGTCGTTCCAACAGAAGAAGCCGTTGGTAACCGCGCTGGCCGGTGGGCGCGGCCAATCGGTATTGTTCGTGCGCACACGACACGGGGCGGTACGCCTCGCCCAGACGCTGCGCCGCGCGGGCATCCCAGCGGTCGATCTGCAGGGCGACCTCTCGCAGGCCACCCGTGACGACCACCTCGCCAGATTCGCCAGCGGTCGTGCCCGTGTGCTGGTCGCCACCGACGTGGCAGCTCGCGGCGTCGACGTGCCCGGCGTCGGGCTCGTCGTGCACGTCGACCCAGCGGCCGATGCGAAAACATACTTGCATCGCTCGGGGCGCACCGCGCGCGCTGGGCGCGCCGGTCACGTAGTCAGTGTGATCTTAGGCGGGCAGGCCGGTGATCTTCGTCGCGTGATAGCCACCGCCGGTGTTGACGCCGAGATCATGCCGGCCACCGCCGATTCAGCGGTCGTCGCCGAAATCGCTGGCCCGCCCGCGCCACGACGCGACGAGGTGGCCGAACGCGCACGGCACGAGCCTGAGGCTCAGCAGAGCGAGGGCAGGCAGCCGAAGCATCTCGGCGCCGAACGCCAGCTCGAAGCCGAGGCTGACCGTGCTGCGCAGGCCACGCACACCAAACCGCAGTCGAAGCGCTCCGAGTCGAAACGCACCGATGTCAACACCGCTGGCGGCAAGCACTCCGAGGCCAAACGCACTGGCAGAAAACGCGCCAACGAATCGGGCAAACGCAGCAGAGGCCGGTCTGCGCAAGGCGACAAGCATGGCCACACCCCACCACGTGGCCAGGCGAAAAAGCGCCCATCGCGCGGTAAGAAGCCCCGAGGCCACCGCTGAACCACGGCGCCAGCGAGCCAGCAGCGCTCGTGCGCACCGCATCCAAAATGTGAACCAGCTGTGCGATCACGCGCCAATTTGATTTTGCAGTGACTGCAAGTTTATAGTTACTGAAGTTTTTGGGCACCGTTCGCCCGATCCCCCAACTGTAAGGACCCCAATGTCTGTGGCTTCGCCCGCGCCAGAAGCGCCCCACACCGACGCACCCGCACTGCCTCAACGCCAGATCACCCTGATCTTCGTGGCGCTGATCATCGTGATGCTGCTCAGCTCGCTCGACCAGATGATCTTCTCAACTGCCCTGCCAACCATCGTCGGCGAGCTCGACGGCGTCGACCACATGCTCTGGGTGTCGACCGCCTATATTCTGGCGGCGACGATCATGATGCCCATCTACGGCAAAGTCGGTGACCTGATCGGCCGCAAGTCGATCATCATCGGCGCCGTCGTCTTCTTCTTGATCGGCTCTGTGATCGGCGGCCTCACTCAAGACATGACCTGGCTCATCATCGGCCGCGCGGTGCAGGGCATTGGCGGCGGCGGCCTGATGATCTTGTCACAGGCGGTCATCGCCGATGTGGTGCCGCCGAAAGATCGCGGCAAATACATGGGCCCGATGGGGGCCGTCTTCGGGCTGTCTGCCGTAGCCGGGCCGCTGCTCGGCGGCTGGTTCACCGACTCGGTGGGCTGGCGCTGGGCGTTCTGGATGAACGTGCCCCTCGCACTGCTCGCCATCTTCGCCCTGGCGACGCTGCTGCACCTGCCTAAGCACACCCGCTCGAGCGTGCGCCCCGACGTGCTCGGCACTGCGCTGATGGCGATCTGGGTCACCTGCTTGGTGCTCGCCACCGCTTGGGGCGGCAGCACCTACGACTGGAACTCTTGGCAGATCATCGGGCTGTTCGCAGCTACCGCAGTGTTCCTCGTGGGCTTTCTGTTCGCCGAGCATCGTGCGCAGAGCCCGATCATCCCGCTGCACCTGTTCCGCAACCGCAACTTCAACCTGACCACGGCTGCCGGGCTGGCCATCGGCATCGCCATGTTCGGCACCATGGCCTACCTGCCGACGTACATTCAGGTGGTGCACGACACCGGTGCCACCGAATCTGGTCTGCTGCTGCTGCCGATGGTCTTCGGCATCATGATCACCTCGATTACCTCCGGCCAGCTCGCCAGCCGCACCCCGCACTACAAATGGATGCCCCTGGCCAGCATGCTGGTGACCAGCGTCGGGCTGTACCTGCTGTCGAAACTCACCGTCGACTCTTCACTGTGGTTCCTCGGCACCGGGGTGTTCGTCATCGGCGCCGGCATCGGTCTCGGCATGCAGATTCTCGTGCTCGTGGTGCAGAATGAGTTCTCGTCGCGCGAGGTGGGCACTGCCACAGGTGCGAACAACTTCTTCCGTGAGATCGGGGCCACACTCGGCTCGTCGATCGTGGGGTCGATGTTCACCTCAGCGCTGTCGACAAACCTCGCCGACCGCGTCGCGGCTTCTCCTGACGCCGCCATGCAGGTCGCGCAGGGTGGCGATGCGTTCTCGTCATTCACCCCGCAGATCGTGGGGTTGCTGCCCGAGCCGCTGCACGGCATTGTGCTCGGCGCCTACAACGATGCACTGACGCCGATCTTCCTGTGGCTGATCCCGCTGCTGCTGGTGGCGTTCGTGCTGCTGCTGTTCGTCGTCGAGCATCCGCTGTCGACCTCGCTCGAACGTGAGGCGATCGGCGAGACGGCAGAGTAATCTCGTGTCGATGACCGATCACTCCCCAGCTGAAGCACCACGGGCTGCCGGGCTGCGCGAGCGAAAGCAGCGCGCGCTCCGCGCCCGGGTCGAGCAGGTTGCCGTGAATCTGGTCTACGAGCGGGGCTTCGACGAAGTCTCGGTCGATGAGATCTGCGCCGCCTGCGAGATCTCACAGCGCACGTTTTTCAACCACTTCGGCACCAAAGAGAATGCCGTCATCGGCAACGTGTTTCTGCAGCTCGACGCCGAACGCCTGCAGCGCGGGCTCGCCGGCGACGACGACCCTCTCGAGGTGATCTTCGCGCTGGTGGCCAGCGCCGACCGCACGTTCGCCGAGTCTGGTGCACTGCGGGAGCGCCGCATCGCGATTCTGCAGCGCAATCGCGAGCTCTTCGCCTCGGTCACTGCCCGCATGGAGGCCTTCCGCCGCGAGTTCATCGAGCTGATCAGCGCCCGTCTGGCTCGCGACCGCGGGCTCTCCGCATTCGACGAGACAGTGCGTCTCGACGCCGATCTCGAGTTCTCGCTGGTGATCTCGCTGGCCAAGCACGTGATGCACATCCGGCTGCAGGGTGATGTCGGCGGAGAGCAGCAGATCGTAGCCGCGCTGCGCTCGGCGCGGGTGCGCGCTGCTCGGCTGCTAGGTGAGGCGCGCCTGCCTTTCGCTGACGAATGAGCCGAGTATCGTTGACCATGCATTCTGCTGATCTGTGATGGAGTGAGAAATGACCTACGTGATCGCCCTGCCCTGTGTCGATGTGAAAGACCGGGCGTGCGTCGACGAATGCCCCGTCGACTGCATCTACGAGGGTGACCGCTCGCTCTACATTCACCCCGATGAGTGCATCGACTGCGGCGCCTGCGAGCCAGTCTGCCCGGTCGAGGCGATCTACTACGAAGACGATCTGCCCGAAGAGTGGGAGCAGTACCTCACGATCAACGCCGAGTTCTTCCAGGAGATCGGCTCGCCCGGCGGCGCTCAGAAGGTCGGCCCCACCGGCACCGACCCGGCGGCCATCACCGCGCTCGAGCCCCGCGGCGAAGACTAGTCTCAGTCGCGAGCGCTGACCGGCGCGAACGCCAGCGTGCGCAGCACTGCGTCACCCTCGTCGTTCGAGGCCGCGATGTCGACGAGAGCGGTGATCTCCCAGTCGAGGTCGTCCTCGGGGTCGACCACGCGCTGACGCACCTGCCACGCTGCAGCATCGGCCCGATCGATCTCAACGAGCCGGGGGCTGCGGGCCTGCGCATCGAAGCCGATTGCGGCGTGCTCTTGGTGATACTGCTCGAGAGCTGCCGACCAGGCTGCCGCATCCATACCGCCCACCTCGGCGTCGAGTGCCGCGAGCGCATCGACGCGGTCGAACGCGGCCAGTTGCACGCGACGGAACAGCTCGTTGCGAATGAGAATCTCGAACCCGCGCCGATCGTCGCTGAGCTTTGGCGGGTTGGGCGGCAGCAGCCGATCGTCGGCATGTGCATGCGCTTCGAGTTCGGCGGTGTCGGGGTTGATCAGCTCGGCCCATTCGTCGAGCAGGCTCGAATCGACCTGGCGCACGAGCACGCCCAGCCATTCGATGATGGTGCGCAGCTCGTCGGTCTTCTTGGCGTCGGGCACGGTGTGGGCGAGGGCGCGATAGGCGTCAGAGAGGTAGCGCAGCACCACACCCTCAGAGCGTGCGATGCCATAGAACCCGATGAGATCGCGAAAGTCCATCGCGCGCTCGAACATGTCGCGCACCACCGACTTCGGGCGCAGCTGCTCGTCGGCGGCCCAGGGCACCTCGCGAAGGTACTGTTCGAATGCTGCCTGCAGCAGCTCGTCGAGCGGCTTCGGCCATTCGACGGTCTCGACGATCTCCATGCGCTCGTCGTATTCGACGCCCTCGGCCTTCAACTGCGCGATGACCTCGCCGCGTTCGCGTTTCTGCTGCGCAAACAGCACGGGGCGAGGATCTTCGAGGGTCGCCTCGACCACCGAGATGACGTCGAGTGCATATGACTCCGACTCGGGGTCGAGCAGCTCGACTGCGGCGAGCGCGAACGGCGACAGCGGCTGGTTCAGCGCGATCTGATCGTCGACACCTGTTGCCAGCCGAATGATGACGCGGCCGTCATCAAAACCGCGCTGCTCGACCACTTGTGCTGCGCGCAGCGTGCGGTAGATCTGCAGGGCACGGCGAGCCATGGCCAGCTGCGCCGGCCATGTGTCATGCGAGGTGAAGATGAGATCGCGCACCCGGGTGAAGACGTCGCCTCCGTGAGCGATCGCATTGAGCAGAATGCTGTGGGTGATGCGCATTTGTGGGCGCAGCGGCTCGGGCTCGGCCGCGATGAGCTTCTGAAAGCTCGGCTCGCCCCAAGAGACCTGCCCGGCGGGCGCCTTCTTGCGCAGCGCCTTGCGCTTTTTGTTGGGGTCGGCGGCAAACTTCTTGGCGAGCTTCGCGTTCTCGATCTCGTGTTCGGGCGCCTGCGCAACCACATCGCCTTCGGTGTCGAACCCGGCGCGCCCGGCTCGCCCGGCGATCTGGTGAAACTCGCGCGCGCTCAGATGGCGCTGCCGGGTGCCGTCGAATTTAGTCAGTGCGGTCAATAGCACGGTGTGAATGGGCACGTTGATGCCGATGCCGAGAGTGTCGGTGCCGCAGATGATCGGCAGCAGCCCCTGCTGAGCCAACTGCTCGACCAGGCGTCGATAGCGCGGCAGCAGCCCGGCGTGGTGCACACCGATACCGGCCCGAACCAGGCGTGAAAGCGTCTTGCCAAACCCGGTGGTGAAGCGGAATCCGCCGATTGCCTCAGCGATGCGGTCGCGACGCTCACGTGACACCAGCCCCGCACTGATCAGTGCCTGAGCAGTCTCAACGGCAGACGCCTGCGAGAAATGCACGATGTACACCGGGTCGCGCCGAGCGTGAACCAATTCACCGACCAACTCTTGCAGCGGGGTCAGGGAGTATTCGAAGTGCAGCGGCACTGGCCGGGTGACGCTGGTCACCAGCGCCACCTCGCGCTCGGTTCGTCGGGCGAGGTCGCTCTGGATACAGCTCACATCGCCCAAGGTGGCCGACATCAGCAGAAAGCGGCTGTCGCGCAGCAGCAACAGCGGCACCTGCCATGCCCAGCCGCGCTCGGGGTCGCCGTAATAATGGAATTCGTCCATGACAATCACCGCGAGTTCAGCGGCATCGCCATCACGCAGTGCCTGATTGGCCACGATCTCGGCCGTCGCACACACCACGTCGGCACTGCCGTTGACAGACGAGTCGCCGGTAACCATGCCCACCCGCTGAGCGCCGAACAGCTCGACCATGTCGAAGAACTTCTCGCTGACAAGCGCCTTGATCGGAGCAGTGTAGGCGGCCCGCTCACCGCGCCAGAGCGCGAAGAACACCGCGCCGAGAGCCACCAGCGACTTGCCTGAGCCGGTGGGGGTGGCCAGAATCACATGCGACCCGGCGGCGAGCTCGAGCAGTGCCTCCTGCTGCGCGTCATATGGCTCAATGCCCTGCGCGCCAACCCACTGCATGAACGCGTCGAAGGCGGCATCTGCGTCATCGGCATCGTGATCGACGTCGAGCAGCGCACCGAGCGCAGGCTGCCGGTCGTCGAGAGTCATGCCTTCAGTGTAGACGGGTCGGCTGGCTAGACTGAGGCCATGAGTGACAACCAGTACCTGCACCCTGCTCCCGATCAGTACGCTGTGCGTGACGCCGGCGATGCCTGGGTCGAGGGGCCCGACGGCACCAAATACTGGGGCCGCTTCGGCGCCGCAGGGCTGCTCGCCCACGACACCGACCGCGGTGTGCTGCTGCAGCACCGCGTCGAATGGAGCCACCATGGTGGCACCTGGGGCGTGCCCGGTGGCGCCCGCCGCACTGGTGAAACGGCTCAGCAGGCTGCATTGCGCGAGGCGGGCGAAGAGGCGGGTGTTCCCGCCGATGCCGTGCAGATCTTTGATGAGCAGGTGCTCGATCTGGGCTTCTGGTCGTATGTCACCGTCATCGCCCGCGTGTTGCACCCCTTCGAGGCAGTGCGCACCGATGCTGAGAGCCTCGAGCTGGCTTGGGTGCCGCTGACACATGTTGAGCGGCTCGACCTGCATCCGGGGTTCGCCTCGGCGTGGCCTGAACTGCACCGCAGACTGCTGGCCGCCGAAGCCTAGCGACCCCGCGCATCCTGCCGAACCCCAAGCTTTGAGCGCGACGCTCAGTCGAGGTGATGCCGGATGGCCCACTCCAGTTCGTCGGCTCGGCGCACCCCCGCTGCCGCGAATGACGAGTCTGCGGCGAACGCGGCGACATCTGCCGAGGGTGCGATGCGCATGCGACGCAGCGTCTGGCGGGCCACTGCCTCGGCGCTGTCAAACAACGCGACCCCTTCGGGCAGGTGCCGGGCGATGACGTCAGAAACCAGCGGATAGTGTGTGCAGCCAAGTACCACTGCCTCAACGTCTTTCGGTGTCTCGGCAACGAGGTGCTGCACGGCCGTTTCGATGCCGGCCTCATCCCCGGCTTCGATCTGCGCGGCAAGATCGTGACTGCCCACTACGCTGACGTCGCGGCCGGTGGCGAACACCGAGATCAGGTCTTCGAGGTACTCACTACGTGCGGTAGTGGCAGTCGCCCAGACGGCGAACCTCTGGTGCCGCGCGGCAGCCGGCTTGACCGCGGGAACGGTGGCGATGATCGGCAGGCGTGGTTCGAACTGCTCACGCAGCGGCTCACGGGCGACGATGCTCGCCGTGTTGCAGGCTAGTGCGATCGCGTTGGCGCCATGGTCACGCGCGTGACGCGCCATGGCGAAGACGCGTTCGACCACGTCGCCAGGGTCGCGCTCGCCCCACGGCCCGCCCTCGGGGTCGGTCTCGAGCAGCACTTCGACCTCAGGCGCGAGCCGGTGAATCCATTTTGCGGTCGGCAGCAGCCCCTTGCCAGAGTCGATCAGGGCAACGCGCTTCGCAGTTTCACTCACGCCACGATTGTACGCGCGACGCGTTCGTGCACCGCGCAGGTGTGCAGGCAACCTCAGTGCGCCCACTAGGCTGGAGCCATGCGACTTGGAGTGCTTGACGTCGGATCGAACACCGTTCACTTGGTGGTGGTTGACGCGCACCCGGGCGCCAACCCCTCGCCGTATTCCACGCACAAGTCTGTGCTGCGGCTCATGCGCTATCTCGCGCCCGACGGCTCCATCAATGAAGCCGGTGTCGAACATCTGGTGCGATCGATCCGCGAGGCCGCGGCGAGCGCACGCGCCGAACGAGTCGACAAGCTGATTGCGATTGCCACCTCGGCAGTGCGCGAAGCGACCAACGGCCCGTGGGTGATCGACCACATCGAGCAGCAGACCGGCGTGCGGCTGCAGGTGCTCGAGGGCGAAGACGAGGCGCGTCTGACGTTTTTGGCCGTACGACGTTGGTTTGGCTGGTCGTCGGGCAATATTCTGCTGTTCGACATCGGCGGCGGCTCGCTCGAGATTGCCGCCGGGTCGTCCGAGTACCCTACGGTGGCACGATCCGTGCCGCTGGGCGCTGGGCGCTCGACCATCGGGTTTCTGCATGATGACCCGCCGACCAAAGAGCAGATCTCTCGCCTCAAGCGTTATGCTTTCGAGCAGCTGAGCGACGTGGTCGATGCGTTCGCCGCGCTGCCAGCGCCCGACCATGTGATCGGCAGCTCCAAGACCATCCGCTCGTTAGCCCGACTGGCCGGCCAGTCTCATACCCATGGCGCCCTGAGCTCGCAGTGGCTGCGGCGTGCTGATCTCAAGCGCTGGCTGCCCCGCCTGGCCGGCGTGCCCGCCGAGCAGCGCCAGAATCTGCCCGGAGTTACCGCCGACCGCTCGTTCCAAATCGTGGGCGGCGCTGTCGTGCTCAATCAGGCGATGAAGGTGTTCGGGGCCGACGAGCTGCAGGCGAGCCCATGGGCGCTGCGCGAGGGGGTCATCCTGCGCTATCTCGACTCACTCGACACCGCCGACCTCTGAATCTGCGTAGCTCTAGAGCTGGCGTGCAGCCAGAAACTGCACACGTGCAGACGCAAAGATGCCCGCGAGTGTAAGACCCGCGGGCATCTTTGTGTGAAGTGACTACTTGGTGAAGTCTGTGATGACCGTCACGCCGTTCACCTTGAAGTTCGACATGTCGTTGTACACGTCGATGATGCCGCCCAGGCTGGTCTCGCCGGTGACCAGGTCACCGGGGGTCAGCTTGCCAGTGGCAACCTGGTTGAGCAGGCGCGGGAACTCAGCGCGCGGCATGCCGAACGAACCGAGGTACGAGATCTCGTTGGCGATGATGTCGTTGACATCGAGCGGAATCAGACCGTCGGCGCCCATCGGGGTCATGCCGATCTGCACGGCGCGGCCCTTGCGCTTGACGCTCTTCAGCGAGCTCAGCAGCGTGGCGTTGATGCCCAGCGCGTCGACGCTGACATCGGCACCGCCGTGGGTGAGGTCACGAACGGCCTCGGCTGCGTCGGTGTTCATGCTGTTGATGGTGTGCACCGCGCCGACCTTCCTGGCGAAGTCGAGCTTGTCATCGGCGATGTCGATGGCGATCACGTTGGCACCGGCAGCGGTGGCGATCTGGATGGCCGACAGGCCGACGCCTCCCGAGCCGTACACCGAGATCCACTCGCCCGGCTGCACCTTGCCGACGCTCAGCACGCCGTGATAGGCGGTCATGAAACGGCAGCCCATGCCTGAAGCCTGAGCGAACTCGACCTCTTCGGGCAGCGGGATCAGGTTGAAGTCAGCGGTGGGCACGTGAGCATACTCGGCGAAGCCACCGTTGTAGGTGAAGCCCGGCATGGTCTGGTGCTCGCACACGTTCGAGTTGCCCTCGAGGCAGGCCTGGCAGGTGCCGTCGCCACAGGTGAACGGAACGATCACGCGATCGCCCGGCTTCACCTTGTGCACGTTCTTGCCGACCTCAGTCACGATGCCGCTCATCTCATGGCCACCGACCATGGGCAGCGGAGCCAGGAAGCCGGTCCACTCGCCCTTCCAGCCGTGCCAGTCACTGCGGCAGATGCCACAGGCCTGCACCGAGATAATGGCACCGTCATCGGTGAGCACCGGGTCTGGAACGTCAGTGACGTTCAGCGGCGCATTGAACTCTTCAAGGACTGCAGCCTTCATTGATCTCCCTTTAGTTAGGATCACCTTAACAGTGATCGTATACGATCATTTTGAGCGTAACACTGGGTAACCATTTTGACAATTAGTTCAGTATGTGCTAATGAGGCTAATTCTCATTACTGTCTGCACTCGACAGGCACACCCCCCTCCCGCGCGGGCATAATGAGGCTATGACACAGTTGCTGACCCGCATCGTACTCACCGCGCTGGCCCTCTGGGCGACCACGGCAGTGGTTCCCGGCATCCAGGTCATCCCCTTCACCGGCAGTGAACCGCTCAGCTCAATCGTCTCAATGCTGTTCGTCGCGTTGATCATCGCCGTGGTCAACGCAGCCTTGGGGCCGATCCTCAAAGTGCTGAGCCTGCCGCTGTACATAGTGACGCTCGGGCTGTGGTCAATCGTGCTCAACGCACTGCTGCTCTGGCTGGCCGCGCAGATCAGCTCGCTGTTCGGCTGGGGCCTCGTCATCGACCGGTTCTGGTGGTCGGCCGTCTTGGGTGCGATCGTGCTCGGTTTCGTCAACTGGGCACTCAGTGTGCTCACCCGAAGGCTCACGGCCTGAGAGGCCTCACTCGGCGCGCGCGACGCCCTCCTGCCACACCTGCTCGAGCGCACGCTCGAACACTTCGACTGGCTGTGCACCCGGCAGCGCGTAGGCGTTCTGCAGCACGAAGAACGGCACCCCGGTGATGCCGAGCTCATTGGCACGCTGGATGTCGTCGGCCACCGCCTGCTCTTCGGCCTCGCCATCGAGAGCAGCCCGGGCCTGCTCAGCACTCAGGCCCACCTGCCGGGCCAGCTCAACCAGCGTCTGATCGTCAGCGACGTCAGCACCCTGTTCGAAGTGCGCCGCGAACAGCGCTTCGACCAGTCTCGACTGTGCTGCCTCTCCGCCCTCACGCAGTGCAGCCTGCAGCAGACGATGCGCGCGACGAGTGTTCGCCACCACGGTGCGGTCGAAGCGGTATTCGATGTCGACGTCGCGGCCTCGCTCAGCGATCTGCGCGAACATGCCCTCTACCTGCTCAGCCGAAAGCCCTTTGCGTTCAACCAGATAGTCGAGCTCACTGCCAGTGGCATCAGCCGGCACATCAGGGTCGAGCTGATAGCTGTGGAAGGTGACCCGGACATCCTGCGCATGCGGAAAGTTGGCCAGTGCACGCTGCAGCGACCGCTCGCCCAGATAGCACCAGGGGCAGGCCACATCAGACCACACGTCAATCGAGATCGTCTTCGTCATGGTGGGGCCAACGTTGCGCGTCGCGGCGGTATTCCGATGACTCGGCCCGGCGTCAGGCCTGAACGGCGCCCTGCCAAATCACGTCGAACGGCGCCTGCGAGGTGACTCGAGCCTTGATGCCGTCGGTCACAAACCGCTTGGCACGCCTGGCCGCCTCGAGCGGGGTGTCTCCCTGAGCCAGTGCAGCCGTCACCGCGGCAGCAAGCGTGCACCCGGCACCGGCGACCACGTGCTCGCCGACCTTCGGCTCGCGCAGCACCTCGAGAGTGGTGCCGTCATAGAACACGTCGATCGCGTCGGGCCCCTCGAGCCGCACGCCACCCTTGGCGAGCACGGCTGCGCCGCTGCGATCATGGATGCGCTTGGCCGCCTCGATCAGATCAGTCTCGTTGCCGATGTGCTCAAGCCCAGACAGCCGCTCCGATTCGAAGTGGTTGGGCGTGACGAACGTGGCCTTGGGCAGCACCTGAGTGATGAGCGCCTGATCGGTGTCGAGCGCGGCACCCGGCTCTTGCCCCTTGCAGATCAGCACTGGATCAAGCACGACGTTCTGATACTCGCGCTCGCTGAGCGCCTGCGCCACCCGCTCGATGCTGGCCGGCACGCCGAGCATGCCGATCTTCACCGTCTGCAGCTGGTCTGGGCCATAGGCCGAGGTGATCGCCTCGATCTGGTCGCTGATCACCTGGGGATCGACCGGCACAAACCGATGCCCCCAGTTGTTCTTGGGATCAAACGAGACGATGCAGGTGAGCGCAATGGCACCGAACACACCGAACTGCTGAAAGGTCTTGAGGTCGGCCTGGGCACCGGCACCGCCGGTGGCTTCGGATCCGGCGATTGTGTACGCGAATGATGGCATGCGGCAATTCTACGCGCCGAGACGTGCACATATTCACGCCCCGTGCACGATCTCCCCCTCAGCATGCCCAACCTGACGAAATTATGCGCAGCACGGTGAAATCGTGCCCCCACTCACGCCATGAGGCGGTGCCCGACCACACTCGGCGCAGCCCGCCCCGAGGCCGCCTGCACCATCTGGGCCAGTGCGGCCTCGGCATCGGCGGCGACCACGGCGAAACGCAGGGTGACCGACTGGGTCCATGCAGCATCCAAAGCAGCCCACCCCTGCTGCCGCGCCAACCGCTGCAGCAGCGCGGCATCAGCGTGCGAGGCGGTGACCTGCACCTCGACGCACTCGCGCACCCGCACCAAATCGCAGGCACCGATCGCAGCCTGCGCGGCATCGCGATAGGCGCGGGTGAGCCCACCAGTGCCGAGCAGCACGCCGCCGAAGTAGCGCGTGACCACACAGACCGCCCAGCCGAGATCCGCGGCCTGCAGCGCCTCGAGGATGGGCCGCCCGGCAGTACCCGACGGTTCACCGTCGTCGTTCGAGCGTGCCACCTCCGCACGATCACCGACGATGAACGCCGTGCAATGGTGTCTGGCCTGTGGATGCCGGGCGCGCACCTGCGCGATGGTCGCGCGAGCCCCGGTCTCAGTCGCAGCCGGCGCGAGGTGGGCCAGAAAGCGCGAGCGCTGCACCACGATCTCGGCGTGGGCTGGTGCCGCTGGGGTGAGAAACTGCGTCATGCCTGTCCGGGCCTTGCGAGTGCCATCGATCAGTGCTGAGCGCTGCCTTCAACAGGCTGAGCGTTCAGCAACTGCTGCTTCGCCTCGCGGTCGAACGCCACCGACTCGGGCTGGGCCAGTGCCTGGCGCAGCAGCTCAAGCGCGCCCTCTTTGCTCTTGGCTGCGCCGATAAACCCGGCTTTGTGCGTGAACACGACGTCGGGCACACCGGTGAGCTCAGCCAAATGCGCCTGCTCTTGCCCGCGCCAGGCCGCTGGCAGATACACCCGCGACTCGAAGCTGGCAGAGTCGACTTGCACCGTCTTGATCGCCCAATCACCGTTGGCGTTCGGAAACACGACAAACTGCAGCAACGGCTGCTTGCTGGCGATGCCCCCATGCGGCACGAAGCGATCGAGCACAACGTAGCGGGCATCGTCAGTCTGCGAGTACGCCTCCACGAAATAGCGCTTGCCCGCCACCGCATCGCGGGTCTTGGCCCGCAGACGCAGCAGCAGCTGCGTGGCGACGGCTACCGCCTTCTCGAACTGCGCATCGAACTCTTCAGCCTGCGTCTCGACCAGCTCACCGGTCTCGGGGTCGGTCAGGCTCACCGGGTTGAACCAGCCGAGCGTCTCTGAGATGTCGATCGGCCGAGCCTTGAAGTCGGTCAGCGTGTAGAGGTCTTGACCGTTGTCCACCGCATCGATGGCCTGCACCAACGAGCGATCCATGCGCTCCCACACCTCTTCGTCGCCGCCGACGAACTCGCGCCCGAAATGCTGCCAGAGCAGCCCGAAGGCCGAGTAGAGGATGCCATTCTCACGCGCCCCCGAAGTCTTCTGATGGTGGTCGAAGCGCAGCTTCTCAGGGTCGTACACACCGCCCACGTCGAGCACGATGTCGCCGGAGGCGATCACCTCAGGGTCGCGGGTGCGCACCAACGTCGAGTCGGGGTAGAGCTGGCGCAGCAGCGTCACGCCGAAAATGTCATCGGCGTGGAACTTGCCGTTATGAGTCACGATTTTCACATCGGCCAGTCTACGCGGTGACCTTCGGCCATCCACCGCCCGCGCACCGCCAACGCATACGATAGATGCCATGAAAACTCCCTGGAAAAGCTCGCCCCGTGATCTGCTGCGTTTCGATCCCGGGCAGTTGCTTGCCGATATTGACCCCGCCAGCACTCCCGGCTGGAAGAAAGATGCCGATCCTGTCGAGTTTTTAGCCGACACTGCAAATCACCTGGCAGATCTGCAGGAGCTCATGTTCGCCAACGGCCGCACCGAAACCGGTGACCAGCGATCACTGCTCTTGGTGCTGCAGGCCATGGACACCGCTGGAAAGGGCGGCATCGTGCGACACGTGATCGGCAATGTCGATCCGCAGGGCACACACATCCACGGATTCAAAGCGCCCACTCCCGAAGAGCGCAAGCACGATTTTCTGTGGCGAGTGCGCAAAGAGCTGCCAGCAGTCGGCCTGATCGGCGTTTTCGATCGTTCACACTATGAAGACGTGCTGATTCATCGCGTGCGCAACCTCACCCCGCTGCCCGAGATCGAGAAGCGCTACGGCATCATCAACGATTTCGAGGCCGAGCTCGCCGAGCAGGGCATCACCGTGGTGAAGGTCATGCTGCATATCTCAAAAGACGAGCAGCGCCGACGCCTCGCCTCACGCCTCGACCGCTCCGACAAGCACTGGAAGTACTCCCCCGGCGACGTCGACGAACGCGAGCTGTGGCCGGCGTATCAAGAGGCGTACGAGATCGCCCTGACCCGCACCTCGACCCCAAGTGCGCCTTGGCACGTGGTGCCGGCCGACTCGAAGCCCTACGCTCGCGCCGCTGTGCAGCAGATACTGATCGAAACACTCGAAGACCTGCACCAGCAGTGGCCCCCGGCCGACTTCGACATCGAGACCGAGCGGGCGCGGCTGGCCGCCAGCTGAACGCTGCCTACTTCTTCTTGCCCCGGCGCTCACGCACACGCATGTTGATCTGGATCGGTGTGCCGACGAACCCATAGACCTCGCGCAGGCGGCGGGTGATGAAGCGGCGGTACTGCGGATCCATAAAGCCGCTGGTAAACAGCACGAAGGTCGGTGGCTGGCTTGAGGCCTGCGTGCCGAACAGAATGCGCGGCTGCTTTCCGCCGCGCACCGGGTGCGGGTTCGCCTGGGTGAGCTCATGAATAAACGCGTTGAACTTGCCGGTCGGAACCCGAGTATCCCAACCGTCCAAGGCTGCCTCAAGTGCAGGCACCAACTTCTCGAGGTGACGCCCCGTTTTGGCCGAGATGTTCACCCGCGGCGCCCAGGCGACGTGCGACAGCCGTTGATCGATCTCGCGTTCGAGGTAGATGCGGCGTTCGTCGTCGAGCAGATCCCACTTGTTGAACGCGAGCACCAGCGCACGCCCCGACTCGACCACCATGTCGATGATGCGCAGATCTTGGTCGGAGAGCGACTCAGTGACGTCGAGCACCACGACGGCCACCTCAGCTCGATCGAGTGCCGACTGCGTACGCAGCGTGGCGTAGTAGTCACTGCCCTGTTGCAGATGCACGCGACGACGGATGCCCGCAGTATCGACGAACCGCCAGGTCTTGCCGAGGATGGTGACCAGTTCGTCAACCGGATCACGGGTGGTGCCCGCCAAGTCGTTGACCACCGCACGATTGGTGCCGGTGGCTTTATTCAGCAGGCTCGACTTGCCTACGTTCGGACGGCCGATCAGCGCCACACGGCGTGGGCCGCCAGGTTGCGCCTGGGCGATCTTCGACTCTTTGGGCAGCAACGCGATCACTGCGTCGAGCAGATCGCCCGAACCGCGGCCGTGCAGTGCCGAGACAGGGAACGGCTCGCCGAGCCCCAGCCCCCACAGCGCAGCAACGTCGGCCTCGCGGGCGCCGTCGTCGACCTTGTTGGCGACCAACAGCACGGGTTTGCCCGAGCGGCGCAGCACCTGCACCAGCTGCTCGTCGGTCGAGGTGACCCCTACCGTGGCGTCGACCACGAACAGCACGGCGTCGGCCTCCGAGATGGCTAGCTCGGCCTGCTCGGCAACCTTCGCGTCGAGCCCTTTCGCCTCGAGCTCCCACCCACCGGTGTCGACCAGGGTGAACGGCCGGCCGTTCCACTCGGCGTCATACGACACCCGATCGCGGGTGACACCGGGAGTGTCTTCGACCACAGCCTCGCGGCGGCCGAGCACACGGTTGACCAGCGTCGACTTGCCCACGTTGGGGCGCCCGACCACTGCCAGCACCGGCGGCGCGGGGCGCGGGGCGCTGCGTTCGGCACGCTCTTCATCGCCGAGAATCAGCTGTGCGTCTTCAGGCTCAAGCTCGTACTCATCGAGCGCTGCCCGGGCGACATCTGCCACCTGCTGCTCGAGGTCGGGCGCCAGCCCCTGCAGTCGTTGGGCGAGCTCGTCGGCGCTGGTGGTGCCGAACTCAGGTTCGCGTGGTTCACTCATGGTGCTCCTTCGTCGTAGAGGCGGCCACCAGGTCGGCGACTGTCTCGGTGACCTCGTCAAGGGTGAGGTCGCTGGTGTCAAGCAGGGTGACGCCGTCGGCGGCGTTGGCGAAGTCGACGACGGTCAGATCGCGGGCGTCTCGCTCGCTGATGCGCTGGGCAATGCCCGCAACGTCGTCGCTGCCGAGCTGTGCGGCACGTCGGCGTGCTCGTGCGTCGACCGATGCGGTCAGCAGGATGCGCACGGCCGCATCGGGAAAGGTCACGGTGGTGATGTCGCGCCCCTCGACCACCAGACCGGGCGCACTGGTGGTGGCTGCCAGGTGGCGGAAGGCGTGATTGAGGTGATCACGCACCGCTGGCACGCTGGAATAGCGGCTGACCGACTGGCTGACCTCAGGGGTGCGGATGGCCTCGGTGACGTCGACTCCCCCGACCGTGATGCGATCTGCCCCGAAACTCGAGGCGACCACTTGGTCGAAGTGGGCCAGCGCTGAGTTCAGCACCTGGGCATCCGCTGGGTCGACGCCGTCGCGCAACCCGATCCAGGTGAGCACACGGTACCAAGCACCGGTGTCGAGATGTGCGAAGCCCAGACGAGCCGCGACCGCGCGAGCCGTGCTCGATTTGCCCGAGCCGGCCGGGCCATCGATGGCGACCACCGGCCGCAGGGTCTCTGCGCTCATCTGCTGATCCGCCATGATCGCTCCTCTAGTGCGTCGGCCAGTGCATCACGGCGGTCGGGCACGACCGACAACTCGACCAAGCCGAACTGTGCCTGCGGCGAGTGCTCGATGCGCACGTCTTCGATATTCACGCCGATCTCGCCCACCTCGGCGAACAACCGGGCCAGCTCGCCCGGTCGGTCGTCGACGAAGACCACCAGCGAGGCGTACGTGGCATCGGTGCCGTGCTTGCCGGGAATGCGTCGCACGCCGGTGTTGCCGTCAATGAACAGCTCAACGATGTCACGCCGCGCGCCGGGCGCTTCGACGTCGGAGAGATCGGTGATCATGCGGTCGAGATCGTCGCGCAGACCGGTGAGCACCTCGACCACCTCGGGAGCGTTTGCGGCCAGAATCTGCAACCACAGCCCGGGATCGCTCGCGGCGATGCGCGTGGTGTCGCGCAGCCCCTGCCCGGCTAGGCCCACCTCTGACGGCGAGCCGCCATTGAGCCGTGCAGCCAACAGCGTGGCCACCACCTGAGGCGCGTGCGAGATCAGCGCCACGGCACGATCGTGCTGCTCAGGCGCCAGGTGCACCGGCACAGCCTCGACATCGAGGGCCAGTCGCTCGATGACTTCGAGCGCTTCAGGCGAGGTCTGCGCGTGCTCGGCAATCACCCACGGCTGGCCGAGAAACAGATCTGCGCGTGCGGAGATCGGCCCACCACGTTCTCGCCCGGCCATTGGATGCGAGCCCAGATACCGTGTGAGGTCAGCCCCACGCACGGCAAGTTCAGTGACGATTGCCGACTTCACACTGGCGACGTCAGTGACGAACGCCTCAGGCCAGCGGGTCAGTTGCTCGGCGACCACAGCACTCGTCAGCTCTGGCGGTACGGCCACCACAACCAGCGCCGGCACATCACCAGGTTCGAGTCGGCGGCCAGCCCCATAGTCTGCCGCGAGCGCGAGTGCGCT
Organism: Pseudoclavibacter soli DSM 23366; assembly: GCF_000423505.1. GTDB lineage: Bacteria > Actinomycetota > Actinomycetes > Actinomycetales > Microbacteriaceae > Pseudoclavibacter_A > Pseudoclavibacter_A soli. Next base: position 357,294 of record NZ_AUIC01000003.1, read on the forward strand.
CGGTGAGGTGTCTTCGAGCAACACCTCGACTCCGCGCAGTCTGAGAGCCAACCCGATGCTGGCGCCCAGCAGCCCGGTGCCCACGATCAGCACCGGCGAGACGGTGCGGGCAACGTCGTGACTGATGCTCATGTGCCCTTTCGAAGCTGACTGACGGGGAGTGGCGCGAACACTGCGCGCACATGGCAGTCTACTTGTCTGTCGTGGCTTTCAGTAAACTGCCCACCTCACGATCGGTCAGCGGGCGCATGGCTCCCTCGGCCAAATCCCCCAGACGCACCGGGCCGACGCTGCGGCGCAGCAGATCGATCACCGGGTGGCCGACTGCCGCGAGCATCCTGCGCACGATGCGGTTGCGCCCCGAGTGCAGGGTGACTTCGACCAGGCTGCGCCCTTCGCTGCGATCGACTACCCGGGCGCGATCAACCGCGATCGGGCCGTCGTCGAGTTGCACACCGTCGCGCAGCTTGGCCAAGGTGCCCGGCTGCACCGTGCCGCGCACAAGAGCCAGGTAGACCTTCTCGATCTCGAATGACGGGTGCATCAGCCGGTGCGCGAGCTCACCGTCATTCGTCAGCAGCAGCAGCCCGCGGGTGGCCTCGTCGAGACGCCCGACGTTGAAGATGCGACCGGTCTCGGCCGTGACGTACTGCGACAGATCGGGGCGGCCCTGTTCGTCGTGCATGGTGCTGACCACGCCGGCCGGTTTATTGAGCAGGTAGTAGCGCAGGTCAGGGTCGGTCACGATCACCAGCCCATCGACCTCGATGCGGTCACGCAGCGGGTCGACGCGGGTGCCCAGTTCTCGCGCAACTTGACCGTTGACGCGTACTCGGCCTGCGACGATGAGTTCTTCGCTGGCCCGCCGCGAGGCGACGCCGGCCTGAGCCATCACTTTCTGCAGCCGCTGCCCCTCAGCGTTCGCGGCGGTGTCATGCGTGTTCGTCATCAGGATCCTCATCGAGCAGGTCAGAAATGGGTGGCAGTTCGGCCAGCGAGTTGATGCCGAGGTGCACCAGCAGCTCGTCAGTGGTCTCGAACAGGGTGGCTTGAGTGTGTTCGTCGATGCCGGCTTCGGTGATCAGCCCGCGAGTCAGTAGCGTGCGCACCACCGAGTCCACGTTGACCGCACGGATGGCCGCGATCTGTCCACGGCTGATCGGCTGTTTGTAGGCGATCACGGCGAGAGTTTCGAGAGCGGCCTGTGAGAGTCGTGCGGGTGCCTGCTCAGCCAGCAGAGCCTGCACCACCGGTTCGCAGCCGGCGCGCACATACAGCTGCCACCCGCCGGCCAGCTGGCGCAGCTCGAACCCGCGAGCGGGCACGTCATCGCCTCCGGCGTAGTCACGCTGCAAGTTCTGCAGAGCGCGCACCACATCGGGTTCGGGAGTCTGTGTGGCGGCGGCGAGCGCAGCCGATTCGATCGGTCGGTCTGCCGAGATCAGCAGCGCCTCGAGCGCAGTGGGCAGCGGGATGCGCGGCTCGGCTGGCTGCCCCGGCTGCGGTGGTTCAGTGGTCATATTCGGCTCCCAACGCGATCAGCTGTTCGTCGCTCCAGTGCTCGGCGCTCCATCGTACGCTCAGCGGGCCGAGTGGTTCGAGCTGTTCCAAGCTCACCGCCGCCTCGCGAAACAGTTCGAGCACGGCCAGAAATCGAGCCACGATCTCGCCCCGTACTCTCGCGTCGGCGATCAACTCGGTGAAGGTGAGCTGGCCGGCACGGCGCAGCCGGTCGGCGATGATTCCGGCCTGTTCCCGGATGCTCACAGCTGGTGCGTGCAGATGTGCCAGCCCGATGGTCTCGGGCGCCTTGGGCGCCAGAGCGATGCGAGCCAGCACGGCGAAGTCGTCGAGGCTGGTCGTCCAGATCAGCTCGGGCAGCCCCGGCCGCAGCCGTTCGTCGATGCCGGCGGTGCGGGCCAACCGGCCAGATTCGGCGGCCAGACGCTGCGCAAACCATGTCGACGACTCTTTGAAGGCACGGTACTGCAAGAGTCTGGCGAACAGCAGATCGCGAGCCTCGAAGGCAGCGATGTCATCAGCATCGACGGCCTCTCCCCGTGGCAAAAGCCCGGCGACTTTCATGTCGAGCAGCGTGGCCGCGATCACGATGAACTGGCTGGCCTGTTCGAGCTGGCCGGCGTCATCGAGCGCTCGCACATAGTCGATGAACTCTGCGGTGACTGCGCTGAGCGACACCTCGGTGACGTCGACCTCGTGGCGGCCGATCAGCTGCAGCAGCAGGTCGAACGGCCCGTCGAAGTTCTCGAGGCGCACCGCGAACGAGGCATCGTCGTGCGCTTCGGCGCCCGCTGCAGGTTCAGGGAGCTCCGCCACGCGAGATCAGTTCTCGGGCCAAGCTGCGGTAGGTCTGGGCTGCCACATGTGTGCTGGCGAACTCGGTGATGGGCTTGGCAGCGACGGTGGCGTCGGGAAACTTGACCGTGCGCGGGATGATCGTCTCGAACACCTTGTCGCCAAAAGCCTCGCGCACGCGCTCGAGCACCTCGCGCGCATGCAACGTGCGAGAGTCGAACATGGTGGTGACGATGCCGTCGAGCTCGAGCGAGGGGTTGAGCCGGTCTTGCACCTTCTCGATGGTCTCAACCAGCAGCGCGACACCACGCAGTGCGAAGTACTCAGCCTCGAGCGGAATGAGCACTCCATGCGCTGCGGTCAGCGCGTTGATCGCGAGCAGCCCCAGTGAGGGCTGGCAGTCGACCAGAATCACGTCATAGTCACCGCTGACCTGACGCAGGGCACGGCTGAGCGCCTGCTCGCGCGCCACCTCGTTGACCAGCTGCAGCTCAGCCGCAGAAAGATCGATATTGGCTGGCAGCACGTCGAGGCCTGATTCGGTGTGCACGATCACCGATGCGGTGTCGCGCACCGTGCCCATCAGCAGCTCGTAGACCGTGGGCCCGTCGAGAGTCTGCACACCGAGCGCTGCTGACAGTGCCCCCTGCGGATCGAAGTCGACCAGCAGCACGCGACGACCGTACTCTTGCAGCGCCGCACCGAGATTGACCGAGGTCGTGGTCTTTCCGACACCGCCTTTCTGGTTGCACAGCGCGATGATGCGCGCCGGGCCGTGCGTCGACAGCGGCTGGGGTTCGGGAAAATCACTCACCGTGCCATTCTACCCGCGATGATGCGCTCGTGGATGGCTGGTTGCGTAGACCTCGCGCAGCCCCTCCTGCGTGACCAGTGTGTACACCTGTGTGGTCGCCACCGAGGCATGCCCCAGCAGCTCCTGTACCACACGAATGTCGGCACCGCCCGAGAGCAGATGCGTGGCGAACGAGTGTCGCAGCACATGCGGTGAGACGCGATCTGCCAGCCCCACCCGATCGGCGGCACGCTCAAGGATGGTCCACACCGCCTGTCGCGACAACGGCCCTCCGCGCACGCCCAGAAACAGGCGTGCGCGGCCTCGCCCATGTGCAGCCAAGCCCGGCCGGGCTCGCACTAAGTAGGCATCCAGCGCAGCCCGTGCCATCGCACCAATCGGCACGATCCGCTCTTTGTCACCTTTGCCACGCAACCGCACGATCGACAGCGCGGACTCCGGCGACTCCTCATCGCCCAGCTGCTGCAGATCGTCGACGCACACGTCACACAGTTCGCTCACCCGGGCTCCGGTGGCGTAGAGAAACTCCAGAATGGCCCGATCGCGCAGGGCGATCGGATCATCACCGGGCACCGACTCGAGCAGTCTGGTCACCTCATCGATGCTGAGCGCCTTCGGCAGACGCCGACCACGCTTGGGCGCGCGCAGCCCCGGCGACGGATCCTGCGCACTGGCCCCATCAAGAAACAGAAAGTGGTGAAAGCTGCGCACCGCACTGAGCATCCGTGCCGCCGTGGCCGCACTGGTCTCGACCTGCTGCACTGCTCGCGTCTCGTTGAGCCATAACGGATACTCGGCGATGCGGCGCTCGGTGACCTCTGTCGCATCCGTGATGCCAGCCTCAGCCAGCCAGCGACCGTAGCTGCGCAAATCACGCCGATATGCCTCGGCCGTGTTGGCCGACAGAGCGCGTTCAACGCGCAGCTGCCGCAGAAACGCATCGACCTGCGCGGCGAATCCGGCGGGTGCGTTCATCGTGGCCTAGGCCCGCCTGGCTGCCTCGGCGAGTACGCCGATGACCAAGGTGGGGTTGCGCACACGCGAGCTGCGCACCGCCTCGAGCACTTCGGCGAACGGGCGCCAAACCAGTTCGAGCTCCACCTCTTCGCCGTCTCGTGCGAAATGTTCGGTCGAGTGCAGCCCCTCTGCGCGGTAGAGCCGCAGCAGTTCGTTGCTGCCGCCAGGGGTCGTATAGCAGTCGATCAAGTGCTCCCAGTGGTCAGCGCGCAGTTCAACCTCTTCGGCCAGCTCGCGCTGGGCGGCGGCCTGCGGGTCTTCGCCCGGCACATCGAGCAGACCGGCCGGCAGCTCCCACAGACGCGAGCGCACCGGGTGACGATACTGACGAATCAGGGCGAGACGGTCGTGCTCGTCTACTGCCAGAACGCCCACGGCACCGGGGTGTTCGACGAATTCGCGTGTGAGCGTCTGCCCGTCGAACTCGAAGGTTTCGGTCACTAGGTCAAAGACGTGGCCGTGGGCCAGCACACGGCCTTCGCTTACCGGCAGGTGCGCCGGCTGATCAGCCAGCGGCTCCGTCATTCGGCAGTCTCGCCGGTCTCGGCAGCCGCGTCGTCGGCGTCGAACAGTCGCGAGGCCTGCTGTCGATCGAGAGCGGCCGCGATCAGACCGGCGAACAGCGGATGCGGTGAGGTCGGCCGTGATTTGAACTCCGGATGCGCTTGGGTCGCCACGTAGTACGGGTGCTCGTCTCTGGGCAGTTCGACGAACTCCACCAGATGCCCGTCGGGCGAGGTGCCGCTGAATACCAGGCCGGCCTCGGCGATGCGATCACGGTAGGTGTTGTTCACCTCGTAACGGTGACGGTGACGCTCGGTCACCTCGGTGCTGCCGTAGGCTTCGGCGACGATCGACCCGGGGGTCAGACGTGCCTCGTAGGAGCCCAGGCGCATGGTACCGCCGAGGTCGCCCGCGGCGAGCACGTCAACCTGCTCAGCCATGGTGGCGATCACCGGCTGCGGAGTCTCGGGGTCGAACTCGCTCGATGAGGCATCGACCAGACCAGCTTTGGCCCGAGCGTACTCAATCACCATGCACTGCAGCCCCAAGCACAGGCCGAGCGCGGGAAGACGCTGCTCGCGTGCGTAGGTCAGGGCGGCGAGCTTGCCCTCGATGCCACGAATGCCGAACCCGCCCGGCACGCAGATGGCATCGACGGCACCAAGCTCGCGCTCGCGCACAGCCTCGTCGAGCAGGCTGTCTGACGGAATCCATTTGATGTCGACCTTGACAGTGTGTGCGAAACCACCGGCACGCAACGCCTCAGTCACCGACAGATACGCGTCGGGCAGATCGATGTACTTGCCGACGAGGCCCACAGTGACCCGATGGCGCGGGTGGTGCACGGCGTCGAGCACCGGCTGCCAGCGAGACCAGTCGACTGGCTGCGCCTCAAGGTGCAGCTGATCGAGGATCACTCGGTCGAGGCCCTCGGCGTGAATGATGGTGGGAATGTCGTAGATGCTCGCCGCATCAGGGCAGTTCACCACGGCCTCGTCTTCGACGTTGCACATCAGGGCGATCTTCGACTTGATCGACTCGCCGACTGGGCGGTCAGAGCGAAGCACGATCGCGTCGGGCTGCACGCCGATCGAACGCAGCGCGGCCACCGAGTGTTGGGTGGGCTTGGTCTTCAGCTCGCCGCTGGGGCCGATGAACGGCACCAGCGAAACGTGCACGAAGAACACGTTGTCGCGGCCGAGCTCCTGCCGAATCTGTCGCGCGGCTTCCAAGAAGGGCTGCGACTCGATGTCGCCGACCGTGCCGCCAATCTCGGTGATGATCACGTCTGGCAGGTCGTCGCCTTCGGCCTGCGCGCGCATGCGCCGCTTGATCTCATCGGTGATGTGTGGAATGACCTGCACGGTATCGCCCAGGTACTCGCCGCGCCGTTCTTTGGCGATGACCGTCGAATACACCTGGCCGGTGGTGACGTTGGCAGCCTGCGACAGATTGATGTCGAGAAAGCGTTCGTAGTGGCCGATGTCGAGGTCGGTCTCGGCGCCGTCTTCGGTGACGAACACCTCACCGTGCTGGAACGGGTTCATGGTGCCCGGATCGACGTTGAGATACGGGTCGAGCTTCTGCATCACGACGCGCACGCCGCTGGCCCGAAGGATGTGTCCGAGGCTGGCTGCGGTAAGCCCCTTGCCAAGTGACGACACCACACCGCCGGTCACGAAGATCTGTTTGACTGTTCTGTTCGCCTGGGGGCTCTGCGCATCATCCACGGAACTTCATCCTATCTCATGCCGTCGCCCGTGACAGCCGCCACAGACGTGATCGTGTCAGCTGTTGGGTCGTCTTCGTCGCTCGTCGGCCTGCACACGCGAATCGGCCAGCAGTTCACGGGCATGTGCCAGAGCGGTCTCGGTCACGGTGCCCGCGAGCATTCGGGCCAGCTCGGCTTCGCGCGCTGGGATGTCGAGCTGCCGCACCGTCGAAGCGACGGTCGCGTCGTCATCAGACTTGTGCACCAGCAGCTGTGTGTCTGCGAAGGCAGCCACCTGTGGCAGATGTGTGACGACCACGACCTGAGCGCTGCGCGCCAGCTCGGCCAGACGTCGGCCGATCTGCACTGCGGCGGCGCCACCCACGCCAGAGTCGACTTCGTCGAACACGAAGGTCGGTCGATCGGTGAGTTGGTCGCCTGTCTCGGTGCTGGCCAGTGCCAGCTCGAGAGCCAGCATCACTCGCGACAGCTCGCCGCCCGAGGCTGAAGAGGTCAGCGGCAGAGGTTGTGCGCCGGGATGCGCGGCGAGGGTGAATTCGATTCGGTCGCCTCCCTGCTCGTCGAGTGGCTGCTCGCTCAGACGCACCCCGAACTGTGCGTTTGGCAGGGCGAGCCCGGGCAGCTCCGCCGTCACCTCGGTGGCCAGTCGTTCGGCAGCTGCGGCTCTCGCCTCATGCAGACGGCTCGCCGCAAGGTCGCGGCGAGCGACAGCCGCAGCCAGCTGGTCTCTCAGCTGCAGCACCGTCTGTTGGTCGGCATCGAGCTCGACCAGACGTGCGCTGCCGGCGCCCAGCAGGTCAATGGCTCGGTCTATCGACCCGAACCGGCGTTCGAGATCACGCAGTGCCGCCACGCGTTCGTGCAGCTGGCTGATCTGTTCGGCGGTGACCTCGTCGAACGCACCGAGCACTGCGGTCAAGTCGCCCGCGATCTCCTGCAGATCGATGGCGGCGGCCTCGAGCCGTTCACCCAAGGCAGTGAGCTCGGCGTCGTCTGCCCCACCGAGTTCGCGCGCGGCCTCGCTGATCAGACCTGCCGCATCGGGGCGGCCGTCTGCTGACCAGTCGTCGCCAGAAACCAGCTGGTAGGCCGTCGTTGCGCGCCGCAGCAGGTCTTGGCGCGCGTCAATGCGGCGCAGTTTCGTCTCCAAAGCTTCGAGCTCGCCCGGCTGCGGGTCGATCTGTTCTACCGCTTCAACGTCGGCGCGCAACGCCACCGCTTCGGCCGCACGTGCGTCAGCTTGATCAAGCAGCGAGCGCAGTGAATGCTCGGTCTGTTGCCAGTCTCGATAGCCGGCACGATAGGCCGCACGCACCTCGGCCAGCGGCTCACCGCCAAATCGGTCGAGCAGCTCTCGCTGCTGCGTCGTGCTGCGCAACCGCAGCTGATCGCTCTGGCCATGAATCGAAATCAGCGGCGCCACAATCTCGGCCAGCACGCCGGTGGGCACCGCCCGCCCGCCCAGCCACGCACGTGAGCGTCCGGATTCACTGACCCGGCGATCCACCAGCAGCTCGTCATCATCGAGCTGCCCGCCGGTTTCGGCCACCGCGAGCGCAGTGTCGCCATTGGCCGGCACCAGAATGCGGCCGGTGACCTCGGCTTGGTTAGCTCCCACGCGCACCCGGCCGCGGTCGGCGCGGGCGCCCTGCAACAGCTGCAAAGCGGTGATCAGCATGGTCTTGCCAGCGCCGGTCTCTCCGGTGATCGCAGTGAAGCCGTCAGAGAGTTGCAGATTGGCTTCGCGCACCACTCCGAGGTCTCGTAGCGTGATCTCCTCGATCATGCGCCATCTACCTCGGTCTCGTGCGACTGCCCGTGCTGCTGCTTCCAGCTGGCCGAGGGCAGCGAGAACTTGCCCACCAGCCGGTCGACGAACGACGAGATGCGAAGCCTGGCCAGCCGCACCGGCGTCTCTGATCGACTGATCGTCACGAGCGCTCCGGCTGGAATGGTCTGCTGGCGGCGCCCGTCCGCCCAGGAAACGGCTCCGTCGATGTCTTCGCTCAACTGCACGCTCACCGTGTGCTGCGGTGCGATCACCAGCGGCCTGGCGAATAGCGCGTGCGCATTCAACGGCACGAACAGCAGGGCCTGCACGCTCGGCCAGACAATTGGGCCGCCGGCAGAGAATGAGTATGCGGTCGAGCCGGTGGGCGTCGAGACCATGACCCCGTCGCAACCGAATCCGGTGAGCGGGTGATCGTTGACGCTGATGCCCAACGTGATCATCTTGTTGCTGCGCGGCTTCTCGATGGTGATCTCGTTGAGGGCCCAGTCTTGAAAGAGCACTTCGCCATCGACGATCACTCGCATGGTCAGCGCCAGGCGCTCTTCCACTTCGTATTCTCGCCGCACCACGTGCTGCACTGCCTGCACAAGATCATCGCGCTCGCTCTCGGCCAAGAAGCCGACATGCCCGAGGTTGACCCCGAGAATCGGGGTGGCGTCGAAGCGCACTGTCTCGGCGGCGCGCAGGATGGTGCCGTCACCGCCCAGCACCATCACGAGTTCGAGATCGGGACCGGTGCAGTCGATGCCGAGCACTTCGTCACCGCCGACGTCGAGCCCCCATTCGACCAGTGGTTCGATACCCTCGGGCAGAAATACGGGAATCAGACCGGCTTCGCGCAGCAGACTGACGGCGACTGTGGTGGCCTTCAGTGCAACCTCACGTCTCGGGTGCACCACTAACAGCACACGACGGGGCGACTCAGTCACTGCGACCTCCTCTCGGTCAGCTGTGGCAGCAGCTGCCGCCACGGTATCTCTTGTGCGCGATCCGTGCTCAGCCAGATCGGGTACTCCTGATTGCCAGACTCTCCCGCAATGCGCGAGGCCACGACGCCGGCCACGGCCCAGCCCAGCTGTTCGGCGGCTACCGCGACGCGCTCGACGGCTGCCCGCTGCAACGCGGCATCACTGACCACACCGCCTCGTCCAAGGTTACCGCGCCCGACTTCGAACTGCGGTTTCACCAGCAGCACGGCGTCGGTCGGGTGCAGCTCAGTGGTGAGCGGTTCGAGTACCTGCGTCAGCGAGATGAACGACAGATCACCGACCAGGAGGTCAATGTGCTCCGGTGGATGCTCGGCGTGCGCCGGGCGCAGCTGGTCGCGTTTCAGCGTGCGCAGGTTGAGCCCCTCGATGTTCGTCACTTGCGGGTCAGCCGCCACGCTCGCAGCCAGCTGGTCGTGCCCGACGTCGACGGCGTAGACATGAGCACAGCCGCGCTCGCGCAGCACTTGGGTGAAGCCTCCGGTCGAAGCGCCGGCGTCAAGTGCGACGCGGCCGGTCACGTCAATGCCAAAGTCGTCGAGAGCGCCGATGAGTTTGAACGCGGCACGACCCACGTAGTGATGGTCGCCAGCAACCGTAATCGTCTGCTCGTCGGTGATGGCCGTGGCTGGTTTGAGTCTGGCGAGGCCGGGCACCGCTACTGCCCCGGCGTCAAGCAGGGCGCGAGCCTGGGGACGAGAGCGCGCGAGTCCGCGCTCGACCAGTGCTTGGTCGAGCCGCATCACGCCTCCAGCTGCGAGGCGGTGTCGGTCACATCGAGCTGATGCGAGAGGTCGTCGTAGAGCCGCTGATACTCGGCGGCTCGCTGCTCAAGCGGCAGCTGAGCGACCCGGTCGAGCGCAGAGACCAAGAGTGCACGGTCGATCTCAACGTCGCTGGTGCCCTGATCGGCCGGCCTGTTCATACTGGCGATTCTACCCGAGGCGACCGACCAGCTCCTCTGGCATACGCAGCGCAGAGGCTGGGGTCTCGCTGGTCCACACTGCGGCGGTGGCTGCTCGCAGCGTGTTCACATCTCTGGGGTCACCGCGGTCGATAATCACGTCGCTGCCGGCGATGATCACGGCGGCATCGCCGACGACGGCGCCGTTGGGCGCGATCTCGAGCAGCGGGTAGGGGCGGTGCAGATCGGCCAGGCTCGCCAGGATGTAGTCGGGTCGCTGCGATTCCTCGGCCTTCAGCAGCTCTGCGGCGCCGTCGACTCCGGTGAGCACCAGTGCCGACTCGATGCCCACCGTGCGCGCTCCCTGAATGTCGGTGTCGAGTCGATCGCCGATGAACAGCGGATTGCGGGTCTTGAACCGAGTGATCGCCACATCGTAAATGGGGCGCTCGGGTTTGCCGGCAATCTTGGGAAAGGTTCCGGTGGCGGTATGCACGGCAGAGAGCAGTGTGCCGTTGCCCGGGGCGAGACCACGTTCGTTGGGCAGCGTCCAGTCTTGATTCGTGCCGATCCAGGCCGCACCGGCGGCAACAGCGTATGCAGCCTCGGCCAAGTCGCTCCACTGCACGTCTTTGGCAAAGCCCTGTACGACGGCTTTCGTCTGCTCAGTTGCGGTGCGTGTGATCGCGAACCCGGCAGCCTCCACCTCTTCCAGCAGGCCAGGGCCGCCCACCACGAGCACCTCATCGCCCGGCTCGAGTTCTTCGAACAGCATGGGCACCGCCGCTTGCGGGCTCGTCACCACGTCGCGCTCGGCGACACTCAGGCCGAGTTCGGTGAGGTGTTCGGCAACCGTGCGCGCTGGCCGTGAGGCATTGTTGGTCAGATAGGCGATCGTGAAGCCGAGCGCCTGCGCGGCGTTCAACGCGTCAATCGCGCCCGGCACGGGGTTCGGGCCGCGGTACACCACGCCGTCGAGGTCGGCGAGCACTGCGTCGTGACCGGCCAGCGGCGACTCGGCAGGAGCTTCGGGAAGGGCGGGGGCATCATCCTGACGACGACGGAACAGTGCAGACATGACCGCAAGTCTACCGATTCGTCAGCAGGCGTCGATCGACGGCCGCAGCGCAAACACTTCACCCGCCAGCTCCAACCCACGGGCCAGCTCCAACAGCCGTGCTTCATCGCCGATGTGGCCGATCAGCTGCACGCCGATCGGTAGACCGTCAGCAGCCAGGCCTGTGGGCAGGGTGATCGCCGGAGCGCCCAGCACGTTGACGAACGATGTGAACGGTGTGAACTGACACTGCTGCGCGAAATTGCGCCGGGCATCCACCGGGTCGTACCAGCCATTGGGGCGCGCGGTGTCAGCTAGCGCGGGGGTGAGCACAGCATCCCATGGGGTGAATTGCGTTTCGACTCGTTCGGCGTAGCCACGCAGCAGCTGCAGCGCCTGTTGTATGTCGGCTTCGACCACGGTACGCCCCTGGGCCACGAGCCAGGCAGTCAGCGGCTCGAGCAGCGACGTGTCGACGTCTGCGGGCACTGCTGCAGCTGCGCCCGCCTGCCACAGCACCGAAAAAGCGGCGCCATAGCGGTCTTCCTCGACCAGACGGATGCGCTGCACCTCATGTCCTTGGTCAGCGAGCGCTGCTGCGATTTCCTCGGTTCGCGACCGAATCTCAGCAGTCACGGTGATGTCGGTGAAGGCGTCCCATGGGCTGCCCTCGAGCAGCGCCACTCTGGCGTGCGAGGCCGGACCGTCTTGCTGAAGCAGCCGATCGGTCAGCGCCGTCGTGGGTGCCGCCGAGCCCCCGCTCAGTCTGGCATCGGCCCACACCAAGCCTTCGGACAGCAGCGCCGCATCGGTCACATCGTGTGCGATGCAGCCTTCGACGATCAGCCCCGACGCAGACTCGGCCACTGTCAGCGCAGCCGTGCGGCCTCTCGAGTGTTTCAAACCAACCAGCCCACAACTGGCTGCGGGAATGCGCACCGATCCTCCGCCATCCGTGCCAATAGCGAAAGGCAGCATACCCGCGCTGACGGCAGCAGCCGCGCCACCGCTCGAGCCGCCCGCATTGCGATCGAGGCGCCAGGGGTTGTGCGCCGTGGGCCAGTCGAGTGGCTCGGTGTAGCAGGGCAGCCCGAATTCCGGCACGCTCGTGCGGCCCAGGCTGACCATGCCGGCGCGGTCGGCCAGCTGCAGCAGCCGATGGGTGCGGCGGGCGGGGTGCGGCGAATTCGCCCGAGACCCAAAACCGGTCACTGCCCCGGCCCGGTCATAGAGATCTTTATCGCCACCGGGCAGTCCCCAGAGCGGTCCACGCTCCTCTGGAGGTTGCCGATACAAGTCGTCGAGCTGCATGGCGGCAAGCGCTGGGTCGTGTTGGGAAAACGCGCCCACGAACGCGTCTCGCGCCGCAATCGCTTCGGTGAAGGCCACAGCGACCTCCCGCGGTGACACCGCGCCGACGCGCAGCAGATCGCGCAACGCAACAGCGCTCAGTTCGGTCAGATCGGCAGTCATACTGGCATCATTGCCTCAGGATGCTGGCGACGGTCACTCGGCGATCTCGCCCAGGTCAGTGACCAAGTCGTCTTCGCTGCCACTCGCCGAGGGATTGCGTGCCTCCCATGCCGCTTCGGCGAGGCGGGCGCGCCGCGCCCAGTCAGCCGCTGCGGAGTCGCCGAGTTCTTCGAGCACATCAGCGTACGCCTCAAACAGTCGAGCGCTATAGGAGTAGGCGACGTCAGGGTTCAGCTCGTCAATCTCCAGCGCCGCACGCGCCTGCGCCAGATCGTGCTTATCGCGCCAGGCACCACTTACCACGATCGCGAGCTCAACCCGCACAACAGCTGGCAAGGCAACAAGATCAGTCTCTTCGGCAAGCTGAATCGCATCATCAGGGCGCCCCAGACCACGTTCAGTGTCTGCAATGATGGCAAGATTCGACTGGTCGCCGGTGATGCGGCGGTGTGCGCGCAGCTCACGCAGGGCCAGCGCCCAATCCTGATTTCGATATGCGCTGAGCCCAGCGATCTCACGCACGATGCCAACACGGCCAGCGCGTTTGACCGCTGCCTGCGCGTACAGTGAGGCCTCTGCCGGGTCGTTCTCAAGATTGGCCAGAGCGACAGCGAGCTGACGGGCCACAACCTCGGCGTTCTCTTTCGCCAGCGTCTTGAGCTCGACGCGCATGTTGAACGGCAGATCGGCAACACGAACGGATGCCGGCAGCTCCGGTTCATCGCGACGGCTGGTCGGTTCCTCCGTGCGACGCGAGTCGGGCCGACCCTTTTGCCCGCCCTTGTGCTGTCCTCGCTTCTGGAAGTCAGACTTCTTGCCACGGAAGTTCCCTGAACCGCCGCGCTTCGGGCGCCCTGAGGCGTCTTTGCCGCGGCGTGCCCGGTCGTCCTGGTGCTCGTTCATGAGTCCTCCCAAAAGTGCTGTTAAATGCAGAATGGCCACCCGAAGGTGGCCATTCTGAAGTTAAGTCCGGCGGTGTCCTACTCTCCCACAAGGTCCCCCTTGCAGTACCATCGGCGCTGTGAGGCTTAGCTTCCGGGTTCGGAATGTAACCGGGCGTTTCCCTCACGCTATGGCCGCCGAAACACTTATTGATTTATCAATCGGTTTCGTCAGCGAGATGAGCGATGCTCATCAAGCGATAAACAGATTCCCGACCATAAATCGGGAACCACAAAGTGGACGCGAACATCTCGGATAGAAAATGTTATCAAGTTATCGGACTATTAGTACCGGTCAGCTCCACACATTACTGTGCTTCCACATCCGGCCTATCAACCCAGTGGTCTGCTGGGGTCCTCTCGCCATAAGGCTTGGAAATCTCATCTTGAGGCCGGCTTCCCGCTTAGATGCTTTCAGCGGTTATCCATTCCCAACGTAGCCAACCAGCCATGCTCCTGGCGGAACAACTGGCACACCAGAGGTTGGTCCATCTCGGTCCTCTCGTACTAGAGACAGATCCTCTCAAATTTCCTACGCACGCAGCGGATAGGGACCGAACTGTCTCACGACGTTCTGAACCCAGCTCGCGTACCGCTTTAATGGGCGAACAGCCCAACCCTTGGGACCAACTCCAGCCCCAGGATGCGACGAGCCGACATCGAGGTGCCAAACCATGCCGTCGATATGGACTCTTGGGCAAGATCAGCCTGTTATCCCCGAGGTACCTTTTATCCGTTGAGCGACAGCGCTTCCACAAGCCACTGCCGGATCACTAGTCCCGACTTTCGTCCCTGCTCGAGATGTCTCTCTCACAGTCAAGCTCCCTTGTGCACTTACACTCGACACCTGATTGCCAACCAGGTTGAGGGAACCTTTGGGCGCCTCCGTTACTTTTTGGGAGGCAACCGCCCCAGTTAAACTACCCATCAGGCACTGTCCCTGACCCGGATCACGGGTCGAAGTTAGATATCCAAAACAGTCAGAGTGGTATTTCAACAACGACTCCACAACCACTGGCGTGGCCGCTTCAAAGTCTCCCACCTATCCTACACAGACTGCACCGAATACCAATACCAAACTATAGTAAAGGTCACGGGGTCTTTCCGTCCTGCTGCGCGTAACGAGCATCTTTACTCGTAGTGCAATTTCGCCGAGTTCGCGGTTGAGACAGCTGGGAAGTCGTTACGCCATTCGTGCAGGTCGGAACTTACCCGACAAGGAATTTCGCTACCTTAGGATGGTTATAGTTACCACCGCCGTTTACTGGGGCTTAAATTCTAGGCTTCGCCGAAGCTAACCCTTCCTCTTAACCTTCCAGCACCGGGCAGGCGTCAGTCCGTATACATCGTCTTGCGACTTCGCACGGACCTGTGTTTTTGATAAACAGTCGCTTCCCACTGGTCTCTGCGGCCCTGGGACGCTCGAGGAGTAAATCCTGTCACGTCTAGGGCCCCCCTTCTCCCGAAGTTACGGGGGCATTTTGCCGAGTTCCTTAACCACGATTCTCTCGATCTCCTTGGTATTCTCTACCTAACCACCTGAGTCGGTTTGGGGTACGGGCGGCTAGAACCTCACGTCGATGCTTTTCTCGGCAGCATAGGATCACCCACTTCGCACATACGTGCTCACCATCAGATCTCAGCCTATATGAGAGACGGATTTGCCTATCTCTCGGCCTACATCCTTAGACGGGGACAACCATCGCCCCGCGGAGGCTACCTTCCTGCGTCACACCTGAGATACGTTAGCCTTGCCAGCGTAGGGTCGAACGCTAGGCCTCTTTCTCTCCCCGAAGGGAAAGCCAGAGGATTCGGGTTCTTAGCATTACTGGGTCGGCTTGGACGGTTCTTTGCCGGTACGGGAATATCAACCCGTTGTCCATCGACTACGCCTGTCGGCCTCGTCTTAGGTCCCGACTTACCCAGGGCGGATTAGCCTGGCCCTGGAAACCTTGGTTATTCGGAGGACGGGTTTCTCGCCCGTCATTCGCTACTCATGCCTGCATTCTCACTCGTGTAGGCTCCACCGCTGGGTTACCCCGCTGCTTCACTGCCCACACGACGCTCTCCTACCCATCCAGACGACTGGACCACGAAGGCCTATCTAATATCTGAATGCCACAACTTCGGCGGTATGCTTGAGCCCCGTTACATTGTCCGCGCAGAATCACTTGACCAGTGAGCTATTACGCACTCTTTCAAGGGTGGCTGCTTCTAAGCCAACCTCCTGGTTGTCACTGCAACTCCACATCGTTTCCCACTTAGCATACGCTTGGGGGCCTTAGTTGGTGGTCTGGGTTGTTTCCCTCTCGACGATGAAGCTTATCCCCCACCGTCTCACTGCCATGTTCTCACTTACCGGCATTCGGAGTTTGGCTGACGTCAGTAACCCTGTGGGGCCCATTAGCCATCCAGTAGCTCTACCTCCGGTAAGAAACACATGACGCTGCACCTAAATGCATTTCGGAGAGAACCAGCTATCACGAAGTTTGATTGGCCTTTCACCCCTATCCACAGCTCATCCCCTCAGTTTTCAACCTAAGTGGGTTCGGTCCTCCACGCGGTCTTACCCGCGCTTCAACCTGGCCATGGATAGATCACTTCGCTTCGGGTTTAGAACATGCGACTACGACGCCCTATTCAGACTCGCTTTCGCTACGGATTCCCCTCACGGGTTAACCTCGCCACATATCACTAACTCGCAGGCTCATTCTTCAAAAGGCACGCTGTCACACCTACTAGGGTGCTCCAACGGATTGTAAGCAAACGGTTTCAGGTACTATTTCACTCCCCTCCCGGGGTACTTTTCACCTTTCCCTCACGGTACTTGTCCGCTATCGGTCATCTGGGAGTATTTAGGCTTACCAGGTGGTCCTGGCAGATTCACACGGGATTTCTCGGGCCCCGTGATACTTGGGATACTTCTCGAAGGTTCATAACATTTCGTCTACGGGGTTTGCACCCTCTATGACTGGCCTTTCAATGCCATTCGACTATGCTAATCATCTCTTCTTGTTGTTCAGCAGCACAACTGAAAAGTCCCGCAACCCCAGCCATGCAACGCCTGCTGGCTATCACACATGACCGGTTTGGCCTGTTCCGCGTTCGCTCGCCACTACTAACGGAATCACTAAATTGTTTTCTCTTCCTGTGGGTACTGAGATGTTTCACTTCCCCACGTTCCCTCCCGCTGCCCTATGTATTCAGACAGGGGTAACTGGATTCTTAGGCCCAGCTGGGTTTCCCCATTCGGAAATCCTCGGATCAAAGCCCGTTTATCGGCTCCCCGAGGCTTATCGCAGATTACTACGTCCTTCTTCGGCTCCAGATGCCAAGGCATCCACCGTTTGCTCTTAGAAACTTGACCACATAAGTAGCGAATCTTCATCTCTTCCAGGCAAGCCTGGGAGTGAATCGGATTCACCAGTGTTTGTCTTAGCTTCTTGGCTTTCGCCAGAAACAAAATTGACTACTATCCGACAGATTCAGAAGAATCTGTCTGATGCTCGCGTCCACTGTGTAGTTCTCAACTTACGGTCGGTACCGAACTCGTAGAAGCGATGCTTCGTAGAGGTTCGGTCCGTAACCAGAGGTCTTGCGACCTGCAGGTCTTGAGTGATCGTCCGGCTTGCGCCGTCCCGATCCCTCAGGACCCAACAGTGTGCACTCTGTCTCTTCACTAGATGAGCGTTCCGAGTCATTACTGACTGTACTGATCACACCTAGATTCAATCCAGAAGATGTCGATATTCCACCCTTGAGTGTTACCCGTTGAGCTTTTGGTGACTCAACGGCTCTAGAACACAGTTGTGTTCGAGATACTCCTTAGAAAGGAGGTGATCCAGCCGCACCTTCCGGTACGGCTACCTTGTTACGACTTAGTCCCAATCACCAGTCCCACCTTCGACGGCTCCCTCCAAAAGGTTGGGCCACCGGCTTCGGGTGTTACCGACTTTCGTGACTTGACGGGCGGTGTGTACAAGGCCCGGGAACGTATTCACCGCAGCGTTGCTGATCTGCGATTACTAGCGACTCCAACTTCATGGGGTCGAGTTGCAGACCCCAATCCGAACTGAGACCGGCTTTTTGGGATTCGCTCCACCTTGCGGTTTCGCAGCCCTCTGTACCGGCCATTGTAGCATGCGTGAAGCCCAAGACATAAGGGGCATGATGATTTGACGTCATCCCCACCTTCCTCCGTGTTGACCACGGCAGTCTCCCATGAGTTCCCACCATTACGTGCTGGCAACATAGGACGAGGGTTGCGCTCGTTGCGGGACTTAACCCAACATCTCACGACACGAGCTGACGACAACCATGCACCACCTGTATAGAGACCTTGCGGGGCGACTATCTCTAGCCGTTTCCTCTATATGTCAAGCCTTGGTAAGGTTCTTCGCGTTGCATCGAATTAATCCGCATGCTCCGCCGCTTGTGCGGGCCCCCGTCAATTCCTTTGAGTTTTAGCCTTGCGGCCGTACTCCCCAGGCGGGGCGCTTAATGCGTTAGCTACGACACGGAAACCGTGGAAAGGTCCCCACGTCTAGCGCCCAACGTTTACGGCATGGACTACCAGGGTATCTAATCCTGTTCGCTCCCCATGCTTTCGCTCCTCAGCGTCAGTTACGGCCCAGAGACCTGCCTTCGCCATTGGTGTTCTTCCTGATATCTGCGCATTCCACCGCTACACCAGGAGTTCCAGTCTCCCCTACCGCACTCTAGTCTGCCCGTACCCACTGCAGGCCCGAGGTTGAGCCTCGGGTTTTCACAGCAGACGCGACAAACCGCCTACGAGCTCTTTACGCCCAATAATTCCGGACAACGCTTGCGCCCTACGTATTACCGCGGCTGCTGGCACGTAGTTAGCCGGCGCTTTTTCTGCAGGTACCGTCACTTTCGCTTCTTCCCTGCTAAAAGGGGTTTACAACCCGAAGGCCGTCATCCCCCACGCGGCGTTGCTGCATCAGGCTTGCGCCCATTGTGCAATATTCCCCACTGCTGCCTCCCGTAGGAGTCTGGGCCGTGTCTCAGTCCCAATGTGGCCGGTCACCCTCTCAGGCCGGCTACCCGTCGTTGCCTTGGTGAGCCGTTACCTCACCAACAAGCTGATAGGCCGCGAGCTCATCCTTGACCGAAATTCTTTCCAGCTGCTACAGATGCCTGTACAGCTCGTATCCAGTATTAGCTACCGTTTCCAGCAGTTATCCCAGAGTCAAGGGCAGATTGCTCACGTGTTACTCACCCGTTCGCCACTAATCCACCGGAGCAAACTCCAGCTTCATCGTTCGACTTGCATGTGTTAAGCACGCCGCCAGCGTTCGTCCTGAGCCAGGATCAAACTCTCCGTAGAAAATTTGACTTGGCTATTCAGAATGTCATCTGACAATTCTGTCTATCCAAAAGGAATCTCACTTACAGAACCGAAGTTCTGAAGTCGAGGTTTTTGGTATCGACATGTGCACACTGTTGAGTTCTCAAGGATCGGATGCTTCCGGCCTTCGCAGTTCTGAGAAGAACTACTACCTGTCGGGGCAACTTCTCTAGTTTAGCACTTCGTGCTGCCTTGTCAAATCGGTGTGACACCGAAGTGGTTGGCAGCGGAAGCGCCGCTTGATCAGTTTACCTGATGTTTGTGACTTGTCAAATCGTGTGTTCGAAGCGAACTTCGAACGGCGCTTTGACCCGCCTCAAATATCAAGTTATCAATGATCAATCTCGCACACGAATATGACCGAGACTGTGCTTCATGCACATCCCCCGGACAATGTTTCCGTGTGGATGACATCCGAAAGTGTATCACATGATTTCCATCATGTTTCACATCATTTGGATGGTCCCGCTTGAGGCCTGAACTCTGAGAAGTTTTCAGCACCTTTGGGGTGACGAGTAGATACTCTACGCAACCACCCCATCCGGTCAAAATCCCGAACGCAACCCGGGCGTGTCGCCCGTGTTGACGCGGATTCCGGCCAGAGTCTTCTTGCCGCGGCGCAGCAGTGCGAAGCCGCCATTCAGCAGATCGTCAGCGCTGAGCTTCGCATCAGCGTCATCGACTTTGACGTTGTTGAGATAGAGCCCGCCCTGGGAGATGGCACGTCGTGCTTCGCCCGCGCTGCGGAACAGCTCAGTCTCTACTCCGATTGCTGACAGGGGTGTGCCGATCTCGACATCTGCGTGCGGCAGTTCATCGACTGCTGCCGCCAAGGTTGGAGCGTCAAGGGTAGCCAAGTCGCCTTGCCCGAACAGTGCCTCCGACGCAGCGATCACCGCATTCGCCTGAGACGCCCCGTGGGCGATGGCAGTGACCTCGAACGCGAGTCGCCGCTGAGCGGCACGGCGGAATGGCTCTTCAGCGACCAAGCGCTCATATTCAGTGATCTCTTCACGAGTGAGGAATGTGAACACTTTCAGCCGAGCGATCACATCAGCGTCATCAGTGTTCAGCCAGAACTGATAGAACGCGTACGGGCTGGTCAGCTCTGGATCGATCCAAATGGCGTTGCCCTCTGACTTGCCAAATTTGGTGCCGTCGGAGTTGGTGATCAACGGAGAGCCAAGCGCATGAACGCTCGCTCGCTCGACGCGGCGGATCAGGTCGACTCCTCCGACCAAGTTGCCCCATTGATCTTGACCGCCACTCTGAAGTGTCACTCCTTCGCGGCGGAAGAGTTCGAGGAAGTCGTTGGCCTGCAGCACCTGGTAGCTGAACTCTGTGTAGCTGATGCCGGCATCGGATTTGAGCCGCGCGGAGACGGCATCTTTGGCGAGCATCGCGCCGACACGGAAGTTTTTGCCGATGTCTCGCAGAAAGTCGATGGCGCTGAGCTGGGAGGTCCAGTCGAGGTTGTTGACCAGCCGCACCGCGTTGTCGCCCTCGTCGCTGAGGTATCCAGAGACCTGCGCCTGCAACTGCGTGACCCATTGGGCGACTTGATCGCGGGAATTGAGCGTGCGCTCAGCGGTAGGGCGAGGATCGCCGATCAAGCCGGTCGCGCCTCCGACCAACGCGTATGGCACGTTGCCCGCCAGCTGCAGGCGACGCATCAGCAGCAGCTGCACCAGGTGCCCCAAATGCAGACTGCCCGCGGTGGGGTCGAAGCCGCAATAGTACTTCACTGGCCCAGCGGCCAAGTCGGATCGCAACGCGTCGAGATCAGTACTGACCGAGATTAGCCCTCGCCAGACCAGCTCGTCGATGATCGAGTCAAAGCTGGTGTCGATCTGCTGCGTTGCCGGTTGCATCGCCTGGGTCACGGTATCTGTCTTTCGTCTGTGTGACGGATCAGGCGCCGGTCGCGCCGATTCGTTGAAGGGTGTCATGCAGGATGGCCGGTACAGCATCGAGCTGAGCCTGCACGCTGGATGCTGCGGTGCCGCCACGTCCGTTGCGCGCGTTGACCGAGCCGTTGACGGTGAGCACACTGCGCACCTCGGGCTTCAGCCGAGGGTCGATGGATGCGTACTGCTCGTCGCTGGGCTGATCGAGCGTCAGACCGCGCTGCTCGCAGAAGCTCACCAGCTCGCCGGAGATCTCATGTGCGTCGCGGAAGGGCGTGCCCTGTTTCACGAGCCATTCGGCCACGTCGGTGGCCAGGGAGAAGCCCGCCGGAGCAACCTCGGCCATGCGCGTCACGTTGAAACGAGCAGTGGCGACCATGCCGGCAAAGGCTGGCAGCAGCACTTCGAGCGTGTTCACTTGGTCGAAGACCGGCTCTTTGTCTTCTTGCAGATCGCGGTTGTAGGCCAAAGGCTGCGCCTTGAGTGTGGCCAGCAAACCGGCCAGATCACCGATCAGCCGACCGCTTTTGCCACGGGCCAGCTCGGCGATATCAGGGTTCTTCTTCTGCGGCATGATCGAGGAGCCCGTGGAGTACCCGTCATCGAGAGTGACAAAGTCGAACTCTGCGGTGTTCCAAATGATGATCTCCTCAGCGAATCGTGAGAGATCGATGCCGATCAGCGTGAGGATGAAGGAGAACTCGGCCACGACATCCCGCGACGCGGTGCCGTCGATCGAGTTGGCCACCGACGACGAGAAGCCGAGCTGCTCGGCGACCAGCTGGGGGTTGAGCCCCAACGTGTTGCCGGCGAGCGCTCCTGAGCCATAGGGTGACACATCGGCTCGGGCGCGCCAGTCTGCCAGGCGATCAAGATCACGGAGCAGCGGCCAGACATGCGCGAGCAGGTGATGCCCCAGCAGCACTGGCTGCGCGCTCTGCAGATGTGTGCGCCCCGGGAGTGGGTCGTTGATGTGGCGCGTGGCCTGCTCCACGAGCGCATCGATCACATGACGCACAAGGCCGGCGATGCGCACGGCATGATCTTTGGCGTACATGCGCACAAAAGTGGCGATCTGGTCGTTGCGGGAGCGTCCGGCTCGCAGCTTGCCGCCAAGTTCTGGCCCAGCGATCTCGATCAGTCCGCGTTCGAGGGCCGAATGCACGTCTTCGTCTTGCGGCTGCGCAACAAATGCGCCAGAGCGGACGCGTTCGGCGAGCTCGTCGAGGGCGGTGGTCATGCCCGCGAACTCGTCATCGGTGAGGTAGCCGGCTTGGTGCAGGGCAGCGGCATGTGCATGTGACCCCTGCAGGTCGTATGGCGCCAGCACCCAGTCGAACTGCGTCGAACGACTCAGCTCGGCAAGCGCCGGGGACGGCCCGTCACTGAACCGACCGCCCCACAGCGCACCAGCAGAACTCGCCTGCTCCGACAATGCTCAGCGCTCCTGCGTGCGCTCGACGGTCACCGGCTCAGCGGCTGCCTCAGCTGCTTCTGCAGCAGGCAG
The DNA here is from genome assembly GCF_000423505.1 of Pseudoclavibacter soli DSM 23366. GTDB lineage: Bacteria > Actinomycetota > Actinomycetes > Actinomycetales > Microbacteriaceae > Pseudoclavibacter_A > Pseudoclavibacter_A soli. The sequence goes on from NZ_AUIC01000003.1 coordinate 379,615, forward strand.
GCTCGCGGCCCCGGTGGCCTCAATCGAGACCGCGTCCTGTGACAGAGCCAGCGGGTTGTCTCGACGTGCAGCAATCTTGGAGGGCAGTGACCAGAGCTCGATGAAGCCCTTGGATGACTTGTGATCGAATGTGCCGCCCTCATCGTAGGTGACCAGGTTGAAGTCGTAGAGGCTCTGCGCCGAGCGACGCCCGGTGACCGTGGCGCGCCCGCCCTGCAGATGCAGTCGGATGTCACCCGAGACCACCTGCTGGGTCTCTTCGATGAACGCGTCGATGGCACGCTTGAGCCCGGAGAACCAGAGGCCGTCGTAGACCAGCTGGCTCCAGCGGTTCTCCAGGTCGCGCTTCGTGCGGTTGACATCGCGCTCAAGGGTGAGGTTCTCGAGCTCTTCGTGCGCGGTGATCAGTGCGATTGCGCCCGGAGCCTCGTACACCTCACGGCTCTTGATGCCCACCAGACGATCTTCAACCAAGTCGAGCCGCCCGACGCCCTCGTTGCCAGCCAGCACGTTGAGGCGCTCGACTGCCTGCAGCGGGGTGACCGCCTGGCCGTCGATGGCCACGGGAATGCCCTGCTTGAACGTGATCGTCACCTCGACGCCCTCGCGAGACGCCTCAGCGGGGTTCTTGGAGTAGGTGTAGAGATCTTCGATCGGTGCGTTCCAGGGATCTTCGAGGAAGCCGGTCTCGACTGCCTTGCCCCAGACGTTCTGGTCGATGGAGTACGGGCTCTTCTTCGACTGCTTGATCGGCAGCTGGTGCACCGCGGCGTACTCGATGGCGCGGTCGCGGGTGAGTTCGAGGTCGCGGATGGGCGCGATGGTGGCCAGGTCGGGGCCGAGCGCGGCCACCGCAGCCTCAAAGCGCACCTGGTCGTTGCCCTGACCGGTGCAGCCGTGAGCCACGGTATCGGCACCCAGCTCGCGTGCGGTCTGCACAAGGTACTTAGAGATGATCGGGCGTGACAGCGCCGAAACCAACGGGTAGCTGCGCTGGTACGCAGCGTTGGCCTTGAGCGCAGGCATCAGGTAGTCGCGAGCGAACTCTTCTTTGACGTCGGCGACCACTGCGTCGACCGCGCCACAAGCGAGCGCGCGCTGGCGGATCTCTTCGAGATCTTCACCACCCTGACCCACGTCTACCGCCAGTGCGACGACGTCTTTGCCAGTGCGCTCCTTGAGCCAGCCGATCGCGACAGAGGTGTCGAGACCGCCAGAGTACGCGAGAACGATGCGATCAGTCATGTGTTTCCTGTGCTCCTTCAGACCATGCCGCCGATGCGGCTTCTGCAATTGTACGTGGTGGGGGTCACTGCTGGGCGAGCAGCCACGCCATGAGCCCCTTCTGCGCGTGCAGTCGGTTCTCGGCTTCGTCCCAGACGACGCTCCGTGGCCCGTCGATCACCGAGGCTGCGACTTCATAGCCACGGTACGCCGGCAGGCAGTGCAGGAAGATCGCCTCGGAATCGGCTAAGGCGAACAGCTCGTCGTCAACTTGATAGTCGGTGAACAGCTGCTGCCGCTCGGCCTTCTCGGACTCCTGCCCCATTGACACCCAGGTGTCGGTGATCACGACGTCGGCGTCAGCGACGGCCTTGCGCGGGTCGGTGCCGACCCAGACGGAGCCCCCGGTTTCGGCGGCGCGTGCCTCGGCGTCGGCCACCACATCGGCACGGGGCAGATAGCCTTCAGGGCCGGCGACGCACACATGCATGCCCGCGGTGGCCCCACCCAGCAAGTAGGAGTTGGCCATGTTGTTGGCTGCGTCGCCCACATACGCGAGGGTGAGACCGGCCAGCCTCCCTTTGTGCTCGCGGATGGTGAGCAGGTCGGCGAGGATCTGGCAGGGATGGAAGTCATCGCTCAAGGCGTTGATGACCGGCACTCGCGAGTTCTCTGCCATCTCTTCAAGACCGCTCTGTGCATAGGTGCGCCAAATGATCAGCGCGACCATTCGCTCGAGCACGTGCGCGGTATCGGCGATGGACTCTTTGCCACCGAGCTGACTCACCTGAGATTCGACGATCAGCGGAGACCCGCCGAGATCGGCAATACCGGTGGCGAACGACACCCGAGTGCGGGTCGAGGTCTTGTCGAAGAAGACCGCCGCTGTCTGTGGCCCGGCCAGCGGTTTCAGCGAGAAGCGATCTGCCTTGAGCGCAGCAGCGAGGTCGAGCACCTCCGCCTGCTCGGCAGCAGTCAGGTCATCGTCACGGAGGAGGTGTCGAGTCATGCGCTCAGCCTTTCAGCAGTCAGTGTCCAGCGGTCGAGGAACTCGGCCACCTCGGCTTCGCCGATGATCAGCGGCGGAGCCAGTCGAATGGTTCGATCATCAGGTGCGTTGACGATCAGCCCTTCTTCGAGCGCCGCACGCACAAAGGCATGGGCGACCGGCTGGGCCAGCTGCACCCCGATCAGCAGGCCGCGCCCACGCACGCCTGCCACGAGTGGCAGCTCCGGAAGCGCGTCGCGCAGGCGAGACGACTGACGTGCGACGTTCTCAAGCAACCCTTCGTCTTCGATGGCACGAATGACCGCGCGACCAGCAGAGGTGGCCAACGGATTGCCGCCGAAGGTGGTGCCGTGCTCGCCGGCCTTGAGCACGCTGCTGGCCTCTCCGGTGGTGACCAGCGCACCGATTGGCACACCGCCGCCCAAGCCCTTCGCCAAGGTGAATGCATCAGGCACGATGCCCTCTTGCTGGAAGGCGAACCACGTGCCGGTGCGTGCCACTCCGGTCTGCACCTCGTCGATGATCAGCAGTGCACCCGCGTTGCGGGTCAGTTCACGAGCGCGAGCCAAGTACCCCTCGGGCAGCGGCAGCACGCCGGCTTCGCCCTGCACCGGCTCGACGAACAGCGCGGCGACGGTATCGTCGATGCTGTGCTCGAGAGCCTCAATGGTGGCCGGGATGAACTCGACGTCGCTGGCCAGCGGCTCAAAAGTCTCGCGCAGGGCGGGCTTCCAGGTCAGCGAGAGAGCTCCCAGGCTGCGGCCATGGAAGGCGTGATCGAGAGCGAGCACCCGCGTGCGTTCTGGGTGACGATGCCGCCAGGCGCGAGCCAGCTTATACGCGGCTTCATTGGCTTCAGTGCCACTGTTCGCGAAGAAAACCCGGCCCTCGCTCGGGTCGTCTGCCACACGGAGAAGGTCTTCAGCCAACCCGATCTGCGACGCCGAGGTGAAGTAGTTCGAGACATGGATGACCCGTTCGGCCTGCTCGCTGATCGCACGTACCAGCCCAGGATGCGCATGGCCCAGTGAAGAAACGGCAATGCCAGCGAGAAAGTCGAGGTAACGACAACCCTCGGAATCGTAGATCCACGCGCCGCGACCGTGGTCGAACTCTCGCATCGGGCTGCCGAACACTGGGAGCAGATGCTCGGCGTATTCTTCTTGCCATTGGCTCATGGGTCTGGTTATTCCTTTGTCTCTGGTGTGGCTGTAAGTTCTGGGGCTGCGGTGGCGGTGACTTCGGTGCCGATTCCCCGGTCGGTGAAGATCTCGAGCAGAACCGAGTGTGGAACGCGACCGTCAACGACCGCCGCAGTGTCGACGCCGCCTTCGACCGCATCGAGGCACGCTCGCATTTTGGGGATCATGCCCGAAGCCAGCCCAGGCAGCAGCTCGGTCAGCTCGCTCGCGGTCAGGGAGGAGATCAGGCTCGAGGTGTCAGGCCAGTTTCGGTACAGACCCGGCACGTTCGTCAGCAGCACCAGCTTGGCTGCGCCGAGGGCAACCGCCAGTGACGCGGCAGCAGCATCTGCGTTGACGTTCAGCGAGTCTTCAGGGTGGTCGCCGTCTGGAGCGATGGATGAGACCACCGGAACCCGACCGGCGTCAAGCTGAGCCTGCACAATCGTGGGATCGACTGCGACGACTTCGCCCACGAGGCCCAAGTCGAGCGGCTCGCCCTGATCGTCTGTCGTGACTCGTGCACCCGTAAACAGGCCGGCGTCTTCGCCGGAGATCGCCACGGCAATCGGCCCGTGCCGGTTGATACGGCCGACGATGTCTCTGGAGACCTGCCCAGTGAGCACCATGCGCACCACATCGAGCGCTTCGGGAGAGGTGTACCGGTAGCCGCCGCGAAACTCGCTGGCGATATCAAGCCGTTCGAGCATCCGAGTGATCTGCGGCCCACCGCCATGAACCACCACCGGACGAATGCCCACCATGCTGAGATACACGACATCTTGCGCAAACGCATCGAGCAGCGCTGGATCGGTCATGGCGTTGCCGCCGAACTTGATCACGAAGGTCTCGCCGTGGAACCGCTGCAGCCAGGGCAGCGACTCGATCAGCGTGCTGGCTTTGATCGCAGCCAAGTGCTGCTCATCGGCGTCTTTCTGATCGATCATTGCTCAGCTCTCATATTCACTGTTGATCTCGACATACTCATGGGTGAGATCGCTGGTGCGCAGCGTGGCAGTGGCCTCACCGACTTTGAGGTCGATCAGCACATGCACCGCGCGAGTCGAGAATTCCACCTCAGCAGGGTCGACGTCAGGTGCACCTGCGTGACAGACCCTCGTGCCGTTAATTGTCACGTCGATGTCAAACGGATCGAACTGCGCATCGGTGGTTCCGACGGCAGCCAACACGCGCCCCCAGTTCGGGTCGTTGCCCGCGATGGCGGTCTTGAACAGGTTGTTGCGCCCGACGGAGCGCCCGACGGTCACCGCCTCGTCAACGGTCGCCGCATGCACAACCTCAATATCGATAGTGTGCGAGGCGCCTTCTGCATCGTCTTGAATCGCGGCAGCAAGTTCTGTGGCTACCTGGCTGAGCGCTTGGGTGAACTCTGTCGGGTCGGCGGGCACGTCAGACGCGCCCGAGGCCAGCGCCGTCACTGAGTCGTTGGTTGACATGCAGCCGTCAACGTCGAGGCGGTTGAAGCTCACGTCGACTGCCTGGTGCAGCGCGCCGTTGAGCGTGTCAGAGTCGAGCACGGCATCGGTGGCAAGCACGACCAGCATGGTGGCCATGCCGGGTGCGATCATCCCAGAGCCTTTGGCAATTCCGCCGATGCGCCATCCTGAGGGATGCTCAAAAGTCGCAGTCTTGGGTTTGGTGTCGGTGGTCATGATGGCTCGTGCTGCCACGTCGCCGCCGTCTTCGGAGAGCTGCTGGATCGCCGCAGCAATGCCCTCGAGCACCCGTTGCTTGGGCAGCTGATGGCCGATGATGCCCGTTGAGCACACCACCACGTCACCAGCAGACACGCCCAGCCCCTCGGCGACGGCCTCGGCCTCGGCGTGGGCCGTCTGGAAGCCTTGTGAGCCGGTGTAGCAGTTCGCTCCGCCGGAGTTCAGCACCACGGCGTCGATGCGACCGTCTGCCACCGCCTGGCGGCTCCAAATGACTGGGTTCGCCTGGCAACGGTTCGTGGTGAACACTGCCGCAGCTGCATGATCGGGGCCGTTGTTGACCACGAGCGCCAAATCGAGCCCGCCGTGCTCTTTGATGCCGGCAGCGACTCCGGCGGCTGAGAATCCTCGGGGGAATGTGACGCTCATGGTGCGACTCCTTCAGTGGGCAGCCCGGCTCCCTCGTTGAGGCCGAGTGCGATATTGGCAGACTGCACGGCGGCGCCCGCCGTGCCCTTGGTGAGGTTGTCGAGAGCAGTGACAGCAACCAGGCGGCCGGCTGCCTCGTCGAGTGCGATGCCGATTGCCGCCACGTTGGCGCCAAGCACCTCTGCAGTGCTCGGGTATCGGCCGGGAGCGCTCAACGCGATGAACTGCTCATCGCCGTAGGCGGCTTCGTACGCGTCACGCAGATCTGATTCGGTCACCCCCGGCAGCACTCGAGCCGTCGACGTCGCCAGGATGCCCCGAGACATCGGCACGAGCACCGGAGTGAACGAGATGGTGATGGGGCCTTCTTCGGGCTGACCAGCAGCCGAGGCGGCCCAGCGCAGATCTTGCTGAATCTCGGGGATGTGGCGGTGCACTCCCCCGACGGCGTAGGCGCTGGCTGCACCCATGATTTCACTGGCCAACAGGTTGGGTTTGAGCGAACGCCCCGCACCAGAGGGCCCCACCGAGAGCACCGCGACCAAGTCTTGCAGCTCGACAAGACCGGCAGCCACTGCGGGAGCAAGCCCAAGGCTGACTGCGGTCACATTGCACCCGGGCGCGGCAATACGAGTGGCACCCACGAGGTGCTCACGCTGTCGTGCGCCGTCACGCGGCAGCTCAGGCAGGCCGTATTCCCAGGCCCCGTGATACTGCCCACCGTAGAACTGCCCCCAGGCATCTTCGTCAACGAGGCGATGGTCTGCCCCAGCGTCGACCACGACCGTGTCGGGTGACAGCTGATCGGTCAGCTCACCACTCTTGCCATGCGGCAGCGCGACGAACACCAGATCGTGCCCAGCCAACGACTCTGCATTGGTATCGGCGAGCACGAGGTCGCCCAGTCGATGCAGATGCGGATGGATGTCGCCCAGACGCGAACCGGCATTGTTATGCGCCGTAACCGTGCGCACAGTGAACTCAGGGTGGCTGCTCAGCAGACGCAGCAGCTCTCCACCGGCATAGCCCGAGGCTCCGGCGACGGCAACAGAAATCGACATGCCACTACCTTACTCGCGACCGCCGCCGCGTCTGAGGCAGGTTGCCTCTCAGACGCGCGGCGTGGCGCCAAGGCGCTCGGCTGCCAGAGCCACAGCAGCATCGCGGGCCTCGCTTGCCTCAGCCGCGGTCAGTGTGCGGTCGAGTGCGCGGAAACGCAGTGCGAAGGTCAACGATTTGAACCCAGGCTCAATGCCCTCACCTCGATAGTCGTCGACGAGCGCGACGTGCTCCAGCAGCTCACCGGCACCATCAATCACTGCACGCAGAACGGCCGCTGCCGCAGTGTCGGCTGGCACGACCAGCGACAGGTCTTGCGTGGCCGGCGTCTGCGTGTGCACTGGCGTAGCCTTCACTTCTTCGGGCGACAGCGCGATGAGTGCGTCAAGGTCAATCTCGGCCACGGCCACCCGACCGGTCAGTGCATACTCATGAGCGATGTCGGGGTGCAGCTCACCGGCGAATCCGACGACCACTGCGCCTTCAGCGCGCTCAGCAACCACCTCAGCGCTGCGCCCGGGATGCAGCCCAGTGACCGAAGCAGACCGCAGAGTGAGCGACACACCCGCCGCGAGCCCCGCCTGCACGACGAATTGCGCGGCTTCTTGCCAGTCGACCGGCACGGCGTGCACGCCTGGCTGTTTGGCCAACGTCTGCCCAGTGATCACCGCGGCCAAATGCCGAGGCTGATCGGGCAGCGAGGCACCAAGCGCGGCAAGCTGTTGCGGGGTGGGTCGAGCGCTGCCGACGGGCAACTCGTCGATGCCAAGCTGCTGACCAGTCTGGGGCCGGAAGACCGCCTCCTGCTCGTAGATCGCCAGATCAGTCAGCCCGCGGGCGACGTTGCGCCGAGCGACAGTCAGCAGACCGGGCAGCACTAGGCGCCGCAGCAGAGCCTCTTTGGCGTCAAGCGCATTTGCGAGTTCGACCGATGGCAGTTCAGCCGACTCGAACAGGGCATTCTGCGCTGCCGACACGAAGGGGTAACTGAACACCTCGGTGTACCCGGCGCCAGCCAAGTGACGAGCGATGCGACGTCGCGACTGCTGAGCCGTCGTGTAGCCGCGCCCTGGCGGAGCGACCGGCAGTCGGCTCGGGATGCGCGTGTAGTCGGCAATGCGGGCGACTTCTTCGATCAGGTCGACCTGTTCGGTGAGATCAGGGCGCCAGCTGGGCGGGGTCACCTGCAAGACGTCGCCGTCTTCGACGACCTCGGCGCCAATCTGGCGCAGAATCGAGATCACCTCATCACGGCCGTACTCGACCCCGACGAGCTTTGACGCAGCATCGATCGGCAGCTGGATGGCCGGGGTCGCCGGCACGTCGGCATACGACGAGCCGAGCTCGGTTGCGGTTCCACCGGCGAGCTCGATGATGAGATCGACCACACGCTGCGCCGCGGCTGCGGCAATGGTCGGGTCGACACCGCGCTCATAACGCTTTGACGCCTCGCTCGGCAACTTGTGGCGACGGGCAGTGCGCGCAATCGACACCGGTTCGAAAGCGGCGGCCTCGACGAGCACGCGGTTGGTGGCATCGCTCACCTCAGTGGCGGCGCCGCCCATAACGCCGGCCAAGCCGATGGGCCCCGAGTGATCGGCGATCACCAGGTCTTCGGCATCGAGCGAGCGCTCCTTGCCATCGAGTGTGGTGAGGTGTTCGCCCGCCTGAGCCCGACGGACGATCAGCCCGGTGTCGACGGTGTCGAGATCATAGGCGTGGATGGGCTGGCCAGTTTCGAGCATCACGTAGTTCGTCACGTCAACGATCACCGAGACCGACCGAATGCCGGCGAGCGTGAGCCGCTCGAGCATCCATGGTGGGGTCGCTGCCTTGGCATCAACACCTTCGACGACTCGCGTGACGAAGCTGCGCACCCCCGCCTGACCGCGGATCGGTGCCTCGTCGCGAATCTCGACGGGGAATCCGCTGCCGAGCGCAGGAGTGCCGACGGCCAGCACCGGATCACGGAAGTCGACGCCTGTGGAGTGTGCATACTCACGGGCAACCCCGCGAATCGAGAAGGCATAGCCACGATCTGGGGTGACGTTGATCTCGACTGCGGCATCGTCGAGGCCGAGCAGCGGAATAGCCAGCGTGCCGACCTCAGGGTCGAGCCCGAGAGCGGCGAGCACGATGATGCCGTTATGGTCTTCGCCAAGCCCCAGTTCACGAGCGCTGGCCATCATGCCGTCAGAGACATGACCGTAGGTCTTGCGTGCAGCGATGGCGAAGCCGCCGGGTAACACGCTGCCGGGCAACGTGACAACCACTTTGTCGCCGACCACGAAGTTGTGGGCGCCACAGACAATGCCACGCACGTCGGCACCGCCGTCGGCGGCTAGCTGCCCTTCTGGAGCGACTCGCACCTGGCACCAGTTGATGGTCTTGCCATTGCTCTGCGGTTCGGGCTCGGCCGAGAGCACCTGCCCCACAACGAGCGGACCCGACACATCAAAACGATGCACGTCTTCTTCTTCAAGGCCGACTTTGACCAACGCCGCTAACACCGCATCGGTGGAACGATCGGTGAGGTGCACCTGCTCGGCGAGCCAGCTCAGTGGTACCCGCATCAGATGTTCACCCCGAACTGCTCGCTGAAACGCACGTCTCCCTCAATCATGTCTCTCATGTCGTTCACGTCGTTGCGGAACTGCAACGTACGCTCGACGCCCATCCCGAAAGCAAACCCGGAATACTTCGCCGGGTCGATGCCTGCAGCGCGAAGCACGTTGGGGTGCACCATGCCGCACCCGCCCCACTCGACCCATCGGGCGCCGCCCTTGGCACCGGGGTACCAGACGTCGAGCTCTGCGCTCGGCTCGGTAAATGGGAAATAGCTCGGGCGCAGCCGAATGCGCGCGTCGTCACCGAACATCACTCGGGCCATGTGCTCAAGCGTGCCGCGCAGGTCGGCCATGGTGAGCCCGCGGTCGACCGCCAGCCCCTCGAACTGGTGAAAGACCGGAGTATGTGTGGCATCGAGCTCATCGGTGCGATACACCTGCCCGGGAGCCAGCACGTAGACCGGCAGATCGCGTTCGAGCAGGGAGCGCACCTGCACCGGAGAGGTGTGTGTGCGCAGCAGCAGGTGGCGGTTCTCGGGTGCCACAAAGAAGGTGTCTTGCATCGCCCGCGCCGGATGATCAGCGTCGAAGTTCAGCGCGTCGAAGTTGAACCACTCATTCTCAACCTCTGGCCCCTCGGCGATCTCCCAGCCCATGCCAACGAACACGTCGCTGACTCTCTCGATCAGCAGATTGAGCGGATGCCGCGCACCGGTGCGCGTGCGGCTCACGGCCGCAGTGACGTCGACGGTGTCTGCCGCCAGCCGGGCGGCCTTTTCTGCCGCCTTGAGCGCGGCCTCACGTGCGCCATACGCCTTCTGCACTCGACCACGCCCCTGCCCGACGATGCGTCCGGCTTCGGGTTTGAGCTCTTTGGGCAGCGCCGCAATGGAGCGGTTGAGAGCGGCCAGCGGTGACCCGTCGGCGATATGTGCGGCGCGCACGTCGATGAGCTGCTGCGAGGTCTCGGCCGCCTCGATGGCGGCCAGGGCCTGCGCGACCAGCGCGTCGACGGACTCCTGAGTGATCGAGCTACTGTCTGACATTGTTCCGTTTCAGCGTGAATGGTTCGGGGCGTTCGCGCCCTCACCCATTCTAGCGACGGGAGCGGCTGAGACGGCGCTGCAGCCAAGTGGCGAAGCCAGAGAGCACCAGGCAGAGCCCGATGTAGATGGCGCCGATAGCCATGGCAGAGGGAATGATCGGATAGCCGAAAGCGGCCTGAGTGCCCAGCGATTTGGCGACGTAGAGCAGCTCTTCGTAGGTGACGATGAAGCCTAGGGCAGTGTCTTTCAAGATGACGACCAGCTGCGAGATGATCACCGGCATCATGGCCTTGACAGCCTGCGGCAACAGGATCAACCGCATAACCCCGGCTTTGCGCAGCCCGATGGAGTAGCCAGCCTCGGCCTGCCCCTTCGGCAGCGACTCGATGCCCGAGCGGAACACCTCGGCGAGCACCGACCCGTTGTAGACGGTCAGCCCGACCACAACCGCAGCGAAAGGAGTGATGCCCTGCACACCCACCGTCGGAAGCCCGTAGTAGATGAGCATCATGAGGATCAGCAGTGGCACAGCACGACACAGCTCAGTGATCCAGCCGACGGGCACGCTCACCCATCGGTGTTCGGAAAGACGCCCGATGGCCAGCAGGAGGCCGAACAACAAACTCAGCACTGAGGCCAGGGCGAAAGCGGAGAGCGTCGAGATGAGGCCGCTGCCAACCTTTGCCCAGACCAGTGGATAGGTGAAGATCGACCAGCGCTTGGCGTCGAACTGCCCGGCGTTGGCCAGCTGCACGACGATGAAGGCGAGAACGGCAATGACCACGACAATCGTCGCGACGCCCAGCAGGCGGTTGCGGCGAATCGCTTTGGGGCCGGGGACGTCGAAAAGTACCGATGCTCTCATCGTGCTGCCTTCCATTTGCGTTCGAAGTGCCGTTGCAGTGCTGACAGGAACAGCACGAGCACGATAAAGATGGCTGCGACCCACAGCAGGGTGACCAGCTGGTTCTCACCGCGTTCAGACGCATATGCGCGAATGGCTCCGGCCTCGAACACGGAGAATCCCGCTGCGACGGTGGTGTTCTTCAGCAGCGCGATGAACACGCTGACCATGGGCGGCACAACGGCACGGATGGCCTGCGGCAACACTACGAGTGACATGGTCTGTCCGAAGCTCAGACCGATCGAGCGTGCCGCTTCGGCCTGCCCTACTGGCACGGTATTGATACCAGATCGAATCGCCTCGGCGATGTAGGTGGCCGTATAGAGGCTGAGGGCGATAATCGCCAGCGTCATGAAGCCCGGCGTGGGCAGTCCCAGCTTCGGATACCCCAGCGCGAAGAACAGCATCAGCAGCGTGAGCGGTGTATTGCGCACCAGGTTCACATACACTGCGCCGACCACGCGCATTGGCACTACCGGAGACACCCGGAAGGCGCCGACGATCAGGCCGATCAGCATGGCGAACGCAGCCGAGACAAAGAACAGGATGAGCGTGTTCTTGAATCCGGTCACGAACAGATCTTGATTGTCGATCAGGACGTTCACTGTGATTCCTTGTGCAGTCGAATGAGAGGGGTGGGCCGGGGAGGCGATGCCGTCCCCGGCCCGAGAGTGGTCACAGCGTTCTCAGAACTCTGTGATCGAGGAGAGCGACGGATCAGTACGCTTCAACCGCCGGCTGCTCCACGGTGGTGCCAGAGGTACCGAGTGTGCTGTCGTAAATCTTGGTCCAGATGTCGCCGCCATCAGTGAACAGCTCGTTGATGTGTGCACGCAGCACCGAGTCGTCCTTGGCCAAACCAACACCGTACTTCTCGGTGGTGAAGGGCTCACCCACGACCTTGAGGTTGTCCGGGTCTTGCGCGGCGTAGCCGATCAAGATGGCCTCGTCGGTGGTCACTGCGTCAACCTGGTTGTTCTGCAGAGCGTCAACGCACTGTGAGTACTTATCGAACTCAGTGGTCTTAATGTCGGGGTAGTTGTCTTTGATGTTCTGAATCGGGGTAGAGCCCGTCGCAGAGCACACGGTCTTGCCGGCAAGATCGTCAACGCTGTTGATGTCGTTCTCGTCAGCACGCACGAGCAGGCCCTGACCAGTCACGAAGTAGGGGCCAGCGAAGCTGATCTGCTGCTTGCGCTTGTCGGTGATCGAGTATGTGCCAACGTAGTAGTCGATGTCACCGTTGATGATGGCCTGCTCACGGTTGGCACTTGGGATCGATTTGAACTCGATCTTGTCTTCGCTGTAGCCGAGCGATGCCGCGATCCAACGGGCGATCTCGACGTCGAAGCCAGAACGCTCGTTCGTGGTGGCGTCAAGGTAGCCAAGACCCGGCTGATCATCTTTGACACCGATGATCACTTTGTCGCGTGACTTGATGTTGTCGAAGGTGGTGCTGCCCTCCAACGACACATTCTCTGCCACGGTAAACGGCTGGTCGCTGGTCGTCGCGGTCGTGCTGCTGCCTGAGCAGGCAGTCAGCGCAAGTGCAGCGACGGCCAGGCCCGCGACAGCGGAGAGTGCTTTGCTGATCTTCACAGTATTGCTCCTTTGTGGTGGGGGCTCACGCCTCAGTGCGTGAGGATCTTCGAGAGGAACTCTCGTGCTCTCGAGGTTTTGGGGTTATTGAAGAAGTCGTCGGGGCGAGCTTCTTCGACGATCTGGCCGTCGGCCATGAAGATGATGCGATCGGCGGCTTTGCGCGCGAAGCCCATCTCGTGCGTGACAACGACCATCGTCATGCCAGAACGAGCCAGCTCGACCATGACGTCAAGCACTTCGTTGATCATCTCAGGATCGAGCGCGCTGGTGGGCTCGTCCATCAGGATCAGCTTCGGGTTCATCGCCAGTGATCGCGCAATCGCAACACGCTGCTGCTGCCCGCCAGAGAGCTGGGCCGGGTATTTGTTCGCCTGCGAGGCGACCCCGACGCGCTCCAGCAGCGCCAAAGCCTGTTTTTCTGCCTCTTCTCGCTTGAGGCCACGGACCTTAATGGGCCCCAACGTGACGTTCTCGAGAATGGTCTTATGCGCGAAAAGATTGAACGACTGAAAGACCATGCCGACATCGGCACGCAACTGTGCCAGCGCCTTGCCCTCTGACGGAAGCGGCTCGCCGTCGATCAGGATGGTGCCGGAGTCGATGGTCTCGAGACGGTTGATCGCGCGGCAGAGCGTTGATTTGCCTGACCCCGAAGGGCCGATCACAACGACGACCTCACCGTGCCCCACGTTGGTATTGATGTCGTTGAGCACATGCAGTTCGCCGTAGTGCTTGTCGACATGGTCGATAACCACGATCGGGTCATCGCTCTGGATCGTAGGGATGGACACCGTATTATGCGAGCTCATATTTCCTCATCGTAATGGCGCGGACTTCGCGAACCGGGCGAAGTCGGCGGAGCGTAACAATACCGAAACGTGTGCCAACGGTATCAGTCAGTTCGCTATCATACCTAACCGCGTATATGAAACGCCGACTGGTAAAGCAGCACGGCGGCTGCTGTGGCAAGGTTCAGCGACTCCGCGCGGCCGAAGATCGGCAGGCGAATCACCCCATCGCACAAGGCGAGTTCTTCTTCGGTCAGGCCGTGGGCCTCATTGCCGAACACCCATGCCGTGGCCTGAGCCAGCAGATCGGCATGGGCTGCACTCGAATGCAGCACTTCGCCTGAAACATCAGCGGCGAGCACCTGCAGGCCCGCAGATCGCGCGACCTCGACCGCCTGCTCGAGTGGGGCATCCACCGTCATCGGCAGGTGAAAGAGCGAACCAGTCGTCGCCCGAACCGCTTTGGGGTTGTACGGGTCGACACTGCCCTGAGTGAACACCACGGCATCAGCACCAGCCGCATCAGCAACGCGCAGCACTGCTCCCGCGTTGCCCGGGTCGGCAATGCGATGCAGGATGGCCACCAGTGACGGTTGTGTGGGCAGCACCTGTTCGAGCGCTGTGGGCGCCTGCCGAGCCACCGCGAGAATACCCTGCGGCGTCACGGTGTCGGCGATGGCTCGCAGCACCGCGTCGCTGACCTCAGTGACTCGAATGCCGAGTCTCTCGGCCGTGGCGGCCAACCCATCGACGCGCACCGAGGCGCCCGGGGTGACGAACACCTCGTCGACCAAGTCGTGGCGACCGGTCAGCGCCTCATCGACCGCCTGCGGCCCCTCCAACAGAAAACGCCCGGTCTTGGACCGGGCGTTTCTGCGAGCCAGTGCGGCAGCGGACTTGACGCGCTCATTGTGAACGCTGGTCAGCATGCTCAGGCTTTCGGCGCATTCACATCTGCGGGCAGTGCCTGCTTGGCCGTCTCGACGAGTGTCGCGAAGGTCTTGGGGTCGTTGACGGCAAGCTCGGCGAGCAGTCGACGATCGACCTCGATCTCAGCAAGGCTGAGGCCCTGGATCAGACGGTTGTAGGTGATGCCGTTCGCACGAGCAGCCGCGTTGATGCGCTGAATCCAGAGGCGACGGAACTGCCCCTTCTTGGCGCGACGGTCGCGGAAGGCGTAGGTGTATGAGTGGGTGACCTGCTCTTTTGCCTTGCGGTACAGGCGTGAGCGCTGACCGCGGTAGCCCTCTGCCTTCTCTAGGATTTCGCGACGCTTCTTCTTCGCGTTGACGGACCTTTTTACTCTGGCCATGATGCTGTTCTCTCCTTGAGGTTTCTGAGGTTACTTGCCCAGCAGACGCTTGACCTGCTTGGTGTCAGCGGCCGAGACCGCAGCATCCTGGCTCAGGCGACGCGTGCGGGTCGACGGCTTGTGCTCGAGCAGGTGGCGCTTGTTCGCCTGCTCGCGGAACAGCTTGCCGCTGCCCGTGGTGCGGAATCGCTTCTTCGCACCGGAGTGCGTCTTCTGCTTTGGCATGTTTCTTCTTCTCTCTCGTGCTGGGCTCGGCCCAGATCAGTTGTCAGCGGGTGTCTCGGAGGTGGCCTCAGCCTCGGCCTGCCGCTTGGCGCGGTCTGCCTCTGCTTTGACCTCGGCCTTGGTGCGAGTTGGTGCAAGTACCATCGTCATGTTGCGGCCGTCTTGCAACGGCTTTGACTCGATGGTGGCGTATTCGCGCAGCTCTTCTGCCAGCTTCATCAGCAGTTTGTAGCCGAACTCAGGGCGCGACTGCTCACGGCCACGGAACATGATCATGACCTTGACCTTGTCGCCCGCCTTGAGGAAGCGGATGACATGCCCCTTCTTGGTCTCGTAGTCGTGGCTGTCGATCTTCAGACGGAAGCGGATCTCTTTGAGCTGGGCGTTGGTCTGATTGCGGCGCGCTTCGCGAGCCTTCTGTGCAGCTTCGTACTTGAACTTGCCGTAGTCCATGAGCTTGGCCACTGGAGGCTTGGAGTTGGGTGCGACCTCGACCAGGTCGAGATCGGCCTCTTGTGCCAGACGCAGTGCCTTGGCAACGGGGACCACCCCGATCTGCTCACCCTTGGGCCCCACAAGACGTACTTCTGGGACACGGATCCGATCGTTGATGCGCGGTTCGCTAATCAGCTGCTCCTTTTCGTTCAAGACGTATGCCGAACATCGGAGGAGCACGCACGCCGACATGCGGCGAGACGGTGCAGACCCGGCAGTCTCTCAGAACTCGACTACCATAGGTGGGAGCGTGTGCTCCTCTTCAGCTCGTGGCTGTGACTCAGAAGAGCACAGCCGGGCCAATACTAGCAGATCAGTGTCTTCGCCGCATCGGCGCGCTGACCGACAAAGGAGATCATCGTGGCTGAGAAAGAGTGGACCGACGAGGACGTCGAGGCTCTCGACACACTGACCCGAGACATCAGCGACGTGCCAGCGGTCGAGGTCATCACTACCACCGCTGTTCATCTGATGAGCGCCGCAGCAGTCAAAATCGGCCTGGCTGACGACCCCGAGAACGAAAAAGACCTTGATGAAGCACGCAAGCTCATCGAGGCACTGGCCGGCCTGGTCGTCGCGTCAGCACCGCATGTGGGCAACCTGCACGCGCGAAGTCTGCGCGATGGTCTGCGCACCCTGCAGCTGGCCTTTCGCGAAGCCTCGACTTTTCCTGATAAGCGCGGCGAGGGCCCCGGCGAGAAGCTCACCGGCCCGGTCAACTGATTTTCAGAAGGTCGTGCGCACGCAGCGCACGCCGAGCGAGTCGACCCGCTGAGCGATGGTGGCGTCGTCACGCCATTGCTCCGACAGCCAGTCTGTGATCTCTTTGAGCTCGGCAGCATCGAGGCCGTCGATCACCTCGAGTTGCACGATCACCTCTGGCCCGCGCAGCTGCGACGTCGGGTCACCCGGCATGAGCACGAGCGACTTGATGCTCGGCACCTCGCTGGCCGGGCGCATAAACGCCTCCAGCACACGCGCGTCGTCGACGGCAGGAACCCATTCGGCGCCGGTTGCCAAGGCTTCGAGCGCAGGCCAACGCACCACGAATTCAGATTCACTGCCGGGGTCGACCACAACGCGCGGGGTATTCTCCCCAGCAGCTGCCAAAGCCACACGTGCGGCCTCGGCCGGCACAGGGCGAGCCTCGGGGTTCCAGCGATTCATGGCTTCGATGGAGCTGAACACCGGCAACGCGCGCTGGCCATCGGGCGTTGCCACGCTCACCGTCGACAGCTCGGCTGACTTTTCGACCGTGAGCCCTTTGTCGTTGACCCCGGCAGCCTCGAGCTTGGCCAACAGAGGAATGAGCAGGCGCGTTTCATGCAGCGCGCTGATCACCTCGGTGATGCTCACCTCCGCCAGGCGGAAGCGTCGCACGGTCTCGAGCCACACCTGCGGCGCAGTACCGTCATCAGCGCTGAATCGGTTCTCTTCGAACCGACGACCAGCCCATGGCGTGCCTGCGGAGTCGCTGGGCAGATCGTGGTCGCAGTGATCGTGCATAGGGTCAGTCTCGAGCCAGATCGAGAGCCTCGGCGAACGTGAACCGACCGGCGTACAGTGCCTTGCCGATGATCACTCCTTCAAGGCCCGCCGGAATCAGCTCACGCAGCGCCACAATGTCGTCGAGCGTCGACACGCCGCCGGAGGCGACGACCGGCTTGTCTGTGCGGGCCAGCACGTCACGCAGCAGTTGGATGTTCGGCCCGGTCAGCGTGCCGTCTTTCGACACGTCGGTGACCACGTAGCGGGCACAGCCGGCCTCTTCGAGACGTGCAAGCACCTCCCACAGGTCACCGCCTTCTTTGGTCCAGCCGCGAGCCGCGAGCGTCGTGCCGCGGACATCCAGCCCGACCGCGATTGCCTCGCCGTACTCGGCGATGACGTGCGCGGCCCACTCTGGGTTCTCGAGGGCCGCGGTGCCCAGGTTAATGCGTTTCACCCCGGTGGCGAGCGCCTGTTCAAGCGAGCGATCGTCGCGAATGCCGCCAGAGAGCTCAATATTGATGTCGCCCACCTGTTTGATGACGCGTTTGATGGATGCGCGGTTCTCGCCGCGCCCGAAGGCTGCATCTAAGTCGACCAGATGAATCCACTCTGCGCCTTGAGACACCCAGTCTGCGGCAGCATCTACCGGATCACCGTACGACTTCTCGGTGCCGGCCTCGCCCTGCGTCAGGCGCACTGCCTTGCCGTCGGCGATGTCGACGGCCGGCAGCAGCTCAAGCTCTGGGCGGCGTGCGAGGTCATCAGTCATTAAGGCGTCTCCTTGTATGTGGTTTCGATGGTCGTGATCAGAATGTTGCAAGCCAGTTGCGCAACAGCGTGATACCCGCTTCGCCTGACTTCTCGGGGTGAAATTGTGTGGCGCTCAACGGACCGTTCTCGACCGCGGCGAGAAAGCGCTGGCCGTGCTCGGCCGTGGTGACAACTGCCTCAGGAAAAGGCTTGATCACTTCAAGGCTCCAGTCGGTCGCCGCGTAGGAATGCACAAAATAGAACCGCTCATCGGCAATGCCTTCGAAGAGCTTGGAGCCCTCGCCAGCGTGCACAGTGTTCCAGCCGATGTGCGGAAGCACCGGAGCGTCGAGCTCGACAACCTCGCCCGGCCACTGTGCCAGGCCCGCATGACGGGTGCCGCCCTCGATGCCGGAGTCGAACATGACTTGCATGCCCACGCAGATGCCGAGCACTGGGCGCCCGCCGGAGAGCCGCCGGTCGATCAGGGCCGGCCCGCCAACCTGTTCAAGCTGCTGCACAACCGACGAGAACGCCCCCACACCAGGCACGAGCAGGCCGTCTGCACTGAGCACCGCCTCGCGATCGGCTGTCAACGTGACGTCGGCGCCAGCGCGCTCGAGCGCCTGCACCGCAGAGTGCACATTGCCGCTGCCATAGTCGAGCACGGCGACTGAAGGGCGAACCGTCACAGTGCACCTTTCGTCGAGGGCACACCACTGACTCGCGGATCGGGCTGCACTGCCAGACGCAGGGCACGCGCGACGGCTTTAAACTCGGTTTCGGCGATGTGGTGCGGATCGCGCCCGGCCAGCAGGCGCAGGTGCAGCGTGATGCCAGCGTGGAACGCGAATGACTCGAGAGCGTGCGACACCAAGCTGCCGGTGAAGTGCCCGCCAATCAGGTGCAGCGCAAAGGCCTCTGACTCACCAGTGTGCACGAAGTACGGACGCCCTGAGACGTCGACGACCGCCTGTGCCAGCGCCTCATCGAGAGGCACCGTCGCATCGCCATAGCGGCCGATGCCGCGTTTGTCACCCAGGGCTTCGCGCACGGCCTCGCCCAGCACGATCGCGGTGTCTTCGACGGTGTGGTGCACGTCGATATCGATGTCGCCAGACGCCTGCACGTCGAGGTCGATCAGTGAGTGCTTGCTCAGTGCAGTCAGCAGATGGTTGTAGAAGGGCACCCCGGTGTCGATGTGTGACGCACCGGTGCCGTCAAGGTTGACGGTGACCGTGACGTCAGACTCGGACGTGTGGCGGCTCTTCGTCGCGATGCGCGATGGTGACGCGGCCATGGGACTCCTCTGGATCGCTGTCGCCGGGAGGCTGCCCGGCATGACGCTCTATTCTATCGGTCTGCCGACCTATGAGTCGGCAGCCATCGGCGAGGCCACCTCAGCGAACGCCTCGAGAAAGGCAGCCGTCTCGGTCGGCGTGCCCGCGGTAACCCTCAACGTGTGGGGGATGCCGTTGTCGCGCACGATGATGCCGCGCTCAAGAAGTGCGGTGAACGTCGCCTGAGGATCGCTGATGCCGCCGATGAGCACGAAGTTCGCCTCGCTGGGGTATGGGGCGAACCCCAGCTCACGCGTACGGCGGATGATGAGGTCGCGTTGCGCGCGGATGCTCTCGACATTTGCCAGCAGCGCCTCACTGTGCCGAAGTGCGCCGAGTGCAGCAGCCTGTGTGAGAGCAGACAGGTGATACGGCAGTCGCACGAGCCTGAGCGCGTCGACGAAGGCCGCATCGGCTGCCAAGTAGCCGAGGCGCACTCCGGCGAATGCGAAGGCCTTGCTCATCGTGCGCGAAACGGCCAGTCTCGGCTTGCCCGCCAGCAGCGAGAGTGCAGTGGGTGCGTCAGGCCCGGCGAACTCTTGGTACGCCTCATCGACGATAACCACCCCATCGGTTGCATCGTAGACAGCCTCGATGACCTCAAGCGAAAGCCCGGTACCAGTGGGATTATTCGGACGGCAGAGAAACACCACATCAGGACGGTGCGCCCGCACCGCCTCGGCAGCGACTTCTGGGGTCACGGTGAAATCTTCAGCCCGCGGCACAGCCACCCAAGAGGTTTGGGTGCCTGCAGCAAGTAATGGATACATCGAGTAAGTGGGCGTGAAGCTCAGCAGCGAACGGCCGGGGCCGCCGAACGCCTGCAATACCTGTTGCAGCACCTCGTTGGAGCCGTTGGCCGCCCAGATCTGATCAGCCACCAGCCCGTGCCCAAGATACCCAGCCAAAGCCTCACGCAGTCGGCTGAATTCACGATCTGGGTAGCGGTTCAGCCCAGCGATCACATCGTGCAGTGACTGCGCGATATCGGCGATCGCCTCGCCCGGCAGACCATGGGTGTTCTCATTGACGTTGAGCTCGATGGGCACATCAAGCTGTGGGGCGCCATATGGGCGTTGCCCAACAAGTTCGTCGCGGAGAGGGAGGTCGTCAAGTGTGCTCACAGGACGATTCTACGCAGCCGCCCCGCTGCACACCGTGAGTTGCCGCGTTCTCAGAGAAGCGTTGACGGAATCAGCAGGCGCGTGCCGGCCTGCACGACGCTGTCGCTCAGTCGGTTGGCGGTCTTGATGTCTGCCACGGCATCACGCGGATCGTGGTCTGGCGCCACACGACTCGCGACGCTCCACAGGCTTTCGCCTGCGCGCACCTCGACATACGTCTGGGTGCCAGGGGCGTCGTCACCGGCAAAGGCCTGCGAGCCGAAGGCGAACACCGTCATGACGACAGCTACGACGAGCAGCAAAGTTGCCAGCCCGCGAAGCCGACGCCCGCGAGCGGTCAGGCGCATGGGTGCAGCAGCAACGCTCTCAACAGCAGGTGCGGCAGTGTTCGTGTTCATATGAGCCTCCTCGGTTCGAACAGGTGTTTCGAATATATCTTCGAATCTGACGAATGACAAGTGCCTTTTCTCGCGACACTCGAACATATCTCTGTACACGGTCACGCAATTCGGATACAGTTTCGAATGCGATCGACGTGTGGTTCGAGTTCAGCACCACCCACTGACATCGCTCCCAGCGCGCGCATGCCGCACCCTGCAGAGAGGCCATCATGAAGGCAGAGAACACCCCGGCGCGGCGACCGCAGCTCACCGCCAAGCAACAGCAGATTCTCGACTGCATTGCCAGCGCAATAGACGACCGCGGCTATCCGCCGAGCATGCGTGAGATCGGCGACGCCGTCGGCCTCTCTTCGCTCTCATCCGTCACACACCAGCTCAATCAGCTCTGTCTGGCTGGTTACGTGCGCCGCGACCCCGGGCGCCCACGCGCGCTCGAAATCCTCGAACCACGTCAGCCGCAGTCCGACCCCGAGCCTGCCCCGGGCGACTACGCCATCTCCGATGATCTTGCAGCGGTGCCACTGGTCGGGCAGATCGCAGCGGGCACGCCAATCCTCGCCGAGCAGCACATCGAAGAGGTCTTTCCGCTGCCTCGACGCCTCGTCGGCAAGGGCGATCTCTTCTTGCTCAAGGTGAAGGGCGACTCGATGATCGACGCCGCCATCTGCGACGGCGATTGGGTCGTGGTGCGCCAACAGGCCGATGCCGTCAACGGCGACATCGTCGCTGCCATGCTCGACGACGAAGCCACCGTCAAGACGTTTCGCCAACGAGACGGGCACACCTGGCTGCTACCGCAGAACACCCGCTACGAACCCATCTTGGGCGATCACGCCGTCATTCTGGGGCGGGTCGTGGCGGTGCTGCGCTCAGTCTGAAATCGGTTCGCCGCTGCTGGCCTCGACCAACTGCTCTGCAAGCGCTCGTGACACCCTGGCGTGCAGGCGAGTACCCGTCGCCACGTACTCACTGCTCAGCACTCGGCCCGTTTCGTGCGCCCGCGCAACCAGGTCGCCGCGCTGGTACGGCACCACAACATCCACCTCGACATCAGGATCAGGCAGTGCAGACTCAATGCGCTGCACCAGCTCAGCAATACCCTCGCCCGTCGCGGTAGACACGAACAGCCCGTCGGGCGCGAGACCACGCAGCACTAGGCGTCGATCGGCATCGATCAGGTCGACTTTGTTGAATACGATGATCTCTTCGGCGCTCGACAGATCACTATCGGCGAGCACCTCGTGCACCGCCTGAATCTGCGCCGCCGGATCTGGGTGCGAGCCGTCGACCACGTGCACGAGCACGTCTGCATCGGCCGCTTCTTCAAGCGTTGACCGAAACGCCTCAACCAGCTGATGCGGCAGGCGCCGCACGAAACCGACCGTGTCGGTCAGGGTATAGATGCGACCGTCAGCAGTCTCGTTGCGACGCACGGTCGAGTCGAGGGTGGCGAACAGCGCGTTCTCGACCAATTCGTCGGCCCCGGTGATCGCGTTGAGCAGTGAAGACTTACCCGCGTTGGTATAGCCCACAATGGCCACAGACGGTACGTCTCTGCGGTGCCGATTGGCCCGCTTCGCCTCACGAGCTGGCGCCATCGCTTTGATTTGGCGGCGCAGCTTGGCCATGCGGGTATGGATGTGGCGACGGTCAAGTTCGATCTTGGTCTCACCTGGCCCACGAGAGCCGATGCCCTCACCCGATGCCGCGCGCCCACCGGCCTGACGGCTCAGCGAGGCACCCCAGCCGCGCAGGCGCGGCAGCATGTACTCGAGCTGGGCGAGCTCGACTTGCGCCTTGCCCTCGCGGCTCTTGGCGTGTTGCGCGAAGATGTCGAGGATGAGCGCCGTGCGATCGACCACCTTGACTTTGACGATGTCTTCGAGCGCGCGGCGCTGACTCGGCGCTAGTTCGGTGTCGGCGATGACCGTGTCGGCACCGAGCGCGGCCACGAGATCGTGCAGCTCATGAGCCTTGCCGCGACCGAAGTACGTGCTCGCATCGGGCGTGAGCCTGCGTTGCAACAAGCCGTCAAGCACGTTCGACCCGGCGGTTTCGGCAAGGGCCGCGAGCTCGGCCAACGAGTTCTCGGCATCGGCCTGAGCCCCCTGCGGGTAAACACCGATCAGCACCACATTCTCGAGGCGCAGTCGCCGATACTCAACCTCGGTGACATCTTGCAGCTCGGTCGACAGACCCGAAACCCGCTGTAGCGCCTGACGGTCGTCACGCTCAAGATCGCCGCCGTGCTCTACCGCGGGCATCTGCTGCAGTGCTTGGGCGCCCTGCGCCAGCTGACTGCCCAGCGTCTCTGTCGACGCCTCACGACTCTCGATACGCGCCAACAGGCGATCGAGCTGTTCGTTGTGTTCAGTCACTCGCACTCTCCTCGATAACATGAACGCATGTCGACCGAGCATTATTTCTCCGCCACGCCGCAGGTGCCCGCGAACTGGCGCGAGATCACCGTGTCGCTGGCCGGCAGTGAGCGCACCCTCACCACAGCCAGCGGCCTCTTCTCCCCCGACGCCCTCGACCGCGCCACCGCTGTGCTGCTCGACCACGTGCCTCCACCGCCCCAGCAGGGCAACCTGCTCGACATCGGCTGCGGGTGGGGGCCCATCGCGCTCACCCTCGCTCTGCGTGAAGCTGACGCAGACGTCTGGGCGGTAGATGTCAACGAGCGAGCGCTGCAGGCCACGGCGACCAATGCCGACCGTCTGGGGCTCAGCCGGGTGCATCCTGCTCACCCGGACGATGTGCCCGCAGAGCTCTGCTTCGACGCCATTTGGGCGAACCCTCCGATCCGCATCGGCAAAGCCGCACTGCACGAGCTGCTCGAACGATGGCTGCCTCGCCTGCGGCCGGGGGCCAGTGCATGGCTGGTCGTCGGCAAACAGCTCGGTGCTGATTCGTTGCAAAAATGGATGGCCGAGCGGCTCGGCACGCACTTCTCCGTCGAGCGTGCAGCGACAGCGAAGGGCTTTCGGGTGATCCATGTGCGTCATCACACGAATCCCGCAGAGGAACTGTCGAATTCCCACAACTATCGCTGACTTCTACGCACCTAGGCTAGAGATCGTCGATGCGACTTCGCACCGTCTCTCCGTCGCGAAAGAAGCCCCAGAATGACCGTCAACGAAGCACAGGTGAACGCTGAGATCGCGCAATGGCGCGCGATCTATGACGTTCCCGATACAGACGTGATCGCCACCCTCGTGCAGTCTCACCCCGCCGACGCCATCGGCTTCCGAGTGGTCGATGGCGACTATGCTGCCACCGATCTGACCTACGGCGAGCTTGATCGGCTGTCAGCCCGGGCCGCACGAGTGCTCAGCGACCTTGGCGTGGGGCGTGGCGACCGCGTCGCCGTGCTGATGCACCGGTCGACCGAGTACATCAGCCTGCTGCTGGGCATCTGGCGCCTTGGCGCCGTGCACGTGCCATTGTTCACCGCGCTGGCCGCGCAGGCGATCGCCACTCGCGTTGACTCCAGTCGCGCCGTGCTGATCATCGCCGATGCCGACCAGCGCCACAAGCTTGAGCCCAGCGAAGATCTGCCCCTGGAGGGCCGCACGTGGAGCGTGCTGCGGGTGGGCGACGACGCCGAGGGACGTTGGCCCGAAGACGCCGAATTCGCTCCCCTGTTCGCGGCGGCCACCCCGCTCGACCAGACGGTCGCAGTCGGCGGCGACGGCGTCATCGCCCTGCTGTACACATCGGGCACGACGGGCAAACCCAAGGGCGTGCCGCTGCCTGCGCGAGCACTGACCTCATTCCGGTCGTACATGATCAACGGTCTCGACGTTCGCCCTGACGACACCTTCTGGAATGCCGCCGACCCGGGCTGGGCCTACGGCCTGTACTTCGGCATCCTCGGCCCGCTCACGATCGGCGTGGCCAACCTGCTCACCGAAGAGAAGTTCAGTGCGGCGCAGGCCTGGAACGTGCTCTCTCGATTCAAGGTGAACAACTTCGCCGGGGCACCGACCATGTACCGCGCCATGCGCAACGACCCAGAAGAGGGCCTGCCGATTCACCTGCGCCGCGCATCCGCCGCGGGCGAGCCGCTGACCCCAGAGGTGCTCGAATGGTCGCGCGACGAATTGGGCTCAGAGCCCCACGACCACTATGGCCAGACTGAACACGGCATGCTCATCGGTGTGCCGTGGCGTGACGGCCTCGCACTGCCGGCCCAGCCGGGTTCGATGGGTGTGACGTTCCCCGGGTGGCGCAGCGAGATCCTCGATCACGACGAGGATGTGCCAGCCAAGCCCGGTGAGGTCGGCCGCTTGGCGTTCGCGCCCTCCGAGAGCCCGGTGTGGTGGTTCCCGGGGTATGACGAGCTGCCCGAGAAAACCGCCGAGCGATTCACCGCCGACGGGC
The DNA here is from genome assembly GCF_000423505.1 of Pseudoclavibacter soli DSM 23366. Taxonomy (GTDB): domain Bacteria; phylum Actinomycetota; class Actinomycetes; order Actinomycetales; family Microbacteriaceae; genus Pseudoclavibacter_A; species Pseudoclavibacter_A soli. The sequence goes on from NZ_AUIC01000003.1 coordinate 404,624, forward strand.
ACTGGTATCTGACCGGCGACCTCGCCTGGCAAGACGACGAGGGCCTACTGCACTACGTCTCACGCGATGACGACCTGATTCTCGCAGCGGGCTACCGCATCAGCCCACTTGACGTGGAGAGCGTGCTGGCCATGCATCCCGCGGTGCGCGAGGTGGCTGTGGTGGGTAAGCCCGATGACCTGCGCGGTGAAGTGGTGGCTGCGTACATCGTGCTGGCGCAGAGCTTCACCGGAGACCACACGCTGATCACCGAGCTGCAGCAGCAGGTGAAAACCCGCTACGCTGCGCACGCCTACCCGCGCATCATCGAGTTCGTCGATGAGCTGCCGCGCACGGCGAGCGCCAAGGTGCAGCGTTACGTGCTCAAAGAGCGCGCCTGACGGAGCCTTTCGGCCCCGGGCTCACGCGATCAGGCGTGCAGCTCGGGGTTGAGCTCGATGCCCTCGCCCGCACGGGCGAGCACCTCAACCCCACCAGACAGCGAGTTGCGCCGGAACAACAGGTTGGGCACCCCACTGAGTTCAACGGCCTTGACCTCACGCGAGTGCGTACCCTCTTTGAGCGTGACTTTGGTGCCGGCGGTCACGTAGAGCCCCGCCTCGACCACGGTGTCGTCGCCGATCGAGATGCCGATGCCCGAGTTTGCCCCCAGCAGCGCGCGCTCCCCGATGCGCACCTTCTGAGTGCCGCCGCCCGAGAGCGTGCCCATGATGGATGCCCCGCCGCCGATGTCTGATCCGTCGCCGACGACCACCCCTTGCGAAATGCGGCCCTCGACCATCGATGTGCCGAGCGTGCCGGCGTTGAAGTTCACGAACCCCTCGTGCATGACGGTCGTGCCCGGTGAGAGATGAGCACCCAGCCGCACCCGGTCAGCGTCGCCGATGCGCACGCCCTTGGGGCTCACGTAGTCGATCAGCCGAGGGAACTTATCGATCAGCAGCGCGAACACTCCCTCAGCTCGAGCCTGTGCACGCACGACGTCGAAGCGCTCGGGCGTGATGGGGCCGCGATTGGTCCACACGTTGTTCGGCAGCACGCCGAAGATGCCGTCGAGGTTTATGGTGTTCGGCTGCACGAGCAGATGTGACAGCAGATGCAGGCGGAGGTAGGCGTCGGCAACCGAGGCGGCCGGCTCATCCAGCGCGGCGGTGACGTCGACGACCTCGAGGCGCACCTGACGCAGTTCGTCGCGAGTGCCTGCTGCGGCGAATCGGTCGGTCAGCTCGCTCTGATGCGCCACCGGAGTGGCCTCGTCGGCCAGGCGCGGTGTCGGGAACCAGACGTCGAGGGTCTGCCCTTCGTCGGTGATGGAGGCCAGGCCGGTGCCGAAGCCGATGCGCGAGGTGGAGGCTGCAGAAGCTGTCATGCCTCCCGATTGTAGCCGTGCTGTGCGCACACCCCACTAGCATGGGGATCATGTCATCGCCACAGACGCCTACCGGGGGCCTCGACCTCACCCAGCCAGCATCCGCCATCACCCGCGTGATCTGTGATGTGCCCTCAGTCTCTGGCGACGAAACCTCTTTGGCCGACCTCGTCGAACAGGCGTTGCGCGAGCAAACCGACCTCGAGGTGCTGCGTGACGGCGACACCGTGGTCGCCCGCACACACCTCGATCGCGCACGACGAGTGGTGCTCGCCGGGCATCTCGACACGGTGCCGATCAAAGACAACCTGCCGACCACCACGACCGTCGAGCCCACCGGCACCTGGCTGCACGGCCGTGGCACGGTCGACATGAAAGGTGGGGTTGCCGTCGCGCTGGCGCTGGCCGGCCAGCTGCCCTCCCCCAGCAGCGACATCACCTACGTGTTCTACGACCACGAAGAGGTCTCTGCCGATCTCAACGGCCTGCGCCGAGTTGCCGAGCGGCATCCTGAGTGGCTGGCCGCCGACTTCGCCATCTTGGGCGAGCCCACTGCGGGCCGCGTCGAAGGCGGCTGCAACGGCACCTGCCGTTTTCTGATCACCACGCATGGCCGTCGTGCGCACTCGGCGCGCGCCTGGGTGGGCGAGAACGCCATTCACGCCGCTGCCGACGTGCTCGATGTGCTGCGCGACTTCGCTCCAGAGACCGTCACCGTCGACGGGCTCGACTATCGCGAAGGCCTCAACGCCGTCGGCATCACCGGCGGAGTCGCCGGCAACGTCATTCCCGACCACTGCCAAGTGCATGTCAACTACCGGTTCGCCCCCAGTCGCAGCGCAGCCGAGGCCGAGCAGCGCATGCGCGAACTGTTCGCGGGGTTCGACGTTGAGTTCGTTGACATGTCGCCCGGAGCCCGCCCCGGACTCGACGCGCCCCTGGCTCAAGCGTTTCTGCAGGCCGTTGGCGGCGAGGCCCTGCCGAAGTACGGCTGGACAGACGTTGCGCGATTCAGCGCACTGGGCATCCCCGCGGTGAACTTCGGCCCGGGCGACGCGCTGCTCGCCCACGCTGACGACGAACGTGTGCTGCTCGAAGAGGTTGACCACTGCCAGCAGGCGCTGACCCGCTGGTTGGGGTGAGCATCTGGCCAAGCTGTGGCCGGATGCCCTGGTCGCCTGAGCGCCATCGGGTCACTGCCCCTGTCGACATGTGGGGCGTCCATGAGATACTTGTAGGCGTGCGAAGTGCCGACCTTCAGCTTCGCGGAAAGAGGTGTATGCCATGGCAGCCATGAAACCCCGCACTGGGGACGGACCCATGGAGGCAGTCAAAGAAGGCAAGCTCATCGTCGTGCGAGTGCCGCTTGAAGGCGGAGGCCGCCTCGTGGTCTCGGTCAGCAAAGACGAAGCTCAGGCCCTGCACGACGCCCTCGACTCCGTCATCGCCTAACGCTGACTCCTGACTCGATTGAGCCCTTGCTGGGCATTGTTGGTGCGCAGCAAGGCTCAGTCGCGCGGTGCCACCAACGTGAGCAGCCCGTCGCCGATGCGCGAGAGCGTTGAGCGCACATGCTCGCGTTGACCGATCTCAGCAAGCAGCGTACGAAGTGCAACTGTCTCATCGGCGCGTTGCGTGGGATCTGCCACCCGCGAGTGGTCGAGTGCGTGCGCCAACACAATCAAGCCTCCGGGGCGCGCAATGCGCAGCCCCTGAGCCACGTATTCTGCCGCTGACGCAATATCAGCGTCGATGAACACCAAGTCATAGGCCGCATCGGCCAGCCGGTCGAGCACTCCTGCGGCACGCCCGAGAATCGTGCGGGTGTGACTGCTCGGGATGCCCGCAGCCGTGAAAGCTCGCTTGGCTGCCTGCTGGTAGTCAACTTCTGACTCGATAGTCGTGAGCGTGGCTTCGGGCGCGCCGGTCAGCAGCCAGAGCCCTGAGACTCCTGCGCCCGTGCCGACCTCGGCGATGGCCTTGGCATCGGCTGCGGCTGCGAGCAGTGCGAGTTGCGCCCCAACTGCTGGGCTGACCGAGTCGATGCCCCATTCTTGGGCCGCCTGACGTGCCGCCTGAATGGCTGCCGGCTCGTGGTGGTATTCCGCGACGAATCGGTCGGTCGTGGCTGCTTGCGTCATCTTCGCCTCCTGCCAGCAAGCCTAGAGGCAAGTCGGCTACTCTAGAGCCCGTGGGCATGAGTTTCGAGAAAATCGTTCTGCTGGTGGTGCTCGCCGCAGTCATCCTCGGCCCGGCGAACCTGCCAAAGTACGCACAGATGCTGGGGTCGGCCGTGCGCCGGCTCCGCGATTACACCACTGCGTCCAAAGAGCGGCTGCAGGCTGAAGGCAATGAAGCCCTGGCTGACATCGACTGGAAGAAGCTCGACCCGAGACAATACGACCCGCGCCGCATCATTGCCGATGCGCTCAAAGAAGACTCGACCCCGGCATCCCGCACAGCGATCGCCGCACCTGTGGCGCAGGCCACCAGCGTTGCCGCCACCGAGCGAGCTGAGCGCGAACGCAATCAGCGGCCAGCTCCCTTCGACTCTGAAGCCACCTGAGCGCGCCAGGCGCACGAGTCAGCGCACGCTGACCGGCAGATGACGCCCCTCAAGGCCGCGTGGTCGCCGAGCCAGACGTTTGGCCAGCTCGTGCAGCGCCTGTGCCGCCGGGTCGGCGGTGTTTTCTGCCACTAACGGCCGCCCCTCGTCGGCGCCCTCTCGCAGAGCCACCGACATCGGAATCTGCGTCAACAGCGGAACCTCGGTCTCGAGCTCTCCGCTCAGTGTCTGTGCGACCCGCTGGCCGCCGCCTGCCCCGAACATCTCGACGCGACCGGCCGGGGTCTCAAGCCATGACATGTTCTCGACCACTCCGATCACGCGCTGCCCGAGCTGCCCGGCGAGCAGTCCTGCGCGAACCGCCACGTCAGAGGCCGCTGGCTGCGGTGTGGTGACCACGATCACCTCAGCATTGGGCAGCAGTTGCCCCGCGGTCAGCGCGACGTCGCCAGTGCCTGGCGGCAGGTCGAGCAGCAGCACGTCGAGATCGCCGAAATGCACGTCAGAGAGAAACTGCGAGAGGGTGCGCTGCAGCATTGGGCCACGCCATGACACGGCCTTGCCCGCCCCGACGAACATGCCGATCGAAATCGCCTTCACGCCGTAGGCCACCGGCGGAAGCATCATGTCGTCAAGCCTCGTCGGCCCGCTCGTGATGCCCAACTGCCCTGGAATCGAAAACCCGTACACGTCGGCGTCGACGACTCCGACACGCAGCCCCAGCCCGGCGAGGCTGACCGCAAGGCTCGCCGTGATCGTCGATTTGCCGACGCCGCCTTTGCCCGAGGTGACCGCGATCACTCGCGTCAGGGTGTCGCCGGTGAATGGGCTGCCCCTGCGGCGCCCACGCAGGCGCGCAATGAGCTGCTCGCGCTGATCGTCGGTCATCACGTCGAGGCGAACCTCGGCGTGCCCCTGGCCGACAACGGACTCCAGAGCCGCGAGCACATCGGCGTGTATGCGCTGGGATGCCGGACAACCGACGATCGTCAGGCGCACGTCGGCAACCGCGCGTCCGTCAGTCAGTGTGGCTGTGGGGATCATGCCGAGTTCGAGCAGCGGCTGTCGCAGTTCGGGGTCGATCACCTTGGCCAGTGCAGGTTCGAGCGCCGGATCGACGCCGGAATGCTCAGGCAGCATCAGCGGGGCTCGTCAGACTCGACCGCGGTGTCGGTTCGGGCAGCGTCGAGCTCGTCGAGGCGCTGCTGCAAGCGCATCATGGTCTCACTGATCTGCTGCAGCTGGTCACGCAGCTCATCGCGCACGAACCGTTCTGAGGCGAGATCTCCGACTGACATGCGCAGTGCCACGACCTCGCGAGCCAGGTACTCGGTGTCGACCAAGTTGCGCTCGGCACGCTGCCGGTCTTGCTCAATCTGCACCCGGTCACGGTCGTCTTGCCTGTTCTGTGCGAGCAGCAGCAGCGGAGCCGCGTAGGAGGCCTGCAGACTGAGCACGAGGGTCAGCGCGATAAAGCCCAGTGATGCAGAGTCGAAGCGCCACGGCTCGGGTGCCGTCGTGTTCCAAATCACCCAGACCACGATAAACACGGTCATGCCGAGCAAGAACGCCGGCGTGCCCATGCCGCGGGCGAACACCTCGGTGAACCGCCCGAAGGTGTCGCTGAAGCCAGCTTCAGCCGGATCGCGCCGGCGCCAGAGACGGAAGCGCCGAGCCTGCGGTGCGCCGAGCGTCTGCTCGGGTTGACGTTCAGCGCGTCGAGCCATCGGGCGTCACCTCCCCAACCTGATCACGCCAGTCTTCGGGCAGCACGTTGTCAAGCACGTCGTCGACGGTGACCACGCCGAGTAGTCGTCGATTCTGGTCAACCACCGGAACGGAGGTGAGGTTGTATGCCGCGAGTGTGCGTGCCACCTCAGCGACCGGCGTCGCCGGGTCGAGCGGTTCGATGTCGTCATCGACCAGTGTGCCCAAGCGCTCATGCGGCGGGTAGCGCAGCATGCGCTGAAAGTGCACCATGCCGATGTAGCGCCCCGTCGGCGCCTCGTACGGCGGCAGGGTCACCCAGACCGCTGCAGCGAGCGCTGGGGCGATTTCGTGCCGGCGAATCAGCGCCAGACCTTCGGCTACGGTGGCATCAGCTGAGCAGATAACTGGCTCGGTGGTCATCAGACCGCCTGCAGTCTGCGGGTCGTAGCGCAGCAGCATACGCACGTCGCTGGCCTCTTCGGGCTCCATCAGCTGCAGCAGTTTCTCTTTGCGCTCAGGTGCGACACCTGCAACGAGGTCAGCCGCGTCATCAGGCTGCATGTGGTCGAGCACCTGCGCGAAACGCTGATCGTCGATGGTCGAGCTCAACACCACTTGGTCACGCTCGCTGAGCTCTTCCAGAGCGTCAGCCAGGCGCTCGTCGGGCAGGTTTTCAACGACTTCGGCCCGACGGCGATCGGGCAGCTCAATCAGCGCGTTGGCGAGGTCGGCCGCCTGCAGATCTTGTAGTGACGCGAGCAGATGCGTCGTGTCTTGATCGGTGCCTGCGGTAGTCACCTCTTCGAGGTCGTCCCATGCGGCAAGGGCAGTGCCCCCTCGCGAGAAGGGCGAAGCGCTGGTCTTGGGTAGTCGCAGGAACGCTTCAGCGACGACCCACTCCTGGGTGGCGAGCTGTTCGATACTGACGTCTTCGATGCGCCCGGTCTGCTCGGCTCCTTTATAGCGCATGGAGCGCCCTAGGATTTCGGCGAGCACACGGGTTTCGCCGGCACGCTGCTCGAAACGACGCAGATTGATCAGACCCGTGGTGATGATCGCTCCCGGGGTGATTCCGGTGACTCGCGCAATGCGCAGAAAGACTCGGCGGCGACCAGGAATCTCGACGATGATGCCGACCACCACAGGTGGGCCGACGGTACGGTAAGTGACCACCACGTCGCGGGCGCGCCCCACTCGATCGCCTGCGGGATCGAACACTCCGCAGCCGACCAGTCTCGAGACAAAGATTCTGGGCGCCGTCACACCAGAAGACTCTACTCACTTTGACCTGCCGACGTGGGAGAATAGGAACCATGAGCGAGCAGAGAATCGGCGGATCCCGCCTTGAGCAGCTGTACCCCACAGTGCCCCGGGGCACCGAGGTAGCCGTCTACGACACGTATCAAGCCGCAGCGAGTGCGATTGACACGCTCGTCGAGCGTGAGTTCCCCGTTGACAAGGTCAGCGTCATCGGCAGTGAGCTGCGCAGTATTGAACGCATCACCACAGGGCTGAGCTATCCGAAGGCCGCGCTCTCGGGGCTCGCCAGCGGTCTCTGGTTCGGGCTCTTTTTAGGGCTCATCATGGTCATCTGGAGTCCGACGACCGGGCTCAACTATCTCTTTGCCGCACTGGTTCTCGGCGCCGGGTTCGGCATCATCTCGGGCGTGGCCACCTACGCATTCACCCGTCGTTACAAGAACTATCAGTCGACCAACGCTGTTGTAGCCACCAGATACTCCCTCGTGGTGACTCCCGAGGTAGCCGGTCAGGCGCAGTCGATCTTGGGCACGTATCCGCAGCAGCCCGCACAGCCTCAGCCTCCGCAGACACCACAGCCGTAGCCGAGCTATCAGCACATCGGGTGATCACCCGATGCTGGCTCGCCGTGTGCGCACCCAGCGCTCAATCTCATCGACCGTCCGCGGAAACTCCGCGGTGAGCGACTCCACTCCGTCTTCGGTCACCAGCACATCGTCTTCGATGCGCACGCCGATGCCACGGAGGTCTTCGGGAATGGTGAGGTCGTCGGCTTGGAAGTAGAGCCCTGGCTCGATCGTGAACACCATGCCGGGGGTGAGCAGCGCATCGAGGTACATGTCACGACGTGCCTGCGCACAGTCGTGCACGTCGAGCCCCAGATGATGACTGGTGCCGTGCACCATGAAACGACGATGCAGCTGCCACTCCGTCTCGAGCGTCTGTTCGAGCGACACCGGCAGCAGCCCCCACTCGCTCACTTTGCGTGCGATCACTGCAATGGCGGCCTCATGCACTTCGCGGAAACGTGCGCCGGGCTGAGCCGCGGCGAACCCCGCATCGGCGGCTTCGAGCACTGCCTCGTAGACCTCGCGCTGCCGCGGCGTGAATGTGCCTGAAACGGGCAGCGTGCGCGTGACATCTGCGGTGTAGAGGCTGTCGGCCTCTACACCGGCATCGATGAGCACGAGATCGCCATCGCGCACCGCGCCGTCGTTGCGGGTCCAGTGTAGGTAGCACGCGTGATCCCCGGCTGCGGCAATAGTGTCGTAACCGACATCGTTACCGAGCTCTCGTGCACGTGCCCAGAACGCTCCCTCGATGATCCGTTCGCCGCGGGGGCTGGCTACGACCTCGTCAAAGCGTGAGAGCACGTCGTCGAAGCCAACTTTCGAGGCTGCTACTGCCTGCCGAATCTGCTTCTGCTCCCAGACGTCTTTGACCAGACGCATTTCGCTGGTGGTCTGCTCGAGCACTGCATCGACATCAGTAGAGCGTTCGGGCTGCACCTCTGCGATCAGCGCATCGAGGTCGGGGTCGAGCCCGGGCAGCGTGGCGATCGGCGTACCGATGCCAGCCACTGCAGCAGCCAAGTCGCTCAGATCTGCCGTGCCAATGCCCAACAGGGCCGAGACCGCGTCGAGGCCGGGGCGCGGCCCATTCCAGAACTCGCCGATGGCAGGGTCAGCGTAGAACTCGTCGGTGTCGCGGCCAGCTGGCCTGCGAAAGAACAGCACCGGGTCACGATCAAGATCTTGACGATGGATCATCAATACGGCGCCGGGCACCGCGTCGGCGCCCCAGCCGGTCAAGTGCGTGAAGGCGCTGTGCGGTCGAAACCGGTAATCGGTATCGTTGCTGCGCACTTTGGTCACCCCCGCCGGGATGAGCAACAGATGATCAGGCAGAGCTGCAGACAGCTTGGCCCGACGTCGCGCGGCGAACCGGGCAACTGCTGCGGCATCGGGCAGCGGCTCGTCGCGTTGAGCCCATCCTTGTGAGATGAACTCAGTGAAATGCGATGAACGCGGTGTGCGCGATCGGCTGTCTCCTCGGCGCTGCTGTGCTGTTCCCATGCTTCCCATTGTCGCACCGCTTGGGCCTTCACGGCAGTTTTCTCTGCTGTAGACCGAACGTGCTGCTTTATATGATTGAGCCATGCCCGTGCCCTGGACCAAGATCGACGCTCACACTCATACGAGCGCCTCCGACGGCACCGACACCCCGACCGAACTCATGCAGGCTGCTGCCCACGCAGGCCTCGACTGCATCGCCCTGACCGACCACGACTCGTGGGCGGGCTGGGGCGAGGCCTCAGCGGCAGTACAGCTCACAGGTGTCGCACTCGTGCGTGGCATGGAACTCAGCACCCAGGCGGGCCCTGGCAGCATTCATATGCTCGCGTATCTGTTTGACCCGAATGACACGGCACTCATTGAGTTGACCGCTGAGATCCGCGACTCCCGAGAGCATCGAGCCGAGCGTATCGTTGCACGCATGGCCGAGGACTTTCCCATCACTTGGGAAGATGTACTTGAACAGGCTCAAGACGCGCGCAGCATTGGCCGCCCGCATATTGCAGATGCACTGGTCGCGCTCGGGCTGGTGCCCAACCGCAGCGCCGCATTCGACCAGATGCTCAGCCCGAAAGCGGGCTACTACCAGCCGTATTACGCCCCGTCACCGGTGGATGCTGTGGTCGCCATCCGTGCGGCCGGCGGCGTTCCGGTGGTCGCCCATCCTGGTGCCTATGCTCATGGTGCGGGGCTCGCACCAGAGCGGCTGCGCGCGCTGGTCGACGCTGGACTCGGCGGTATCGAGGTGGGGCATCGCCTGAACTCACCGCAGCTGCAGCAGCAGCTGCGAGCTGATGCCGCCCGCTACAACCTGATCGTTACTGGTTCAAGCGATTATCACGGCACAGGCAAACCCAACCCCTTGGGCGAGTTCACCACTGCCCCCAATCAGCTCGAGCGCATCATCGACGAGGCAACGGGTGTGCCGGTCATCGTGCCAGCCTGATCAGCCCTCGAAGAGGTCTTGCAGCAGGTACTCGCCTTCGCGTACGCCACGGGGAATGGCGAATACCGACGAGCTGATGTGGCGAATGTACTCGTTGAGGGCGTCATCGGCGAGGCTCGTCTGCAGCTTGGTGAAGTTTGCCGGATCGCTCGTGTACGCAGTGAAGAAGAGCCCCGCGCTGAGCTGGCCCAGATCGTTGGCGCCATCAACGTAATTGTAGGCACGACGATTGATGCGCACTCCGTCGTTGAAGTCGGGATGTGCCAGGCGCACATGCGCATCAGCTGGCACCAGCGGTTCACCTGCGGCGTCGGTGATGTCGAAATCAATGTCTGAGTGCTCGGTACCGCCCGACAGCGGGGCGCCCTCGATCTTGGATCTTCCGAAGACGGTCTGCTGCTCTTCAAGTTTGGTGCGATCCCAAGCCTCAATCATCATGTTGATTTTGCGCACCACCAAATAGCTGCCACCCTCGAGCCAAGCGTGGTCGCTGTCAGCCACCCAGACCCATTTGTCGAGATCGTCGGTTTCGTCAGTCTTGATGTTATTGGTGCCGTCTTTAAAGCCGAAGAGGTTGCGCGGGGTCTCTTCGCTGACGGAGCTGGCAGATGAGCGCCCAAAGCCGAGCTGCGCCCACTTGATCTGCACGGTGCCAAACCCCATACGGGTGAGGTTGCGGATGGCGTGAATGGCCACCTGCGGATCGTTCGCGCAGGCTTGAATCGCCACAGCACCGCGGCTGATCGTCTCATCGATGAAGTCGAACTTGAAAACCGGCAGATCTTCAAGCTCGGCAGGCTTTTTGTCAGCGATGCCCAGCCGGTCTTTGCCGTCAGCCTGAGTGAAGAATGTTGGGCCGACGCCAAAGGTGATTGAGAGGCCGCTCGCACCGAGGTCAAGCGCCTCACCGGTATCGTCTGGCGGAGCCAGACGGGAGACGCCCCGAGCCCCGGCTTCGGTGGTCTCTTCGCCCTTCGTCATGCGCTCCGCAGCCGACGTCCACTTTTTCAGCAACGCGATCATCTGCTCACGCGTGGCGTTCTCCGTGAGATCGAACGCGGCAAAGTGCAACTGATCTTGCATAGGCGTGACGATGCCTGCCTGATGCTCGCCGTAGAAGTCGTAAGTGAGCGTGTGGCGTTCTTGGCGCACCGTCTCAGCAGTCTTGTTGGCGGCCACCGCTGCCCCGCCGGCAGCGCCGGCTGCTGCGGTGGCCGCGCCCAAGCCGAGATATCCGAAGAGCTGACGACGACTGAACCCGCGTTTGCGTGCAGGGGTACCCGACTGCTCTTCTTCGGCGATGGCACGCTGAGCCTGATCCTCTGCCTCGACTCGAGTGGTGCCGGAGGTCGCGACATCGGCCTCGACCGTTTGGTCTGCGGGTGATGTCTCTGGGGTCTGGTCTCGCGTGCTCATCGCGGTGTGCTCACTTCTCTCGAATAGGTGATGTTCTCAGTATGCCGGGTCTTCCCGGCATACTGAGAACTGCTGGTTACTCTTCGGACTGCTCCACACCGAGCACGGTGTGGGTCAGCGTCGACAGCGGCTCACTCAGTGCATTGAGTTCAGCGCCCAGAGTGTTGCGCTCTTCTTGGGTGACAGTGCTGTAGTCAACGAAGCCGTCGGTGAAGTTGCCGTACTTCTCGAGGGCAGCCTTCATGCTGGCGAACTGGTCGTCGAGGGTCTTGACGAGCTGCTTGCCCTCGTCGCCCTTTGCCTCGGCCAGGCTGCGCACGCTCTTGTACGCCTGCTCCGCGCCTTCGACGTTGGCGTAGAAGTCGTAGAGGTCGGTGTGCGAGAACTCGTCTTCTTCGCCGGGCAGCTTGCCGTCAGGTGCGGCGACCTCGTCGAGCAGGCCGATGGCACCATTGGTGATGTCGGCGAGGCTCAGCGAGAAGCCATCACTGTAGACCAGATCGTAGAGCTGCTGAATGTCAGCCTGCAGCTGGTCGCCCAGCTTGGCACGCCCGTCAGCGTCAAGCGCCGTCAGGTTCTTGTCGGGGTAGTTCTTCTGTGCCTCGTCAAGCCAGAGATCTTGCTCGATGCGGTGGAAGCCGGTGAACTCCAGCCTCTCTTCTTCGGCGCCCGGCAGGCGATAGTCGATCTTGGGGTCGAGGTCGCCGAACTGCTCTGCAGTTGGCTCGATGCGCTCGTAGTACTGACGGGTCAGCGGGAAGAGCTCCTTGGCCTTCTCGGTGTCACCAGCTTTGTACGCCTCGACGAAGGTCTCCGTGGCGGTCAGCAGCTGGCCGGCCTGGCTCTTGACATAGGCAGTGTAGCTGTCGATCGCTGCCTGCTCGGTGGCATCAACCTCGACCTCGTCACCGGTGACCGTGAACTGGGCCTTGCCCACGCCAGCCCCAACCAGACCTGGCTTGCACAGCGTGTAATAGGTGCCCGGCTGCAGCTGAGCAACGTACTTGGTCTCAGCACCGCCGGTCGGCAGGTTTTCTTTCTCTGCAACGATCTGGAGCTGATCCTCGGCCAGGATCTCGAACTCGTTGACCTGGCTGCCGTTGTTGACCAGGGTGAACTCGACGTTGCCGCTGACCGCAGTGTCAGTCGAGAGCTGGCAGGTGTCGTCGGTGATCGAGACCTTGATGGCCTCTGAATCGCCCGTGTTCGCGACACACCCTGAGAGCCCGAGGGCCAGGATGGCCGTGCCGGCGGCGGCAGCGGTGATGCGTGTCTTCATCTGTCTTCTCTCTCTTCGGTTGCACCGGCTCTGACATGGGCAGGGTCGCCCAGAGGCCGTCCGGAATCCTTCGATATCTCAGCTGGGGAAGGCCTGTCTGCCTATTCGCTGACCGCCGCTGCCGCACGAGCAGCTCGAGCAGCTTGGTGCCTCTTCTGCACGTTTCGCTGGTACCAGACGAACAGCGGCAGAGTGATGACGAGGTAGAGGAGCCAGGCCCAGAACTGCAGCACGCTCGGCTCGGGAGTGAAGTTGAAAATGCCGGCCAGCAGCACCGTGTACCACGCACCGTTGGGGAAGATATGCGCGATGTTGAATACGACGTCGTTCACACCGGGCAGCAGGCTGGCCTCTTGCAGGTCGTGCACGCCGTAGCCCAGCACACCAGCCGCAACGATGATGAGGAACACGCCGGTCCAGAGGAAGAACTTGCCGAGGTCGATAGAGACGAAGCCACGGTAGATGAGGATGCCGAGCACAACCGCCACGAGAATGCCGATGACAGCACCGATAGTGCCCCACAGCGCATTGGCCCCCACTCCGGTGAGGCCCCAGACGAACAGTGCCGTCTCGACGCCTTCACGACCGGCCGAGATGAAGGCGAGAAAGACCAGCCCACGCCCTGAGCTCTGCAGCGAGCACTCCACCTGCTCGTCGATATCGTGCTTAATGGTGACCGAGGTTTTGGCCATCCAGAAGATCATCCAAGTGATCAGACCGACTGCGAGAATAGACAGGCCACCCCCCAGTGCCTCTTGAGCCTGCGTGGTGAGACCGTAGGGCCCCCAGGTCAGCAGCGCGCCGAACCCGAAGGAGAGCACGATGGCCAGCACCGCGCCGATCCAGACTTTGGACACCAGCTCGTCGCGCTGCGACTTACGCAGATACGCAATGATGATGCCGAGAACGAGAGCGGCTTCAAGCCCCTCACGCAGGCCAATGAGGAACGTGCCCACAAAAATACTCACCGAGAGAGTCCATTCGTCTGATGATCGCTAAGGTTACCCTTGGCTGTCTTTCAGAATACGCGATCTGGGCAGGGAATGTCCAACACGCACAGCGGCACTGGCTGTCACCCGCACCTGCTCCGCACAGATGGTGCGACAATGGAGCCCATGGAATCCGCTCCACGTCGCGTGCTCTTCGTGCACGCCCATCCCGACGACGAGACGCTGGTGACCGGCGGCACCATCGCCACCCTCGTCGCTCGCGGCGATGACGTGACGGTGGTCACCGCAACGCGTGGCGAGCGCGGTGAGGTCATTCCCCAGAGCCTGAAGTACCTTGAGGCAGACCCAGCGGCACTCGCCGCCGCGCGTGAGGCAGAACTCGCCCAAGCCATGGGCCAGCTCGGCGTCACCGATCATCGCTGGCTCGGCGGTCCGGGCGCGCGCCGTGCCGGCTCATCGTTGCATTCATACAGCGACTCGGGCATGCGCTGGGCCCGCCCCGGAGTCGCGGCTGCCGCCGCTGATGCACCCGCGAATGCCCTGAGCCTCAGCGACGAACAGCAGGTGGCTGACGACCTGCAGGCCGTGATTCAGCAGGTGCGCCCGCAGGCCATCGTGACGTACAACGACTTCGGCGGCTACGGACACCCTGACCACGTCGCGGTGCATCGCGCAGCTGCACGTGCATTCGCTGACGCTTGGCGCGACGACCAAGCATGGCATCCCACCGCACTGTTCGCCGTCGAGCGCACCCGCGCCCAGGCCAAAGCCGATGCCCGCGTCATTCGTGAACGCACTGACTTCGCTCCCCTGCCTGGTGGTCGCCGTGTGACTGTCGCCTCGCGCGACATCGACACCACCATCGACGTGCGCGGCACCCGCGATCGAGTGCGCCGCGCTATGCAGTGCTACCGCACGCAGCTCACACTTGAGGGCGACTGCTATGCACTCTCCAACCACACGGGCGCTCCCATCGCCAGCGCTGAGCGCTACATCGAGATCGGCGGCCACGCCCAGCCCGTTGACGCTGCCGCCGCACACGACCTGATCGATGGTTGGCAGCTGGCCCGCACACGCCCCGCCCCCACTGGCTGGCGAGCTGCAGCACGGCAATGGCTCACCCCAGTGGCACTGGTCGCATTCGGCGCCATCGTGGCGCTGATCACCACCATGAGCCACGGCGCAACATGGTACCCGACCGGTGAGGCGACCCCGGCCATCCCGTATGGCCTGATCGTGTCGGCTGTGGCCCTGCTCGTCGGCACCCTGGCGGTGCGCGTCGAACTGCCGGGCCGCTGGTCTGGGGCATGGTTTGCGTTGGGTGCAAGCGTCATGCTCTATGTATTGGCCAGCCCGCGCGCCAGCGGCAGCATTCTGCTCTACCCCAAGACCATCGACTATCTCTGGCTCTACGGGGGCATCATCGCACTGATTCTGCTGGCTTTCGTGCCCCTGCCACGTGCTTGGCGCGACTGATTCACACAGCTCACTCACTTAGAAAGGCAGCGCACATGCCCCGCAACCTGATCGCCGAGACCGCCGCATACCCCTGGGGCCAGGTGCAGCCGCTGCGCCGCATCGCGCAGGCCCACCCGCAGGGTGCCATCGACTTGTCGATCGGCTCGCCAGTCGACCCTGTGCCCGAGATCATCCAGCGCGCGCTTGCCGAGCATGCCGACACCCCCGGCTACGGCACCGCGGCCGGCACACCCGAGCTGCGTCAAGCCATCGCCGACTGGTATGCGCGTCGCCGCCGCGCCTCCATTGATATCGATCAGGTCGCACCGACCATCGGCTCCAAAGAGTTCATCGCCCAGTTCGCGCTGTGGCTGGGGCTCGGCCCGGCGGATGCGGTGGTACAGCCCGTCGTGCACTACCCGACATACGCGGTGGGCGCCGAGGCCACCGGAGCCCAGCTCGTCTCGGCTGACGACCCGGCTCAGTGGCCGCAGAACTCCCGACTGATCTGGCTGAACTCGCCAGGCAACCCCGACGGCGTGGTGCATGACGTCGCGCATCTGCGTGCAGCGGTCGCCCGCGCCCGCGAGCTCGGTGCGATCATCGTGCAAGACGAGTGCTATGCCGAACTCGGCTGGGAGGGAACCTCCGCTGATCACGTGCCGAGCATCCTCGACGACGCAGTGACCGACGGCGACCAGCGCGGCGTGCTGTCGATGTACTCGCTGAGCAAACAGTCAAATCTCGCCGGTTATCGCACGGCTCTGGTTGCTGGCGACCGCGACCTCGTGCAGGGGCTGGTCAATCTGCGCAAGCAGTTCGGGCTGTCGCTGCCGGTGCCCATTCAGGCGGCGTTCGCTGTGGCCCTCGGTGACGATACACATGTGGCAGCGCAGCGCGAGGTGTACCGCCAGCGTCGCGAGGTGCTGTTGCCAGCCGCTCGGAAGTGGGGCCTGCGCATCCCTGACAGTGGCGCGGGGCTGTATTTGTGGGGCACCCGCGACGAAGACGGCTGGGACACGATGCGTGCGCTCGCCGACATCGGCATCGTGGGCGGCCCCGGCGCGTTCTACGGTGAGGCCGGGGAGCGTTTTGTGCGACTGTCGCTGACCGCAACCGACGCAGACATCGCCGCTGCCGCTGCGCGACTTTCCGCGTGATTCCGGGGCCCACTGTCAGGGGTCTCCAACACGTGCCGGACAAAGTTGTATTCGATTTCGCGCCATGCCAATTGACTCGTAGGATACGAGTACCGTGCTACAACGCTGTGACGGAGTCACACGCAGTAAGGGAGACAAGCAGTGACTGATCAGAACCAGACCGTGAAGTTGATCACGCCCAATGGCGAATCAGAATTTCCGATTCTCGAGTCGACCCAAGGCAACAATGCGATCGATTTCACGAAGCTGACCAAGCAGACGGGGCTCACCTCGTTCGACCCTGGGTACGTAAACACTGTGTCGACCACCTCGAAGGTCACCTTCATCGACGGTGACGAGGGCATCCTGCGCTACCGCGGCTACCCCATTGAGCAGCTCGCCGAGCACTCCTCGTTTCTCAAGGTCGCTTGGCTGCTGATCTACGGCGAGCTGCCGAGCGCCGACGAGCTGGCAGACTTCGAATACCGCATTCTGCACCACAACATGATCAACGAAGACTTCAAGCGCTACTTCGATGTCTTCCCCAAAGAGGCACACCCCATGTCGGTGCTCGCCAGTGCCGTCAGCGCACTGTCGACTTTCTACCAAGATTCACTCGACCCCTTCGATCACGAGCAGGTCGAGATCTCGACGATCCGTCTGCTGGGCAAGTTCCCGGTGCTCGCTGCCTACGCGCTCAAGCGCAGCTTGGGCCAGCCGCTGCAGTACCCCGACAACAACCTCGGCTATGTCGACAACTTCCTGCGCCTGACGTTCGGCATGCCCACCGAAGACTACGATGTGAACCCGGTGGTGAGCAAAGCCCTCGAGCGTCTGCTCATTCTGCACGAAGATCACGAGCAGAACGCCTCGACGTCGACGGTGCGTTTGGTCGGCTCCACTCAGGCCAACCTGTTCGCGAGCATCTCGTCGGGCATCAACGCACTGTTCGGCCCGCTGCACGGCGGCGCCAACGAGGCTGTGCTGCACATGCTGCAGCAGATCAACGATGAGGGGCTGAGCATCCCCGACTTCGTCGAGAAGGTCAAGAACAAAGAGGCCGGCATCCGCCTGATGGGCTTCGGCCACCGCGTCTACAAGAACTACGACCCGCGCGCCAAGATCGTCAAGGCCACCGCCGAGACCGTGCTCAACGAGCTGGGCGTGCACGACCCGCTGCTCGATCTGGCCATGCAGCTCGAAGAGGTCGCCCTCAACGACGACTACTTCCAGTCACGTCGCCTCTACCCCAACGTCGACTTCTACACCGGTGTCATCTACAAGGCGATGGGCTTCCCCACCAAGTTCTTCACCGTGCTGTTCGCGATCGGCCGCCTGCCCGGCTGGATCGCTCAGTGGCGTGAGCAGAACGACGACCCGACCACCAAGATTGGGCGCCCCCACCAGCTCTACCTCGGCGAGACTGAGCGCAACTACCCCACCAAGTAGTCGCTCACCAACGTCGTTGCGAAGGGCCCGAGTCGTGAGACTCGGGCCCTTCGTCGTCTCGCCAGAGGTGCGCCGACACCTGTTGCTTCATACCCCATCGGGGTATATTCTCAGAGCTGTACCCCAACGAGAGGACACACAGACATGTCACTTCTGAATCAAGATCTCGGCCTCACCGACATCAGCGCCGAAGGGGGCTGCTGCAGCGGCGGCAGCTGCGCCTGTGGTGGCCACGACGAGGCCCCGGCACCGGCGCACCAGACGGCAGCGGCGCACGGGCACGAAGAGCCCACCATCACCTACAGCGTGTCGGGCATGACCTGCGAGCACTGCGTGCGTGCGGTGACCAAAGAGGTCTCGGCCATCCCTGGTATCGCAGGGCTGAGCATCGACCTGCAGCCGGAGGGGCTTTCGACGTTGAACGTCACCGGCGCCAGCGTCACCCCTGCGGCTGTGCGTGCTGCTGTCGAAGAGGCTGGCTACGAGCTGGCGTTTCCCTCGCGCGGCTGAGGGCCTTTAGCTCACAAAAAGAGCGGGTGCCTGCTGACCGAAGAGGTCGCAGGCCCCCGCTCTGAGCGTCAGGCGCTCACTTGCTGGCGTTGCGGCGGCGCGAGGCCTCTTTCGCACGCTCGTTGGCATCGAGGCTGACCTTGCGGATGCGGATGGCCTCGGGAGTCACCTCAACGCACTCGTCTTCACGGGCGAACTCGAGGCACTCCTCGAGGGTGAGCTCGCGGCTCGGTGTCATCGATTCGAAGGTGTCGGCTGTGGCCGAGCGCATGTTCGTGAGCTTCTTCTCTTTGGTGATGTTCACGTCCATGTCTTCGGCACGTGAGTTCTCGCCAACGACCATGCCCTCGTAAACCTCTTCGGTGGGCTTGACGAAGAACGACATGCGCTCCTGCAGGTTGGTGATGGCGAACGGCGTCACCACACCGGCGCGGTCGGCCACGATCGAGCCGTTGGTGCGCGTGCTGATCTCACCAGCCCAGGGCTCGTAGCCTGCGGCCAGCGTGTTGGCGATGCCGGTGCCCTTGGTGTCGGTCAAAAACTGCGTGCGGAAACCGATCAGGCCGCGCGAGGGCACCACGAACTCCATGCGCACCCAGCCGGTGCCGTGGTTCGACATGCTCTCCATGCGCCCCTTGCGAGCGGCAAGCAGCTGGGTGACGGCGCCGAGATGCTCTTCAGGCACGTCGATGGTCAGCTGCTCGGTGGGCTCGTAGGTCTTGCCGTCGATCTCTTTGGTGACCACCTGTGGCTTGCCCACAGTGAGTTCGTAGCCTTCGCGACGCATCTCTTCGATGAGGATGGCCAGTGCCAGTTCACCGCGGCCCTGCACCTCCCAGGTATCGGGGCGATCGGTCGGCAGCACCTTGATCGAGACGTTACCGATGAGCTCGCGCTCCAAACGCTCTTTGACCAGACGCGCGGTGACCTTTGCGCCCTTGACGCGGCCGGCCAGCGGCGAGGTGTTGATGCCGACGGTCATCGAGATCGAGGGGTCGTCGACGGTGATCGGCGGCAGAGGGCGCGGATCTTCGGGGTCGGTCACGGTTTCGCCGATGGTGATGTCAGGGATGCCCGCGATAGCCACGATCTCACCGGGGCCAGCGCTCTCGCCGGGCACACGGGTGAGCGCCTTGGTCTTGAGGAGCTCAGTGATCTTGACGTTTTCCTGGGTGCCGTCAGTACGGATCAGCGCAACCTGCTGGCCCTTCTTGAGCGTGCCGCTGAAGATGCGCAGCAGCGCCAGACGACCGAGGAACGGCGAGGCGTCGAGGTTGGTGACATGAGCCTGCAGCGGTGCTGCGTCGTCGTAGGTGGGGGCCGGAACGTGCTTCATGATGGCCTCGAACAGCGGTTCGAGATCTTCGGAGTCGGGCAGCTCGCCGTCAGCGGGCTTGTTCCAGCTGGCGCGACCGGCGCGGCCGGATGCGTAGATGACTGGCACGTCGAGCAGTGCATCTTCGTCGAGATCGGGCACCTCATCGGCCAAGTCGCCAGCCAGGCCGAGCAGCAGGTCTTGGCTCTCTTCGACGACCTCGTCGATGCGCGCATCGGGGCGGTCGGTCTTGTTGACCAGCAGGATGACCGGCAGCTTTGCTGCCAGCGCCTTGCGCAGCACGAAACGGGTCTGGGGCAGCGGCCCCTCTGACGCGTCGACCAGCAGCACCACGCCGTCGACCATCGACAGGCCACGCTCGACCTCGCCGCCGAAGTCGGCGTGCCCGGGGGTGTCGATCACGTTGATGGTGATGTCTTTGCCCTCGCTTGCGGGGCCGTTGTAGAAGATCGTGGTGTTCTTCGCGAGAATGGTGATGCCCTTCTCGCGCTCCAGATCGTTGGAGTCCATCACGCGCTCCTCGACCTCGGCGTGCGAATCGAAGGAGTGCGTCTGCTTGAGCATGGCATCGACCAGTGTGGTCTTGCCGTGGTCGACGTGTGCCACGATTGCGACATTGCGAAGGTCATCGCGCGAAACTAGAGCCATCAGGTTCATCCTCAGAGTGTTCGTGCCAGCCGTGGCACATGCATGGATTCGGCGGCGGAACACCGTCGGGGCCGCTCGAGACAGATCGAGAGCCAATTCATTCTAGTTCAGATGGCTGCCCATGGCGAACAGATGGGGCATAATGCGCATGTTTCTCTGCCCCAGCGCGCGCACATGGGCGGGTAAGATGTGAGCAGATGTGCCGCCTGAAAGACGGGCGACCGATTCAAGGAGTCTTTGTATGACTGACCAGTCACAGCAGCCCGACCGCAACCTCGCGCTTGAGCTCGTGCGCGCCACTGAGGCGGCCGCGATCCGTGCGTCTGCATGGGTAGGCCGCGGGCAGAAGAACGAGGCCGACGGTGCCGCCGTCAACGCCATGCGCGCTTTCCTGCACACCGTGTCTTTCGATGGCGTGGTGGTGATCGGCGAGGGTGAGAAAGACCAAGCCCCGATGCTCTTCAACGGTGAGCATGTGGGCGACGGCACCGGCCCACAGGCCGATATCGCCGTCGATCCGATTGACGGCACCACGCAGACTGCCGCCGGGCGCCCCAACGCGGTGTCGGTCATCGCCGTGGCTGATCGCGGCAGCATGCTCGACGCCTCGAGCGTGTTCTACTCTGACAAAATCGCTGCCGGCCCCGAGGCCAAGGGCGTGCTGTCACTCGACCTCAGCGTCGCCGACAACCTTAAAGAGCTGGCCCGGGTCAAGAACAAGAAGATCGGCGACCTCACCGTCGTCGTGCTCGACCGCCCGCGCCATGCCGAATTGATCGACGAGATTCGCACCGCCGGCGCCAAGACCAACCTGATTCTCGACGGCGACGTGGTCGGCGGCATCCTTGCTGCGTCACCGCACTCTGACGCCGACCTGTTGCTCGGCCGCGGCGGCAGTCCCGAAGGCGTGATCACTGCTGCAGCGCTCAAGGCGCTCGACGGCTTCTTCGAGGGGCGTCTGGCTCCGAAAGACGACACTGAGCGCCAGCGCGCGATTGATGCCGGCCTGGGCGACAAGCTCGACCGCATTCTCTCGATCGATGACTTTGTGGCCAGTGACAACACCTACTTTGTGGGCACCGGCGTCACCGATGGCGTGCTGCTCAAGGGTGTCAAGGGGCCGCGCGAGGGTTACATTCGTACCCACTCGATCGTGCTGCGCTCGAAGTCGGGCACGATTCGCAACATCGAGGCCGAACACCGCGCCTCCAAGTGGTTCTGAGCCTTCGCAGCTCAGTCTGCTGACGCTTCTCGATCGACGAGCTCTGGTGCAGTGATCTGTGCCAGCGGCTCGTCGATTGGTTTTGCCTCGGCAATGATTTTGTCTGGCATCTGCGCCCCATCGAGGCGTCGTGCGGTGACGAATACCCGGCGCTCGAGGCTTGACGAGAAGGCGTTGTAGCTCTTGACAGTCGACTCGATGGATCGCCGCAGGCGCTCGTTGAGGTCGCTCAGGCGACTGAGCCTGGTATAGAGCTCGCGGCCCAGACTGAACAACTGCTGCGCATCTTCGGTGAGCACCTGCTGCTGCCATGAGAATGCGACCGTTTTGAGCACCGACCACAGCGTGACCGGGCTGGCGAGTGCGACGTTGCGCGAGAACGCGTAGTCGAGCAATGACGGGTCGGTCTCGAGTGCCGCTGAGAGCAACGACTCACTGGGGATGAACGCAACGACCAAGTCAGGGCTGTTGCCGAGAGCCTCCCAGTATTCGCGGCGCCCGAGCTCGTCGATATGCCCGCGAACGGCTTTGACGTGTTCACCGAGCAGTCGAGCGCGCCGCTCGGCTTCGGCTCCGGTGGCGGTCAGCGGAATCTGGCTGGCCTCAAGATAGGCGTTGAACGGCACCTTGGCGTCGACGGCCAGATACTTGTCGCCGGGCAGGTGCACCACCATGTCGACTCGGCCCTGCCTGCCCTCGTGTTCGACGGGCTGCTGCTCGGCGAAGTCGACCTGCCGCAGCAGACCAGCAGCCTCGACCACGCGACGCAGCTGCGTCTCACCCCACACGCCCCGCACACTGTTGGAACGCAGCGCCGAGGCCAACGACTCTGTGGTGGCCCGCAGTTGCTGCTCGCCATCGCGTGCGGATTTCATCTGCTCGGCCAGTGCCCCGTATTGCTGAGCCCGGTCACGTTCGAGGTCGCTGACCTTGCGCTGCAGCACCTGCAGAGTGTCAGAGACCGGTGCGAGCGCCTGCAGCACCTGCCCCTGCTCACGCAGCCTCAGCTGCTGCGCCTCAGCCTGTTGCCGTTGCCGTTCTGCCGCCTCGGTGGCACGAGTGCGCTCGGCAGCAACGGCCTCGCGTTCACGCTGCTGCCACTGCATGCGCTCAGCGGACAACTGCTGTTCGAGCCCCTCGACCCGAGAGCCCAGCTGCACCGCGGTGGCGCGTGCAGTGGCCTCTGCAACGCGCACCTCGGCGAGATCGCGCTGTGCCTGCTGCACATCGCCAAGCAGCTGCTGCACCTGCGCGGGCGCAAGCCCAGAGCCGTCGCCACGGCGGTCGCGCAGGCGCCAAGCCACTGCTGCGGAGATCGCGGCGAGCACGAGCCCGAGCAACAGGCCAAGGAGAAACCCAGAGAGCACATCGTTCATGCCGACAGTCTGACACCACCCACTGACACCGCAGCACATGCTCGCCCGCTTGCTAGCCTGTGTACGAAGAGAGGGCTGCCCCGTGATCGTTCCCATCGTGCTGGCTGTGATCGACCTCGGCTTGTTTCTGCGCGACCCTCGGCGCCTGAGCATCGGAGTGTTGTGGCTGCTCGCCGTGCTGCTGGCTGTACCGGCTGTCATCGCACTGCTGCCCGACCAGACCGAAGACGTCATGAGTCTGCGCGGCTGGGTGGTGCTCGGCGGCTTCGCGACCGCGCTGCTGCTCGTTCTGGCGCTCACCACTTACCTGCTGCTCAACGGAGTGACCATGCTGCGGCGAGAGCAGCGCACGGTAGCGAACCTCCTCTCGCTGCTGCTCGGCCTCGGCATGCTCGGGTACCTCGCGTTGTCGGTCACCGCTGTGCTGGCAGACTCGCCGCAGCTGCTCGCCTGGCTGCTGCTCGTACTGCCACCGCTGTTGTACGTGGCCGTGGGCTTCACCGCTTTTCTGCTGTATTCGCAGGTGTATCGGGCCGTGGCGAGGCGGCGATCCTTGCGTGCCCATGCCGTGATTGCGCTGGGAGCCGGGCTGATCGACGGCAAGGTGACCCCGTTGCTCGATGCGCGGCTGCGAGCAGCGCAGGATGTTCGCGAACGTTGCGAGCGCGCCACCGGCCGCGCGCCGGTGCTGGTGGTGTCTGGCGGGCAGGGCCCCGACGAACCGCACAGTGAAGCCCAGGCGATGGCCGAGCGTGTGCACGAGCTTGGCGTGCCCGACGATGCCGTGCTGCTCGAAGACCGATCGCGCAATACCGAGCAGAATCTGCGTTTCTCCCGCGAGGTGCTCGACGGATTCACCGAGCGCACCGGGCAGACGACGACTCCAGTCGCGGTGGCCACCAGCGACTATCACGCATTTCGAGGGGCACTGCTGCTGCGCAGGCTGGGCATCGCCGGCGACGCCGTAGGCGGCCGCACCGCCGGGTATTACCGGCCCAGCGCCGTGATGCGCGAATACCTCGCCGTGATGCGCGACCATCGACGCCTGAACGTGGTGATGATCTCGCTCAGCCTGCTGCCGCTGTTGGCTGGCATCGGGGTGTTGCTGATCGGTGTGGGTACGCTGTTGAGCGGAAACTGACCGGATCTGGCCACGTTCAGGCGATGACGCCTTCTGTCTCGAGCGAGTCTTTGGCCACGACAGTGTCGTAGAGCCCGTAATGGCGCAGCCCGGCATGTGAGGCGATGCCGGTGTAGCTCAGCGAGGCGTCTTCGTAGCGTCGGAAAGCGAAGATCGCCTGATTCAGATGCGCACTGTTGAACACGCCGAGCGCGACCAGCAGATCGAAGTCTGCGACCGTCAGACCGGTCACCGCTTCGAACAATTGCGGTTCGATCTTGGTGATCACGTCTTTCAAACTGTTCTCCCGGTAGTCAGTGAGGTACATGAATGCCGGGATGCGCGTGGCAAATTTGATGAGCTTCTCTTGGATCTGCTTGCGTTTGGAGCGCACTTCTTTCTCTTCTGCGCTCAGCTCTTTCTTCTCTTTCTTCGACGCCTCGTCGCTCTGTTTGCGCTTGCTCTCGCTCAATGCCTCGCTGCGGTTGACCACGGTCTCGAACACGTCGCTGCCAAGCGCGCGGAACCCCTCGATCTTCATGATCGCGTTCATCGCCGCGTCGTCTCTCATGATCTTGGCAAGCGTCAGGTTGTCGACGTTTACGAGAATCGCAGACTCCCACTTACGAGCCAGCAGCGTGGCCGAGGTACCCGACATCGCGATGTCTAAAATGCCGCCGGCATCCACCCGGGTCATATTCGAACCGTCGTAGGCAAGCACCGGCAGAAAGCGAACCAGATCAGCAACGGCACGCTCAGGGTTGTTTTCTTCTGGAGCGAGACCGATGCCGTAATCGCTCATCTGCCGCAGTGCCCTGGTCGGCGCGAAGTCGAATACGTAACAGGCCGGTTTGAGAATTTCGACGCGCTTCGGATCGTCGCCCTCCGGATTGCGGATGGTCCACGGTGACTGCACCCGGAACGCCGCCTGAAAGTACGTCTCGGGGGCCTGCAGATTGCGCAGCATGAGAATCGCCGACCACTGCGGCACGGTTACGCCTGTCGTCAGCTTGCCCACGGTGAGCGTGATGGTCTTGGTCTCGAGACCGTTGCCGATGGCTTGGCGAACGGGTGGCAGCGCGTCGAGGCCGACGCCGATGCCCGGCGCCGAGACATTGACCACGGTGTAGTCGTGCCAGAACACGTTCTGCCGTTCGGCCAGCAGGTTCTGCATCGCGGCACACGAGTTGCGCCGCGGCAGCAGCCACAGCGAGTGTTGCAGGTAGGGCAGCAGGCGCACATCAGAGTACGGAAACGGCGGTCTCGACCCGCGTTTGAGGTCGGCGGCCTGGGTCGGCGCATACTGACCACGGATGATATCGAGCCACTTCTGCACGTCGTCTTTGTGCACGAATTCGGCGTCGTCACCTTCGCCGGTCGCCTCGAAGAAGGCGTTCAGGTCGAACTCGTCGAACTCGCCCTGATTGGCGACGTTGATCAGCTCATCGGGCATTTGATAAGTCAGCAGCCGCATCTCAGGCAATGAGGCGTAGGGGTTGTCATCGTGTGGATGTCGCACCGCGAACTCTGCCTTCGCGCGTTGCTCGTCGGTGTACGTCCAGTTGAAGATCTGCTCCTCGATGAAACGTCCGGTGGCGAGCGCCTTGAACGGCGTGCCCGAGAGGTAGAGATAGGCGCGCGTAGCGATCGGCACGAAGGTGTCTTCGTCGTGACCGTGCTCTTCGAGCTCGTCGGCGAAGGTCGCGTGGTCGCGGGTGAACTCCTGTGCCTCAGCGCGGCGACGATCGACGTCGCTTTCGCCTTCGAACAGCTCTTTGGCCGTGTCGCGCCATGCGCCGAAGTGGTACTCATCGAAGATCACGAGATCCCACATCTCGTCATGCAACCACTCATGCCGGGCCTTGAAGTTGCCCGCAGCATCGCGCCCCAGCAAATCTTGGAACGACCCGAAATACACCAGCGGCACACGCGGGTCCGCCTGCCGGGGATCACCGCCGGTGGCGCGCGAGTAGTACTGCCAGCCGTCGAAGTCGGTGTGCGAGGCGAGGTCGTTGCCCCACGCATCTTCGACCGCGGGCTTGAAAGTGACCACGAGAATACGCTTAGCCCCCATGCGACGGGCCAGCTGATAAGCGGTGAACGTCTTGCCGAAGCGCATCTTCGCATTCCACAAGAACTCGGGCACGGCATCCTCATCCTGATCCCAGACCGACTCGAAGTAGTCGAGCGTCTTGCTGACCGCGGCCCGTTGTTCATCACGCATGCGGAACGTGGCATGATGCGTGCCTGAGAAGGTTTGATCGGCACGCAGTTCGGCGATGGCGGTGCGCACGTCATCGGCGGTACAACGCATCCACTCCCGGCTCGATTCGAACACAACGTTCTCGAAACCTTTGTCGATCAGCCGCTGTCGCACCTCGGTATCGGTGAACACCCGCCCGTCTTCACGCACCGCAGACTCATCTACTTCAAGCACGTAGTTCACGCGTGCCTGCCCCTGCGACTCGATGATGCGCGTATTCACCTCTCGAGTGGTCTGCCCGACTTTCAGGCACCCGCGCCAGCGCTCGGCGACCTCAGGTGATGACCACGCGTATATGTGTGGATGCACACTCGGCTTGGCTGGCAACAGCACGGCATCAGCCGCATCGGTGGTGTGCCCGAGCGAGTGTTCGGGCGAGTGCGCGGCCGCTGTCTGGTCAGTCATTCTCGACCTCCATCGGGCGGATCATGCTTTCGATGAAGGCAATCTCGTCATCCGTCAGGCTGTATTTGGCGTAGAGGTCGGCGTCGGTCCACGGGCGCGAGAAGTCTTGGGTGGGGACAAACGTATATACGCTTTGAGGCGCGTGCTGGGTAATCTTCCGTAGAGACACCAGAAACCGGAAGAACTTCGTGCAGTAGTAGGATCGGGCATTTCGTGTTTCATCTACACTTTGGAATGGCCCAATTGTGAGGTATGTCAAAGTGGCCAATGACGGTGGAGCAGCAACTATTGGCTTTCCCAAGACAATGTCAGGAACTTTTTGCCCTCCGTCAGATGCCGCTTCAGGCACGAGAAGTTTCCAGGCATCGATGAGCTGCTGATTCTTCGTGGCGGCGGCTCTATCTGCCCATGCGCGATCGCGCTTACCATCAAGATTGAAATACAGCTGCACGTCACCGGCTGCTGGAGTGCGCCTATAGTCGGTGAATTTAGATCCAAGAACGGGACCAAAAGGATCTCGCGATGACACTTTGCCTTTAAAAGAAGACTCACCATGACTGGCCACCTTGCGCAGGATCTGCACAGCACGAGGCTCTCGGATGTATACGTCGAACTCGTTAAGCTGCCTCATCATCGATGGGGAAGCCTCATGATCACGCACTGACTTGACTTGCACACCTCCGTGATGCGAAGAATTCCATAGAAAGTAACAGATCCCCCCTTTGACGTCGACCCCGGTGAACACCTCTTTTGACACGGGATAGTCGACTAGCACTTGAAGCTGCCGAGAGTTGAGCATCCAGTCGCGAAAACGCCCCAGATTGCCTGTCTCCTTGCCTCCGGCCATCCACCGTGCAGGAATGACCATGATTAGGAACTTCGGCTCAAGTTCGACTGCTTGCTCGACGAAGCGGTCGTAAATCGCCCCAACATTCTGTCCTGCGTCGTCTTTCGAAAGCTGATACGGCGGGTTACCGATGATCACGTCGAATTGCATGTCTGCTCCAAAATGCTCGGCCAGTTGAACTTCGATGTCATCGCTGTGGATGAAGTCATAGGCGTGGGTTTCGCGAACGTCTCCGCGTGCATACGCTGCCTCGGATGCGCCACAGAATCGGCAACGTCCGGTGCCTTCCAGCTCAATGCGCTGGTCATCCCCCGTCAGCGGGTGTGCACGACGCTCGGTTTTGCGCTGCACCCAGTCGTGCTCGGTGCGTTCGAACCAGATGTTGCCCCATTCACGATCGAAACCGTGGGCGATCGAATGCGGCCCGGTCGCATTCTTCGAGCAGTACACGCTGCGCCGAGCAAGCAATGCCGTCAGCTGCGTGATGCCAATGCCGAACACCTGTTTGGTGAGCACGTGATCGACACGCTGCTGCAGATCCGGGATCTGCTCGACCAGGCCATCCACCAGACGTTTCGTGATCTGGCGCAGAAACACCCCCGACTTTGTGCATGGGTCGAGGAAGGTGACCTCAGGGTTGGCCCAGATGCTCGCGCCGCCATGGTCGGCTGCCCAAGCCTCGGCGAGCGTGTCGAGCATCTCGTCGGCGAACTCGGGCGGAGTGAACACCTCGTCATTCGAGAGGTTCGCAATGCAGGTGAGTACGTCGGGATTGTGCCCCGCGAGCGCGAACGCCGCCTTCTCCCCCATGATGTCTGTCCCCTTTATTTGTCGGCGTGGCTGATGTTGGTGGCGCTGCTGGCAGGTGTGGCCAGGTCGGCGATGTCGCTGACCTTCAGCACTGGCCAGGTGCGTTCGGGCGCAAACAGGGCATCGTCGTCGAAGACGTCGAAGAGCGTTCCTGCCGACAGCGATCGCTGAGTGAGCTCGCGGTAGGCGAAGTCGCGCCGCTGGAATCTGCCGCGCCCGAGATACGCCCACTCGGGCAGCACGAGAGGGTGACCGTTGGCATCTGTCATGGCCAGCGCATCCCCTTGCACGATGTTGACCTCGAGCACTGCCCGAGCCGCGCGCGCGAGTTCGTCGTCAGTGCTGAGGTGCAGCGCAGTGGCGAAGACCTGCAGCAGATTCGTGCGGCATTCGGCGACGTTGTCAGGCAGAAGCTCGATGCCGTAGAGACACATGAGCCCCAGCAGAGAGGCCTGACTGCGCTCGAATTGGCTGCGAGGATGCGTGCGGCGCACGGCCGACAACCGTCGCTCAAGCACTTCGACGAGAAAGTTGCCCGACCCGCAGGCCGGCTCGAGAAAGCGCGAGTCGACGCGCTCAGCCTCGTCGCCGACGAGGTCGACCATGTCGCTCACCAACCACTTAGGTGTGAACACCTCACCGTGATCGGCCACGCGCTTGCGGGTGCGCACGAGACGCTCAGGTTCGGCTGCCTGATCGTCTGCCTGTCCGCGTTTCACACGGACAGGGTATTAGTACACGGTCACGCTGAGCTGGCGGCGCGCCGGGTATTAGTACACTGGCGCACGCTGCGGGTCGCGGCGAATCTGGTGGAATGGCCCGTGTTCCGTCTGCTGCTGCCCGTGCGATCGGCGAGAGAATCCGGTCTCGCCGGGCAAGCCTGCAGTGGACCCAAGACGACTTGAGCGAGCACAGCGGCATCGATGCAGCGAATATTCGGTCGTATGAGAACGGCAATGCGCTGATGAGTCTGTTCTCACTCGTGCGCATCGCTGAAGCACTGGACGCGAAGCCCGGCGACCTGCTCGACGGCGTGACGGTCGATATGTTTCCCTCCACGCGAGTGCAGGCTGAGCTGCCTGCCGACGCTCCGCGCCGAGGCGCGGCACGCGGGTAACCTGTTCGTGCTGCAGATCGCCGGCTGGCAATACCATGGCCTGGCGACCACCGAACACCTCGAGGAGCCACATGCACGCTGCCACTGACGACACGATGGGCAACGGGGCGAGCGATCGGGCATCCACCGGCTGGCCAGGCACTGCTGAGGAGCTGATGCGCTCGCGGTTCGAGGCGTTTCGGGCGGGCGATCGCGAGTGGCTGTTGGCCAGCTGGCACCCGTCGACTCGGCCGGCAACGCTTGAGCTCGACAACCGCCTGCGCTGGCGCGGCCTGCAGATCGTTGACGTGGTTGACGGCGGCCCAGACAACGACACGGGTGTGGTCGAGTTTCGCGCGACGTACATGGTGGATGGCGAGCGCGGCACCCAGCATGAGCGGTCGCGATTCGTACGCGAGGGTGGTCGTTGGCTCTACCTCGACGGGGATGTGCGCGAGTAGGTGTGAACTGTGCGCGCTGGTGGCGGCGCCGCATGAGGCCAGTCCGCAATGCCGCGCAGGTGCACCCCGTGCGAACTGGCGCCGACGCTGCAGCGCAGTGGCGACCTGCACCACGTCGAAGTGCGCTCGGCGCGCGCTGGTAGCAGATGATGAGAGCGTGTCAGTGGGTGCTGCAAGAATTCGGGTATGGACTTCTTCGGCCGACTCGACGCACACCTGACCGCTCTTCGCGGCCTGGTCGGCGACGTCGCGAGCGCCGAACAGCTGCCTGCGGTGGTCGCCGGGCTGCCCGACGATGCCGTGCTGCAGCTGCTCGATGCCTCAGCCGGGCTGGCCTCAGCAGCCGAGCGGCTGCGAGTGTTGGCGGCCGGTGTGGTGTCGGGGCGCTCCCGCAGAGAATACGGGCAACAGGGGCTCGCGCAGTCTACGGGGCATCGCGATCCGGTGTCACTGGTGCAGCACCTGACCGGCAGCACGCGCGTCGAGGCGCTGCGCCAGGTGCGGGTGGGTGCGTCGCTGTACTCCGGAGTGCAGCCACCGCAGGGTGATGGCGAACCCGCGGGCGCAGCCACAGAGAGCGAGCCACCTCCGGAACCCCCTGAGCATCAGCCCTGGCACGCCGTGCTCTCGGCGGCTCTGCTGGCGGGCAGGCTCTCGGCTGCTCAGCACGATGCCATTCGTCGAGGGCTCGGCGACCCTCCAGAGCAAGCAGATCTCGTTGATGCCTGGCAGACCGCGGCCAGCGACCTTGCCGATCAGGCGCCAGACTGCACTGTCGAAGAGTTGCGGCGCATGGCGCGATTCTGCCGTGACGCCCTCGACCCAGTCGGCGCGCAGGCACGGTTCGACGCGCGATTCGCACAGCGCTCGTTCCGCATGTGGGTCGACGAGCATGGGCAACACCATGGCCGCTTCGTGTTCGATGACGATGCTGCCAATGTGGTGCGCACAATTCTCGATGCGGCGCTGCGCCCACGCACCGGTGGTGTTCGTGCAGTTTCCGACGAAGAGCGCCGCCGCGATCGCCAGCTCGTCGACGACCCGCGCACTAACCAGCAGCTCGCCCACGACCTGATGATCGACCTAATCGGCTCGGGCATGCACGCCGATGTCAAAACAGTGTTCGGCGTGCGCACCGCCGGAGTTCGCACTGTGCACGTGCGCCGCGCCGCGCATGACGAGCACGTGGCAGGTGGCCTCAAGGCACAGGGGGTCGGCCCAGCACAGTCACAGGCACAGGTGCCAACGCCAGCACCACCAGGAACAGCACCCGCACCCGGTCTGGCTTACACCGAAGACCGCATGCAGGTGGTACCGCCCAGCGTTGCCGCACGTCAGCATTGCACCTCAGGAGAAGTCAACGTCGGTTTCGATGAGCGCGGCACCCCGCTCAACGTGGGTCGCACCAAGCGCCTGTTCACCCCACAGCAGCGCATCGCTCTGGCCGTGCGCGACGGAGGCTGCCGCTGGCCCTCGTGTGATCGGCCTGCGTCTTTCTGCGAGGCACATCACATCGACCCATGGAACGCCGGAGGACGCACCGACATAGACCGAGGGGTGTTGCTCTGCCGATTCCACCATCTGCAGCTGCACAACAATGGCTGGGCGATCACCAGGCAAGCACAGGGTCCGTTTATATTGCATGCCCCCGACAACAGCCAGCAAGAGATGCCTGCTCCGTTGGTCTCGAAATATGCCTTTGAGGGCATACAACGGCTTCCTCGACGATTCACTAGGGCCGGCCAGGCTGATGACGACGGCCCAGATCGATTAAGCGCGTGACCTTTCCCCCGGCAATGGCGATGCACAGCGCTCACAGTGGCATTCCAGGCGCCAGAGAGTCACAGTAGGTGACGCGCGACTGGGCGCGGTGGACGCGTGGCTGTCAAAAGTGCAAGACGTGAAGATTCCAAGGGCACAAGAGCACAAGCCTTCTACGCCCTTCCTGTCAAACGACACCGCGTTACCGCGCATCAACGCACCAACGTTGCAGTCCCAGCGCCCCAACGACACCACGACACCGCGACATGAAGTCACGACGTCAAGACGGTACGACGGTACCTCATACCCTCCCTGGGCATCAGCGCAGCGCTCACGGAGAAGCCGCACCTGCTCGCCCGAGCCGCAGCACACCCGCAACGAGTAGCCCCGCAACGAGTGCCCAGAACGCCGCACCTATGCCTAGCAGCGTGACCCCACTCGCGGCGACCAGCACGGCGATCACCGCGGGTGTCTGCCATCCTGCGTCGCCCAACGCAGCGCGCAGCGCACCGCCAAACGCGCCGAGCAGTGCCAGCCCAGCGACTGCCTCAATCAAGCCTGGCGGCGCAATAGCGATCAGCGAGGTCAGCGCCGTAGCCGTGGCTGCAAGCACTAAATAGCTGGCACCGCACGCTACTGCGGCGATCCAGCGCCTATCTCGCCGCGGCCCGGCATCTGGTCCGGCGGCGAGCGCTGCAGAGATTGCCGCCAGGTTCACGGCATGCCCGCCGGCCGGTGCCGCAAGCACCGTCCCCACGCCGGTTGCCAGCATTGTCTCGCGCCACGGCACCTCATACCCATGCGCGCGCATCACGGCCACCCCGGGCACGTTCTGCGACGCCATCGTGACCAGATACAGCGGCAGCGCGATGCCCACCAGCGCGGCCAATGAAAACTGGGGCGCCACGACATCCATCGTCGGCCAGACCTGCTCGAGATCTCTGCCCGAGAGCACCGGGTCGATAGCCATGATCACCAACCCGACCACGAACGCGACCGGTACCGCCCACTTGGGCGCAAGACGCAGCAGCACCAGCCAGACGACGATTACCGGCAAGACCGCGAGCAGCTGAGCGATCAGCGAATTGACTGGCTGCAGGCAGAGCGGCAACAGCACTCCCGCGAGCATGGCCTGTGCCAGCGCCGGTGGGATGCGCGAGATCAGCCGCGCCAGCCCACCCCAGAGTCCAGTGAGCACGATGAGTAGCCCCAGCGAGATGAATGCGCCGATGGCTGCCGACCATCCACCCGCCAGCCCTGCGCTGCCAGCCAGCAGCGCGGCACTTCAGACACACCATGCTCAGGCGCGGCACTTCAATCGCGGGGCTCAGACACGGCAGCTGCTGCCTGCGCAGCTGCTGGCAGTGCCGACACAATGCGATCAACCACGTCGGCGTCATGTGCCGCAGACACGAACCACGACTCGAACGCTGACGGCGGCGCGGCCACTCCCCCGTCGAGCAGAGCATGGAAGAACGCCGGATACCGCCAGGTCTGCGACGCCTTGACCTGCGCATAATCGGTCAGCGGCCCGTCGAATTCACCAAACGCCACAGAGAACAACGATCCAGAATGCTGAATGCGATGCGCGACGCCGGCCGCGTCAAGCGCTTCGCTGATCGCGTCACGCACGGCAATGCTCGCGGCGTCGACCTTGGCGTAGACCTCGGCATCGGCCAGCTGCAGTGTGGTGAGCCCGCCGGCAACCGCCAGCGGATTGCCCGAGAGCGTTCCGGCTTGGTAGACGGGGCCGGTGGGCGCCAGCAGGTCGAGCAGCTCAGCGCGCCCGCCCAGCGCAGCGATCGGCAGGCCGCCGCCGATGACCTTGCCAAAGGTGATCAGGTCGGGCACGTATGGATGCTCGACCCCGCCGTTCTCATATCCCCAATACCCTGCCTCGGTCACCCGGAAACCCGTCAACACCTCGTCATAGATGACCAGTGCACCGTGGGCGTGAGCGATCTCGATGAGCCCTGCATTGAACCCCGGCAACGGCGGCACCACGCCCATGTTCGATGGCGAAGATTCGACGATGACACCGGCAATCTGCTCACCGCGAGCGGCGAACAGCTCACGCACCGCGTCGAGGTCGTTGTACGGCAGCACGATGGTCAGCGCACTGATGGCCTCGGGCACCCCCGCTGAAGCGGGCAGACCAAAGGTGGCCAGCCCTGAGCCGGCCTCAGCCAGCAGAGAATCTGAGTGACCGTGATAGAGCCCCGAGAACTTCACGATCACGTCGCGACCGGTGGCGCCTCGAGCCAAGCGGATCGCCGTCATCGTTGCCTCGGTGCCAGTTGACACGAAACGCACCTTCTCGACCGGGTGCACGCCAGCGCGAGCCACGCGATTGATCACGGTACTCGCCAGCTCGGCCTCGCCCGCAGTGGGCGCACCAAACGACAGGCCACGCGCGGCTGCACGCTGCACAGCCTCGACCACCGCAGGATGCGCATGCCCCAGCAGCGCCGGCCCCCACGAGCCGACGAGGTCGACGTACTCAGTGCCCTCCACGTCGGTCACGGTGGCGCCCTGGGCGCTCGCGATGAACTTCGGGGTGCCGCCGACCGAGCCGAACGCCCGCACCGGTGAGTCGACGCCGCCGGGAATCACCCGGCGAGACTGCTCAAACAGCTCGTCATTTGTGTGCCGGCCAGCGCCCGCCGTACCTGTGTTCTCCGTGCTCATCTGTTCCGTCGCTCTCTATGAAATCTCGTAGTTCGTCTCAGAGCCCGAACGTGCCCTCGCGCAAACGCCCGGCCACCTCAATCGCCCAGTAGGTCAGCACTGCCTCGGCCCCGGCTCGCCGGATGCCGATCAGCGACTCGTCAATCACCCGAGTGCGGTCGAGCCACCCGTTGGCTGCAGCCGCCTCGATGGCAGCGTACTCGCCCGAGACCTGATACGCCCACACCGGAACGGGGCTGACCTTGGCCACCTCGCTCAACACATCGAGGAATGACGCCGCAGGCTTGACCATCACGACATCTGCACCCTCCTGAATATCGAGCAGCGCCTCACGCACACCCTCGCGACCGTTCGCCGGATCTTGCTGATACGTGCGGCGATCACCCTTCAGCTGCGAGTCGACTGCCTCGCGGAATGGCCCGTAGAACCCAGACGCATACTTTGCGGCATACGCCAGCAGCGACACGTGCTGATACCCGGCGGCATCGAGAGTGTCGCGCAGGTAGCCGATCTGGCCATCCATCATGCCACTCGGCGCGAGCATGTGCGCGCCTGCCTCGGCCTGTGCAAGGGCCATGGCCCCGTAGCGCACCAGCGTCTCGTCGTTGTCGACCCGCCCATCGGCGTCGAGCACGCCGCAGTGGCCGTGATCGGTGAACTCGTCGAGGCACAGGTCAGTCTGAATCACCAGCGCGTCGCCCACTTCGCTCACGAGCGCGCGCACTGCCTGTTGCACGATGCCGTCGGGGGCGTCGGCCTGCGAGCCACACGCGTCGAGGTGCTCGGGGATGCCGAACAGGTTGATGCCGCCGACTCCCGCCTCTGCGGCCTCGACGGCGATGCGCCGCAGTGAGTCGATCGTGTGCTGCTGCTGCCCCGGCATGGCTGCGATCGGCACCGCCTCGGTGATTCCTTCGCGCACGAACAGCGGCAGGATGAGCTGTGCGGGTTCGAGTCGCGTCTCACGCACCAGCCGACGCATCGCGGGTGTCTCGCGCAGACGTCGCGGGCGAATGCGCGGATAGGCGGCAAGCTGCGCCTGCCCGGCGGTGCTGTTGTTCTGCTGGTTGTTCACTTCGTGCATCTTCTCACTCACATTCTTCTTCGGGGGTGCGCATTCAACGTATTCAGATGTTCAGAGCCGGCCATGAGCCGACGGGGCTTTCGAGATGGTCGTGGCTGCCCCGGTTCGCGCGTGGGTGCCGGTCAGCCGCTGCAGCGCGTCGAGCAGCCCGTCGAGGCTCGAATGCTCGGCGGTGGCCGCCACATCGAGACCGAGGGCCTGCGCGTCAGCCGTGGTCTGTGCCCCGATCGACACCAGCAGTGTCTGTCTGCTCGCGGCGCCGAATTGGATGGCGACCTGCTGGGCCACAGTGCCACTCGTGACGAGCACGGCGTCGACCGCGCCACGGCGCACGTCTTCGAGCGCTTCTTGCTCAAGAGCCACACCGACCGGCCGATATGCGGTCACGGTGTCGACGACCCAGCCGGCGTCGCTCAAGCTGTCGCGCAGCGTGGCGTGCG
Source organism: Pseudoclavibacter soli DSM 23366 (assembly GCF_000423505.1). GTDB lineage: Bacteria > Actinomycetota > Actinomycetes > Actinomycetales > Microbacteriaceae > Pseudoclavibacter_A > Pseudoclavibacter_A soli. Next base: position 440,308 of record NZ_AUIC01000003.1, read on the forward strand.
CAAGCGCAGACGCCGGAAGCAGCGCTCGCGCGCCCGCCGCCGGGGCACGCCCGATGAGCGCAGCCAACCCGTGCGCGTTCTGCGCGTCGAGTGCGGGCAGCAGGTCGACGCTGATCCCCACTTCTTGCAGCGCCTGTGCGGTGGCGGCGCCGACTGCTGCGACGCGCGTGACATCGGGCACCAAAACACCATGCCGCCCAAGCACTGCCGCAGCGTTCTGACTTGTGACGGCCAGCAGCTGGTAGCTGCCGGCAGCCAGTTCGTCGAGCCGGCGTTGCAGTGCCCGTTCGTCGAGCGGCGGTGCCATCGTGATCAGCGGCGCGATCACCGGCTCGGCACCGCGGGCACGCAGCATGGCCGCCACGCGCTGCCCCCACGCGCCACCGCGCGGCACCAACACCCGACGACCGGTCAGCGGTTGCCCTTCGGCCTGCTGGCCGTGCGCGTCAGCGTGCACATCACCTGGCTCGGCACGGTCACCGGTGGGCTGTGCAGCAGCACATGGATGCCCCACGCTCACCTCGTCGCTCTCTGCCCCGTTGCCGCGCTGAGTGGTCACTGCTCGCGCCGCCCCTCTGCCGCGGCGATGATGCGATCGGCACCACCGTCGATGAGATGCTGGGCGATTTCAGAACCGGCCGCCGCTGCCCACGCATGCAGCTGCGCCGCGACTTCAGGGGCCTTGGTCTCGGGGGTCGAGACCTCGGCTGCAGAAACAGCCCCCTGTGTCACAGTGACATCGTTGTGCACGGCACCGCCCGGTGTGGCACCGCTCTGGGCGCTGCCAGCGCGTGCGTCAGATGTGCCAGGTGCAACTCGACTGTTGCGGTCACCAGCCGACCACAGCGCGGCTGGCGGGGTCAGGCGGCGGCTGAGCCGCACATCCTTCGTGAAGTCATCGTCGTCGTAGACCACGGCCTCGAGCAGCACCTGTGGCTCGGAGTGAACCGCATCGGAAATCACTCGCGCGTGCACGCCGACCGGTGCGGCGCATCCGGCGCCGAGCCCGGCCAAAACCGCCCGCTCGAGGTCTGCCGTCATGCGGGTGGGCGCGTGATCGAGCACCAGAGCCAGATGGCGGTCGCCCCGGCGGGTCTCGACGGCCAGCGCACCTTGCGCGGGCGCCACAATCCACTGGTCGATCGGCAGATACTCGGCGACCACGGCCCCAGTCTCGAGGCGGTCGAGGCCCGCAGCCGCCAGAATCACCCCGTCGAGATCGTCGTCGAGGCGGCGAAGGCGCGTGTCGATATTGCCGCGAATGTCAACCACCTCGATATCGGGGCGCTGTCGGCGCAGCTGCGCCTGGCGCCTGGTCGACCCAGTGCCCACGCGGGCACCCGCCGGTAGATCGGCCAGCCGGCGGGCCTCACGGGAGACCAATACGTCGCGAGCATCGGCGCGCAGTGGCACGGCGGCGATCTCGAGCTGTTCTGGCTCTGCCGTGGGCAGGTCTTTGAACGAGTGCACCACGAGGTCGTACTCACCGGCCACCAGGCCCTCACGCAGCGCGGTGGCGAACACGCCCACCCCGCCGATCTGCGAGAGCGAGGCGCGGTTCACGTCGCCATGGGTGACCACACGAACGAGCTCGACTGGTCGCCCGGTAGCTGCGGTCAGCGCGTCGGCCACCTGCTGCGACTGCGCGACGGCCAGGCGCGAGCCACGAGTTCCCAGACGAAGTGGCGCGGTCTGTTCAGTCATCAATCTCTCCTGTGTGTCTGCGCCGCCGTCGCGACGTCGTCGTTCAGCAGCTTGCGCACCGTATCGTAGGCCTGCGGCATCACCGAGGCCAGCCCGGTGCCCGAACGCCACGACCCCACCACTGCCAAACCGCTGCCCGGCGCAGTGAGCACGTCGATGGCGCGATCAGTCTGCGGCGACTCGCGGTATGGCTGCGCATTGCGCCACACATGCACAGCAGTGCCGACCACGGCGTCGTCGGCGAAGTCGACACCGGTGATCACCCGTGCATCGGCAACCGCTTGGCGCCGAAGCTGTTCGTCGCTCAATTCGCTCGGTGCACCGGCATGCCCGTAGCTCAGCCGCAGCAGATGGCGCCCAGGGTGCCCGCTGGCCGCAGCCTGGGCGGCCCAGCGCCACTTCGCGCTGGCGTGTGTCATCGCCTTGGCCACCACATCGGGAGCATCTGGAGCGATCAGAATACCCGTGCCGCGCGGCAGCTCGTCGAGCGCCGGGGCGTCGACCACCAGCGTGACCAGCGTGACCGTCGCCGGAGCCGGCCACGTCACCTCACCGAGCTCGGGAGCCAGCCCGGCCAGCAGCGGCAGCGCCGCCTCGGCCTCGGTGGCGACCACGAGCGAGCGTGTCTCGAACGCCTCGCCATCGGTTTCGACCGCATAGCGCACGCCGTCGGCCGACTGCGGCACCTGCTCGGCAGACAGCGCATGGATGCTGCGCACCGGGTTGGCTGTGATCACTCGCCCACCAGCCGCCTCAATGCGCTCCTTCAGGCGACGTACCAACACGTGCATGCCGCCCTTGAGGCTGCGCACCGCCGAGCCGGGGGCGGCCTGCGAGCGCAGATGATGCACCGCAGCAGCGAGCGACCCGGTGCGCAACAGCTGGTCGCGCAGGCCGGGGGCCACCGCATCCACCTGAATTGTGTAGGGGTCAGCCGAGTAGACGCCACCGGCGACCGGCGTCACCAGCCGCTCGACCACCGTGCGACCCATGCGCTGTTCGACGAGATCGCCGAGCGACGCGGCGTCGGCGCCCACCTCTGCGGGCAGATCGCGGTCACGCTGCGCGCGAGCCAGCCCGGGCGCATCGAGCACTCGCAGCAGATCGGCCGCATCGAGGTCGCCGGGAATGCCGAGCAGGCCGGTTGCCGGCAGTGGTTCGGCGCGGAAACTGCCGACTGCCTGATTGCTGCCTGGCACACTGTTCAGCTCGCTCGCTGCGTCACGGAAGCCGACCCAAGCCCCAGCGGGGTTCGGCTCGACCACGGCATCGCTCAACCCCAGCTGTTCGAGCATCTTGGCCACACGACCACCGCGCGTGGCGAATGACTCGGTGCCCGCATCGAGCTCGAGCCCGGCGAGTACGTGCTCAGAGACCGGCCCTCCGAGCACATCGCGAGCTTCGAGCAGAGTGACCTCACGGCCGGCCTCGGCTGCCTGCCAGGCTGCGACCAGCCCGGCCACCCCACCGCCGATGACAATCAGGTCGTTCACCGCGCCACCTCCGGCCAGCTGTGCACCCGCTCAACGATCGCCGTGAGCACGGTCGGATCGGTCTGCGGCGGCACCCCGTGGCCGAGGTTGAACACATGGCCGGGCGCTGCCGCTCCTTGGCGCAGCACCTCGTCGACGGCGGGCTGCCAGACCTCGGCGGGTGCGGCGAGCACCGCGGGGTCGAGGTTGCCCTGCACTGGCACGTCACCACCGAGCAGCTCGATTGCGTCGGACAACTCGGTGCGATAGTCGACCCCGACCGCATCTGCCCCGGCGTCGCGCAGATCGCCGAGCAGCTCGGGGCCGGCAAGGCCGAAATGGATGCGCGGCACATGCTGGCCGATCGAGTCACGCAGGTCGGCGACCGCCTCGAGCACCCGGGCCGAAGCCGGACGCACGCGCTCACGGTAGACGCTGGGGCTCAATGATCCCACCCAAGAGTCGAACAGCTGCACAGCCGATGCCCCACCGAGCACCTGGGCGCGCAGGAACGCTGCCGAATAGTCGGCGATGCGAGTGACCAGCGCCTGCCACACCTCGGGTTGGGCCAGCATCATGGTGCGCGCGGCGAGATGGTCTTTTGAGGGCCCGCCCTCGACGAGATACGCCGCCAGGGTGAACGGCGCACCGGCAAAGCCGATCAGCGGCGTGGCCCCCAGCTGCTCGACGACCAGCCGTGCTGTCTCGGTGATCGGCGCCAGATGGTCGGCGGTGAGCTCGGGCAGCGCTTCGACGTCGGCCAAGGTGCGCACCGGGTGGGGAAACACCGGCCCGCGCCCGGGCACGATGTCGACCTCGACACCGGCCAGACGCAGCGGAATCACGATGTCAGAGAAGAAGATCGCCGCGTCGACCCCGTGACGGCGCACCGGCTGCAGGGTGATCTCAGCCGCCAGCTCGGGGTTGAGGCACGAGTCGAGCATGCTGACCCCTTCGCGCACCTGCCGATACTCGGGCAGTGAACGCCCGGCCTGTCGCATGAACCACACCGGCACATGATCGTGTGATTGGCCGCGGAGAGCTCGAATGAGAGCCGATTCTGCAGTGTTCGAGGAGTTCAGGGGATGTGCGGCGCCGAGGGTCATAGCCCCCATTCTCGCAAACATCAGACGATTTCTTAAACATCAGACCATCGCGTACAATTTCCACGTGCTGTTGTGCGTCTCGTCAAGCCATAAAACCGCCTCGTTCCCCGTCTTGGAGCGGCTGGCGAGCGCTGGTGATGCCTCCTCAGTGTTTACCGCTCGCTCTGAGTTCTTTGACGGCGCGGTCGTCGTCGCCACGTGCAACCGGTTTGAGGCCTACCTCGATGTCGACCAGCCCGAGCGCACCGACCCGCGCCTGGCCATCGAGGCCGCGTGGCGCGCGCTGAGCGCACACACCGGCCTGCCCTACGAGACGCTCCGTGAGAACTCCGAGGTGCGGCTCGAAGACGATGTGGTCGAGCACCTGTTCTCCGTCTCCAGCGGCCTCGAGTCACTCGTGGTCGGCGAGACCGAAATCTCGGGCCAGGTGGCCGACGCCCTGCTGCGCGCACGCTCGGCGGGCACCACCACCGCCGTGCTCGAACGCCTCTTTCAGAACGCCGCCAAAACCTCACGCGAGGTCAAAAACGGCACCGATCTCGTGCATGCCGGCCGCAGCCTCGTGCGCCTGGCCCTTGATATGTGCGACACCCGCATCGCCGACTGGTCGGCTCTGCGCGTACTGCTGATCGGCACCGGACAATACGCCCGGGTCACCGTCGCGGCGCTGCGCGATCACGGGGTGCGCGACATCGCGGTGCACTCGGCATCGGGTCGAGCCAAAGCGTTCGCCGCCCACCGTGAGGTGCGCGCGGTCGACCCGGCACAGCTCGACACCGAGATCGCCTCGGCCGACGTGATCGTCACCTGCACCACTGCACCACACACTGTGCTCGACAAAGCCGAGCTGCAGCACGCGCGCAGCCGAGCCGTCGAGGCGACCACCGCATCCACCGGCCCTGCGCCGTGCCCGCAGCTGCCCGCACGGCAGTTAATCATCGACCTCGGTATGCCTCGCAATGTGGCGCTCGACGTGAGCGAGCTGCCCGATGTCGACCTGCTCGATCTCGAGACCATCAAGCTGCACGCTCCGCTCGAGCAGCTGGCCAGCGCAGACAACGCCCGGGCTGTGGTCGAAGCCGCCACCACCAGTTTTCATCAGCAGCGCAACCAGCAGCGAGTCGGGCGAGCGCTCGGCGAGCTCAAACAGCGCTTCTTCGCGGCACTCGACGAGGAGATCTCCCGCTCGACCGCTCACGAGCCGAGTCACGCGAACACCGAGAAGGCTCTACGTCATTTGGTCGGTGTGCTGCTCAATGAGCCGATGCAGCAGGCGCGCGCCATGGCCGCCGAAGATCGCCAGGGCGAGTTCGTCGACGCACTGTCGGCCATCTACGGCATCGAGGTGCCAGAAGACGATCTGACCGCCGGCTGCGGCCGCTGCCCGATCGCGCACCAACTCGAGACCCGTCGCGATGACTCAGCCGGCGAGGGCCACCCGCTGCGCGACGCCAGCTGAGCTCCGCCGCGCTCGACACGTCGCCCGACACGCAGCCCGACGCGCCGAGCAGTGCGCAGCTGCAGACTCAGTTCGCGGCACCCACGACAGGATTCGTCAGGTCGCCAATGCCCGCGACGCTCACGGTGACCGAGTCACCAGGCACAATGGGGCGCACGCCAGCCGGGGTGCCGGTGATGATCACGTCGCCTGGCAGCAGCGTGAACGCCTGCGTGATGTACTCAATGAGATAGGGCACGTCGAAGATAAAGTCGCGCGTGTTGCCGCGCTGCGCCGCCTCGCCATTGATCGTCGAACTGACCCAAGTGTCGGCTAAGTCGAGTTCGGTCTCAATGACCGGGCCCAGCGGACAGAACGTATCGAAGCCCTTGGCGCGAGCCCATTGTCCGTCGGCCTTCTGCAGGGTGCGCGAGCTGACATCGTTGGCGACGGTGTAGCCGAAGACCACATCGGCCCAGTCGGCACGTGCCACGTTCTTGGCCACCCGGCTGATCACAATGGCGAGCTCAGCCTCGGGTTCGACGGTGCCGGCGATCTCAGGAATGACGATCTCGTCACCGGGGCCGATCACCGAGGTGTTGGGTTTGAAGAACAACAGCGGATGGTCGGGTACGGCATTGCCCTTCTCAGCCGCGTGCGCGGCGTAGTTGCGCCCCACTGCGATGACCTTCGAACGCGGGATGACCGGTGCCAGCAGTCGCACCTCGGCGCGCGGGACCCGCTCGCCGGTGGTTTCATATCCCAGGAACAGCGGATCGCCGTGCAGCACGACGTAGTCATCGCCGTCGAGAATGCCGTATTTGGGGTCGTCAGTGCCGTGGATGAATCGTGCGATCTGCATATGCGCCTCTCTGTGATCGACAGCGGCGGCAGATGCATGTGCACCTGCCGCCGCTGATCGGGGGTTGATCTCAGGCCAGTTGGGTCAGCCAGCCGCGGGTGTCAGCGGCTCGGCCGAACTGGATGTCGGTGAGCGCCTTGCGCAGCGCAGTGGTGACCTCTCCGCCGGTGTTGCGCGCGGCCGGGATATTCACGGTGCGCCCCTTGAGCGCAGCCAGCGGGTTGATCACTGCAGCCGTGCCACAGGCGAAGATCTCGGTGAAGGTGCCGTCGGCGACGCGCTCGCGCCACTCGTCGAGCGATACTGCACGCTCTTCGACCTTCATGCCGAAGTCTTCGGCGGCGATCGTCAGCAGCGACTCACGCGTGACGCCGTGCAGAATCGAGCCGGTGAGCTTCGGCGTGACGAGCACGTTGTCGTCGGTGATGAACATGATGTTCATGCCGCCGAGCTCGTCGACGTTGGAATGGGTCTCGGTGTCGAGGAAGAGCACCTGCGCGCAGCCGTTGGCGTGCGCCTCGTTCTCGGGCTCGAGGCTGGCGGCATAGTTGCCGCCGCACTTTGCCTCACCAGTGCCGCCCAGCGAGGTGCGTGCGTAGTCTTCAGACAGCCAGATGTCGACGGGCTTGACGCCATCGGCGAAGTACGGGCCGGCCGGCGAGGCAATCAGCACGTACTTGACCTCTTGTGCACTGCGCACGCCGAGGAACTGCTCAGTCGCGAACATGAACGGACGCAGGTAGAGGCTCTTCTCGCCCTCGGGGTCGGGCACCCAGTCGCGGTCGGTCGAACCGAGCTGCTTGAGCGATTCGACGAACAGCTCAACCGGCAGCTGCGGCAGAGCGAGGCGCTCGGCCGACTTCTGGAAGCGCGCCGCATTGCGCTCAGGACGGAACGTCCAGATGGTGCCGTCAGCGTGACGGTAGCCTTTGAGCCCCTCGAAGATCTCTTGGGCGTAGTGCAGCACCGAGGCGCCGGGGGCGATGGCCAGCGGGCCGTAGGGCAGCACCTGTGCGTCGTGCCAGCCATTGGCAACGTCATAGTCGATGGTCACCATGTGGTCGCTGAAGTGCACGCCGAAGCCAGGGTCGCGCAGAATCTGCTCGCGTGCAGCAGGGTCGGTCGGGTGAGGGTTCTGGGTCTTCGTGAATGTCAGGGCATTCGCCGTCTCAGTCATGGTGTCTTTCTTCAGTCGTTCATGGTGCACGCGTCAGCGATCGTTCGGGGTAGAGACCGAGCACGCGAAAAGGTGCGATTGTGTCGCAGCCGACGGCGATATGCCGCCTCACTCAGGATACTCCGCTCACGCCGCGTGCGGCAGAGGCTCAGGCCTCGAGTCGCGCGATGATCGCATCGCCCACCTGAGCAGTGGTGCGTGCGGCCCCGTCTCGTGCGGCCACATCGTCGCGCACCGCCTGGTGCACCTGATCGGCAGCCTCGGTGTGACCGAGCGTGCGCAGCAACAGTGCGACCGACAACACGGCGGCCGTGGGATCGGCCACCCCCTGCCCCGCGATATCAGGAGCCGAGCCGTGAATGGGCTCGAACATGCTGGGCGCCGTGCGATCAGGATTGATGTTGCCCGAAGCAGCCAGCCCGATGCCGCCGGTGATCGCCGCGGCCAGATCAGTCAGGATGTCGCCGAACAGGTTGTCGGTGACGATCACGTCGAAGCGCTGCGGGTCGGTGACGAAGAAGATGGTCGCTGCATCGACGTGCAGGTAGTCGTGGGTGACCGTGGGAAAATCTGCGGCGACCTCGTCGACCAGCCGCTGCCACATGCCGCCGGCGTTGACCAGCACGTTCTTCTTGTGCACCAGGGTGACGTGGCGGCGCTCCCGCGTGGCCGCCAGTTCGAAGGCATAACGAATCAGGCGTTTGGCGCCGAAGGCCGTGTTCACCGAGACTTCAGTGGCCACCTCATGATCGGTGCCGACGCGCAGCGCACCGCCATTGCCGGTGTAGAGCCCCTCGGTGCCTTCACGAACCACCACAAAGTCGATGGCCCCGGGGGCTGCCAGCGGGGAGGCGACGCCGGGCAGCAGCTCCACCGGGCGCAGGTTGACGTAATGGTCAAAAGCGAAGCGCAGTTTCAGCAGCAGGCCGCGCTCGAGCAGGCCGGCCGGCACCGCACGTGGATCACCCACCGCGCCCAGCAGCAGTGCATCGTGTGTGCGCAGCTGAGCGAGCGTCTCATCAGAGAGAATCTCGCCCGTGCGCTGGTATCGCCGAGCCCCGAGGTCGTATTCGGTTGCCTCAACCTCGATCTGGTGCTGCGCAGCGATCACGTCGAGCACCCGTCGGGCTTGGTCGATCACCTCGGGTCCGATTCCGTCACCATCGATGACTCCGAGATTGATGCGTGCGGTCATGGAACTTCCTCCTGCAGCGAGATCACGTGGCCGATCGGCCGGCCGCAGGCAACGCTCGCAGCCCGATCCAGCCTATCGCGCCGGGCGACTACAGTGGATACCGAGGCGCCACCGGCGCCCACCACCCGTTGCCGAGGAGACATCATGGTCGACCAGATCACCCCAGAACAGGCTGCCGAGCGCCAGCTCGCCGGCGCCACCATCATTGACGTGCGAGAGACCGACGAGTTCGCAGGCGGCCACGCGAAGGGCGCCGTCAACATTCCCCTCTCACAGCTGCAGTCACGCTTTGACGAGGTGCCCGATGTCGACGACCTGCTGGTGATCTGCCAGGCGGGCGGCCGCTCACAGAAGGCCTGCGAATGGCTCGACACCCAGGGCATCCCGGCGACCAACATCTCGGGCGGCACCGCCCAGTGGATCTTCGAGGGTCTGCCCGTCGAGTGATCTATGGCCGTGCGATCTCAACGGCTGAGGCAAGGGTCTGTGCTGCTTGGGCGCGATCGACTCTGACCAGGGCAAAGGCCGCCACGACCAGCGCGGTCACCGCGTCGACCAGCCGCTGACGCTGTGACGCTGGTTGGGCTGGGTGCGCAGCCGCCATCCCTTGGCCAATGGCCTCAGCCAACGATCTGCGATACCGACGCACGGCATTGGCCACCTCGGGGCGCTGCCCGACCGGTGCGGCAGCGGAGTTGATCAGCAGACAGCCAAACCGTGCTGCCTCGCCCGTTCCACGACCGAACATCTTCTGCAGCCCATGCAGGTAATCGGCAAGCGCGTGAGCTTCGACGGCTTCTTGCTGCAGCGGCCGCAGCGGTGGATACACCACTTCGGTCAGGTAGCTGGCCACCGCCGCATCGAACAACCCGTCTTTCGAGCCGAACTCGTTGTAGATGCTTGAGCGACTCAGCCCCGTCGCCGCCTCGAGCTGTGGAATCGAGGCCACCTCGAAGCCCTGCGCCCAGAACACCGAACGAGCTTGGCGCACCACTTCAGCGCGGTCGAATGCGCGAGTGCGTGGCATCGGACATCTCCTTGACATTCTGTGTATAGTGATCCTGCGCCCTAATTGTAACAATCGTTACAGATTGGGCGTGCGTCACACTCGCCGATGACATCGTCGGCACTGCCTGGGCGTCAGCGCTGGCTGACTGATCGAACCTCAGCTGGGTCAGGGGCGCGCTCGGATTAATCTGGAGGATCTCATGCTCATCACCGCCCTCACGCTCGCCGCACTCGCGGCCGCGCTGCACGTGTTCATCTTCGCCCTCGAGTCGCTGCTCTGGACCACACCGAAAGCGCGTGGCGTGTTCGGCATGAGTGCCGATGAAGCCCAGGCAACCCGCGAAATGGCGTTTAACCAAGGGTTCTACAACCTGTTTCTCGCCATCGTCACGGTGATCGGCATCGTGCTGACCGTCAGTGGAAACGCCGCGGCGGGCATTGCACTGGTCTTCGCTGGTGCCGGCTCGATGGCCGCAGCGGCGCTCGTGCTGTTTGCCCGCAGTGCCGCGAACCGCCCCGCAGCGATCAAGCAGGGCACGCTGCCACTGCTTGCGGTGATCGCACTGCTGTTCGCGCTGTGATCAGCGACCGACGAGCAGCGCACTCCAAATGACCACCTGCACCTGCGGCAGGCGCGCTACGAGAGTCTGCGCCGTGATGATCAGCGGAGTCACCATAGCCCACGCCGTGAGGTAGATGATGATCGCGCGCCACCAAGTGACTCGGCGCGCGATCAGCCAGGCACCGATCAATAGCAGCACTGGTACCGCCACTCCCCAGCCGGTGAGTGCCCAACGGGTCCACGGGACATCTTCGAACACCGCGTGCCAACCGCTGTCTTCGTTGAAGAAGCCGAAAGCCACTGCCTGCCAAATGGGGTAGGCGAACGCGATGGCCGCAGCGATCAGGCCAGCGATCGCGCCTTTGCGCAGTGACTGCTTGACTGAGGCTGCGTCGAGCTCTGCCTCGTCGACCTCAATGTCGGCGAATTCGCTGCTGGTCATGCCGCTCCTTCAAGGATGCTGGGAATGAGCTGGTTGATCACCAGCGGCCACGGCGCCAATGCGATCAGGCCGACCAACACCCACGCCAGCTGCCACGGCCAGCGGCGACCACGCACGGTGACCAGCCCGAAGACCAGCCACAGCACTGGTGCGCCCACGCTGAGAGCGAGCTGCGCCCGATCGACCGGGTCGAACAGCGGCTGCGGCGGGTTGCTGAAATATGGCCAGGCGATGCTCAGCCAGCTGAGGGCGAACACTGCGAATGCCCCGATGAGCGCGCCGTAGGTGATCAGTGCGAAGCTGGAAACCTCGGCCAGCGGGCTCTCTTCGTCAGCCTCATCTTCGTTGCTGGCGCCGTCGCCATCGTGCTGCGTGCGCAGCCCGGTACGAGCTTCGTCAGCAGCCTGTTCAGGCCAATACAGGCCCTCGTCGTCGTCAGGGGCCTCACTCGGCCGCCCAGTCGATGGTGTGCTGCCCACAACGCTCCTCAGTCAGCTACTGGTGGATGAGATGCGACCGCGCGCCGTGCGCATCCAGCCGTGCTCGAATAGTCATGATACGGCAAAACGGAGCCGCGCCTTGGTCTTGCACAGGCGCAGCCCCGTCTCACCGTGCTGCAGAGGTCGTGGTGACAACCTCAGGTGGATCGCCGATCGACGATCAGCGTCGGATCACTCGTGGCGACCGACGTGGCCTTCAACATAGTCGGCGTCGATCGCGTTCTCTGACCAGGAGAAGAGCTTGCGCAGCTCTTTGCCGGTCTTCTCGATCGGGTGAGCCTCGCCCTCGGCGCGCAGACGCTTGAACTCGGGAGCGCCGGCCTTCTGGTCGGCGATGAAACGCTCGGCGAACGCGCCCGACTGGATGTCGGCGAGCACTGCCTTCATGTTCTCTTTGACGTGGGGATCGATCACGCGCGGGCCCGACACGTAGTCACCGTACTCGGCGGTGTCAGAGATCGACCAACGCTGCTTGGCCAGACCGCCCTCGTTGATCAGGTCGACGATGAGCTTCATCTCATGGCAGACCTCGAAGTAGGCGATCTCGGGCTGGTAGCCGGCCTCGGTCAGCACCTCGAAGCCGTCTTGGATGAGCCTCGAAAGACCACCGCAGAGCACTGCCTGCTCGCCGAACAGGTCAGACTCGGTCTCTTCAGTGAAGGTGGTCTTGATGGCGCCGGCGCGAGTGCCGCCGATGCCCTTGCCGTACGACAGCGCAGTCTCGAACGCGTGGCCGCTCTCGTCATTCTCGACGGCAACCAGCACAGGCACGCCACGGCCGGCCTCGTACTCGCGACGCACGGTGTGACCGGGGCCCTTGGGTGCGATCATCACAACGTCGACGCCCTTGGGAGCCTGGATGTAGCCGAAGCGCACGTTGAAGCCGTGTGCGAACAGCAGAGTCTGCCCCTCTTTGAGGTTGGGCTCGATGTCGTTCTTGTAGATATCAGCTTGGTACTGATCAGGAGCCAGAACCACCAGCACGTCTGACCACTTCGTGGCCTCGGCGTTGCTCAGTACCTCGAAGCCGAGCTCCTCAGCACGGGTCTTGGTCGGCGAGCCGTCACGCAGGGCGATCTTCACCTCGACGCCCGAGTCGCGCAGGTTGAGCGCGTGAGCGTGGCCCTGTGAGCCGAAGCCGAGAACGGCGACCTTCTTGCCCTGGATAATCGTCAGATCAGCATCGTCGTCGTAGAAGATTTCAGCCATCAGTGTTACTCCATTTCGTTTGTTGTTGACTTCTTTGGTTCATCGGTGGCGGGTCAGACCCGGCCCACCCGATCGGTGATCGAGCGCGAGCCGCGGGCCACTGCGAGCAGACCCGACTGCACGATCTCGCGCACTCCGTACTGATCGAGCAGCTTCAGCAGCGCCTGATTCTTGGCTGGGTCACCGGTGACCTCGATCACGACGGCGTCGTGTGAGACGTCGACCACGCGGGCTCGGAACAGCTCGACCAACTCGACAATCTGCGATCGGGTGCCAGCTTCAGCCTTGACCTTGATCAGCAGATGCTCGCGGAATACTGAGCTCTCCGGCTCGAGCTCGACGATTTTGATCACGTTGATCAGTTTGTTGAGCTGCTTGGTGACCTGTTCGAGCGGTTGCCCCTCGACATCGACCACTACGGTGATGCGCGAGAGCCCCTCGACCTCGGTGGTGCCCACCGCAAGTGACTCGATGTTGAACCCGCGACGGGCGAACAGCCCAGCGACACGGGTCAGCAGACCTGGCTTGTCTTCGACCAGCAGCGACAGCACATGCTTGCTCATGCTCACTCCTCCCCGTCGAACGCAGGTGACGAATCTCTGGCATATTGCACAAAGTCGTTGCTCACACCCTGTGGCACCATCGGCCAGACCATGGCGTCGGCCGAGACCACGAAGTCGATGACGACTGGGCGGTCGTTGATGCCGAGCGCCCATTCGATGGCCTCATCGACCTCGTCAGCGCTGGTCACCCGGCGCGCAGCCGCACCGTAGGCGTCGGCGAGCTTCACGAAGTCGGGAATGCGTTCAGAGCCCGCCCCGGTGTTCAGCTCGGTGTTGGAGTACCGCTGGTTGTAGAACAGCGTCTGCCACTGCTTGACCATGCCCAGCGACGAGTTGTTGATAATCGCGACCTTGATGGGGATGTCGTTGATGACGCAGGTGGCCAGCTCTTGGTTGGTCATCTGGAAGCAGCCGTCACCGTCAATCGCCCAGACCACACGATCGGGCTCGGCGACCTTGGCCCCCATGGCGGCAGGCACGGAGTAGCCCATGGTGCCGGCGCCGCCTGAGTTGAGGAAGGAATTGGGCCGTTCGTACTTGATGAACTGAGCGGTCCACATTTGATGCTGCCCCACGCCGGCTGCGTAGACGGCCTCTGGCCCGGTGAGCTCACCGATGCGCTGGATCACGTATTGTGGTGCCAGCAAGCCGTCGGTCGGCTCGGTGTAGCCGAGCGGATAGTCTTCACGCAGCTTGTCGAGATGCTGCCACCACTGCGTGAGATCGGGAGCCTGGCCGGCGATGTCAGACTCGAATTGCGGCACCAGCTCGTCGAGCACCTGGCGAAGGTCGCCGACGATCGGCACGTCTGCGTGGCGAATCTTCGAGATCTCGGCAGGGTCGATGTCGACATGCACAATCTTGGCCAGCGGCGCGAAGGTTTTGACATTGCCCGTGACACGGTCGTCGAAACGGGCACCGAGGCTGACGATGAGATCAGCCTGCTGCAGTGCGAGCACCGCAGGCACCGTTCCGTGCATACCCGGCATACCGAGGTTCTGCGGGTGTGAGTCGGGGAATGCGCCACGAGCCATCAGCGTGGTGACCACTGGTGCACCGGTAGCCTCGGCAAGTGCGAGCAGCTCTGCGCTTGCGCCCGAGCGAATGACGCCACCGCCGACGTAGAGCACAGGACGGCGAGCTTCGGTCAGCAGCTGGCTTGCCGCCTGAATCTGGCGGCCGTGCGGCTGCGTGGCGGGGCGATAGCCCGGCAGGTTGACCTCAGGAGGCCATTGGAAGTCGGCGAGCCCCTGCTGAGCATCTTTCGAGATGTCGACGAGCACTGGGCCCGGACGACCGGTGGTGGCGATCTCGTACGCTGCCGCGATGGCCGGCGCGACCTCTTCGGCTTTGCGCACCAAGAACGAGTGCTTGGTGATCGGCATGGTGATGCCGACGATATCGGCTTCCTGGAATGCATCAGTGCCGATCAGCGATGAGAACACCTGACCGGTGATGGCCAACAGCGGCACGGAGTCCATGTAGGCGTCAGCGATGGCTGTGACCAGGTTCGTGGCGCCGGGGCCCGAGGTGGCGATAGCCACGCCGACGCGTCCGCTGGCGCTCGCGTAGCCTTCGGCTGCGTGGCCCGCACCCTGCTCGTGACGCACCAAAACGTGGCGCAGCCCCTGAGCATCCATGAGCGGGTCATAAGTCGGCAGGATCGCACCGCCGGGCAGCCCGAACACGTCGGTAACCCCGAGGCGCTCGAGCGACGAGATGATGATCTGTGCCCCGGTGAGCTGCTCGCGGTGTGCTCCCGGCGACGGGACCGGTTTCTGGGCGGCGGACATGTCAGTCATTCCTTGATCGTGGTGTGTGGGGTTGTGTCGCGTAACGGTTATGCGGCCTGAGCACAGCTTCGTCGTGGCGACTGTGCGGCGTCATTGCGATGATCACCTTGCGTTCGCTGGTAT
Source organism: Pseudoclavibacter soli DSM 23366 (assembly GCF_000423505.1). GTDB lineage: Bacteria > Actinomycetota > Actinomycetes > Actinomycetales > Microbacteriaceae > Pseudoclavibacter_A > Pseudoclavibacter_A soli. The sequence continues at coordinate 455,462 of NZ_AUIC01000003.1, forward strand.
CTGTTGCCCACCAGCGGCTCGGTCGGCGGGGTGGTGCCGTCCGGATGCGCACCAGACCAAACTACCACACTGCAGGTGAGGTGCTGCGGCATGCTCATAGGTTCTCGGTCAGCGTCAGGTGTCGCCGTCGCAGCGCTGCCATGCCCATCAACACATTGGCCAGTGCACGTGGGTCGGCCACGCTGTATTCTGCCGCAGTGCGCCCATCACCGACGTGCACGCCCAGATCGCCCTTGCCAAGCGAGCGAAACACGTCTTCGTCGGTGCGATCATCGCCTGCGTAGAACACCGCATCGGCGTGCACGTGCTCGCGCAGTCGCTGCACAGCCTGCCCCTTGTCGGTCTGCTTCAGCGAGAACTCCAGCACATCGTGCCCCGGCAACACCCGTGCAACCGGCAGCTCTTGTGCAATGATCTCGCGAGCCTGACGCTGCAGATCGGCGGCTTGATCGTCAGGCACGTTGCGAGTGTGCAACACCGCACCTACGGGTTTGTGTTCGATCCAGGCGCCGGGCACTCGAGCGATCAGATTCTCGAGACGCGTGCCGAGATCAGAGACATCGCGCACCGTCTGCGTGTTCAGTGGTTGCGGGTCTTCAGCGCCCGACTCAAGCTGCACCTGCGCACCATGCGAGCCCACCAGCAGCAGCCCCCGCGGCGCATCGGCCACGGCCCGCAGCGAGTCAAGCGCGCGACCAGAGACATAGGCAACGGTCGTCTGCCGCAACTGCCACAGTCGAATTACCGCCAGGTGTGCGTCGGCGAGCGACCGCGAGTCAGCCGGGTTGTCGGTGAACGGCGCAACCGTGCCGTCGAAGTCAAGTGCCACCAGCAGCTTGGGCACTTCGACGATGCGGCGCACCGCGGTGTCGAGATCAGTGCTCATGGTCGGCCTCTGAAGTGTTCTTGCGGTTTGCTGCGCTCACCCTGCGCAGCTCAGCGAGATAGGCGTCAGACCAGCGTTCGACGTTGTCTTCGCTGACACGTCGGCGCATGACTCGCATGCGTCGGGTGCGCTCTCCGTCGGACATGTCTCGGGCCTGCAGAATGGCCTCTTTGACTCCGTCGATGTCGTGGGGGTTGACCAACAGCGCCGTTTTGAGCTCGTCTGAGGCACCTGCAAACTCGCTGAGCACCAGAACGGCGTCGTTGTCGACGTGAGTGGCGACGAATTCTTTGGCCACGAGGTTCATGCCATCACGCAGCGCGGTGACCAGCAGAATGTCAGCTGCTAGGTAGAACGCCGCCATCTCACGTCGGGGAAAGCTGCGATGCAGATATTGGATGGCCGGTCGGCCGATCACCGAATAGTCACCATTGATGCGTGCCACGGTGAGTTCAATCTCATCGCGCAGCCGTCGATAGGTCTCGACTCGCTCGCGACTGGGCACTGCGATTTGAATGAGCGTCGTATCGGCCACGCTGATGCGCCCCTCCTCGAGAAGCTCGCCGTAGGCTTTCAGACGATGCCGGATGCCCTTGGTGTAGTCGAGACGATCGATGCCGAGAATGACATGTGCCGGGTCGCCGAGTTCACGACGGATCTGCCGTGCTCGACGACGCACGGCAGGGTCTCGCCCGAGCTGCTCGAACTCATCGGCATCAATGGAGATCGGGTAGTCGCCGAACTCAACTTCGTGTGAGCCAGCCGGGCTCTCATCTGCCGCGACGATGACGTTGCGACGCGGAACCACTCCAAGCACCGAGCGTACCGCCCGCGAGAAATTGCGGGCATCTTCGGATCGTTGAAAGCCGATCAGGTCAGCACCGAGCAGTCCTTCGAGAATCTGAGCGCGCCACGGCAGCTGCGCGAACAGCCCATATGACGGAAACGGAATATGGTCGAAGAAGCCGATGGCAAGGTCAGGGCGCAGCCGCCGCAACAGCTGAGGCACCAATTGCAGCTGGTAATCCTGCACCCAGACTGTGGCGCCTCGTGCGCTGATTGCAGCGACCTGTTCGGCGAAGCGCTGGTTGACCGTTCGATAGCTCTCCCACCAGATGCGATGGTAGATCGGCGGCGCGATCACGTCGTGGTACAGCGGCCACAGCGTGGCGTTCGAGAACCCCTCATAGTAACGCTCGAGTTCAAGCTCGCTGAGCGTGACCGGATAGACATGGAACGAACCACCGCGAGACCCACCCTCGATCTCGAAGGGATCAAAGTGCGCGTCCGGTACGCCGGGCCAGCCCACCCAAGCCCCGCTGGAACGTTCCATAACCGGTTCGAGTGCAGTGACCAAACCACCGGGCGACCGTGCCCAACTTTGTTGCCCATCGGCGTCGGTGACACGGTCGACGGGCAGACGGTTGGAAACCACCACAAGGTCGAACTGTCGTGTCTTCGCGTTCACGCCGCTCCTGTCTGTCTGATTGCTCAGACGCTTGTTGCCGGCACTTTCATGCTATCCCATGCACCCGACACACGCTCAGACTCGGATCATGACCCCCACAGCTGCGCAACCAAGGCGTCGTACAGTTCTGTCGCCGCGAGCGCATATCCCGCGCTGTTGGGATGCGTTCCGTCGCCGTAGTATTCCGTGTTCCAGCTGCCGTCGGCCTCACGCATGCGCTGCCACGGATCGCAACTGCCCCAGCCACGATCAGTGGCAAGAGCCACCAGCTGTCGGTTGTACTCGACGACGTCGTCGAGATGCCGGATCAGCGGTGGAATCTGTGCCACGATCACCTTGTCGAGACCAACAGCACTCACGATGGCCTCGAGGTTGTCTGCGGATTCGTCGAATGAGACGTTGGAGGGCAGATCGTTGGTGCCTGCCATGATCAGCAGCGCGTCTGCTCCGGTGACGGGCGCCGCTGATCGGGCCATCGTCGCAGTATCGGCCCCGACCTTCGACCATCCACCAATCAAACGCACAATGCCCGTCTGATACGCGGCAGCCCAGCGACCGGATGCTTCGACTCCGGTGACCTGCTCGACCACACCGACACTCAGCGAGTCGCCGACCACTGCCACTGCCACTGATGCACCGGGCGTTTCGTCGTCGAAATGCTGCAGCGTCAGACCGCTTGCTTCAGAGAGCACCCGGCTGGTCGAGGCACACGCAGACAGCGCCCCCGTCGCCATCAGCCCGAGGCCAGCAGCGATCAGTGCTCGTCGCGAAGTGAGCCCAGACATGTGTCGATTCTATCGATCCACCGGTCGCGAGCCCCCTGCAGCAGCCGAGCGCAGCCCAAAGGCCGCCCAGAGCGCCACTGCGACAACCACTCCCGCAGCCACGAGAGACATCACGCCTCCGGCATGAAACAGCGCGGCCCGCGCCGCGGTCTCGATCTGCGTGGCGATCTCCGGAGAACGCTCCTGTGCCACAGCGAGCGCACCGGCGAGCGTCTCACGTGAGCGCTGCACTTCTGCGTCGCTCAGCCCTGCCGGAAGCATCAGCCCAGCCCGGTAGACCCCGGCCGTGATACCACCGAGCAGCGCCGCGCCAAGCACGGTGCCGAGCTCGTAGGCCGTCTCAGAGACCGCAGCTGCCGCCCCGGCGCTCTCCGCAGGCACTTCTGAGACGACCACCTCGTTCGAGACGGCCTGCGATGCACCGAACCCGGCACCGACAGCGGCCACCAGCACGAGAACCGCAGCACCGGAGGTGCTGCCGAGCAGCGCATAGCCGGTGAATGACATTGCCGACAGCGTCAACGCAGCCACCATGACCGGCCGCCGCAGGCGTGCACTGACCACACGACCGACCACGAACGACGCGGTGGCCGTGGCGACCGCGCCGGGCACCAGCATCCACCCGGCCGTCATCGAGTCGATACCGAGGCCGAGCTGCAGCTGTTGCGCAGCGAAGAGCATGAGGCCGGTCGTGCACATGAGCGCCACCAGGTTCGCCGTAATCGAGACGGTGAAGCGTCTGCGTCGAAACAGTGACATATCGAGCAGAGGATGCTCCAGCTGCAGTTGTCGACGCACGAAGAGCGCACCTGAAATGACACCGAACACTGCGAACACGAGGCTCAGCTGCCATCCGTCTCCCACTGCCACACGCTTGAGCGCGAACACCGAAGAGGCCATGGCCGCCACCGACAGCACAACGCTGGGCACGTCGATGGGCCCGCTGCCCGGGGCGCGGGTGACCGGCACATGAAACGGTCCGAACACCAGCAGCGGTGCGAACAGCGGCACAGCGATCAAGAACACCGACCCCCACCACAGGTGCGCCAGCAGAAAACCACCGAGAATCGGCCCGAGCGCGGCCCCGATGGCCCAGCAAGAGGTCCAGATGGCCACCGCAAGACTGCGCTGGCGCCCTTCGACGAAGAGCACCCGAATCAGCGAAAGCGTTGCGGGCATCAGCATCGAGCCGAAGACCCCCATAGTGGCACGCACTGCGACGAGCATCTGCGCTGAGGTGGCGAAGCCCGCACACACCGAGGCGATGGTGAACCCCCACGCGCCGATCAGCAGCATGCGCCGGTAACCGAAACGATCAGCCAGTGACCCCATCATGACCAGCAGGCCGGCGAGCACCAGAGGGTACACGTCGACGATCCAAAGCAGCAGCACGGCGCTGGAGTCGAATTCGGCCGAGATCGCCGGCAGCGCGAAGCTCATCACCGTGTTGTCGGTCGACACCACCAGCACCGAGCACAGCAGCAAGGCAAGCGAGAACCAACGCCTGGCATCGCTCCAGCCGGCGGTTGCTGAGACAGTCATTTGCGTCGCCGCCGCAGGCGCCACCAGACGAATGCCGCCACGGCCAGCAGCAGCACAATGATCACCACCCACTGGAACATTCCGACGAATTCTTCGATGACCCCGAAGTTGGCGCCGAGGGCATAGCCGGCCAGGATCAGCACAGTGTTCCAGATGAGGCTGCCGAGGGCGGTCAGCGGAAGAAATACCCGAAGGCGCATACGTTCGATGCCAGCCGGAATCGAGATCAGGCTGCGAAACAGCGGAATCAGCCGGCCGAAGAAGACGGTCGCCGGGCCGTGCTTGAGAAACCATCGTTCGGTGGCAGTGATGTCGTCGGTGTTGATCAGCGGGATGCGCGCGGCAAGCCGGATGAATCGGTCCCGTCCCAGCCACGCCCCGAGAGCGTACAGCGCCAGCGCACCCACCACTGAGCCGACCGTCGACCAGATGATCACCGCGACGAGGTCGAGCTCGCCGGTAGAGGCTGCGAACCCGGCCAGCGGCAGAATGGCTTCGCTGGGAATCGGCGGAAAGAGGTTCTCGGCGGCGACCAGCACGGCGACGCCGAAGGCTCCCAGTGCGCCCATGATGTCGGTGATGAAGTTTGCATAGACGCCGAGATCGACGCCGTCGGGTGTGGTGACCGTGCTGTAGGGGATCATTCCGCGGTGTCTTTCTGTGGTCATCGCGTAGTGCAGCAGTGCATTCGTGGTGCGCCCCCTGGGACTTGAACCCAGAACCCGCTGATTAAGAGTCAGCTGCTCTGCCAATTGAGCTAGAGGCGCTCAGAACTCGTCCGAGCCAAGAGACAACGATAGCACCAGATGTGCGCGCGCACAAACCGCCGACGTGCCTCACGTTCTTTGAGCGCGTGGTGGCTGTTGGTGCCTCAGCTTCTGTGAGCGCGAAGCTTGCCTGTGTGGAAGGCAAGATACCTATGGCCGCGAGAAGGCACGTCACGAATAAGCTCCGTACCGCGTATCGGAAGGCATCGAAGGCCGAGAAGGCCCGGATCCTTGACGAGGTGGTCGCGACGACGGGGATGGGCCGGTCGACCGCTCGGCGGATGCTGACCGGGCCTGCGCTACCGGCCCCGGCCGAGCAGGTCGACCGGCGCAGGCTGCGGCCCAAGCAGTACAGCGACGACGCGCGGAGCCTGCTGGAGCGCGTGTGGGCGTTGATGGGCATGCCGTGCGGGAAGTACCTGACCGTGATGCTGCCGCTGTGGCTGCCGCTGCTGAACGAGGCCGGCGACCTGGACAAACCGTTCGCGACACCCGCGACGGTCAGTGAGTTGGAGGCGATGAGCGCCGCGACGATCGACCGGTACCTGGCCCCGGCGCGCAAGACGATGCAGCTACGGGGCATCTCGACGACGGTCCCGGCCCCGGCGGTGTTGCGCAACTCGATCGGCCTGTCCAAGGTTGGGGATGCCCCGCCTGCGACACCGGGTGTGATCGAGGCGGACACCGTCGCGCACTGCGGACCCACCTTCGCCGGGGAGTTCGCCCGCACCCTGACGATGACCGACCTGGTTACCGGGTGGACCGAGAACGCCTCGATCCGCAACAACGCGTCCCGCTGGATCGTGCAGGCCGTGGGCCAACTGCGGGACGCGTTCCCGTTCCCGCTGACCGTGTTCGACTCGGACAACGGTTCCGAGTTCATCAACCACGACGTCGCCGACTGGCTCCAAGAGCGCGACATCGCCCAGACCCGCTCCCGTCCCTACAAGAAGAACGACCAGGCCACCGTGGAATCCAAGAACAACCACGTCGTCCGCAAGCACGCGTTCCACTGGCGCTACGACACCGCTCAGGAACTGGCCCTGCTGAACGAGCTCTGGCCGCTGGTGTCACTGCGGCTGAACTTCTTCACCCCGACCAAGAAGCCGCTCGAGTACTCCACCGCCGCGGACGGGCGCCGACGCCGCGTCTACGACAAGCCCGCGACCCCGTGGCAGCGCGTGCTCGCCTCCAGCATCCTCACCGACGAGCAGACCACCAGCGTCGCCGCGCGGATCGAGGGCATCAACCCGGCCGACCTGACCCGGCAGATCAACAAGATCCAACTCCGCCTGATCGAACTATCCCAACACAAGACCGAGGCCATGGCCGCATCCCGCGGGCTCGATATGGCATCCTTGAAACCGTCGATCCGTCGACTCACAACAACCAAATGAACCGCAAGCCTCGCGCTCACAACCCGTGAAGCACCAGCTCACCTCTCGCGCTCACTATTCAGTGAGGCACCTCGACCGCGACTAGACTCGCCGGTATGAGCACCGAAACCACGCGCTTGCAGGCGGGCGACGCCGCACCAGAGTTCCAGCTGCCCGACGCTGAGGGCAACACCTTCGATCTCGCCGACCCACGCGGCCAGAAAGTGGTGCTGTACTTTTACCCCGCCGCCGGCACGCCTGGATGCACCACCGAGGCCTGCGATTTCCGCGACAACATCGCTTCGTTGCAGAGTGCCGGCTACCGCGTGGTCGGGGTGTCGAAGGATGCTCCAGCCAAGCTCCAGCGCTTCGCTGAGACGCAGGCACTGCCGTTTTCACTGCTGAGCGATCCTGAGCTCACGGTGCACCGCGCTTATGGGGCCTACGGCACAAAGAAGCTCTATGGCAAAGAGGTTCAGGGTGTCATCCGCTCGACGTTCGTGATCGACGAGCAGGGCGTCATCTCGCTGGCCCGGTATAACGTGCGAGCCAAGGGCCATGTTGCATCGCTGCGACGGGCGCTCGGCCTCGACGACTGAGCCGTTCAGTCGCGACGGCTGCGGTCGCTCGTGGCCTCGACAACAGCCGGGGTGAACAGCAGCACCCCTTCGACGACAGCTGGGAGCACCAGGGCCAAGCAGATGACCACACTCGAGGTGCTGCCCCCAAGGCTGCCCACGCCCAGTGCGGTCATCACCAACTGAACGAAGACTGCTGCCGAGCGCGCCCATGCCCGCCCAGCCCGCAGGCCACGCGCAGCCAGCAACACCCACAGGCCAAAGCCGACCAGCACGACGATGAGCGCCAACGCGAGTGGCACCGACTGCGGCGTGGCGATCACCATCTCGAGTGCGAGCCATGCTGCCCAGCCCAGCGCAGCCACCGCCTCGAGCGTCAGCAGAGCTGCAGCAAGCCTCAGCTGCCAGGACTGTGCGGGGTTCGCCATGGTGATCCTCTCCGATCGTCGTCACCATCTTATCGACGCCTTGGACCCACAGGATTGTGAGCCATGGATTCCTTGCAATCACCGTGGTGCTGTGGCAATATTCGGAGTGCCAAACCGTTGACTGGCATTGGGGAACAACTCGAATCGCGAGTGTTCTGGCGTGCCCGAAATAGGAGTGTTATGGACTGGCGGGACACCGCGGCCTGTCTGCAGGCCGACCCGGAACTCTTCTTCCCCGTGGGCAACACCGGCCCGGCTGTCGACCAGATCGAGAAGGCTAAGGTCGTGTGCTCCACCTGCGAGGTCACCGACGCGTGCCTGCAGTACGCCATGGAGACCGGCCAAGACTCCGGCGTGTGGGGTGGCCTCAGCGAAGACGAGCGCCGTGCCCTCAAGCGCCGCGCAGCTCGCGCTCGCCGAGCCAGCTGAGCCGCGCGCGCATCCTTTGGGCGGTTGATCGCCGCGCAAAGGTCTCGAAGCGCTGGGTGTCAGACCCCGAGCGCTGACACCGGAATCGTGATGGTCACCTCAGTGCCGCTGCCGGTCAGCGTGTGCCAGTCAATCGACCCCGAAAGCTCACCCTCGATCAGCGTGCGCACAATCTGCGTGCCCAGGCCAGCACCAACTTTACCCTCGGGCAGCCCTCCCCCGTCGTCGCCAACGACGATGCTCAGCTGCTCGTCATCTCGACGCGCCTCGACCCACACCTGCCCGTCTGAGCCGTTGAGGCCATGTTCGACCGCATTGGTGACCAGCTCGGTCAGTGCTAGTGCCAGCGGCGTCGCCGAACGCGAGGGCACCTCGCCAAAGCTGCCAGTAAACGTAGGGTACACCTTCATGTTGTCGATCGAGGCCACCTCGGTGATCAAGCGCAGCACCCGCTCGAACACCTCGTCAAAGTCGACCGACTGCGTCAGGCCTTCAGAGAGCGTGTCATGCACAACCGCGATGGCCTCGACTCGTCGCATCGCCTTCAGCAGCGCTGAACGGGCTTCTTCTGCCTGTGTGCGACGCGATTGGATGCGCAGCAGCGACGAGACGGTCTGCAGATTGTTCTTGACGCGGTGATGCACCTCACGGATAGTGGCGTCTTTGGTCAGCAGCTCCTGCTCTTGTCGACGCACCTCTGACACGTCGCGGCACAGCACGATGCCGCCGATGCGCTCATGGTGATGCCGCAGCGGAATTGCCCTCAGGGTGATTGTCGCCCCGTTTCCCTCGACGTCGGCGCGCCACGATGCCTGCGAACTGGTGACCACAGGCAGGCCCTCGTCGGTGGTCGACCGGTCAGAAACCAGGCGGGCGGTGATGGTGGTCAGATTGCCGCCCTCGAGCTCCCCGTCGAACCCGAGCCTGTTGTAGGCCGAGATCGCGTTCGGGCTGGCGAAAAGCACATCGCCACGTCGGTCGAGGCGAATAAGCCCGTCGCTGACCCGTGGAGCGCCGCGCCTGGGGCCAGTGGGCGCTGAGAGGTCGGGAAAATCACCGCTGGCGACCATGTCGAGCAGGTCGCTCGCACAGCTGAGAAACACCAAATCTTGCCGGCTGGGGGTACGCGACTCGGCGACGTTGGTATGCCGGGTCACCACGGCAATGGGAGGTGTCACCTCAACCCGATCGTCGTCTCGGCGCAGCGCTCGCACTACGGGCACGGCCCGCAGTCGAGTGGGCGAGTGTTGGGTCCAGTCGGGGCTTTGTGAGACATGCACCTGGCCATCGGCATAGGTACGCTCGATGAGCTCTTGCCACTCCCCATGAGCATGATGTCCGATGAGGTCGCGCGTGAAAGCCGTGGCCGAGCCGCTCGGGCGGGCATGAGCGACCGCTTCGAAGGCGCCGTCGGCATCAGGCAGCCAGAGGATGAGATCGGCGAGGGCCATATCGGCGATCATCTGCCAGTCGCCGATCAGTGAGTGCAGCCAGTCGACGTCTTCGGCTGAGAGCTGGGGGTTGCGCTGGGCGAATTCGGAGAGGCTGGACACGGGGTCAATCCTAACCGTTCGCCACCAGCCCGACTCAAGCACTCATGGACGACTTATACACAGGGGCACCCGCCGCTCCCTCGTGCCAAAGCACAGCCGCCTCTACGCTGGTGCACAGGGGCGGCGATAACTGCCCTGAAGATGCCGACAATGACTTCGACAGGGGGAGAAATGTCACATCGAAGCCACCTCGCACCACATATCAGCACGCCCGGGGCCACTGTAGACCCTGCGGCCACTTCAACACATGAGCGCATTGAACGCATGCTGGCTGGGCTCTTTCTCGCCTGCATGGAGATCGTAGCCGGAGTGCGCCCCGTCGAACACGTGAGCCGATGGGTCACTGCTCCCCTGCTCGACAAGCTCCGCATTCGTGCTGAGCTCGAACGTCAGCAGCGTCAGATCGCCCGCGAGGGCGCTCGACGACCAGGTTTGCACATCCACCGCACGCTGGTGCGCCCCAGCTACCATCACCGGCGCATCGAGTGCCTCGTGGTGTTCGACAACCATCACGGCCGCACACGAGTAGCCACAGCCGTGTTCGAACGCTCACACACCCAACGCTGGCTGCTCAGCGACTTCGCCGTGCTCTGAACCTGAGCACGGCAGACAAGTCAACGCTTGCTGCGCCGCTGCGCGCGGTTGCCGCCCTGCTGTTTCTTCTGCGCTTTCGCGCCCTTCGCCGGCGTGGTCACCTCTTCTTCACCCGACTCGTCGGCAGCCGAGTAGCTGAACTGTGCCGGCGACTGCGTGGGCTCGAGACCACGAGCCTCAACCTGAACATCAGGCACACCATCACCGTCGACGTCTTCATGACCAACCTGCACCTCGAGGTTGAAGATGAAGCCGATCGACTCCTCTTTGATGGCACCCATCATCTGGTTGAACATCGTGAAGCCCTCACGCTGGTACTCGACCAACGGATCGCGCTGCGCCATCGAGCGCAGCCCGATGCCCTCTTTGAGATAGTCCATCTCGTAGAGGTGGTCACGCCACTTGCGGTCGAGCACCGAAAGCACGACACGGCGCTCAAGCTCGCGAATGGCCTCCTCGCCGAGACGGTCGGCGCGCTGCTCGTAGGCGATGCGCGCGTCGCTGAGCAGCTGCTCTTTGAGCCACTTGTCGGTGATGCGCCCGATATCGCCAGCCTCGTCGATGATCTCTGTGGTGGTCACACCCACCGGATACAGGTTGCCCAAATCACGCCACAGGCCGTCGAGATCCCAGTCAGCGGCCGTGCCCGAGGTCACGTGGTCGTCGACAATTGCCTCAACGCTGTCGGTCAAGAAGCCCTGCACCTGTTCTTGCAGGTCAGCGCCTTCGAGGATGCGGCGGCGGTCGGCGTAGATCGCCTTACGCTGGCGGTTCATCACGTCGTCGTATTTCAGCACGTTCTTGCGAATCTCGGTGTTGCGCGCTTCGACCTGCGACTGCGCGCTCTCGACTGCACGCGAGACCATCTTCGATTCGATGGCAACCTCTTGCTCCCCTGACGACCGAGCCATCAAGGCCTCAGCCGCCGCTGAGTTGAACAGGCGCATCAGGTCGTCTTCGAGTGAGAGGTAGAACCGAGACTCGCCGGGGTCGCCCTGACGGCCGGAGCGGCCGCGCAGCTGATTGTCGATGCGTCGTGACTCGTGTCGCTCGGTGCCCAACACGTAGAGACCACCTGCCTCCACCACGTCAGCAGCTTCTTTCTCAACCCGCTCTTTGACTGCGGCGAACGCGTCGTCCCAGGCAGCCTCATACTCTTCTGGGGTCTCGGTGGGCGAAAGCCCCTTGCTGGCCAGTTCGGCGACGGTCAAGAACTCGGCGTTGCCACCGAGCATGATGTCGGTGCCTCGACCGGCCATGTTGGTAGCCACCGTCACTGCACCCAGACGACCGGCCTGGGCCACGATGGCAGCCTCACGGGAGTGGTTCTTCGCGTTGAGCACCTCGTGCTTGATGCCACGCTTGGCGAGCAGGCGCGAAAGATACTCGCTCTTCTCGACGCTGGTGGTGCCTACGAGAACCGGCTGGCCGCTCTCATGGCGCTCGGCAACGTCGTCGACCACTGCCTGGAACTTGCCCTCTTGGGTGCGGTAGATGAGGTCGGGCTTGTCGACTCGCACCATCGGCTTGTTGGTCGGAATCGGCACCACACCAAGCTCGTAGGTGCTTGAGAACTCGGCAGCCTCGGTCAGCGCTGTGCCGGTCATACCGGCGAGTTTGTCGTACGAACGGAAGTAGTTCTGCAGGGTGATCGTAGCGAGCGTCTGGTTCTCGGCCTTGACCTCGACGCCCTCTTTCGCCTCGATGGCCTGGTGAATGCCCTCGTTGTAGCGACGCCCCTCCATGATGCGACCGGTGTGCTCGTCGACGATGAGCACCTCGCCGTTCATCACCACATAGTCTTTGTCGCGCTTGAACAGCGCCACCGCCTTGATGGCATTGTTGAGGAACGAGATCAGCGGAGTGTTCGCCGACTCATAGAGGTTCTCGATACCCAAGTAGTCTTCGACCTTGGCGATGCCCGACTCGAGCACACCGATAGTGCGCTTCTTCTCGTCAACCTCGTAGTCGATCTCTGGTTTGAGCCGCTTGGCGACCTTTGCGAACTCGGTGAACCACCGGTTGGCCTGCCCGTCGCCGGGGCCCGAGATGATCAGCGGTGTGCGTGCTTCGTCGATAAGGATCGAGTCGACCTCGTCGACAATGGCGAAGAATCGCTCGCGCTGCACCAAATCGCTCTTCTGCCAGGCCATATTGTCGCGCAGGTAGTCGAAGCCGAACTCGTTGTTGGTGCCGTAGGTGATGTCGGCGGCGTACTGTTCACGCCGCTGCTGTGGGGTCTGCCCAGCCAAGATGCAGCCGGTGGTCGCACCCAAGGCGCGGAAGACACGACCCATCAGGTCGCTCTGATACTTCGCCAGAAAGTCGTTGACCGTGACGACGTGCACGCCCTTGCCTGCGATGGCGTTCAAGAACGCGGGCAGCGTGGCCACCAACGTCTTGCCCTCACCGGTCTTCATTTCGGCGATGTTGCCCTGATGCAGTGCCGCACCGCCCATGATCTGCACATCGAAGTGGCGCATGCCAAGCGTGCGAGATGCCGCCTCGCGCACGGCAGCGAACGCCTCGGGAAGCAGGTCGTCGAGCGTCTCACCCTCGGTATACCGCGCTTGAAACTGAGCGAACTCCTCGTGCAGTTCGTCATCGCTGAGTGTCTTGTAATCGTCTTCGAGTGTGTTGACCTCGTCGGCGATTCGGCGCAGACGCTTGATGACGCGACCCTCGCCGATGCGCAGGATGTTGTCGAGAATTCCAGCCACGTGTCTACTTTCTCTTCAGCTCGAGCGCCTGCCCACGGCGCACACCTGCCCCATTCTACGTGTTCGACCGCCCGAGGTCAGGCTTCGGGGTGTTTTCTCAGTTTTCTGCTGGGATGCTCGCGCGGCACCTGCGCCAGCGTCACCGCTGCAACCACCGCACCGCCGGCTGCACTGACTGCTTCTATCGCTGCCCGCAGGGTGGCTCCGGTGGTCATCACATCGTCGACGAGCACCACCGTGCGCCCCTGCACAAGCGACTGGTCGGCGTACATGGCAGCAGTCAGGTTGCCCGCGCGCTCCGCGCGACTCAGCCCGCGCTGATCACGCACCGAGCGAACGAGCCAGAGGCCGTCGTCGCTCACCACATGAGCTGCGCTCGAAAAGAGCAGACCAGGCAGGGCGAAGCCCCTGCGCCGACGCGCTTGGGCACTTGAGGGCAGCGCCAGCCAGAGTGCGCTCCGAGTCTGCGGCAGCACCGCGAGCGCACCGCTCAGCCGAGCTGCAACAGCGCGCAGCAGAGGCAAAGCGGCCCGGGCATCCTGATCTTTCACCGCCCGCACCATGGCTCGCACCCGCCCCCGCTCGTCTGAGATGCCGACCACTGGCACGGCCTGCACGCCGTCGTCGACCCAGCGCACGGCATGAGGGGCATCAGCCCAGCCCAGGCAGGCAGCACAGCAGAGTCGCCCGGCCCGGCCGCAGCCAACGCAATGCGCGGGCATCAGCAGATCGAGAAGGCTGGAACAGAGCGCAGCGAGCGCAGCGGGCGCAGCGGGCGCGAACCGTCGCGATCGTTTCATGTCACCCATGCTGCCGCACTCGTCTCATTCGCGACAGGCGGCACCGGCGATCTGTGGAGAGATCAGCGCCAGATCCAGGCCAGAGCCGAGAAGCTCTGACGCGCATCAACCCACGAGGTGCCCTGTTGGGTGAGCACGCTGCCTCCCGCGAGCGCACGAATGGATGCTGTGCGCGGGCCGGCGACGAGCGCGTCGATGGCCTGACCTCCAGTGGTCTGGGCAGTCTGCGTCGTCTGCCCGCTGATCGCAGCCAACGTCACCGTGCTGCCGGCGTCTGTCGGGCTCGCCCACAGCAGAGTGTCATCGGCATACCAACTGAATGCCGAGACCGCCTCGCCCGTGCCCAGCTGCACCGCAGCAGTGGTCTCCGCTGGATGCCCCTGTGCGTTTCTGGCCACACCGACGACCTCGATGGTCGTTTGCCCTTGAGGGCCGACGGCCACGCCGAGGCGCGACCCGTCTGGGGTGATGATCGCCTGCTGCACTTTTTGCCCCCCGAGATCGAGCACACCGCTGTCGCCGGAGTCGAGGTCGAGCCAGGTGATCTGTCCACGGGATACATACCAGGCATAGCCCTGGCGATCGAGCGACACCGCAGTGGAGGCGATGTCTGCCGTGGTATGCGCAGCGCCATCGGCGCCCATCCAGCGCAGCTCGGTGCCCGTTGCCGCGACGAAGCGCCCGTTCACCACCGCGAGCGAGAGCACTGTCACTCCGCTCAGCGACTGAGTGATGCGTGTGTTCGTCTCACCGGGGTCTGATTCGGGCGTCCACGCGCTCTCATCGAGCACCTGTGCGCCGCCGCTGTTGACCACGATCATGCGCCCGTCATCCACCTGTTCGAAGTCGAGTTCGTCGGAGGAGTACTCCTGCACATCGATGGGCACATTATTGACCACAATGCTCACATCAGTCACATTCGACACTTGGGTGAGCGAGCGCACCAGCATCGTCTTCACCTGGCGCTGCTCGGTCTGCCCAAGCATCAGAAAATCCGCGTTCAATGAGACCGCAGCCACTCCGTCAGCGACCGCGACCGAGTCGACGGCCATGCGCACATCACTGGTCAGCGCGGTGCCGACGACGCCTTTGAGCAGCGGGCTCGGCCCAGCAAACCAGGCCGAAGCAATACGTGTGACCGCTTGGTCACCGACAGGAAACCAGCGCACGTCGGCGACAAGCGAGCCCGCGCCAGCCCCCAGATAGGCCAGCGACACCGATCGATACACCAAGCTGAAGCTCGCCTGGGTGAGGGTGATGCCCTGCGGTGCAGAGTCGATGCGCCATTGTCCGTCGACTTCGGTCAATCGATACGCATCTGCCACGGTGTCACCGGCTGGGCGGAAAACGCCGATGTCATCGACCACTGCCGATCGTTGGCCGGTGGCGATATAGACGTCTCCGTCGCTGTGCTGCAGACTCGGCGAATCGGTGATCACCTGCACCTGCTGGTCAGGGTGCCAGGTCTGCGCGAATTCATCGGTGAGATACTCACGGGCGACGGCGTGCGAGGCCCTTGTGTCGGCAGAAGCCAGGATGAAGCCGGTGATGATCTCCTCTGGAGAGGCGCCATCACTCGGGCCGGAGGCGTTGACCACATACCCGGTGTCTCCAGAGACCGTCTGGTCGCCCACCCGCTCTGGGCTGCCGCTGTCGGGCAGGCGCACACAACCTGAGGCGGTCACGGCCACGAGCATCAGACCGACGAGAGCCCGATGCAGACGATGCAGATGTCGACGTCTCATGCGACAGCCTCCTTCGGCAGGATGATCGCGAACGTCGACCCCTCACCTGGCGTGGACTCGACGGTGATGATGCCGTGGTGCAGCTGCACATCTTCTCGCGTGATGGCCAGCCCAAGGCCGGTTCCCCCGAGCGTGCGCTGCCGAGAGGTGTCTGCTCGCCAGAAGCGGTCGAACACATGCGTCAGCTGGTCTGGGGCCAGGCCCACACCCTGATCGATCACGGAGATGGAGACCGCCGCCCGCGCCAGGCCATCGATCGTGAGCTGAGCGTCGGAGACCTGCACTCGGATGGGTCGCCCCTGCCCATGCTCAATGGCGTTGGCCAGCAGGTTTCGCACGGCACGGGCAATGCGCCCGGCATCAATCTCGGCAATCTCCGGTGTCTGCCCGATCTCAACGTCGAGCGAGCACCCACGGTCATCGGCCAGCATTCGGGCTCCATCGACCACCCCCAGCACGAGCTGACCGACGTCGGTGAGTTCTGGATGCACCCCGGCCACACCCGCATCAAAACGGCTCATCTCGAGCAGATCGCTGAGCAGCACTTCGAACCGTTCGACCTGTGCGTGCAGAATCTCGGCAGACCGTGCGGCTCGCGGCGGCAGTTCTGCCCGACTGTCATAGACCACGTCAGCGGCCAGGCGAATGGTAGTGACCGGTGTGCGCAGCTCATGAGAGACATCAGAGACAAAGCGCTGCTGCACGGTGGAGAGTGTCTTGAGCTCGGTGATACGACTCTCGAGCGCGTCGGCCATGATGTTGAACGAAGAACCCAGATCAACCGCTTCGTCGGCACCGGTCTGCGGCAGCCGCTGCCCGAGATCTCCGGCGGCGAGCCTTCGCGAGGCCTCTGCCGTGCGACGAATGGGCTGCAGAATGGCCGCGGCGCTGGCCGCGGTGATCGCGACCGAGGCAAGCGTGAGCACTGCGGCTCCGATCGAGAGCATCCACTGCACGAAACTCAGCGTCTGCTGCTCGGCCTCCAGCGAATAGCGAATGTACAGCTCGTAGTCACCGCCCAGCGGCAGCGAGACCGTCGTGCCCACCATGATGCCCGGGGTCTCACCACCGATACTCACCGGCTGCCAGTAAATGCTGTCGGGTGCGGCACGCACCTGCTCACGCAGTCGATCGGGAATCTGGTCGGCCTCGAGCGTCGCGCTGATCAGATCAGTGCCGGCCAAATCACCGACGCTGTCTGCGGTGTGCAGCAGCGCAACCTCCTGCGACCCAGAAGTGGCCTCCGCAGCGCGCAGCATCGACGCTTTCAGCACCTGCAGGGTTTGATCGTCTTGCGCGGTGGAGGCCAGCGCAAGCGACTTCACATCTGACACGGCCGTCGTGCTCACCGCGAGCACATTGTCACGCCGTGCGTCATAAAGCTGTGAGGCGATGCGCAGTGTGAGCAGACCGAACACGATGACCGAAACAGTCAGGCTGAGCACCAGAGACACCGCAGTGGCTCGGGCCAGCAGCGAGCGGCGCAGCCACTGCAGCACCGATCGCACTGCCCGCGGCATGCGACGGCCGGGCATCTCAGCGCCCCGCAGCGTAGCCGATGCCCCGCACCGTCAGCACGTAGCGGGGGTTTTCGGGGTCACGCTCGATCTTCGCTCGCAGTCGCTGCACATGAACGTTAACCAGTCGGGCGTCGGCCTTATACGAATACCCCCACACGCGTTCGAGCAGTTCGTCACGGCTGAACACCCGGTCAGGCTCCGAAGCGAGGGTAGCCAGCAGATCGAATTCAAGCGGCGTGAGGGCGACCTCTTGACCGTCACGGGTGACCCGGTGCGCGGCCTGTTCAATGAGCAGGTCACCCAGGTGCAGCACCTCGGGGCCGGTGGCGCTCAGCCGACGCAGCCGTGCCTGCACTCGAGCCACCAGCTCTTGCGGGGCGAAGGGTTTGGGCACGTAATCGTCAGCCCCGGCAGCGAGGCCGCGCACCACGTCGTCGGTGTCAGAGCGAGCTGTAAGCATCACGATGGGCACATCAGAAGATTCCCGGATGCGTCGCGCCACCTCGATGCCGTCGAACCCGGGCAGCATAACGTCAAGCAGCACCAAATCTGGGTGCTCTCGCTCGAATGCCGAGACTGCGCTCGGGCCGTCGCCAGCCGAGACGACCTCCCACCCCTGCCGACTCAGCACGATTTCGAGCATCTCAGCAAGTGCCTCATCGTCATCGACCGCGAGTATGCGATATCGCATCATCGCCTCCTGTGCGTCACCGTTGTACAGAGTATGCCAGCTGAAGCGGTGTGCCGCCTGTGTCAGTACCGGTAGTGATCTGGTTTGTACGGGCCTTCAACCGGCACACCGAGGTAGTCTGCCTGGCGCTCGGTCAAGGTGGTCAGCCGCACGCCAAGGGCGTCGAGGTGCAGCCGCGCCACCCGCTCGTCGAGCAGCTTGGGCAGTCGGTGCAGATCGGTGGTGTAGTGCTCAGTGCGCGTGTGCAGCTCGATCTGCGCGAGCACCTGGTTGGTGAACGACGCGCTCATCACAAAGCTGGGGTGCCCAGTGGCGTTACCGAGGTTCATCAGCCGACCTTCGCTCAGCACCAGGATGGCTCGCCCATTGGGCAGTCGCCACTCATCGACCTGCGGTTTGATCGGCACGCGTACGGCTCCCTCGAGTCGCTTCAGGCCGGCGATGTCGATCTCATCGTCGAAATGGCCGACGTTGCCCACGATCGCGTGGTCTTTGAGACGCAGCAACTGGTCGACGGTGACCACTTGGGTATCGCCGGTGGTGGTGATCACG
This sequence comes from Pseudoclavibacter soli DSM 23366, assembly GCF_000423505.1. Taxonomy (GTDB): domain Bacteria; phylum Actinomycetota; class Actinomycetes; order Actinomycetales; family Microbacteriaceae; genus Pseudoclavibacter_A; species Pseudoclavibacter_A soli. The sequence goes on from NZ_AUIC01000003.1 coordinate 473,896, forward strand.
ATATCGACGGTCTCGACGACTTCGTCGAGCGTGGTGACCTGGTATCCCTCCATCGCCGCCTGCAGCGCGCAGATCGGGTCGACCTCAGAGACGATGACTCGAGCCCCCTGACCACGCAGCGCGGCGGCAGCGCCCTTGCCGACGTTGCCGAAACCGACCACAAAGGCAACCTTGCCGCCGATGAGCACATCGGTGCCGCGGTCAAGGCCGTCAGGCAACGAATGGCGGATGCCGTACACATTGTCGAATTTGCTCTTGGTCACCGAATCGTTGACATCGATCACCGGAAAGAGCAGCTGACCGCGGCGAGCCAAATCAGCCAGGCGGTAGACGCCGGTGGTGGTCTCTTCAGAGGCACCGCGGATCTCCGTGGCGAGTCGCCCGAACACTCCGGGCTGCTCGTCAATCAGACGCCGGATGACCTTCCAGAGGTACTGCTCTTCTTCGGTCAGCCCTTCAGATGACGGGATGCGCTGAGCGTCGAGCTCTGCAGCGAGGCCGAAGTGCACGAAGGTGCTGGCGTCGGCGCCATCGTCGAGAATGAGATTCGGACCTGTCCAGTCAGCCTGCTGAGCCTGGGCCTCACCGCTCCAGTCGAACACCCGCGCCAACAGGTTCCAGTACTCTTCGACGGTCTCACCCTTCCAGGCGAACACCGGCACGCCGCGAGGGTCTTCTGGAGTGCCATCAGGCCCAACCACGACCGCAGCAGCAGCCTCATCCTGCGTCGAGAACACATTGCACGAACTCCACCGCACCTGCGCACCAAGCGCCACCAGAGTCTCGATCAGCACTGCCGTCTGCACGGTCATATGCAGCGAACCTGCGATACGCGCGCCTGCCAGCGGTCGACTACCCGCGAATTCCTCGCGCAGAGCCATGAGACCGGGCATCTCGTGTTCGGCGAGTCGAATCTGGTGACGACCTGCCTCGGCGAGGCCGAGATCGCGAACCTGAAAGTCGGTGACCGGTGCGGTCGTGGTCATGCTGCTCCTTTATGAACATCTCTGGGTGGGCTTGCTCAACTGTACCCGGGCTGCCGAGAGCCTGCATGCACCCCGCCTTATGATGGAGGGATGGATCCCCGTCGAATGCGCTCCGGTCGCGCCTCGCGCCACCGCAGGCTGAAGAGCCCGGTGAGCGGCCCACTGCTGCCTCCGCTCGACTCCCGACGACATCGCCTGATGGATCGCGTGGCCTCCACCTCGACATATCTCAAGAACACTTGGTCGCCAGAACTCGACGACGTCATGGTGCTGCTCAGTGATATGCCGGTCACCATCAGCGATCATGATCCTCGCTTCACCATCGATCGTCCGCAGCGCACCATCGTTTTTCACCGGCTGCCGATCGAACGCTCCGCCGATATGCGCGAGGCTGATCCGCTGCAGCGTCAAATGATGGTGGAGTACTGTGTGTTCAGCGCGTTCGCCGAGCTCACCGGGCGCGAGCCCTGGGAGATGTCTGGCGAAGGTCGGCCGCGCTGAGATCTGGCCTCAGCGGGCCACAATGTGCACTGTGCTGCTCAGCGATGCGCTCTGCAGCGCGGTCGCCGAGGTGGTCGACCCTGTGGTGCTCGAGATGGCCAAATACAGTGGCTCGTCGCTGCTCACCGTCGCACGGGCTCCCGCCGACAGCTCGACGGAGGCAAGCCCGGTGTCGTCGATTTCCACCGTCCGAGTGGCGCCGTCGACCTCAACCTCGACCTGCTGCCCAGACTGCCCTGCCACCACCAGTCGTGCGTCGGCAACCCCGTCAGGCACTGCGACCGTCATCGGCTCTGCAATCGCGTTGGCGCTCTGCACCCAAGTGAAATCGGGGGTTGAGCTGCCGCCGACGACGGTACGGGCAGCAGCAACCACCGGCGCATCGGCAGTGACATCGATGCGATAGTCACCGTCTGGGAGGTCGGTCAGCGCGGAATCACTCACCGCGCCGCCGGTCAGTACCACGTCGAACTCCTTGGTTGTCGCACCAGTGATGCGCACATGCGCGGTCGTGTTGGCCTCGGTCGCCAGCAGACGAAGGGTGTTCTGCGCGTCTTCGAAACCAGCCGTCTGACTTGTCTCAGTCTGGCCCACGCTGTCGACGATGTGCACGCCGACCACGGTCTGCGTGCGCGCCGGCGCCGCCCCAGCGGCCTGCACATCGGCACCGCCGGCCTCGAGTACACGCACGGTCGACTGCTGCACGAAGGCGGCAACCGGAGCCCGGCTGGCCTGCACGCGAACCACGAGCTGTTCATCGCCATTGGAGTATGCCGACAGCGGCAGCACGCGCACACCGCCCGCAGCCACGGTGAGCGAGTCGCGGTCGATGATCAGCTGGCCCTGCGCGGTGTACACGCTGAGCGTGACCACTGACTCGAGGTCGCTGGGATTTGCCAGCAGCACAGAGGTGGTGCGACCGACGGTCTGCGATCCAGCAGCGATCCAGCTGTCAAACGTCGGGCTGGCGCACTGCGTGAGGATGCCCCCGCGCACTTGATCGGCATCGGCCGACTGCCAGCTCAGCGCGGCGATATCCGCTTCGCTGGTCGAAGACGTGATCGCCAGTGGCGCCGCGATGCCGCTGCGCTGCACGACGCCCTGTTCTGCCGAGGCTGTGCTGCTCGAGCCAGACCCAAGATCAGTCAGGGTGAGGCCGCCAGTCGCCGCGGCTGCGGCCTGCGCCGCTCCCACGGCCTGGCCGGCATCGATCGCGCTGAATGATCCTCCGGTGCGCAGCGAGCCAGGGCAGACACGCGTATTCTCAACGGCCTGTGGCACGACCTCAAGCGGATCGGCAACCGCCGCGCCCGTCGGCAGCGATACTGAGCGGGCCATCCATGCGCCGCCGAACAACGCAGCCACCACGACCACGGTCACTGCCCAACGTGCGGCGCTGCGCAGCACACGACTGGCGCGCCCGGCGCGCTGTGCAGACTCTGGCTCAGTCGTCATCACCTGCTCCTTCCAGCAAGGCGAAAGCGGCAGACTCGGCTTCAGCCCCGCTGCGGCCGATCGGCAACGCCAGCACAATGAACAGCAGCAATAGCACGCCGCCGAGCACGGACAACCACCAGATGTTTGTCGTCGGCTGCGCCGACGCAACACTGTCACTGACCTGCCAAAGGCGCCCAAAGTCACTCGAACCAGCCGGTTCTAATGACGAGTTCGCATCGAGTGCGGTCACCAGCGTCTCAGCGGGCTGTGCACCGTCGCTGGAAGCGACCAGCACGAAACGCACCCCGTTGGTCGCAAACCATTCATTGGCGTCGTACCCGCTGTAGCTCAGCAGATTCGCTGTGGTCTCGGCCAGCTGATACTGCTGGTCGGTACTCGACACCATCGATTCGGTGATGCGCTGCTGCCCGATCAGTGTGCCGAACGTCGCTGAGTCGACAAGGGTGGAGTCGATCACGTCGTCGGAGCGCAACGTCACGACCAGCACTCGCCCATCGGCCTGGGCCCGCTCGTCGGCGGTGACCAGAGCCGGACGTGCCGTGTCGGTCGGGCTCACCGCACCGCCGTGCACCAGCGCGAGGCCGGCTGGAGCAGCAGCAACCGCGCCCAGCAGCACCACAACGGCAGCCGTGAGCATACGGGGCATGAGCCGCCCACGAAGCCGTTCAATGCCCGCCAACCCGACCAGAAGCCCCAGAAACGCCAGGCTCAGCAACGGCAGCGCATCAATCGGCTGCTCGCCGACGGCTGAGGTGGCGACCAGCAGGTGCTGCGAGGCGAAGGCAATCGCTGTCGCAAAGAAGAAGGCGACGAGGCCGCCCAGCGCGGCACGCCAACGCTCGGTCAACAGCGAAATCACCAGCAGCGCCAGCATGCCCGCGACGGGCAGCGCAGCCACCGCCAATGCGATGGTCGCATGCCCCGACAGCACCGGCACGAGCTGCTGCAGCGCAGTGGTGTTCAACGCCTGAGCAAGCCACCCGGGCAGCGTGAGACCCAGCACGTTGTCAACCAGTGGCCCCGGGTCGACGATGAGCGAGCTCCAGACTCCGGTGACTGCGGCGTTGTACACCTGCACCGCAGCAACAGCCAGCGAGGGTGTGAGCAGAGCCCAGAGCAGTCGGGCGGTGCGTGGTCGAACAGCCACAGCGATCAGCCCACCGACTACCAGCAGCAGCCACCCTGCCGGAGAGACAACGAGCGCGACCGCTGCCCAGAGGCCCGCCGCGGCTGCCTGGCCAACGGCTCGCGTATGTGCTGCCTGGCGCCGGGTCGCTCGCACAAAGGCGCCCAACGCGACCGGTGCAGCGAACAAAAAGATCAGCACCGGCACACGGCCGTCGACGAGCGCAGTCACGGCAACTGGAGAAAGCGCCCACGCGACTCCCCCGATCGAGCGGATCCAGCCGACGGTGGTCAGGCCGCCCACGGCGTACCACCCCGCCAAAAAGAGCAGGGGAAGCGTGCTGAGCAGCATGATCACCACACTGGCCGACGGGTTCCAGAACGTCACCGTGGAGAGCAGCAGCCAGAGCGCGTTGTACGGGTCTGGCAAGACCGGCAGCTCGAGGGCACCGGCACGGGGAAGGTGTGTCACCGCGGCAAACGCTGAGGCCCAAGAGTCTGCCACTGGCGCCGCCTGGCCTCCGGTTACGGCAGAAGCGGCAATCAATCGCCACCCGACCAAGACGTTGAGCACCCACAGGATCAGTGCGACCAGCGGAGCCTTCGACCGCCAGAACGGCACGGAGTCATCGTCATCTGGGCTCTCGCTCACATAGGCAGCGTCTTCTCGGGCGCCGGCGCGCAACTGCCCCACTCGAGCTGAGGAGATCAGCAGCGGCTCGACGGCCGACCAATCGGCACTCGACTGCTGAGCGATACGACGACGCTTGGCACGCACCCGCCCACCGTTGAACATCACAGCCATGGCCGCGGCCCACTCGCCCAAGATCAGCTGGGGGCGCTTGGCCGTGAGATGAGCGATGGTCGACCACAATGCCAGCAAGGGCAACCCCAGCCAGAGCAGCACAGACTCAAGCGGCTTCGCATAGCTGAGGCGCCGGTACAGCTGCGCCCAACGGATCTGCCGGTACGTGGGCCCCGCAGTGCGAGAGTTCGACAGGCGCAGCGTTTGCCGCTGCGGGCGATGCCGCACTCGTGCGCGCGGCACGGTGACGACTCGAGCGCCAGCGAGCCTGGCCCGAACACCGAAGTCAAGCCCGTCATCGCTGAAGGTGAGCAGCGGGTCGAACCCACCGAGACGCCGCCACAGCCCGGCCTGCACCAACATGCCAGCGGTGCCCACAGCGAGCACGTCAGCCTGGGTGTCGAACTGAGCCTGATCGAGCTCGCCCGTGGCGGGGCTGATCTTCTCGCCTCGCACGGTCATGGTCAGGCCGAACTCGTCGAGACGATCCGGGCTCTGCGCCTCGACCACCTTCGGCCCAAGCACCAAGGCACTGGGAGAGCGTTCCTGCTCAGCGAGCAGCTCGGCCAGCGCATCAGGTTCTGGCGCACTGTCATCATGCAACAGCCACAGCCAGTCATCATCAGCCAAATCGGGGATGACCGCTTCAACAGCTCTGGCGATCGCGTCGCCGAAGCCCGTCTGAGCACTCGCCTTGACAATGAAACTCACATTGGCCGCTCGAGCGACCGAGACAGAGTCGTCAGAAGAACCAGTGTCTGCCACGATAACCGGCACAGGTCGGGTCTGCGCTGCGAGGCCTCGCAGGGTGTCTGGCAGCACATCAGCACCGTCATGGGCGACGACGACGGCGAAGACCCGAGCGTTCATGGAGTGTCCATCAGATCGCCCGACGCCGCAGCTTTCTGCGCTCGCGCTCACTCAGCCCGCCCCAGATTCCGAAACGCTCATCGTTCTCGAGCGCAAACTCTAGGCACTGGGAGCGCACCTCACACGACGAGCAGATGCGCTTGGCGTCACGGGTGGAACCGCCCTTTTCGGGGAAGAAGGCCTCGGGATCGGTCTGCGCGCACAGCGCCTGCACCTGCCACGAGAGCTCTTCGGACTCGCCTGCGTGCTCGGTGTACCCTGCGACACCGCGAAGAATAGGATCGTCGAACCAGTCTTCGGGTACGGCACTCAGTCGATCACTCGGCATGGGCACGCCCCTTCCTTTGACTGGTTCATTGACATCCGGACAAACTCATTACACCGGTGTAGTTCGTCTGAGTCAAGTCGAGCGGTCATGAGACCGGCTATAGTCGAAAACCATGAGCACTCTCGTTACCGGCGGCGCCGGCTATATCGGCGCGCACGTCGTACGTCTTCTCCAAGAGCGCGGCGATCGAGTCATCGTCGTCGACGATCTCACCACTGGTGACGCCACTCGAGTGGGCGACGCCACACTGCATCAGTTCGATATTTCTGAACCCTCGGCACGCGCACATCTCACTGATCTGATGCGCAGCGAAGAAGTCGACTCGGTCATTCACTTCGCAGCCAAGAAGCAGGTCGGAGAGTCCGTTGAGCGCCCCCTCTGGTACTACCGCCAGAACCTCGATGGTCTCAACAATGTGCTCGGCGCAGTAGTCGACGCCGGCGTCGACAATGTGGTGTTCTCGTCATCGGCCGCAGTCTATGGCGAGCCCGATGTCGCTGTGGTCACAGAGGAGTACCACTGCCGCCCGATCAATCCGTACGGTCAGACGAAATTCGCCGGCGAGTGGCTGCTTGACGCCGTCGCGAAGGCCCACGGCGTGCACGTTGCCAAACTCCGGTACTTCAACGTCGCAGGCGCTGGCTGGGACGACCTGGGCGATCCCGCTGTGCTCAACTTGGTGCCAATGGTCTTCGAACGCATCGAACGTGGTGCGGCACCGCTGATCTTCGGTGATGACTACGACACCGCCGACGGCACGTGTGTACGCGACTATATCCACGTCTATGACCTGGCTGAGGCGCACTTGGCCACGCTCGACTACCTGCGCGGCGACGACCGCCCCGAGTCGACGTTCAATATCGGCACTGGCACCGGCTACAGCGTTCGGGAGGTCGTCGACGAGATTCTGCGGGTGACTGGCTCCGACGTCACGCCTGAGGTGCGCGAACGTCGCGCCGGCGATCCGGCCCAGCTGATTGCCGACAGCTCGCGCATCACCAGCGTGACCGGTTGGCAGGCGAGTCACGGCCTCAGCGAGATCGTGACGAGCGCATGGAGTGCATGGCGCCTGCGCCATGATCACCCTGCTGCTGACTGATACACTTGCGACCCGCAGTCTTTTCCGCTGACATGAGGAGGGCATCCCTGTGACCGTTTTGCGGGTCATCGTCGACAACCTCTTCACTGCCGTCCCAGACGACACCACACGGTACACACGTGAGCTCACTGCGGCGCTTATCCGCACGGCTCCAGATGCGTGCTCTGTGCAGGCAGTGACTGGCACCCACTCGGCTGAAAGCATCGCCGAGGTGCGCGCTGCCCTCCCCGGCCTCGAAGATCTGATTCAGCTGCCCGCTTCCAGCGCGCAGCTGGCGCTGGCTTGGAATGTCGGTATTCCACCGCGCATGCTCCCCGACGGCCTGACCCACTCTCCCACCACATTGGCACCGCTGTTCGCGCACAACCGACGTCTCGATCCTGGAGTGCAGACCGTGGTCACGGTACATTCCGCACGGTATTGGGATGACACCGCCGACCTCTCGTTGACTGCGCGCGCCCGAATTGGCCGTCTGCTGCGCCGCATCGAGCGTTTTGCCGACGCTGTGGTCGTTCCCCGCCACTCTGTCGCGGAGATTCTCGACGAGCGCACCACACTGGGCGACCGCATCCAGGTGATCCCGATGTCTCCGTCACGCACGATGGTCGCACGTGGCCCCGTGGCTACTCGGGCCACCGAACTTGGCTGCCCGGCGAAGTTTCTGCTGACGTATGCAGCCGAGGGTGAGACCAATCTTCGGCTCATCCTGACGGCCGTGGCGCGGGCTGACGCAGGTGTCCCGGTGATCGTGGCCGGTCGCACTCGCCCCGGCGACACCTCGATCGAGTCGCTGCGCGATCAGGCGGGGCTGACAGCTGAGCAGGTGCTGCCATTTGCCGAAGTCGACGAAGAGTCTTTGGCTGTGCTCAATACCCGTGCTCTCGCGTTGATCGCTCTCGGCAACGAAGACAGCTCGGGGCTCAGCCTGTTCGACGCGATGGTTGCCCGCACACCAGTCATCTATGCAGGCACCCCAGACATGCTTGAGATCACCGGTGGCGCTGGCCTGTCCGTCAGCGCCGACAGCTTCGATCTGGTCGATCAGCTTGCGCAGGCAATCACCACGGTGACCACCGACCGAGAGCAGCTGCGCGTATTGCAGCAAGAAGGCGCCGATCGAGCTCGCTCTTTCACTTGGGAAGACTCCGCACGGGCAGTCTGGACACTCCACGCCGAACTCTGAGGCGCTCGCTGAGCGGTCAGTTCGTTGAGGTCGAGGCCGCAGAACTCGCCAGCAGATCGGCAACCGCGCTGTCGACAGAGCCCCAATCGAGGTTGCTCTCGGCGAACTGTGGCGGTGTGAGTTCGAGCGTGCCGATCTCCTGCTCACGGCTGAGCCCGGCCAATCGGGTGAGCACACCCACCCCAGATCTCGGAATATCGGTGTTCACAAACTCAGGGCTGGCTGCGGCAATGTCTTGAAACTTGGTCAACAGCGTCTGCGGCGTGAACTGCTTGAGCAGTGCCTCCTGCACCTGACGCTGTCGGCGCATGCGATCCCAGTCGCTGGTCGTCTTGCGCGAGCGGGCGTACCACAGCGCCGTCTCACCGTCCATATGCTGCATTCCTGCTTCGACTGAGCCGTGATAGACGTGGTTGGTGTCACTGCCGTCGACGAAGTCGAGATGCTCTTGCACATCGATGTCGACTCCGCCAAGTGCGTCGACCATGGCCGCGAAGCCGTTCATATCGATCAGCACATAGTACTGAATCTGCAGACCGGTAACTCCTGAGGCCACATCTTTCATAGCCTGCATGCCCTGTGTGAACCCGGTGGAGTCATCGATATCCGGGTACAGGTCGGTCTTGATCTGCGTCGCGTAGGTATACGCGCCATTGGCCTTCCACGAGCTGGGGTACACCCCGTTCAGCGGTGAGTCGGCCGGAAAGCGCACCGGGTGCAGATCGCGGGGAATGCCGATCATGACGGCAGCGCCGGTCTCAGCGTCGACGCTCACCACCGTGATCGAGTCAGGGCGCATGCCCTCACGCCCCTCGCCACTGTCAGCTCCCAGCAGCACAAAGTTGTAGCGGCCGTCGACGGGGTCGAGCGATCCCTGGTCGGCAAAGAGTTGGTCGAGCACTCCCTTGGCGGAGTTCACATATGAGACGGCCTGCACAGTGACAAACGAACCTGCCACCAGCCCGGCGACAGTCAGCAGACTCAGCGCCACCCGCGCTCGGGGACGTACCCGCCCGATGCGGGCCAGGCGAAACGCGTCGATGGTGAGCACCACCCACAGCGCACACCAGGCCACCAGCACAGCCTGCACTGCAGTGAGCACCCACGTGCTGGTAAGCCAGCTCACCACACCTGAAATATCGCCATGCGAGGCGATGAGCAACCACACCACACCGGCGATGCCCAACAGCCAGACAGTCAGCCCGAGGCGGCCGAGTCGACGGTTGCCGGCAACCACCTGTGGCAGTCCGGGTACCAGAAAATTGAGCAGGATGATCCACCAGGCGCGCCGTCGCATGAGCGGCTCGTCTTGCTGCCGGGGGGTGCGCAGCGGCGTCTGATACGACATGGTCAGGCGAGTCGCTCCTGCAGCGCGGCATTCTTCTGAGCGACCAACTCGGTGAGCTCTTCGGCGTAGTCGGCCAGCCGATCACGCAGACGCTCATCGTGCACGCTGAGGATGCGCGCGGCGAGCAACCCGGCGTTGAACGAGTTGCCAATCGCGACGGTGGCCACAGGAATGCCCGCCGGCATCTGCACGATCGACAGCAGTGAGTCGAGCCCGTCGAGCTTGGCCAGCGGCACTGGCACACCGATCACGGGCAACGTGGTGACCGAAGCGAGCATGCCCGGCAGATGCGCTGCACCGCCTGCCCCGGCGATGATGACTTTGATGCCGCGAGCGCTGGCTTCGGAGCCGAACTCGATCAGGCGCTTCGGCGTGCGATGGGCCGAGACCACCTCGACCTCGTGAGAGATGCCGAACCGGTCAAGCGCTTCGACTGCCTTGGACATCACCGGCCAGTCGGAGTCTGACCCCATGACCACTGCCACTTCTGCACTCATCGTTCGCACACCATCCTTTCGATCCGCTAAAGCCTACCGTGCAAGTCTGTCTACGACCTCTGAACCCAGCAGGGCGGCCGTCTCGCGTGCAGCATCGCGCACTTCGTCAGGATGCGCACCAGAGACGTTCACATGACCCACCTTGCGACCCGGCCGGTATGACTTGCCGTACCAGTGCACTTTGGCCTCAGGATGTGCCGCCAACGCTTCACGCAGCGCCTGGCCGTGTGCCGATTCGGGAGTGCCACCGAGCACATTGACCATCACCGTCACCGCGTCGCGGGGCTGGGTTGATCCCAGTGGCAGATCGAGCACCGCACGGAGGTGCTGCTCAAACTGGCTGGTGACGGCGCCGTCTTGGCTCCAGTGGCCCGAGTTGTGCGGACGCATCGCGAGCTCGTTGATCAGCACCCGACCGTCGGTGGTCTCAAACAGCTCGACGGCGAGCGCACCGGTGACATCGAGGCGCTCCGCCAACGTCACCCCAATGTGCAGGGCCTCGTCACGCACAGCGTCTGCGGTGTCTGGTGCCGGCGCCACCACCTCGGCGCAGACCCCATCGACCTGCTCACTGGCCACCAACGGCCACGCGGCGATCTCGCCACTGGGACGACGCGCCACCTGCTGCGAGAGTTCGCGACGAAACTCGATCGCCTCTTCGATGAGCAGTGCTCCACCGACGTGAGCGAGAGCCTCGTCGGTGAGCCAATCAGCCACATCTGCTGCAGAGGTGATGACTCGCACTCCGTGACCGTCATAGCCTCCTCGTGGAGTCTTCGCCACGGCACGGCCATCGTGGGCGGCCAGAAACGTTTCGACCGCGGCGGCATCAGCAGCTGCAACCCACTGCGGCTGGGGCAGCCCGAGTTCTGCAACTCGGGCACGCATCTCGAGTTTGTCTTGAGCGAAGCGCAGGGCGGCCGACCCCGGGCGCACCGCGATGCCCTCGGCCTCGAGAAGGGTCAGCACCGACTGTGGCACATGCTCATGGTCAAAGGTCACCACGTCGACGCCGCGCGCGAAGTCGAGCACCTGTTGGGCATCGGTGTAGTCACCAACCACCGTGGTGGCCAACGATGCCGAAGCACCGGCGTTCTCAGCGAAAACCCGCAACTCGATGCCGAGGTTGATCGCCACCGGGGTGAGCATTCTCGCCAGTTGCCCTGCACCGATAACTCCGACCACGTCACTCATTCTCTTGCCTCTCTGTGGCGTCCCGGTCGCCTCTGCTGCGCCCGCCGCTCACTGTCACGTCAGTCGCTGAGCGACGACTCATTGGTCTGGGCGCCCACGGATGCGAGCGCGACGGTCTCGAATGTGGCCAACTGTGTGTGACGCATGCGCACACGAGACTCGGCGGCGATCTCGGTGATCAGCCGCTGCACCGCCCTGGGGTCTGGCACATGTCGCAGGCGCAATGACTCGCCGTCGCCGATCTCCAGATGCAGATCTCCGGCGCCGAGCGTGCGCTGCCACAGACTCTGGCTCGTCTCGACGGCAGTGATTGCCGCGGCCGCAACCTCGCGGCGGCGTCGACGCAACACGCCTGACGACTCGCTGATGTGTTCGCTGTCGATCTCATACACGTGCGACTGCCACCCGAGCCAGCTCAGCAGAGTCAGTGCAACCAACACCGAGACTGCGGTGATCGCCCACGTGCGCCAGGGCTCAAGCTGATCCCAGTATTGGGTCACTCCCCAGACGGCCGCCCACGTCAGGATGACCGGTGCCAGCAGACGGTCGGCTCGCGAGCGCAGCCGGATCGGTCGATTCTCTGTGGCGGTCATGCTCACCAGACTAGCTGCCGAGCGTGCGCAGATGCGTGATATCGCCCACGGAGAGCGCCTGTGTCTGCCCATCTGCGCGAACCAGGATGCGCCCGCCCGCATCGATACCCGTGGCCACACCGATCAGCTCGGCGTCGCCGGGCAGCAGCACGCGAACGTTTCTGCCGATGGTCGTGCAGGCGGCACGCACCTCGTCAAAGACCGAGGCGTCACCGGTCAGCAGACGATGCCAGTGGCTGCGCAACTGGTGCAGCAGATGTGCGAGCACCTCGTCGGCACTCGCGTCGATTCCGGCCAGGGCGAGCGAGGTCACCCTCGACAGGTCAATGCCTGCCGCGGCGAAGTCGGCTTCGGTCTGCCGCAGGTTCACGCCAATGCCCACGACAACCTGCAGCGGCTGTGTGCCGCCGCTGACGATCTCACTGAGAATGCCGCTGACTTTGCGTTCGCCGATCTGCACGTCGTTCGGCCACTTGACGCCGGCGACACCGCCCAGCTCACGGATGGCCGCACGCAGCGCTGTGCCGGCGATCATGGGCAGCCATGGCAGCACGTCTACGTGTTCAGCCGGAACGTGAAAGAGCACTGACGCGGCCAAGGCGGTGTCTGGCGGGGTGTTCCACACCCGCTGCATGCGACCGCGGCCAGCCCGCTGGTCGAGGGTGGCAATCACAGTGAACTCAGACAGGTGCTCGCGGCCGGCGGCCTCAACCAGCACCGCGTTGGTTGAAGTGGCATTGTCGAGCACGATCAGCCGCTCGGCAGCCTGCTCGCTCAGCGGAAAACTCATGCGCTCATGATACGGCGCTGCGCTGGGCCACCACGCGCGCACTGCCAATCCGTACAACTCGAATCGGATCGTCTTGCACGATAACTACACAGGTCGGCCGACCGGCCGCCGGTAGACTCGACACCGTTCGACAAGCGAGGAGACCCCGGTGTCCACAGACCACTCAACCCGAGACAGCTCGGCCGAGAACGTGCCGTCGACCACGGCCGACCGCATCTCAGACCTGACCGATCGCTACCGCGAGGCGGTGGTCGCGCCGGCAGCACGGGCAGCCGAGAAACAGCATGCCCGCGGCAAGAAGACCGCTCGTGAGCGCATCGAAGAACTGCTCGACGCAGGCTCCTTCGTTGAGCTCGACGCCTATGTTCGCCACCGCACCCACGCCTTCGGTATGGACAAAAACCGCCCGTATGGCGACGCCGTCGTCGTCGGCACCGGTACGGTCAACGGTCGCCAGGTGGCGGTCTACAGTCAAGACTTCACCGTGTTCGGTGGCTCACTCGGCGAAGTCGCCGGTGAGAAGATCGTCAAGGTGATGGAGCTGGCGCTCAAGACGGGCATTCCGGTCGTTGGAATTCTCGACTCGGGCGGCGCACGCATTCAAGAGGGCGTGATCGCACTGTCGAAGTACGGTGAGATCTTCCGACTGAACACCAAGTCGAGCGGCGTCATTCCGCAGATTTCTGTCGTGCTCGGCCCAGCCGCAGGCGGCGCGGTCTACTCCCCCGCGCTCACCGACTTTGTGATCATGGCCGACAAGACCAGCCACATGTTCGTCACTGGCCCTGATGTGATCAAGACGGTCACCGGCGAAGATGTCTCCTTTGACGAGCTGGGCGGTGCGCTCACGCACAACAAGATTTCGGGTGTCTCGCATTACCTCGCCCAAAATGAAGAAGACGCGCTCGACTATGCTCGAGCCCTGCTGAGCTACCTGCCGGCCAACAACCTCAACGACCCGCCGGTGTATGCAGCCAACGCACAGCTCGAGATCACCGACGTCGATCGCCGTCTGAACCAGCTCATCCCTGACTCGACCAACCAGCCATACGACATGAAGACGGTCATCAAGACCATCGTCGACGACGGCGAGTTCCTCGAAGTGCAGGCGCTGTTCGCTCCCAACATCGTGATCGGTTTCGGTCGCGTCGAGGGGCACAGCGTGGGCATCATCGCGAATCAGCCTGCCGCGATGGCGGGCACGCTCAACATCGACGCCGGTGAGAAAGCTGCCCGCTTCGTGCGCTTCTGCGACGCGTTCTCGATTCCGATCATCACCCTGGTCGATGTGCCCGGCTACCTGCCCGGCACCGATCAAGAGTGGACCGGCGTGATTCGCCGTGGTGCGAAGCTCCTCTATGCATACGCTGACGCCACGGTGCCGCTGATCACCGTCATCACGCGCAAGGCGTACGGCGGTGCCTACATCGTGATGGGCTCCAAATCGATGGGGGCCGACATCAATCTCGCCTGGCCCACCGCAGAGATCGCCGTGATGGGCGGTCAAGGCGCGGTCAGCATCCTGTATCGGCATGAGCTCAAAGCCGCCGCTGAGCGTGGCGAAGACGTCGAGGCCGTGCGTGCGCGCCTGGCCAACGAGTACACGTACAACGTGGCCAGTCCCTTCCTCGCCGCGGAGCGTGGCGAACTCGACGGAGTGATCGAGCCAGCAGCCACTCGTATCGAGATCACCAAGGCACTGCGCACCCTGCGCACCAAACGCGACAGCCGCCCGGCCAAGAAGCATGGGAACATCCCGCTGTGAGCACCACACGAAATCACACAGCGGCCGACTACCTGCGTCACATCGAGGTGGTGGCCGGTTCGCCATCGCCCGAAGACCTGGCGGCAGTGGCAGCCGCACTCAGCATCGCCGAGCGCGAGCGCCACGAGTGGCTTGAGCAGCGCTCTCGCCTGCTGGCTCCTGCTGACCCCACGTGGCGTCAGCGGGAGCGCACCGCGCGCCGAGACCGCCAGCTCTACTAACCCACTTCGACGTGCGGCTCAAACGTCGCGCGAACGCACCAGCACCAAGGCGATGGCACCGGTGCCGACCACCCAGGCCGCAAGCCCTGAGAAGCCCTGGGTCACACTGAGCCCGTCGGCGGTGCCGCCGAGGCTCTCTGGCAGCGCGAGCGTCATGATGACATCACCCAAGTTTGAGGGCAGCCAGTCAGAGACCGTCTGCGCCCAGCTGATATCGAATCCAGACATGATCGCCAGCACGACTGGCACCACGAGCACGAGCCCCAGCGCAATCGAGACTGCACCGGCAGTGCTGCGCACAATCACGCCGATATGCGCAGCGATCAGCGCGAGCGCAGCGAGGTAGACCCCGGCACCGATGATCGCACGCCAGGCATCGGCATCGAGACCGACCTGATCGGGCAGCAAGCTGTGCAGCAGGGCGGCGGTGATCAGATAGCTGGCCAGCGCCGAAACCGCACCCAGCACGAAGAGCACCGCGGCAAGCACCAAATCTTTGGCCAGCAGGGCCGGCCAGCGTTTTGGCACCGCCAAGAAGGTCGAACGAATCGCCCCAGTGCTGTACTCACCAGTGACGACTAGAGCGCCGAGGATGCTCACCACCAGCGCGCCGAAACTCACGCCGCTGGTCGCGATCATGAACGCCTGCGCCTGCTGCTCGGCTGCGGTGCCACCTCCAAAGAAGCTGGCACCCACGTCTTCGCTGCCCAGTGAGAATGCGACCAGCGCGCTCATCCCGACGACCAGGGTGACCATAATCGACAAGGTCCACCAGGTGGATCGCACCGTCCAGAGTTTGGTCCACTCCGAGCGGAGCACACCAGTGAAGCGCAGGCGGATGGCTGATCCAGCCGGTGAGGTGGGTGCGGGGGCAGCGTGACTCATCGATCGGCTCCATTCGCGGTCTGGGCACTCGGGTCGGCGTACTCGACCTGGCCGTGGGTGAGATTCAGGTAGGCCTGCTCCAGGGTGATCTCGACGGTGTGCAGCTCGTGCAGAGCCCAGCCACCTCGTGCAGCAGCCTCGCCCACCGCCGCAGCGTCAACACCATATGCGTCGAACCCTCCGTCAGGGCTTGGTGTCACTGTGGCACCGTCTTGCTGCAGCGCAGCAGCCAGGTGGTCGGCAGCGGGCGTGCGCACGTGCACATGACTCTGGCCACCGGCAGCGATGACCTCGCGAACCGGCGCGTCGGCCAAAATGCGCCCGCGACCCAGCACGATCAAGTGGTCGGCCGTCTGTGCCATCTCGCTCATCAAGTGGCTCGACAGCAGCACGGTGCGCCCACGAGCGGCCTCGGCACGCAGCAGCTGACGAATCCAGACCACGCCATCGGGGTCGAGACCGTTCACCGGCTCATCGAGAATGAGGGTCTGCGGATCGCCCAGCAGTGCCTGAGCAATCCCCAGCCGCTGGCTCATTCCCAAAGAGAAGCCGCCGGCTCGGCGCCCACGCACACTCGTCAGACCGGTGATCTCGATCACTTCGTCGACGCGAGCGGCCCCAATGCCATGTGTGGCGGCCAGAGCACGCAGATGCGAGCGTGCACTTCGACCACCGTGCACGGCTTTGGCGTCGAGCAGCGCGCCCACCTCATGCAGTGGCGCGGCATGCTGCACATATGGGCGACCGTTGACGGTGGCCGTGCCCGCATCGGGTTTGTCGAGCCCGAGAATCAATCGCATGGTGGTCGATTTTCCGGCGCCGTTCGGCCCAAGAAACCCAGTCACCACTCCTGGGCGCACTGCGAAGCTGACATGGTCGACGGCCGTGCGATCACCATATCGTTTGGTCAGATCGTGCACTTCAATCACAATGCGGCTCCTCTGTTCGGCTCAGCGGCCAGGTCGGTCTTGGTCGGTCGGGTCAATCTCGATCACGGTCAGCTCGCCGATGTCGACCGGGCGACCCGCCGTGTTCGCACCGCGAAAACTTGCTTTGGTCTGTTCGACCAGCCGATGACTCTCGCGAAACAGGCGCCATCCGGCGGCCCAAATCGCCACGATCACCACCAGCGCCAGCAGCGAAATGCGCCACCACGCGAATGGGCCGGCGAATGCTGCGAGAAGGGTCACTGCGGTGACTGCCAGCCAGCTCACCGCATCGGCCCAGTCCAGCCCGCCGCGAGCGCGGCGATCGGGGCGCAGCCAGATCAGCACGGCCAGCACGATGAGGCCGGCGAACAGCAACGGCGCGCCAACGCCAAGCACCAGCACCTGCCAGCCGCTCTCGACGAAGAACCCGCCGCCGAAGAACAGCAGCACTGGCAGCAGCGCGACCAGAAACGGCTGCGCTCGGGAGATGACGGTCAGGGCCTTCATGGCGTCAACCCTACCGGGTCGAGCTGGCCGCCTCTCGAATGAATGAGGCGACAGTCTCGAAATGGTGACTGTGCGGAAACAAATCGAAGGCCTGCAGCCCGGCGAGGCGATACCCCTGGTCGGCGAGCGCTCTGGCATCGCGGGCAAGCGCCACCGGGTCACAGGCGACATACACAATCTGCGCAGGATGCAGGGCGACAAGATCGCCGATCACTTTCGTTCCAGCGCCCGAGCGTGGTGGATCCAACACAACCAGCGATTCGCGATACATCGTGGCCGAGGCCTGCTCGCGCTCCCGTTTCAGAAACTGCTCCGTGCTCTCGCCACGGGTGTCGAGTCGGTCGAACTGCTGGGCGTTCACCGCGGCCAATTCGGCCGCTCGCTCATCGGCTTCAACAGTGGTCACCGACATGCCCGCACGAGCCAGCCACGCACCGAACATGCCCACCCCGCCATAAAGATCGAGATGCGGCGCGTCAACGCTGATACGCGAGACATCGACGGCTCGAGCGACCGCGTCGACCAAGGTGTTCGCGGCGTCGCGATGCACCTGCCAGAACCCGGCCTCATCGACCAGCAGCTCGAGATCGTGCACGCGCCGGGTCACCGTCGCACGATGCCCACCGTCGAGCACGATGCGCGCGCTGTCGCCGTCGGTGACCAGCTGCACACGCTCGTGGCCTGCCCACCGTCGGCGGTGGGCATCGAGCGTCTCGATGGCAATACTCGCCAGCGGGAGGCGCTCAAGCGGCACCACCGTGTGGCTGCGCGCTGCGAAATGCCCCACGGTGCCGTCGTCTGCGACGTGCAGGGTCTCCCGGGTGCGCCAGCGCAGCCCCGGGCGCGCATTCGCGGGCAGCCCGGCGGGGTCGGTCACATCGACTGCCAGACCGTCATCAGCACTGTCGTCGCCGGTCGAGACCAGCCCAGCTTCGGCGCCGACTGCACGCACCGAGGTCGACAGCCCCTGCAACTGATCGTCAGTGAAGCGACCGATGCGCCGCAGTGCGTCGTCGAGCACCTGCTGTTTGAGCACGCGCTGGCGAGGCAGTGCGATATGCCCCAGATCGGCGCTGCCGACTCGCTGCTCGGGTGCGCGCGCGATCGCAGCCTCCGCCACGGGGTTCGGTCGCCGGTCGGCAGAGGCATCGAGCACCTCCAACGCCACCGCGCGAGCGAAACGCGGGCGGGTCTCGATCAGGCGCGCCCGCACCCGCTCGCCCGGGATGGCGCCCGAGACGAAGACGACGCGGCCTCCGTCACGGGCCACGAACACGCCTTGGTGGGCGACGCCGGTAATATCAAGGTCGACGGTCTCGCCGACACCGGGCAGGCTGGAGGAGGTTTCGGGATGCACGTCAACGACTCTAGCGGTTCGCCTCGGCGCACCGTGCCACTGCTGCTGGCCTCCACGTCACCGGCTCGACTTGCTGTGCTGCGCTCGGCCGGCATCGAACCAGAACTTCGCCCCAGTCACGTCGACGAAGATGCCGTGCTCGCCGAAGCACAGGTCTCTACGACAGCGCAGAAGGTGCTGGTGCTGGCACAGGCGAAAGCTCAGGCCGTGCTCAACGACGACGTCGATGCGCTGGTGCTCGGCGGCGACTCTCTGTTCGAACTCGACGGAGTGGCCCTGGGCAAACCACACACGCCCGAACGCGCCGTCGAGCGTATTCGTTCCATGCGCGGCCGCACGGGCATATTGCACTCCGGGCACTGGCTGATCGATCATCGCGGGGGCTCGCAGGTGGCCGAGGTCGGTGCCGTCGACACTGCCAGGGTGACGTTTGGTGATATCAGCGACGCCGAGATCGAGGCCTATGTGGCCACTGGCGAGCCGCTCGAAGTCGCCGGGTCGTTCACGGTCGACGGGCTCGGGCAGGCGTTCATCACCCGCGTTGAGGGCGCGCCCAGCTGCGTGATCGGCCTGTCGGTGCCGATGGTGCGCGACCTTGCGAGTCAGCTCGGGGTGAGTTGGCCACAGCTGTGGAACCGAGGCGAGACGGCGCTGTGACGCCCTCGCACATCCACCCGGCCTTGTAGGAGCACACGAAACCCGTGGAGGGTTTTTGTGCACGTGGCTGCACCGCCAGCGCACACCCCCACCGTAGGCTGGTGCACTATGAGCACACCTGTGTCGGCCGTCGAGCCTCGCAAGATCACCAAACTGCTGGTCGCCAATCGTGGCGAGATCGCCGTGCGCGTCATCCGCGCGGCCCGCGACGCCGGCATCGCATCGGTGGCGGTATATGCCGATCAGGACATCAATGCCATTCACGCCGGCTTGGCCGATGAAGCCTACGCACTCGGCGGCGACAGTGCCGCCGACACCTACCTCTCGATCGAGAAACTCATCTCGGTGGCACGACGTGCCGGTGCTGACGCTGTGCATCCCGGTTATGGCTTCTTGTCTGAGAACGCCGACTTCGCGCAGGCCGTCATCGACGCCGGCCTGATCTGGGTGGGTCCGCCACCGGCTGCCATCGTGGCGCTGGGCGACAAGGTCTCGGCTCGACACATCGCCGAGCAGGTCGGCGCTCCCCTGGCCCCCGGAACGGTCGACCCGGTCTCGAGTGCCGACGAGATCGTAGCCTTCGCTGAGCAGGTCGGCCTGCCCGTTGCAATCAAGGCAGCGTTCGGCGGCGGCGGCCGCGGTCTGAAGGTCGCGCACACCATCGAAGAGATTCCCGCGCTGTTCGAGTCGGCCACCCGTGAGGCAGTAGCTGCGTTCGGCCGTGGCGAGTGCTTCGTCGAGAAATTCTTGGTGCATCCTCGCCACGTCGAGACGCAGTGCCTCGCAGACGCACACGGCAACGTCGTTGTCGTCAGCACCCGCGACTGCTCGCTGCAGCGCCGCAACCAGAAGCTCGTCGAAGAGGCTCCAGCACCCTTCCTCACCGACGAGCAGCAGCACCGGCTCTACGAGGCGAGCAAAGCGATCCTGCGCGCCGCCGGCTACGTCGGTGCAGGCACCTGCGAGTTTCTGATCGGCCGCGACGGCACGGTCTCGTTCCTCGAGGTCAACACGCGTCTGCAGGTCGAGCACCCCGTCTCCGAAGAGGTCTCGGGCATCGATCTTGTGCGTGAGCAGTTCCGCATCGCCGAGGGCGGCGAACTTGACTACAGCGACCCCGAGCTGCGCGGCCACTCCATCGAGTTCCGTATCAACGGCGAAGACCCGGGCAACAACTTCCTCCCCGCACCGGGCGTGATCACCTCGTACCGCGGCTGCACTGGCCCCGGCGTACGCGTCGACTCCGGCGTGACCGGCGGCGATGTGATTTCGGGTGCCTTCGACTCGCTGCTGGCCAAGGTGATCATCACCGGCGCCACCCGCGAACAGGCCCTCGAGCGCGCACGCCGCGCACTCGCCGAGTTCGAAATCACCGGCATTCCGACCGCACTGCCATTCCACCGCGTGGTGGTCAACGAGCCCGACTTCGTGGCTGCCGACGGCGACTTCAAAGTGCACACCACCTGGATCGAAAACGACTTCGACAACCGCATCGCGCCATGGAGCGGCTCGCCCGCAGAGGCCAGTGTGTTCGACTCGCGCAGCCCGGTCGTACTCGAGGTGGATGGCCGCCGCATCGAGGTCACTGTGCCTGACGTGCTCATCCACGGAGACTGGGGCACCGCCAGCCAAGCCGCACCCAAGCGCCGCTTTCAGCCTGCCGAGGTCTCGGGCACGGCATCCAACGCAGTGACCACCCCGATGCAGGCCAGCGTCATCAAAGTCGACGTGACCGAAGGCCAGAAAGTACTCGAGGGCGACCCCCTGGTGGTGCTCGAAGCCATGAAGATGGAGCAGCCGATCACCGCCTCGCGCGCCGGCTACGTGCGCAACCTGCAGGCTCCGCTCGGGCAGACGGTCTCAGCCGGGCACGTGCTGCTGACCATCGAAGACGAGTAGCCTCCGCCCGCACACACAAACGCGCTGACCGCCCACGCAAATTCGGGTCGGTCAGCGCGTTTTTGGTCTCTGGTCTCAGCCCTTGAGCAGGTGCAGCGCCCGAGCGGCATCGGTGATCGCACCACTGAGCGACGGGTATACCGCGAAGGCATTGGCCACCTGATCGACCGTCAGACGCTGCTCAACAGCGAGCGCCAACGGGAAGATCAGCTCGCTGGCCTTGGGCGCCACCACGACGCCACCGATCACCGTGCCCGATTGCGTGCGGGCGAACAGCTTGACGAACCCGTCGGTGATGTTCTGCATCTTTGCGCGGGGGTTCTCTTCGAGGGGGTACTTGTAGATGACGCCCTGTGCGAGCCCCTCTTCGATCTGCGCCTGCGACCAGCCGACGGTTGCGATCTCGGGCGAGGTGAACACGTTGGAGGCCACGTTGCGCAATTTGATCGGCTGCGCGGCATCGCCCAATGCGTGGTACACCGCCGTGCGACCCTGCATATTGGCCACGCTGGCCAGTGGGAAGAAGTCGGTGCAGTCGCCGGCCGCGTAAATCTCAGGCACTGAGGTGCGCGCCACCCGGTTGACCTTCACATGGCCGGATGCCGTGGTCTGCACGTTCGCACCCTCCAGCCCCAGCCCGGCGGTGTTGGGGATCGAACCGACCGCCATGAGGCAATGACTGCCAACCACCGTGGTGCCGTCAGAGAGCGTGGCGATCACCTGATCGCCATCACGCACAACGCTTTCGGCGCGCGACTTGGAGAGCACATGCATGCCCTCGCGCAAGAACACCTCTTCGATGACCCGGGCAGCGTCTTCGTCTTGCCCGGGCAGCACGCGATCGCGGCTTGAGATCAGGGTGACCTCTGACCCCAGATGACGGAACGCACTGGCGAACTCGGCGCCGGTGACACCGGAGCCGACCACGATCAGGTGCTCTGGCAGCTCTTCGAGTTGGTACAGCTGGGTCCAGGTGAGAATTCGCTCGCCGTCGGGCATGGCGCTGGCAAGCTTGCGCGGGTGCGCACCAACCGAGATCACCGTGGTGTCGGTGTGAAACTCAGTGACCTCGCCATCGGCAAGGTCTGCGGCGACTGCATGGTGGTTGAGCAGTCGACCGGTGCCGTTGACGATGCGCACGCCCTGCTTTTCGAGGGCCGCTGTCATGTCGGCTGACTGCTTGCGCGCCAGATCGAGCAGACGACTGTTGACTGCTTTGAGATCGACTTTGTAGGTGGGTTCGACTGGGGTGTCAGAATCACCGACGAACACCTCGACGCCCAATGACCGCGCGGCCGCAGCATTAGTCATGGCCTCGGCCACCGCAATCAGCGCCTTCGACGGCACGACGTCGCTCAGCACCGCTGAACCGCCCACGCCAGAACGCTCGATCAGTGTCACATTGGCCCCCAGCTGCGCACCGGTGAGCGCCGCCTCGTAACCGCCCGGACCGCCGCCGATTACGACAAGGTCATGCTTCTCACCGAACTCATACGCCATTGCACTGTATTCCCATCCTGGTCGCGCACCGACCGGCCCGGCGGGCTGGTCTCACACGCGCCATCGCCTATCGTTACCAGTATGACAGCTCAGCAGTCTCCCTCTGACCCGTCTGCGGCGCTGGCTGCCCGAGCCGCCGCAGTTCTTCGCGAGGCCGCCGGTCTCGACAGTGTCGACCTCGCAGTAGTGCTCGGCTCCGGCTGGACCCAAGCCGCTGATCTGATCGGCACGACAGTGGCCAGCGTCGCTGCCGAGCAGCTGCCTGGCTTTCACGTCTCAGGAGTGCCCGGCCACTCAGGTCGCGTCACGGTGGTACGCAGCGCAGCCGGTCAGACCGTGCTGGTCATCGGCGCGCGCACGCATCTGTATCAAGGGCTCGGTGTCGACGCAGTCACTCACGGGGTGCGTGCAGCCGCTGCTTTGGGCGCACACGCTGTGGTGCTGACCAATGGATGCGGTGGCATCGACCCAGCGCTGGCCCCTGGCACACCCGTGCTCATCGCAGACCACATCAATCTCACAGGCGAGTCGGCGTTGCGCGGGCCGCGCTTCATCGACTGCACCGAGGTGTACTCCGCACGCCTGCGTAGCCTGGCTCGAGAAGTCGCGCCCGAACTGCCCGAGGGCGTCTACGCCCAATTCCGTGGGCCACAGTACGAAACCCCTGCGGAGGTGCGCATGGCGCGCACCCTCGGAGCCGACTTGGTGGGCATGTCCACCGCGCTTGAGGCGGTCGCAGCTCGCGCCGAGGGCCTTGAGGTCCTAGGCTTGTCGTTGGTCACGAACTTGGCAGCAGGCGTCTCCGCGACGCCGCTGAGTCACGCCGAGGTGATGGAGGCCGGCCGCAGCGCCGCCCCCGTGATCACGAAACTGCTCGCAGACATCGTTGGGAAGATCGCATGACGCAAGACCAGAACCCGTCGGCCGCTGAGGCCGAGGCCGAACTGCTGGAGCGTGCCGAAGCTTGGCGCGCCCAAGACCCGGATCGCCAGACCGCACAGCAGCTGGCCGATCTCATCGAGCGCACGGCGAACGGTGATGCGCAGGCAACCGCCGAGCTGCACGCACGCTTCGACCACCGCCTCGCCTTCGGCACCGCCGGACTGCGCGGAGAGATGGGCGCCGGGCCAGCACGAATGAACCGCGTGCTGGTCTCACAAGCCGCCGCAGGTTTGGCCGCCTACCTCGTCGAGCATGGCCCCGCCGGCGAGCGCCCCAAGCTGGTCATCGGCTACGACGGCCGCTACAATTCCGAAATCTTTGCTCGCGACACTGCCGAGCTCGCTCAGGCAGCGGGAGTCGACGCACTTCTGCTGCCGCGGGCCATGCCCACTCCGGTGACCGCCTTCGCGTTGCGCCATCTCGACGCAGCTGCGGCCGTCATGGTCACCGCCAGCCATAACCCTGGCGCAGACAATGGTTACAAGGTCTACCTCGGCGGAGCAGACGAGGGCTCTCAGATCATCAGCCCGGCCGACCAGCACATCGCCGCCCACATCGACGGCATCGCGCGAGACTTCACCGTCGACCAGCTGCCTCGGTCACAGGCCTATGTCGTGCTCGATGATGACGTGCTCGAGGCCTACGTGGCGCAGACCGCCGAGGCGATCGCTCGACGCGCACCGGGCGATGCCCGTGAGATTCCCTTCGTGTACACCGCCATGCATGGCGTGGGCTGGGAGACTGCACGGCTGCTGTTTGAGCGTCTGGGCATCACCGCTCCCGAGATCGTCGATGAGCAGATCGCTCCTGATCCTGATTTTCCCACCGTCTCCTTCCCGAACCCCGAGGAGTCCGGTGCGCTCGATCTCTCATTCGCCAAGGCTCGCGCCACGGGAGCCGAGCTGATCATCGCCAACGATCCCGATGCCGACCGTCTCGCTGTGGCCATCCCTGCGCCCGACACTGAAGCCGGCTGGCGCCGCCTGACCGGCAACGAAGTCGGCTGGCTGCTGGGCGATCTGCTGGCGAGCGAACACCCACAGGCCACGCCCGGTGCGCTTGCAGCATCTCTGGTGTCGAGCCCGTTGCTCGGGCGCATCGCCGCCCACTACGGTCTCACTCACGTCGAGACCCTCACCGGTTTCAAATACGTCAACCGCGTGCCGAACCTCGTCTTTGGCTACGAAGAGGCGCTGGGGTATCTCGTCGACCCCGAGCTGGTGCGCGATAAAGACGGCATCTCAGCAGCCGCGATCTTCCTGCTGCTGGCCGCCCGGTTGCGCTCACAGGGCGAGACCGTTGCCGCAGCGCTCGACCGTATCGGCGCTGAGTATGGTTTCGCCGCCAGCGACCAAGTGTCGCTGCGAGTGGCTGATGTCTCACTGATCGCGCAGGCAACGCAGGAGCTGCGCGACCAGCCGCCTACTCAGATCGCGGGCCGCACCGTCGAGCAGGCAGAAGACCTCGCCCACGGACTCGACGGGCTGCCCCCGGCTGATATTCTGCGGTACCACCTGAGCGATGGCTCACGCGTGATCGTGCGCCCGTCAGGCACCGAGCCCAAGCTGAAGATCTACCTCGACGTCTCAAGCTCTGCCGCCGATGCGGCGCAGGCTCACGCCGAGAACGCTCAGGCGTTGGCCGAGCTGGCCGCTTGGTGGCGGGAGCACCTGAGCCTCTGACTCAGTGCCGCTGGCGCAGTGCACCCGCGCAGAGCTCAGTGCACCCGAGCAGGCTCAGTGCACCCGCCGGGGCTCAGCGCTCGGCGCGTGCGAGGTCGTAGGCGGCGATGATGCGGTCGGCGAGGTCTTGGCGATCAGTTGCCGGAATGAACGCCGACTCTGCCGCGTTGAGCGTCAGCACAGCGAGGTCGTCGAGCCCGTACTCGAAGGCATCGGCTACCCGTGCCAGCTCTTGAGTGAGCGTGGTGTTCGACTGCAGGCGGTTGTCGACGTTGACGCTCACCTTGAAGTCGAGCTGGTAGAGCAGATCGAGCGGATGCTCGTCGAAAGGCCCCACCCACGCGCCGGTCTGCAGATTCGACGAGGGGTTCGCCTCGATGGCGATGCCTCGATCGCGCACCCACGCCGCCACATCGCCGAGCACGGCGATGGTCTCATCTGGATCGTCACCGTCAAGCAGCTCGATGTCGTCGAGCAGTCGAGTGCCATGCCCCAGGCGAAGGGCCCGAGCGTCGACGAGAGCCGACACAATCGACTCGATGCCGTCGGCCTCGCCTGCGTGCACGGTCACGGGGAAGAACTCTCGCGCCAAGTAGTCGAAGGCCTCTTGGTGCTGGCTGGGCGCAAACCCCAGCTCGGGGCCGGCAATGTCAAAGCCCACCACACCGGCGTCGCGATGGCGCACGGCAAGCTTGGCGATCTCGAGCGCCCGGTCGTTTTGCCGCAGCGCATCAAGCACCTGATTTGCCTCGATGTGGTAACCGTTGAGAGCCGCGTCACGCACGCCCTCCTCGAGCCCGGCAGCCACCGCCTCGACTGCCTCGTCGAGACTGAGCCCGGCACGCAGATGCTGTTCGGGAGCCCAACGCGCCTCAACATAGACGATGCCGTCGGCGACACTGTCTTCGACGAACTCACGCGCCACTCTGGCCAAGGCCTCGGCGCTCTGCATCACGCCGACCGTCTGGTCAAAAGTCGTGAGGTAGGTGGGCAGGTCACCCGAGTCGGCGCTGGATACGAACCAGTCGGCGAGATCATCGGGGTCGGTCTCGGGGAGCGGAAAGCCGGTCTGCTCGGCGAGCTCGACGATGGTCGCGGCGCGCAGGCCGCCGTCGAGGTGGTCATGCAGACTCACCTTGGGCAGAGAGACGAGGTCGACCCCGTCGACGATGTAAGACTCGGATGCGGGCTGTGCGGCGTTCATGGGAAAACTCTATCCGAGACCGCCGACAGGCGCGCCGCTTGCCGGCAGAGTTCGCCGTCACGTTACCCAATGGTGAGCTACAGCAGCCCGTCGTTGCCGGTCTGTCGCACCATCTCGACCATCTCTTTCACCCTTTGGGTGTTATCGCCGGTGGTCACCAGCAGCACGTCGTCGGTATCCACCACGACAAGGTCTTGCACTCCGATCAGCGCGATGAGGCGATCCGTCTCACTGACCAGCACACCGGTGCTGCCCTCGGAAAGCACCTGGGCATCCCCCAGAATCGCCAGGTTGCCCGGCTGATGACGCCGCACCTGTCGCGCCACGGCAGAGAAGTCGCCGACATCATCCCAGTCGAAGTGTGCCGGAATCACTGCGACCTGCCCACGGGCGGCCACCGGCTCGGCAACGGAATAGTCGATCGCGATGCGTGCGAGCGTCGGCCAGACGCGGTCGACGACTCGCTGTCGCTCATCAGTGTGCCAGGCCTCGGCGATCTCGGTCACCCCGTCGACCAGCGCTGGCTGTGTCTGGGCCAGCCACGCGAGAAGGTCAGCCGCACGGGCGACGAACATACCCGCGTTCCAGAGGTAGTCGCCGCTGCGCAGGTACGACTCGGCGACATCGGCACGCGGCTTTTCGACAAACTGCGTCACGGCATGCGCTGTGGTGCCCGCAGGCTCGGTCAGCGCCTCGGCGAAGCGAATGTAACCGAACCCCGTGGCCGGCCGAGACGGCGTGACACCGATGGTCACGAGACGTCCGGTTGCAGCGACCGACGCAGCATCCTGCAGGGCCGCCCGAAATGTCGGCTCATCACCAATCACATGGTCGGCGGGCAACGAGGCCATGATGGCATCCGGGTCATGTTGCACCAACAGCGCCGCGGCCAAACCGATCGCCGCGCTCGAATCACGAGGCTCGTTCTCCGCCACGATGTGTTCGGCGCTGACGTCGGGCAGCTGCGCTGCCACCGCCTCGCGATGCCGGCGACCCGTAACCACCAGCACATGATCGGCGCCGACCAGAGGCAGCACTCGATCAACTGTGGCCCGCAACAGTGAACGGCCGGTGCCGGTGAGGTCGAGCAGAAACTTCGGCTCGCTGGCGCGCGACAGCGGCCACAGCCGAGAGCCGACACCTCCGGCGGGGATGACGGCATACAGATGAGACGATGGCACAGAGGTCGCTGGCATGTGCGACACCATACCAGCGCGGGCTCGGCGACACCTGTCGGAAAAGTGTCTGTCGAGCATATATTTTTAGGCTCGCCTTACTCACATGCGCGCATACCCCGGGTCTACACTGATCAAGAACACCGACGCCATCGTGTTGTGTGGCGGCCGTCTCAACCAAGGAGGGTTGTTCGTGGCAGCGAAACCAGCCGGTACTCTGTACCGCGGCCGGGAGGGCATGTGGTCCTGGGTCTTTCACCGCATCACCGGCGTAGCCATCTTTTTCTTCCTGTTGGTGCACATTCTCGACACCGCGCTGATCCGCCTCTCACCTGAGGCGTACAACGCGGTCATCAGCACCTACAAGAACCCCATCATGGGCCTCGGCGAGGTCGCGCTGGTCGCAGCAATCGCCTTCCACGCCCTCAACGGTCTGCGCGTGATCCTGATCGACTTCTGGTCGAAGGGCACCAAATACCAGGCCGTGCTCTTCTGGGTGGTCATCGCCCTGTGGATCGTCACTCTGGCCGGCTTCGTGCCCCGCCACCTCGCGAACGTCTTCGGACACTAGGAGCAGACATGAGCGTCACCATCGAGAAGCCCGATCGCAAAAACCCGACGTGGTACACCCGCCAGCCGCACAAGCGTTCCAACCGTGAACGCACGGCATGGCTGTTCATGCGCGGCTCCGGCGTGCTGCTGGTCGTGCTCATCTTCGGCCACCTCTACTTCAACCTGATGACCGGCTCTGGCATTCACCAGGTCGACTGGGGCTTTGTGGCTGGCAAACTGGCCAATCCGTTCTGGCAGGTGTGGGACATCCTGCTGCTGTGGCTGGCGCTGCTGCACGGCGCCAACGGCATGCGCACTATCGTCAACGACTACGTCGCCCGCGAGGGCGTCGCTCGCGGGCTGCGCATTGCGATCTTCGCCACCGCTGGCGTGCTGATAGTACTGGGCACTTGGGTCGTCTTCGGCTTCAGCCCCTGCGATGACCCGAGCCTCGCCGCCTCCTGGCAGCAGTACTGCAAGTAGATTTGAACACCCCAAGTCAAAGGTGATGAGAGACTGATATGACCGAGACCACCACTACCACCAACGGCAGCTACACCGTGCACCACCACCAGTACGATGTGGTCATCGTCGGTGCCGGCGGCGCCGGCATGCGCGCCGCGGTCGAGGCCGGGCCGCACGCCAAAACCGCGGTCATCTCCAAGCTGTACCCCACGCGTTCGCACACCGGTGCTGCGCAGGGCGGCATGGCCGCTGCACTGTCGAACCTCGAAGAAGACTCGTGGGAGTGGCACACCTATGACACCGTCAAGGGCGGCGACTTCCTCGCCGACCAAGACGCCGTCGAGATCCTCGCCAAAGAGGCCATCGACGCAGTGATCGATCTCGAGAACATGGGGCTGCCGTTCAACCGTACTGACGAGGGCAAGATCGCCCAGCGTCGCTTCGGCGGGCACACCCGTGAGCATGGCAAGGCTCCGGTGCGCCGCTCTTGCTACGCTGCCGACCGCACTGGCCACATGATTCTGCAGACGCTGTACCAGAACTGCGTCAAGCTCGGCATTGAGTTCTTCAACGAGTACTACGCGCTCGATCTCGTGTTCAACGAGGTCGACGGCGAGCGTCGTCCGGCTGCGGTCATCGCCTACGAGCTGGCCACCGGTGACATTCACGTGTTCCAGGCCAAGTCGATCATCTTCGCGACCGGCGGTTTCGGCAAGATCTTCAAGACCACCTCGAACGCCCACACACTCACCGGCGACGGCGTGGGCATCATCTGGCGTCAGGGCCTGCCGCTCGAAGACGTCGAGTTCTTCCAGTTCCACCCGACCGGCCTCGCCGGCCTCGGCATCCTCATCACGGAGGGCGCTCGAGGTGAGGGCGCGATCCTGCGTAACTCCACCGGTGAGCGCTTCATGGAGCGCTACGCACCCACTATCAAAGACCTCGCACCTCGCGACATCGTGGCGCGATGCATGGTGCAAGAGGTGCAAGAGGGTCGCGGTGTCGGCCCGAACAAAGACTATGTGCTGCTCGACTGCACGCACTTGGGTGCAGAGGTGCTCGAGACCAAGCTCCCCGACATCACCGAATTCGCTCGCACCTATTTGGGTGTCGATCCGGTGACCGAGCCGGTGCCCGTCTACCCCACCGCGCACTACGCTATGGGCGGCATTCCCACAAACAACAACTCTGAAGTGCTGCGCAACATCAAAGATGTCGTGCCCGGCCTCTACGCCGCTGGCGAGTGCGCCTGCGTGTCGGTGCACGGCGCCAACCGCTTGGGCACCAACTCACTGCTCGACATCAACGTGTTCGGCAAGCGCGCCGGGCGCCAGGCAGTCAAGTACTCACGTGAGGCCGAGTTCGTGCCGGTTCCGGCCCATGCCGAGCAGGGCGTCATCGATCTGCTCGAGAAGGTGCGCAACTCCACCGGCACCGAGTCGGTGTCGCAGATCCGCAAAGAGCTGCAAGAGACCATGGACACCAACGCCCAGGTGTTCCGCACCGAAGAGACCCTCCAGCAGGCACTCGTCGACGTGGCAGCACTGCGCAAGCGCTACGAGAATGTGGCAGTGCATGATCACGGGCGTCGATTCAACACCGACCTGCTCGAGGGCATTGAGCTCGGGTTCCTCATCGACCTTGCCGAGGTGCTTGTGGTGGCTGCGCTCAACCGCAAAGAGAGCCGTGGCGGTCACATGCGCGACGACTACCCCAAGCGTGACGACGCCAACTACCTCAAGCACACCATGGCCTGGCTCACTGGCGAACCCGACAAAGAGCAGCCTGGTGACCATATCGCCCTCGGCTGGAAGCCGGTCGTTCTGACCCGGTACGAGCCCAAAGAGAGGAAGTACTGACATGTCCGCCGCGACCCAAGCTCCCGAAGACATCACGTCGAAGGCACACGCCGAGTCATACAGTGCTGATGCCGCTGACCGGTCGAAGCACGCTCCGAGTGCACATGATGCGTCGGTGAAGCCCTTCACCGTCACGTTCATCATCCGTCGCTTCGACCCCGACGTCGACTCTGAGCCGCACTGGGAAGACTTCGACGTCGAGATGTACTCGACCGACCGTGTGCTCGACGCACTGCACAAGATCAAGTGGGAGCAAGACGGCTCACTCACGTTCCGTCGTTCGTGCGCTCACGGCATCTGCGGCTCTGATGCCATGCGCATCAACGGGCGCAACCGCTTGGCCTGCAAGACACTGATCAAAGATCTCGACATCGAGAAGCCGATCTACGTCGAGGCCATCAAGGGCCTGCCACTCGAGAAAGACCTCGTCGTCGACATGGAGCCCTTCTTCCAGTCGTACCGTGAGGTGCAGCCCTTCCTGCAGGCTCACTCAGAGCCGCATGAAGGCCGCGAGCGCCTGCAGACCATCAAAGATCGCGAGATCTTCGATGACACCACCAAGTGCATCCTCTGCGCCGCCTGCACATCGAGCTGCCCGGTCTTCTGGACCGACGGCCAGTACTTCGGCCCCTCGGCAATTGTCAACGCGCATCGTTTCATCTTCGATTCTCGTGACGACGAGTCGCAGGTGCGCCTCGATATCCTGAATGACAAAGAGGGCGTGTGGCGCTGCCGCACTACCTTCAACTGCACCGAGGCCTGCCCTCGTGGCATTCAGATCACCAAGGCGATCGCCGAGGTGAAGCAGGCCGTCATCCGCGGCCACCGCTGATCACTCATTCGATCGACCCCCTCACGCGACGCGTGCACCCACACACCGGTGCACGCGTCGCGTAGTCTGTGAGCATGTCCGACTCCCCTGCGCCGGTACGATTCGTCCAGTCTTTAGTGGCCTGGGCGCAGCAGACCCGCCCCGCACGCGTGTTCCGCCTTTACCAAAGCCGCGGTGGGCCGCTGATGGCCGGCGGCATGAGCTACAGCTCACTGTTCGCCTCTTTCGCTGGCCTCTGGTCCTTATTCAGCGTGATTGGAGTGGTGCTCGCTCGCAATGCCACGCTCTGGGACACCCTGATCGCTTATCTCTCGCAGTCGGTGCCCGGGCTGATCGACACTGGTGAAGGCGGCGCCATCTCCACCGCCACGCTCGACTCGGTGCCTTCGACACTTTCCTGGACCGGCATCATCGCCTTCGTCTCGCTGCTGTTCACCATGATGGGGTGGCTCGGTGGCGCCCGCACCGGAGTGCGCGCCATGTTCGGCCGCACCCCACTGCCGCAACAGCCGTTGCTTGGTCAGCTGCGCGATCTTGCCGTCATTGCCGGGTTCGGCATCCTCGTCGTCATCTCGGCATTCGCCTCCGCGGTCAGCAGCCGTCTGGGGCGGGCAGTCGCCGGTGCGCTCGGCTTCGATGAGCGCAGCGTCGTCGGGTCAGTTCTCGTCATCGGCGGCGCCATACTGGTCTCGCTGATTCTCGACGTGGCCATCCTCATCGTCATCTTTCGTGTGCTGGCGCAGATCACCGTGCCGCTGCGGCGCATGCTTCCGGTCGCTCTCACCGGCGGAGCAGCGACCACCCTGCTGAAGTTCGCCGGCGGCGCACTCATTGGAGCGGGCAGCAATCCCCTGCTCACTGGCTTCGCCACCATCGTCGGTCTGCTGATCTGGTTCAACTTGCTCAGCCAAGTCATTCTGTTCTCTGCCGCCTGGTTGGCCGTCGTGCTCTCAGACCGCGCAAGCGAACATCCACTGGGCTTTTGGGGGCGACACCATCTGCCCGAGGCACTGGCCGACGAGGCCACAGATCTCACCCCGCAACCCGTGCACGTGCCCGACTCTGACATTGAGACCGCCGACAGCGACGTGGCTCCCCAGCCCGACGCCGACGAGGCCGCCGCCGACCCGTCTCAGTCTTCGAGCCGACGCGGGCGTGACGATACCGCCAAATAGCCGCTCAGCGCTCCGCCGGCGACCAGACCGATCGCGAGCATCGGCGCCGTCCAGCGGCGAAGCTTTGGAATGCCCTGCACCAGCGGCACCATGCCCTGCAGCACCGCAGCGGCCAGCATGCCGGCCACCACCCGGTTGCCGAGACGCTCGACTCGTGCCACAAGTGGTTCGAGTTCAGCCACCGGAATCTGCACCCGCATGCCGTCGCTCTCCAGCTGCTTGAGCAGGCGGCGGATGGCCACGGGCGCTTCGACGCCCAAGCGCACGGCGTCGACACTCGCCTTGGCTGCTTTGCGCATGAGGCGACGGGGATCGAGTCGCTCTTGCATGATCTGCTGAGCGTACGGCTCGAACAGTGCCACCATGCTGAACTCGGGGTCGAGCCGCCGGCCGAGCCCCTCGGCTTGAAAGACGAGTTTCGCCAGCAGATCGAACGTGCCTGGCGCCGCAGATGGTGCCGCCGCATCACGGTCAGCATGCGGCGACCGACTTTCGACAACTCGACATCGGCCAGCGACTGGCTGCGCACCGTGTCGAGCAGCTCACCGAGTTCTCGTTCGAGTGACAGACGCCCGGGGGCCTGTGTGGTCTCGGCGATCGCCAGCACCGCATCGGTCAGCCGCTCGGCGTCGCCCGAGACGAAGGCCACGATCAGATCGTCAAGCTGTGCGGCCTCAGCCTCAGTGACACGTCCGACCATGCCGAAGTCGATCAGCGCGATCGAACCGCCATGCTGCACGAACATGTTGCCCGGGTGCGGGTCAGCGTGAAAGAACCGGTGCACCAGCACCATGTCGACCAAGGTGGTTGCGGCCAGCTGAGCCAGGCGTTTGCGATTGATGTGCTGCCGTTTGAGCTCGGCAACATCGTCGACGCGCACCCCACGCATGCGGTCGAGGGTGAGCACCGCTGCCGTGCTGAACTTCGGGTGCACTCGCGGAATCACTATGCGCGGCTCGTCACGATAGATCTCGGCGAAGTGCCGGGCATTGTCGGCCTCAAGTGTGTAATCGAGCTCGTCGAGCGTGGTCTGGGTGAATTGCTCGACAAATGGCAACAGGCCGATCTGATGTGCCTTGGCCGAGCTGCGATCAGCTTCTTCGGCGATGCGCCGCATCATGCGCAGGTCGGCACGCACCTGCTCGACGGCGCCGGGCCGCCGCACCTTGACCACGACCTCGTCGCCGCCTTTCATTCGTGCGGTGTGCGCCTGCCCGATCGACGCACAGGCCAGCGGCTCGTCGTCGAAATGGGCAAACAGCTGCTCGGGCTCAGCGCCCAGCTCGGCCACGATGGTGGCTCGAATCTCTGCGATCGGTGCAGGCGGCGTGTGATCTTGCAGCCTGGCCAGGGCGGCCGCCACCTCGGGCGGCACGAGATCTTCTCTGGTCGACAGCAGCTGCCCCAACTTGATGTAGGTCGGCCCGAGCTCCTCGAAGGTGCTGGCGAGGTCAACACCGAAGCTGTGCGTGCCACCCGGCTCGATGTGTGAGCGCACCTCAGCCACCAGCCCGGTGTCGAGCCCCAGTAAGTCGACGATCTGGGTCAGCCCGTGGCGGGTGAGGGCCACGGCGACCCGGCGATAACGTTCGAGATCCTCGTTCGGCATGGGGGCATCCTTTCATCGGCCTGCTGCCACCAGCCTACGCGTGCCAGGCCGTAGAATCGGGGCCATGACCACTCCTGCCGTCGACCCCGCACTCAGCTCTCATGTGATCGCCCCGCCGCCGCTCGACGAGCAGCCCAAACCCAAACCGGGCGTCAATGGCCAGGCTGCCCGCACCGAGCTCTCGAGCACCGTCGCCCGCCCCGACGCGGCCATGCGCCTGGCGACGATCAACGTCAATGGCGTGCGGGCAGCATTTCGCAAGGGCATCGACGCCTGGTTGGCCGCATCGCGCCCTGACGTTCTCGCCCTGCAGGAGGTTCGGGCCGCCGATGCCGACCTCGCCTCCCTGCTGCCCGGCTGGACGATCGCGCATGATGCCTGCAGCCAGAAAGGCCGTGCCGGGGTCGCCGTGGCGATCGCCCCTGACAGCGACATCGAGATCGCTGGCACCCGCACCGCCATCGGCGATGATGATTTCGACAGCTCGGGACGCTGGCTCGAGACCGATCTGCGCGTCGGCGACGAGACGGTGACCGTGGTCAGCGCCTATGCGCATTCCGGCGAGGTCGACACCCCGAAACAGGTCGAGAAGTATCGCATGCTCGAGGCGATGTCGGTACGCCTTGACGAGCTGGGCGACGAGCATGAGCTGGCGGTGGTGGTCGGCGACCTCAATGTATGTCACACCCCCATCGACATTCGCAACTGGCGCTCGAACCTCAAGCGCGCCGGTTTTCTGCCCGACGAGCGAGCCTACTTCGACCAGTTCTTCGGCGACCCGGAGCACAGCTATACCCGAGTCGATGGCACTGATCTCGGCACCGGACTCGGCTGGATCGACCTCGGTCGCGCTGCTGCCGGCGACGTGCCCGGCCCCTACACCTGGTGGTCATGGCGTGGCCAGGCCTTCGACAACGACGCCGGGTGGCGCATCGACTATCAAGCTGCCACCGCGGCGCTGGCGGCACGCGCACTGGCCTACTTCGTGGATCGCCCGGCAGCCTACGATGCGCGATTCACCGATCACAGCCCGGTGGTCGTCGACTACGCTCGCCGGGCGACGTCGTAGACTTGTTCTATGCCTGAACAGACCAACACCCGTCAGCCACGTATCTTCTCGGGAATGCAGCCCTCCAGTGATTCGCTGCATCTCGGTAATTATGTCGGGGCCCTGACCAACTGGGTGCGTCTGCAAGACGACCACGAGACCATCTACTGCGTGGTCGACCAGCACGCGATCACCGTGCCTCAAGACCCCGAACAACTGCGTCGCAACACTCGGGGCACCGCCGCTCAGTACATCGCGGCCGGCATCGACCCCGAACGCTCCACCCTGTTCATTCAGTCGCACGTGCCCGCTCATGCCCAGCTGTCGTGGGTGCTCGGAACCATCACCGGCTTTGGTGAGGCCAGCCGCATGACGCAGTTCAAAGACAAGTCAGCCAAGCAGGGCGCTGAACACACCTCAGTGGGCCTGTTCACCTACCCGGTGCTGATGGCCGCTGACATTCTGCTCTACCAGGCCGATCTGGTGCCCGTGGGCATCGATCAAAAGCAGCATCTCGAACTCACTCGCACCCTGGCTCAGCGGTTCAACTCACGATTCGGTGACACCTTCACGCTGCCCGAGGGGTATATTCCGGCCGAAACCGCCAAGGTTTACGATCTGCAGAACCCCACCGCCAAAATGTCAAAGTCGGCAGCCAGCGATGCCGGTCTGATCCGTCTGCTCGACGACCCGACGAAGACCGCCAAGAAGATCAAGTCGGCAGTCACCGACGACGAGCGCGAGATTCGCTTCGACCGCGAGCACAAGCCCGGCGTCTCAAACCTGCTGGCGATCAACACCGTGTTCACTGGCAAGAGCATCGAGCAGCTCGAAGACGAGTACGCCGGGCGCGGTTATGGCGATCTCAAGAAAGACCTCGCCGAGATCGTGGTCGACGCGCTCTCCCCCATTCGCACCCGCGCGCTCGAGCTGCTCGACGACCCCGCCGAACTCGATCGACTGCTGGCCGTCGGCGCCGAGCGGGCCGACGCCATCGCTCGAAAGACACTGGCCACCGTCTACGACCGTATCGGCTTCGTCGCGGCGCGCTGAACGTCACCGTGGAATGAACCAGCACCCGGCACTGTTCGATCGTTTGTGACCGCCGCAGCCGCACCTCTACCGAACCGCTATGACGCGGCGATGCGTCGAGCGCTGCAGCTGGCCGAACGCGGCCCCCGCACCGGCGGCAACCCGCGGGTGGGCTGTGTGCTGCTCGACCAGCAGGGTGCCACGATCGCCGAGGGCTGGCACCGCGGGGCTGGCACACCACACGCCGAGATTGATGCGCTCGCCCAGCTCGCCCCGGGGCAGGCCTCCGGCGCCACTGCGGTCGTCTCGCTCGAACCCTGCAATCACACCGGACGCACCGGCCCCTGCAGCCACGCACTGGTCGATGCAGGCATCACCCGCGTGGTCTATGCACTGCCCGACCCAGGCCAAGCCAGTGCCCATGGCGCCGAGCACTTGGCCGCCCATGGTGTCGAGATTATCTCAGGGGTGCTGGCTGACGAAGCCGAGGCGCTCAACCACGAGTGGCTCACCGCCATGCGACGCCAGCGCCCGTGGGTGATCGCCAAGCTGGCCATGTCACTTGACGGCCGCGGGGCCGCTGCCGACGGTTCGTCACAATGGATCACCTCGGCCGCCGCTCGCGAACACGCACATGTGGTGCGCTCACAGGTCGATGCCATCTTGGTCGGGCGCGGTACCGTCGCGGCCGATGATCCCGCGCTCACCGCACGCCGCCCCGACGGCTCACTGTTCGCT
Source organism: Pseudoclavibacter soli DSM 23366 (assembly GCF_000423505.1). GTDB lineage: Bacteria > Actinomycetota > Actinomycetes > Actinomycetales > Microbacteriaceae > Pseudoclavibacter_A > Pseudoclavibacter_A soli. The sequence goes on from NZ_AUIC01000003.1 coordinate 510,706, forward strand.
CACCAGCCACTGCCCGTCGTGCTGGGTCGTGGTGGTGATCTGCCGGCCGACTCGCAATTGGTGCGCTGCCACAGCACAGTGCGGTCTTTTGACATCGACGTCTCGGCACACACCGCGACCGAACCGCTTCGTGAGCAGCTCACCTCGATGCTCACCCAGTTGTTCGACGAAGATGTGCGCTTCGTGCTTGTCGAAGGCGGCCCCACCACCACGACCGCGCTGCTGCGTGCCGGCCTGGTCGACGAGGTGCAGGCGTACCTCGCCCCGCAGCTGATCGGCGGCCCACGCACACTGATCGGCGACATCGATGTCACGACACTGGCTCAGCGCCTCGAATTGGATAGTCTTGAGGTCGCACAGCTGGGCTGCGACATGTTCTGGCGCACACGAGTGAAGGAAGCATGACCGACCACACCAGCGACGCACGTGTCGAGTTCGTCGTCGAGACCAACGTTCCCACCGATCACGGCGTCTTTCGCTTCCGCGGCTACCGAGACCTGCTCACCGGCGCCGATCACCTTGCCGTGCTCTCGGCGAAGTCGCTCGGTGAGCGCCCGCTGGTGCGGGTGCATTCCGAGTGCCTGACCGGCGAGGCCTTCGGTTCGCGCAAGTGCGAGTGCGGCCCACAGCTGCAGGCCGCGCTCGACCGCATCAACCGTGACGGCGGTGCCGTGATCTACCTGCGCGGGCACGAAGGGCGCGGCATCGGGCTACTCGAGAAGCTGCGCGCCTACCGCCTGCAAGAAGAGGGCCTCGACACCGTTGACGCCAATCGCGCGCTCGGCCACGGCGATGATGAGCGCGAGTATGGGGCGGCCGCGGCCATCCTGCATGATATCGGCGCCATGCAGGTGCGGCTGCTGACCAACAACCCCGGCAAGCGCCGAGACCTCGAAGCCCACGGCATCGAGGTGGTGGCTTTAGAACCCTTGATCGTCGGCGAGAATGCGGTCAACCAGGGATATCTCGAGACCAAACGCGACCGCATGGGGCACCTGCTGCCCGACAGCCTCTGAGCGACACAGCACCGAAATCGCGCGCCCAGTTGCCGAATAAAGTAACCGGGGCGTAATATATTGCTTCGTTGCGCCACAAGCGCAGGTTTCTTGGCGCTCGATCACGAGCCTCTCACGCATCACAGCGACAGAATCGCCGTGCATCGCTGCGTCTTCATGTCATCACTGGAGTTCCCCCTTATGTCTGCAACAACGACTGCCTCCGCCACAGGCACGCCCAAGCCGGCCAACTCGACGTCACGTGTGGTGCTGGCCAGCCTCATCGGCACCACCATCGAGTTCTACGACTTCTATGTCTACGCGACCGCCGCCGTGCTCGTCTTCCCCACACTGTTCTTCCCCTCGGGCAACGATACCGTCGCACTGATCTCGTCGTTCGCTGTCTTCGGCGCTGCGATGATCGCCCGGCCGTTCGGCGCCCTCGTCTTCGGACACCTCGGCGACAAGATCGGTCGCAAGACGACGCTGATCTGGAGCCTGCTCACGATGGGCATCGCGACCTTCCTGATTGGTCTGCTGCCCACCTATCACGACATCGGCATCACCGCCGCCGTGCTGCTGCTGATCCTGCGCCTGGCCCAGGGCTTCGCGCTCGGTGGCGAGTGGTCGGGTGCGGCGCTGGTCGCCACCGAGAACGCTCCGAAGGGCAAACGCGCCTGGTTCGGCACCTTCCCGCAGGTGGGTGCACCCATCGGCTTCATCATCGCCAACGGCCTGTTCTTGATCATCAACTGGCTGCTGCCGCACGAGAGCGGCGACACCACGCTGCAGTCTGCCGCGTTCCAGTCATGGGGCTGGCGTATTCCCTTCCTGTTCAGCGCAGTCATGGTGATCATCGGCCTGTGGGTGCGCATGCACCTGGTCGAGTCAGAGAGCTTCACAAAGGTGAAGGCCTCGGGCAAGATCAAGAAGCTGCCGCTGGGCGAGGTGCTGCGCAAAAACTGGTGGGAGCTCATCCTCGGCACCTTCGCTATGCTCGCCACCTACGTGCTCTTCTACTTGATGACCGCGTTCACGCTCTCGTACGGCACCAAGGGCGCCGACGCCGAGGCCGCGGCAGCCAAGGCAGAGGCCAAGGCCACCGCCGCGGGCACCGCGTTCAACCACGACGCCTTCGTCAGCTCGTACGTGCCCGGTCTGGGCTTCACCTATACCAACTTCGTGCTGATGATGATCATCGGCGTGATCTTCTTCGGTGCGTTCACCTTGCTCTCCGGCCCGATCGCCGACCGCCTCGGTCGCAAGAAGACGCTGGTGTGGGTCACGGTGGCCATCGTGGTCTTCGGTCTGCTCTTCCAGCTGTTCCTGCTGCCTCAGGCCGACGAGAAGTTCACCGGTGCACTCGTGCAGGGCTTCTTGGTGATCGGCTTCACCCTGATGGGTATCACGTTCGGTCCGATGGGCGCCTTCCTGCCTGAGCTTTACCCCACTGAGACTCGCTACACCGGGTCGGCGATCGCCTACAACATCAGCTCCATCTTGGGCGCGGCTCTTGCGCCGATCATCGCCGTCTGGCTGTGGTCGGTGGGTGACGGCAACCCGGTATGGGTCGGCGTCTACCTGACGCTGAGCGCAGTGCTGACCTTGGTGGCCCTAGTGCTCAGCCCAGAGACCAAAGACATCGAGCTCGACGAAGTCTGACTTCGTCGTCGGTGATCGTATTCGGGGGAAGCGATCACTCGAGGGGCCTCGTGCATGCGAGGCCCCTCTTTTTGTGCCCGAATACTCGCTGAGGCATGGTTTCGGCTGCGGGTAGCATGAAGAGGTCTGTACCGAAGGAGCATCATGAGCGCAGTCAGGCCTCCGCGTCGCGGTCGCCCAGAGGATGGCCCAAAGGCCAGTTTGCGGCAGCTGTGGCCGTATCTCGCAGAGCACCGTACCGTGCTCATTGTGACGGCTGTGTTGTCAGTGCTCAGCGCACTGGCGACGGTCTCTCAGCCGCTGCTGGTCAACCAGCTGATCACTCGCGTGCAGCAGGGCGAAACGATCGGTGCCATTGGCTGGGTAATCGTGATTCTGCTCGTCGCCGCAGCACTGGTCACCGGGCTGCAGTACTATCTGCTGAGCCGCACTGGCGAGGGCATCGTGCGCTCGTCGCGCCGCGACTTGGTGCGCCATATTCTGCGCCTGCCCGTCGCCGAGATCGACCGGCGACGCACGGGCGATCTGATCTCGCGTGTCTCAAGCGACACCACGCTGCTGCGAGCTGTGCTCACCCAAGGCCTCGTCGACAGCATCGGCGGAGTGTTCCTGTTGATCGGCTCGATCATCGGCATGCTCATCATCGATCCTCTGCTGTTCGCGCTCACCGCGGCGGTCGTGGCCGTCGCGGTCTTCGCGGTGAGCCTCATGGCTCGACAGGTCTCGCGGGCAACACGGGAGAGCCAGACGAGAGTCGGTGCACTCTCGGCCGCGGTCGAGCGGGCTGTCAGCGCAACCCGCACCATCCGCGCCGGTGGGGCAACCGACCGTGAGACCGCATCCATCGTCACCGAGGCCGACGGCGCGTACCGCAGTGGCCTGCGCGTGGCCGCGTTGTCATCGGCTGTGGGCCCGATCGTGCAGCTGTCGCTGCAGGTGGCCGTACTCGTCGTGCTCGGCGTCGGTGGCTGGCGCGTTGCGGCCGGGCGCAGCGACATTGCCGGGCTAGTCAGCTTCGTGCTGTTTCTTTTCGTCATGATGGTGCCACTGGTCACCATGGCCGGCGCATTCACCTCTGTGCAGTCAGCGCTCGGCGCACTCGGGCGCATTCAGGAGATTCTCGCACTGCCCGAAGAGACTGCCGCAGACGAGGTACCGGCAGCTGACCGGCTGAGCCCACCGTCAGCCCAAGACGCCATTGTCTTCGACGATGTGCGCTTCGGGTATCCCGTGGCGAGTGCTCCGGTGCTCGACGGGCTGAGTTTTCGGGTGCCACGCGGCACCAAGACCGCGCTGGTCGGCCCCTCGGGCGCTGGCAAGTCAACGTCACTGGCATTGCTGGAGCGCTTCTACGACGTGACTTCAGGAAGCGTACTCGTTGACGGGGTCGATGTGCGGCAGTGGCCTCGCCTGGCACTGCGCGCGCAGTTCGGATACGTCGAGCAAGACTCTCCGGTGCTTGCCGGTTCGATCGCCGACAACCTCCGGCTGGCCGCCCCTGACGCCACTGACGAGCAGTGTCTGGCGGTGCTGCGACAGGTCAACCTCGAGCACTTGGTGCAGCGCGATGCTGCTGGTCTTGCGGCTGCCGTGGGTGAGGACGGCGTCATGCTCTCTGGTGGGGAGCGCCAGCGCCTGGCTTTGGCACGCGTGCTGCTGGCCGGGCCACCGGTGCTGCTGCTCGACGAGCTCACCTCAAGCCTCGACGGGCTCAACGAGCAGCTGCTCAACCAAGCCATCGAGGTTGCGGCGCACGGGCGCACCCTGCTGGTCATCGCCCACCGACTGGCCACGGTGATCGATGCCGATCAGATCGTGGTCATCGATGGTGGCCGCGCGATTGCCAGCGGCACCCATGCCGAGCTGCTCGAGTCGAGCCCGCTCTATCGCAGTTTGGCCGAGCAGCAGCTGCTCGTCTAGCGGTTGGGCACCCGTGCTTCGGCCAGGCGCACCACGTTGACCAGCAGCTCTGCACGAGTCATCGGGCCCACCCCGCCGGGGTTTGGCGTGAGCCATCCAGCGACCTCGGCCACATCAGGATGCACGTCGCCCACTGGCCGAGATTTGCCGGTCTCGGGGTCGGTGACCCGTGAGATGCCCACGTCGACCACTGCAGCACCGGGCTTGACCCAATCGGGCTGCACGAAGTGTCGCTGCCCGAGCGCCGCCACCACGATATCGGCACGACGCACCTCGCCGGCGATATCTGACGTGCGTGAATGCACGGTGGTGACCGTGGCGTCGACCCCGCGGCGGCTGAGCAACAGCCCCAACGGGCGGCCCACTGTGACTCCGCGGCCGATGACCACCACGTGCCGACCGGCCACCGGCACGTCATACCGCCGCAGCAGATCGAGAATGCCTGCCGGCGTGCACGGCAATGGCGTCGGGCGCACCCCGTCGACATCGAGCACGAGGCTGCCTAGGTTCGCAGGATGCAGCCCATCAGCGTCACGCATCGGATCGATGCGTTCGAGCACCGACATCTCGTCGATGCCGTCTGGCAGCGGCAACTGCGCGATGTAGCCGGTCACTGCCGGGTCGGCGTTCAGGCGATCGATCGCGGCATGCACATCGGCGGTGGATGCGGTGGCCGGCAGATCGACTCGGATCGACTCGATGCCCACCTCAGCGCAATCGCGGTGCTTGCCTGCGACGTATATCTGTGACCCCGGGTCGTCACCCACCAGAAGCGTACCGAGCCCGGGAAAGACGCCCTGCTCGCGCAGGGTGTCGACCCGGGCTCGGATCTCGCTCTTGATCTGCTGGGCTGTGGCTTTGCCGTCAAGAACGATGGCGGTCATCGACTACCACTGCTCCAGACCGGGGTACAGCGGGAAGTCATCGGCCAGACGGCTGACACGTGCCTTGAGGCTCTCAACGTCGGGAGACGGCTTGAGTGCCTCAGCGATCACGTCTGCCACCTCGGTGAACTCGGTGGCGCCGAAGCCGCGCGTCGCCAGAGCAGGCGTGCCGATGCGCAGACCGCTGGTCACGCGCGGGGGGCGGGGGTCGAACGGCACGGCATTGCGGTTGACCGTGATGCCGACCTCATGCAGGATGTCTTCGGCCTGCTGCCCATCGAGCTGCGACGTGCGCAGATCAGCGAGCACGAGGTGCACATCGGTGCCACCGGTGAGCACGTCAATGCCGTTGGCCTTGGCATCGGCTGCGGTGAGGCGCTCGGCGATGATCTTCGCACCCTCAAGGGTGCGCTGCTGACGATCTTTGAATTCGGCGCTGGCTGCAATCTTGAACGCGATGGCCTTGGCGGCCACCACGTGCATCAGCGGGCCGCCCTGCTGACCGGGGAACACTGCCGAGTCGATCTTCTTGGCGAACTCAGCCTTCGAGAAGATGGTGCCCGAGCGGGGGCCGCCGAGAGTCTTGTGCACCGTAGTGGAGGTCACGTCGGCGATCGGCACCGGGTTCGGGTGCAGTCCGGCAGCAACCAGACCGGCGAAGTGGGCCATATCGACCCACAGCCGTGCGCCGATCTCATCGGCGATCGAGCGGAACGCCTCGAAGTCGACCGTGCGCGGGTAGGCCGACCAGCCGGCGATGATCACCGACGGACGCTCGGCGAGCGCGATCTCACGCACTTTCTCCATGTCGATGCGGAAGGTCTCAGGGTCAACGCCGTAGGCGCGAGCATTGTAGAACTTGCCCGAGAAGTTGATCTTCATGCCGTGACTGAGGTGACCGCCATGGGCCAGCTCAAGCCCCAAGATGGTGTCGCCGGGCTTGGCGATGGCGTGCAGCACGGCGGCGTTTGCCTGAGCGCCCGAATGCGGCTGCACATTGACGTGATCGCCGCCGAAGACCGCCTGAGCGCGCTGCTGGGCGAGGGTCTCGGCAACGTCGACGAACTCGCAGCCGCCGTAGTAGCGACGCCCGGGGTAGCCCTCGGCGTATTTGTTGGTCAGCACTGAGCCCTGCGCCTCGAGCACGGCCCGCGGCACGAAGTTCTCAGAGGCGATCATCTCGAGGGTGTTGCGCTGACGGTTCAGCTCGTTCTCGAGCACCGTGGCGATCTCAGGATCGACCTCGGCGAGGGGGGCGTTGAGGATGGGATTGGTTCCAGTCACGCAAATCTCCTTGTTTCTGTGGACATCTTCAGTATCAAGCAGATTGTCGAGGCCCAGGCGTGCGGCCCAATCTTCGTGTCGCTTCCCGATGGTGACCATCTCTGCGCGGGTGGCTTGCACCACCCGGCGACGCCAGTCGCGACCGCTTTAGTCTAGCAAGGCCACGGTGCGGTTGCCGACCCGAATTCTCGCGCTGCTCTAGAGTGGAGGTTGCACTTTTCTCAATGCGATTTGGAGCACGCCGTGACCTCTCTGTCAACCGTCGAGACCACACCGAGCTGGATCATCACGATCACCTGTGACGACCAGGCCGGCCTGGTGCATGCCATCACCGGCGCGATTGTCGAGGCACGGGGCAACATCGAAGAGTCGCAGCAATTCCACAGCCCCGACACCGGTCGCTTCTTCATGCGCCTGCGCGTCACCACGGCGCAGTCAGAGCAGTCACTGCGTGAGGCATTCGCCACAGTTGTCGAGCGCTACACGCTCGACGTGGCCATCGTGCCCGCAGACCGCCCCATCCGCACCCTCGTGCTGGTCTCCAAGGCCCCGCACTGCCTGCAAGATCTGCTGTTTCGCCAAAACTCCGGCCAGGTCAACATCGAGATTCCGCGGGTCTTCGGCAACCACCCAGACCTCGCCGATTTGGCCGGCTTCTATGGGGTGCCGTTCACTTCTCTGCCGATCAAGAGCATCGAAGACAAACAGGCCTTTGAACAGCGTGTGCTCGACTACGTCGATGAGAACGACATCGAACTGGTTGTGCTCGCCCGCTACATGCAGATCCTCTCCCCCGAGCTGTGCCAGCGGCTGGCTGGCCGGGCCATCAACATCCACCACTCGTTTCTGCCGGGTTTCAAGGGAGCAAACCCGTATCTGCAGGCGCACCGCCGCGGCGTCAAGCTCATCGGCGCCACCGCACATTTCGTGACCGAAGACCTCGACGAGGGGCCGATCATCGAACAGAACGTGGTGCGGGTCGATCACTCGAAAACCCCCGATCAGCTGCGCGCGATCGGTCAAGACGTCGAAAGCCGCACGCTGCGACAGGCCGTGACCTGGTTTGCCGAGCGCCGCATCCTGCGCGACGGCCAGCGCACCATCATTTTCCAGTGACCGGCGGTTGGTGGGCAACCAACCGGCCGCTGCCGGCAGCAGACAAACGAAAGAGGCCCGCCCGAAATAGGCGAGCCTCTGACGAATGGATGACCGCGTCAGCCGCGCTCAGAACGCTCCACGAAGTGCTCGAACACGGTGCGGGACAGCGAGAGCACGCCGAACGAGATGACCACGACGCCGATCAGCGTCGCGAACAGCGCATAGATACCCCAGACCGTGTTGGTGCCTCCACTGCTGTATGAGCTCAGCTGGAAGTAGTTCACAGCGACCTGGATACCAGTGACCAGAGAGTGCACGCAGGCGGCCGCTACCGCGATGAGCACCCAGAGGTAGCGCGTGCGCGCCTTGGCCGCCGCGGCGGAGGTGCCGAAGTTCAGGCTGAAGAGCTCGCCCAGGCCGCCAGCCTGACGCTGCTGCGGTGCGTAGCCGAACTGCTGGGGCACTGGGCCTCCTTGGGGCAACTGACCCGACGGCTGACCGTAGGGTGCAGGAGGCGGAGCCTGAGGAGCGCCGGGAGGCGGAGGCAGTGTCGACATGGTGATAAACCCCTTTCGAAAGGACGGACGCGGGTCGCCGCGCCGTGCGACCCCGACAGCATGCTACCAGTGCACTGTGTCACTCGGGTATTTCTTTCACAGCCTTGCGTGTGCGGAAACACAGCAGACATCTGCAGGAGATATCATCTGCACATATGCCCTCTCCAGATCTTTCCACCCAGTGGGCTGGCCACCAGCCGGGCAGCCGCAGCTACCAACGCATCCTGATCGGCCTGTTCTTCGCCGGTGTCGCCACCTTCGCTCAGCTGTACTCCTTTCAGGCGATCCTGCCCGAAGTGTCGTCAGCGCTTGGCACCGATGCCGCCTCCACCGCCCTCACAGTGTCTGCCGTGACACTCGGCATTTCCGCCGCGGTTATCCCGTGGTCGTCAATCGCCGACCGCATCGGGAGGGTGCCGGCAATGGTGATCTCCATCTCAGCGGCCACCGTACTCGGCTTGGCCGCGCTCAGCGTCGACTCGTTGTGGCCGATCGTGGCCTTCCGCCTGCTCGAGGGGTGCGCCCTCGGTGGCGTGCCCGCCATCGCGATCGCCTACCTCAACGAAGAGGTCGCGCCCAAAGCCGCGGCGAAGGCTTCGGCCATCTACGTCGCTGGCACCTCAATAGGCGGTCTCAGCGGGCGCATCGTATCTGGGCCGGTCACCGAGCTGACCGGCAGCTGGAAATTGGGCGTGCTCTCCGTGCTGGTGCTGTGCACGGTCTCGGCGATCATCTTCGTCAGTCTCATCCCCCGCTCGCGAGGGTTCGTCCCCTACCGGCTGCGCTCCACCACGATGCTCCCCGACGCGCGTCTGCTCGCGCAACTGCGCCGCCACCTGCGCAACCCCGCCACTCTCGTGCTCTTCTTCACTGGTTTCTTGTTGATGGGCTCGTTCGTCGCCGTCTACAACTACCTGGGTTTCCGCCTGACTGAGCCTCCGTACAGCCTGCCGCAGACCGTCATCAGTCTGCTCTTTTTGGCCTACCTGCTGGGTACGCTCTCCTCGTCGCTCGCCGGGTCGTTCGCAGACCGTTTTGGCCGGCTGCGCGTGCTGCTGAGTTCGACGCTGTTGATGGTTCTTGGCGCGCTGATCACGCTGTGCGCGAGTCTGTGGCTGATCTTGTTGGGGCTGTTAGTGTTCACCGCGGGTTTCTTCGCCGCGCATGCCATCGCGTCAGGATGGGTGGGAGCCATCGCCACGAAAGGGCGTGCTCAAGCGGGCTCACTCTACAATTTGTTTTACTACGGCGGCTCGAGCTTGCTTGGCTGGGTGGCAGGTTTCGCGCTGCACCGCTATGGATGGCCGGGGGTCGCGTTGCTTGCCACCGTCGCGCTGCTGCTGTGTGCAGCAGCCGTCTGGTTCGTGCTGCGCGACCGCCCGGTCGACATCAGTGGAAGAAGTGACGCTCGCCAGTGAAGTAGAGCGGCACGCCGGCTGCCTGAGCAGCAGCGATGACCTCATCATCGCGAATTGACCCGCCCGGCTCGACCACGGCACGCACCCCGGCGTCGAGCAGCACCTGCAGCCCGTCGGCGAACGGGAAGAACGCATCGGAAGCCGCGACCGACCCGTGGGCACGATCCCCTGCACGATTGACCGCCAGGTGTGCCGAGTCGACCCGATTGACCTGCCCCATGCCCACGCCCACCGAGGCGCCATCGTCGGCGAGCAGAATGGCGTTCGACTTCACGGAGCGCACTGCGGCCCAGGCGAACTCGAGGTCTCGACGAGTAGCCTCATCAACGGCCTCGCCGGCGACCAACTGCCAGCCGCTGCTGTCGACGCCGTTGGCGAAGTTGTCGGCATCGCTGACCAGCAGCCCTCCGGAGATCTGCTTGACGATCGTGGCGTCGCGGTGGAAGTCAGCAGGCAGACGCAGCAGACGCAGGTTTTTCTTCGTCTGCAGCAGCTCGAGAGCGGCCGGCTCGAAATCTGGCGCGACAACGACCTCGGTAAAGATGCCCTTGATGGTCTCCGCCAGTGCCTGCGTCACCGTGCGGTTCGCCGCGATCACGCCACCATATGCCGACAGCGGGTCGCAGGCGTGCGCCTTGGCGTGCGCAGCCTCAATGGTGTCGGCCTGGGCAATGCCACAGGGGTTCGCATGCTTGATGATCGCCACCGCAGGTTCGCTGAAGTCATAGGCCGATCGGATGGCCGCGTCGGCGTCGACGTAGTTGTTGTAGCTCATCTCTTTGCCGTGCAGCTGCTCGGCTTGAGCGATGCCGTGCCCCAGCGGCTGTGCGTAAAGCGCAGCTTGCTGGTGCGGGTTTTCGCCGTATCGCAGCACGTGTACCAGTTCACCGGCAACACCGACGCTCTCTGGCCAGACCCGTTCGGTGGTCTCGGGGTGGGTGACCAGGTTGGCCTGGAACCAGTCGGCCACCGCGCGGTCGTACTCGGCGGTGTGGCCGAAGGCCTTGGCCGCGAGGTTGCGACGCTGAGCCAGCGTGGTACCTGTCTCTAGAGAGGCGATCACCTCATCATAGTCGCTGGGGTCGACCACGATCGCAACGTTGGCGTGATTCTTGGCGGCGGCGCGCACCATCGCCGGGCCGCCGATGTCGATCTGCTCGACCACGGCATCCCCGGTGGCGCCGGAGGCGACGGTCTGTACGAACGGATACAGGTTGACCACGACGAGGTCGAACGCGGCGATGCCCAGCTCGGCGAGCTGACGCTCGTGGTCTTCGAGCCGGAGGTCGGCGAGAATGCCCGCGTGCACGGCCGGGTGCAGGGTCTTCACTCGCCCGTCGAGCGACTCGGGAAACCCAGTGACTTCGCTGACCTCGGTCACCTGAGCGCCAATGGCCGCGAGCGCTTTGGCTGTGGACCCAGTCGAGACGACCTCGACACCAGCAGCTGCCAGCGCAGCACCCAAGCGGTCGAGATCGGTCTTGTCTGAGACCGACACGAGGGCGCGGCGCACCGGCACCACGTCTCGTTCACGGTAGTCGGCGGGTGCGTGGGATGCGGTGCTCATGCGGTCTCTTTCTGTTGCGTCAGCTCGATGGTTCCGTTGGAGATTTTGGTGAGCGTCTCGGCCAGCAGCTCGCGCTCGGCGATCTTGATGCGCTCGTGCAGAAGTGATTCGTCGTCACCGGTCAGCACTGGCACTGCCTGTTGGGCGAGCACGGGGCCGGTGTCGACTCCAGCGTCGACCAGATGCACTGTGGCGCCGGTCTCAGAGACACCGGCGGCCAGCGCGTCGCGCACGGCGTGGGCCCCGGGAAAGCTGGGCAGCAGCGCCGGGTGGGTGTTCACGAGACGCCCGGCGAAGTGGTCGACGACTTCAGGCGGCAGAATGCGCATGAGCCCCGATAAGACGACCAAATCTGGCTGATGTGCGTCGACCGCGGCGATCAGTGCCTGCCCCCATGCGGCGCGATCTGGAAATGCCCGGTAGTCGACAATGAACGTGGGCAGATCGTGTCGTGTGGCGAAGCGCAGCCCCTCGGCCTGCCGGTCAGCTCCGACGGCGACCACGGTGAACCCTGCGCCGCTGCGCTGCTGCGCATCGAGGAGGGCCCGGAGGTTGGACCCCACCCCGGAGATGAGCACGACCAGTTTCAGCACGCCCTCCAGCCTACCTGCTGGTGACAGAGGCCGTGGCCCCCGGACGCAGTCGTTGCCAGATGAGCAGAGCAAAGCCTGCGACGAACACGAGCGCGGCCGTGATCAGCGTGCGGGCGGGCGCCACACCGACATCTTGCAATCGCCCGGGCCCCAGCGCACCTGAGGCCAACGCCCCGACAACCAGCAGCAGCAGGCCTGTGCCAGCTGCCTGCACCAGTGCGAGCAACGCGCAGACGCCCCAACCTTTGGGGCCAGCGATCACGTCGGTGGCGAGCTGCCCGAAGCCGTACCAAGCGCCACCGAGGGCAGCAGCGACTGCCACAACCACAAAGACCGATTGCCATCCCGCGCCCTGCGGCAGCGCCGCAAGCAGGGGAATCGACGGCAGCGGTGCCACTTGAGTGACGAACGGCGAGATGAGCGACCCTGTTCCGAGGGCAAACCCTGCACCGCCCAGCCAGGCTGCAGCAAACACCAGCAGGTTGGGCAGGTACAGCAACTGCAGGCCGGTCAGAGTGATCACCCCGACCCACCCCGCGTGGAGGTTGTCGTAGACGGCGACCACGGCCATCCAATTGAACAGCAATGACACCGTGACCATGATCGACGCGGCAGTGAGCAGCAGCGCAGCGGTCATACCAATCGCGCGCCAAGCGGCACGCAGCAGACCGAGCGGGATGCGCGCGCTCAGCTGGTGCCCCAACGCTGCGACCCAGCCAACCACTGTTGCTCGCTCTGAGGTCGCCGCAGCTGTTGATGCAAGAGACCCGGCAACGAAAACGCAGCCCAGCCAGATCACGGGGTGCCAGACCGATGCCGCGACCGATACCGAAGCGGTGCCGTCTGATGCGCTCAGGCCAAGCAGCAACGAGAGCAGCGCGGTGACTGTCACAAAGATCGCCCACGCCGCCCAGAGCGGCTCGGCGTCACTGCTGCGACGGGCAGATACCCACGTTCGCCAGAGCGCGAGGGCAAGCAGCCCCAAAGGTGCGATGGTCAGCGAATAGCCTTCGCTGAGCCCTTGCACTGCCAGTGCGTCGGGGCCGATGTCTATCGGCACTCCAAAGGCGAGCAGCCACAGGCGTACAGCTTGCCCCCACCCGGCGGCCCAACTGCTCTGCAGGCGGTCGTCGACGATCCAGGAGAGCGTGGTGAGCGCAACCACCGGGCCCAAAGTGATGATGATGATGCCGAGTGGTTCGAGAGCGACCGGAAGGATCTCACGCAGTCGACGTCTCAGCACTCCTTCAGCGTACGGCATGGTCACTCGGCCAAGGTGATCGGCGCGAGGGCGACAACAAGTTTCTTGCGTGCACCACCGTCAAATACAATCGTCGCCACTTGTTTGCGCCCCTCACCGGCCAGCTCACGCACAGTGCCCTGGCCGAAGCTTGCATGTCGAATGCGGTCGCCGACGCTCACCTGCAGCATCGGCTTTGCGAGCGACTCGGCGGTCACCTGTGACGCCCACCCTCCGCGTTTGGGCGTCTGCGTGCGACGACTGGAATCCTCGGGCGACAGCGAGGGGGTCGAACGCCTCGAAGAGTCGCCCCGGCTGCCGAGTGACGAGACCATCAGGTCTTCGGGGCGCTGACGCCAGTTGATCAGGTCGTCTGGAATATCGGCGAGAAACTGACTTGGTTCGTGTGTCTGCGCTTGACCGAAAACCGTGCGATTGACCGCGAGACTGAGGTAGAGCCGTCGCTGGGCTCGCGTGAGCCCGACATAGAACAGACGGCGCTCTTCAGCGATACCGCCGATCTCGTCGATCGACATCTGGTGAGGCAGCAGACCCTGTTCGAGGCCGGTGACGAACACAGCAGGATATTCGAGCCCTTTGGCCGTGTGCAAGGTCATCAGCACAACACTGCCCGACTCGTCTTCGAGGTCATCGGCGGCCGCGGTGAGTGACACTTCTGTGAGAAAGTCGATCAGCTGAGCATCGGGGTTCTTCTCGGCGTAATCGGTCAGCTGGGCCTCGAACTCTTCAAGGTTCTCAGCCCGGGCATGGTCTTGGTCGTCGAGCGATGTGCGCAATGCCTCGATGAGGCCGATGTGTTCGAAGAAGCGGTGCACGACTTCATCGAGCCGCTCGGTGCTGAGCGCTCGCTGGGCATCTTCGAGGGCCTGACCGAGACTGGTCATCGCCTGCGTGACCTTCGGCCCAAGGCCGATGCCCTTGGCCTGGCTGAGCGCCTGCGGCAGGGTGAGGCCGTGCTCGGCGGCAAAGTGCACGAGCCGAGACTCTGTGGTGGGGCCGATGCCCCGGCGCGGTACGTTGAGCACCCGTCGCACCGAGAGCTCGTCTGCCGGATTAACCAACGCGACCAAGTAGGCCAGCGCGTCTTTGATCTCGGCCCGATCGTAGAATTTGGTGCCCCCGACCAGCCGATAGGGCACCCCGGCACGTACAAAGATCTCTTCGAGGGCGCGAGTCTGCGCATTGGTGCGATAGAACACGGCGATATCGCGATAGTCAAGCCCTTCTCGGTGCAGCCGCGTAATCTCATCGGCGACGAATTGCGCCTCATCGTGGGCGCTGTAGCCGGCGAAGGCCTCAATGGGCTCGCCGTCTCCCAGAGAGCTCCACAGTTGCTTCGCAGCTCGATCGTAGTTGCGCGCGATCACCGCGTTGGCCGCATCGAGGATGCGCTGGGTTGACCGGTAGTTCTGCTCGAGCAGCACCACATGGGTGCCCGGGAAGTCTTTGTCGAAGTCGATGATGTTGCGCAGGTCGGCGCCGCGGAATGCGTAGATCGACTGGTCAGAATCACCCACTACTGTGAGTGCGGGCACCGGCTGCCCTTCGACGGCCGGTGTGGTGAGTGCTCGGATGAGCTCGTACTGCGCCTTATTGGTGTCTTGATATTCATCGACCAGCACGTGCAGCCACTTCTGCTGGTAGCGATGGCGCACCTCGGGAAAGCCGTTGAGCAGATGCACCGTATAGACCAAGATGTCGTCGAAGTCGAGCGCATTGGCTCGCCGCAGCGCATCGTCATATGCCCGATACACATCGAGCACGGCCTCGCCGGTGGGGTCACCCGGCTGCAGTTCGCGCGAGACGTCATCGGGATCGCGCAGCTCGTTCTTCCAGGCTGAGATGCGGTGCTGCGCCGCAGCAGCGGTGAGCCCCTCGACATCGGCGTGACGCTCTTTAATCAGCCGTTTGAGCAGCACACGCGAGTCGTGAGTGTCATAGATAGTGAAACTCGCGCCAAGGCCGAGTGCGGCAATCTCGCGGCGCAGAATGCGCACGCACGCCGAGTGGAACGTGCTGATCCACATGCCCTCGGCGGCCGCGCCCAACAGCTGCCCGACGCGCTCGCGCATCTCGTTGGCCGCCTTGTTCGTGAAGGTGATGGCGAGGATTTGGCTGGGCCAGGCATCGTGGGTGCTGATCAGATGAGCAATGCGATGAGTGAGCACGCGGGTCTTGCCAGAGCCTGCCCCTGCCACAATCAGCAGCGCCGGGCCGCGATAGAGCACGGCTTCGCGCTGCTGCGGGTTGAGCCCGCTAACCAGCGGATCTGCAGCGACAGCGGGGTGTTCAGAAGAAGGTGAGTGCGGCATCCATTCGATTGTACGTGGCACCACCGACAGCCTCAGACCTCGGGCAGCTCTTCGTCAGAGTCGGGGTCGTCGGCTGCGAGCACAACCTCATGCTCTTTGCGCCGCACGGGCAGCGCAGGCAGATCGGGGCCATCCCAGACCTGCAGCACCGACCAGGCCGCAGCGGTCAGCGGCACGGCGATGATCGCGCCGAGCACCCCGCCGAGGCTCGCGCCTAAGGTCAGTGCGATCAGAATGACCAGGGGGTGCAGCTTGAGTGTGCGGCCCATGACGATCGGCTGCAGCAGGTTGCCCTCGATCTGATTGACCCCGACCACAATGCCAATGACGATCAACGCAGCGACCGGCCCGTTAGCCACCAACGCCACCAACGCGGCGACGATCCCCGCAAGAGTGGCGCCCACGATCGGAATGAAGGAAGTAATGAACACGATCACGGCCAGCGGCAGCGCAAGCGGCACCTGCAGAATGGCGAGCCCGACGCCGATGCCGACGGCATCTGCTGCCGCCACGATGGATGTGCCGCGCAGGTACCCGCCAAAGGTGGCCGTGGTGGCCCGGCCAACACGCAGACCGCGCTCATAGGCTTCGCCGTGGAAGGGGCGCAGCAGAAACTCCCAGATCTGAGGGCCGTCTTTGAGAAAGAAGAACAGCACCACAACAAAAATGCCGAAGCCAGTGAGGAAGCTCGCGGTCGCCGAGAGGCCGGCCAACGCGCCCGACTGGAATCCGCTGGTGCTCAGCACATCGGTGAACCAACCGGTGATCTGGTCAGGCGTGGGCAGCTGATCGGCGAACGACTGGTTCGACAGGAAGCTCTGCAGCGACCCTAGCCCGTCATTGGTGGCCGTGACCAGGTCGTCCCACTGGTTAATCACGGCGAGCACGATCAGCCAGATGATCAGCGCCAGAATCAGGATGATGGAAAGCAGCGCGATCCAGGTGGCCAACATGCGATGCACACCATGGCTGTGCAGCCAGGCGATGGCCGGGTGAATGGCACTGGCCACGATCAGCGCAAGCAGTGCCGGGGTGACTACCACAGACAACTGCACAGTCAAGGCAACCACGATCGCGACCACCGCGAGCACGGCGAGAATCTGCACGCTGCGTGTGGCGGCTCGGCCAAAACCGCTGCCCCACAGCGCAGACGCTGATCGGGATTCACGAACCGGTTCGGCCTGTGGATGTGTTGCCATGATGGCTCCCTTCTCGGCACCGAATCTGATCGACTCGGCTTGAGCATGCGGCAGCCCGCGTAACATCATCGCGCGACTGCGCACAGGGTGCTCAACGGTTCGCACCGCATGCCGGGCGTTGCGTGGCGTGCGCTGCGTGGAAAACGAGCGCACAGTGGTGGAGACGCCGGGAATCGAACCCGGGTCCACTGCTCGGTTCATGCGACTTCTACGGGCGTAGCCTGTATTCACGTTCTACTCGGCTTTGACCTTTACGACAGGCGCGAGGTCAACAAGCCCAGTGGAGATCAATGTCCCGAGGCGGCCCTCCACGTGCCGTACCGGTGAGTCTTCTCAATGACGTTCAGCACCCGGTCGAAGACTTCCCGGGGTGAACGGATTTCGAGGCTCGCTTTACGCAGCGAGGGCGAAATCAGTGCGTTTTGCTTTTGCACTTATTGGTTGCGTGACTTGGTTTACGAGATCATCCACGCCTTCTCGGCCCGCTTCTCACAATCTTCAAGACAGTGTCGAAACCGATCGTCCCCATGTTCAGTTGTCAATCGTCACGGTCTCGCATCGAAGACACGACACCGGACTCACCACCATATAACAGCGATACACCACCTGTCATTCCCGATCAGCAAAGATCAGGCAGGGTCTCCGCGCCGGTTGACCCGAGCCATCGCCCGCTTGGCCTCCATGCTGTCGTGGCGCTCACGCAGAGCCTGACGCTTGTCGTACTCGCGCTTGCCACGCGCGAGCGCGATCTCGACTTTGGCCCGACCGTCTTTGAAGTAGAGCCGCAGCGGCACAAGCGTGATGCCGCTGTCGCCAAGCTTGTGCGAGATGCGAATGATCTCTTGCCGGTGCAGCAGCAGCTTGCGCTTGCGTTTCGGCGCGTGATTGGTCCAGGAGCCGTTGAGGTACTCGGGAATGTGCACGTTGTCGAGCCACATTTCGCCCCCGTCGAGATAGGCGTAGCCGTCGAGCAGCGAGGCACGCCCTTCGCGCAGCGACTTGACCTCTGAGCCCGTCAGCACCATTCCTGCCTCATAGGTGTCGAGAATGGTGTAATCGTGCCGAGCTTTCTTGTTGCTCGCGATCAGGCGCTCTCCGACTTCTTTGGGCATGCCCCCAGTGTAGTCGTGCCGCTGACAATCAGACCCGCAGATACCGCCGAATCGCGAAGGCCGAAGCCAGGGCAGACAGCACCACGCCGACGCCGATCACCACGAGGAACACTGGCCAGGCGGTGCCGAGGGTGATGAATGCCGTGTATGGCATCGCATCCGCCAAATATCCCTGCACGAAGAACACGAGTACTGCTGCCAGTGCACCACAGGCCAGCAGCGAGCCGATCAGCGCCGAGATCACCCCTTCGAGCACGAATGGCGTTTGAATGAAGAAGTTCGACGCACCGACCAGACGCATGATGCCGAGCTCTCGGCGTCTCGAGAACGCAGAGAGCCTGATCGTTGTGGTGATCAGCAGGATAGCCGCCACCAGCATCAGCCCAGCCACCACCAAAGCGGTCAGCGAGGCGACGTTGAGCACCCCGAAGATCTGATCGAGATACGCCTTCTGATCTTGCACTTGATCGACCCCAGCCACATCGGTGAAGCTCTGGATGATCACCGCCGAGTCTGTTGCCGGGTTCTTCAGATTCACCCAGTAGGTGCTCGACAGCTGATCTTCGGTCACGAAGTCGAGCGCCTGGTTGTTGGCAAACTGCTCTTTGAAGTTCGCATAGGCGTCAGCCTGCGACTCGTAGTAGTACTTGTCGACATACTGCGAGAGCGTCGCCGACTCAAGACGCTGTTCGATGGCGGCCCGCTGGTCATCGGTGACTGCGCCGTCTGGGCAGCGATCAACCGACGAGGAATCAGCACACAGGTAGATGGCCACCTGCGCTTTGTCGTACCAGAAGGTCTTCATCGCGCTGATCTGCTGCTGCAGCAGCACGGCGGCGCCCACGAAGGTCAGCGAGATGAACGTCACCAGCACGATCGAGACGACCATCGAGAGATTGCGGCTGAGTCCGCTGCGGGTCTCAGCCAGGATGCGGCGGAAGATCACTTGCGCTCCTCACTCGCGCTCGAGTCTGGTGCAGGTGGGGTCGCCGGGCGAGCAGCGCCACCAATGAGCCCGAGTCGTTCGGTCAACGGCTGCGACTCATGGGCGATGACCTGAATGTCGGGCGCCTCAGACGGCTGCGCCTGCGGCCGTGCCACAGCAGGCTCTGCGGCAGGTTCGGTCTGCGGCTGAGCGGCCGGTTTCGGCGTCGCCGGCACTGCCGCGATCCGCGGAGGCGGCACCTCCGCAGAGACCGTCTCGACAGTCGTGGTGGCTGTGCGTGCGGGCAGCGCTGGCGCAGGTTCTCCGTCATGCAGGGCCGCACGGCGCGCACGACGCTCAGCCCGTGCATCCGGCGCCGAAGGCACCTCACGGTAGACCGCGTCGCGCTCATCACGCACGAGCCGACCGAGCTCAAGCCCGATCACACGCTTGCGCATGCGGTTGACAATCGTGGTGTCATGCGTCGCCATGAGAATCGTGGTGCCACTGGCGTTGATGCGCTCGAGCAGGCTCATGATGCCCGCGCTGGTGTCTGGGTCGAGGTTGCCGGTGGGCTCATCAGCGAGCAGGATGGCCGGCTTGGTCACCACCGCCCGGGCAATCGCCACACGCTGTTGCTCGCCACCAGAGAGCTCATGCGGCAGCGCGTCACCGCGCCCGTCGAGACCCACCAGACGCAGCACGTCTGGCACTGCCTCTTGAATATAGCCGGCCGACTTGCCGGTGACTTCGAGCGCGAAGGCGATGTTCTCGCTGGCCGATTTGTTGGGCAGCAGACGGAAGTCTTGGAACACGACCCCGAGGTTGCGTCGGTAGAACGGAATACGTCGCGATGAGATCGAGCGCAGGTTGTAGCCGAGCACGTGCACGGCACCGCTGGTGACACGCTCCTCTTTGAGCACGAGACGCAGCAGCGTCGACTTGCCGGAGCCGCTGGCGCCGACAAGGAACACGAAGTCGCCCTTGTCGATCTCCAGCGAGACGTCTTTGAGCGCCGGGCGGTCGCTGTTCTTATACGTCTTGGTGACGTTCTCGAAACTAATCATGGCGAGTGAAGTCTACGGTGCTGAATCTGTGCGCCAGCCGTGCGCGGGCGCGTGTTGACGACTTGGCTCAGCTTTCGCTGTGCGCTTCGCCGCTCTTGCGCCAGCGAATACCCGCCGAGATGAACCCGTCGATATCGCCGTCGAACACATCATCGGGGTTGTTGACCTCATACCCGGTGCGCAGGTCTTTGACCATCTGGTACGGCGCCAGCACATATGAGCGCATCTGATCGCCCCAGCTGGCTTTGATGTCTCCGGCGAGGCCCTTCTTCGTGGCCTCTTCTTCTTGACGGCGAATCTCGAGCAGGCGAGACTGCAGCACGCGCAACGCGGCAGCACGGTTCTGAATCTGGCTCTTCTCGTTCTGGCAGCTGACCACGATGCCTGTGGGCAGGTGGGTGATGCGCACCGCAGAGTCGGTGGTGTTCACTGACTGGCCACCCGGCCCCGAGGAGCGGAAGACATCGACACGGATGTCGGTGTCGGGAATGTCGATGTGCTCAGTGGGAGCCACCAGCGGCACCACCTCGACTGCTGCGAACGACGTCTGCCGTTTGCCCGCCGAGTTGAACGGGCTCATGCGCACCAAGCGGTGAGTACCCGCCTCAACCGAGAGCGTGCCGAACACGTACGGCTCGTCGATCTCGAACGTGGCCGACTTGATGCCCGCCTCTTCTGCGTACGAGGTGTCGAGAATCGTGGTCTTATGCCCGTGATGCTCGGCCCAGCGCAGGTATTCACGCAGGAGCATCTCAGCGAAGTCTGCCGCGTCAACGCCGCCAGCACCCGCCCGGATGGTCACCACAGCGCCGCGATCGTCGTATTCGCCGTTGAGCAGCGTCTGCACCTCAAGATCGTCGATCGACTTCTGCAGCTGCTCGAGTTCGTGCTCGGCCTCGTGCTTGGAGGCTTCGTCATCTTCTTCGTTGGCCAGCTCGACCAGCACCTCGAGATCATCGATGCGCTGCCCCACCTCAGTGACCTTGGCCAGCTGGGCCTTGGCGCGTGACAGCTGGCTGGTCACCTGCTGAGCACGCTCGGTGTCATCCCACAGGCCAGGCTCGACGGCCTGCTCATTGAGCTCGGCGATGCGCGCCTCGAGCCCCTCGGGGTCGACCACCTGCCGAATGTCGGCGAAGGTGCTGCGCAGTGCAGCGATGCGTTCAGAGATGTCAAGATCAGCCATAGCCCTGACAGTCTACCCGGCACCTGCCCCGGCGTCAGGCGGATGCGAGATATCGCTGGTAGTCGACGGCCACCTGATCGGCATAGGCATTGGCCCACCGTGTCATCGCCGCATCGAATCGCACGCCCTTCGTGAGGTACCCGGCGATCCAGTGCACCGCGGGGCTCTGCGCGTGCGCACGGGCCAGCAACAGGCCGCAGCCGATCACGTACTCTTCATAGCCGCGCAGCTCGAGACGGTCGAGATCGACCGACCCTTTCATGTCACGGAACTGCCGCAGATAGAACTGGTGGCCGCTCGCCGACCCCCAGCCCAAGAACGGGTCTGAGACCGCCTGCAGAATGCGCTGGTGTTCGACCACACGTTGCCCGTTGTGGCCATGGCGACCCAACGTTGCCGGCGTCGTCTCGTTAGGCAGATTGAACTCGGTGACCACCGACTCCACCGCCTCTTTGATCTGCAGCACAAGTGGCTGATCCAACCGGTCAAGCAGCAGCACCACAAAACAGCGCGTGCCCACGCTGCCCACGCCCACAACCCGTCGGGCACCATCGATGAGTCGGTACTTCTGCAGCAGCAGACGGATGTCCGGTGCGGCAGACGCCATGTACTCGCGATACAGCTCGCGCACGCCGCGCGCCCGGGCATCGACCAGATGCGTCAGCACCGGCGGCTCCTCGCGAAACTGCAGCTGCCCGTGCTCGTCAAACTCGGTCAGTCGGTCAACCGCCTGCACTGACGTGCGACGCCGGGCCTTCTCGACCAGCCGCGTGAATGCCGGCGCCGTCGAGGCATCAAGCGCCGCCGCGATGCCCGCATCGTCGACACTCTCGTAATAACGATCGAGCGCGGAGAGAGTCGAGAGCCGGCGCATCGCCCGTCGATAGGCCTGCGAGGCCTGCATCGCCAGATGCGTGGTGGCGTCGGCCGAGAATCCTCGATCACGCGCCCCCACGACCACACTGGTGATCATGCGGCGCACATCCCACTCCCAGGGCCCCGGTGCCGCCTCATCAAAGTCATTGAGGTCGAACACCAGCCGCCGCTCTGGAGAGGCGAAGAATCCGAAATTGCTGATGTGAGCATCCCCGCAAATCACAATCTGCTGACCGGTGTCGATCTGATGCGCCAAGTCAAAGGCCATCAGCCTGGCGCTGCCACGATAGAACGAGAACGCCGATGCACTCATGCGCTCACGCCGCAGCTCGACCAGCTCAGGCAGTCGAGTGGCATTCTGCGCATCAAGAATGGCCGACGGATCGCGATCGGCCGGCGCGAACACCCCGAGATCGTCAATCGGAACAGTACGCCGATACCGCTTGCCATCAGCGCGCAGCTGATCAGCTGACGCGAACACATCGCCCGTGCGCGAGCCGTAAATGCTGCGAGACATGACCCCTCCTCGGTGCGTGCTGCCCATTGGCAGCCTCATCTCCCGATGGTACGCCGCCACTTTGGTAGGCTCGATGCGGTTTCGTGCGGTTTCACCGCACCCCGCGGATGTGGTGGCAGCGCCCACCAAGGTTTCACCACACCCGCGACCACGCGGATGTGGTGAAACTGGCAGACACGCAGGATTTAGGTTCCTGTGCCGAAAGGCTTGCGGGTTCGAGTCCCGCCATCCGCACTGTGCTTATTGCCGCGCCGCATCTGCGTCGCGACTGCCTTCGCGGACGCCTCCGCATTCGCCGCACAGGTCGCCGAACGCTCCGGCTGCTCCGGCCTTTCTCGGGGTCTGGGACTCTGCGGTCAGGCGCACCATGCCGTGGCCTCGCTTGCCGCCGCGTACCCTCACTGGTCAGCACGCACACGCTGCCGACCAGCGAACATGCAGTCTGACCAGCGAGCACGCAGGCGCACTCACATCAGCTTGGTCGACTCGATCGCTGCGATCAGCTTGCGGTTGCCCTTGATCAGCGGTTTGCGCAGCACCAGGCCGAGCAGCAGCGCGGCCAGCGAGAACAGCGAAAGCAGCCCCAGATCAATCCAGTAGTCGGCGCCGTAGGTGCCGGCGATCGCCGCACGCAAGGCATCAACTGCATGGGTGGCCGGCAAGAACGGGCTGATGTTCTGGAACCACTGCGGCAACATCTGCAGCGGATAGGCCCCGCCCGAGCCCGAGATCTGAATCACCAGCAGCAGCACACTCAGGGCCTTGCCCGCGTTGCCGAAGGCCACCACCGACGTATAGACGATCAGCGTGAACACGAGCGACGTCACCCACCCGGCAAGCATCAGCAGCATCGGATGCGCCGCCTCAACCTGCACGAAGAAGATCAGCCCGAGGCACAGCAGCGTGCTCTGCAGCAGGCCGATGAGAGCGAACACGCCGAACCTGCCCAAGTACTGCTGATGCAGTTTCAGTGACTCAGCGCCGTCGAAGGCGTCGGCCGGCACCTCGACCCGAATCGACACCGACATCAGCAACGCACCCACCCACAGCGCAAGCACCATGTAGAGCGGAGCCATCGCCGCTCCGAAGCTCACCACCGGGTATACCGCGTTGCGTTCCAGCCCCACCGGGGAACCCAGCGCCGCAGCGATCAGATCGGCGTTGCCACCGATGGCTTGTCGGATGGCCTCGAGATCGCCGCCGTCGCCCACCGACCCCAGCGCACTCGCCACGGCATCAAAGCGCTCCGCCGCAGCTTCGAGGCTCTGTGTGACTTCATCGGTGGTCTGCTTCGCCTGAGCCAGTCGAGTCGTCACTGAAGAGTCGGAGCCGGCGACGTCGGCGGCGGCCGAGTGCAGATCCTGCCCCGCCGCAGACAGCGAACTGGTCGCCTGTGAGATCGTCGTGCCCAGCTGATCGAGCCGAGGCTTCAAGTTGGTATCGAACGAGCTTTGCACATCGCTGATGCGCTGCTTGGCGGTGTCGATCTGCGCATCGAGCTGCTGCACGCGAGCTGTGACCCCATCTGCACCCTTGCGCAGATCGTCACGCAGCTGCTTCAGCTGATCGACGACTGCCTGCTGTGCGCTGATGGCCAGGTCTAACACTTTGATCTGCGCCTGCAGCGCGGTCTTGGTGGCCTCATCGATTGTCGAATCCTTGAGCTGCTCTTTCAGTGCCTCGCGCTGCTGCTCCGTGGCGGTAAGCTGCTGCTGCGCCGGGCCGATGAGCGCGTCAACGCGATCGGCCTGCTCGCTCGCCGCCGCTGCCCCATCGGTCAGCGACTGGTCGATCACCGACTTCATTGCGTCGTAGCCGGCAGCGGTCTGCCCGATCGCATCAGACAGCGACTGACTCGCCGCATCGAGCGTGCCTGAGATGTCGTCGGCCGCGGCCGAGCCCTGACCGATAGCCCCCGACGCCTCGTCGAAGGTGCCCCCGGCTGCCGTGATCAGGTCGTGACTGCTGGTGACAATGCCGCTGGTCGAGTCGAGCAGCGTGCCCATCAGATGCGAGGTCTGCGCTGCCATGCGCAGCTGATCTGCAGCAGCGCCCGCCCCGGTCTCAAGGCGTTTGAGCACGGCCTGCGCGTCACCATCTTGCAGCGAATCGGCAACCGTCGAAACGATATTGAGTGCGACGTCGCTCAGCGTCTCGGTGAACATGTTGTTGATGCGCTCTGACACTTGGTCGGCACCTTGACCGGTGATCTTGGGCGCCAGCGCGTTCTTCTTCTCGTTGGTGTAATAGACGATGTCGGTGGGTGCGGCATCGTTGGCATAGAACGTCATCATGTCGGCGCTGAAGTCGGGTGGCAGCACGATGGCGGCATAGTAGTCACCGGTTTCGGTGCCCGAAATGGCGTCGTCTTCGCTGGTCACGACCCAGTCGAGATCGTCGTTCTCGCGCAGCGCGGCCAGCACCTGTTCGCCGATGTTGATCTTGATCGGCACCAGATCGCTTTTATACCCCTCGTCAGTGTTGGCTACCGCCACCTTGAGGTTCTTGGTGTTCGAAAATGGATCCCAGCTGGCGATCACATTGAACCAGGTGAACAGCGAGGGAATGGCCACCAGCCCCACCACCACGATCACGACCATGGCGTTTTTGGTCATGCGCCGCAGATCGCTGGCGAACAGCTTCAGCATGCCCTTCATCGGTCGTCCTCCGGCTTCGCCTCGACGTCGTCACCGGCGCGCACATGCGCATGCGGCAGCCACTGCTCTCCCCCATCAGCCAACACTGCGGCCCGCAGCTGCTGGTCGGGCATACGCCCGATCTCACCGGCGCGCATCAGACTGAACCGGATGTATTCGATCACCACAACGAAGGCGAACAGCAGCAGCGCCCAGCCCACCCAGAGGCCCAATACCGTGGCTTTGCCACCAGGGATGACCGGCAGCAGCGCGCCGATGACGGCCACTCCCAGCACGCCCACCACCACTGCCCAGCGGCGCAGCAGCCGATACCGGTGTCGGAACACCGCAGTGCGTCGCTCCAGGCTCTTGGTGAACTCTTGGCGATTCGACAGCACGTGGATCACCTCAGAGAGGCGGTAGCCACCGCCAGTGATCTGCACGTCTTCGGCGATCAGCAGCCCGCTGGCTGCGATCTCGCGGTTGAACAGGCGGTTGAGGTTGCCCAGCCAGCGGCGCAGCAGCAGCCCGAGCACGAACGACGCCACCACGTAGAGCAGCAGCACGCCCATGTTGCGCCCCCAGGCCAGCCCAGAGAAGCCCGAGATCGTCTCACGCATGGCGTCAATACCGTAGGTGAACGGCAAGAAGGGGTAGATCGCGCGGAAGAAGCCCGGCATCATCTCGATCGGGTAGATGCCCGAGGCCCCGGGGATCTGCATAATCACCAGCACCACGCACAGCCCTTTGCCCACGTGCCCGAACGATACCGAGAGCGCGTAGATGATGCTGAGATAGCTCAGCCCGATCAGCATGCTGGTGCCCACGAAGGCGAACGCGCTGGCGGGCTGCACCCCGATGACCAGCTCGCCACAGGCGACCAGCAGCCCCTGCAACGCGACCAACACCGCCAACAGCAGCCAGCGAGCCCAATACGCCTGTGAGACGGTGATGCCCGGAATGCCCTCGCGGTCAACCTCGAGCTTCAGGATGACCATGAGCACGAACGGGCCGATCCACAGCGACAGGTTGGTGAACATCGAGGCCATCGCGGCTCCGTACGACTGCACCGGGAAGATCACCTGCTGGTCGACCTCGACCGGGCTGGCCATAAACGCCGCGATCTGCTCGGGATCGAGCCCGCTGAGCTGACCGAGCCGGTCGACTATTGCCGCGCTGCCCAGCGCTGACACATCGGTGCGCAGCGTGGCCAGGTCATCTGCCGTGGTCGCCAATGATGTGTCAAAACCAGTGAGTGTCTCAGTGGCCAGTGAGATCTGCTGATCGATCTGCGTCAGCAACGCACGAGCCTGCCCGACCTGCGCGCGCTGCGCGTCGATCGTCGAAGAGAGCGCCGCCGCACTGCCTGACAGCTGCGCCACCGATGAGCTGATCGACGGCAGCGTCGTCTTGGCAACGTTCTGCAGAGCATCGGCGCCGGCGGCAGCATCCTGCGCCGCCTGATCGATGGTGTCAGCCGCCTGCTGCAACCGCTGCAGCGTGTCGCTGGCGTCGGCCAGCTGCTGCGACTGCTGCAGCTTGGCCGTCAGATCGCTGATCACGGCATGCGCCTGGGCTGAGGCTTCGGCGAGCGCCGCCTGCGAGTCGGCGTATGCGGTGGTGACCGTCGAACTGAAGTCAGCCACTTGTGTCTGTGCGTCGGTCACGATGCCCGAGGCCTGGTCGAGCGCACTGCTCGCATCGGCAAGCGCGTCATCGACATGCGCGAGTGCGCTATCGGCCGCAGACAGCTGCGAGCGTGACGAGCTGAGCCCGTCGGCCACGCCCGACAGATTGGAGCGCACTGAGTCGATGGTGGCCATCGCCGAGTCGAGGTCTGCCAGTGCCGTGCCCTGTGCAGCGTCGAGGTCGTTGAGTGTGCCCAGGCTGCCGGCGACGATCTTCTCGGTGACGGTGTCGGCCACCACCGAGGTGAACGTGCTGGTGATCTGTGTCTCGAGTCGACTGGAGCCGGTGTCGGTGACCTTCGGCGCGATCGCGGAGAGTTTTTCGTTGACGTAATACTGCAGCTGCGGTTGGGTGAAATTGCCTGTGGTGATGCTCAGCAGGTCGCTGCTGAAGTCTTCGGGAATGATGACCGCGGCATAATAGCGGCCACTGTTCACCGCATCCATCGCCTCGTCTTCGTCGACGAACTGCCAGCCGAGCTGCGTGTTCTCGTGCAGTTTCGCCACGATCTCATCGCCGGCGTCGACCTGGCCCGCCTCGCTCGAGCTGGCACCCCGATCGAGGTTGACCACGGCCACATCGATGTTGCCGGTGTTCTCATACGGATTCCAGAAGCCGACGATGTTGAACCAGGCATACAGCGATGGAGTGACGATGACCCCGACGACGATGATCCACGCTTGGGGCACACGCAGAATGCGCCGCGCATCGCGCGCGAACACACGCCAGATGTTTCTCATGAGCGCTTCCTCGTCGGGTTAAAATCGGGGGTCTGCGAGCGGCCACATCGACGTTCGAGTCTAGTTCATCATGTCTTGAGCTCCGCGGGGTGCGAGGGGATGCTCCACTCACTGAGCGCTGACATGACGCGAAGAGAGCAGACTACTCGCATTCCTTGGCAATTGCGCGAGAATGGAGAGTGAGCCGGTCATCCATCGGCCTCACCAGAAAGAGGAGCAGACATGTCAGTGCCCACATTCGAGAAGAGCGCGATCAACGGCATTCGCACCGCCTTGGGGGTGAGCGGCCTAGTCTCGCTGGTCATCGGCGTGCTCGTCGTATTCTGGCCGGGCAAGTCGCTGGTGACCATCGCGGGTGCACTCGCCCTGTTGCTTGGCATTTATGCGGTCGTCGCCGGCGTGATCTACTTAGGCATCGGCATCTTCGCCAAGGGCGGTTCGGGCTGGAGCCGCGCGGGCAACCTGCTGCTCGGCGTGTTCTTCTTGATCGCCGGTATCGTCACCTTCGCCAATCTCGGTTCAGCCGGCATCACCTTGGTGTGGCTGTTGGGCATTCTGATCGGCATCGTCTGGATCACCGAGGGCGTCGTCTCATTCACCACCCTGCGCGAGGTGTCGTCGAAGGGCTGGGCCGTGTTCTATGCCGTGGTCAGCATCATCGCGGGCATCTGGCTGATCATCGCACCGTTCATCGGGGTCGCCTTCCTGTGGTGGTTCACCGGGTTCGCCTTGGCCGCACTGGGCATCGTGCAGATCGCCCGCGCCTTCACTTTCGGTCGCCGCGCCTGAGCACACGATCACTCAAAGCCCCCGCTTACTGCGGGGGTTTTGTGTATATGCCACAACTTGGTGCGGGCGATTCCGTGCGCCGCTGCGCAAAGACCGCACCGCCGCCAAGTAATGTGAGCATCACCCTGTCGTATCGCGCCGCATCGGAGCCGCCATGTCTCATCAGACCATTCGCCCTTGGACAACCTCCTACGCGCCTGGCGTGACCCCAGACATCCCCGAGCACTACGACACGCTCTCACACGCCTTCGCCCGCAGCGTTCGCGACTACGGCAGCCGTGTTGCCACTGATTTTGTCGGCGCCACGCTCACCTACCGCCAGCTCGGCGAGCAGGTTGACGCTGTGGCCGAAGGTCTGCGCGGTCTGGGCGTGACCCGCGGTGACCGCGTGGCGCTGGTGATGCCCAACTGCCCCCAGCATGTGGCCGCGTTCTACGCGGTGCTGCGCCTCGGGGCCATCGTCGTCGAGCACAACCCGCAGTACACCCGTGACGAGCTGCAGCATCAGTTCGCCGATCACGGCGCCCGAGTCGCGATCGTGTGGGACGCTGTGGCCGACACCATCGCATCCTTCGACACCCCCTACCGCCCCGAGCACCTGATCACCGTCAGCTTGATCAGCGCACTGCCGCTGTCGCGCCGCCTGGCGCTGCGCCTGCCGGTGGCCAAGGCCCGCGCCGCGCGTGCGACACTGGGGGCGAATGTTGAGGCTCCACATCTGCGTTTCGAACGGATGGCCGCGACCACGCCGCCGATCGCCGACACGATCTCCCTGCCCGCCCTCGACGATGTGGCTGTGCTGCAGTACACCTCGGGCACCACCGGTGCACCAAAGGCCGCTATGCTCACGCACCGCAGCCTGCGCGCAAACCAGCTGATGGGCGAAGCGTGGGTGCCCGGGCTGCGCCCCGGCGCCGAGACGTTCGCCTGCGTGCTGCCGTTCTTTCACGCCTATGGGCTGACGCTCTGCCTGTCATACGGCGTGGCCATGGGCGCCAGTCTGCTGCTGATGCCGAAGTTCGACCTCGATCTGTTCGTGGCCGGGCAGCGCCGCCGACCAGTCACCTTTTTGGCCGCGGTGCCGCCCATCTACGACCGCCTGAGCGCGGCGGCCGAGGCCGGGCGCATCGACCTGCACAGCATCCGCTTCTCGATTTCGGGCGCAATGGCGCTCAGCGCAGAGAGCGCCCAGCGGTGGGAACAGATCACCGGCGGACTGCTCGTCGAAGGCTATGGCATGACCGAGGCCTCACCGATCATCGCTGGCAACCCGATGGGGCCGTCGCGCCGCTCGGGCACCGTAGGCGTTCCCTTTCCCGGCACCGACGTGCGCGTAGTCGACCCCGAAAACCCCACCCGCGAAGTCGCTCCCGGTGAGCCGGGCGAGCTGATCGTCGACGGACCGCAGGTGTTCGTCGGGTACTGGAACCGCCCGGCGGAGACGGCGCAGATGCTCATCGACGGACGCTGGCTGCGCACCGGTGACATCGTCACCATGTCTGACGATGGTTTCATCACCGTGGTCGACCGCATCAAAGAGCTGATCGTGACCGGCGGGTTCAACGTCTCGCCGAGCGAGGTCGAGGCAGTGCTGTGCTCACACCCTGATGTGCGTCAGGCTGCGGTCGTGGGTGCTCCACAGCCCTCTGGCAACGAAGAAGTCTCGGCTGCACTCGTGCTGCGCGAGGGCAGCACTCTGGATGTGGCCGCGCTGCGGGCCTTCTGCCAACAGACGCTGGCCCGGTACAAGGTGCCACGCAACTTCATCAGTGTCGAATCGCTGCCGACTTCAATGGTGGGCAAAGTGCTGCGCCGCAAGGTGCGCGACCTGTTGTTCGGGCGCACCCAGCCGGCTGCCTGATCAGCTGCCGAACTCTTCGATGAGAATCGGCACCAGCGCCCGGAATGCGCGAGCACGGTGCGAGAGCTCGTTCTTCTGCTGCGCGGTGAGTTCGGCTGAGGTGACCTCGAACCCGTCTGGCACGAAGATCGGGTCGTAGCCGAAACCGCCAGTGCCGTGCTCGGCACGGGCGATCGTGCCCGGCCAACGCCCCACCACGGTGTGTTCACGCGGTGCGGCGCCGTCTGTCGAAGGCACGACCAAGGCGATCGCCGCCACGAACTCTGCCCCGCGATGCTCGTCGGGCACATCGGCCAGCTGTTCGAGCAGCAGACGTCGGTTGAACTCATCGCCGGCCTGTGCACCACCCCACCGCGCCGAAAAGATGCCGGGGGAACCACCAAGCACGTCGACGGCAATGCCGGAGTCGTCGGCGAAGGCGGGGCGGCCATCCTGCGCAACTGCGGCACGCGCTTTGATCAGCGCATTCTCGACAAAGGTGACCCCCGACTCGATTGGAGCGGGCCCCTCATACTCTTCGAGTCGAGCCAGCGGTAGGGCCTGCGCGACGATGGCGCGGAACTCGCTGAGCTTATGGGCGTTGTGGCTGGCGAGGATCAGTTCGGTCATGCGGTCATTATCTCAAGCTGGGCCGCCAGACCGACGCAGATTTCACGCTGAACAGGTCTGAACACGCGGTGTTACAGTGGCAGCATGCGCCATGCACCCTCGTCTTCCATCGCCCGAGCTTCGACCGCTCTGCTGACCGACCGCTACGAGCTCACCATGCTCGATGCTGCACTGGCCGACGGCACTGCCGAGATTCCGTCGCTGTTCGAGCTGTTCGCCCGCCGCCTGCCGGATGGCCGGCGCTACGGCGTTGTGGCCGGGGTCGGTCGCCTGCTCGAGGCGGTCGAGTCGTTCCGCTTCGACGATGCGCAATTGGAGTTTCTGCGGGCTGAGCGGGTGGTTCGCCCCGAGACTATCGAGTGGCTGGCCGATTATCGTTTTACGGGCAACGCCTTCGGCTACCGTGAGGGCGAGCTCTACTTCGGCCACTCTCCCCTGCTGACCATCGAGACCGATTTCGCGCACGGCGTGGTGCTCGAGACTCTCGCATTGAGCGTCTACAACTATGACTCCGCCGTGGCCAGCGCGGCCAGCCGCATGACCTCGGCGGCACAGGGGCGCCCCCTGGCTGAGATGGGTTCGCGGCGCATGAACGAAATCGCCGCGGTCGCGGGTACGCGTGCGGCGTTCATCGCCGGATTCTCAGCCTCGTCGAACCTGGAGGCTGGCCGCCGTTGGGGCATCCCCACTATGGGCACCGCAGCCCACGCCTGGACCTTGCTGCACGACACCGAAGAAGATGCCTTCCGAGCCCAGATCGAGACCATGGGCACCGACACCACGCTGCTGGTCGACACCTACGACATCACGCAGGGCGTCGAGACGGCGATCAAAGTCGCCGGCCCCAAGCTTGGTGGTGTGCGCATCGACTCTGGCGATCTCGCCAGCACAGTGGCCGCTGTGCGCCGCCAGCTCGATGCGCTGGGTGCCACCGAGACCAAGATCACGGTAACCAACGATCTCGACGAGCACGCCATCGCCGCTCTGCAGGCCAGCCCAGTCGACAGCTATGGCGTGGGCACTGCGGTGCTGACCGGCTCGGGCCACGCGACCGCGGGCATGGTCTACAAACTCACCAGCCGCGAGAACGCCGACGGCACCTGGACGGCAGTCGAGAAGGCGAGCGCTGGCAAGGCCCATCGCGGTGGGCGCAAAGACGCCGCCCGCCGCATCGGTGCGCGTGGGCGTGCCACCGCCGAGGTCATCGCAGTAGAGAAGTCGGCTGCCCGAGACGACAACGATCGCTCACTGTTGGTGCCACTGATCACTCGCGGGGTGCCCGAGCAGCAGCATCTGGGTGCCGCCGGCACACTCGCGGCACGCGAGCATCACGCACGTGCACTCGAAGAGCTGCCCGCAAACGGCCGCCGACTCTCCCGAGGCGAGCAGGCCATCCCAAGTATCTTCGAATGAGTGCCCGAGAGGCCTACTCTTCGCTCATGCGCTCGTAGATCTCTTTGCACTCGGGGCAGACCGGAAACTTGCCCGGGTCACGCCCTGGGGTCCAGATTTTGCCGCAGAGCGCCCGCACTGGGGTGCCGTTGACCGCAGACTCTAAGATCTTCTCCTTCTGCACGTAGTGCGCAAAGCGATCGTGGTCGCCGTCTTCTTCGAGCTCGCGCATCTCGCGCTCGAGCAGCGCGATGCTGCCCGAGTCGAGCTCACGTTCGAGTTCGGTGAACGGATCATCAGTGGGCATGGCGTCTCCCGTCGTTACTCTGTGGCGGCGGTGAGCGTGACCTCGGTGGTCTGGGTCTGGCCGTCGCGCAGGTACTCGACAGTGATCTTAGTGCCGGGGCCCGACTGACGCACAGTGCCGATCAGATGATCAGAGCCGGTGATGCGCACATTGTCGACCTTGGTGATGATGTCGCCCTCTTTGAGCCCGGCGGCCTCGGCCGGGCCACCCGAGGTGACACCCTTGATGAGCGCTCCCGTGGCGCCGTCATCTGCCGTGGCACTGGTCACGGTGGCTCCGAGCTGCCCGTGCTGGGCGGTGCCGTCAGAGATCAGCTCACTGGTCACGCGTGAGACCACATTGGCCGGAATCGAGAAGCCGAGGCCGATGCTGCCGGCGCTGCTGCTGTCTGAGGTGCTGCTGCTCGCGGTAGCGATAGCAACGTTGATGCCGATCAGCTCACCGCTCGCGTTGACCAGCGGCCCACCGGAGTTGCCGGGGTTGATGGCCGCATCGGTCTGGATCACCGAGAGGTAGATCGACTTCGACGTCGACTGGGTGTTGCCCTGCGAGCTGCCGAAGTCGTTCCAGTAGTTATATCCTCCGCCCCCATTCGACTCGCCGTTCGACCCCGAACCGCTGTCGGAGTCATCTGCCTCAGACGAGCTGAGCGAGATGGCGCGGTTCAGCGCCGAGACGATGCCGCTGGTCACGGTGTTCTCGAGCCCCTGCGGGGCACCGATAGCCACAGCCAGGTCACCGACGTTCAGAGCCGACGAGTCTGCGATGGTGATGGGGGTGAGGTTGCTGGCCCCCGAGATTTGGATGACCGCGAGGTCAGTGGTCGAGTCGGTGCCGACCACCTTGGCGTCGTAGATGCTGCCATCGCTGAGGGTCACGCTCAGTGTGGCGTTGTTGGTCGCCCCGTCGAGGGTGACCACGTGGTTGTTGGTCACGATATGCCCTTCAGTGTCGAGAATGACGCCTGATCCGGTGCCCTCTTCACCGTTGGTGCTGGCACTGATCGTCACCACTGACGGAGCTGCCTTGGCTGCTGCAGCCGTCACGTCGGTGACCTGTTCAGGGTTGTTGATCACGACGTTCGACGAGCTGCCACTGGTCACCGCAGAACTGCCGTTCGACGAGAGTTTCCAGCCCACGGCTGCTCCGGCGCCACCGCCCACTAGCGCCGAGACCAGCACGGCAATGCCGACGGTGCGGCCGACCGTGCCGAGACCCCGCCGCGAACGCCCATTCGATGACGTCTGCTGACCGGGGTCAGCCTGCTGCCCGAAGCTGCCCGACTGCCCGGCATCGGCTGGCTGCCCCAGATCGGCTGGCTGGTAAACCGGCTGCCCATAGGCGTCATAACCGGGGTTGGTCAGCTGCTGCGTGGGCGCGTATTGCGGCTGCTGATACTGGGGCTGCTGGTATTGGGGCTGCTGCGAATTCGGTGCGGCCTCGGTCTGGGTGGTATCGATTGAGGATGCCCCAGTGGCGCTCGCGTCGGCGACCGGCGCTGCTGAGGGTGCCGGGTTCGACGGGGGCAGTGGGGCTTGCTCGGCAGCCTGCGTCACGCTCTCTTCGAGAGGCGTCGTGGGGGCCTCGCTCGACAGTGACTGATCATTCGCACCAGTCTGCTCTGATTCGTCAGAACGACGCTCTGGAGTCTCTGGGGTTGACGACATGGATGATCCTCTCGCTCGCAGTTCAGCGTGCTCTCAGTGCCTGTGCACAGCCTGTGTCGAGGCTGAGCGGTGGCAACGGCTACCAGTCTAGAGTGGGGGAATGGTCGACCACACTGCACATTTCGCCGATTCCCTGCCCGCGGGGCCGTGGCGCCGAGTTGCTGCTGGCACCGGGCTGCTCGATGCCGACGGTGGGCTCGCTGCCACCGTCTTCACCGAGATGACGCAGTTGGCCCTGCAGACTGGGTCGATCAACCTCGGCCAAGGGTTTCCCGACGCCGACGGCCCCATCGAGGTGCTGGAGGCTGCCCGTCAGGCAATCGCCGCAGGGGTCAATCAGTATCCGCCTGGCCCCGGTGCCACCGAGCTGCGCGAAGCCATCGCTGAGCATCAGCATCGCTTCTATGGGGTCAACGTCGATGCCGGCGGCGAGGTGCTGGTCACCACCGGCGCAACTGAGGCCATCGCCGCCACACTGCTGGCCTTGGTGACGCCAGATGACGAAGTGGTCACGCTCGACCCGAGCTATGACGCGTACTCGGCCATCATCGCGCTGACCGGCGCTCGGCATGTACGCGTGCCGCTGACTCCGCCGCTGTTCACTCTCGATCTTGATCGTCTCGCGGCAGCGGTCACTCCGCGCACACGCATTATTCTGATTAACAATCCGCATAATCCGACGGGTACGGTGCTTGACCGAGACACGCTCGCTGGCATCGTGCGCATCGCAGAGGCCAATGACGCCCTCGTGGTCACCGACGAGGTCTACGAGCACCTCGTTTTTGACGGCGCGGTGCACACCACCCTCGCGAGCATCCCCGGAGCGTTCGAGCGCAGCGTGACCATCTCATCCGCCGGCAAGACCTTCTCGACCACCGGCTGGAAGATCGGCTGGGCGATCGGCCCGAAGGCACTGATCAGCGCAGTGCAAACGGTCAAACAGTTCTTGACCTTCACCACGGGCGCACCCTTCCAGCCAGCCATCGCGACCGGTCTGCGTCTGCCCGATGCCGTGTTCAACGGTGTGCGAGACCAGCTGCAGCAGAGCCGCGACATTCTCGTCGAGGGGCTCAACGCCGCTGACCTCACAACCCGCCCAGCACCGGCCACCTACTTCGCCGTGGCAGATACCTCGGCACTCGGGTGGCCCGACGCGACCGCTCTGGCGCGTGAACTGCCAGCAAAGGTCGGTGTAGTGGCCATTCCGCTCAGCGCGTTCGCTGGGTCAGAGCACGCCGAGTTGTATCGCCCATATCTGCGCTTCGCCTTCTGCAAACAGCAACCGGTGCTGCGCGACGCAGCAACCAGGCTGGCGTCACTGCGCGATCGGTGAGCAGTCGCCTGGCTGCGGCACGGTGATCTCGAGTCGGCGAGCGGCCAATGCGGGGTTCACCTCGCGCACCTGTGCGATGCGCTCAGGCTGCACGCGAGCGCTGATGAACGCGTCTTCTGCACCTGCGGCCGAGAGCACCACGCCCATCGGATCGACGATCAGCGACCGGCCGATGCCGTGTGGAATCGACTGACCTGCGGCGAGCACATAGGCCGTATTCTCGATGGCTCTGGCCTGCACCAGGGTGCTCCAATGGTGCTCTTTGAGTGGCCCACCCACCCACTGTGCCGGAATCACCACGAGCTCGGCACCGAAGTCGATCAGACGGCGAGTGACCTCGGGAAAGCGCAGGTCGTAGCAGGTCTGGATGCCCACACGCAGACCGTCGATGTCAAAGATCTGCGGGTCGACCAGCGGGCCCGGAACCACCCACTGCGACTCGCGATGCCCGAAGGCATCGAACAGATGCACCTTGCGGTATTCGGCGACAATCTGGCCCTGTGGCGAGACGGCGACGATGGTGTTCGAGAAGCGTCGTTCGTTATCGACTTGTTCGAGCATGCCAGCGACAATCGTGAGATTGTAGCGTTCGGCGAGCCCGGCCAGCGCCTGCACGAACGGCCCGTCGAGTGGCTCGGCATTATTCACATAGTCTTCGCCCAACCGACCGCTGAAATACGAGGCATACTCAGGAAACACAATGAGCCGCGCGCCGCGATCGGCAGCCTCCTGCACATACATCGTGATCAGCCGCAGATTCTCAACCTTGTCAGCACCCGGAGCAAACTGCCCCGCCGCCACCGTGAGCGCCGTCGGCCCCATCAGTTGCGCTCCTCGGCCGCAGGCACGGTGACCCGCAGGCGGCGCATCTGCAGCGCAGGGTTCGCCGCACGAACCTGGGCCGTGCGCTGCAGGCTGACCTCGGTGCTGAGAAACGCGTCTTCGGCACCCGCAGCCGAGAGCACCACACCCATCGGATCGACGATCAGCGACCGGCCAATGCCGTGCGGCACCGACTGGCCGACGGCCACCACGTAGACGGTGTTCTCGATGGCTCTGGCCTGCACCAGGGTGTTCCAGTGCAGCTCTTTGAGTGGGCCGCCCACCCAGTGCGCGGGCAGCGCGACCAGTTCGGCTCCGGCGTCGACGAGGCGTCGGGTGAGCTCGGGAAAGCGCAGATCATAAGAGCTCTGAATGCCCACGGCAATGCCATCGACTTCGAAGACCGTGGGAGCATCAAGAGGTCCCGGAGCGACCCACTGCGACTCGCGATGCCCAAAGGCGTCGAGCAGATGCACCTTGCGATACACCGACTCGGTCACCCCCGCCGGTGAGACGGCCACGATGGTGTTGAAGAACTTGCCCTCGATCTCGGTGCGCTCGTTGAGCCCGGCGATGATGTGCAGCTGGTAGCGCTCGGCCAACGCGGCGATGGCCTGCACGAATGGCCCGTCGAGCGGCTCGGCATTATTCACGTAGTCTTCGCCCAACCGACCGCTGAAATACGAGGCATACTCAGGAAACACAATGAGCCGCGCGCCGCGATCGGCAGCCTCCTGCACATACATCGTGATCAGCCGCAGATTCTCAACCTTGTCAGCACCCGGAGCAAACTGCCCCGCCGCCACCGTCACCGTGTTCGTCAGCCACAGAGAGTCTTCAGGAGTGGGCACAGTCAGTCTTCCTTCCCGCGGCGCGCCGGCGAAGACGCGCCCGTCTCGCAGTCTAGCGGGTGCTCAGTGGCCGCTGGGGCTCAGAGCTGCCAGCAGCAGCGCCTCGGCCAGCGCAATGTGTTCGATCTCGCTGGGGTCAACGCTCTCATTGGGTGCGTGAATAGCCGCCGCCGGGTCTTCGACGCCGAACAGGGCGATCTGTGCATCGGGAAAACGCTCGTGCAGGGCATTGGTCAGTGGGATGGCCCCGCCGCTGCCAGCGAAGGTGACGGGAGCGCCGAATGCAGTGGTCATCGCCGCCCCGAGTAGTGCATAGACGGGCGTGGTCACATCGGCGGCGAAGCCCTCGCCGGTGCCTCCGACGGTGATCTGTGCTTTGGCGCCCCACGGTACGGCGGCGCGCAGGTGTTCGACCAGTGCCTGCTGCGCCTGCTCGGCAGCCATGCCCGGCGGCACACGCAGATTCAGGCGCGCGGCGGCATGCCCTTGCACTGCAGCACTCGACCCCACCACAGCCGGCGCGTCAATGCCGATCACCGTCACGGTGGGCCTGGCCCACAGCTGGTCGGCCACGCTGCCGGTGCCGAGCACCTGTGCACCTTCGTCGAGTTCGGCGTCAATGCGAAACTGCGCCTCATCGTAGTCGGCGCCCTGCCAGCGCTGGTGGGCCTCGATGCCGGCGACGCTGAGGTCGCCGTGCTCGTCACGCAGGGTGTCGAGCACCCGAATCAGCGCCTGCAGCGCGTCTGGGGCGGCGCCGCCGAACTGGCCGGAGTGCAGGGGGGTGGGAAAGGTGTCGAGTGTGATCTGCACGTCGGCCACTCCACGCAGCGAGACGGTGAGGGTGGGCTGCCCCACCCCGACATTGCCCGAGTCGAGAATGATGATGGTGTCTGCGGCAAAGTCTTCCGGATGCCGGGCCAAGTGATCGGCCAGGCCGGCACCGCCCTGCTCTTCAGAGCCCTCGACGATGATGCGCACGCCCACGGGCAACTCGCCGAACACCTGTCGCAACGCCCGCAGCACGGCCAGATGCGCCACCACGTTGCCCTTGCAGTCGGCCGCACCACGCCCATAGAGACGGCCGTCGTCTCCGGTGGTGAGTTCGAACGGCGGAGTGCGCCACGCTGATTCGTCGAGGGGCGGCTGCACGTCGTAGTGGCTGTAGAGCAGCACTGTGGGAGCCCCTTCAGGCCCAGGGGCCCAGCCGACCACAGTCTGGCTGCCGTCGACGGTGTCTACGGTGTGGGCATCCGGCACGCCCGCGTCGCGGAATGCCGCGACAACCCATTCTGCTGCGGCGCGAGAATGGCTCCAGTCAAACTGCGCCGGATCGGCCACCGAAGGAAACGCCACCAGCTCGGCCAGGTCTGCCAGCGCCCGAGGCTGCTCGGCCTGCACGGCATCGCGCAGGCGATCGATCAGCTCTGCGGTGAGTGGCAGCGGGGTGGATGCGGCAGCGGTCATGGTTCCCTCTCTGCTGCGCCCGGCTCAGCAGGCGCGCGACAGGGTCATCCTACCTGCCACGGTTGCCTCGGCAGTTGCTCGGGGTCGAAGTGTGCCAGCAGGTCGGGCAGCGTGTCGGCGTCGATGTGCAGAGAGCGCGCAATCATGCCCAACACCTGTGGTGGGGTCACACCGCGAGCGCGCAGGCAGGCGAGGGTGAGCCCGCCCGATCGCTTGGCCATCCGTTCGCCCGACGCATCGACCACCAGCGGCACATGGGCATAGCGCGGTGGTTCGTACCCGAGCAGCTGGGCCAACACCGCCTGTCGGGGTGCCGAGCTCAGCAGATCGTCGCCACGCACCACTTGGTCGACCCCCTGCGCTGCGTCGTCGACCACGACGGCGAGGTTGTACGCCCATTCTCCGTCGGATCGCCGCAGCACGAAGTCGTCGACGTCACCGGTATAGTCGCCACTCAACTCGTCGTGCACCGTCGCGTGGTCAACCGGTGCACGAAGGCGCAGCGCGGGCTGTCGATGCCGGCGACACTCGGCGCGCTCGGCCTCGCTGAGCGACCGGCACGTGCCCGGGTATCGCCCCGGAATGCCATGGGGCGCGCTGACTGCCTGCGCGATTTCGCGGCGTGAGCAGAAGCACTCGTAGACCAAGCCCGCTTGTTGCAGCTGCGTGAGCGCACGTTCGTAGCGGTCGAAATGCTCGGACTGCACCTCGATGGGGCCGTCCCAGTCGAGACCGAGCAGGCGCAGATCGTCAAGCTGTGTGTGCCATGGGCGGGCCCGCGCCCGATCGACGTCTTCGATGCGCAGCAGAAAGCGGCGCCCACTGCTGCGTGCAAACAGCCAGGCCAGCACGGCAGTGCGCAGGTTGCCCAAATGCAGATCGCCACTGGGCGACGGCGCGAACCGGCCCGCGCCGGTGACGAGATCTCGGGTCACCATGGCATCACGCTAGCACCGCCCGGTGTAGCATGACAGCCGACCAGCACAGAGGGGCGCCCTATGGACTCATTCGTCAACGCCATCACGTGGCTTTACTCTGCCACCATTCCGCTCGGCGACCTGAAGCCCCTACTGCTGCGCGAGGTGATCGGCAACGCCTTCGGCCTGGCCAGCGCCTTGGGTGGCCTGCGTCGTCGGGTGTGGGCCTGGCCGGTGGGCATCATCGGCAACGCCCTGCTGTTCACGGTGTTCATTGGAGCCATCACCCATCAGGCCGACACCCCTGCTCTGCTGGGCCAGGCGGGCAGACAGGTCATGTTCATCACGGTATCGGTGTGGGGATGGTCGCGTTGGCGGCAGAGCGTACGCGAACGTCGACGCACTGCGGCGACCGAACAGGCAGAGGCCGCCAGTCTGGTTGGGCAGGCGGACGCTGCTGATGACGGCGTGCTGCCACAGTGGGCGTCGTGGCGCACCCGAGCCTCGCTCGTCGTGGCGTTGGTCGGTGGCACGGTCGCCCTCACTCCGTTGTTTCGGGCACTGGGCTCATACGAACCGGTGTGGGCTGACGCCTGGACGTTCATGGGTTCGCTGCTGGCCACCTACGGCATGGCTCGGCGCTGGGTCGAGTTCTGGCTCATCTGGGTCGCCGTCGACATCGTCGGCGTTCCGCTGCTGCTGAGCGCCGGATACTACGCCACCGCCGTGATGTACATCTTCTACGGAATGTTCACGCTCAGCGGCTTCTTCGTGTGGCGTCGCGTCGACGCCCGCGCACAGAAGTCGGGGCCGAGCTCGCAATGAGCCCGACCCCGACCATCCCTGCGGCGTCAGCCGATATGTTCAGTATCAGTGGCTGACAGCACCCTCTGCGCCATGACCGGTGAGGGAGCGCACATCCATCTCGGCCTCGAGGCGGGGGTCTTCCTTGGTCTTCGCGGGGATGACCGAGCCGAGCCATCCAAGCAGGAAGCCGGCCGGGATCGAGATGATGCCGGGGTTCTCCAGGGGGAACCAGGCGAAGTTCACGCCGTCGCCGAGCATCGAGGTTGCCTTGCCAGAGACCACCGGTGAGAAGGTGATCAGCAGCAGGGTGAGGATCAGACCGCCGTACATGCTCCAGACCGCGCCACGAGTGGTGAAGCCCTTCCAGAACAGCGAGTAGACGATCGTGGGCAGGTTCGCACTGGCCGCCACTGCGAAAGCCAGGGCCACCAGGAAGGCGACGTTCTGCCCCTGCACCCCGATACCGCCGACGATGGCGAGCACGCCAATGATCACCACGGTGTAGCGGCCGATCTTCACCTCGGTCTCGGGCGCAACCTTCTCGCCCTTCTTGATCACGCTGGCGTAGATGTCATGGGCGAACGATGCGGCCGCGGTGATGGCCAGACCAGCGACAACCGCGAGGATCGTCGCGAAGGCCACCGCCGAGATGAAGCCGAGCAGAATCGGACCGCCGAGTTCGAGCGCCAGCAGCGGAGCCGCCGAGTTCACGCCGCCCGGAGCAGCCTTGATCTCATCGGCACCGATGATGTACGCAGCGCCGTAGCCGAGCACCAGAGTGAACACGTAGAACAGACCGATCAGCCAGATTGCCCACACCACTGACTTGCGGGCCTCTTTGGCCGTGGGCACGGTGTAGAAGCGCATCAGCACGTGGGGCAGGCCTGCGGTGCCGAACACCAGAGCCGCGCCCAGCGAGATGAAGTCGAGCGGATTCTTGCCGTATTTCTGACCCGGAGCCAGAATCGCCTCGGTGCCCGCGGCGTTGACGGCGTTCTCGAACAGGCTGTTCAGGCTGAAGCCGTTGAGTGCGAGCACCCAGACCGTCATGGCTGCCGCGCCGCTGATCAGCAAGATGGCCTTGATGATCTGCACCCAGGTGGTGCCCTTCATGCCGCCGACGAGCACGTAGACGATCATGAGCACGCCCACGATGGCGATGACCAGTGACTGACCGAGGTGGTCGTTGATGCCCAGCAGCAGCGAGACGA
This sequence comes from Pseudoclavibacter soli DSM 23366, assembly GCF_000423505.1. Classification (GTDB taxonomy): domain Bacteria; phylum Actinomycetota; class Actinomycetes; order Actinomycetales; family Microbacteriaceae; genus Pseudoclavibacter_A; species Pseudoclavibacter_A soli. The sequence goes on from NZ_AUIC01000003.1 coordinate 552,237, forward strand.
GACCGCCAGCGCCGGCCATCTGGGCCAGCAGGTAGAAGAAGGTCACCGCAAGTGTGCTGACGGCCGCAGCCAAGCGCACTGGCCGCTGTTGCAGACGGAACGAGAGCACGTCGGCCATAGTGAACTTGCCGGTGTTACGCAGCAGCTCGGCCACCAACAGCAATGCCACCAGCCAGGCGACCAAGAAGCCGATCGAGTACAAGAAGCCGTCGTAGCCGCTGACCGCAATGGCACCGGTGATACCGAGGAACGACGCAGCCGACAGGTAGTCGCCGGCGATCGCCGTGCCGTTCTGGCCGCCGCTGAAGCCGCGGCCGCCAGCGTAGAAGTCGTCAGCCGACTTATTGCCCTTGCGGCTGGCGCGAATCACCACAAACAGGGTGACGCCCACGAAGAGCACGAAGATGCCGATATTGAGAATCGGGTTGTTCTCTTTGGTGGTCTCGGCCACCGTAATGAAGCTGTTCATGCGCTCACTCCCCTGCTGCTGCGGTGCTGTGGATCTTCGCGGCCTCGTTCTCGGCCGCGCTCAGCTCGGCGCGCAGGCGCTCCGCCTGCGGGTCGAGGGTGCGGTTCGCAAACGACACGTACCACATAGTGATGGCGAAGGTCGTCACGAACTGGGCCAGCCCGAGCACGATGCCGAGGTTGAGTCGGCCGATCACCGGCGTGGCCATCAGTGCGGGTTGGGTAATGGCGACCACCACGAAGCCGAAGTACCACACCAATGCGATGGCGAGCACCGGCAGCACGAAGCCGCGGTGGTTTTTCTTCAGCTGTCTGAACTCTGGTGATGCCTGGACGGCGATGTAGTCGATCTCACCTCTTTGTGCATCGACATATGCGTTGTGCGCCACGGGGCCTCCTTGCCTCGTCGGGAATTTGCATCAATCTATCGAGGGCGCACAAGGATGCTCGAATCGTATACGCGCATCGTATATCACCGATTCAGGTGGGCAGCTGGGTGCTGCTGTTCAGTGTGATTTGAGATATAGGAGGCTCGATCAGGCCTCAGCGCGGGCGCGACATGGCCACACTGCGGGCCTGCTCCACATAGGGGTCGTCGAGCGACGGTGTGGTGAGTATGCCATAGCGGTTGGCCAAGGCAGCGCCGATGAGATAGTCGGCCACTGCGGGGTTCTTGGGCAGCAGCGAACCATGCAGGTAGGTGCCGATCACGTTGGCGCGGCGGGCCCCCTCGGTGCGATCAGTGCCGTTGTTGCCGGCCCCGTGGCCTGGCCGCACCAGTCCGAGAGGTTCGACCTGTTCGCCCAGGAAAGTCTGGCCGCTGTGGTTCTCAAACCCCACAATGGGGCCGAACTGTTCGGTGTCGACGATGACGTTGCCCACGAGCCGGTCGCTCTCTCCCTTGGTGGTCACGTCAAGGATGCCGATGCCGGTGAGCTGCTGGCCGCCGATAGTGTCGAAGCTGCGCCCGAACAGCTGATATGACCCGCAGACCAGCAGCATGGGTATACCCAGGTCGACGAGCCCGCGCAGCCATCGTTCGCGCTGCAGCAGATCTCGGTAGACCTGCGCCTGGCCGGAGTCTTGCCCACCGCCACCGATCACGATGTCGGCGCGGCGCGGCAGTGGCCCGCCCACTTCGAGGTCGTGCACCCGCGGCACGTAGCCGAGCCATTCGAGACGCCGCACCAGAGTAAGAGTGTTGCCCCAGTCGCCATAGATGTTGAGCTCGCGTGGGTAGAGCTGCACGATGTCGATCGGGCGCCCTACCTCATCGGCGGGCTCACCTGTGATCGGGTTCGTCTGCGCCATGATCACTCCCCCATTCGCGTGACGGTGGTGTACTGCCCCAGCTCGCGACGAAGCCGCAGCATGGCCGTATACGTGGCGAAGATACGCACGGGTAGCCCGGGGTTGTCGTTGAGCACGTGCGCGAGCGCCTTGGCGAAGTCGGGTTCGACGGTATCGACATCGACTAAGTCGTAACGCAGCCGCAGCGCCATCTCGGCCGCGCGCACGCCCGAGACGGCAGACACCCCCCGTTTGCGCAGCGCGCTGAAGTCGACATCCCACAGCCAGCTGAGGTCGCGGCCGTCGGCATAGGCATCGTTGATGGCGATGAGCACACACTCGCGAGGCTCGGCGGAGCGCAGCGAAGATCGAAAGCCACTCGGGTTCTTGACCAGCGTGATGCGCACCGGCCGCCCCCACACCTTCAGCACCTCGCCACGGCCGAACGCCGCGGTGACGGTGCCGAGCGCGTCGATGAGCTCGCCGGTGTCGATGGGGTGCTCGGCGCTCGCTAGCGCCCGCACTCCGGCGAGTGCGGCCGCGGCGTTGAGCGCGTTGTGCGCCCCGCTCAGCTGCAGCGTGACCGGATATGAGGTGTCGTCGATCTCGTAGGCCACCTGCTGCCCATCGACCACGTCGAGACGCACATCGGCGTGCGGGGTGTGGCGCGCCAGCGCGGAGCTGACGTGCACATCTCGCGACTCGTGGCCGTCGTGCAGACTCTCGTCATCGGGAAACAGCTGGGAGAGCCCCTCGGCGAAGCCGAAGTAGCGCACATCGGTGCTCTCTGGCAGCGTCTCGGCGATGGCACGCACCCGCGGGTCTTCGCGATTGAGCACGACCGTCTCGGTGGTGGCTCGAGCCACGGTGCCGAGCAGCTCGGCGGTGGTGTCGATCTCGCCGAAGCGGTCGAGCTGATCGCGCAGCACGTTCAGCAGCACCGATACCCGCGGGCGAACCTGCTCGACGAAGTGCACCGCGTGCGCCTCGTCGAGTTCGAGCACCGCGATGTCGGCGTGCAGCTCGCCGCGCCAGTCGACCTCGCCAAGCAGTGCAGCTACCACGCCACGCGTGAAATTCGAGCCGGTGGGGTTGGTGAACACCTTGAGCCCTTGAGCCTCGAGCACCTGCGTGATGATGCGAGTGGTGGTGGTTTTGCCATTAGTGCCAGACACCAGCAGCACACCTTGCGGCAGCTGCGCGAGGGTGTCGGCCATAAAACGCGGCGACAACCGCTCAACCACGAGCCCGGGCAGTGCCGAGCCTCCTCCGCGCAGCCGAGCAGCCAGCCTGGTGAGGCGGCCGATGGCGACGACGAAGGGGTTGCTCATAACGCCCAATTGTAAACGCGACCGCCGACACCACCGGCCTCCACGCCGGGCGATTCACAGCTCAGTCTTGACCGTTGCCCGCTGCGAGGGTTCGGGCTGCCTGCCAGGCACCGAGCGCAGCTGAAACAGCCTCAGCACCCTTGCTCTCGACCGACCCGGGTAGTCCGGCACGATCCAGAGCCTGCTGCTCAGTGTCGCAGGTGAGCAGACCGAATCCCACCGGCTTGCCGGCGTCGAGCCCCACACGCAGCAACCCGTCGGTTGCCGCCTGACTCACATACTCGAAGTGCGGCGTGCCACCGCGGATGATCACGCCCAGCGCGACCACCGCATCTGCCCCGCCTGCGAACGCGGCTTGGGCCGCGAGCGGCAGTTCGAAGCTGCCGGGCACTCGCACGAGACGCCACTGCGCCCCGCTGGCACGCAACGACTGCTCAGCGGCGGCGATCAGGCCATCCATCACCTCGGTGTGCCAGCTCGAAGCCACAACAGCCACCGACAGACCGGTGCCGTCAACGGTGAGTTCGGGCGCTCCCTGGCCGCTCATGCGCCGACCTCCTCAAGCTCTGGCGCGGCAGTCGCGCTCTCGCGACGCCACTCGATCAGCTGTGCGACGGTGATCACCGGCAGCCCCTCTCGCTCACCGATGCGCTGTAGATCAGGCAGACGCGTCATCGTGCCGTCGTCTTCGACCATCTCTGCGATCGCGGCCACCGGCGGCAGCCCGGCGATGCGCATCAGATCGACTCCGGCTTCAGTGTGGCCGGCGCGTTCGAGCACACCGCCATCGCGGGCACGCAGAGGCACCACATGCCCGGGTCGCAGCAGGGATGCGCTGGTCGAGCGGGCATCGGCCAACACGTTGAGCGTCGTGGTGCGGTCGGCGGCCGAGATGCCTGTGGTGATGCCCCCAGCCGCGTCGACGGTCACCGTGTAGGCCGTGCGCTTGGGATCTTGGTTGTGCTCGACCATTGGCGGCAGATCGAGCCGGTCGGCCAACTCTGCCGGCATGGGCGCGCAGAGAAACCCGGAGGTGTGCCGAATCATCCAGGCGATCCATTGGGGCGTGGCCAGCGCGGCCGAGATGATTGCGTCGCCTTCGTTCTCGCGGTGTTCGTCATCGGCGACCAGCACGGGCTTGCCGGCCCGAAGTGCGGCGACCGCTTCGGCGATGGTGCCGATCATCATGCGCCTCCTGCAGTGGCGGCCAGCAGTTGTCGCACGTGGCGAGCGAGCACGTCGGTCTCGAGATTGACTTGGTCACCCACGGCGAGCGCCCCGAGGTCGGTGTCTGCCTGCGTCTGCGGAATGAGCGACACCTCGAACCAATCGTCGTCGCGAGCGCTGACGGTCAGTGAGACGCCGTCGATGGCGATGGACCCCTTGGCGACCAACAGATCGGCGATCTCGCCGGGCAGCGCGAAGCGCAGCACGAGCGAATCGCTGACCGGGGTGCGCGAGACCAACGCGGCCACCGCATCCACATGGCCCTGCACGATGTGCCCACCGAGGCGGGCGTCGGCGCGCAGTGCACGTTCGAGGTTGACCGTGCGGCCGATTGGCAGCGCGCCGAGGGTGGTGCGGGCGAGCGTTTCGGGCATCGCGTCTGCGGTGAACTGAGTGTCGGTGTGATCGAGCACGGTCAGACACACGCCGTTGACCGCCACCGAATCACCGCGACGCAGGTCAGCGGCGAAGTCGACGTCTGCAATAGTGACGTCGGCGGAGCGATCATGACGGCGCAGATCGGAGAGCGTGCCCCGGGCCTCAATGAGACCGGTGAACATGTGTTCCTCTCTGCGCACGGGGAACACACCGGCCCGTGCCGCGCATGGTGCGCGACAACACGCCGATCAGTGCTGACTCTCATCCAGACTGTGACTGTCGGTGCCGGAGTTTCACCGGCTCGGCCGCAGGCACCCACCAGAAGAATGAGCACCCGAGGTTCGCGGACTATAACCGCCGGTTCGGAATTACACCGACCCCGTGAGCACTTGTTTAGCTTCTCTCAGTATGCTCCTCGCCGCAGCGGCCGACAACTCCGCAGACATCAAGCGTCACGAATGCGGCGACGCGCTAGGCTCAAGGGGAACTGTGCAACGAGGAGGACAGCGATGGGCAAGACCAAGAGCGAACTGACCGAGAAGAAGCTGCAGCGCCTGTCGACCGGCCAGCGCGTGGCAACTGTCACGCTGACCGTAGCGCAGATCGGCCTGGCAGCCTACGCCGCGTTCGATCTCGTGCGTCGGCCCGAGTCGCAGATTCGCGGCTCGAAGGCGGGCTGGGCACCGGCTCTGCTGGTGAACTGGGTGGGCCCAGCCTCATATCTCGCGTTCGGGCGCATCAAGCCCAAGAAGGTCGTGGTTAAGCCAGCGAAGGCCGCTGACGCCGACGACTGATCTAGTGCTCGCCGAGGGCTTTGGCCACTCCGGCGATCAGCAGACGGCGTGGCACCAATCGCGCCAGCGTCGCGCCGAGGGCATTGCCCAGGCCGGCGACCACTGACGGTGCCGGGCTGCGCCGCTCGAGCTCGCGAAAGGCCCGATCAACCACCTGCGGCACACTGAGATGCTGCCCCACGTCGAAACGATCGGTGCCCACCACGTCGAAGAACTCGGTGCGGGTGGGTCCGGGCGAGAGCGCGATCACCCGAAGCCCGCGGCGCCGATACTCGCCCCACAGCGCCTCGGTGAACGAGCGCACATATGCTTTGGTCGCCGCGTAGACGGCCATGTACGGCACCGGCTGATACGAGGCAGTGCTCGCAACGTTGATCACGGTGCCGTCGCCCACTGCCAGCAGGTCGTCGATGAACGCCCGCGTGAAGGTGGTGAGCGCCCGCACGTTGAGGTCCACCTCCTGCGCGATACGCTCCGGGTCTTCGTGCTCGAACGGGCCGAACGTGCCGAATCCGGCATTGTTCACCAAGATGCCCACGCGACCACCAGCGTTGGTGACAGATTCGCGCACCTTGGCCACGGCATCCGGCGCGGTGATATCGACCGCGATCACGTGCACCTGCGCGGCGTAACGGTGGCGCAGTCGTGCGGCGATGCCCTCGAGTCGATCGGCGCGGCGGGCAACCAAATGCACGACGGCGCCGGCGGCCGCCAGACGTTCGGCGAACTCCTCGCCGAGTCCGGAGCTGGCTCCAGTGACAACAGCGTGGCGTCCGAGGTAGCGGGTGGTGTCGATCCAGGCAGTGCTCATGCGCATGAGTCTACGGCCATGTGTGTTCGTTGGTCACGCTGCGCCATCGCTCGCCGCTGCCAGGCCTCCCTGTGACCAACGAACATACCGGCTGACCAACGAGCGCGCGCATGAGCGCAGAAAAAGGCCCTGCTAGCAGTAAACAACTGACTAACAGGGCCTTTGCCTTGTTGCGGGGGCTGGATTTGAACCAACGACCTCCGGGTTATGAGCCCGGCGAGCTACCGAACTGCTCCACCCCGCGGCACAAACACCGACTGTACCACATCTTCCACACCCTGCCAACACCTGCACCATTTCTACACAGGCGCGACTCTGGTCGAATCTCTCCACAAGGCGCCCCGTGAACAAGTCTGCGCAGCGCAGCGCCCATAACGTCAGAGCACCCCCACATCCCTGTTCACGATCACGGAGGTCTCTATGTCACGTCATTCCGCAGAAATGCGCTCGCATCTCTCCAAACCCATTGCCGCCGTGGTGCTCATGGCCATGGTGGTCGCACTGTCGCTGTTCGGCACCGCGAGCGCTCCAAGCGCTCAAGCATTGGGCGGCGGAGCAGCCTACGCAGGCACCGTATCCGACGGCCTCTGGATGGGCAGCTACCGGCTGGATGACGGCCGCATCACTTGGTGCGCGTTCGACCCTGGGCTGAGTTCGCCCATCCAAGGCGATTACTCATACGAGCCCTGGCAGCGAGTCGACGAATACACCGCGCGCTATGGGCAAACGCTCACGGGCACTCATCTGCAGCGACTCGCCTATGTGCTCTCGGTGTACGGCGACACGCAAGACCCGCAGACTGCACGCGCGGTGTACCGCCTGCTCCATCTGCATTCTGGCACCGGATTCTCAACCAACTCGTCTGATGCACTCACAGCCGATGCCGCCGCCCAGGCTGATGCACTCTGGAGTGAGAGCGCCGAGCGACACGGACCCTATGCCCTGGCAACTCCCGAGATCACACCTCTCGACGGAGGCCAGCGCTCCGCAGTCGCTCTGCGCACCGCACGCAACGCCAATGGCTACGCCTTCACCAGCCAACTCACAGCAACGATCGACGGTCCCGGCATCTGGGAGACTTCAGGCACGCGCACACTGACCACCGTCGCCGATCAGACCGCCACGATACGCGCAACCGGCACCGGAGTCATCACCGTGAACGTCAAGCAATCTACACCGGCCCCGTATCTGTTGATCGCCCAGCCCGATCGCGCCGAAGCGCAACGCATCATGGCCGGCGGCGAATGGGAGTCTCTCTCCGCCAACTCTTCGGCGTCTGTCGTGCATACGTTCTCGCCGACCGCAGAGAGCACCGCAGACACCTGGCGGCAATTCGACCCGAGCCGGAGCACACCTGCTCCACTCACCGACATTGTGCACGCAGCCAGCTCGCCCGAAAGCCCCTGGTTGACTCCTCTTGGCGCCTCCGAGCCAGTGCCCGCCGCCTACCGCGTCGACTGGTATTACTCCGAACGACAGCAGAAACCTTCGCCCTCGGTGCCCGATGACGTGGAACTGTTCGACTCGACGTTGGTCACCGCGACCGGCCCAGGCGACTACGTGGCCACTTCATCACGTGTCGCAGATCAGCCCGGCTGGTACTACCCCGTCGTGTCATTCCGCCTTGACGACCAGCCCGAAGCACTGCGCCGCTGGTTTGCTGCGGAGTTCACCGCCGGATTCCACGACGAACGCGAGCAGACCGTTGTGCCCTGGCAGCCCAATGTCAGCACGCAAACCACCGAGATCGTCGACGGTCAGCTGGCCGACGTCATCGCAGTGACCGGCAACGACCCTGAGCAAACGCTAGAAATCAGCTCCGACTTATGGATGACCAACGAGCGTGCCGTCGCCGGCGGCGTCGAGAGCGCACCTGACGACGCCGTCTTGGTCGGCACTGTGACCACCTCGATCACCGGTGACGGCACAGTAGTCACCCCAGGTATCGATGTGCCTTGGTCAAGCTTCATCGGGCGGGATCAGTGGCCCACGTTCTATTGGAGCGAACGCATCGAAAGCACCGTCAGCACCGTTGCTTGGAACGGACGCCACCTGCTGCCTGACGAGACGATCACGCTCGAACGTCCGAGCGCGACCACACGCACAGCTGCGCATGTGAAAACTGGCGACGCCACCACCGACGAAGCCGAGGTGATTGGTACCATCCCCACCTCGAATGCCACCGAGCAGGTGACCCTCCGATTGAATTTCTCACTGTATCGGTACGGCGATGCTCTGGACAGTGCGCCTGTGTGCGACTCGGCAATCTGGCGGCAGCCAGATGATCAAGTGGTCGATGCCACCGGACGATACACATCAGCGGCGGTCACGGTGAACGAGGCAGGGGCATATGGTTTCCGGCACCGACTCATCGCTGAGGTGACGACCCCGACTGGCACAACTGCGACCGTCATCGACGAGGGCGCCTGTGGGGCAGATTCAGAGAGCTTCGTCGCCTCTCCTGCGCTCGCTGAGACAGCGGGCATGCCCACCAGCATCCCGTTGCTCCTCACCATGGCAACGATGCTGTCGCTCGCTGGCATCGGTTCGCTGATCTGGCGAACCGCACGACGGTGATGCCTGCCGGTCATGAGCTCTGCCACTACGCTTGGAGCGACACCAGACACGAGGGGGACTCATGACCGGCTATGGCTACGCTCCACAACGACGCACTCACAGCTTTCTCATTTGGCTGATTACCGTGCTGGTCGTGCTCTCCACACTTGGTGCTGCAGCACTCTGGCTGCAGCCGAGCACCCTCGGCGACCGTTTCACCGCGCTGATCCACCCCGTCGACACGGAGGTCAAGGCTCTGGCCGAATCGGTCGGCCTCACCGATAGCGCCAAGATTCGCCTCTATGGCACGCAGCCTCAGCTGCTGTCCGACGATGAATTCGTTGAGCGCTGCGGCACCGACGATGAAGAGGGGGCCGTGCTCGGCTGCTACACCCCGGAAGGTCGTGTCTTCGTCTCGAACATCACCGATGCCCGCTTCGACGGCATCCGCGAGGTGACTCTCGCGCACGAGGCGCTGCACGCAGCCTGGGATCGCCTCGACTTCGAGACGAAGACCAAGCTGACGTCGCAGTTGGAGAATGCCTATGACCGCGTGCGCACCGACGAGTTAGACGAACGCATGGCGGCCTACGAGACCAGCGAGCCCGGCCAGCGCGCGAACGAGCTGCACTCCATTCTGGCGACCGAAGTCGCCGACCTTGGCGATGACTTGGAGTCGTATTACGCCACGCTCTTCACCGACCGCAGCATCGTGCTGCAGAAGTATGAGAGCTACCGTAGCCAGTTCACTGAAAACGAGGCACAGATCGAGAGCCTGGGCTCATCAATTGAGCAGGCCCGAACCTCTCTCGAACAACGTTCTGCCGACTACGATGCTGCATTAGCCCAATACGAGGCCGACGCAGCCGCGTTAGAGGCACGGCGCGCCTCAGTCGATCGCACCAGCACGTCGGCGGTCGACGCGTTCAACAACGAACTCGACGCACTGCGGCAGCGCCAAGTCGCTTTGAACGCCGAGGCCGATTCGATCAACGTGGGCGTGGCGCGACTCAACGCAGACATCGACGAATACAACAGCCTGCTCGGCGTACGCGAACAGCTCTACGCCGACATCACTGCTGGGAGCTGATTGCGTCGTTGATCGCCTGCTGCAGTTTGGCATCGGCTGTGCCGTAGGCTGCCCAGTCGCCTGACACCCGCGCCGCCTCTCGCTCCTGCAGCGCCTGGCGTGCAGTTTCGAGTGCCTGGTTCAGAGCAGAGCCGTCGACGTTCGACGGAGAACCATCAGTCGTCGAGGAGCTGCCGGATGACGAAGCCCCGGCTCCATCAGACACAACCGCACCAGAGTCTCCCCCGAAGATGTCATCGAGTGCAGCGTCAAGAGTGTCTTCGAAGGCCACTTGATCGCCGAATGCCACCAGAATCTTGCGCAACAGCGGGTATGAAGTCTCGCCGGTAGATCGCACATACACCGGTTGCACATAGAGCAGACCATCGCCCACTGGCAACGTCAGCAGGTTGCCACTGGTGACTGTGGTCTGCCCCTGGCGCAGCAGGTTCAGCTCGGTTGAGACGGTGTTGTCTGAGTCGAACAGGTTCTGCACCTGACCCGGCCCCGGCACGTTCGTCTCACCCGGTAGCTGGAGCAGCGTCAGCTTGCCATAGCTCTCTGACTTCTCGCCTGCGGTTGACCCGGCATCACCGTTGGCGGCAAGGTAACCACGCAGCACATTGCGAGAGCTCCCCGATGACTGCTGCACGGGAATGAACGTGCTGTACAGCGTGAATGCGGCATCACTCTGCCCCGGCAGCTTCATCGTCAAGTAGTAAGGAGACTGCTTAGCGCCGGAATCGGTGCTTGCCTGTGGATCGGCCGGCACCTGCCAGGCATCTTCGTTCGAGTAGAACGATCCGGCATCAGTCACGTGATACGTGCCCAGCTGCAGGCGCTGCACTTTGAACAGATCAGTGGGATAGCGCACATGCGAGAGCAGCTCGGCACTCATCTCGCTGATCGGCGCCAAGGTGCTCGGAAAGACCTTCTGCCACGTTTGGAGCACCGGATCTTCGGTATCCCAGGCATAGAGCTTCACCGAACCGTCATAGGCGTCGACTGTGGCCTTGACCGAGTTGCGCACGTAGTTGATGCTGTCGGTGGTCGTCCGTGTGGTCGACTGTGTGCTGTCGTTGATCGCCGAGTTGTAACTCACCTTGTTGGAGTACGGGTAGCTGTTTGATGTCGTGTACCCGTCAATGACCCACTGCACTCGCCCGTCGACCACTGCCGGGTAGGGGTCGCTGTCGAGGGTGAGATAAGGGGCTACCTTCTGCACACGATCGACCGGATCGCGATCGTAGAGAATCTGCGACCCGCTGCTCACCGCGTCGGAGGTGAGAATCTCGATGGAACCGAACTTCATGGCATAGAGCAGCTTGGTGAGCCCGTCACCGAGCACCGGGCCGCCGTCGCCTGAGAAGGTCGTGTAGGTCTGATTCGAATCGCTCGACGCGGTATCGTCGCCTTCGGCAGAGCTCGAGGCCGGGTAGTCGAGCTCGTTGGGGCTGCCGCCGTCATCGCCGCCGACGATGGAATACTCGGGAGAGTTCTCACCGAAGTAGATGCGCGGCTCGTAGTCTTCAAGCGCACCGCTGACCGGAATGTTGCTCTCGAAGAAGATCGGCTTGCCATCAGAGGTGACCTGATTGCCATATGCTGCGACCACCCCATAGCCGTGCGTGTAGACGATGGTGTTGTTGTACCAGCTGTCGCTGGACTGCTGGCTGAGCTCACGCACCGCGAGTACGGTGTCGACGCTGCTGCCATCGATGTCGTACCGGTCAACGTCGAGCGCCGCGTCTGACGAGGCGCCAAACTGGTAGTACTGCTTGTACTGCTGCAGTTGGCGGAAGGTGTCGCTGACCAGCTCTGGGTCGAGCAGACGAATGGATGCGGTGGTCTCGACGTCGGAGCGCAGCGCACCGGCCTGCGCTGTGGTCACCGCGTCGTATTCTTCGACGTCGATATCGTCGAGACCGTATGCTGCCCGCGTCGCATCGATGTTTCGCTGCAGATACTCCTGCTCGAGACTGCGCTCGCTCGGCTGCACACGGAAGGCCTGAATGCCCCATGGGTAGGCCACACCGATGACCAGTGCAGCAACCACCAGCACAGCCCCGCCGACCAGCGACACACGCCAACGCCCGGTGACGGCGGCAACGACGAAGCCGATCACTACGAGCACGGCGATCGCAGCCAAGATGGTCTGGCCAGGAATGACCGCATTGACACTGGTGTACCCAGCACCGGTGAACAGCCCACTGCTGTCGGTGAGCTGCTGATACCGCGACAGCCAGATCTGCACGGCCTGCAGGGCAATGTAGACAGCGATGGTGACCGCCAGCTGCACGCGAGTGGTCTTAGCCACCCGCAGGCGGCGCTGCTCGATGCGAATCGCCCCGTACAGGTATGACAGCGCCACGAGCAGCACTGCACTCAACAGCACGACAATCAGGGCGAATGAAACGACCTGCTGATAGAACGGCAGATCGAACATGTAAAAACCAAGATCGAGACCGAACTGGGCATCGGTCGTGCCGGTGTCGACGCCATTGAGCCAAAGCTGTGCGGTGGTCCAGTTGGATGCCGCAGCCAGGCCCGCGATCAGGCCGAAGAAGATCGGCAGCCCCCATGTGATACCGGTGCGCAGCGGTTCAAGCACACGCTGATACTGGTCAAGTGTGGCGTTGACTCGCACATAAGTGGGTTGGCTGCGGAACGACAGCCAGATACTCAGCCACAGCGGTGCGGCCATGCCGAGAAAGCCGATCACAAACATCACTGCACTTGACCCCCACTGCGTGGTGAGCACCTGCAGATAGCCGAGCTGCCGATACCAAAGCACGTCGGTCCAGATGGAGGCTGCGGCGTACAGCAGTGCCACAAGACCGCCCAGCACAATGAGACTGATGACGATGAGGCGAGTCGATCGGCTGGGCGATACGGCGGGCTTCGGGTCACTCATTGTGTGCGCTCCTTTGTGCGGCGTTCGGGGTATGGTCGGACGTCGGTTTCACGACAGTCTAGTGGTGACCGCCGACACTGGCACTTGGCACCCGGTCACAGCCCCGGACATTCTGGCAGGCCGGTGGCTGTGCGAGTCGTGGAAATGACGTTGAGCGCATCCAGCGCATCGTCGAGCGTGTCGACCGGGATTGCGCGGACGCCGTCGGGCAGCCCGCCATCGGCGAGATCAGAACAATTCGAGGTCGGCAGCAAGAACCACTTGACCCCGGCGTTGGCAACCGTAACCACTTTTTGTCGGGCGCCTCCAATGGCCCCCACCGTGCCGTCAGCCGAGATCGTGCCCGTGCCGGCAACCGCCTCACCGCCGGTGATCGACCCCGGCGTGAGCTTGTCGATGATCGCCAGAGTGAACATCATGCCAGCACTGGGGCCGCCCACATCGCTCAGCGAAATCGTCACGTCAGGGCGCTGGGCGTCGTCATCGAGCCCCAAGTGGTGCAGCGCCGCGTCGATTGCCGCCTGCTGGGAAGAGGTCATCAGCTCTTCGTTAGCGGCTTGCTCTTCTTCTGTGGTGGTGCCAGGCGGAAAATATGCCTCGATCGGCATGACTGCCGAGGACGAGGCGAAGAACGCCCAAGCGGTCTGCAGCCAGCTGGGCTGCGCATCAGGATTGCCTGCCACGTTCACGGTGAGCATGTACAGCGAACCGGTGGTTGGGTAGGTCTGCGCGCCGGTGATGCTGATCACATCGCCGCCGGATGAGGTGGTCGTGTCGGTGCCGAGGGTGTCGAACGCGGGCCCCGGCTGTCGAAAGACATATGGGCTGGGAATCAGCGCCGACAGCACCAGTGCCGCGCCCGCGACGTACGCGAGCCCGTTGCGCAGTCTGAAATGTGCTCTTCGCATGGCGGTCAAGCCACTAGTGTACCGTGGATATGTCAATAAAGGAGGTCAGCCATGGTTCCCCCTGACAGCCCCGAGGATTCCTCCGCAGAGCATCCCGAAGACGAGTTTCAGCGGCTGCTGCGCCAGCTGCTCTCGGGCGATGCCGAAGGTCTCGCACAGGCCTCTGGCCTGCCACTGAACCCCGCCATGCTCTCTGGCCTGTTCGCCTCAGTGCAGCAGGCTGCCGCCTCAGGCGATGACATCGACTGGTCACAGGCGCTGACTCGTGCGCAACAAGTCGCAGAATCTCAGCAAGTGCCGCTCACCGCAGAAGAGCGCGAGCGCGCCGAGCAGGCGTTCTCGATCTCGAGCCTATGGCTGACCGAGGCCACCGATTTCGACACCTCGACCGACTGGCAGGTCGTCAGCCGCCGCGAGTGGGCCACCGCCACACTCCCCTTCTGGCAGCACTTGAGCGAGCCGGTCGCCGCCAGCGTCTCAGACGCACTGTTGAACACCTTGCAGCAGAACCTCCCTGACGAGCTCTCCGCAAGCCTCGGCCAGGCCGCCGGGTTCATGCGCCGGATGGCCTCGACCGTCTTCGTCGTACAGCTCGGCCAGGTGGTTGGCCAGCTCGCCTCCGAAACGGTCTCTGCCAATGAGATCGGCATTCCCGTGGTGCCAGACAACACCCCGGCTCTGCTGCCACAGAACATCCATGACTTCTCTGAGGGCCTCGAAGTGCCCGACAGTGAGATCACCATCTACTTGGCCACTCGCGAACTCGCGCATGTGGCGCTGTTCCGACACGCGCCCTGGCTGACCAGCGAACTCACCAGCGCTATCACCGCCTATGCCAGCGGCATCCACATCGATGTGACCCGCATCGAGGCGCTCGGCGGCGACATCGATCCAACCGACCCCAGTTCGCTGAAAGCCGCCATAGAAGCTGGTGCGCTCATTCCGCCGCGCACCGAGGCCCAAGATGCGGCGCTGGCCCGCATTGAGAACCTGTTGACCCTCATTGAGGGCTGGGTCGACACCGTCACCACACAGGCCACACACCGCCTGCCCAAGCAGTCGGCCATCGCCGAGGCCGTCAACCGCCGTCGCGCGATCGGCGGCCCAGCCGAGCATGCCTTCAGCACCTTGATCGGGCTGGAGTTTCGCCCGCGCCAGCTGCGCCGCGCCGCAGCCCTGTGGCAGGCGGTCACCGACCAACTCGGCTCGACAGCTCGCGACGCGATCTGGCAGCATCCTGACCTGCTGCCACAGCCAGAAGACCTCGACGACCCGCAGGCTTTCATCGCCCGCTCGACACAGGCACCCACCTCTGACTTCGACAGAGATCTGGCGCGACTGCTCGACGGAGAGCTGCCCGAGCCCGGCGACGAATCCGACGCTCCAGACGCCTGAACCTACGTCACCACGGCCTGTGGAAAGTGCCTCGTGCCATCGCCTCGCCTGCGTCAGACTCGAGGCATGATCGCTCAGCTGCATCCTGCTCACCCACTCATCTGGCGCGCCGGCGGACACCTCCAGGTCGGCCTGACCAACCCTGTTGTGTTTCACGACCCGACGGCCTGCCAAGAAGACCTGCTCGTCGCCCTGCAGTCCGGGGCTCGCGAGGTCGATCTCCGCGAGGTGCTCGCTCAGTACGGCGAGCCCGAACAAACGCTCAGCGCCATGCTGCACCGACTGGGCGATCGAGTGCAGCACGTGCCTCGCGCGTTGGGTCTGCACCGCATGTGGGCCGTGCATCCTGATCAGCCGCTGGCTGAGCACAACCGGCTCATGCGCGCTCTCGACACCTCCTGCGTCGCGGTCATCGGCGACAGCCCCATGAGCACCCAGCTGCTGCTCGTGCTCGCCGCCAGCGGAGTGCGTCGACTGGTGCACGCCCCCGATCCTTCAGAGCCCCGCTGTGAGTCACGTCCGCCAGAGTGGCATATGCGCAGCGCCCCTTCGTCAGCCAGCAGCCCGCCGATCGACCATCTCATCTCGTCGCTCTACGAATGCGACGTGCGGCGAGTTGGGCCCACCGAGGCCGATCTCAGCGTCATCTGTGGCTATGGGCCACCGCACCCGGCACAGTGGGTGCCGTTGCTGCGCCATGATCAGCCGCATTTGAGTATGTGGTCCACTTCCACGGGTGCCGTTGTCGTGGGGCCGCTGGTAGTGCCGGGGCAGACCGGTTGTCTGGGGTGCGTACACCAGCATGCCCGAGATCATCACGTTGATTGGGCGCTGATGTGCGATCAGCTGTGGCGGCGCCCCAGGCTCGCTGCCGGCGCCAGCGACATCGCCCAAGCCAGCGCGATCGCAGCGCAGGTCGTGTTGCGGGCGCTCACTGCCACTCCGGCGCAGCTGCCCGGGGTCTTCGACCGGCGAGTTCAGGTCATGGGCGGGGCCACCCGACTGTTTTCGCACCGGCCGCATCCGCAGTGCCTCTGCCGTGATGCGACGCAGCTTACCGCCCCTCCAGAAAGCGCGAGCGCTGCGCCGCACGACCGCCCGAGCGCTCGGCATACGACAGATGCAGCGTGCGTCGCGCCCGCGTAACCGCGACATAAAACAGGCGACGCTCCTCGTCGATCTCTGCCTCGGTGGTGGCGGTGCTGATCGGCAGCAGCCCCTCATTCACACCAATCACATGCACGTGGTCCCATTCCAGGCCCTTTGCGGCATGCACCGTCGACAGTGTCACTGTCTCGGTGGTCGGTGGATGCTGCTGCTCGCGCCGTTCCAACAGCTCACGATGCAGTGCAGCAAGCGTGGTCTGCTCCCCAGCATCGATGCACACGCGACGCAGCGCTTCGAGAGTCTGCCACCGCTCACGCACTTCACCGGCCTCAGCCGGCGGCGTCGGCGACCATCCTGCCTCGGTCAGCGCACGCTCGAGCGCCGGCAGCGCGGCAGCACTCGGCTGCTCGGCCGCGGCCACACCGATGAGCAGCATGACATCGACGATCTCGCGTCTGGCGAAAAACGGCGTGGCATTGCGCAGAGCGAATGGCACACCGGCCTGGGTGAAGGCCTGCTCGAGCCTGGCGGTCTGGCTGTTGACTCGCATCAGCACAGCGATCTCGCGGGGCGAAGCACCGCCTGCGATCTGCGCGGCAACCGCACGTGCCACATGCTGGGCCTCGTCGGTCTCGTCGGCACACGCTGCCAGCTGTGGCGGGGGGCCGGCCACATCCGTCTCAAGACGCACTGCGCCGGGCCGCCCCTGCATTGCGGCGTTCGCCAGTGAGACGATGGGTGCGCTCGAGCGATAGTTGTGGGTAAGCTCGACCGTTTGTGCACCGACGAATTCCTGCTCGAAGTCGAGCAGATACCGCGGGTCAGCTCCCGAGAACGAATAGATCGTCTGGCTGGGGTCACCGACGACGCAGAGGTCGCGACGCCGCCCCATCCACTCGCGCAGCAGATCGTGCTGCACCGGCGAAACGTCCTGGTACTCGTCGACCACAAAGATGCGGTACTGGTCACGCACCTCGTCGGCAACCGCCGGCTCTTGCCGCAGCATGCCGGTCAGCGTGAGCAGCACATCTTCGAAGTCGATCACTCGGCGATCATCTTTGAGTCGCTCGTAACGCAGCATCACTGCGGCCATCTGCTCATCCGCGACGCCGTGCACTTGGCGATGCGGTGTCGCCAAATACTGATCAACCGTCAGCGCGCGCACTTTGCGCCACTCCACTTGGGCGGCCAGATCGCGCAACGTGGCCGTGTCTGGCTCGGGCAGCCCCACCGCATGCACGGCTTCAGCGATCACTGCGGCCTTCGACGAGAGCAGTCGCGGCAGCTGCGCGCCGAGGGTGCGCGGCCAAAAATGTCTCAGCTGCGCTAATGCAGCCGCGTGAAAAGTGCGCGCGGCGACCGGTGGCAGCCCGAGATGTGCAAGGCGCAGTCGCAGCTCGGCGGCGGCCTTGCTGGTGAAGGTGAGCGCCAGCACCGACTGCGGCTGATAGACCTGCTGTTCAATGCCCCAGGCGATGCGGTGTGTGATGGCTCGAGTCTTGCCAGTGCCCGCTCCGGCGAGCACACGCACCGGCCCGGTGAGCGCTTCGGCGACCGCCCGCTGCCGAGGATCCAGCGCATCAAGCGTGGCGGTCGCGGCTGGGCGCATCGAATCCTCTACTCTGGTCACATGAGTCGGTCTCCACTTACCTTAGCGGCACTCGCAACCTCGGCGATTCCGGGGCTGAACGTGGTCTCGGCGGCCCTGCACACCGCCGGCAGCACCGGGCGTTACGACTCCGCGGTGATCATCGGAGAAGACGGCTCGCACTACATCATCCGTGTACCAGAGACCCCCGCGGCCTACCGACTGCTCGAAGCCGAGCTGAAGTCGCTCAGCGCATTGAGCGCGGGCATCCGCACGCGTCTGCCGTTCGCCATTCCCAGCGAAGCCGGCCGGGTCGATGTGGGCGGCCTCAGCGCACTGGTCTACACCTACGTGCCGGGCGTGCTCATCGATGTCACCTGGCTGAGCCCGACCGACGGGCTGAGCACCTCAATCGGCGAGAGCTTGGCTGCACTGCATGCGCTGCCCACCGGCTTCATCGATGACTACGGCCTCCCCCATGAGACGCCCGAGGCCGTGCGCGAATCGGTGCGTCAGCTTCTTGTGCGAGCCGAGGCCAGTCGGCTGGTTCCGCCATCACTGCTGGAGCGTTGGACGGGCGCTCTTGACGATGATCCGCTGTGGGAGTTCGACCCCACCGTGGTGCACGGCGATTTGGATGACCAGTGCGTGTTAGTCGAACACAGTCACGTCAGCGGGGTGCTGTCGTGGTCTCAACTGCGTATCTCCGACCCGGCGCTCGACCTCGCCTGGCTGATTCACGCCGCCCCGGTGGCTGCCATCGACTCAGTATTCGCCGCGTATGCGCGAGACCTGCAGGAGGGCAGCTCCGTCATGCTGCGGCGACGTGCCACACTGCACGCTGAGCTGCATGTGGCGCGCTGGCTGCTGCACGGCGTTGATAAGAGCGATGCCGCCATCGTCGACGACGCAAAGAGCATGCTCGACCGTCTGGCAGACACCGTGCTCGATGACTACCAGCTGGCGCTGACCGACGTGGTGTTCGAGGCCGAGCGCGATGAGCATCCTTCCGAAGATGCCGAACCTGTGGCAATCGAACTGGAAATCGAGATCGAGGCTGAAGCCGAAGTCGAGGCAAGCGAGCCGCAGACGCCCGCGGCCAGCGCGGCAGCCCCGACACCCGAGCAAACGTCAGCCGCAGCTGATTCGACGACTCCTGCTGCCGATGAGCCAGACGTGATCATCACCGAAGAGCACGAAGAGATCATCGTCGCCGAGGTCATCGACGAAGACGAGGCTGCGCCAGTTGACCGCCCCGGCGCCAACGAAGAGACTGCTACCGTCGTCGACGACGCTGCTGAGTCGTCACAGCGCAAAGCGCGTTCGTCTCTGCGCACGGGGTTTCACGAGCGGCTGTAGAGCGACTCCCACTGCTCAGCCAGATGCTGTGCGTCGAGCCACTGTTCTGGCGCGATCTCAATGTCGTCTGCCACGTAATAGAACCGCGCACTGACCTGCTGTACGTCGATGCCTGCATGCGCCGCCCAAGCCAGCCGATAAAGCGCTAACTGCAGCTGTCGTGCACGCAGCTGCTCGTTGTCGCTCGGCGGGCGACCAGTCTTCCAGTCGACCACTTCGAAGCCGTCATCGGTGGCGAACACTGCGTCGAGCTTGCACACGACATGGGCATCTGCGAGGGGCAGACGAATCTGCGTCTCAACGGCCACCGGGCGCTTGGATGCCCACCGGCTGCGTTCAAACGTCTCGCACAGCTGCTGCAGCATGCGACGGCTGCCAGCGTCAAGCACCACAGGGGTAATCGGTGCGAGCTCATCCGCATCGTCGATCGTTGCGAGCAGACCAGGGTCGCCGTCAAACTCGGCCAGCCGATCGGCAGCCAGCGGCAGGGTCTGGTCAGCGTTGCGATACCGCTGTTCGACCCATTCGTGAAACAGCGTGCCTACACGGGTCTGCACATATGGGCGTGAGGGCATGGGCCGGTACATCTCGGCGGCAGCACGCTCAGGCTGCAGCACAAAGTCTTTGAATCTCGAGGCCGCCACGCGCTCGGGCAGAGGCAGCAGCAGCGTTTGCGCCTGCTCTTCACGCTCGCGCAGCAGCCCCTCGACTCGCGCCTGCCAAGGGCCCAATTCGGCCACCGTGGGGTCGGTGAGCAGGTGCGCGGCTGCGGTGCGCGCTTGCTGGGCAGCGGCCTCAACTCGAGGCCGTCGGCCGCCGAGCGGGTCGTTGGGCCAGGCATACCATTGGGTCTCCGCCTCGTCAGGCGCGGGCACGTCTGCATATTCGGCAGACAGATCAGGAATCGCTCCGGCGGCACCGAGTGCGGAAAGAAATGGGCTGAGCTCGGCAGCGCGAGATGTCGCGTCGCGATAGGGTGCAGCACTCAGCAGCAGATCGTGGCGGCCACGAGTGAGCGCAACGTACGCGATGCGTCGCTCCTCGGCTAGATGGCGCTGCTTCTCAAGCTCGGCGAAGGCCTTGAACCTGCGGTTCAGGTCGGTGGAATCAGTCGCCTCTCGCCAGTCGAACGCCGGCAAATCGGCGCTGTCACCGCGAAAGTCGTATGGCAATTCGCCAATAGCGACCCACCCGCGCGTGCTGCGCGGTTTGGTGGGTAGCTCGCCGAGCACCATGCGCGGCACCGCAACGTGATCCCATTCAAGGCCTTTGGCTGCGTGTACTGTCAGCAGCTGCACGACCCCCGGGCGGGCTGGCGCACTTTCGAGGCTCAGGTTCTCTTGCTCAGCGACTCGTTCGAGCCAGGCGAGCAGTCCGGGGAGTGTGGCCGCCGACACAGTGCGGTCGTAATCGGTCACCTTACCGATCAGAGCATTGAGATTGCGCAGTGGATGGGCGAGGCTTTCGTTGGCCTGCAGCTCGATGTCGAGACCGATGCGTTCGATCACCAGCCGAACGAACTCCACAACGGGCAGGTGCGCGTCTCGTCGCAGATCGGCGAACAGCCGCGACGCCTGTTCGAGTCGCTGTAGAGCAATCTCAGTGAAGCCCGCGCGCGCAATAAGCCGAGCTGTCGAACGACTGGGGTGATGCAGCAGGTCAAGCGCGTCGACCAGCGAGGCATGCTCGTCGCCAGACACCGACTGGCGCATGCGACGAGCAACTTCGGCATCGAGACGTGCGCCATCGTCTGCGTAGCTTGCGACGTCGGCGGCGAAACGTCCGAGGGCGGCAAGGTCTGCGGGGCCGATGCGCCAGCGCGTGCCGCTCAGCAGGCGCACCAGTTCGTTGTCTGCCTCAGCGTCAGCGACGACGTGCAACGCACAGAGCAGATCGACGACTTCGGGCGACTCCAGCACACCAGCGAAGCCGACGATCTCGTGCGGGATGCCCCGATCAGCCAGAGCGCGGGCGAATGCTGGCATAGTGGCCCGAACCCGAAAGAGCACGGCTGCGGTGGTCTCTGGTGTCAGCCGCGGTTCGAGCCAGGCGGCTACTGCTGCAGCCTCATGCTCCGCGTCTGCTGCGATGAGCGTGTCGACTGCCCCCTCGTCGGCAGCCGGCCTCGCCCGCAGCGTGAGCACGTCAGCGGTGGGCGATGCGGCGTCGGCCGGCTCGGCAACCAGCGCATTGGCCGCAGCCAGAATGCGCTCTGAGTTGCGCCAGCTGGTGGCCAATTGGAACCGTGGCCCAGCGACGTCATGGAAGTCGGCCAGAAACCCCGCCAGGTTGCTGCTGCTGGCTCCGCGCCAGCCGTAGATGGCCTGGTTTGGGTCGCCGACAGCCATTACTCGCAATCCGGCGAACAGTTGGCTGAGCAGTCTGGTCTGCGACACCGAGGTGTCTTGATACTCGTCGAGAAACACCGCGCGATAGCGCTTTCGATAGGGCTCGATCGCAGCTGGGTCACGGCGCAACGCCTGTGCAGCCAACGCCACTTGGTCGGCATACTCGATGAGCCCAAGTTCGCGCTTGCGTCGCCCGTAGTCGACAGCCAGCGGCACGAGCGCCTCAAGGGCTGTCACCCGGTCGACGAGATCAAGCACGGCTTTGACAGGTTCTGCCTGACCCGGGCGCTTGGCCGGGCGCAGCGCAGTGAGGCTGCGGAAGTGCTCGGCAAAGGCCAGCAGATCGTCTGGGTCTGCGGCATTATCGACCATGGCATGCGCCAGCTGCAGCACGAGTGCCGCCACCTGCGCGGGGCCGCGCCCCAACAGATAGAGTGCCTCGTCGGCATCAGCATCGAGCACCACTTGGTGCGCGAGTTCCCATGCTCCGGCCTCGGTGAGCAGCGTGGCGTCGGGTTCATAGCCGATGCGCAAAGCGTTGTCTTGAAAGAGCGTGTTGGCAAAGGCATTGTAGGTCGAGACGGTGGGGCGGGCTTCGAGCGGCGTGCGCGTGGTGAGCCCGGCATCTTCGAGCGCATCGAGCGAGCGGTTGATGCGCGCCCCGAGCTCCGTGGCGGCCTTACGAGTGAACGTGAGACCGAGCACTTGCTCGGGGCTCACGAGCTGATTCGCCACCAGCCAGACCACCCGACGGGCCATGGTCTCGGTTTTGCCGCTGCCAGCCCCGGCGATCACAAGCGCCGGCCGCTCTTCAGCGAACTCGATCACCTGCTGCTGCTCGGCAGTCGGGCGATGAATGCCGACGTGATCAGCAATATCGACGGCGCTCAAACGGGCCATGTGATCTCTCCTCTGGTGTGAATGTAGGTGAGCGCCGGCCGGCCTGCCCCGCGCAGTGTGGCCCCGAGATCGGCCGGGAAAGAGCTGCCCGCCATGCCGTGGGCAAGGGCAATGATCTGTTTCTCGGCCTCGGCCAGCGCCTGGCCGTCGAGATGACTCTGAGCCACTAGGGCATGCCCCTTGGGGCCGTCGCCCACGAACAGCAGAGCAGCCTGAGCAAGCTGCTCAGCGGGCAGATCAGCCAGCGCACCCTCAGCCCAAGCCACCTGATAGGCGCGCAGCTGCAGGTGCTCTTCGGCGTCTTCTTGACTGATGCGCCTGCCGGTCTTGAGGTCGATGATGCGCAGCCGCTGGCCGTCGCTTTCGATGCGATCTATGCTGCCGCGCATCTCGACGATGTCAAAGGTGGTGGCAAACCCCTGCTCTGCCTCGAGGGCTCTCCACCCCTGCCCCTCGGCCTCGCGCAGATAGTCGACGGTGCGCTGCAGCATCTCGGTGGCTCGGTCAAGCTGCAAACGCGCCTGCCATGGGGTTTCGAAATCGAGTTCGCCCCACCTCGCACGCACCACCTCGACCAGCGGCCCGAGGTCGCGCAGGTGCTCGCGCCCTGCCCGTTCGAACGCTGCGTGCACCAGCGTGCCGATGCCTGCTTGGGTGCTGCGGTCGCTGGCCCCCACGTGCTGCAGAAACCACAGCAGTGGGTCTCGATCAAAGGTCTCGAGCTTCGACGGGGAGACCCGAACCAGCTCACCCCCTGCGATATCGGTGAGGTCTGCGGTGGTACTCGGCTCAGCCAGCCCGTTCCAGTCGGCGACAGCCGCACCGGGCACCTCTGCTGCAGCGAGCGTGGCGAGAGCCGCAGCTGCGGTGGTGTCGTCAGGATGCCCGTTCAGCCGCCGCCGCAGCGCACCTACCAGCCCACGCAGGGTGTATGCCCCGAGGTCGTCTGGCACATGGTCAACGAGCTCGACGACTTGGTGCATCAGACGGAACGCGAGGCTCGGCGCATTGTCTTCGTCGACGATGGTGGTCAATCGCAGATGCCGCTGTGCTCGGCTGAGCGCCTGCACCAGCAGCCGCAACTCATCGTGCAGGGTGGTGATGCGTCGGTCGACGTCGACAGTGCCGCAAACGTGATCGACGAGGTCGTCGGCCCCCAACAGGGTGTTGCGCACTCTCGTGTTGGGCCACAGCCCATCTTGCAGACCGAGCACCACCACGGTGTCGAACTGCTGACCGATCACGCTGGTCGGAGTGCCTAAATGCACGGCAGCTCGCCGACCTGTGTGCGCCAGTGAGTCTTCAGGAACCCGCTGATCGAGCTGCTGAGTCACGAACTCGGCGGCGCTGGCGTCGGGCTGCCGCTCGACATGACGCTGTGCCGCGGTAAACAGCGCTACCACCGCATCGAGTCGGCGGTTGGCGTCGACCGCCTGCACCCCGCTGCCGAGCGCCTGCTGACGCCACTGGTCGGCGACTGCTGCAGCATGCCACGCGCTCCACAGCAGATCAACGGCCGCCGCCTGCTCTTCGCCTTGCACCTGCACCTCTGTGAGCACCTCATGCAGGCGGTTCACCCGACGCAGCAGCGGCGAGACCGCCGATCTGCCCTCGTCTGGCACCCCCTCGCGCAGAGCAGCCACCAGCAGTTCGTCGGCATGCCGCTGCCCGCCGTCGCGCAGTTCGCGCTCGCGCAACAGTCGGCGCACGCGGCGCAGCCCCACCGCATCGAGACCACCGACGAACCCGGTGAGCAGTCGCTGGGCGGTGGCGGCATCGAGTGGGGTCAGCCCCAGCCCCACGGCAACAACCGTGAGCAGATCAAGGTTGACAGCCTCGTCGCGCAGCGGCCCGGCCACACCTGCGACAGCCACCGGCACCCCGGCCGCGGCCAGATCTCTCGACAGCTCGGCCAATCCTGCGCTCGACCGGGTGATGACCGCCATCTGCTGCCACGGCACGTCGAGGTCGATATGCCGACTGCGCAGCAGACTGGCCACATCGGTGACCTCGTCGATGCCATCGGAATATGCCCGTGCCTCGATGCCCACCGGGGCCGAATCGCCACCGGCTGCAACCAGCGCCGCACGCTGCGAACCGGCTTGGGCAACACCGACGTGATCGCTGACGGATGCGCAGGCTAGCGCCAGCGCGCCGTGCAGTCGATGACTCGTCTCAAGCACCACGGTATGTGCGTCGAGGCCCAGCTCGTGATGCAGGGTTGCGGCGAATGCCGCCTGCCCGCCGCGAAAGCCGTTGGTGGCCTGATCGGGGTTGCCGAACGTGACCAATGTGGCACCTCTGCTGACGAGCGCACGCAGCACCGGCAGCACTGCCCGAGTGTGCTCTTGGGCGTCGTCGATCAGCACCAAACGCACCTGTCCGAGCACGTGAGGGTCGCGCTGCAGCAGCGCTGCGGCACGCCCCACCAGCTCGCCGGTGTCGAAGGCCTCGGCGAGCCCGGGCGTAGCCGCCTTGATCTCGAAATAGTCGTCGAACAGGTCTGCTGCGGCGGCCCAGTCGGCTCGCCCGGCTGTGCGTGCGATCTCACGCAGCCGCTGTGGTGAGACGTCGAGCTCGAGCGTGCGGGCAAGCAGCTCACGAACCTCGGTGCGAAACCCGCGCAGCCGCAGCACCTCTTCGGTGATGCCCTCGGGCCACTGCGGCAGCCGGCCCGCCACCTGCCCGCTGGCGTAGCCGGTGAGCAGATCGGCCAGCAGGCGATCTTGTTCGCCGCCGGTGAGTAGCCGTGGCGGCGCCTCGCTGAGTTCGAGTGCCCGTGCCCGAAGCACCTCGAAAGCGAGCGAGCCGAGCGTGCGCACCACACCACCGGTCGAGACCTGTGACACCTCGGCGTCGATGAGTGCAGACAGCTGCGCGGCTGCTTGACGAGTGGGAGCGAGCACCAGCACCTGGTCGGGAGCGAAGCCATCTGAGAAGGCCGCCGCGGCCAGGCGCACCAGTGCGGTGGTCTTGCCGGTGCCCGGGGCGCCGAGTACCTGCATGTGGCGCTCGACGCCAGCGCGCACCACTTCGAGCTGAGACGCATCGAGCGCCTCAAGCGGGCACGCGGTGGCGTGCTCCGGTGCAGTGAATCTGATCTGCGGCATATCTCCACGCTAGAGCATGCCTCTGACACGCCCGCCGCTACACTGGGAGTCGGCGCCACACGGCGCCCGGTGGAAGGAGCAGCATGGAGATCAAGATCGGCATCCGCGAGACAGGTCGCGAGATCGTTCTCGAGTCGTCACAGAAGGCCGAAGAGGTCACCGAGGCAGTGCGCACCGCGCTCGCCGACGAGGCTCCCGTGCTCGAACTCACCGATGAGAAGGGCCGCCTGTACCTGGTGCCGTCAAAGGCACTGGCCTACATCGAGATCGGCCCCCAAGAGACCCGCAAGATCGGCTTCGTCTCGTAAATCGAAGCCGGGCTGCTCAGGCAGTCAGCCCGAGCGATTCCATACGCGCGGTGTGCGCGGCGATCAGATCGCCGTGCACGGCCTCGATCTGCGAGATCACCTGTTGCACCTCTTCGTCGCGGTGCAATGAGGTGTCACGCAGAGCACGCAGCACCGGGTCTGAGAGCACCATCAGCGACCGGCACCACAGCAGCGAATCGCCCACGACGCGCCGGCCCCACAATGCCAGCCGATCGGACATCCATGGGATGCGCTCGCTCTCGGCCGCCAGCACCGCCACCGCGTGCTTGGCCTCTGGGCGGTCGCCAAACGTCTGACGCAGACCGCCGCGCAGGCGCAGCCCGCGGCCAAGTGCCTTCGAGAAGTCGACGGCAATGCCGTCTACGAGATACGCGGCGAGCACGGCCTCCTGCCACAGCGCGGGTTGCAGCCGCCCCCACAGCGCCCGCGCCTCGAACTGGCCAATGCTGGTGTCGGCGAACGACCTGCCCGCAGCAGACTCATAGGCCTCGCGCAGCTGCACGTGTCGCTCGTAGAGCTCTTGAGCGAGTTCGGCCACATGCGCCTGTTCATCGAGATCGTCGATGTCAGCCAGCACCCGAGTGAGATATTCGAACCCCTCGAGTTTGAACGCCGCCAGCGAGGCGATCAGCCGTTCCGGCTCCGGCGCCAGAAAGTCGATGCGCACCGTCGAAGGTCGCACCGCATGCGCTGACTCCGAACGCGAGCGCACCCGCATCTCTTTGCCGACGCGACGCCGACCGAACAGTTTAAACACGCTCATCATCGTACCCGGTCGTGGCGGGCGCACCGGGGCGTCAGCGGCTCGAGGTCACGCGCACCGGCTGTGGTCGCTTGGCTCGCCGGCCGTCGCCCGACGAGGTGCCGCGCACACGACGCACCACCCACGGCCACAGGTAGTCACGCGCCCAGTGCAGATCTTCGGCCGTGGGCAGCCAGCCGTGAGCCGGTGTGGGCAGCGGCTGCTCGGGCGTGAGCTCATGCGGCACGCCCAGCGCGTCGAGCACCTGGATCGCCATGTTGTGATGCCCCAGCGGCGACATGTGCAGCCGATCGGTCGACCACATTCTGGGATCTTTGAGAAAGTCCATGCCCCACATGTCGACCACCGTCGCGCCGTGTCTGGCCGCCGACACTCGAATGTGCTCGTTATAGACCGCCACCTTGCCGCGCACCAGCCCGAACACCGGACGGTGCCCCACATCGATGCCGGTGAACACCGCCACATGGGCACCAGTTGAGCTCAGGCGCGACAGGTCATCGTCGAACAGCTGAGCCACCGCATCCGGATCGCTGCCGGGCCGAATGATGTCGTTGCCACCGGCGCAGAACGTGATCAGGTCTGGGCGCAGGGCCACTGCGTGCTCGATCTGCCCAGAGGTGATTTCATCGATCAATTTGCCGCGCACCGCGAGGTTCGCGTAGTCGAAGTCGGGGGTGCGCTCGGCCAGCACCTCCGCGACGCGGTCGGCCCAGCCTCGCACGCCACCGACGGCGTTGGCGTCTTCGTCGCCGATGCCCTCGGTGAAGCTGTCGCCGACAGCGACAAAACGGTTGATGGCCGGTGCGGCCCAGGTCGGATGTTCGGTTTCGGGGGTGGGTGACATACGACTCCTCTCACCGAGCATTGTGCGCGCCAGAGCCTCGGCGGTGCAACTGAACGGGGCCGGGGCTTGACGCACCCGGTAGACTGATCATGATGCCTCGAGTCCGAGGCAGTGCAGACAGCGCCGTGACCTCGCCCTGTGAGGCGTCGTCTCTCTGGCGCGCAGATGAAAGAATCCACACACGTGACCACCTTTGCAGAACTGAACATCGACGATTCGCTCGTCGCAGCCCTCAACGATTTGGGCTTCTCCGAGGCCTTCCCCATCCAAGAGCAGGCCATTCCCCTCGCCCTCAAGGGCAACGACATCATCGGCCAGGCCAAGACCGGCACTGGCAAGACATTGGGCTTCGGCCTACCGCTGCTGCAAGAGCTCGGCGAGCACCCCGACGCCCATGTACAGGCGCTTATCGTGGTGCCCACGCGTGAGCTGGCTCAGCAGGTGCACGAAGACCTCGTGGCCGCCACCACGCACCGCCCCGACGTGAAGATCGCCGCCATCTACGGCGGCAAGGCCTACGACGAGCAGATCGCCGCACTGAACGACGGCGCTCAGGTCGTCGTCGGCACCCCTGGCCGCCTGCTCGACCTCAACCAGCAGCACATTCTGCAGCTCGGCCAGGTGCGCTTCGTGGTGCTCGATGAAGCCGACAAGATGCTCGACCTGGGCTTTTTGCCCGACGTCGAGCGCATCTTCGCCAAGCTGCCCGAGGTGCGCCAGACCATGCTGTTCTCGGCGACCATGCCCGGCGCGATCGTCACGCTCAGCCGTCGGTTCATGTCGAACCCGATTCACGTACAGGTCGTCGACCCCGACGAGGGGCTCACCCAGGCCAATATCGACCACTTCGTCTATCGTGCGCACCCGCTCGACAAAGATGAGATCATCGCGCGCATCCTGCAGGCCGAGGGCCGCGGCCGGGTGGTCATCTTCACGCGCACCAAGCGCGCTGCGAGCCGCCTGGCTGATGAGCTGATCGACCGCGGGTTCAACGCGGTGGCCGTGCACGGCGACCTCAACCAAGAGCAGCGCGAGCGCAACCTGAACAAGTTCCGTGAGAACAAGGCCGATGTGCTCGTGGCCACCGACGTCGCCGCCCGCGGCATCGACGTCGATGACGTCACACACGTGATCAACCACAGCATCCCCGAAGACGAGAAAGACTACCTGCACCGGGTGGGCCGCACGGGGCGCGCTGGCAAGCACGGCGTGGCCGTCACCTTCGTCGACTGGGAAGACGTGACCCGCTGGGCACTGATCAACAAGGCCCTCGACTTCGGTCAGCCCGAGCCCACCGAGACGTACTCCACTTCAGAGCACCTGTTCACCGACCTGCACATCGACCCGTCGGTGAAGGGGCGACTGAAGCCCACCAGCCGCACCAAAGACGACCATGCCAAGGGGCGCGGCCGGGGTCGCGGCGGCAACAACAAGGGCGGCGAGCGCCGCGGTGATCGTTCGCACGGTCGCGGCGGACGCAGCGAGGGCCAGCACAAGCAGCATGGTGAGGCGCAGAGCGAGACCGCCGCAGCCGACGGCGCGCCCAAGCGCAACCGTCGCCGGCGCCGGCGCAGCTCGGGCAATGGCCCGGCCGCTGCCGGCACTGGCCCGGCCGCTGCCGGCACTGCCAGCACCCCCGAGGCCACCCCGCAGGCGTAGTCGCCGGGCACCAGCACAGAACGCCGCCTCCCAACCAGGAGGCGGCGTTCTGCGTCGTGTACCTTGCTGCCCAGTGATCGCATGCAACGCTTGCACTTCTGCAACTTCGTGGCTCGTGGGGCTGTACCTTCCTGCCCAGTGGTCACCGGCAGCACTCGCGTCTCGCGCGAGTCGGCCCGCGGCGTGGCACGAGAAATGGCGCCTATCGCACCTCAGTGGTCGTGCAGGTCAGGCGATCACTGGGCAATTCGGCACAGGCAGACGCGCGCCTAGCGCGCGTGCCCGCCCAACGCGCGTTCGTCGGCCGCACCAAGGTCGCGACGCAGCTCTTTGGGCAGCGAGAACATCAGGTCTTCGGTGTCGGTGCGCACCTCTTCAACATCGGTGAACCCCGCGTCGGCCAGTGTGGCAAGCACCCCATCGACCAGCACCTCGGGCACCGATGCGCCAGAGGTCACCCCGACAGTGCCTGCCCCCTCGAGCCAGGCCGGGTCGATCTCACTGGCGTAGTCGACCCGATAGGCGGCGTCGGCACCGTGCTCGAGCGCCACGTCGACCAGGCGCATCGAGTTCGACGAGTTCGCCGACCCCACCACGATCACAACATCAGACTCAGCAGCCACCTTCTTAATGGCCACCTGCCGATTCTGCGTGGCGTAGCAGATGTCGTCGCTTGGCGGGCTGACAATGCCCGGGTATCGCTCGCGCAGCAGCTCGACCGTCTGCATGGTCTCGTCGACCGAGAGCGTGGTCTGGCTCAGCCACACGGTTTTCTCGGGGTCGGTGACCGTGACTTTGTCGACCTCACTCGGGTCGTTGATGATCTGCACGCGATCTGGAGCCTCGCCCGCGGTGCCCTCGACCTCTTCGTGCCCGCGATGCCCGATCAGCAGGATGTCGTAGTCGGCTTTCGCGTATCGTCGCGCCTCGCGGTGCACTTTTGTGACCAGAGGGCAGGTGGCATCGATGGCGGTCAGGTCTCGATCTTGCGCATCTTGCACCACCGCCGGAGACACTCCGTGCGCACTGAAGACCACGCGTGCACCGGCGGGCACCTCGTTGAGCTCATCGACGAACACCGCGCCCTGGGCCTCGAGTTCGCGCACCACATGCACGTTATGCACGATCTGCTTGCGCACATAAATGGGTGCACCGTACAGCTCTAGAGCCTTCTGCACCGCCACAACCGCACGATCGACTCCGGCACAATAGCCACGGGGTGCAGCGAGCAGCACGCGTCGGCCGGGCTCAACATGTGCGGCACTGCGGGTCGCCGCGGGCACATGGGGCGTGGGCACGAAGACTTTGCTGTCTGGTGCCGACGATGCGTTCGCGCCGACGGATGATGTCACACCTCCATGATACGGTTGCCAACCGTGAGCAGGTGCACCCAGCCTGATCGACGCCGCTGAGCCCGCGCCTGCCCAGAAGACGAGAGGTCCTGCATGAGCGAACACGCACCGGCCGACGGCCCAGCCACCGCCGACGCGCCCTGGTCGGTGGCGCGGGTCAGCCAGCAGCTCAAGACGTATATCGATCGCTTGGGTGCCATCTGGGTTGAGGGCGAGATCACTCAATGGAATGTGCGCGGCGGCAACGTCTTCGGCAAGCTCAAAGACCTCGAACAAGACGCCACCTTCAGCTTCGCCATCTGGTCGTCAACCGCACGGCGCATCGATTTGGCCGAGTTCAGCGCCGGCGACCGCGTCATCGGCCTGTTCGCCCCCAATTACTGGCCCAAAGGAGGCTCCCTCACTTTTGTCACGCAGGCGCTGCGGCATGCGGGGCTGGGCGACCTGCTCGAGCGGCTCGAGCGGCTGCGCCGCCAGCTCGCCGAAGAAGGTCTCTTCGATGCCGCTCGCAAGCATCCACTACCGTTTCTGCCCGGTCTAATCGGATTGATCACCGGGGCCAACTCCGATGCCGAGAAAGACGTGCTGCGCAACGCCGCCCTGCGCTGGCCGGCCGTGCGATTCCGCACCATTCATACCGCAGTGCAGGGCGAGCACGTGCCAGAGCAGGTGGTCGCAGCCATCGAGACCCTCGACGCCGACCCCGAGGTCGAGGTCATCATCATTGCGCGCGGCGGCGGCGACTTTCAGCATCTGCTGGGTTTCAGCGACGAGCGTCTGCTGCGCGCAGCGGCCGCCGCGACCACACCGATCGTCAGCGCGATCGGCCACGAGAACGACCGCCCGCTGCTCGACGAGGTAGCCGACCTGCGCGCCAGCACCCCCACCGATGCGGCCAAGCGCGTGGTGCCTGATGTCTCCGACGAGCTGCTGCGCACCGCCCAGGCACGCACCAGACTGCTCACCGCCGTCACCGGTCTCGTGCGCATCGAGACCGACCGCCTCACCCAGCTGCGCTCCCGCCCTGTGCTGCGCGCACCCGAATGGATCATCCAGCAGCGCGCCGAGCAGACCAACCGCGACCGCGACCGTGCCACCGAGCTGTTCAGCCGGCTCGTCGAGCGCGAGGGCAGTCGCATCTCGGCACTGCGCGGGCAGTTAGTGGCGCTGTCACCTCAGGCCACGCTGCAGCGCGGCTACGCCATTGCCCGCGACGAAGCCGGGCATGTGCTGACCGACGCGAGCCGGGCATCCACCGGCGACCATGTGTCGGTGCTGCTGGCCGCCGGCAGCATCGCAGCCACCGTCAACGCCACCAGCGACCACACCCTCGAGAAGAAATAGACTGATCACCATGGCACATGACTACGCGACCGAGGTCGCCGACCTCTCGTACGAACAAGCCCGCGACCAGCTGGCCGACACCGTGGCACGCCTCGAACAGGGGGCAGCAACGCTTGAAGAGTCGCTTGAGCTCTGGGAGCACGGCACCGCGCTGGCCGACCGCTGCGAACTATGGCTCACCGGCGCTCGCGAGCGGCTCGAGGCTGCGCAAACGGCCAGCGCGCGCACCGCGCAGGCTCGTGCCGCAGCCGACGAAAGCGACGCTGATGCCTGAGGCGCCGGTCGACGAGTCGGCACAGGCCCCTTCGGTCGAGCCACAGCCTGCGGCTCGCTCCGCCGAAGACATCGCCCGCGAGCAGCAAGAGTTCGCGGCCAAACAGCGGCGTGCCAAGCAGACTGTGCGCAACCTGCTCATCGCGCTGCTCGCCTGCCTGGGCGTGGTGGTCGTGCTGCTGGTGGCGGTGCCCCGTGACGACTCGTCGCGGCTGAGCACCGTCGACTTCCATCAGGTCGCCGACGGGCTGCAAGACAGCGCCGCGATGACTCTGGCCGTGCCCGACGTCGACGACCGCTGGATCGCCAACCGCGCCGATTACACGCCCGACACCGACACCGGCCTCGACGTCTGGTACGTCGGGCTGCGCACACCGAACAAACAGTTCATCTCGATCACGCAGTCGTCTGAGGTCAACGCCACCTGGCAGGTGCAGCAGCTCACGCCACGCAAGGCCACCGGCACCACGACCATCGACGGCGTCGAGTTCACCGTCTACGACCAGCGCGACGACTCCGACTACGCCGGCCGCAGCGATTACGCGCTGACGGCAGACGTCGATGGAACTACACTGATCTTCAACGGAACGGCCGATGACGACGAGTTCGCGCAGCTGGTGACCGCCACACTCACGTCGATGGGAGCCGGTTCCGAGGCATCGTGACCGGCACAAAGGAGAGTCATGAACGAGCAGATCAGTCAGGCCAAGACGCCCGCCGAAGTGTGGAGCGAGCTGCTCGCCGGCAATGACCGCTTTGCCACCGAACAATGCCTGCACCCCCACCGTGACGAGGCACGCCGCCAGCAGCTGCTCGAAGGGCAGAGCCCCAAGGCCGTGATCTTGGGCTGCGGCGACTCCCGCGTGCCCGCCGAGATCATCTTCGACGCCGGCCTCGGCGACCTGTT
Source organism: Pseudoclavibacter soli DSM 23366 (assembly GCF_000423505.1). Taxonomy (GTDB): domain Bacteria; phylum Actinomycetota; class Actinomycetes; order Actinomycetales; family Microbacteriaceae; genus Pseudoclavibacter_A; species Pseudoclavibacter_A soli. The sequence goes on from NZ_AUIC01000003.1 coordinate 585,261, forward strand.
CGTGGTACGCAATGCCGGCGCCGTCATCGGCACCAGCATTCTGGGCTCACTTGAGTTCGCCGTCGGTTCGCTGCACGTGCCACTGGTGGTTGTGATGGGTCACGAGCACTGCGGCGCCATCGCCGGTGCCATCGCTGCGGCCGACCCGGCACAGCCGACCCCTCCCGGCTACTTCCTCGAAGAGCTGCTGCACCGCATCAAACCGGCTGTGCAGCAGGCCACCCGAGAGGGCAATGCCACTCCCGAGCACATCGGCGAGCTGCAGGTCGAGAACACCGTGCAGGCCATCATGGAGCGCTCTGAGCTCATCGCCGCGGCAGTCGGCCAGGGCACCACCGCCGTGATCGGTATCACCTACGACCTGAGCACCGCACGGGTGCGCACACTCACCGACCGCGGCCTCGGCCTGGGCCTCGACGAGCGCGCTGCCCGACGTGAGCTTTCCCACTGACCTGACTCCTGTATCCAACCGCGCTGAAATTCAGCACCAAACACCCAACAGAAAGAGGGGCGTCACCGTGACCGAATACCGCATTGAGCACGACACCATGGGAGAGGTTCGGGTTCCGGCCGACGCTCTCTATGGTGCCCAGACCCAGCGTGCCGTCGAGAACTTCCCGATCTCGGGCACCGGCCTAGAGCGCCGCCACATCGCGGCACTCGCGCGAATCAAGAAGGCCGCTGCGCTGGCCAACGCGAAGCTGGGCATCCTCGACGACGATGTCGCCCAGGCCATCGCAGACGCCGCTGACAAAGTGGTCACCGGCGAATACGACCGTCACTTCCCCATCGACGTATACCAGACTGGCTCGGGCACCTCGTCGAACATGAACACCAACGAGGTGCTCGCAACGCTCGCCTCTGACGCACTCGGCAAGCCCGTGCACCCCAACGACCACGTGAATGCGTCGCAGTCGTCGAACGATGTGTTCCCCACGTCGGTGCATGTGGCCGTCACCGGTGCACTGCTCGAAGATCTGATTCCCTCGCTCGACGAGCTGGCTCGTTCGCTCGAGGCCAAGGCCACCGAGTGGAAGGATGTGGTCAAGGCCGGCCGCACGCACCTGATGGACGCCACCCCGGTGACCGTGGGCCAGGAATTCGGCGGCTACGCCCGCCAGATCCGCCTCGGCATCGAGCGCGTTGAAGCCGCGCTGCCTCGCGTGGCCGAGGTGCCGCTGGGCGGCACTGCCACCGGCACCGGCATCAACACGCCGAAGGGCTTTCCGCAGCAGGTCATCGAGCTGCTGCGCGATGACACCGGCCTGCCGATCACCGAGGCCAAAGACCACTTCGAGGCCCAGGGTGCGCGTGATGCGCTCGTCGAGGTCTCGGGCGCGCTGAAGACCATCGCGGTCAGCCTGATCAAGATCCAAAACGACCTGCGCTGGGCGTCGTCAGGCCCCAACGCGGGCCTGGGCGAGCTGCATCTGCCCGATCTGCAGCCCGGTTCGTCGATCATGCCCGGCAAGGTCAACCCGGTGATTCCCGAGGCCGTGCTGCAGGTGGCCTCGCGCGTGATCGGTAATGACACCGTCGCCACGTGGGCCGGCGCCTCGGGCAACTTCGAGCTCAATGTGCAGATCCCGGTGATCGCCAACGCGCTGCTCGAGTCGATCCGCCTGCTGACCAACTCAACCCACCTGCTCGCAGTCAAGACCGTCGACGGCATCAAGGTCAACGTCGAGCGAGCTCGCCAGCTGGCCGAGTCGTCGCCTTCGATCGTGACCCCGCTCAACCGCATCATCGGCTACGAAGCAGCCGCGAAGATCGCCAAGTACTCGGTGGCCAACAAGCTCACCGTGCGCGAGGCGACCATCGCACTCGGCTTCGTCGAGCGCGGAGAGATCACTGAAGAGCAGCTCGACAAGGCTCTCGACGTGCTGTCGATGACTTCACCGAACCTCTGATCGCGACCAGACTCTTTCAGCGGTAACCCGCTGATCCAGAGTTGAGGGGCGGGCCGCATGCGGCCCGCCCCTTTTCTGCATGCTCTTGACGAGCGCGTTGTTGAGGGGTTTCTGCGCAACGGCGCGCGCGTGAGGGGCAAGCTGTTCGGCATCACGAGGCGAGGGTGCGGCGGTGGCCGCGCGCGCATCCATTCGCCCGCTGAGCCCGTTTCGCAACCGTTCACACACTCGTAACCGGCGCGCGCCCCGCAATGCACGGTGGCGGCGCACGCCTGACATAGGCTCCAAGCAACCGGTCAACCGATCGGTGCGGGATGGGCCAGCCCCTCCCGAAAGGAGGTCGGCCCCCTCGCTCGGCACAGCCAGCAGTTTGAGGAGTCATCGTGGCCACCACCTCCACTCGTCGCACACCGCACCAGCCGAAGACGCGCTCGTCAGCAGCCGTCGAGACGACGAGCACTGACACGCGTTCTGAGATCGCCGACGAGTTCGGCGTTCTGCCCGACACCGCACAGCGAACCTATGTGCTCGACACCTCGGTGCTGATCAGCGACCCCGACGCCATTTTCAAGTTCGCCGAGCATCAGGTGATCATTCCGATCGTGGTAATCACCGAACTCGAGGGCAAACGGCACCACCCTGAGCTCGGGTACTACGCACGCAAGGCGCTGCGCAATCTCGACGCGCTGCGAGATCAGCACGAGCGGCTCGACATCGCGGTGCCCATCGGCGATGTGGGCGGGTCGCTGCGCATCGAGCTGAATCACTCCAATACGGCAGTGTTGCCGAGCGGATTCCAGTCAGCCGGGTCGACCAATGACTCGCGTATCCTTGCCGTCGCGCGCAACCTCGCGAACGAGGGCGCGCACGTGACCGTCGTCTCGAAAGACATGCCGATGCGCGTGAAGGCCTCGGCGCTGGGGCTCGCCGCCGACGAATACCGGGCCGAGCAGGTCTCAGACACCGGCTGGACCGGCATCGCCGAACTGCAGATCAGCGAGCAGCAGATGAGCGAGCTCTACGACGACGAGACGGTCGATCTTGATGCGGCCGCCGAGCTGCCGGTGAACACCGGGCTCGTGTTGCAGTCACCGCGCGGGTCGGGCTTGGGTCGCGTGCTCGCCGACGGACAGGTCAAGGCGATCGCCGGCGACCGCGACGTGTTCGGGGTGCACGGGCGCAGCGCCGAGCAGCGGCTGGCCATCGATCTGCTGCTCGACCCGAGTGTGGGCATCGTCTCGCTCGGCGGACGGGCGGGCACCGGCAAGTCGGCGCTGGCGCTGGCCGCTGGGCTCGAGGCTGTGCTCGAGCGCGATCAGCACCGCCGCATCATGGTGTTTCGGCCGCTGTATGCCGTTGGCGGTCAAGAGCTCGGCTATCTGCCCGGCGACCGTGACGAGAAGATGAACCCGTGGGGCCAAGCGGTCTATGACACTCTCAGTGCCGTGGTCTCGCCGCAGGTGATGACCGAGATCATCGCGCGAGACCTCATCGAGGTGCTGCCGCTGACGCACATCCGCGGCCGGTCGCTGCATGACGCATTCGTGATCGTCGACGAGGCGCAGTCGCTCGAGCGCAACGTGCTGCTGACGGTGCTCAGCCGCATCGGGCAGAACTCTCGCGTGGTGCTCACACACGACGTCAACCAGCGCGACAACCTGCGCGTGGGGCGCCATGACGGCATCACCTCGGTGGTCGAGAAGCTCAAAGGTCACCCGCTGTTCGGGCATGTGACGCTCACCCGCAGCGAGCGCAGCCCGATCGCGGCTCTGGTGACCGATCTGCTGGGCGGTATGTAGCCCGGGCTGCGCCATAGGGGTGAAAGCCTGCCGTAGGGGTGAGCCTGCTTCACCCCTACGGCACAAACCCGCGATCTTTCACCCCTACGGCACGCTGTGCCTCAGTGCTGGCCAGATGTATGGCTGAGGTGCGGCCCGCCACCGTTTCTGCACAGGCGACATTTTCTCCGAATCTGTCCACATACTGCCCGCCCCACTCGCCTCGGCACGCTCGACTCGGCGAGCCTGTTCTCATGCAAGAAGTGCTGAACCGCATCCCCACTGGAGTCGTCACGCCAGCCTGGCTCGACCAGCACGGCGCAGACCGCGCAGTCATCTCACGCGTGCTGCGTCGCGGCATGCTCAGCCAGCTTCGCCGAGGCTGGTACGCCACCCCCGAAGCCGACCCAGACGTCGTGCGCGCCATCAGATTCGGCGGAGCTCTCTCTGGCCCGCATGCTCTGCGCCGCCACGGCGCTTGGGTGCCACCGGGCGCACAGCTGCAGATCGTTCGGTTCTCGCATCACCCAACCCGCGGATCGCTGCTGGCACAAGCGCACAATGCGCGCGTGCACGAAGAATACGGCCGAGCCATGCGAGCGGTAGCCCCGTTTGGTGTGGCCCCGTGGCGCATGGCGCTGCAGCACTGCGTCAGAACCCTCGACCTCCCCGACGCCGTGGTTGTGGCCGACGGAATGCTCCATGCCGCTCGAGCGCAAACCCTCGCCCCGCACGACCACCTCGACGAGCAGCTCATCCGTGAAGCGTTGCAGGCCACCGCTCGAGGCCGCAAGATCGAATCTCTCACCGATGCCGACTCCGAGTCCATCATCGAGTCATACCCGAGGGTCTGGCTCACCCTTCGCGGGTATCGGGTCAAAATCCAGTTCCGGCTGCACAGCAACGAGCGCGTCGACATCGTCATCGAAGACCTCATCGCCCTCGAACTTGACGGCCGTCACCATGGCGACCCTCTGCAATACCTCAAAGACCATGCCAAGGCGGCCCGAACCGCGATCGCCGGCCTCATCCCCTTGCGCTTCTCATATCAGCAGGTCATCGAGCACTGGGATCTGGTGCTCGAAGCCATCGAAACCCTGCTCGCCCGGTTCTGCCCCGGTCTGCTGCTGCGCACCGCCTAGGGGCTGGTCGCAGATATGGCAGGCGCATGCCGCGCCGGTCTGTTACCACAGGGTCTGACCTGACTCTTCCGAGCCACCCCACCCTCAGCTGGACTACCAGCCTGCTTTGTCCCATCTCTGGCACCCCCGTAGGGGTGAAGAATCGCGGATTTATGCCATAGGGGTGAAGCACACTCACCCCTACGGCAGGCTTTCACCCCTGCGGCGCACCCCGGGCAAGCTAGACTTGTCCCTCGTGGCGCTGACTATCGGAATCGTGGGACTCCCCAATGTGGGCAAGTCGACCCTCTTCAATGCACTGACCAAGAACTCCGTGCTCGCGGCGAACTATCCGTTCGCCACCATCGAGCCGAACGTGGGGGTGGTCAGCCTCCCCGACAAGCGCCTCAACCGCCTCGCCGAAATCTTCGGCAGCGAGCGAATTCTGCCCGCGCCGGTGTCTTTCGTCGACATCGCCGGCATCGTCAAGGGCGCCAGCGAGGGCGAGGGGCTGGGCAACCAGTTCCTGGCGAACATCCGCGAGGCCGACGCGATCGCCCTCGTCAGCCGCGGCTTCAGCGACCCCGACGTCGTGCACGTCGACGGTTCGGTGGATGCCGGACGCGACATTGACACCATTCTCACCGAGCTCGTGCTCGCTGACCTGCAGACTCTCGACAAGGCCATCACCCGCTACGAGAAAGAGGTGAAGGGCCGCAAGATCGACAAGTCTGTACTCGACACCGCGCTGGCAGCTAAAGCACACCTCGACGAGGGCAAGCCCCTGTCGACAGCGACTGGCCTCGACCTCGACCAGCTCAAAGAGCTCGGCCTGCTCACCTCGAAGCCCATTGTCTACGTGTTCAACGTGGATGAATCGGTGCTGACCTCTGCCGAACGTCGCGCCGAACTCGAAGCGCTGGTCGCCCCGGCAAAGGCGATCTTCCTTGACGCCAAGACCGAGAGCGAGCTCATCGACCTCGAGCCTGAGGAGGCACAGGAACTGTTGGCCAGCCTCGGTCAAGAAGAATCCGGCCTCGACCAGCTGGCCCGCATCGGCTTCGAAGCACTCGGCCTGCAGACGTATCTCACCGCTGGCCCCAAAGAGGCTCGCGCCTGGACGATTCACAAAGGCTGGACCGCGCCCCAGGCAGCAGGTGTGATTCACACCGACTTCGAGAAGGGCTTCATCAAGGCCGAGGTCGTCTCGTTCCATGACCTCGACGCCGCTGGCTCGCACAACGAGGCGAAGGCCCAAGGCAAGGTGCGCATGGAGGGCAAAGACTACGTCATGCAAGACGGCGACGTGGTCGAGTTTCGGTTTAACGTATAGCGTTATTGACACGTTCCGTTATGTGCCGGCGGTGTGATCAGATCGTTCGGCAGCAAAGACATCGAGTTGCTGTGGCGTCAGGAGCGAGTGCCGTCCCTCGATCCGCGGATTCAGCGGGTGGCGTAGCGCAAGCTTCGTCAGGTGGGATCCGCGGTGGTGGTCGACGACAGCTCCCCTGACAGCCGGCTCGAGCTGCTCAAGGGTGGCCGAGTTGAACAGCCAGCATCGACGAACAATGGCGCATCTGCTTCATATGGACGGACACCGGCCCGGAGGAGTTGGAGATTGTTGACTACCACTGACAAACCTACGCCGATCCATCCCGGTGAGGTTCTCATGAAGTACTTCGGCACGTCCGTGCAGTTCTGGCTCAATCTGCAGAGCCACTACGAGCTCGACTGCGCCGAGGATGCCTCCGGTGAGCAGATCGTGCAGATCACCCCGCATCACCAACGAGCACCGGCTGGTGTACCTCGTGAACGGCGACGACCTCGTGATCTTCCAGGCGCGCTACCACTACTGAGCTGGCTGGGGGCTCCCCGCCGCCCGCCGACCGCGCCACCGATCCAGCGCGATGGCCGCGAGGCCCAGCACCACGATGCCCGCCGCGAGCGCGGCCACGTTGAGCACCACCTGCCCCACACCGAGCGAGTCGACATCGAGAAACGGATACGGCGCCCGCGAGGTGCGCGCCATGCCGCCAGCCGCACCAGCCGCACCAGCAGCTCCAGCGCCGGCGCCATCAGGCGCGATACCAGCCCCACCGCCGAGGCTGCCGCCGGCCGCGAGCACCACGGCGAACTCGACCAGGTAGAGCATCGGCGCGATCAGCCACAGCAGCGCGTCGCGCCAGCGCAGCCGCCCGGGAGCGTCGAAGAGCACCCAGTCGGCAACGGCCATCAACGGCACCACCACGTGCAGGCCCAGCAGGGAGGCATCGGCCGCCGACCCGAAGCTCACCGACATGTGCAGCACCAGCCAGGCCACCAGGAACGTGATGGTCACCGCCATCGTCGCAATGCCCTTGACCACGGGCGCGAACGGCTGGCCGACCGCATCCCGCCCGGCCCACAGTCGCACGGTGGCGACGGTGAAGTACAGCGTGCACAGGATGTTGCTCTGCGTGGTGAACATCTCGAGCGCGCTCCACGACGCACGGCCGTCGAGCAGCCCGGTCGTGGCGATGATCGAGACCCAGCCGATCAGGCTGAGCAGACTCTTGTACACGGCGGAGGCAGGACGGCTGGCGATGAGCGGCATTTCACCGACACTACCGCTCGCACCTGTGCATCACCGAGCAGTCTGGTGCCGACTAGCACGCCCCCGTCGCCTCTGCCACCATGGATGCCATGCCACAGCCGCAGAACACCAGCCGCACCGACTCCCAAGACGGCCTCGTCGTCGGCTCCGACGGGCTGGCCCGCCCGACTTGGGCGGCGAGCGACCCGCTGCTGCGCGAGTACTACGACACGGAGTGGGGACTGCCCGTGCGCGATGAGCAGGGTGTGTACGAGCGCCTCACGCTGGAGGCGTTTCAGGCCGGCCTGTCGTGGGCGACCATCCTGCGCAAGCGCCCCGCGTTTCGCGAGGCCTTCGCCGGGTTCTCCCCCGATCGGGTGGCCTGCTACGACGAGGCCGCTGTCGACCGTCTGCTCGCGAACCCCGGCATCGTGCGCAATCGCGCGAAGATCCTTGCGGCGATCACCAACGCCCGGGCCACGGTGCGCCTGCGCGATCGTGGTGGGCTGGCCGCGCTCGTCTGGTCGTTCCGGCCCGACGACACTCCGCGACCGCGCACCCAGGCCGAGGTGCCGACGCGTTCCCCCGAGTCTGCCGCGCTGGCCCGCGCGCTGCGGGCCGAGGGCTTCGTGTTCGTGGGGCCGACCACCATGTTCGCGCTGATGGAGGCGATCGGCATCGTCGACACCCATCTGCTGGGCTCTCACCGGCGTGGCTGCTCCGGGCTCTGGCCCGAGTGAACGGAGCCGCTCAGCGGGCGGTCTCGCGCCCGGGTCGGATCAGCAGCGCCGCCGTGAGGAACGCCAGCGCCATGAACCCTCCCGCGGCAAGAAACACCAAGCTGTACGCATGCGTGAGCGAGTCAGCCATCGGCACCGCGGGGTCGGCGGCCGCCAGCACACGGGCGGCGATCACCGAGTACACCGACAGCCCGATCGACCCGCCGATCTGCATCGATGAGTTCACCAGGGCCGAGGCCGCCCCGGCATCGTGCGGCGCCACTCCGGTGAGCGCCACGTTCTGCAGGGGCACGAAGATGAATCCCATGCCGATGCCGATCAGCAGCAGGGAGGGCATCACCTGCGTCCAGTAGCTGGCCTCGGGCGTGATGCGCGCCCACAGCAGCACGAGCCCTGTCGCCACCACGAGTGGCCCGATCATCAGAAAACGACGCGCCCCCAGGCGCCCGATCAACCGGGTCAGCAGGGGCGTCGAGGCGAGCGTGGTGCCCGACATGGCGATGGTGGCCAGCCCCGTCTGCAACGGAGAAAACTCGAGTACTCCCTGCAGGTAGAGCGTGATGAACAGCATCGAACCGATCAGCACGGTGCCGACGATGCCCTGCACGATGAATGCGCCGGCACGGGTGGCATCGGTCACGATGCGCAGCGGCAGCAGTGGATTCTCGACCCTCGCCTCGATGACCACGAACACGCCGATGAGCACGAGACCGGCCCCCAGAAACCCGAGGGTGCCCCAATCGGTCCAGCTGCTCTCGGCCAACGTGAACCCATACACGAGCGACCCCAGACCGAGCGAGATCACAAGCGCACCCCACAAGTCGTAGCGGTGGCTGCCCTCGGCCCGGCTCTCCTTGACCAGGGTGAGCCCGCCGATCACTCCGATCACGGCGAAGATCACGTTGACCAGCAGGCACCAGCGCCACGAGACGAACTGCGTCAGCGCACCGCCGAGCAGCAGCCCGACCGCCGCCCCACTGCCGGCCACCGCCCCGAACACCGCGAACGCGATTTGCCGCGACCGGCCACTCGGAAACGTCACCGTCAGCAGTGCGAGTGCCGCGGGGGCGAGCAGCGCCGCGAACATCCCCTGCAACCCACGCGCGGCGATGAGCTCGCCCGCACTCTGAGAGAAACCGCCGAACGCCGAGGCCGCGGCGAACCCGACCATGCCGACCAAGAAGGAGCGCTTGCGCCCCCAGTAGTCGGCGATGCGCCCGCCGAGCAGCAGCAGCGCGCCAAATACCAGCGCATAGGCCGTGACCACCCACTGCCGCTGCAGGTCGGTGAGCCCGAGCTCGGCCTGGGCATGCGGCAGCGCGATGTTGACGATGGTGCCGTCGAGCACCACCATCAGCTGCGTCATCGCGATCACCGCCAACGGCAGCCAGCGCGAGCGAGCGTCAGACACGTCAGTCATGAAGAGCCTCCGGGGATTGCGAGATGCGTGCGCTGGAGGTTTCCAGCCTCGGACCGCGTCGAAATGCGTCTGGCCACTCGAGCCGACCGGCCCGACAGGAGCCGTCAGTCTATCACCGCCCAGACCGTATATCACCGCGTCATGAGCCCGCTCTCTGCCCCCATTCTCGATAGGCTGAGAACGTGAGCGATAACAGCGAGGTTCCCGTCACATCCACCGCGGCCGCCAGCGGCGATCAGCCGCGCGAGGGGGTGCTGCGCGGCGCGCAGGATGCCCTGGTCGCCCCCGCCTCAGTGCCAGACTTGGCTGGCCTGCTGGCTCGATACACTCGTGCCCTCGGCACCGAAGACCTGGCCACCATCGGCGCTCCGCTGCTGGCCGCCGTGGTCGATGATCACTTGGGCATCGGGGCCGAGCGGCCGTCGGGCACCTCGCTCGTGCATTTCGCCAACACGACCGTGGCCGATGCGCGCGGCCAACTCAGCGGCGAGCTGCTCATCGTCACCGATGACAAGCCCTTCATTGTCGACTCGGTTCTCGTACAATTGGGCATTAGCGGCATCGAGGTGCAGTCGGTGGTGCACCCCACCTTTGTGGTCACTCGTGATGCCCAGGGCACCGCCACCGCGATCGCGAGCCCGCTCGAAGCCGGTCAGCCTCGCACCGAGGCGCTCGTGCTGCCGGTGCCCGGGCACGAGGTCGACATCGAGTCATGGGTCTACGTGCGCACCGGCATCGTGCCCGACGAGGCCGACCGCGAGGCGCTAGTCACCGCGGTGCGCCGCACCCTGCACGACGTCGACGAGGTCAATGCCGACTGGCCGCAGATGCGCGCCCAAGCGCAGCGCATCAGCGCCGAGCTCACCGCACACGCACCCTACGGCCTCGAAGACCGCGCCGAAGAGGCCTCGCACTTTCTCGACTGGCTCGACGACAACTTCAGCTTCTTCGGATACCAAGAGTATGACCTGGTCACCCTCGACGATGGCACCGATGCACTGCAGGCGGTGGCCGGCTCGGGGCTCGGCCTGTTCCGCCGGCCATCCGACGCACCCACGCCGCAGCCGAAGCCTTTGCGCCGCAAAAACCTTGAGAAGGCCCGCGAGCGCGCGGTGCTCATCATCACCAAGGCGAACTCGCGCTCGACCGTGCACCGCGACGCATTTCTCGACTACATCGGCGTCAAACGGTTCGACGCGTTCGGCCAGGTCAACGGCGAGCGCCGATTCCTCGGCCTGTTCACCCTGTCGATCTACACGCAGTCGGTGCAGCACATTCCAGTGGTCAACCGCAAGGTTCGCGAGGTGCTCGAGGGCAGCGGGTTCCGCGCCGACAGCCACAACGGCCGCGACGTGCTCGCGATTCTCGAGAACTACCCGCGCGACGAGCTGTTCCAGGCCGACGCCGCCACCCTGCGGCACAACGTGCTGGCCATCCGACAGCTGGCCGAGCGCCGCCGCTCCTGGGTGTTCGTGCGCACCGACCCCTACGAGCGCTTCGTGACCGCACTGGTCTACCTGCCTCGCGACACCTACAACACCAAGGTGCGCGTGCGCATCGCCGACCTGCTGCGCGATGCATATGGTGCCTCGTATGTCGAGCACGAGTCGCGCGTCTCCGACTCGCCGCTGGCCCGGCTCTACTTCGTAGCCCGGGTGCCCTCGGGGCAGCGCCTGCCCGAGGTCGATGCGGTCGAGCTGCGCCGCCGCATCGTCGAGACGGCACGCTCGTGGAACGACCAGCTCACCGAGCAGCTGACGGATGCCCGGGGCCAGTTCGAGGGCATCGCTCAGGCTGCCAGCCTGCGCGGCGCGTTTCCCGACTCGTACCGCGAGGCGTTCGCGCCTGCCGACGCGATCGCCGACCTGCCTCACATCCTGACTGTCGTGGGCGAGGGCGCCGAACCCGCCCGCACGGTGAGCGCCGGCGAGCAGCGCACTCCGGCGCCCTCAGCCATCGCATTCGCCGACCGGCTGTCGCTGCGGCTGTATCACGATGTCGAGGGCGGGCAGCGCATCAAGCTGTTCCACGACCAGCCCGTGACGCTGAGCGAAGTGTTGCCCATCCTGACGAATCTCGGCGTCGAGGTGATCAACGAGCACCCCTATGTGATCGCCCTGCCGGCCCGCGCTGAGGGCGATGCGCCCCGCGTGGCCTACGTCTACGACTTCGGCGTGCGCGCACCTGACACCTTCGATGTGCTCGCCGGTGACATCGCCGAGGCTTTCGCCGCCGCCTGGGTGGGCTGGGTCGAGTCTGACCCACTCGACCGCCTGATCACCACGACCACGGCGACCTGGCGCGAAGTGGGCATTCTGCGCGCCTATGTGCGCTACCTGCGCCAGATCGGACTGTCGTTCTCGACTCGATTCATCGCCGACACGCTGGTCGCACACCCCGAGATCACGCTCGCGCTGATCGAGCTGTTCGAAGTGTCGTTCGACCCGGCCACCGGGCTCGATCTCGACCAGCGGCGCGCGGCCGGCCAACAGGTGGTCGACCGCATCACCCAGCAGCTGACTGCGGTAACCAGCCTCGACACCGACACCGTGCTGCGCCGTCTCACCGAGACGGTCGTGGCCACCGTGCGCACCGATGCCTACCAGTTCGACGCCGACGGCGCCCCGAAGCCGCAGCTGACCTTCAAGATCGAGCCCCGCCGCATCCAGGGTGTGCCCAAGCCCGTGCCGCTGCACGAGATCTGGGTCTACTCCCCCGAGGTCGAGGGCGTGCATCTGCGCTTCGGGCAGGTGGCCCGCGGCGGGCTGCGCTGGTCTGACCGACGCGAAGACTTCCGCACCGAGATTCTGGGCCTGGTCAAAGCGCAGATCGTCAAGAACGCGGTGATCGTGCCCACCGGCGCCAAGGGCGGATTCTTCCCCAAGCGTCTGCCCGACCCTGCGACAGATCGCGCGGCGTGGGCCGCGGCCGGGCAGCATGCATATGAGCTGTTCATCCGCGGGCTGCTCGCGGTGACCGACAACCGCGATGGCTCCGGGGCCGTGGTGCGCCCGCCATCCGTCATCGCCTACGATGCCGACGACCCCTACCTCGTGGTGGCGGCCGACAAGGGCACCGCCCGCTTCTCTGACGTGGCCAACCGCATCGCCGACGAGTTCGACTTCTGGCTGCACGACGCGTTCGCCTCGGGAGGCTCACACGGCTTCGACCACAAGGCGATGGGCATCACCGCGCGCGGCGCCTGGACCTCAGTCGAGCGCCACTTCCGCGAACTCGGCGTCGACGTCGCTACCGATCCGTTCACTGCGGTGGGCATCGGCGACATGTCGGGCGATGTGTTCGGCAACGGACTGCTGCTGAGCCACTCGGTGAGGCTGGTTGCGGCGTTCGATCACCGCGATGTGTTTCTCGATCCGGCCCCCGACGCCGAGGCCGCATGGGCCGAACGCAAGCGTCTGTTCGAGCTGCCGGGCTCGTCATGGGCCGACTACCGCGCCGACCTGATCAGCACCGGCGGGGGCGTGTACTCCAGGCGCTCGAAGGCTGTGCCGATCAGCCCCGAGGTCGCCGAGGTGCTCGGTCTGCCCACCGGCGATCAGGCTCCCACCGAGCTCACCCCCGACGAACTCATCCGGGCCATTCTCACGGCCCCGGTCGACCTGCTCTACAACGGCGGCATCGGCACCTATGTGCGCGGCAGCGAAGAGACTGACGCCGAGATCGGCGACCGCGCCAACGATGCGATCCGCGTCACCGGAGCTCAGCTTCGCGCACGCGTGGTCGGCGAAGGCGGCAACCTCGGGTTCAGCCAAGCCGGTCGCATCGAGGCGGCACACCACGGCGTGCGTCTGAACGTCGACGCGATCGACAACTCGGCCGGCGTCGACACCTCCGACCACGAGGTGAACCTGAAGATTCTGCTGGCTGGCCCCGACGACGCCGGCGAGGTCATCTCGTTCGAGGCGCGCAACCAGCTGCTGGCCGGCATCACCGACGAGGTCGCGGCCCTCGTGCTCGACGACAACTACCGGCAGAACCGACTGCTCGGCCTCGAACGCGATGTCGCCGAGCTGGTGCCCTACTTCCAGCGCCAGATCGCTCAGTGGCAGCACACCGGGGTGATCGACCGCCAGCTCGAACACCTGCCCGACGATGCCGAGCTCACTCGGCGCATCGAGGCAGGTCAGGGACTCACCTCCCCCGAGCTGTCGACGGTGATCTCCTACGCCAAGATCACGCTCAAGCAGCAGATCATCGACTCGCCCATCCCCGACGAACCTTGGACCACTCCACTGCTCGACGCCTACTTTCCGCCAGAGATCACCGCACGGTACGGCACTCGGCTGCGCGCGCATCCATTGGCTCGCGAGATCATCGCGACCGTGCTGGCGGGCGACATCGTCGACCACGGCGGTGCACACTTCGCATTCAGCGTGATCGAAGAGACCAGTGTCGAACCCGCGCAAGTGGTGCGCGCCTGGGCTGTGGTGCGCGAGGTCTTCGCCGTCGACGACCTCTATGCCCGCGTACGCGCCACCGACAACGTGGTGGCCGTCGCTGCGCAAGACGAAGTGCTGGTGTGCTTCAAGCGTGCGCTCGGTCGCGCGGTGCGGCTGATCATCGAGCAGCACGGCGCCGACCTTGACGTCACGGATGCCCGCGCCCGCTACGTCGACGCAGTCGCCTCCCTGCGCCCGCTGCTGGTGTCTGCGGCCTCCGCCGACGATGTGGCTCTGCGCGACCGCCTGGTCACAGCCGGGTTCGACACCGCCGTCGCTGACGCCGCATCGACTGCCTTAGAGCAGGTGCACCTGTTGGGCGTGGTCGATCTGACCGAGGCGAGGGTGGAGCATCCCACCGAAGAGCAGCTGCGCCACACCGCAGAGCTCGAGTTCGCGGCGCTGCACCGTTACCGCATCGAGACCCTGCTGGTGCTGGTCTCGGGCCTGCCCCGACGCGACCTCTGGCAGACGCTGGCGCGCTCGTCACTGCGCCAAGATGTGTATGCGGTGCTGCGCCAGATCACCGCACGCGCGCTTGAGGTGCAGGGGCTGCCCGATACTGCCGACGCCGATGCCCGGCTCGACGCCTGGGAGGCTCAGCACGCCGACACGATCGCTCGAGTCGATGCGCTAGTTGATCGGTTGGCCGATGCTCCCGCGGGCGATCCGTCGCCGCTGCTGGTGGCCTTGCGGCTGCTGCGCACGGTGCTCTGAGCGCGGCACACGCTCGGCCGGGAGGCTACACCGCCACCAAGAAAATGGCGACGCAGTGGCAGGCGAATGCCAGCACGGTGAAGGTGTGAAACACCTCGTGAAACCCGAACACCCCGGGCACCGGATTGGGCTTCTTGAGTGCGTAGACCACTGCGCCCAAGCTGTAGAGCGCTCCGCCGACGATGATCAGAATCATCGTGGCCGCGTTTGCCGCGAAGAAGTCGGGCAGATACATCACCGCTGCCCAGCCGAGGGCCAAGTAGATGCCGACATAGAGCCAGCGCGGCGCAGTGATCCAGAAGACGCGAAACAGGATGCCCGCGAGGGCTCCCGTCCAGACGATCAGCAGCAGCAACCTCGCCTTGTCGGCGGGCAGGGTCAGCACACTCAGTGGCGTGTAGGTGCCGGCGATCAGCAGCAGGATGTTGGAGTGGTCGATGCGTTTGAGCACCACCTTGACCTTGGGGCCCCAGTTGAACAGATGGTAGATCGCCGAGTTGCTGAACAGCATGATCGAACTGGCCATGTACACGGCGCAGGCCGCCTTTGCCGCCGCACCATGGGCGAGCACGATCAGCACGATGCCGCTGGCCAGAGCAAACGGGAAGGTGATGGCATGGATCCAGCCACGCCACGTCGGCCGCTGATCGCCTCGAATCTCGCGAGTGACCTCGGTGATCGGCAGGTGCGGCAGGGTGCTGGTCTCGGCCTGCACAGCCTGCTCGACCGCCTGCTCGTCGCCGTGCACGGCAGCGTGCACTGCGGCCTGCTCAGCCGAGCCCGCCTGTGCGTCTGATTGGGCCGTCACGCGCTCATCTGTCATGGGGTTGATTCTACGCTGGGCCACCGACTGGCGATCGTGCGATCGTTACAGCCGCACCAAGCGTGCGCCGATTGGGTATCGTTGAGGGAGTGTCCACCATCACGCCGCGCTCGTCATCGCTGATCTATCGCTTATACGAGCGACGACTCGAGCGGCAGCTGCGCGACACCGTTCCACCCCAGCACGTGGCGGTCATCCTTGACGGCAACCGACGCTGGGCGCAGAAACAGAACTCCAAAGCATCCACCGGCCACCGTGCCGGCGCCGCAGTCATTCGGCAGTTTCTCTCGTGGTGTGACGCCAGCGGCATTCAGGTGGTCACCCTCTACCTGCTCTCGACCGACAACCTCACCAACCGCACCAGCGAAGAGCTCGACGAGCTGTTTCAGATCATCATCGACCTCGCCGACGAGATCTCGCGCGGCGGCACCTGCCGCATTCGTCATGTCGGCAGCCGCGAAGGGCTGCCAGAGCAGCTGTGCGAGGCGCTGACCGCGGCCGAGGCCCGCAGCGCCGACGTGCCCGGCATGCAGGTGAACCTTGCCGTGGGCTACGGCGGCCGGCGTGAGATTGCCGATGCCGTGCGTGCTGCGGCCAGCGAGTGGCTCGCCCAAGGGCGCACCCTCGAGCAGTTCGCCGCCAAAGTCGACGTCGGCGAGATTTCGGCCCACCTGTACACCGGCGACCAGCCAGACCCTGATCTGATTCTGCGCACCTCTGGCGAGCAGCGTCTCAGCGACTTTCTGCTCTGGCAGTCAGCGCACAGTGAGTTCTACTTCGCCGATGTGCTGTGGCCCGATTTTCGTCGCGTCGACTTTCTGCGCGCGCTGCGCTCGTACGCCAGCCGTCAGCGCCGGTTCGGCTCGTAGCCGCAGCCGCAGGCCCACCTTCTGCGAGCAGGGCGAGTCAGCGTCCGCGACGGCGAGCGCGCTCCTCCCAGCGACGGTCTTCTTCAGCGACCTTGCGCTTCTTGCGCTCGATGGGGTCAAGGCGGTCGTCGTCTTCGACTGGCGACCCCTCGGGAAACTCTTGATCGGTCACCCCGTATTCTTCGGCCAGCTGCTCGCGAGCCTGGTCACGGTAGCGCATGCGGCGCAGTCGGCGCACCATGTCGACTACCAGCAGCGTGACGACGATCGCGGCGATGAAGGTCAGCCAGAACGCTCCGGGGCCGGCACCGATCTCTTCGGTGGTCTCGGTGGTGTCAGTCGAGGGTGAGGGCGATGGCTCGACGGTCTCGGTGACGAAGACGCCGGGCACCTGCCCCAGCGCGGCCCAGTCGGCAGACAGACTCATCGGGATTCCTCTCTGTGCGCGCCTGACGCGCGCGGGTCGTTCCAGTCTCTCACGTCGGCCTCGCTGCTGAACCCGTCGTCGTCAACTCCCTCGAACAGATCGCTTTCAGGCACCGCGGTGGGCACTCGCGAGTCGACCAGCTGAAAGTCTTCGTAGGGCCACACCCGAGACTGCACGTCGTTGGGCCAGAAGAAGAACATGCTGTCTGGGGCGACTTGACTGGCATGCGAGCGCAGCGCCGCGTCACGCTGCTCGAAGAAGGCATCGCAGCGCACCTGCGTGGTAACCCGGTAGGGCCGCTCGCGGAACATCTCAAGCATGCGCTCGATGCGCTCGTCTGCGCCTCGCTCTGCCGCGATGGCCTGATACACCGTGTGAAAGCGGTCGAAGTTCTGAATGCGGTCGTAGTACAGCTTCTCGATCTGCCACGGGGCGCCGAGCTCGGGATGCACTGCCGGGTTGGCCGCGTCACGCAGCGCGCGCACCGCCACTTCGTGGGCGCGTATGTGGTCAGGATGCGGGTACCCGCCCCGTTCGTCATAGGTCACCATGACCTGTGGTCGCGTTCGACGAATCAGGCGAATGAGCGGCTGCACGGTGATGTCAATCGGCAGATCGGCGAAGCTGCCGGGCGGTACGGGATCGCCCTCGTCGGGCAGGCCCGAGTCGAGGTAGCCCAGCCAGGCATGGCGAATGCCCAGAATCTGCTGTGCCTGCTGCATCTCGCGGTGTCGCAGGCCGGCGATGTCGCGCTCGGCCCAAGCTCGATCAGCCACGCGCTCGTTGAGCACCGAACCACGTTCGCCCCCGGTGCAGCTGACCACCGTGACCTCGACGCCCGCGGCAGCGTACGCCGCATAGGTGGCCGCACCCTTGCTCGACTCGTCGTCGGGATGCGCGTGCACGGCAAGCAGTCGCAGAGACACCGCACCCTCATTTCTTCGGGCACCGGCCCGCTATCCGTCACGTACAATCAAGTTTAACGATTCCAAGGATGCCGCATGTCGAACAGTGACCCGCAGCGAGCCGAACTGCTCGCCGAGCGCTATGGCACACCCCGTCGACACCTCTCCCGCCGGGCGTGGCTGTGGCTCGGCACGGCGCTGGTCGTGGTCTCGTCGGTGGCAGTCGCTCTCTTCACTCTCGTGATGCCGAGCACCAACATCAAATACCAGACTGCCACCTCTGAGGTCACCGCCGACGGCGATGTCGTCGTCGGCATCTCGATCAGCACCACTGGCGGCCAAGCCGCCCGCTGCCTGGTAGACGCCCGCGGCGACGACCAAGACCAAGTCGGCTGGCGCTACGTCGACATTCCGGCCAGCGATCAGGCCAGTCGTGTCGTCGAGGTCACGGTGCGCTCATATCGCCCGGCACTGGCGGGCTCAGTGCAGAACTGCTGGACGATCTGACCACCCGCCCCACCACCAGCCGCAAGCCGTGAGATGACGGCTGTGAACATCCTGCCGACCCCTTTGTCACAGGCCCGGAGTAGACTGTGCGTTCAGGTGTCGCGGTTTGGGCACCTGCGTTCACGACCTGAAGGAGACATGCACATGGCTGATGAGCAAGAGGGCACCTGGCTGACGCAAGAGGCCTACGACCGTCTGACTGCTGAGCTCGACCACCTGCGCGGGCCGTGGCGCAAAGACATCGCCAAGCGCATCGAAGAGGCTCGTGCCGAGGGCGACCTGCGTGAGAACGGCGGCTACCATGCGGCCAAAGACGAGCAGGGCAAGTTCGAGGGGCGCATCCGCGAGCTCGAGGTGCTGCTGCGCGATGCCAAGGTCGGCGATGTGCAGCTGCACGACGGCAAGGCGGCCAGCGGCACGCTGATCACGGCAGAGGTCGCCGGGCGCGAGCTGGTGTTCTTGCTGGGCAACCGCGAGATCGCCAGCGGCGACGTCAAAGTCTTCAGTGCCGAGAGCCCATTGGGTGCGGCCGTGCTGGGCCATCAGGCCGGCGACACCACCACCTATGAGGCGCCCAACGGCTCGACCATCACGGTCAAGGTGGTCTCGGTCGAGCCCTATACCGGGGCCTGAACCTAGCGGAGGCTGGTCTGCGCCTGCGCGTTTTCACCGCTGCGCGCTCCAGAGCAGCGCGCCCGCGCACAATTTCACGCCCGCGCGCACAATTTCACCCCAACACCCCCACCAACGGCGAAATCACGTACACAGGGGTGAATCCGCGCGCGCTCTGGCCGATCATGCGTCAGGACATATCCCGGCTACTCACCGCGCGCGGCACAGGTCAACCGGCGGCAGCACAAAGTCGGCACCACAAGCACAAAGTCGGCACCGACACCCACGCACCTGCAGACATCACGCCGACCCTGCCGACATTACGCACCGTATTCGGATCGCATGACTCGAAACACAGGGCCAACTTGCAGGTGCGCTAGCGCACCACGTTCGGATCGTAGCCGATCTCACGCAAGCTGGCCAGCACGGCCTGCAGGTGCTCCTCGCCCTTGGTCTCAACGGCGAGCTGCAGCTCAACGCGCCCGATGCCGAGGCCGCGCCCGTGGCGAGTGTGCAGCACCTCAACCACATTGGCCTGCGCCGCAGCCACCGTCTCTGAGATGATCTTGAGCTGGCCGGGTCGATCCGGCAGCATCACCGAGATCGTGGCGTAGCGCGACAGCTCCACAAGCCCGTACTGAATGATCTGCTGCAGCAGCAGCGGGTCGATGTTTCCGCCCGAAGTGACCGCCACCGCGGTGCCCTCCGAGCTCACTTTGCCCGCAAGGATGGCCGCCGCAGCAGCAGCCCCCGCGGGCTCGACCACCAACTTGGCGCGCTCGAGCAGCAGCACGATAGCCCGGGCGATCTCATTGTCACTCACCGTGACGATCTCATCGACCTTTTCTGCCACGATGCCGAAATTCAGATCGCCGGGGCGCCCTACGGCGATGCCATCGGCAATGCTCGGCTCGACTGGCACGGCAACTGGGTGACCGGCCGCCAGCGAAGGCAGGTACGAGCTTGCGCGATCCGACTGCACCCCGACCACGCGGATGCGCCGGCCGAGCAGCTGCGCCTTCTCTTTGACCGCGGTGGCCACGCCCGAGATCAGGCCGCCGCCGCCGATCGGCACCACAACCGTGGTCACGTCAGGCTGCTGGTCGATGATCTCAAGCCCGATCGTGCCGGCGCCGGCGATCACATTGGGGTCGTCGTATGGCGGAATGAACGTGGCGCCGCTCTCTTCGGTGAACCGTTTGGCCGCGGCCAAGGTCTGATCGAAGATCTCGCCCTCGAGCACCACGTCGGCACCGTAACGCTTGGTGGCCTGCAGCTTGGGCAGTGCCACACCAAGCGGCATAAAGATGGTTGCCTTGATGCCGAGCTCTTTGGCAGCCAGCGCCACACCCTGCGCATGATTGCCCGCCGAGGCCGCAACCACGCCGTGGGCTCGCTCCTCGTCGGTCAGGCTCAACAGTTTGATGTAGGCCCCACGCACCTTGTAGGCACCGGTGCGCTGCAGATTCTCGCACTTCAGAAACACCTCGTGACCGAGCTCCGCGCCGAGCGCCTTCGACCGCTCAATCGGCGTGACCTTCGCAATCTCAGACACACGAGCGCGAGCGCGCTCAATGTCTTGCAGAGTGGGGGCCGCCGGTCGGATCAGTTGCTCGTTCGTCATTTCGTTCTCTCTTGATCGTCTGGGTCGTCAAGTTCTGTCTGCTGCGCTAGGTCGCGCTCGTCGATCTCCTCGGCCAGGGCATGCGGGTCACGCTCGTCGTTGGTGCCCATGGTCTCGGCCACAGCCTTCGCAAAGTCGTCGTGCTCCCATTCGCGCCCGTAGAAATAGCCGACCACGCGGTTGATCACCGCCACCAACGGCACCGCGAACATGGCTCCGGGAATGCCTCCGAGCATGGTGCCGATGGCCACTGAAAGCACCACGCCCAATGGATGCACTTTGACTGCGTTGCCCATCACCAGCGGCTGCAGCACATGTGACTCGATCTGCTGCACAGCGATGACCACGGCCAGCATGATCAGCGCAACCACCCAGCCCTTGTAGATGAGTGCCACCAGGCAGACCAAAGCGCCCGACACCACTGCACCGAGAATGGGCACGAACGAGCCCACGAAAACCAGCAGTGACAGCGGCAGCACCATCGGCAATCCCAAGGCCAGTGCGCCGATGCCAATGCCGATCGCGTCAATGGCCGCCACCAGAATCTGCACGCGCACATAGCTCGAGAGTGTGCGCCAGCCGGCGCGCCCCGCCCCGGCGATGGTGGGCCGCAGGTAGGCCGGCAGCAGCGTGGTCACCCACGAGAAGATCAGCGGCCCATCGGCCAGAAAGAACAGCAGCGAGAAGATCACCAGCAGCACGCCGGTGGCCAGATGCCCGGCCGTGGTGCCCACCGAGAGGGCGCCGTTGACGAGCACGTTGCGGTCTTGCTGCACCGACTCGAGCAGGCTCTTCACATAGTCGGTGATGTTGTCCTGCGTGATATGCAGCGGCGAGTCGAGCAGGTACTGCGCGAGCTGCAGATACGCATCTTTGGTGCGCTGAACGAAGTCGTCGACACCATCGGAGAACTGCGCCACGATGATTGCGACCAGGCCGCCGACGAGCGCCACGAACAGCAGCTCGACGCTGATGACGGCCACCCATTTGTGCAGGCCGGCCCGGCGCATCCGTTCGACTAAAGGCCGCAGCAGCGACGCGAACAGCAGCGCGACAATCACCGGAATGGCGACCAGCCGCACTTGAATGAGTGCCCAAACGAGCACAGCGAGCGCTGCCGCGCTGATCAGCAGGCGCCAGCTCCAGCCTGCGGCGACGCGCACACCAACAGGAATGAATCGGGCGTCGACCTCGGCGTTGCTGAGGTTCGACTTAGGTTGCGACATGCGATAAGTCTAGGCGCCGAGCGTGGTGAGCTGCTCTGCGGTGACCTTGCGAGCGCGGGCGCGTTTGGGCCGGTCGCTCAGACCGCCCACGTAGAGCCAGCCGAGCAGCTGCTCGTCGTCGGTGAGCCCGTGCGCGCGCCGCACGACATCGGCCTCGACAATTCGACCCGTGCGCCAGAACGAGCCCCAGCCCTCGGCCAGCAGCAGGTGCTGCAGATTCTGGGCGACCTCGACGGCCACGGCGAGCTGCTCCCACTGTGGCACCTTGCCGAACTTCGACGGGCGGTACGAGGCCACCACAGCGATCAGCAGCGGTGCACGCAGCGGCTTGGTGCTCGGGTGGCGATCGCCCTGGGCCTCGGCGATGGCCTCGCCAAGACGCAGGCGCGCATCACCGCGCAGGGTGATCAGCCGCCAAGGCCGCAGCCCAGAGTGATCGGCCACGTTGGATGCGCTGGCCAGGTAGCGCTTGAGGCGCTTGTCGCTGGGTGCGTCGTCGGTGACACGTGGCTGGGAGGCTCGATCGGCGAGAATGCGCGCAACGCGCTTGCCCTCTTTGGTGCGGAAGCTCATAGAGCAAGTTTAGTCGAGCCGGGTGCTGCTGCGGCGCCTGCCGGTCATGCGGCAGCGGCGAATCGGTTGGCGACCGCAGCCACCGCGTTGTTGTAGTCGACGCCTTGGTTGTAGGCGTCGATCGCGGCGATCCAGCCCGACGAGGTGGAGAGATCGTACCCGGTGGCACACAAATAGTGGGCGGCCGCGAGCGCGGCATCGTCGATGTTCTGTGGGTCGGCGACGCCGTCGCCACTGCCGTCGACGGCGTAGACGGCCCAGGTCTGCGGGATCATCTGCATCGGCCCCACCGCTCGATCGTGCTCGCTGTCGCCGTCGAGCGCGCCGCCGTCGGTGTCGGCAATGTCGGCCACCCCGTCACCGTCGAGGGCGATGCCCACGATGCCCGGCGTGGCCCGGCCAGTGTCGTCGAGCACCGATCCGCCGATGCGCCCGTGGTCGCTCTCCACTTCGCCGATGGCTGCGAGGGTGTTCCAGGCCAGCCCGCAGCCGGGCTGGTCACGCGCCACCGAGATCGTCGCACCGGCGTAGGCGCGCATCGCCCGCTCGGGAATGCCGGTCTGCTGGGCGATCTGCTTCGCCCATGCGGGCTGCACCAGCGCGGTGATCGAACCGGAGCCGACCACTTGAACGTCGGCGTCTGCCGAGCCCGAGGCTTCGGGCGCGGCATCGGCGACGTGGCCGGTGGGCTCGCCGGCGGCGGCTTCGGTGGATGCCCCACTCCCCACACCGGTGAAGGCCAGCACCAGCCCAACGGCGAGGGTTCCCACGCCGAGCGCTCCGAGGGATACCGCGGTGCGCAGCAGCATCCGTTCGCGCCGACTGCGCGCACGAACACTGCGGCGCGTCGCTGATGTGGTGGGATCGCTCATCGCGTGCCCCGTTCAGCAAACAGTCGCTGCAGCGCATCGGGCAGCGTGCGCCGCCACCACGCGTAGTCGTGACCGCCGTTGACCTCGGTGAGTCGCACATCCACCCCGTCGCCGGCCAACTGCGCCGCGAATGCGCGCGCCGGTGGCAGCAGCACCCACTCCTGCTGGCCAACCTGTATCTCGATGCGCGCCTCGCGTGGCGGCCGCGCGGCGGCTTCGTCTACCACGTCGGTCTGCCACAGCGCCGCCGACTGCGCGATGGCGCCGCCAAACGCGTCGGGGCGGCGCACAACGGCGGCGAGCGCGGCCAGCCCGCCGAGGCTCTGCCCAACCACCACGGTGTGCTGCGGGTTGGTGGCGATCGACGCATTCGGCAGCTCGGTGAGCCAAGGGCGCAGTCGGTCGGCCATCCAGTCGGCGATGCCGCCGTGCTCGTCGAGCTCGCTCCACCGCTGCTCTCGGTCGGCGCTGTCGACGAACACCGCAACCACCGGCGCGATCGCCTGTGCCTCGATGAGGTTGTCGAGCATGGTCGGCAGCGGCTGTGTGCCGCGCCACACGTCGCCGTCGAGCACGATCAGCAGCGGCGCACCATCGGCACCGCACCCACCTGCCGGCAGGTACACCCAGAGTCGGCGCCCGTCTGGGCCAGTGTGCGCGGTGAGTTCGCCGGCGGGCGCACCGTGAGGTGTGCTCCAATGGTCGCCAGGCGCGGCCTCGAGTGCCACCACCGACACGCGACGCCCGGCGCGGTTGGTCATCGTGAGTGGGTTGCGTGTGTCGGGCTCGCCGTGATCGAGCGCCTCACGGATGCCCCGCTGATCGGGTTGCCCCCGCCACGGCGCAAGCTCGCCTGCCTTGGCCACGTTGAAGCTGTACGAGGCCACCCAGTCATCGCGCATGCGGTAGCTCAGGTGCCAGAGGTCGGTGCCGGCGACGTGTTGCATGAGCGACCGATCGAGATCGGTCTCGTCGGTGAGCCTGTTGACGAACAAGAGCACCTCGGCAGCGTTCGCGTCTTGTCGCACGAAGGTGACGATGCGGTGGTGTGCATCACCGGCCGGGTCGGGCTCAACAATCGGGCTTGTTGGATGCTGCCCCAGAAACGCATCGACGGCCTGCTGCCGGTCACTGGTCGGGTGGTGGTGCATCTGCTGCGTGAGACCTGTGATCAGTGCGCTCTCTGCCACCGGCGCCGGCTCTGGCCGGCGCACCTTCGGCGGCTGGCGACGTGACGGGGTGGCTGCAGACATCTTTCTCAGGCTATCGCCCAGGCCACGGCGCCACCACTGTTCGCACGGGATGCGTCGAATCTGACACCCGGCGCGCTCTCCAAGTGCCATATGTCTGCTCGGCCGGCCGGGCCTGCGCCGTGGCTTGGGGCATCCATATGCGCCTATCTTCACCGAATGTACAGAAAAGCTGCCTACGAGGCGGGGTGTAGGCAGCTTTTCTACACACTCGATGCCGACAAGGTGCCGGCTCAGCTCAGATCGTCTTTTGTCAGCGCAAGCAGTCGCGCCAATTGCCGAGAAACCGCATGCATCTGCGCGGCGGTGAGCTCGCCCACACAGCGCCCGAGTTCGTGTTGACGCACCGTAACGATTTTGTCTGCCATCACATAGCTGGTCTTCGAGAGACCATTGCTCGGTGTCGGATCGACTCGCACACGCTCGGCGTCTGGCCGATGAAATGAGGTGAGTAGGCAGAGCACTACCGAATCAAACTGTTCAAGATCACCTTGCACGACGACAGGGCGCGCTTTTGACGCGTAACGGTCATCGCGGAGGGTCCAGATCTCACCCCGCCGCATCGAGCAGCTGCCCCGACACGTGGGAAGCGAATTCAGTGGCTTCGTCTTCGGTCTCGAGCGGCTCTACTTCGGCTGCCAACCGCACATCGAATGGGAACCCGCGGTGCTGGTTGAACGCGGCCACGAAGACCCGCATTGCATCTGCGGGCGTCGTGCCTAATCGCCGTGCGGTTTCACGGAACAGCTGTTCTTGAGAGACCTCGATTCGAGTCGCGAGCTGCACCGTGGCCACACCAGCCTTGGCTGACTTACCTGCACTCATCGCCAACTCCTCATCACGAATGACCCCAATACCTATCAAATACTACCATTCGCTACCACAGAGGGAGGAGCCAGATTCACGCCCTCACCGAATGTACAGAAAAGCTGCCTACGAGGCGGGGTGTAGGCAGCTTTTCTACACACTCGATGCCGGCAACCACTGAAAAGAGGTCAGGCACTCGATGCCGGCAACCACGCTGCGGGGCCAGCCCCGCCCTCACTCCTCGTCGATGCGCGGCACCACGAGCGGCGACCCACTCAGCGGGTCGGTGATGATCGCGTTGGGCAGCCCGAACACCTCTTCAATCAACTCGGTCGACACCACGTCGGCGGTGCTGCCCGTAGTCACGATCTCCCCCTCTTTCATCACGATCAGGTGGGTGGCGTATCTAAAGGCCAAATTGAGCTCGTGCAACACGGCGACCACTGTGCGTCCGCCTCGGTGCAGCCGGCGAGCGAGGTTGAGCACCTCGACCTGGTGGGCGATATCGAGGTAGGTGGTGGGCTCGTCGAGCAGCAGCAGCGGGGTCTGCTGCGCCAGAGCCATCGCGATCCAGACTCGCTGACGCTGCCCGCCCGACAGCTGGTCGATCGTGCGATCGGCCAGGTCGGTGACGTTCGCCGCGGTCATCGCTTCGATCACGGCTTGTTCGTCGGTGGATGTCCACTGCCGCAGCAGGTTCTGGTGCGGGTACCGGCCGCGCGCCACGAGATCCGACACGATGATTCCTTCAGGGGCACTCGGATTCTGTGGCAGCAAGCCGAGGCGACGAGCCACCTCTTTGGGCGCATATTCGGTGATCTCGCGGTCGTCGAGCCACACCGACCCGGCTGCCGGCGGCAGCATGCGGGCCAGCGCCTTGAGCAGCGTCGACTTGCCGCAGGCGTTCGGGCCCGCGGCGGCCACGGCGACGGCCATCAGCGCGACACCGATGATCACCATCAGCAGACGAGAGCGCTCCACGCACTCACGAGATTGCCAAGGTGATTCTCGAAGACCCAGCCCATCTTTCGACGATTGAAGACTGGGCGGTCAAGTTCCCGCGTTCAAGCGCGAATTCGGGCGCCCGCCGCTGTCGTTCATGGTCGACAGCGGCTCATGGACCGAAGATCGGGCGGCAGCCGAAGCCCAGGCCGCAGCCACTGCAGCGGTGCTCGAGCAGCAGACTCAACAGGCGTATCGCGAGCGGTTCGGGCTGCCCGAACCGATTGGTACGAACAGGGAAGTCGAGACAGACGAGCACTGAGCGGGCCATGCGGCTCTGCCAGCTCAGCGCATAGCCGGTACTCAGGCGTGGCTGAGCACACGCACTGGTGAAGCAGATAGCCTTACTGACGTTCCGTACCCTTCGTAGGGTTCTTGTCTTCCCAGAAAGCACGATGAGCGCAACCCCCGAGTCTCCTGAGCCCACGCACTCTCCCCGACCCTCCAGGTCGTGGTCACGCAGGCAGTGGATATGGCTGAGCGCACTCAGCCTGGTCGCAGTGGCTGCGTTCAACTGGCCGCTGCTGTCGATCTCGGTGTGGTTCGATGAGGGGTTCACCGATACCTTGATTGGCTTCTCCTTCGCAGACATCTGGCGGTACACCGCAGCCGACGTGCACCCTCCCCTGTATTACTGGACTCTCAAGGCCTGGAGTCTCATGTTCGGCGACTCAGTGGTCGCACTGCGCATGCTGAGCGTCACATTCGCCGCTGCTGCCATCGTGTTGGCCACCAGGCTGGCCTCGCTCCTGTTCTCGAAGCGTGCTGCCACAGCCACCGCAATCGCCCTGTTCATCTCACCCGTCACGCTACGGTACGCCCACGAGATGCGTATGTATGCCATGGTCGCCATGTTGGCATTCGCCGCGACACTCATGCTGCTGCGAGCCAGCGCATCCGGCCGACGCCGTGACTGGACGATCTATGGCCTGCTGATCGCCGCCGGCATGTGGACGCACTACTTCATGGTGTTGGTCTGGCTGTCGCACTGGGCGTGGCGTGCAGTGGCTGTGCACCGAACCGCCCCCGGGTGGCAGGCGTGGATGCGCGCCTTTTTCAGCCGCAGCTGGCTCGCCACGCACATGCTGGGCATCGCCCTGTTTTTGCCCTGGGTGCCTGCCGTTGTCACTCAGATGAAGACGGTGCGCAAAGGCGGCTTCTGGATCCCCGAGGTTTCATGGTCGACGCTGCCGGGATTCGTCTCGGATACGCTCGCGTTTCGAGAGTTCGGCGAACTGAGTGTGCCAGAGGGCATCTGCATTTTTGCCATCGCTGCTGCCTGCGTCGTGCTGGGCGTGCGCGCTTGGCGGCGCAGTGCCGGGCGGGCACGTCGCGGCTGGCTGCTGCTGTTCTGTTTGGCCGGAGTGCCGCCGGTGCTACTGCTGCTGTTCTCGCTACCGCCGTTGACCTCGTCGTTCATTTCGAGGTATCTCGTGCCCTCGTCACTGGCGCTGACCATGATCGCCGCGATCGCTGTGACTTGGCCTGATCATGGTCGCGTATGGCGCTTCGTTCGCGGCGCCACCGGCATCGCACTCGTCGCCACTCTCTGCTTTGGCATGGCCGCAGAGTATCGGCTGGGTGATTTCAACAAAGTCGAGCAGGCGAGCAGCGAATCACAGTCACTGATCGCACAGATCAGAGAGCGCTCCGGCGACAACGCCGTGATCGTCGCAGATACTCCCATCTTCTACTACGAGGCCTCGACCTACGAAACCGATGCGTCGCCAGTGCTCTATATTCCACCATTGACATATGAGTGGGGATCGCTTGCGATGCTCAAAGACACAGACATCGGGCGTGCTGACGATCTGCCCCGGCTGGCCGCGGACAATGGGTCGATCTGGGTGATCTCACAGGTGCAGCAGTCGTCCTTTGGCGAGGGATACGACGGCCTCGCCGAGCTGTCACGATTCACTATGACCGACCCGATCACCGGGCGCGACCTTTACCTTGCCGTGCAGTACGGGGCGACGTCGTGAGTCTGGGGATCAGTCGAGCCCCCGGGGAGCGAACATAATAACGCTCACGCCGGCCAGGCAGATCGCCGCGCCCACCCAGTCCCAGAGCGTGGGCCGAAAACCGTCGACGAGCATCCCCCAGGCCAATGAACCGATGATGAACACCCCGCCATATGCGGCCAGCACCCGCCCGAAATCGGCATCTGGCTGCAGCGAGGCGACGAACCCGTAAACGCCGAGCGCCATCACCCCGAGGCCGGCGAACCACCACGGGCGAGATTCGTGCACTGCCTGCCAGACCAGCCAGGCGCCGCCGATCTCGGCGATCGCAGCGAGCATGAACAGCACGGTCACGCGCAGCAGGTGCATGGGCCAGCTCCTTTCAGTGCGGTGGATGCGCCAGGCTCAGCTCGTCACCGCAGCGCGAGCAGCTGCTCGTGCAACACCTCAAGGGTGGGGGCTTTCTCTGCCGCACCCTGACCGGGCTTAGTCGCGATTTGATGGGTGAACGAGTCGATGCGACGGCTGGTGTCGCGCAGGTCATAGTACGTGGTGACGACCTGGTCGTACTCGGCGAGCGCTTGCTGGTACGAGTCAATCTCGGGGTACGCGTCGGTGGCCGTCAGGATGCTCTGCGGCAGTCGCGGCTTCAGCTGAGGCTGCTGGTCAGGGTGCCCGATGATCAACCCCACCAGCGGGAAGGTGCGCTTGGGCAGCCCCAGTGCGCGGATCACCTTGCGCGGGTCGCCGCCGATGCTGCCCAAGTAGACCGTGCCGAGGCCAAGTGACTCGGCCGCGACCACCACGTTCTGCGCGGCGATCAGCACGTCTTCGACGCCCTGCAGAAACAGCGGCATGGTCTCAAGCACCGCCACGTCGGCATCCTGCTCTTCGCGGATGCGCGCGTTGCGGTAGAGGTCGACCACGAACACGAACAGCTCGCCGCGATCTCCACCGACATAGGGCTGGCCCGAAGCCTCGAAGATCTGCTGTCGCACCTCGAGGTCTTTGACTCGAATGATGGTGCGCTGCTGATAGAAGCTGCTGGTGGGTGCCTGGCGCGCGACTTCAAGCAGAGTCGCGATGGTGTGCTCGTCGACCGGTTCGTCGGTGTATGCGCGGATGGTGCGGTGCGCCAGCTGCGTGGCGATGGTGTCGTTGGCTGGGTGCTGGTCGCTCATTCGGGCTCCTCGGGTCTTCTGATGTGGAGGCGCGGGGCCTCGTTGGTCAGCTGGTGTCGTCGTTTGCCACGTGCGGCCCCGCTGGTGACCAGCGATCGCACACCGTGGCGAACGACGACGCAGACAGTGCCCCCAGTGGGACTCGAACCCACACTGTGCCGATTTTAAGTCGGCTGCCTCTGCCGATTGGGCTATGGGGGCGGCGACCCTCACATCTTACGCGGGCAGCGTACCTTCCTGCCCAGTGATCACGACGATGATGCCGCTGCGGCTGGTGCCTAAGCCCGAGATTCCGGGGTTCTTGGCGTGCACTCCGCAACCATCTGCACACGACACAAATGATCGATGGGCAATTCTGCACAGGCACCCTCTGTGCCCGCCGAAAACACCACGGTAGACTGGTTCCACTTCTGAGACGCATGCCCAAAGGAGGCCGACGTGAGCGGTGGATGGATCGCATTGATCGTGGTGATCGCGTTAGTCGTGATCATCGGCGGGTGGCTGTGGGCCACCTACAACGGGTTGGTCAGGCTGCGCGTGCGCGTCGACGAAGCATGGAGCGACATCACGGTGCAGCTCAAGCGCCGGGCCGACCTGATCCCCAACATCATCGAGACGGTCAAGGGCTATGCCAGCCACGAGCGCGAGGTGTTCGAGCGGGTTACCTCTGCACGCAGCGAGACCATCTCGGCGCAGAGCCCCGAGCAGGCAGCAGTCGCCGAGAGCCACCTGCAGGGTGCGCTCAAGAGTCTGTTTGCCGTGGCCGAGGCTTACCCCGATCTCAAGGCCAATCAAAACTTCCTGCATCTGCAGCAAGAGCTCGTCGACACCGAAGACAAGATTCAGGCCTCCCGCCGGTTCTACAACGGTGGTGTGCGCGAGCTCAACACCAAGATTCAGACCTTCCCGACCAACCTCATCGCTGGTCCCTTCGGCTTCACCGCTCGCGAGTTCTTCGAGGTCGCCGACCCTTCGGCGATCGCCGAGCCCCCGCGGGTGCAGTTCTGACCGTGACACCCCTGCCTGCCACTGCGTCAAGGGAACGTTCTGCCCAGCACACCACCCGAGTGGGCTGGCAACGCACGGAAGGCTGCTGAATGTACCGGGCCATCCGTCAAAACAAAGTGAACACGGTGCTGATCATCATCGTGTTCGTAGCGATCATCGCCGGCCTCGGCTGGATCGCCAGCTTGATGTTCGACAACTGGACGATCACAATCTGGGCGCTCGTCGGCGCGGCGATCTACGCGACTATTCAGTACTTTGCGGCCGGTTCTGCAGCCGTCGCCATGAGTGGTGCGCGCGAGATCACCAAGGCAGAGAACCCGCGGTTGTGGCGCATCGTCGAGAACCTGGCGATCACCACCGGCACCCCGATGCCACGCGTGTACATCATGGACGACCCCGCCCCGAATGCCTTCGCCACCGGCCGCGATCCGGAGCATGCCATTGTGTGCGCGACCAGCGGCATCCTTGATCTCATGACCGATCGCGAGCTCACCGGTGTGATGGCCCACGAGATGGGGCATGTGCGCAACTACGACATTCGGCTCAACATGATCGTGTTCGGGCTGGTCGCCGCGGTGGGCATCATCGCCGACATTCTGCTGCGAGTGAGTTTCTTCGGTGGCAACCGACGCAATAACAACAATGGCGGCGGGGTGCTCATGATCGTACTGGCCGTGCTGGCATCCGTGCTGGCACCGCTGGCGGCGACCTTGGTGCAGCTGGCCGTCTCGCGGCAGCGCGAATACCTCGCCGATGCCACAGGTGCGCTCACCACGCGCGACCCCGAGGGGCTGGCCAGCGCACTCGACAAGCTGCAGCGCTACTCGCAACCGCTGCAGCGCGCGAACTCTGCGATGGCGCACATGTACATCGCCGACCCGCTGAAGCCCGGCGTCATCGACCGCCTGTTCGCCACGCACCCGCCGCTGCCCGACCGCATCCGGCGTCTGCTCGGCAGCGCAGACCACTTCTGATTCTCGGGGTGCTGCGGCGCCGCCGCGCTGCTGCCTGCACGTCGCCGCTCGATGGCATGCAGGTTGCCGCTACCAGCACATTCGCGCCACCACTTGGCAGCACCCCGCCGGCGCACCACCACTCGCCAACCTGCGCGCTCACTCGCCACTCCAGCACCGCTCGGACCAACGAGCACACACACTGACCAACGAGCACGCAGCACGGCAACTGCAGACACAAAGAAGCGCCCCGCCGGTGGTTTACCAGCGGGGCGCTTCTTGCAGCTCAGCGACTACTTCGCGTCGTCGGCCTGAGGCTCAGCCTTCTTGTCTGCTGCTTTCTCGGCCTTGGCCTCAGCAGGCTTCTCAGCCTTCTTGTCTGCAGCCTTCTCGGCCTTGGCCTCAGCAGGCTTCGCGTCGTCAGCAGGCTTCGGCTTGGGGCGTGAGGCGAACTCTTCGAAGAACGCGCGCGGGTTCTGCACGTGTGTGGTGGTCGCGATGTCGCGACCCAGCCAGATCTGGTGCCACCAGTCGCCGAACACACGCCACTTGCGCTCCCACGTGGGGATAGCCAGGCCGTGGTAGCCGCGGTGGAACAGCCAGGCGATGCCACCCTTGAGGGCGAACTTCTTCTTGCCCCCGGTGAACACGCCGTTGCCCACGCCGAGGCCAGCGACAGCACCAGCCGGCTTGTGCACGTAGTCGACCGGCTGATCGCCACGCAGCGAGGCGACGATGTTCTTGCCCAAGCGACGTGCCTGACGCACTGCGTGCTGCGCGTTCGGCACGCACGAGCCATCGAAGGGCAGGCCGTTGCCCGTCACGTCAGGCACCTGGGTGGAGTCGCCAGCACCCCAGACGCCCTCGATGATGCCGTCGTCATCGGTGGCACGAAGGTCTGCGCGCAGACGCAGGCGACCGCGCGGCTCAAGCGGAAGGTCGCTGTTGCGCAGCACCGGGTTGGCCATCTGACCAGCGGTCCAGATGATCACGTCGGTGGGGAACTTGTCGCCCTTCGACGTCTCGACCACGCCGTCGACGGCGCTGGTGACCTGCGTCTCGAGGTGCACCGTTGCATGGCGCTTGGCCAGATCGGCGATGACCCACTTGGCAGTTTCGAGCGAGACCTCGGGCATAATGCGGTCAGCAGCCTCGATGAGGTGGAACTGCAGCTCGTCTTCGGTGATCTCAGGGTAGTGCTTGAGCAGCTTGGTGGCCAGGCCGCGCACCTCGGCGAAGCCCTCAATGCCAGCGAAGCCGCCGCCGACCACTACGAAGGTCAGCAGGCGCTGGCGCTCGGGCCCGGCGGGCAGGTTTGCCGCACGGTCGAAGTTGGTAGTCACCTTGTTGCGGATCCACTCGGCTTCTTCGACAGACTTCAGACCGATGGCATTGTCGGCGATGCCCGGAATGGGGAAGGTGCGCGAAACGGCGCCCAGCGTCACGACCAGCACATCGTAGGCCAGGGTGTAGGGCTCGCCGCCCTCAGCCTGCACCGTGACCTGCTTATCGGCGTTGGAGATGCCGGTAACCTTCGCATTCACCACCTGAGTGGTCTTCAGATGACGACGGTGAGGCACCAGCACGTGGCGCGGCTCGATCGAGCCCGCGGCAACCTCGGGCAGGAAGGGCTGGTAGGTGAGATATGGTCGCGCGTCGACCAGGGTGACCTCTGCCTCACCCTTGTTAAGCAGCTTCTCGAGAGTGCGGGCAGTATAGAAACCCGCGTATCCTCCACCGATGATCAGGATCTTGGTCACAATGTTCCTTTGCGCAGATGACGTATTACCCGCCTAATCTACTCCAAAGATCTGTGGATTTCTCAGGTGTTGGGCACATTGCGCTCAGTTGCGAGATGAGGCAGCAATGTCCCCTCTTCGCGACTCCACCCAATCTCGTCGAGCACGATGTCGCCGATGGGGTTCACCCCAGGCCCGGCCGCGAGCGCGTGCCCGACCAACGCATGCAAGCACTTAACACGCGTGGGCATCCCCCCGGCCGACACCCCGGCGATCTCCTCGACCACGCCATAGGCCTCTCGATCGGCAATGTAGCGCTCATGCGCGGCACGATACCGCGCAGCGAGATCGTCATCTGCAGCGAGCAGCTCGTTGAGCTCGGCCATGCGCCCGGCCGCCTCGAGGCGCGACACCTCACGGGTGACCTCGGGATGCGTCAGGTAGTAAAAGGTGGGAAACGGCGTGCCGTCGGCCAGCCGCGGGGCGGTGGAGACCACCATCGGTGTGCCGTCGGCAGTGCGCGCCGGGATGCCCACTGCAGATCGCATCGGACGGCCCAGCTGCTCGGCCATCACCTCGAGATCATGCTCGGTGACCGTGCTGTCGTGCGTCATTGCCCCTCCGTGCCATCGCCGGTGCCGTCATCGGTGCTGGTGTTACTCAAGGGCGCGTCGCTGGTGCCCGCCTGTGCAATCGACTGCCCGAGCAGCTCGCTCCAGTTCTGCTGAGTGGTGGTGACATCGGTGCTCGGCGCCTGTGTGGCCTGGGTATCGGTGCTCGACTCGGTGACGCTGTCGCCGTCGACCACCACGTATGTGGTTTCACCGGGCACCACGAAATACAGTCGTTCGCGGGTCTGCGCGCGAATATATGCCGGGTCGTCCCAGCGGGCGCGCTGCTGTTGCAGCTCGGTGAGGCTCGAACTCTGCGCATCGACTTCTGCCTGCAGGTCGGCAACCTGCTGCTGCTGCTCGATGTAGAGCTTGATGCTCGGCGCCAATACGAGCGCCACGCCGATGAGCGCCAGAGACAGCAGCACGGGAAAGCCGCGGAACCCGTGGGTGCCCGCCGCTGTGCCCTGTTCGCCGCCGTCTCTGGCCACCGGATGCCCTACTTGCCGAAGCGAGGGAAGGCCTGAGCCCCGGCGTAGCGTGCGTGGTCGCCCAGCTCGGCCTCGATGCGCAGCAGCTGGTTGTACTTGGCGACGCGCTCCGAGCGGGCCGGAGCACCGGTCTTGATCTGCCCGGCGTTGGTGGCCACCGCGAGGTCGGCGATGAAGGTGTCTTCGGTCTCGCCCGAACGGTGCGAGATCATGGCGGTGTAGCCATTGGCCTGTGCCAGCTCGACGGCACGCAGCGACTCGGTCAGCGAACCAATCTGGTTCACCTTGACCAGAATCGAGTTGCCGGCCTTGTCATCGATGCCGCGCTGCAGGCGCTCCGGGTTGGTGACGAACAGGTCGTCGCCCACCAGCTGCACTCGATCGCCGAGACGCGCGGTCAGCGCGCTCCAGCCAGCCCAGTCGTTCTCGTCAAGACCGTCTTCGATCGAGACGATCGGGTAGGTCGAGATGAGTTTGTCGTAGTAGTCGATCAGCCAGGCCGAGTCGCGACCCTCACCCTCGAACTGGTAGGCACCGTCAGTGAAGAATTCGCTGGATGCGGCGTCAAGCCCCAGCGCCACGTCGCTGCCGAGCGTGAAGCCGGCGCGCTCGATCGCGGTGGTGATCGCCTCGAATGCATCGGCGTTGTGCTCCAGGCTGGGAGCGAAGCCGCCCTCGTCGCCGAGCCCGGTGCTCAGGCCGCGCTCTTTGAGCACCGACTTGAGAGTGTGGTACACCTCAGAGCCCCAGCGCAGCGCCTCGGCAAAGGTGGGTGCGCCGATCGGCGCGATCATGAACTCTTGGAAGTCGACGTTGGAGTCTGCGTGTGCACCGCCATTAAGGATGTTCAGCAGCGGCACCGGCAGCACAGCGGCATCGTCGCCGCCAATGGCTCGATACAACGGCTGGCCGGTGGAGAGCGCGTTGGCACGAGCCACAGCCAGCGATGCGCCGAGAATGGCGTTGGCGCCCAGACGTGCCTTGTTCGGCGTGCCGTCGAGGGCGATGAGCGCCTCGTCGATGCCCTGCTGGTCGGCGCTGTCGCGACCATTCAGCAGCTCGGCGATCTCGGTGTTGACCGACTCGACCGCGCCCAGCACGCCCTTGCCGAGGTAGCGGCCACCGCCGTCGCGGCGCTCGACCGCCTCGAACTGCCCGGTTGACGCACCCGAGGGAACGTCTGCCCGAGCGAGCGTGCCGTCGGCCAGACCGACCTCGACCTCGACGGTGGGATTGCCGCGCGAATCGAGAATCTCGCGTGCCGAAACGGAAACGATGCCTGCCATACTGCTGCCTCTCTGCTGAGCGTCAGGATTTGATGAAACCAGCCTACCCGAGCGAGCGCACGTCGAGCCCGGCGAACGCCCGGTCTTCGGCGCCGACTCGCGCGAAATGTGTGTAGCCCTGAGCGGCCAGCTCGTCGAGCAGACGACCGACTTTCTTGGGCTCGGCGACCACGTCGACACGGGCGTGCTGGCCGGTGGCCAGTGCCTGCGCCTTAACGGCGATCAGGTGCTCGGGCAGCGCGGCGCGATCGGCCAGCAGCACCAGCCCGCCGGGCACCTCGTCGGCGCCCTCGTCGACCAAGTCGATGATGCGCTCGAAACCGATCGAGAAACCCGCCGCAGGCACGTCGGTGCCGAGGAAGCGTCCGATCATGCCGTCGTAGCGGCCGCCGCCGCCAATCGACGAGCCCGACTCGGGATGCGAGATCTCGAAGATGGTGCCGGTGTAATAGCCCATACCGCGCACGAGTGTGGGGTCGAACACGAGCGTGGGCGCGCTGGCCGGATCGGCCTGCGAGCTCTGCGCCACCGCACGAGCGATCGTGACAAGGTTTTCGACCGCAGCTGGCGCTTCGATGTCGCCGAGCAACTCGGCGATGCCCGCTTCGCCCAAAGACTGCAGCCCGGTCTGCTCGACGCGCTGCAAGAACACGCCGAGTCGCTCAGCCTGCGCAGCCAGCCCCGCCTCGGCCAACTCAGCGAGCACACCAGCAGCACCGATCTTGTCGAGTTTGTCGATGCTGATCAGCACGCGTGAGGTGTCGGCGGCAGCAAAGCCCGCATCGGCCAGCACAGCATCAAGGAT
Organism: Pseudoclavibacter soli DSM 23366; assembly: GCF_000423505.1. GTDB lineage: Bacteria > Actinomycetota > Actinomycetes > Actinomycetales > Microbacteriaceae > Pseudoclavibacter_A > Pseudoclavibacter_A soli. The sequence goes on from NZ_AUIC01000003.1 coordinate 621,511, forward strand.
GCCCCGGTCGTTGACCCGGATGGTCGCGCCGGTCAGCCCCAGGCGCGCCAACGCTGCTGACGTTGCCGTGATGAGCTCGAGCTCGGCCAGCACGCTCGGCTCGCCGAGAATGTCGATATCGCACTGCACGAACTGGCGATAGCGGCCCTTCTGCGGGCGCTCGGCGCGCCAGACCGGCCCAGTCTGGATGGCGCGGAACACCTTGGGCAGTTCGGCATGGTGGCTGGCGTAGTAGCGGGCCAGCGGCACGGTCAGATCAAAACGCAGGCCGAGATCGGCCAGCACCTTCTCATCGCCGGTATCGGCGGCTTCGCGCAGTCGCTCTGGGGTGAGCCCGCGGCGCAGCACACGGAAGGCCAGCTTCTCGTTGTCGCCGCCCAAACCTGAGGTCAGGCGCGAGAGGTCTTCGAGCACCGGGGTCTCGATCTGCGTGAACCCATGCTGACGGTAGGTATCGAGAATCGTGGCGAGCACCCGCTCACGGCGGGCCTTCTCAGCGGGCAGGAAGTCGCGCATCCCGCGGGGCGGAGTGATCTGTTGGGCCATGGTGCTCTATTCTGCCACGCCGCGCTGAAACGCCCCGCAAAGCCTCGCTCGACCGTAGGCTGAGAAGGGCGGAGCCACGGCCCTGAACTCAGGATGCCGCACCCCGCCCACGAGAGCCGATGAACGTGAGGGCATGAGCATGGCGAACAACGACAACGAGGGCAAGCGCAAAGGCTTCTGGCACCGGCGCAAAGAGGCCGAGGTCGTCGTCGAGCAGGTCGAAGGCGACCTGAGCGCGGCCGATGCTGCCCTGCCGGCCGATGCTGCTGCACCCAGCGCCCCCGAAGAGCCAACAACCCCCGAGGTATCAGCCCCGACCCCCGCCAAGTCGACGGAGGCTGCGGCCGAGGCCGGAGCCCAGGCTTCAGAGTCGACTCCTGAGCCAGTCGAAACCGAGAGTGCCGAACAGAGCGGCCATGTGCTCACCGGGTTCGCCTCGTCGGCCACTCCACCCGAGACCCGCCCGGTCTACGATGCCGGCCAGGCCGCCGCAGACGCCGCGCGCATTCAGAAGGCAGTGCGGGTAGCCCGCCCCGCCGGAGTGCCTGATCCGCTGCCCGAGACCAAGTCGAGCAGCGCAGGCATCGCTCCGCTGCCGACCGCCAGCGCACAGCCCGAGGCCGAGGCACAGCCGCAGACCCAGCCCAACCCCACCGCTGCCGAGGAGGCTGCGCTGGGGGCGCAGATCGCCAAAGCGGTCGAGCCCGCGCCTGCTGCTGCGAAGACCACACCGGCTGGCACCACTGACACCACTGACACCGCAAAACCTGCCACTTCGAGCAGCCAGACGGCCGATGAACTGCCTACTGCCCCTGAAGCGCAGGCCGCCAAGTCCGATACCGACGATCGCACTGCCGAAGAGAACAGCGACGAAGCCTCGACGCAGCCACCGACTGCGGTGCTCGCCAGCCAGAGCAGCGCACCCAGCGCTGCAGCAGAGCCGGCGACTGAAGTCGCAGTGGCGAGCGGTGCTGCCGACCACTTCCCGGCTTCGACGGCAGCCAACGCCGAGCCCACTGCCCCCAAGGTCGCAGCCACCGACACTGCAGTGCCTGAGGCCGAAGCGGTGGACGAGACGCCAGAGTCACTGGTCGCCGCAGCAGCTGAAGCCGCCGAAGCCGAGGCTGCGGCAACCGAGGCCGAGGCAGCGGCCGCCCATGCGCATCCTTTGGTCGTGACGCCGGTCAGCCTCGACGAAGCCGAAACTGCCCAGCAGCCCGAAGAGCAAGTGGCGCCGCTGATCACCGAGCGCAACGTGACCGTGAGCGGACTGCGCCGTTCGTTCGGGCGCCGCAACGTGGTGCTCGACGGAGTCGGGTTCACGGCACGCTCTGGTCAGGTCACGGCAATCGTCGGCCCCAACGGCTCGGGCAAGACCACGCTGCTGCAGGTTCTCGCCACCGTGCTGCGCCCCCAAGAGGGTGACGTGCGCATCAACGGCATCGACGCCGTGGTGCGGCCGCAGGATGTTCGCACATCAATCGGCTGGCTCACCGATTCTGTGGCCCTGTGGCCGAGACTCAGCGTGCGCAAGACGCTGCTGGCGTTCTCTCGGCTCTACGGCTATTCGCGCTCAGAGAGCCGCACCCGGGTCGACGAGCTGTTGGCCACCCTCGATCTGACCGACCGGGCGAAGACCCCGGCTCGTCAGCTCTCGCGCGGCGAACGCCAACTGCTCGGGCTCGCCCGTGCGCTCGTGCACGACCCCCAGGTGCTGCTGCTCGACGAGCCCACCGAGGCCCTCGATGCCCGGCACCGCACGCTGGTGCTCGACCTGATCCGCGGGCTGGCCGGAGAGGGCAAGACGGTCATCGTGGCCACCCACGACTTCGACCAGCTCGATGCCTGCGCCGACAACGTCGTGTACCTGCACGACGGGCGCACGGCCACCGCTGCTGAGATCGAGCAGGCACAGACCCTGCCGCGACTGTGGCGCATCAAGACCCTTGACCCGGCCGCGCTGCTCGAAGCCTTGCAGCGCTTCGACGTCGACTTCAGTGTCGACGAGAACAGCCAGTCGATCGAGGTGTTCGTCGACGACGAAGCCCAGGCCAACCTGTTGCTCGCTCGCCTAGTGATCGCCGGGGTGCCAGTGCACGCGTTCTCACCCGCGACCAGCCTGATCGAGCAGACCTACAACGTGCTCAGCGGCACCGGCCCACAGCCGTCGCAGCTGACCCTGCTCGAGCAGACCGCGCGCACGCCGACCGCCGAGGTCGAGATTCCTGAACAGCCGCGACGACGTGGCCGACGCGCCGCCGCACATTCCACCGACACCAAGGGAGACCGCTGATGGGCACCCTGATCGCACTCGAGCTACGCACCCGCGCACGCGGCATCGGATGGATCGTGCTGCAGATTCTGTGGGTGCTCGCCATCGGCGGGCTGACTGCCGGCGTGTACTTCACGGCCACCAACTCCGGCGAGCCGGTGGGCAAGTGGCTGTACTCGATCATTCTGTACTTCACCCTGTTTCTGGCCACGATAGTCACACCGGCCATCGGTGGCGGGTCGATCAACGGCGACCGAGCCAGCGGCCTGCTGACACAGGTGCAGACCACCGCGGCCAGCGCATCCACCATTGTGTGGGCCAAGGCATTCGCCGCGTGGATCGCCTCGCTCGGCTTCGTGCTCACCGCAGCCCCGTTCTTGGCGTTCGCGGCGTGGGCCGGCGGCGTCGACTGGCCGGTAGTGCTCGTGTCGGTCGTGGTGCTGATCGCCGAGCTGGCGTTCTTCGCTGCGCTGAGCGTGGCATTCTCGGGGCTGTTCAGCCGCTCGGTGTTCTCTGTCGCACTGTCGTATCTGGTGATCGCGCTGCTGTCGGTGGGCACGGTGCTCGGGTTCGGCATCGGCTCAAGCCTGCTGACCAGCACGCGCGACGTGCAGGTGTCGACCTATGACGAGAGCGCCTCAGAGCTGGGTCAGGCCAATTGCACCACGGTCACCGAGCAGCGCACCTATCAGCGCGCCGACCTGCTGTGGCCGGTGCTCGCCGCCAACCCCTTCGTGATCGTGGCCGATGCCACGCCAGCCAGGTTCACCACTGCCGCAGGCGGCGCCACACCCGGCTACCCCGACAACCTGCTCACCGGGGTGAAGGTGGCTTTGCGCACGGCGCAGGCCTCGCCCATCCCTACCGAGACGGTCAACGAGTGCACCTGGAACAATGACACCCTCACCCCCCGCGAGCAACTCGCCGGCACGCAGCCGGTGTGGTTCTACGGGTTGGCCGCACAGTTCGTGTTCGCTCTGGTGCTGCTGGGCTGGGCCACCGCCCGCACCCGTCTGCCCTACCGCTCACTGAAGAAGGGCACCCGCATTGTCTGATTCGCAGCTGTTCTCGAATGCTCCGTCTGCCGGCGGCAGCGCGCTCGACGGGCTCGTCGACACCGTCGACCAGCTGCTGCGCGAAGGCGGCTGCCCCTGGGATCGCGAGCAGACCCACGAGAGCCTGGCAAAGTACCTGCTCGAAGAGACCTATGAGACCCTCGACGCCATCGAGAGCGACGACGGGTCACCCGAGGCCACGCAGGCGCTGGTCGAAGAGCTGGGCGACGTGCTGTATCAAGTGCTCTTTCATGCCCGGCTGGCGCAGACCGAGGGGCGTTTCGACATCGACGATGTGGCTCGGGCCGTTGATCAGAAGATGCGTGCCCGGCACCCGCACGTGTTCGGCGATGCCGAAGGCAACCGACCAGTGGCCGAGACCGCAGACGATGTGGTCGGCATCTGGGATGCTGCCAAGGCTCGCGAGAAGAGCTCACGCACCAGCGTGCTCGATGGCATTCCCCAGGCGCTGCCTGCCCTCTCGCTGGCCGACAAGCTCATCGGGCGTGCGCACAAGCTCGGGTTGCTCGATGCAAGCGTGCCCGGGGCGGTGCCGGTGACGGATGAAGACGACCTCGGCAAACTGCTGCTGGCCATCGTGGCGTCGGCCAAGGCTGCGGGGCTCGACTCAGAGCGTGCGCTGCGCACCACCCTGCGCGGATTCGCCGACGAGATTCATGCCGCAGAGCAGGCGGGTGCCGACGCCGGGGTGATCGGCGTGTCTGAGGGCTGAGGCGCGCGCTCGCCACCCCGCAGGCTCACCCAGTGCACGGAACGCGCGCTCGCTCGCCAGCATGCACTGCCGCTGGTCACCACAGCCCCCCACCGGTGACCAACGAGCACACACCCTGACCAACGAACGCGCGGCAGCCCACGCAGCAAGCTCAGCTCTGCTCTGCCGCAGGCTCCCGCTCGATGATCTCGAGCGCCACCAACAGCTTGCGCACCCAATCGACCAGCGGCTCGGCGTCGTCTTGGGCCAACAGCTCGGTCGGGATGGGCACAAGCAACCCCTGCCCGTTCGGCAGGTACTTGGCCTGGCCGTAGAGGCGACGCAGACGCGCCTGCAATGAGTCGCTGAGCTGCAACGGTGCGACCCGCAGCCTCCCGCCCATGGCCGTGACCTCGGCAAGACCGCTGCCGGCCAGCGACCGGCGCAGCCGCGAGACCGCGAACAGGTTGCGCACCGCTGGCGGCAGGGCGCCGTACCGGTCGACGAACTCCTCGGCCACCGCATCGATCGCCCCGGGCCGCCCCGTGGGGCTCGACGCCGTGGCCAGCTTCTGATACGCCTCGAGACGCAGACGCTCCGAGTCGACGTACGCGGTGGGGATGTGCGCATCCACCGGCAGCTCGAGACGCAGCTCGACCTGCTCGTCGGTGTTCTCGCCCTTGAACGTGTTGACCGCATCGCCGATCATGCGCAGATAGAGATCGAAGCCGACGCCGGCGATATGCCCCGACTGCTCGCCGCCGAGCAGGTTGCCCGCACCGCGAATCTCGAGGTCTTTCATGGCGACCTGCATGCCGGCGCCGAGCTCGTTGTTCGCCGCAATGGTCTCGAGCCGGTCGTGCGCCGTCTCGGTGAGCGTCTTCTCTGGGTCGTACAAGAAGTACGCGTAGGCCCGCTCGCGCCCACGCCCCACGCGCCCACGCAGCTGGTGCAGCTGCGAGAGGCCATAGCGCTGAGCATCGTCGACGATCAGCGTGTTGGCATTCTGGATGTCCATGCCGGTTTCGATGATCGTGGTCGACACCAGCAAATCGAACTTGTGCTCCCAGAAGTCGACGATCACGCGTTCCAGCTCGGCTTCGTGCATCTGCCCGTGCGCCACCCCGATGCGCGCCTCGGGCACCAACTCGGCGAGATGCGCAGCCACCTTGCTGATTGATCCCACGCGGTTGTGCACGTAGAACACCTGGCCCTCACGCAGCAGCTCGCGGCGGATGGCCGCCGCAACTTGGCGATCGCTGTACGCGCCCACATAAGTGAGCACCGGATGCCGTGCCTCGGGCGGCGTGGCCAGCGTCGACATCTCGCGGATGCCGGTGACTGCCATCTCGAGCGTGCGCGGAATCGGCGTGGCACTCATCGACAGCACGTCGACGTTGGTCTTGAGCTCTTTGAGACGCTCTTTGTGCTCGACACCGAAGCGCTGCTCTTCGTCGATGATGACCAGACCGAGCTTGGCGAACTTCACCTGTTTGCTGAGGATTCGATGCGTGCCGATGACCATGTCGACTGTGCCGTCGGCCAGCCCGGCGATGGTGTCTGCGCTCTCTTTCGGCGTTTGGAATCGCGAAAGCGTGCGCAACTTGACCGGAAAGCCGGCATAGCGCTCGGCGAAAGTCTCGGCGTGCTGCTGCGCGAGCAGTGTGGTGGGCACCAACATCGCGACTTGGTAACCGTCTTGAATGGCCTTGAACGCGGCCCGCACTGCCACCTCGGTCTTGCCGAAGCCGACGTCACCGGCGAGCAGACGATCCATCGGCATCTCGCGCTCCATGTCGCGTTTGACCTCGTCGATGGTCTGCAGCTGGTCGTGCGTCTCAGCGAACGGGAACGCCTCTTCGAGCTCGTGCTGCCACGGGGTATCGGGCCCAAACGCGTGGCCCTTGGCCTGCGCGCGTTCGGCGTAGAGCTTGACCAGCCCAACCGCGATCTCGCGCACGGCCTTGCGCGCCTTGGCCTTGGTGCGCGACCAGTCAGAACCGCCGAGTTTCGAAAGCGCGGGCTCTTCGCCGCCGACATATCGGGTGAGCTGATCGAGCTGATCGGTGGGTACATACAGCCGATCACCCGGGTGCCCGCGCTTGCTGGGCGCGTATTCGATGAGCAGATACTCGCGCTGGTGCTTCGCCTGGCCGGTGCCGACCTCGCGGCTGGTCATCTCGATGAACCTTCCGATGCCGTGTTTGTCGTGCACCACGAGGTCGCCCGGTTTCAGCTGCATCGGGTCGACGGTGTTGCGCCGCCGACTGGCCAGCTTCTTGGGCTGCCCTTGACTGTATGCGGCCGCGCGCCCGAAGAAGTCAGCCTCGGTGAGCAGTGCCAGCTTGGGCCCGGGCAGCTCCCACCCCTCGGCGAGATCCGCCACGACGACGGTCGCGAAGCCTGCTTTTGGCTGCCACCCGTCGACGGCGGCCTCAGCCGGGATGCCCTCATCGGCCAGCAGCTGCAGTGCACGCGCCGCGGTGCCCGCACCTGCGGCCGCGACCACTACCGCCCACCCCTCGCCCAGCAGGCTGCGCACATGACGGATGGCCCCGCTCGCGTCACCGGCGAAGCTCGGCACGGCACGGCCAGCGAGTTGCACACCCGTGGCCGGTGCCACCACTTCTGGCTCACCCGGCGCCGCCTCGAAAGGCGAGATCTGCCACCACGAGCGAGGTTTGGCCGCCTTGCGCAGGGCATCGAGGTCGAGGTATTCGCCGGCGCTCAGATCGATCGGGGCATCGGCACCGGCGACTGCGGCGCTCCACGCCGCATGCAAAAACTCTTTGTTGGTGGCGACCAGATTCTCGGCCCGGCTGCGCGCCCGCTCTGGGCTGAGCACCGCAACCACCGCATCCGGCGCAAAGTAATCGGTGATCGGCACCAAATGATCGTCGAGAGCAGGAGCGAGCGACTCCATGCCCTCGACGGGAATGCCCTCGGCCAGCTTCTCGAGCATGCCCGCGAGATTGGGAAACTCGTGCTGCATCTCGGCGGCGCGCTGGCGCACGTGCTCGGTGAGCAGCAGCTCACGGCTGGCGCCAATCGACACGTGCTGAAGCGGTTCGCCCACAGTGCGCTGGTCGGCCACGTGAAACTGTTTGATGGTGTCGACCTCGTCGCCGAACAGCTCGATGCGCACTGGCAGATCGGCGGTGGGCGCGAACACGTCGAGAATGCCGCCGCGCACGGTGAACTCGCCACGACGAGTGACCAGATCGACGCGGGCGTAGGCCAGTTCAACCAGGCGGTGCGCCAGCTCGTCGAGCGGGTGCTCTTCGCCCACGGTCAGCTCGATGGGGCGGATGTTCGCAAGGTTGTCAGAGACCGGCTGCAGTGCTGCGCGCACACTGGCGACCACCACCTGCACGCCTGCCGCTGTGCCAGTCTGGCGCGCCTGGCGCCAGTCGCTGACCTCGCGGATCACATCGAGCCGGGCACCAGTCACCTGCGGTGAGGGGCTCAGCCGCTCGTGCGGCAGCGTCTCCCATGCCGGCAACTCGCGCACCCATGCCGTGGGCAGGTACTCGTGCACCGCTCGCACCAGCACGTCGGCCTCACGACCGGTCGGGGTGACCACGAGGTATTGCCCGCCAGATGCGCCGGCATGTTCGGCGATCATGGCCGCGGTGAGCACCGTGCGCAGTCGTTCGATCGCGACCACGCTGACCTGTGACGAGTCGATCTCGGCACGCACCGCGTCGAAGGCGTCGGCCTGGCGCAGCGCATCCGCCAGCGCGGCGGCGCGGGTGACAGATGCGGGCTGGGTGTTCTCAGACATGGCGGCCTTCAGGATGCGCGGTCGGGCAGAGTACGGAGGAGATCATTTGGCCTGTGGTGCGTGAAATCGCTGCTGCGCCTGGGTCAGGCCGTCGGTGACCACGGTGAGCGCCGCATCTGCAGCGGTGGTGATCACGTCATCGAGGGTCTTGCGCTCAGTGGCCGAGAACGGCTTGAGCACGTAGTCGGAGACGGGCTGGCGGCCGCTGGGGTGGTCGATGCCGAATCGGATGCGGGTGAAGTCGCGGCTGCCCGTGGCCGCGATGATATCGCGCAGGCCGTTGTGGCCGCCGTGACCGCCGCCGTGCTTGATGCGCACGGTGTCGAAGGGCAGGTCGAGGTCGTCGTGCACCACGATCAGGTGATCGATGGGAATGCGGTAGTAGCCGAGCAGCGCTGCAGTGGGCCCACCCGAGGTGTTCATGAAGCTGCCGAGCCGGGCGACGAGCAGCTTGCCCGCCGTCGTGCGGCCGGTGGCCACGAACGCGTTGTTGCGCTTGTCACGCTGAAAAGCGCCTGCGCTGATGTCATCGGCTAGGCGCTCGACCACCATGTGGCCGATGCTGTGCCGGGTAGACGCGTAGTCGGGCCCGGGATTCCCGAGCCCGACTACGAGGTAGGGGGTGTCAGACACCGTTACTCAGCGTCACCTGCGCCAGCAGCCTCAGCAGCAGCCTCGGCCTCGGCGGCCTCGACGGCCAGCTCGTCGGCGGTGTCACCCAGGTCAGAGGCGCTCGGGGTGAACACCGAGACGATCAGGGCGTCGCCTTCGGTGACCAGCTCGGCACCCTCGGGCAGCACCAGGTCTTTGGCGTGAATCTGGGTGCCGTCTTCGGCGCCCTCGATGTTGACCAGCACGCGCTCGGGGATGGCGATGGCCTCGACGCGCAGCAGCACGGCGTTGATGTCGAGCTCGGCGATGGTGCCGCCGATCGACTCGCCCTCGAGGTGCAGCGGCACCTCGACCTCGACCTTTTCACCGCGCTTGACGACCAGCAGGTCAACGTGCTCGATGATGCGGCGAACCGGGTCGCGCTGCACGTCTTTGACGAGCACCAAGTTCTCGTCGCCGTTGATGTCGACGGTCAGCAGGGCGTTGGCGGTGCGCAGCGCCAGGCTCAGCTGGTGAGCGGGCAGCGCGATGTGCTTGGGCTCGGTGCCGTGGCCGTAGATGACCGCGGGGGTCTGCTCGGCGCGGCGCAGCTGGCGGGCAGCGCCCTTGCCGAAGCTCTCGCGCACGGTGGCGACGAATGAATGGACGTCGTGTTCGGCTTTTTCAGCCATGATGTTCTCCTTTGGTGGGATGCTCTCGCACCCGCCGGTTATTTGTCTCAACTCAAGCACTCACGCGCGAGGAGAGGGCGGGATGGCCCACTCACTGCGTCGATAACGGCCCCGATGTGCACCAGATGGCTGGCACACACCTCAGCCCTCGCCGAAGTTCTCGCCTAGTCTAGCGGCTCAGCCGCGCCAAGTGGAAACCTCGTCGAGAGCGGCCACCTCATCAGCGGTGAGTTCGGTGGTGGCCACGTCGAGCAGCCCCTGGATCTGCTCGGGTTTCGAGGCCGAGGCGATCGGGGCCACAATCTGTGGCTTGGCCAACAGCCAGGCCAGTGCCACCGTGGCAATGGCCACACCGTGCGCCTGCGCGATCTCGTCGAGACGGTCGATCACCGCGAGCCCGGCAGGCACCGCGTATTTCGAAGCTTCACCGGCACGCGGTGAGTCGCCCTGTTGGATCGGAGTGCGGTACTTACCGGTCAAGAACCCTGACGCCAGCGACCAGTAGGGCAGCACCGCGAGGTCTTCGCGCACTGCGATCGGCGCCAGATCGGCCTCATAGTCGTTGCGGTGCACGAGGTTGTAGTGCGGCTGCAGCGCAACCGGCACTGCCCAGCCATGCTCGCGTGCGACTTTCACCCACGCCTGGGTGCCCTCAGGAGTGAAGTTTGAGATACCGAGTGCACGCACCTTGCCAGCGGTGACCAATGCATCAAAGGCCGCCGCGGACTCTTCGATGGGTGTGTTCGGGTCTTCTTCGTGTGCGTAATAGAGGTCGATGTGGTCGGTGCCCAGCCGGCGCAGCGAGTCATCGGCCGCGGCGGCGATGTTCGCTGCCGCCAACCCCGGACGCTTGGCATCTTTGGCGACCTTGGTGGCGATCACCACGTCGTCGCGACGTTTGGCCTTCAGCCACTCGCCGATGATGCTCTCAGACTCACCGCCCACGCGCCCCGGTGCCCACGCCGGGTAGACGTCAGCCGTGTCGATCAGATTGCCACCGCCGGCGGTGAACTGGTCGAGCAGGGTGTTCGCCCCCTGCTGATCGACCGTCCAGCCGAAGACGTTGCCGCCGAATGCCAACGGAAAGATCTCAATGCCGCTTGCGCCGAGTGTGCTCATGATCTTGGTCTCCTTGTTCTGTGTCAGCCCCCGCTTGGCACGAACTGTACCCGCTGCCGGTGACATCAGGTGTACCGCAGCGTAACGTGCCGCGAAATGTCTGCAGTGCTGGCGCAGAAACAGCTCTGGCGGCAGCCGAAGTCGACCACCGCCAGTCTGCAGGTTGGCGCGCGATTCAGCGGGGCCTCCCCCATCAGTCTCCGTCGGCTCTCGGTTCCGGCGACGTCTGAATAGCAACGCTGTCTCACGCACTGCACATGCTACGAGCGTTCACCGCGCCGAAAGCGAATGTGACGAAACACGACGCCGCCGCTGCCCGGCGTGCACCGCGCCGGCTGCGAGCGCGGCCACGAGTGAGGCGGCGAACACCGCCAGCGTTGCCCGATCGGTCTCGAGCACCTGCCCGTCGAAGGCAAGACCGGCCACCAGCAGCGACACGGTGAAGCCAACACCAGCCAACAGGCCGACCACCGTGAGGTCTGCCCACGAGGCGATTCGGGCATCCGGCCGCACCAGACTGACCAGCCACACCACCGCAAGAATGCCCAGCGGCTTGCCCACCACGAGCCCGAAGAACACGCCAAGTGCAACGGGGTCACCGGTCAAACCGGCGAGGCCGTCGGCGTTGATCGACACGCTTGCGCTCACGAACGCGAACAACGGCACCGCCAGCCAGGTGGCCACCGGCGATGCGATGCGCAGGATGCGCGAGGCAGCATCCGGCCGCACGGCAATCCCCAGCGCGACCCCCGCGATGGTCGGGTGCACGCCCGAGCGCAGGGTGGCCCACCACACCAGCACCGCAACGGGCAGCGCGAGCAGATCGAGCGCCGCCCACACCGCGCCGAGCCGCTGCAGCACCACGAACCCGATGAGCCCGAGCACTGCAACGCCCAGCCAGCCCAGCGCGATGCCCGAAGAGTAGCCGACCGCGATCACGATGATGGCAAACAGGTCGTCAGCCACTGCGAGTGCGAGCACGAACGCGCGAGCGGCGAGCGAGACTCCTGGTGCCACGAGCGCCAACAGCGAGACGACAAAGGCGATATCGGTCGCGGTGGGCACCGCCCAGCCATGCGGATGCCCACCCGGTCCGAGGTTGAACGCGAGGTAGACGGCCGCGGGGGCGAGCATCCCACCGAGCGCGGCGAGCACGGGCACCGCTGCACGAGCTGGTGTGGCCAGGCTGCCGTGGGTGAGTTCGCGCCGCAGGTCGATGCCCACCACGAGAAAGAACACGACCAGCAGGCCGTCAGACACCCAGTGGGCAAGGCTGAGCCCGGCGAAATCGAAGCTTTCGATGGCCGCAACGCGACTGGCCGCGGGTGAGTTCGCGAGCGCGAGTGCGGCGATGACTGCGACGATCAGGGCCAGGCCAGGGGCGGCCGCGCGCAGTCGGGAGGGTGTGGGAGTGGGTGTAGGGGTGTGCTGTGACATGGTGCCTTTCGCCGTCGACGGATCGATTGCCGACCAGGCTTCCCGGCACTCCACCCGGCGGCACGAGGGCGCACGAGATGCCTCCAGTGTAGCCGGGGGCGGCAGGCCGGGCTGCGATAGACTGCCGCCCATGACGACCTCCTTCTCAGCACCCGCCAGCCCGACCGCCAACATCGGCGTGGTCGGCCTCGCGGTCATGGGCAGCAACCTGGCCCGCAACCTCGCTCGGCATGGCAACACGGTGGCGCTGTACAACCGCACCGCCCAGCGCACTCGAGACTTGGTCGCCGAGCATGGTGACGAGGGTGCGTTCGTGCCCGCCGAGACGGTTGCCGACTTCGCGGCGAGCCTGCAGCGGCCGCGCACTGCGATCATCATGGTCAAAGCGGGTGCCCCCACCGATGCTGTGATCGACGAGCTCGTCGAAGTGTTCGAGCCCGGCGACATCATCGTCGACGGCGGCAACGCGCAGTTCACCGACACCATTCGACGTGAGGCCGCGGTGCGCGAGCACGGCATCCACTTTGTCGGCGCCGGCATCTCGGGCGGCGAAGAGGGCGCACTGAACGGCCCCTCGATCATGCCCGGTGGCAGCGACGAGTCGTATGCGACGCTGGGGCCGATTCTGGCATCCATCGCCGCTGTGGTCGACGGCGAGCCGTGCGTGACGCATGTCGGCACCGACGGCGCCGGGCACTTCGTGAAGATGGTGCACAACGGCATCGAATACGCCGACATGCAGCTGATCGGCGAGAGCTACGACCTGCTGCGGCGCGGCGCGGGGCTCACCCCGGCCGAGATCGCCGACGTGTTCGCCCAGTGGAACACCACCGAGCTCGACTCGTACCTGGTCGAGATCACCGCCGAGGTGCTGCGCCAGGTCGACGCCGCCACCGGGCGGCCGTTAGTCGACGTGATCACCGATCAGGCCGGCATGAAGGGCACCGGCACCTGGACGGTGCAGAACGCACTCGACCTCGCCGTGCCGGTCACGGGCATCGCGGAGGCCGTGTTCGCCCGCGGGCTCTCGGGCCGCACCGCGCAGCGCGAGGCCGCCCAGGCGCGTTTCACCGAGGGTCAGCCCACCGGCGAGCTCGGGGTCACCGACCGCGATGCCTTCATCGAGGCGGTGCGCCTGGCGCTGTTCGCCTCCAAGATCGTGGCCTACGCGCAGGGCTTCGACGAGATCACCGCAGGCGCCGAGAAGTACGGCTGGCAGATCGATCTGGGCGAGATCGCGCGCATCTGGCGCGGCGGGTGCATCATCCGGGCCCGCTTCCTGGGCACCATCACCGAGGCCTATGCCGCCGACGAGCCTCCGGTGTCGCTGATCACCGCACCCTATTTCGCGGCTGCGCTGGATGCCACCCACGCGGCATGGCGGCAGGTGGTCGCCCATGCGACCCTGGGTGGCATCCCGGTGCCGGCGTTCGCGAGCTCGCTGGCGTACTTCGACGGGCTGCGCTCACCGCGCCTGCCCGCGGCGCTGATCCAGGGCCAGCGCGATTTCTTCGGGGCGCACACGTATGGGCGCATCGATCGCCCCGGTGCGTTCCACACGCTCTGGTCGGGCGACCGGTCTGAGGTGGAGGCGTAGGGGCTCCCGTGCTCACCGGAGCGTATTCCGACGGAGGCTGCAGGCCGGGATTCCATTCCTTCACGTTCCCGCCATCACTGGGCGTTCCCTGCAGCACACCAGGCGGCAACACCTTGCGAAACCGCCGCCTGGCCTTCTTCGACACCGGCGCCCCCGACGACACGAAGCCCGGCAACACGTACTGAGCATCCACACGCTCAACATTCGACAGACCATCATGCGGGGCTGTGGTCGGCAGTGGTCAGGAGTCGGCGGCGATGCAATCTGCGGGTACGTAATCGGTGAGAATGACGCTATCGGACCCGTTCCTGAACTGCACGCCGTGGCCTGCCGCACGTGCAGTGTCGATGCGCAAGAGGACCGGTCGCTGGGCGTGGCGTCGTCCCACGATCATGGCCTGTTCTGCGCTGGTGGCCAAATGCACGAACTGCCGCCCCATCGGTTTCAGGCCTTCCCGGAGAATGTGCTCCCACGCCTCGGGTGACGTCGCGTGGAACAGTACCGGAGGTGGTGTCGAGACGACAACGTGATCGACGACCGTCGACAACGAATGCCCGTACGCGGCACGGATCCGATCCCCGCTGATCTCCAGACGAGTCTTCGTCTGACGGGCGACCAGATCACGCACCGTGGAATCTTCCACACTCGTGAAACCTGCCCGGCCGATAGCAGCGACCACGTCAGGCAGCTTCGCCCACCCCTGGTCGTCGAGCACGAGCCCGAACTCGCCGGGCACATGCCTCAGCGCCTGCGTCAGCAGCTGAGACAGGCGCAGCCGGTTCACCCCGCTCATGACCGCCTCCACCACCTGCGGCGGCGCGGCGGCGCCTTCCACGCCTCGTCGTACAACGGCACATCCCACTCCAGATACCGGTCATCATCCGCGACGAACAACGCATGCAACTGCTCCGCACGCTCCAACCACGCCGCATAATTCGGCCAATGCCCCCGATACTCCCACCCCGGATCACAAAACGTATGAATCACCAACACCGCCGGATCGCCAGATAGATCAGCACCATCAAAACAAAACACATCATCAGTACCATTCATGACCGCAAATGGAACCAACGCACGGTACGGAAACTGCTCACGCACAACTTCAACGTAAAACGACTGATTCCCCTCGAGCGCTGCGGTAAAGAACCACGGATCGAGGTCAGGCAATGGGTCTCGTGCAATCTGTTTAATGAACTGCTCGGGGAGACGAAAACCCGCAGGTATCGAGGCGAGCATCTGCCGTTCTCGCTCCTCGGACGATAACTCGCGTCTTATTCTACCCATGAGGTCTACCGGTGATCCTCGGCAAGGTGTCTGACCCTAACGGATGGTTCCGAGACCACGAAGCTCCCTGTTTCTGAATACGATTGGTCACGCCTTCGCCCCAAGTGGCGGCATCTTCGTGCGTCTTATGGTTCTGTAGTCGCTGCGCAGTGCCACTATTCTGAATCGCGTCTGTCGGTTTGTGTACTCTTGCTTCGACCGTGGTATCGGTTTCTCTCGCGGCTGTGATCCGTGTGTTGTCGACGCTCGTGATGCGACCATCAGGTTGCCGAACGACATCAACCCTGTCGCCACGCCATCCACACCGCTGCATGCTCGCCACGATGTCATCATAGGTCTCACCTGACGGTTTCTTGAACGAAACCGTCTTCTGTGAGAACCGAACATCAGACGCACTATACTGCCGTCTGGAGGACCCCACTGAACGGTAGAGCCCATTGTTCGCAGCATCATCCAAACGCCTTGTCACGGTCACGGCACGCCCGCACGCCTGGCCGCATCCAGGCGGGCCTGCGCGTCACCGACCTGAGTCGACGCAGCCCCGACACGGGATGCGGCGTCCTGCTGCTGCCGGAACAGCGAACGCACCACAGACCCCGACGGCACACACAACCCAGCAGGCACCTGCCCGGCCGGTGCAGCCACCGCAGCAGCCAGACCCTGATCAGCCGTCGAGGCCGAACTCACCCCAGCGCACCACCCGCACGCAAAAACGCAACACCCAGATACACCTGGCCCGCACCCAACACAAGTGTGAAAGGGATGCCGCCCAGTACGCTCACCAATAGGCTCAGCAACTTCACTTGTCCCCCCTGGTTTTCCGAGCAGCTCTCCACAGTTGCCACAGCACGTACGGGGGGATGAGCAGGGCTGGGAGTGGGGCGCCTCCGCGGAAGTGGCGCACCCCGCCCTCGATGGTGGTCGTCAGTGGCACTTGTGTGGGCACGTAGACCACTACCGCCACTGAGACGACAAAACAGACAAGTGTCACCTACGAGATAATCCTTAGCCAAGCTGGTGGACTCTGCTGTCCGGCGTCCTCCGCCGTCACTGGGCGTCTCCAGGAGCAGCTGCTTCAGATGATGGGGCGGGTGCCGGTTCGGGGTCAGGTTGGGTGACTTCTTCGATGACGTACTTGATCGCGTCGACGCCCAGGCCTGCATGTTCGCCGGCATAGGCTGCACCGACATGCGCACCCCACGACGGCCGCCCCGACCAGGTCAGCTGTTCAGCACCCGGGAACTTCGCCAACGCAGCACCACCAACCGCATCCAAAAGACCGTCATCCACACCATACCCCTCGTCGGAATCGTCCAGCCCAGCCTGCACCAGACTGCCAGCAACCTCCGCAGCAGCAGGCACACCAAACTCCACAGCTCCCTGCCACCTCGGACCCTCTATGTGTTTGGCGAGGTGTCCGCCTTGTGCTCCGGCTGCTCCTGCGACGGCGCCGCCGGCCGCGGCTGCTGCTGCTCCTTGAACGGACCAGTCCTGTTGGTCGGTCGTGGCGAGATAGACGCCGGTGTTGCCCACCGCGCCGAACGCCCCATTCGATACCGCCGACATGCCCATCTGCCCCCACTCCACTGACTGGCGGCTGCTCCCACCATCACCAGGCACGCTACCACCAACACCACCCGATCCGATCCACCTGGCCCGGCACGAGCCCACCTCACCCATCACCGTTGACGCCGGCAGGAGAAGCCGGTCAGTGTCCACACGCTCGACCCCACCAACCAGGGAGCATGCCAGCTTCACGGCCCCTGCCATTCAGCTTTGATTGGTGTGGGCGATCCTGCCAAGCCTTCAAAGCGGGATCCCCTGTGCTGCTGATCAAGACAGCACATGTGCTACTTGCTTGGAACAGGTGTCCATTGCCGAGCGGCGAGCCGTGTCTGCTCGATTTCGCGAAGATCGACGGCAGGCACCTGGAACACACCAGGATCAATCATGGTCGCATTCACCGTGGCTGCGGCCCGCGGGTCGCTCGTCTGGAGAATGACCGTGCCAGTTGCCCCGTGTACGTCGACGATGCGAACAGGAATACCCTGATACGTGCCGGTGAACTGCAACTCGAATATCTCGGTATCCTCAACAGGAACCGTCGTCGTCCAGACCCCGGCACGCACCTGCTGCCAGCAGGCGGTTGAAGGCGGCTGCTCTACTGCCGTCAGTTCCACCTGGCCGCCCCGAACGTCCGCAGCATACTCAGCACCGTGCCACATCGCCCGACAACCCACCCAACGCGAAGGCGGCCGCCAGACTGGCACGCCGTGCCATCCCAATGCCGCACCACGATACCAGGACACCTGCTCCTGGATTCCATCAGTGTGGATTCGCCACAATTCGGCACCTGCCGGCCACCGCGTGTAGCTCACCTGCCACACCGGCACCAACGCACCGTCAACAGGCCTGAGAAAACCGTTCTCGTACGTCGGCCACGGCCTGGACTCGTCAACCGGAGCCGAGACACGAGCCCCTGGCGGTACGAGAAAACGCACAACATCCACAGTCGCAGGCTCATCACCAGCAAAACCATACCCAGACAGCAGCTTCTCAGGCGTATCCAGAGTCGCAGCGGCAGCAGCCTCGACCACGAACCCAGCAACCCGATCGTATCCCTCATGCAAAACCATGCGCGAAAGACCCGCATGCAGCAACTTCTGCACCACAACGCCACTCATGACCCAGCCTTCAGAGGACGCTCAGTGATCGTGACATCCGTAACCTCAACCTCGGCAGGATCCGCCGCCACATACCACCCCATATACTGGTCACCCCTGAACCCCAACGCCAACGCCTCCTCCGGAGACGACCCCTCATACGCCAAAGTGACTTTTCCCTCGTGCCAGCCCGAAGCATGGAGTTCCCAGACATCAACTTCTGCTCCACGCCAAAGCCCGGTCACGGTGCGCCTAAAGCGATGAGAAATTGAACTGCGCGGAACCTCTACCCAGTCCCGACCTTTCGAATGGCCGAACTCAAGGGCGTCTGGAAACGCGGAATGATCCGTGTCACTGGCAATTTTCAGACGCGCAAAATCCTCACTTCCAGGCAGTGCCTCATACCTCTCACCTCGGTACTCGTACAATGTACAGGTAGTCGGGATTCCACTCATATGTGGACCTCCGTCAACCATCTGTCGTTCTTGAAAACAGCCGTCAGCCGCTGAGATCCGTCGTACAGAATTTCCCAGATCTCAGCACCTTCTTGGATGTCTGCCTTCCCTAGATGATACTCGGGGATGATGCTATCAGCGGCTTTCGTGAACCCATTGCCTGTATAGGGGTCGCTCCATTGATCGGACCGCCCGGATCCGCCCATGGAACTATGCAGTGAAGAAGATATGTCAGCATCTTCAACTTTGAATCGTAAAGCGAACACCGATTGGTCATTGGGGCTGAAGCTCGTGCCCTGATAGTCAAGGCGCAGACCGCGATCAATCTCGGCGACAGTGGCAAGGTGTGCCGTATCAGAGGCTACCGTAACCGAACCACCAATAGTCGAAGCGTCCTCGGCCATCATCTTACCCGCCGTGCCGTCGAACGAAATCTGCAGCTCACCAGTTACGGGGTCAGTATCAAAATGAGGTTGCTGGAGAACCTTCTGAAACACAGTCCCATCGACTGGTGGCATGAGATCCTCCCTCACCGAGATCAGTACGTCACGCTCCGCCGCAGTCAGCTCAGTGACGGGTTTGTTCACCAAATCAACGAATGTCTCTCTGCTCACATTATGCGCGTCGAGCAATTCGTCCGTGACACGAGACTGTCCCAACTGCTCAGGAGGGAACGAAGCCACATGATCACTGCCATCCGCCATCAGATACGTTCGATCATGACCAACGATATCTCCTTCGGAGTAGCCATGCTCCGCTGGGAGCGCATCCGATGGCCCAGACGTCACTTCAGCAGGCTCTTCCGCGTGCTCTGGCGTGATCTGATCACTGTCACCAGCAGACTCGAGTTCGCTGCCTTGCCGAACGTCATCCGAGCCGTCTGCTGCTGTCGAGGACTCGGTCGTGGCATGACTGCTGTCGTCATCAGGGTGAGCCTCAACTTGGCGCTCGGGGCTATGATCGCCCCCGGTCTCATGTACGCTCGGAGCATCCACAGAGTCCGCCGCATCACCATGCCCAGGCTGGCCGTTTCCAAGACTGGGCTGACTGCCTCCATGACCGTGGGAACCGTTTCCGGTGCCGGTGTCTGGGGTGGTGGCCTGTCTGGCGTGTGCTCCGTGACGGAGGTCGCCGGTGACCCGTGTTGTTGACCGCTCGGCGCCGGCACCGGCGTGTGCCAAAGAGGGCCGCCCACTCGCGCGGGCCAGCAGAGCCGTGACGTTGTCGATCGCACGCTTGCCCGAGGAGAGCACGCCCTGATAGATCGGGTCGGTGCGCACCGACCGTTTCGCACCATCCCACACCCGCTGCGACGCGGCAGACACCCGATCCCCCGCACGCTGGGCGGCACTCCACGCCTTCTTCGACCCGGACACAACAGTGTCTGCGGCGTGGGTCGCGGCCTGCCCGACACGACCTGAGGCGGCAGCCACTCTGCCCGCGCCATGGGCGATCGCACCGACTCCCTTAGCCAGCGCCTTTCCTCCCTTGGCGATCGCGCCGCCCGGGATGAAGTTCAACCCCAACGCCAGCAGGAACTGCCCGGTCGACATGTTGCCCTTCGCGTATTCCGCGATATCGTCAGCGGTCAGCAACGCCCCGGCACCGAACGCGATACCGGCAGCGATCCACCCCGCAGGCCCCGACAGGAACAACCCCGCCACCGCGGCGACGACGACCACGACCGTCGCGACCGTGACCAGCACTTTCCACGCATCCGAGTTGGTGAGTTTCTCCCACCAGGAGTCCGCGGGGATCGCGTGCTCGGTCGCGGCCTGCAAACGCCCGGCCGTGGTGTGTGCATCTTCCTGGTACGACTGCTTCGCAGAGGCCACCAGTCGCCTGGCCGCATCCAGCCGGGCCTGCGCGTCACCGACCTGGGCCGACGCTGCTCCGACACGGCCTGCGGCGTCCTGCTGCTGCCGGTACAGAGAGCGCACCACAGACCCCGACGGCACGCTCAACCCCGACGGCACCTGATCAGACGGTGCAGATCCCCACTGCTGGAACACACGATTCTGTCTCGAGTACTCGGCCTGCGCAGACTGCTGAGCCGACTGAGCGGAGGCCAGCGAGGCCTGCGCCGAGACCAGATCAGCCTGAGCCGCCACCGCAGCAGCCAGACCTTGGTCGGCCGTCGACTGGTGAGACTCCATCACTGA